>NZ_JADJPI010000035.1:0-1797305 GCF_016713355.1 Candidatus Flexifilum breve
TCGACTACCGCTGGCGGCTCAACTCGAAAGGCTATGCGATCCGCAGCTACAGCGTGGACGGCAAGGAAATCCTGGTCGCGCTGCACCGCGAGATCATGCAGCCGCCGCCGGGTCTGGTCGTCGATCACATCGACCACGACAAAGCTCAACAACACCCGCGCTAACCTCCGATTGATCACCCAGCAGCAGAACCTCGCTGAACCGGCGGTTGTTCAAGAACAGCACGACCGGTTTCAAGGGGTGACGTATCAGCACGGGAAATGGCTGGCACGGATTGAGAAAGACGGTCGATCATTCAACTCAGCTTCCCACACCCACTTGAAGACGGCGGCGCTGGTCTATGACTGCGCCGCGGTCACACTCTTCGGCGCGGCGTATGTATGGCGCAATCTGCCTGACCAGCCGTTCTCGCCGGAGTTGCAAGCCCTCGTGCGCGGGTATCTGGAGCGAGCAGGGTAGGGCGGCGCAGGTACGGCCTCGAACAGCAATTCCCCTCAGCGTGCGGGTTTGACCCCCGACTCCTCATCGTGGGGGAAGTATCCGCGAAGCAGCGGCAAGAAACCATCGACCGGTTTCAGACCAACCCCGACGCCAAGCTGATCTGCCTCGGGCTGCTGGCGGGCGGCGTGGGGCATTACGCTCACGGCGGGCGCGAACATGGCGATTATCGAGCTGCCGTGGCGACCGGGCGACGTGGATCAGGCGGAAGGCCGGACGCATCGCTTCACGCAGGCAGCGCCTGCCTGCTACTACCATCTTGCCCACGGGACGGTGGACGACTACATGTGGGACATCATCTCGAACAAGCGGGCGCTAGCCGATGCCGCGCTGGATGGCGTGGTGCAGGAGGAGCGCGAGCGCATCATGGCCTATCAGGTGTTGGCGCGCATCCGCGAGAAGGTCAAAGCCCGCCGTTTGGAGAAGGCCGCGGCCATGAAGCAGCTGACCGCCGGGGAGGAACGTCATGTGCTCCTCTGCGCCTAACCCTCACGGAAAACCGTTTTCAACCGTGATCCGCACGGCGAACTACTTCTACACCGGCGCTGACCGTCTCGACATCACCGTGAAGTGCGCTGAAACCAATCCGGGTTATGTGGGGGCGTGTCTTGCCCCACCTGGGACATGGTGGGCGGCATCAAGCACTGGTTCTACGCCGCCGAGGTGCAGCAACTGGTTTGGGCGAACCGCAAGGACTCAAAGGAGTACCGGGAAGCGTTTGAGCGACTCCTCAAATGGCAGTCGAACCCGCTTATCACGCCGACCCAGTACGCCGTCAAATACCTCAACCTCCTGCGGCAACGCTACTGGGAGAACCCCGCGCCGTTTATCGAGATCGCTTCAATGGAGAGCGTGACGATGGTCTGCTACTGCGTGGGCGGGATGCAGCAGCATTGCCACCGCGCTGGCCATTGAGCCGATCAGCAAGCTCGTCGAGCGTCTAGGCCGCACTCCAGTCATCCTCGGAGAACAGCCATGAGCTTGAAAACCGTTTTCAAAACGGGGAGCTGCGGCGATGACTGACTCCTCGAACCTGAACCGCTTACGCGTTCTGATTCTCCGCCACTTCCCGACCGAAGCCCTGCAGATCGGCGCTGCTGGAGCAGCCGGAGGTGAAGCCTTTCAACCGCCAGTTCGTCATCAACCTCGTGCACGCCTGCGCGCTCGCCGGCCTCCTCGATACGTGGGGAGCCACCAGCGGCAAGTGGTATCGCACCAACCGGGTAGGGTGGGTGGTACTGACCGTACTGGAGGGACAGCGGCGGTGAAAACCGTTTTCATGCCGGCGAATTAGTGCAGAAATTGGATACTCTCTGTTGGGTCTCTATCAGTCTCCAAAATCTGCACTAAATCACGGGGATGAGTCTTTCGCGCCGAAGCCGCCCTCATCCCCGCGCCGCGTGCTATCCTGAACGCCAGAGATGCCTCCACATTTCTATGCTCCTAGCGTGATCTGGTTGGCGTCAGCGCTCCTCGGCCGGAGTGCTGGCACAAGCGCGGGTGCGGGTTCCCAGCCTGCATCCGCGTTTTGTTTTCCGACCTATACGCAGATCCGAGAGCCGCAAGCGGCGCGCACACCGGATTCACACTACCTGCTGGAGGTCCAAAGTATGCAGATCTGTGCGTTTTAAGCGCCGAAGCGCCGTCCATGGCTGGCGTATTTCCTCATCAGGGCAACGATAAGTCGTGCTCCATGGCCGCTATGCGTCGTTCCGATACACAAGTGCGAGTCTGGAGGGCAGGGGAGGGGGACATGATTAGCCCTTCTCCGGCCTTCTCCCGCTGCACACATGCTGTGAACCGGGCAAACGGGTAAGCAAGTGTGCGTGTGCGTCCCCGTAAATGCGGCTTGTATGCATACCAATCATTCCTCGGACGCTCTCCTCAGTATGGGTATGAAGTGTGCGTCGAGTGTGTATGCCGTTCTGCGTAGCCTGTAGTCTGATTGTCTTCTCAGTGTGGTACTGGGGGCCAGAGTGTGTATGGGGAATGGGGAGGCGCCCCGATTCCTCGCCCCCACCAGATTTTGAAAACCGTTTTCAAAGTGACCCAATCCGGCTGGTATGCGCGCTGTTCAGCAGGGTGGGATAGGTTGAGGCTGTGCTCATTGAGTTACTGGGATGCCGACATGATGCAGTTCACCGCCAATTATTCGAATACGACCGGACGACAGGCAAGCCGGCTGCGCGCGCAGGCTGAGAACCTCTTAAAGGCCGCTTCTGATTTACTTGACGAGCAAGGTCGGGTGCCGGTTGAGCGGCAGGAGCGGGCGTATCAGCTGAGCAACGAGGCGATTGGGTTGCTGGCGCAGATTCGTGGGCTGCAGGCGAAGAAATAAAATCCGTTGCATATCCGCGAGTCAGTTCAGTGCCGCGAATGTCTGGAGGCAGACTCGTACTAAAAGTTTTTGAAAACCGTTTTCAATGCCAAGGTGGTTCGTCTGCGTAGGAAGCGAATCGCGCTAATATAGAGCGATATCGCTTCTGTCAGTTAGCAGCCATCTTGGAGGGTAGGATGTCCCCGCGCCTCTCGCCTGATCAGTTCCGCCGCCTCATCTCGTACATGCGTGACCGGGTCGAGTTTCGGGATATTCAGGGGCGGGATACCTTCCTGCGCACGTATGGCTTACAACGCTTTATCCGGGATCTCTACTTTAACACCCAAGCTAAAGTCTTCAGCATTCAACTCGTGACGCGCCTGATGGATTACGGCACGCTGGATGATGAGTGGGGCAAGAACCCGCGCTCAATCGCTTGATCACCGGCTTGAAGGAGAGCTCGAAGGACAAGCCGACGTGCTGGCTTTCCTCGACAGCCTCGTGACTCCACCGCCAGCCCCACCTCCCGCTGCGCCCACGATTGCCGTCCTTCACCGACGCCCTCGACCGCCTATGCCTTCCTGTCCTACAGCTCCAAGGATCGTCCCTTTGTTCAGCGGTGGCCGGCTGATTTAGAGGCGCGCGGAGTGAAGCTGTGGTGGGATCGTCATCAGCAGGATGGTATCAAGCCGGCAGAGGATTGGGAACGCAAGCTGCGGGCGAAACTCGACGAAATCACGCATTTTGTGAGTCTGCTGACGCCGAACTCGGTGGAATCCAACATGGTGCGCGCCGAACTACAAATTGCTTCGTCGTACTCACCCAAGAAGATACTTATTCCGGTGCTGGTGCAAACCCTGAAGCTGAATACCATGCCAATGCAGCTGGTCCCACTGCAATACATTGATTTCACCGATCCGGCGGTGTATACCGCGCGCGTTGATGAACTGACGCAGATCCTGCGCTAGCGCGGGACAATCAGAAAACCGTTTTCAAAGTTTCCGACCTTCATTCTGTCTGACAGTCGAGAGCGATCTTTATGCCGAACCCGTTACCGCCCGACCTCATCACCCGCATCAAGCCGCTGCTGCTCCCGTATCTGCGCGACAAGGATGAGCGGGAAGCCTTGTTCATCGACACCTACTTCCTGCGCGATCCACGTCCACTGGATCAAATCAACTTTGAGGGCAGCCCCGAGGTTTTCGCGTCGCGCTGCATTGCCGATTTGCTCAAGAAGATCGGCTGTCTGGCGGAAGCTGATGACTCTATCCCGGCGGAACATTCATTGGCGGCACTGCTTCAGACGGTGCGCGGACGCTGCGGCGCGGAAAAGTACGCCGAGATTGATCACTGGCTGCCGATCCTCAACGACCAATGCGCCGCGCCGAGCATCGAACCGGCAGTACCTCACCGGTGAGCTCACCGGCGCAAACAATCGACACGCCCGTTGACGAGCGCAGCGCCAGCGTGTTCATCAGCTACTCACATGCGAATGAGGAGTTCGCCAATCAGTTGATCGGCGACTTAGGTGGGGCAGGGCATCGCTGCTGGATCGACACATCGAAGATCAAGGGTGGGGCGGACTGGCAGCGGGCGATCTGCGATGGGATCAACCTGTCGTATGCGCTGGTGGTGGTGTGTACGCGCAAAGCGTTGGAGAGCGACTATGTGTGGGATGAGATTCAGTGGGCACGGACGCGGCGCAAGCTGATCATCCCGGTGCTGCTGGAAGATGTGACCGACGACGACCGCTTTTTCGGGTTGCACCGCTTTCAGGGCATCCGCTTCGACAAGCTGGCGCACCCGCAGGCCGTCGCCGCATTGATCGCCGCGCTGCCCACGCCGCCGAGTGGGACTGCGCCGTCGCGATCGCTGACCCAGCGGGAACACGAACTGGCGTATCTGGATCGGCTGCGCTTCGAGGATTTCCGGCTCGAACGCTTTGAACTGGCTGAATATGCTTCGCTCGCCGGCGAAGCTCAGGTGCGCCGTGAAGTGCGCGACACATGGGACGCGTTGGCGATGAAACAGGAATTCGCCGTGATCCGCCCGAACGAGCGGGCTGGGAATGAAATCGACGCGCCACCGGAGAAGTTCACCGATGCGGTAAGCAAGATCACCGAGCTGCGGCGCGTGGTGGTGCTGGGTGAACCCGGCGCGGGCAAGACCCATACGCTGCGGGCCATCGCCAAGCCGCTGTACACCGCCGCTATGACCGATGTCGCCGCGCCGCTCCCGCTGCTGGTGAAGCTGGGCAACTGGGATAAACCGGACATGCCGTTTGAAGCGTTCTTGCGCGGGGCGCTGGGCGAGCTCGGCGGATATCTCGATGATCTGTTTGCAGCGGGGCGAGCGATACTGCTGCTCGACGGTCTGAACGAGTTTCCGGCTGACCAGCGCGCAACGAAATACCCGCAGGTTGAAGCTTACATTAAGGCGCACCCCGAGGTGATGGCGGTGGGTGGCCTGCCGCCAGGCCGATTACCCGATCAGCCTGCACTTGAACCAAGTGCTGATCCGTCCGCTTGATCCGCTGCGCATCAGGGACTTTGCGCGCCGAGCCTTGCACGCGGTGGATACGAACGATGCCTTCTTCTGGAAACTGGTCGGGGCGGAGGCGCAGCGCTTTGAGGCACGGTTTAGAATGTTGTTTGCCGACCAACTGCGCGACTGGGAAACGGTTTTCTGGATGGATGAAATGATGCCTGCGGGCAAGGAATGGAAAGAGGAATTCAGCAACGGCTGGTGGACGGGTTGGGATCGGTGGCACAGCCTGCGCGACGACCCAGCGAGCATTTTCACGCTGGCGCGGAACCCGTTTATGCTGCGTATGCTGCTCGATGTGTACATTCAGTCGAAGGGCGAACTCCCGAGCAATCGTGGTCAGTTATTCGATCAATTCGTAAAAGTTCTATTTGGGCGGGAACGGCTGGTGAACAAGGAGAGTGGTGTGGTGACACCTGAGGGGCAGGCGCTGCTCTCAGGGTTGCAGCGCATCGCTTATGAGATGCAGATCCGGCGGGCGAGCACAGCCGAAGATGGCACTGCGGCAGGGACGGCGCTGAATGTGGCGGCGGTACGCGACATTTTGAACGACCGCCGGTTGTATCTCGCGGTTAGCACCAGCCTGTTGGCCATTGGCGATGAAGTTCGGTTTAGTCACCAGCTGCTGCAAGAGTATTTCGCCGCGCGCTATATGGATGGCGAAATCCGCACCGGTCGGCTTAAGGCAGCGGATATCTGGCAACCGGAGCGGTGGTGGGAGCGGACGAACTGGGAAGAGGCGGCGATTCTGCTGGCGGGGCTGTATAGCGATGACTGTACGCCTATCCTAAACTGGATTGCCGACGCCAATTCGGAAGTGGCCGCGCAGTGCATCGGTCGGAGCGGTGCGTACACACCAGATGCCACGAAAACTCGACTGCGCGACCAGTGGCTGCCACGACTGACGGATGTGCAGCGCGAAGCGCAGCCGGAGTCACGCGCAGCAGTCGGACGGGCGCTCGGCTCGTTCCAGATTGGCGGACGCATGGTGGACAACCGGAAAGGTGTGGGCTTGCGCGCTGACGGTTTACCCGATCTAGATTGGGTTGAAATTCCGGCGGGCGAGTTCATGTATGGTCACCAAGATAAGAGGGATAATCCGCCGCAACGACTGAAATTAGCTCGCTTCTCCATGACGCGGTACTTGGTGACGTATGAGCAGTTTGGTGCATTTCTGGTGGCAGCAGACGGCTTTTCCAACCCGGAATGGTGGGAGGGTTTGGCGGCGGATGATGAGCATAAGGCGCAGCCGGGCGATCAGGCGTTTAAGTATGGCAATCACCCGCGGGAGCGCGTGAGCTGGTACGATGCGGTGGCCTTCACCCGTTGGTTGAGCGCGGAACTGGAATATGAGGTGACGCTGCCGACCGAGCAGCAGTGGGAGCGGGCGGCGCGCTGGACGGATGGGCGCTTGTACCCCTATAGTGGAGAGTACGATCCGGCGAAAGCGAATACAGGGGACACAGGCATTAGGCAAACAAACGCGGTCGGCATATTCCCGAATGGCGGATCGGTCGAGGGCATTCATGATTTAAGTGGGAATGTGCTCGAGTGGTGTTTGAACGAGTATCTCAATCCGGAACGGATAAGTTTAGAAGGCAGCGAACGGCGGGTGCTGCGGGGCGGTTCGTGGGGCGGCAATCAGAGCAGCGCGCGCGCTGTGGTCCGCAACTACGTCCGTCCGCTCGAGCGTAGCAGCTATGTCGGGTTTCGGGTGGTTTGTTCGTCCCCCATCCCGTAACGCTGCGCGCTGGGCGGCGCGTAGCGCCGGATAAAAGAACGGGAGGGGACATTGCCCCTCCCCTACAACGTGAAACGGCCGTAGGGGCGACCCCACGTGGTCGCCCGCATTATCTTGCATAGAAGGTATCCTCGTTCCAGCGCGCAGGATTGGTTAGCACGTACCTGCGAATCATCTCTAGTCCTTGTTCATCCCGAATGATGTGATCGTAATAGCTGCGCTGCCACAAGCGTTTCTCGAATGGTGTCCAGTCCTGTTCCTTGACATTCTGAATGTAAGCATTGGTGGTCATTGCCTTGAACCAACCTACGGCATCTGAGAGCCGCGTCTGGTCACCCTTGAGCAGAACGATGCCATGAAAATGGTTGGGCATGACAACAAAATGATCAATTTCAGCATCCGGAAATTTCTCGGGCAGACGTTCCCACCACCTGCGTAGCATAACCCCTGCTGGGTTAAGACAGAGTTCTTGGTCGGCAATGTCGCCGAACAGGCAGGCGCGGTTTTGCTGGCAAATGGTCACGAAGTACGCACCTTCACGCGCATAGTCGTACCCGGGCAGACGCGGTGATTTGCGTTGGGGATAAGAGCTCATCAGATTCCACCTCCGGGTGAACACGGGCGACCACGTGGGGTCGCCCCTACGGCCGTTTCACGTTGTAGGGGAGGGGCAATGTCCCCTCCCGTTCTTTTATCTGGCGCTACGCGCCTGCGGCTAACGCCGCACCGCCCCAACCAGCGCGCAGCGTTACGGGATGGGGGACGACACAACCAACCGAAAGCCGTCATTGCCGCTACGGACGTACGGGAAGTTGTAGTTGCGGGCCACGGCGCGCGCGTTGCCTCGATTGAAGTTCCACGAACCGCCGCGCAGCACCCGGCGAACATTGGTGCTGCTCAAGTCCTCCCGCCCATCGTTCGCCTGATAAGGATAGGGAAAGGCCGCCTGATCGTAGATTGAAGTCGTCCACGTGTAGACATTGCCGGACAGGTCGAGCGCGCCTTCCGGTGTGGCGTTGTCGAAAATCCCGACCGGCGAGGTACGGCGCAGGTGGCTTTCGAAGGTGTTACAGCGCGCCGAATCGAAGGTCTCGCTGTAGGGGAACTGGCGTCCGATCTTCCCCCGCGCTGCCGCCTCAAACTGCGCTTCGGATGGTAATTCGTAATTCTGCCCCGTTTGAACGCTCAACCAGCGACAATACGCCCGTGCCTCAAACCACGTCACCCCGACCACGGGCTGCGCCGGATTATTGAAGCGTGTGTCGTCCCAGTATTCTGGCTGGCGGTAGATTTTGCCGGAAGGAAATGATTCATCCAGCCATTCCTCAAAACGCTCATCTGACCAACGACGAAGGGTAAAATAATCAGTTTTCTGCTGAGACGTAAAATTCGTTGCATTACGAATGCTTTCCTCCGACCACCCTAATATACGCTGGCGAAATTCGCGCCATGATTGCTTTTGCCCCTCGGTGCTGCCCTCACCGCGCAGCCACGCCCGCGCCTCGTCGGTCGCCCACCACTGCTCCTGCTCATAGCCGCCCGCCGCCATGAACAGCGCGTATTCCGCGTTCGTCACCGGGAATGCGCCGATCTGGAACGGCTCAAGCTCGACGGTGTGCGCGGGCTTCTCAAAGTCGTTGTTGCTCTCATCATCACCGATTGGATATTCTCCGTCCGCAATGCTCACCAGCGGCGGCAGCAAATAGTCGCCGTGTTGTCCGGTTTTGCGCTCCCAGCGCGGATCACCCAACATACCCAACGCCTCGCCTGCTGCGATGCGGGCGCGCAGGTCGGCATCGCTGTCCTGCATCCGCGCAATCAGGCGCATCTGGAGATCGCGCACCAGCATCGGGTCGATGGACGCTTCGCCGGAGGCGGCACAGCGCGCGGCTAAAGGCAGGTTATGCGGGATCAGGTCGCTGATGAAGGCGTTCGGATCGCGGTTCATGGGCGCGGCGGTCAGCGTGGTCTCCTCCCAGCCCGTTTGGGGGAGCGGCGGCAGCGGATCACCATCGGCGAGGGCGGCTAAGGTTTCAGCCAGCGCGGGTTTGACGTGATCGCTGCGCCATTCGACCTGCACGAGGGCCGGGTTTGGCGTATCCGCCAGCTGGCGCGCCGCGAAGAACTCTTGCAATAACTGGTGGAAGAAGGCGATCTCAGACTGGGTAAGATCCTCGTCCAGCACGTTCAGCGCCACGCCGGCTTTGAGGATGTCCGCATCCCGCGCGTGATCGAGCAGGTCACAGGCGTCGTCATAGTCGATGCGAACCTGCGCGCCTTCGCTTTCCAGCCCTTTCTCCTGCATGGAGAAGGCCAGCGCGCACAGCTTAGGGATGAGCACGCCGCGTTCCGGCAGGTCGAACGGGTTACGCCACTTGCCGAGCGACAGCTTCTGGTGGTCTTTGTCCGTCAAAAGGGTATCCGGCTGGAACAACTCGCCGTTAATCTCGCGGTAGAGCACCTGCCGCACAAAGCCGGTGAACAAGGCTGCGCGGCCTTTGGGGACACTGCGGGTAGCGGCCACCTGTTCGCACAGCAGTTTGAGGAAGTAGGGCGTCTGGAAGAGACTGAACTGAGGTGAACCGTCGAGTTCGCGCCAGATGAGCGTCTCATGCGCCGGGGTGTAGGCTTTGAGGAACGTTTGCACTTGTTCGGCGTCCATCGGCTGCACTTCGACCTGCGGCACACGTAAATCCGGGCTGCTCAGGCTGGCGCTGTAGTCGAGGCTGCGGCACGAGAAGATCACGCGGTTGCCCAGTTTCACTATCTCCTGCGTGAAGGCGCGCCAGAGCCCGACACGCTCGTGATATTCAGCCGTGCTGCGGTGCGGCATCTCGTTGAGGGCGTCCAGAAGCAGCAGCGCTCGTCCTGCCTTGAGATAGCTGTCGAGGGGTGGGAGCTGCGGGTAGCGCTCGTTCCAGCGGGACTCCAGCCACGCGCGCGGGTCGAGCAGCACGCCATCGGCACGCGGGCGATAGCCGTTCAACTGGATGAAAAAGGTGATGGCGTCCGCTCGATCACGCAGGCGATCCATGCTGTGATCCAATTGCAAGCGGCGCAGCAGCGTCGATTTGCCCGAGCCCGGCGCGCCGAGCAGCACGAAGGCCGGGTCGTCGACCTTGTGCAACACGTAGCGCAGGTCGTTGAAGCGGAAATCGGCGGCTTTTTGCCAACGTTGGGGATCGGTTTCGCCTTTGTCGAGCAAGAGCGTCAGATTGACGAAGCGATTGTCGAGCGCGTAACGTGGCAGCGACCATTCCACGATCCGTCCGAGACGGTATTCGGTCAGGTCGGCGGGGTGGTAATCCTTGATGGCGTTCGCTAGATCAAGGGAGAGGACGGCACTGCCGGCTGGGTCGCGGATGGCTTGCAGCAGATCAGCGAACGCCTGCGGGCAGCGTGCGCGTCTCGACGTCGGCATCCGGGAACACGGCAATTTTGTCCGCGCCGGTGCTGGCATCGGGCAGTGTATAGGGACGACCCAGTTCTTTCAGCAGGCGGTCGAGTCCCGCTTGCAAGTCAGTGCGTACGTCGATGTAGTTGTAGGCGACCATGCGGCTGTGCAGATCGCAATCCGCCACGTAAAGCGGGTAAATCGGCTTGCGCTGCTGGTCAAAGTAGAACCATTCGCGGTGCACCTCTTTGCGGTAGGGCATGGAGGCCGCCGAGAGCAGCAAGACCATCCGCTGACACGCGCGGAGCGCGGTTTCAATCGCCATGTCCCAGTTCGCGCCCTCGCGGATCTCGCTGGTATCGCGGAAGACGCGCACGCCCGCTGCGGTCAGGTAGGCTTCGACTTGCTCGGCGATGGCTTGATCCGGACGCGCATAGGAAATGAAGACCGATAGCTCGCCAGCGGCGAAGGTCGGCGGTGGTGGTGTGATCGACTGTGTGGGTGGGCCGGCTTTCAAGTCGGTGAGCAGCGCGTCAATGTGCGTCTGTCGATCGGTGCCCACCTGTTGGCGCACTTCTTCAAGTAGGGCGGCGAGCGCAGGTTGTCCCAGCGTCAGGTCACCGTAATCGTAGAGCAGGCGCACAAGTCGCACGGTAAACGGGCGGGCTGCGCCGTCCCAGTCAATGCGGTCTGGGACAGGGGAGCCGAAGAGCGCGCTATCGATGAGTGAACGTCGGGCATCGGCGTCCCCCATCTCCGGGAGTAGTGCTTGTACGATTCGGTCGAAGAGATGTTTGTCCATAGCGCCCGCCCGCGATAGCTCGATTAATATGCATCTAGTCTAGCGCAAGTGAGCGTAGGGCGGAAATCATACCGGGGTCAGATTTGTGCCATTATGCGTGCCGATGAAAACGGTTTTCTGCTACACTTGCGTTATTGCTGGTAACAGTCAACGCCGTCCACTGAAACAATGAAGAGAGACCTAATGAAAACTGTTCCCCAAATCCGTGTCTTTCTGGCGCCTCCCGGTGATGTGAATGAAGAACGCGCGGTTGCGCTCCAAGTCCTCGACATCCTTGAATACGACCCGTTGTTCCGACAGGGTGGGGCAGGGGGAGTCTCGATTCATGCGGTGGCGTGGGACAAGCCGGGCAGCGGCACAGCGATGCGCGCGACCTTGACCCCTCAGACCGCCATTCGCGAAGGACTGCCGCAACCATCCGAATGTGACATTGTGTTGGTGCTGTTCTGGGGAAGGATGGGGACGCCGCTGCCGCATCCCGAATATCAGAAAAACGATGGCTCTCCGTATCTCTCCGGCACAGAATGGGAATACCTGAACGCTGTGACGGCTGAGCGGGAACAGGGCAAGCCGATCACCCTGGTTTATCGGCGGTCGAAGAAACCTCGTATCGATATTGATGACGCAGAGCAGGTGGCGCAGTATCAGGCGGTGCAGGGTTTCTTCAAGCAGTTTCATGATCCGAAGACCGGCGCGCTCATGGGTGGTGTGAATGAATACACCAGCCCCGAAGATTTACGGGTGAAACTGCTGCTCGAACTACGTGACATTATCTATAGGCATCTGTTTGAGGTCGGGGCATTGAGCGATGCAACGACGAAAGTTCGCGCCACAGCCGAGGAACTGCCGCGTGTCGCCTCGCCGCCGCTGTGGACAGGATCGCCTTTCCCCGGTTTGCGGGCGTTCACGGAATTGGACGCACCGATCTTCTTTGGACGTGGGCAAGAAATCAGCGACCTAGTCAAGCGCGTAGAGGAGAGCCGATTTGTCGCCGTTGTGGCGGCGTCGGGGAGTGGCAAGTCCTCGCTGGTCGCGGCGGGCTTGATCCCGCGTTTGAAAGCAAATGCCATTGTCAGCGGGGAGACGGGCAGCAAGGATTGGCGGTTTGTCCGTCTGACACCGGGGCAGGGCGAAAGTCCGTTTGCAGCCTTGTTCACGGCGCTGTGCGAGGCATTCCCCGAACACGCGGTATCGCCGTTCCTGATCGAGCAGGAAAAAGAGGGGTTTATCGCCAGCCTCACGAAGAACCCTTCGGCTCTAGTGAGAATCTGCGAAGCGCTGCTGCGGGAAGCGAAAGCACCCCCGTGGGCGGAAATTCTATTCTTCATCGATCAATTTGAGGAGCTGTTCACGCTGGTGCGTGACGCGGATCGCGCGCCGTTTCTGGCGCTGTTGGAAGTGATCCACTCGTCGCGGCGGATGCGCTGCGTCGTGACCATGCGCTCCGACTTCACCGCCCAAGCAGTTGATAATCCCGCGTTGGCAAACTTACTCAATCAGGGTAATTACATGTTGGCGGTGCCCACGGCGGGCGCGCTGATTCGAGATGATCAAGCGCCCAGCGGAGCGCGCCGGGTTGACATGGGATGATGGCCTGCCGGAACGGATTCAGGCGGAGACGGGCAGCGACGCTGGGGCGTTGGCGCTGATGGCGTATGCGCTGGATGAGCTGTACCAGACGTCGCATGATCTGAAGCGATTGACCAATGAGGCGTATCGTGCCATTGGTGGCGTAGACGGAGCGATCGGCAAACGGGCGGAGACCGCCTTCGAGAACCTGACTCTCGCCGACAAATATCGGCTGTTGCAGCGTGTGTTCCGCGAGTTGGTAACCGTCGATGAGCGCGGCACAGCGACCCGCCAGCGTGCCACCTTGAGCAAATTCGAAGGAGACGACTGGGTGCTGATCCGCGCCTTTGCTGATGCGCGTTTGCTGGTAACGCAAGATGATGCCGTCGAAGTGGCGCACGAAGCCGTCTTCCGCAGTTGGACATGGCTCAAGAACTGGATTGCTGAAGCGCAGGAAGACTTGATCCTGCTTCGGCAGGTGCGCGCGTCCGCTGACGAGTGGGCGCGAAAGCTCAAGCCGGATTTTCTGCGGTGGCCTGCCGAACGGCTGCAACCCGTGTACGCGATGATTGAGCGCCAGCAGCCCAACTTGGGAGATACCGAGCGCGACTTCATCGAGCAAGAGCAGTACCGGTTGTACCGTGAACTGGGGTTTGATGTTTATCCTCTAAGCGACGGGCAGGTCGATGTGACGCCATCAGCGGTTGTCAGCGACACGTCTCATCAGCGTCGCTATGCAAGTGGAGTGCGCTTAAATGACATTGGGGATATTCGTCGTGGAGTGGGCATGAAAAACGGGCTTCCGGAGGGGCTGTGGCTGCCGGGAGCTGGTTCGAATGGAAAATATAAGTGTGAATTTGAGGTTAAGCCGTTCTTTATGCCAAGTATCTGACGATGTTTGTACAGTTTCAGGCATTCATCGATAGCGGAGTGTGTGCTGATTCACGCTGGTGGGGTTGGCTTATCAGACGAATATCAGGACAGCCCCAGTAAATGCAACGAACGGTGGTAGCAACGCGCCCCGCGACTCGGTATCATGGTATCAGGGTATCGCCTTTGGACGTTGGCTAACAGTGCAGTGTGAAGGTCAAGAATTCCTCCATCCGTCTGGTAATGTGCTGAAGGTTGGCGATAATGCGGTGATCCGGTTGCCGACGGAAAGGGAGAATGGCAGTGGGCCGCTATGGCGGGTTCGGAAGAACGTGAATATCCATGGGGGCAGTGGGATAAGTATCCTCGTGCCAATACGACTGAGGCTGGTATTCAGGGTCGTAGTACGGCAGTTGGAATGTATGCGCATGGAGCGGCAGTCTGTGGGGCGCTAGATATGGCAGGCAACCTGTGGGAATGGTGTTTGAACGACTACGGGAACCCGAGTATAATAGACGGTTATAATAACGGCAAGAGTAAGGTACTGCGGGGCGGTTCGTTCAATTTCAGTCAACGCAACGCTGCGTCTTCCTCCCGCAACGACGTCAATCCCTACAGCGATTACAATAATTTCGGTTTGCGGTTGGTTGTGGCCGCCCCTATTGCATCCCTAATGAATATCTCTTCCCCGAATGCAGAGAGCGGAGAAAGATAGAAACGTGTGAGTTTGCCTGAATAGGCTTTGCTTACAGGACAGTCATCATCACGAAACCAACACTGCCATTTGAGAGAGTATGCAGTAAGCCAACGCAAGAAATGCAGAAATACAATGACAATCGCATCATGGCGGTTCTCGTGCTGGTCGCGCTAATCACGGGTTACTTGTCTAGTCGAGATGAGCAGGGGCAGGTGGATCTGCGCGGTCTGGGCGGTAATCTGGCCACTGAATTGATCGGCGCGGTGGCCACGTACTACATCATGGATCGTCAAGACGCGCGTGGGTAACGCCGAACTGAAGCCTCAGATGATCCAACGACTGGAGAACCGGGATGCGAGTATCACATGGCAAGCGCTGTATGAGTTGGAAGATAACGGCTTCTTGCAAGATGACTCGCTGTATGGGTGGTTCCTGCAGCATGCCCAGTTCGAGGGCGCTAACCTGAGTAAGCTGAAGGCCAATGGGTTAGGATGTATCGCTGTAACCTCAAGACTGCGAAAAATCGACGTGGAGCAGCTAGTCGTCATGAGCGACCTGCGGCGTACCATCATGCCCGATGGGAAACTCTACGATGGACGCTACTGCCTCGTCGGCGATCTCAATTGGGCGCTCACCCGCTACGGGATCGATGTGAACAAAGCCACGCCGGAGCAAATGGCGGCGTACTACGACGTCTCGCTGGAAGCGTATCTCGACGGGCAGCGCTGGGCGAAGGCAAACCTCGCTCAGTACGGCGTCAATGTGCCCGAGTATTTGCAGCAGCTTGCATTCGATGATCAGCCAGCAGCGCAAACCACAACCTAGAGGGAACATGCCACACGTCTTCATCTCCTATGCCCGCAAAGACGGCGCTGATGAAAGTTTGTGCTTATACAACGATCTCGAAGCTAATGGCATCAGTGCATGGCGGGATCAGCGGATCGATCCGACCGCCGATTTCACAGGCGAAATCGAGGATGCGATCAACAGAGCGACGCATGTCGTCGTCGTGGTGACGCCCGACCTCAAACGCACGGACAGCTTTGTGCGGCTGGAAATCGGCTACGCCCTCACGCAGAAGAAGCCCATCATCCCGCTGGTGTTCCCCGGCGGACACCGCCCGATTGTCATCATCAACCACACTTACATCAGTTTCGCAGAGTGGGATGTGGGTTTTCGCTGCTGCTGCACCGTTTGAACAACCCTTAATGCCGAAGAAATTGACCCGCAAACCCGGCGTGAGCATGAGATCGCTTATCTTCAAGCTATCGGGCAGAAGTACGATCACTGGCGCGATTTGTATACAGATATGGCGGCAACCGCCCGCATTGAGGAACAGAAGGTCAAGCTGAAAGCAACGGCGGCACGCATGATCGAGATGCGTCACGCCATTCATCAGCAGATCGATCACAGTCTGGATGCTGAAAAAGGGGTGACGGTCAAAACGGAAAGCCTTGATGAACTGCGCGAGGGGCTACGAAATTATCGCCGCGTGGCGCTTATTGGCGATCCGGGCGCGGGCAAGACCACGACGCTCGAACGCTTGGCGTATGAATATGCCAGCGCCGCCGCCGAAGAAGTCGACGAACCATTTCAGCGTTCGCTGCCGCTGTTCGTGCGCCTCGGCGCGTACACCGGGGAAGACTTCACGCAGTTTCTCGAAGGCGCGTTCGGCGGGCTGCGGCTGCGCGACTATCTGCCGAACCGCGTGGTGCTGCTGCTCGATGGCCTGAACGAAATGCCGCCCGCACACCACAGTCAGATCGACGCGTGGCTGCGGGGACATCTCGAGGTGGTCGTGATCGTCTCGTGCCGCAAGCTGGATTACGTCGAACGCAAGCTCCCGTTGCAGCGCATCGATGTGCAGCCGCTCGACTTGGAGCGTATCCGGTTGTTCATGAGCAACTATCTGGAAGATGAGGATCGCGACAAGCTGTTCTGGGCGCTGGCGGGCTATGATGCGCGGCGGGCATGGGCGTGGTATCAGGGTAAGGTGCAAGAAGTCACCTACCACGAGTTCTTCGTCGGGGAAGATAAACCGAGATCAAGCTGGATACCAGAGCGCAAATTGCTGGACAAACTGCGCCAGTCCCTGCGAGAACAACACACTTTTTTTTTACCCGACATGCTCGGCGTGGTGACCAACCCGTTCTTGCTGCAAATCGTGATCGAAATCTTCGCCCTGAGCGGTGAACCGCTGCGCAACAAAGGCGATCTGTTCGGGCGTTTCGTCGCGCTGCTGCTGGCAGAACGCGGCAAAACTGCCGTGAGAGCGGATCGTGCTTGGATTGCGGAGGAAACGCAGAAACGGGCGCTGGCGGGGCTGGCGTACCGGATGCAGAGCGAAAAAACCGGCACGAGCGTGGGCGCTGATTTTGTGCTTGAAACCTTCCGTCACGCTGTGCCAGAAGCGGACGCCGCGCTGCTGCTGTATTTCGCGGTGAGTGCCAGCATTTTGGAGCAAAGCGACGCGATCCGGTTCAGTCACCAACTGCTGCAAGAGTATTTCGCCGCTTATGAAATGGGCGAAGACTTGCGGCGCGGCGTTCCGGCGAGCAAGTATTTTCCGTCCGATGAATGGTGGACGCCGACCGGATGGGAGGAAACGGCACTGCTGCTGGCGGGGATGTTGGGCGATGCGACCAAGGTGGTTGAATGGCTCAGTCCTGTGCAGCCCGATCTCGCCTTCCGGGTGGCGACGGAAAGCGGCGCACCGTGCGCGAATGCTGCCTTGAAGCCCTTGTACGAACCCGCGCTGAATGCACGGCGTTCACCCTATGCCGTCGCGGAATGGGGACGGCTCAACCACGAGCATGATCATCGCCCCGGCGTTGGTTTGCGTCCCGATGGACTGCCTGATCTGCTGTGGTGTAACGTGCCAGTAGGTAAGTTCCTGTATGGTGACGACAAGCAGGAACGCGAAATCAAGTACCTGTTCAAGATCGCCAAATACCCGGTGACATTCATCCAGTTTCAGACATTCCTCGACTCCGGTGAGTACGACGATCCACGCTGGTGGGCGGGAATGCTGGATGCGTATCAACGGCAGCCGATGGCGGAGCAGTACAACCCGTATCGTAATCACCCACGTGACAGCGTGTCGGGTATCAGGCGGTGGCATTTAGCCGCTGGTTGGATGCGAAATGCCGCGCGGAAGGCTTGGTCGGGAAAGATGTCGAAATCCGTCTGCCCTTAGCAACGGAATGGGAGTATGCGGCGCTGGGCAGCGCTGGACGCGAATACCCGTGGGGTAACGGTTACCGTGTGGGGCATGCCAACCTTGATGAGCAGGCAGAGGGTTTTGGTCCGTATTTTCTGAATCGAACGACCGCCGTCGGGAATTACCCGCAGGGCGCATCGCCATTTGGCGTATTCGATATGGATTGGGACGATCTGGGAATGGTGCCTAGATGACTTAAAAGAGCCAGAAATTCTAAAGTATTTGAGTATTATACCAAAAGCGCTGCGGGGCGGTTCCTTCGATCGCTTTCAGTACGCCGGTGTGTTGGGCCGCTTCTTCACTCCGCACGACATGAACAAGTATATCGGTTTGCGATTGGTGGTTTCCGTACCTATGCCGTCTCTGATCTCTGGTGAATGACCCCCACGCCTCCGATTTCGGAGAAGGGAGACAGATTGGAACTCGCGCTAGAATTAGTTCTCGCGGACGCCTAGACTTCCAAGCCTTACAGCGAAGGCGGAAGGCTCCCGCCGATGGGTCTGGTCTGCACGGGTGCCACCGTCAGGCACATACACAAGCTCGGGCGCAGCTTGGATCCGCTCCCGATGTGCCACGCCGGTCAGAAAGCCGCTTTCTGGTAGTGCTATCAAGACTATTTGGTTACACAACTAGGATAGAAGTGTAACCAAAATTGTGGTAAAATTGGGGTGATAACGGGTTAAAAAGGCTCAGATTCACCCCATGAAAGTCTCTCGTTCACCCCATTCTGCAATTATTTCCAGCTCTCAAACCATCAGTCCGGCGCTCCAAAGTGCGATTGCTCTGTGGGCCGATGCCAGCACAGATGCGACGAGCGACCGCCAAGAACGACCTGCGGCGCGATAAGATCACCGCCTTGACGGGACGACGGGAAGGCCGTTGGCTTCTTTGTCCTAATTCCAAAGTCACCGCAGGACGTCACCCCCGTCGATGTCAAGGCATGGCAGGAGCATCTGGAGGCGGCAGGTATATCGGCGGCGAGCGTGTATGCGCGCGTTAGCCGACTATCATCGTTCTACGAATGGTTGATGGCTGAACCGACGTTCCGGGAACAGATCAAGCTCAACCCGTGCACGTTGAGTCGTCCGAAAGCGCCGAAGCCGTACCAGTCGGAGAAGACGAAGGCGCTCACTGATGAGCAGGCGCGGGCGCTCCTGCGCGTGGTCAAAATCGAGGCTGATTTAGGAGACCTTAAAGCGAAGCGCGACTATGCCATGCTGCGTTTCTTCTTTGCGACGGGTAAGCGGCGCGAGGAGATTGTGCGTCTGCAATGGGGTGATGTGCGGATGCAGCGCGATGGCATTGTCATCACTGCGAAGCACAAAGGCGGCATCTACAGCGCGTCCGAAGTGCGGGATGTTGGAGCGCGGACAGCATTGGTCGAGTATCTGAAAGCATCAGGGCGGTGGAATGAAAGCGAAAATACGCCACAGCTTGACGAGGATGAGCCGCTATGGCTGCGGCACGACAATGCAGCGAAGGGTAGGGCGGCAGTCACGTCGCACGGCTTTGCCAAAGCGATCAAGCGATATGCGGAGCGGGTAGGGATAGCCGACTTTCATCTGCACCAGACACGGCATACGGTCGCGCGGATGGTCGGTGAGGAGAGCGGTAGTTTGGCCGAAGTGCAGACGGTGTTGGGGCATCAAAATCAGGCGACAACACGCGTGTACTTGCAGCGTGTGGCGGTCAAGCGCGACCGATATAGTGAGAGCATCGCCGCGCGACTCGAAGAGGATGACGCCTAAGGTCTGCGCTAATTTGAAAACCGTTTTCCAGCTTGATTCGACTCGAAGTCGAATCAAGGGTATTTTGCCCTAAAGCGCAATTTGTGCCATAATAGCAAAAATAATGACGATAACGTTAGCCACGTGACTTTTCAGGGCACAAATTCATTTGAAAACAACCGATGTTGTTCACCAAACAATCTCGATACCTGCGTATTTTGCAGCCCCGGTCTTCGTCGAAGCAGCAGATTTCGAGGAAGGATTGGCGTTTCTTCGAGTCCGAACGAATGCGGGGCGGCTAGAGAGTGACGCTGGCACTCGACGAGCTTGAGGCCGCACTCCAGATGCTGTCGGTCGAGAAAGCTGACCTTGTGCCCGGCGGCTGATTTTGCGCTGCTAATTGAAGCTGAGCGCATTCGTCTCGCTTATACCTACGATCCTCACTTTGCGGTGAGCCTATCCGGCGTTGAGCCGCTGCCGCATCAGCTCGAAGCTGTATATGAGCGGATGCTGCCGCAGGCACGACTGCGTTTTCTCCTCGCCGATGACCCCGGTGCCGGCAAGACGATCATGGCCGGGCTGCTCATCAAAGAACTGAAGATGCGGAACGCTATTGAGCGGGTGCTCGTGCTGTGCCCAGCACCGCTGACGATTCAATGGCAGGACGAGATGCGGGCGAAGTTCGACGAGACGTTTGAGGTCATCCGCTCGGAAGTGGCGAAAGACCAACTGGCGGGGAACGTGTGGGCGCGCTTTCCCCAGTGTATCGCGTCGGTGGACTTCGCCAAGCAAGACGACGTTGCGCCGGACTTGCTGCGGGCGGAGTGGGATCTCGTCATCATCGACGAGGCGCACAAGTGCTCGGCGCGGTGGTTTGGCAGCGATGTCAAGCGAACGAAACGCTACACACTGGCCGAAGCACTCAGCCAACAGGCTGATCGGTTGGTGCTGCTGACGGCGACACCCCATTCCGGCAATCCCGGAGCAGTTCGCGTATTTCCTGCGGCTGCTCGACTCTGATCAGTTCAGGGGGCCGGACCGGGTGGAGGAATTTGCTGAACTCAACCAACAGGCGCTGATGCCGTACCAAGGAAGCGCGCCGAGTCCGTGGTTTCTGCGGCGCATTAAGGAAGAACTGCGGACGTTTGAAGGCGAGAAGCTGTTCACGCAGCGCACGGCGATCACCGTGCCGTTCGAACTGTCGGACGAGGAGTTTCGCCTGTACCGCGCGGTGACGGAGTACATCAACGCGTACCTGCCGAAGCAGAGCGGGAAGAAGAAAGCGCCGATTGCCCTCGCGCGAACCGTGTTGCAACGCCGTCTCGCGTCAAGTGTGCGCGCGATCCGCAAGTCGCTGGAGCGGCGCTTTGACCGTTTCAATGAAGTGCTACGCGAGGTGGAACTGCTCGCACCCGGCAAACGCGAGGCGTTCTTAAGGCAGCAGAACCTGCTGGATGTGTACGATGAGGAACAAGAGACCGATGATGCTGACGAAGCGATTGACGAAGCGGCGGCGATCAGCATCACGGCGGCAGACCGAATTGATGTGCTGAAGGATGAAGTCGCGGCGCTGCGGACGCTGGTGCAGCAGGCGCGACGGGTTGAAGAACGCGGCGACGAGCGGAAACTCGCATCGCTGCTGCAATGCCTAGACCGCGCGGAGTTCCATGAGCTGAAGGATGGCCGCGGCAAGCTGCTGATCTTCACTGAGCACAAAGACACGCTCGATTATCTGCGCGAAAAGCTGCAACCGCGCTTTTCGGTGGTCGAAATCCACGGCGGGATGAACGCGCAGCGACGTAAAGAGGCGCAGGAACAGTTTCGCAGCCCGGCGGTGCAGGTGTGTCTGGCGACTGATGCGGCGGGCGAGGGCATCAACCTGCAATTCTGCCACCTGATGATCAACTATGACATGCCGTGGAATCCGATGCGGTTGGAGCAGCGCATGGGACGCATTCACCGGATTGGGCAGCGGCTCGACGTGTTCATCTTCAATTTTGTGGCGGTGAACACGGTGGAAGGGCGGGTGCTGGAACGACTGCTGAGCAAACTCGAGTCGATCCGCCGGGTGTTTGGGGAGCGCGTGTTTGATGTGATCAACATCATGCTGAAGGTGAATGAGGTTGATCTGGAAGATATGCTGCGCGAAGCGGCCTATAACCCGCGCAGCCTGAACGATGACTTCTACCTCCAGCAGATCGAACGGATCAATCCGGAACGACTGCGGGAGCTGGAACAGGCGACCGGAGTGGCGATGGCGACCAGTCACGTCGACCTGGGGCGCATTCGCGCACGGGATTATCGCAGCGAAGAACGGCGCTTGATGCCGGAATATGTCGAAGAATTCTTCCTGAGCGCGGCGAAACGGGTGAACCTGACGGTGGAGCGGCGGGCTGATAGGCTCCTACGCATCGAGCATGTGCCGATTCGCCTGCGGGCGACGACGCTCAACAGCGTGAAACGCTTTGGCACAGCGGGGACGGAATACCGCAAGGTGACGTTCAACAAGCGCGATATTCTGCACACCCAGAGCCATGCCGACGCCGAACTGCTATCGCCGGGACACCCGTTGTTTGCGGCGGTGAGCGAGACAGTGGAGAGCCTGCTTGGTGCGGCGCGCGGTGGGCTGGCGGCCTTCGGCGATGTGCTGGCTAGCGAACCGTACCGGCTGCACTTCTTCACGAGTGAATTGATCGGCGAAGAACCATCGGCGGGCACGTTCCGCACGGTGAGGCAGCACGCGGCGCTGAATGTGGTGCTGGAAACGGCAGATGGACGCTACGAAATTGCGCCGCCGGACGTGCTGCATGATTTACAGCCGATTGAGGCGGATGGCGAAGCGATCCCGGCGGAGGTGCGGCAGAAGCTGGAACGCTTCGTGCGCGGGTCGATCCAGCGGGTGCGCTTGGAGGAAAAGCGGCAGGAACGCGAACGCGAGATCGAAATCCGGCGGAGCTATCTGGTGCAGACATTTGACGCGCTGATCGCCGCCTCGCAGCGGAAGGCGCTAGAACTGGCCGACCGGGTGGAGTCGGGCGAGACGCATTACCGGATCGCCCGCGATGAAGCCTACCGGCGCGTGGATGAACTGGATGCGCGGCGCACCCAGAAGCTGGACGACCTGAAGCATCTGCGCGTGCTGCGACCGGGACCAGTGCGCTACTTGGGGAGCGCACTGGTCCTGCCCATCTCCGTTGAGGGCGAAGAGACCGATGAAAACGGTTTTCACTCCGACCCGGAGGTGGAGCGGCGCGCGATGGAGTACGTGATGAACCACGAGCGCGAGCGGGGGTGGACGCCGACCGACATCAGCCAGTTGAAAGACGGCAGCGGCTTTGACATTCGCAGCGTGTCCCCGCTGGATGCGAACGGCAAGCAAGAGGTGCGGCGCATTGAGGTGAAAGGGCGCAGCGGCTACAACAAGCCGGTGCTGCTGAGCGCAAATGAGTGGATACAGGCGGGGCGGCACGGCGAAAGCTACTGGTTGTATGTGGTGTGGGGCGCAGGGGCAGGGCAACAACCGCAGCTCCTGCCGGTCAAGAATCCAGCGGCGACACTGAGTTCTGCTGTGCGTCCGATTGTCAAGCACTA
Source organism: Candidatus Flexifilum breve (assembly GCF_016713355.1). Classification (NCBI taxonomy): domain Bacteria; kingdom Bacillati; phylum Chloroflexota; class Anaerolineae; order Aggregatilineales; family Candidatus Flexifilaceae; genus Candidatus Flexifilum; species Candidatus Flexifilum breve. Next base: position 22,971 of record NZ_JADJPI010000035.1, read on the forward strand.
TGTGATTCCGGCCTCGGTGTTATCGAGGGTGTAGTGAGGTAATGGTTTTTCATGTCGGTTCTTGAAAGCAACGCGCTTTACTTTGCAGAATGCCTGAAGTTACTCGAACGTATTCCGGACGAGTCGATTCACCTAATCTATGTCGATCCACCTTGGAATGAACCGGAGACTGAACCGCATACCAATGGGGCAAATGACGAAGCGTGGATGCGGCGGGTGCTGCGCCAGTACTGGCGGGTGCTGCGTTCAGATGGAAACCTTCTGGTGCATACGAAACAGGGCAGAGACCTTGCAATTGTTGACCTGTTGAATGAAACCTTTGGTCGCCGCAACGCCAGAGAAGAAGTTATTCTGCCGACCGGGACGAAACCGCCCGCGGGGCGACGCTATGAATATATTCGGCGGTATGCAAAAAACGGCCACAACCGACGTGAACTCCCCGAAGGTGTTTGGGAATACCGAGCTTACGACGATGACAAGGACTTTCAGGTTGATTACCCTGTACGTCCCGTCGGATTGATCGAAACTCTGATTGAGCATAGTACGCCACCAGACGGGATTGTGTTGGACACCTTTTTGCGGGACGGGACCAACTCTGGCAGCGGCGCGCCGTTTGAGACGCCGCTGGATTGGTTTTGCGACAAAGACGAAAAGGCAATTGCCGACTCGCAAAAAAACTTGGCGCGCTACAACGCAACCGTACCTCACGAGTTTCGATGTGAAACTCAGGAACAACTCAAATCATTCCCTGTTGAGCGGAGTTCTGTGTACCCAACGTTTTTTATCTCCTACGCGCGTGCCGATTCTGAGAAATATGTTGACGATCTTTGTAGGGCAATGCGCGAAGAATACATCTACTTGTGGCGGGATAAAGACAGTATCCCCGGCGGAAGTGAGTGGCGAAAGGAGCTGGAACAGGCAGCAGCAGACTGTGACGCGCTGATTCTATTCATGACACCGACCTCGGCTCAGTCGGAATGGGTGAGATGGGAATATGAGTTCTTCCTAGGGCGGGGGCGCAAGATTTTCCCGATTCTATGTGAGAATGGGGATGGTTGGACGAGTACCAAGATTGCTGAACTCCAGCAGTTGTCCTATGCTGACCGTGAGCGCATCTTGAAGGAACTCAAGCCGTTTGCACCCGTGAAGGATTTACAGAGCGTATGACCACTGACAAGCGATTGATTGAAGAATACATCCCGATCAAGGCGATTAGCGCGGAGGCGAGCCGCGAAAAGAGCATCCGGCACGGGCACATTAGCACGCTGCATCTGTGGTGGGCGCGCCGACCGCTCGTCGCCAGCCGCGCCGCGGTGTTCGCCGCGCTGATCCCGGCGGACGCGCAGCCGCAGTTGATCGACTATGAGACGAAAGCGCCGTACACGCTCAACAAGTTTGTGATTGACCTGTGCAAGTGGGAAGTGCGACCGGAAGTGCTCGACGAAGCGCGGCGGCTGATCCGTGAGGCGTACCCGGAGAACCCGCCGAAGGTGCTGGATATGTTCGCCGGGGGCGGTTCGATTCCGCTGGAGGCGCTGCGGTTGGGCTGCGAAGCCTACGCGCTGGACTTGAACCCGGTGGCGCACATCATTGAGTTGGCGACGCTGGTGTACCCGCAGAAGTATGGGTCGAAGCTGGCGGACGACGTGCGCAAGTGGGGCGAATGGGTGCTGGAACGGGTGCGCGCCGAAGTGGGCGATTTGTACCCATTGATCCGTGACCCGGAGATTGACAGCCTCACCCCGCAAGCACCGCTGCTGGGCGAGAAGGGCAGCACGAAGCAGATGCGCATGTTCCCATCTGACCAAGCGGAACAGTTGGAGCTGCCCGAAGGCGCGGATGAGGACGAGGAAGACCCGCTGGATGGGACGAGCGTCGACGTGCCCTTCGGGTATGTGCAGCCAGTGGCGTACCTGTGGACGCGCACGGTGACCTGCCCGAACCCCGGCTGCCGCGCGACCGTGCCGCTGGTGCGGCAGACGTGGCTGAAAAAGAAGAAGGGCGACAACGTGGCGCTGGCGATGCTGCCGCACCCGAGCGAAAACCGCATGGCCTTTTACGTGAAGAAGGTGCGCGACCCGCAGGAGTTTGGCTTTGACCCGGCGGCGTTTAGCGAGCGGGGGAACAGCGTGTGCGGGCGCTGCGGTTCGACGGTGGACAGCGGCTACATTAAGACGGAGGGGAAGGCAGGGCGCATGGGTGCGCAGATGATGGCGACCGTGTGCGTGCGACCGGGGACGCGGGGCAAGGTGTACCTGTCGCCGGATGAGCAGGCGCTGCCCGTGCCCGACGAAGCGGCGATCCGCGCGCGGATTGAGGCGCTGACCGCCGAGACAGGGATCACGCCACCGGATGAACCGTTGCCCGAAAAGCTGACAGGCGGTATGTGTACGATTTATGGCCTAGATCAGTTCTATAAGCTGTTCTCATTTCGCCAACTCCTCACTTTGCTTACCATCACAAAAGTGATACATCAAGCACATGCTGCACTTAGTGAGACTTTTGTTGATGCCGAATACGCTAGGGCAGTGTCCACATTTCTTGGAATGATGTTGAGTCGGTTAACGGACTTTTCATCTACATTGTCTACTTTCAACTCAACTGGCGGACGCGGTACAAAAAACACATTTGCCCGTCAAGCCCTACCGATGGTGTGGGATTTCTCGGAAACAAATCCGATTAGTGGGGTAGCAGCAGATTGGCAATCATCAATCAGAGCTGTAAAAAAGACGCTTCCCGATTTACTAACTATTGGAAGTACTCCTGCTAATGTAAGCCGTGGATCCGCAACTCGGTTTGCCTTATGATGACCTGAGCCTCGATGCTGTTGTAACTGATCCTCCATACTACGGCAACGTGAGTTATTCCGATCTCTCGGACTACTTTTACGTCTGGCTGAAGCGCTCGATTGGGTTTTTGTATCCTGAGCACTTCTCGAATGAGCTTACGCCGAAGAGAAATGAAGCAATCGTTGCACTATACCGTCATGAAGATAATCGAGATAAAGCTCGGCAATTCTATGAAGACTCGATGGCTGCCGTTTTTGTCGAAGCGAATCGAGTCCTGAGTGCAACTGGGACGCTTGTTACCGTATACGCACACAAAACCACTGCTGGATGGTCTACTTTAGTCGACTCTCTGAGAAGAGCAGGTTTTACGGTTATAGAGGCTTGGCCTATTGATACTGAAAGACCATCCCGGGTTGTTGCCATGGATACAGCTGCTCTTGCATCATCGTTCTTTCTCGCTGCACGCAAACGCGAAAACGAGGCGAAGTCTGGTAGATACATCCAAGATGTAGAGCCGGAAATGAAGAAGATAGTTCGTGAGCGTGTTAGGTTGTTCCTTGAAAAAGGCATCACCGGGGCGGATTTGAATATCGCGGCGGTGGGGGCGGGGCTCGCACCGTACACGCGCTATGCTCGCGTCGAACTGCCCAACGGCGAAGAACTGGCGGCGGCGGCGTATCTGGACGAAGTGCAGGCGGAAGTTGTGCGCGTGCTGCTCGGCGAGGCGGTCAAGGCGGATAAGGCGACGCAGTTCTACATCATGGGGCGCGGCTACTACGGCGAAGCGTGGGTCGATTTCGACGAGGTGAACACGCTGGCGCGGGCGACCGGGATCGAACTGGACACGGGCGCAGAGTCGCTGGTGCGCGGGCGGTCGGGGTTGGTCGAGAAGAAGGGGAGCAAAGTTCGCCTGCGCGATTACCGCGAACGGGGTGACGACGAACGGCTCGGTTTGCCGTCGGCGGAGAAGCCGAAAGCCGCGCTGATCGACGTGCTGCACCGGCTGCTGTGGCTGGCGGAGAACGATAACAGCGGCATCAGCGATCTGCTGGCGGAGTCGATGCCGGATAAGTATCTGCTGCGCTTGTCGGCGCAAACGCTGGCGGGGCGGGCGCTCGCCGCTGAACCAACACCCGGCGCGGTGCGCGACGAACGCACGGCGGAACAGCGCGCAATTGATTCGCTGCTGGCGTCATGGCGGCGCGTGGTCGATGAGGGAAGATGGTGTAGTGCCCTACGATGAGAAGAGATGATGACATTAGTATTTGTCAGTTACTCACATAGTGATCGGGCGTTTGTAACTCAACTTGCTCAGGATTTGAGCGCACGGGAGGTTCCCATCTGGCTCGATATCCTGAATATCAAACCCGGACAACGGTGGGATGTGGAGGTGGAACGTGCGCTCGAAAGAGCCTCACATATGTTGGTCGTCATCTCGCCAGCGTCGATGGATTCTCAGAATGTGCATGATGAAGTGAACTACGCCATTGATGAGGGGAAGTCGATCATTCCTATTCTGATTGCGGATACCAAAGTGCCGTTTCGTCTGCGTCGGCTGCAATATACGGATTTCAGGGAAGGTTATAGTGCTGCATGCGAAAAACTGATAAAGCATTTGCAGCAGAGCTTTTCCGAAGATCTGCGAACCCTAGATGCGCCACTCGTTCCAAGCGCCGAGATGGTAGAAGCCAAACCCGCTAAGAATTTACCGTTGTGGAATCTCGATGAAGTCCAGCTTCCCGATGATACGGCCGCTCTGTATATGTACGACGCGAAAGATGGCTCGAATCTGTATGAACTGCGGAAGAATGTCATCCTCATCGGTCGTGGAACAGAGTGTGATATTCGCCTCAAAGCACGTGAAATCTCCCGGTTCCATCTTCGCATTACCTTTGATGGCGATAATTATTACCTCGAAGACCTCGAGCCGAAATGGAACGTCGCTCAACGGCTTGCCTTTGAAGGAAAGCGCAAGTTGGCCGATCGTGATTATCTAAATGTCGGTGGCAAAGTTCGTCTGCAATTCTTCGGCCCAGCATCGACATTTCCGATGCCGCTGAATGATATCTCCGGCGCTTCCAACAAGACGACCTTCAGCGATCGTCTACAACTGCTGGATGATAAAAGTATGCTTATTGTCAATGGAAAAGCAGTCGAGGCGAAACTGAGCCCACAGCAATATATGCTACTTGAAATGCTGTACAACGCGCCTGGCGGCGTATGCAGTCGAGCAGAACTGTTGGCAGCGGATTGGGGGGATGGAAAGATGAATCCCGCAAGACTGGATAATCTTGTTCGGCGCCTCCAAGATCGACTCTCTGAACTTGATCCCGACTGGCGCTATATTACAGAATTCAGCGGTTATGGCGAAGGTTACGTGTTCACGATGTCACTTGAGGAGTGAGCATCGTGGAATATATCGGGAAGCGCAGAGAAACGCCCTTGTGCAGTGACCAAGGATAACGTGAGATTACTTAGTGGTAGGATCCGCGAAAACTTCGTGCTTGATACGGACGCGGCGGCCAAGGAGCCAGCGCCAAAATGATGCGCGTAAGCCCAGTCAAAGATGGTCGACCAGTGGTCAGCACTAGATAAGCGGTTACAGAGCTGGTTTATTGACGAAAAGGGTTCGGTTCAACCGATGGGTCTCGTATTTGTCAGTTATTCCCGAAAAGATGCTGAGTTCGTACTGCGCTTAACGACGGAGCTCAAACAGCACGCAGTTCCGATCTGGCTGGATCAGTTCGACATTACGCTCGGCCAGCGTTGGGATGTCGCTATCGAAAACGCCCTTAGACAGTGTACCCATGTGCTGGCTGTGCTGTCACCGAACGCGGTCAGCTCACACAATGTTCTGGATGAGATCAGCTACGCGATTGAAGAGAAGAAAGTGCTGATCCCAGTCGAACTGGCTGACTGCGAAATCCCATTTCGCCTCCGGCGGTTTCAGCGCAAGCGGTTTCAGGATAGCTACAACCGCGCGTTCGTTCACCTGCTGGCAGAGCTACCGCGTCACGGCAAGCAAACCGGCGGCCTCGACGATACGGTGATTCAGCCAGCGGGTGAGCAGCACCACCAACCGCTGGTCATCGACCGCCAGATCACCGTCGTGACGCCGGGATCGGCGGCGGGAACGGTTCCGGTACTGGTGTTTCAGGACGATTCACGTCGTACACGCGTCGCGATTAGTCGAACACCGCTGATCATCGGGCGCGGACCGGACTGCGACATCATCATCGTGCGGAATTCGCAGGTTTCGCGTTCGCATATCCGGATTTCGACGATGGAAGGGGCTTATTTCGTCGAAGATCTCGGCAGTCGTAACGGGACAGCGGTCAACGGGAGTAACGTGCGTCCGGGGTATCGGCACAGCTTGAAACCGGGATATCGAATTGACATCCCCGGGGTGACTATTCAGTTTGAACTCGGGGCTGCGCCGGTGCCACCGCCGCGCAAGATCGACGATACCGACGGAGAAGGAACAAACGGTGGGCGCGGGTGGACGGTTCCGGTCGTTCATGACCCGGTGGTGAAAGTCTTTGCCGCGACCCACACGGTGACGATCAACGGCGTGGACCTCAAGCCGCCGCTCACCGTGGCGCAGTTCCGATTTTTGCAACTCCTGTACAACGAGTATGGATCGCTCTGCACACGCGATGAAATTGCGGAATTCGTGTGGCCGGAGACTGAAAAAGAGTGGGTGAACGATCAGGTTTTAGACAGCGTCGCGCAAGCCGTGCGGGACCGGATCGCCGAACATGATCAAGGTTGGGAGTACATTCTGCGCGAAGGCGATCACAGCTACAGGCTCAATAATCGTCCGATGAAGAAGTGACGGGAACAGAACCAAATGGATTATCAAGCAAAATTGCGGGATGCACGGTCGCTCATTGACCGTGGGCAATATAACTTGGCGGTCGTGGTGCTCGGCAACATCCTCGAAAATATCTATCTCGACTTCTATGAGGGCGTCAAACAAAACCTGTCGCTGGCGCAGCAGCAGCTTTTACTCCAACGCGAACAGGAATATGGGCGCACCGGGGATCGGGCGGCTCGGGAAAAGGGCTTCGCCGGCTTGTCGCTCGGCGGCAAAGGGAAATTCTTCTACGAGAACAAGGTGATCGAGGAAGCGGAACGGCTGTTCAATCGGAGTTTCCCGCACTTTAAAGCGTTCGATCCGCGGCTCTTTCGCGATTTTCGCAACGAAGCAACGCATGGACGCGATGACCAGATCGTGGATGAGGACGAGGCGAACCTGTTCTATTCGCAGATGCGGGTGCTGCTGCTGGAAATCGGCTTGATCCAGAAGGCCGAGCCGAAGGTCGAGGCGGTTGCGACGGGTGGTCTGCGTTCGTGGAAGGAAAACGGCGTCATCCCGCATGACGACATCCTCGGCGGCAATCTTCAGATGGACACCTACGCGGCTGATCTGTGGGGCGTGGCGCGGGCTGATCAACATACGCCCGCGGTTTACCGCGAGGCGGACCAATTCTTCCGCCAAACGTACCTGACCAACTCGCTGCGCGCGCTGCTCAACGATGTGCTCAAAGTGCTGAACGGTGGAGCCGGGGATCGCGTGCTGCAACTGCGGACGCCCTTCGGCGGTGGCAAGACGCATACGCTCATTGGGCTGTACCACGTCACCAAAAATCGCGCCAAGATCGTTGATTTGCTGCCGGATCTGCCCGATCCGGGTGAGTGCGCGGTTGCGGCGGTGCAGTGCGAGAAATTCGGTGTCCGCGAGGGGCGAGTTACCGATGACGGACTGCAAATCCACACGCTGTGGGGTGAAATCGCGTATCAACTGGGTGGGGCACAAGGGTACGCGGTGCTGCGGAACTATGATCGCAACCTGACTGCTCCCGGTGGCGAGACGCTCACGCAACTGCTGCGCGGTCTGCGCAAACCTGCTCTCATCCTGCTGGACGAGGTGCTGAATCACGTCGAAGCGGCACAAACGGTGACGGTTGGCGAGAGCACACTGGGTCGCCAGTTGATGATCTTCCTCAAAAGCTTGACTGAAGCAGTGTCGGGGTCGCGCAACGCAGCGCTCGTCTACTCACTGCAGGCGAGTGTTCGCGAAGGACTCGGCGCGGAGAGCCTGCTCACAACGCTCGATCATCTGGTGTCGCGGGTGGATGCAAAGCGCGAACCCGTCAGCGGCGCTGAGGTCATGCGGGTGGTGCAGCGACGCTTATTCAAGTCGCTGGGCGATGAAACCGCGGTACGCCAGGTCGCGTCCGCTTACGCCGAGTCGTTCCGTAAGGCGCGTCAGTCAGCAGGTGGTCTATCGCACGACGATCAGCACCAGATCGCGCAGATGCTGAACGCTTTGCTGAGCGTGTGCTCGAAAGCTACCCGTTTCACCCAGATTTGCTCGATTTGATGTATCACCGCTGGGGCACGTTGGCCAGCTATCAGCGTACCCGTGGCGCGCTCCAATTCCTCGCTAGCGTCGTGTATGACTTGTGGGATCGCGGTCGCGATTTGCAGCCGTTGATCGGTGCAGGCGACGTGCCGCTAGATGGGGACAACGCGCGTAACGCCTTCTTCACGCAGGTTGGCGAACGTGAAAACTACTCCTCCGTGCTCAACGCGGACTTGATTGGGTCAGGCGCACGGGCGGCGCGCGTTGATCGGCGCATTGCGTCGGATAGCCCGGCCCTGCAGCGTTTCCGAGTCGGTACACGACTGGCAACGGCTGCGATGCTGTACTCATTTGGCTCGCGAGAAGGTGAAGATCGCGGTGTCCTTGAGAGTGATTTGATTCAGGCAGCGACTGTCCCCGGATTGGATCGCATGATTCTCACGACGGCGCTTAATGACCTCCGCAGCGAAACGTTGCATTTGCACTACACGGGCAAACGGTATCGCTTTGACATTCAGCCAAACCTCAATAAGCTCATTGACGAGGAGATTCGCAAACTCGAAGGCAGCGAGGTAGAAGGGCGCGTCCGCAAGATGCTCGAATCGGCGCTCGCGGGAGCGCGCGGTGCGGTCATTTGGCCGGAACACTCCGGCATGGTCAACGACCATGTACCCATGCTGCAAGTTGTGTATCTGCCGTTTGAATGGGATGGAGGCTTGGACGAGGCCGGCCTACACGATAAGCTCACCCAGTGGCTCGAATATGCAGGAAGTTCGCGGCGTGACCACAAGAATAGCCTTGTGTTTGCCATTCCCGGTTATATGGCCCGCGACAACAGCCTGAACGCTGCACGTGAACTCATGGCGGTTGAAGCCCTCACACGCCAAATCAGAAATTACAACGTCGATCAGCAAGAGTTGAAAGCACGGCACACGACCGCGCGGGAACGGCTAGAACGCGGGATGCTCAGCCTGTATGACCGCATCGCACTGCCCATTCCCGAACAGACGATGTACTCATGGCGCTTCATCGAGTTGCAAAGCCGCAATGAGACACTGCTTCACGATCGCGTGATGGGAGCACTGAGAGACGGTAAGCATCTGTTCGACAGCGTTACGCCCGACAAACTCATCGCACTTACGGGGCTGAACGAGGCGCAAGTCATCAAGACGGCGGATGTTGCTAATTGGTTCTTCTCATTCTTCGGGTTCACGCGCCTCAGTACTGCAGATGCGGTGACGAACGCTATTCAACGCGGCGTGCAAGATGAGAAATTCGGCTATAGCTCAGTGTGGCAGCTCTCAGAAAATGGTTTTCATTTTCCAAATCGAGAGTATCTACATCGGGCGCTCTTTACGGAGCGATGAGATTGACCTTGACAGTGGGGTGTTGTTGATCGCAGAAGTTGCCCGCGAAGTCACCTATGTTCCGCCAGTTGTCATACCAGACGAGGGTGCAGATGACTCGATGCCCGTTCAACCCGATCCGCAGCTTTGGCCACCAATCATCGAACCACCGATCACAGAATCAAAGAAGCGGTTCCGCTTGATCGCCCGCGCAGACAAGGCGAAAGTTTTCAAGGTCATTCGCGCAGTCCAGAACCTGATGGATAAATCTGATCGCGTTACTATGCAAATTGAGATCGTCGCCGAGTCAAATACACAGTTTGATCCAGTTTGGTTACGAAACGCAGTCGAAGAACCACTCGATGAAGCGGATGTTGATGCACAGACTCGTTTGGAGTGACTTTATCTATGAACACCCCTAAGTTCCGCCATCCGAGTGAGAACCATCGGCGACGTCGCAACGCTCGGTGACTTTTGGTGTTGGGCAATGTCTGATCTACTGAGTAACGGTAACCGGGCGATCTTTGCAGAGTATCTTGTTGGTACAGCGCTTCAGGCAATTGAACGGCCGCGTATTGAGTGGGATGGGTACGATCTGCTTTACAGGGGCAAGCGTATAGAGGTCAAAGCATCTGGATACTTGCAGAGCTGGCAGCAAGCGAGACCTTCAACAATCCGCTTTGATATTGCGCCGAAGTTTGCTTGGGATGCACTGACAAACACCTACGCCGCTTCCGGCGTCAGAGCAGCAGACTGTTATGTTTTCTGCTTGTATGCTGAGCTAGATCAGGGCGGCGTGGATGTGCTAGATGTCGAGGCGTGGCGGTTCTATCCTGTGCTTACAACTACTCTGGACACGCAGTATGGTGCGCAAAAGTCCATCGGGCTTGCCGGCCTGAATCGGCTCTGTCAACCACTTCCCTTCGGCGAATTGAAGAAGCAGATAGATGCATTACTTTGTATTGAGGGATATCAATGAATATTGGCAAACTTGAAGTTGTCCAGATACGTGAAGCCTTTCGTCATGAAGCCCACAACTTCACCGTATGGCTAGAGACTAACATCGATGCATTGGCGCAGCGACTGAATATGCAGCTCACTGTTGTGGCGCGAGAGAAAGCAGTTGGGTCCTTTAATGTCGATCTGCTTTGCGAAGACAGTGATGGAGATCCTGTAATTGTCGAAAATCAACTTGAGCGCAGCGATCATGATCACTTGGGAAAACTGCTGACCTATTTGGTCAATCTGGAAGCTAAGACCGCAATCTGGATCACAACTGAACCGCGGCCTGAACATCAGCGGGTGGTTGACTGGCTCAATGAATCTACGGGTACAGACTTTGCCTTTTACCTTGTGCGCATTGAAGCAGTGCGAATCGGTGACTCACCATTTGCACCTTTGTTCACTGTATTGGTTGCGCCTGATGAGCAGACCCGTGAAATTGGGGAAACGAAAAAGGAACTTGCCGATCGTCATCACCTGCGATTGGAATTTTGGACTACCTTACTGGAACGGAGCCGTACCAGAACTCATCTTTTCTCGAACAAGACGCCAAGTCACGATCATTGGCTAGGAACTGGATCCGGTAGAAGCGGAATAGAGTTCAACTACCTCATTCTGAAGGATGGCGCGGGAATTGATCTAGTAATCGATGTGGGAGACTACGACAAGAACAAAGCCGTGTTTGACCGTTTGTATGCTCATAAAGATGAGATAGAAGCTGAGTTCGGCGATGTTTTGAGTGGCGCCGACTGGATAACAAGCGTACCAGTCGTATTGTGAAGCTGATCAAAGGACATGGCAGTTCGCGAGACCGTGAGTCGGGAAGGCCTGCAAGACTTGATGATCGATATGATGATCCGTTTTGATAGAACGCTTCGTCCACGGATTGCGGCGTTGCGATAGGATCTAGTCGAAGTAGTGTGTTGGTAACTAAGGCCAACTGATCCCGCAAATCAGTGCAGATTCCGGGTGATGTAGGACCTGTTTCGGTCTAGATTTAGGTGCCGGAGTAATGCCATGCCTTCACTGTCTGATAATCCAAACTTACCACCGCTTGAGCTACCAAGACCTGTCCCCAGCCTTTACGTCTTCATCTCGTATGCGCACTCGGATCAGTCGGTCGCAGGGCAGATGGAGGCTTGCTTGTAAACCACTGGTATACGTGTTTTCCGCGACGCGGTGCTCATCCGCTTTTCTAGCGTCTCTGGTCGGCGCGTGATGTGTTTTGCCGACGCAGACAAGTATTTTGTCACGCTCCGGAACAAGTGATAGCGTGAGCCAGACCTGCGGCGCAGTAGCTGGAGTTGATAATGTGAAAGGGAAACGTCATGCAGGGGAACGCAGACCGTTTCGAGAGGGAATCAGCCCGTGTGCAGCGTCTCCGCTGGATTGGAATCGGGATTGAACTGATTCTTGCCGGCGTTGGTTGCATCATCGCTGGTGTGTTCTTCACGTCTCGCCCGCCACCCAGGAAGGGGATCGACAAGTCACATACAGGTTGATTGTGTCTGACTTGGTTTAGTGAAGAACAAAACGAGAAGAAGTTGTACCAAGGTAGTCGGGCCAGCTCGTCGCCAGATGTCAGCTGGCAGGAAATAAATGGAGTAGCATCGGCAAATTCATACTATAAATCCATTTTTTATCCCCCACGAAAGGGAACACCATGAACTTGTATATCGAAGAACTCCTCAAATCGCTGCCAGCGAGTTTGCTAGGATCATTCGTCTGGGCAGTCATTGTGTTGTTCTTTCAGAAGAGCAAGCTTATGCAGCGTCAGGTAACGCTGTGGAAAGTCTTGCTCATTGTCGGAACTGTCATTTTCGCGGTGGTGGCGTTTGTCACACCTCGGCTATCCGTGCCGCGTGTAGACGACTTGTCAACCTACTTGACTGTCGATCTCGTAAGCGACGACACGGATGGTAGCGACTTCGGGTGGATACCGGGAAATAGCGATCAAACGCAGCGCCCATCGTTAGTCGATGCGACAAGGGGCGGTATCAGCGGACGATTTGTGCACTACCCGGTTGAGCTGCGATCAACTGAGGATGCCTCTGGCTACAGTTCACCGAGACTCACAGCGCGTCTTCAGCGTGTGCTGCGCAACTACGAGCGCGACATCGACATGAATGCGCTGCTGGCGACTATCTACATTGAGAGCAGTGAGTCGACCAATATCAGCGTGAATCCTTATCTGGTACTGCCAGAGTACGGTACAGCTTACCTCGGTTTCGGTCAGGTTGTTCCGACGAATCAATGGTCGCTCATTCAGTGGCGTGAGGTCACTGATTCAAATCGCTACACGGCAGAATTCTTCGATGATCTCTTCGCCTTGCGCGATGAGTACAGTATTCAGGATCTGGGCTACTTACGCATGGTAAATATTCTGTTCGTTCCGCGCGACGAGGGATCGGCTGTCGGGCTCGCCTTCCGGTTGCTATCAGACAAAGGTCAGGACGTGGAAGATGCACTCGCGGCCACAATCTATATCAGCAGCTTAACTTTCGTGCCTTAGGAGGAATAGTTATATCTATGTCGATCCCGCGATTTTGTCGTCCCGATGACCCCATCGCGGATATCAGCACCGTGGGCGAGTTCTGGCAGTGGGCCATGTCAGATCTGCTCAATAACCGCAATCGCGGCATTCTTGCTGAGTTCTTAGTAGCCAAGGCGCTGCTCGGCACGCTGGAGAGTCCGCGCATGGAGTGGGACTGTGCGGATGTGGTGTATCGCAGTTGCAACATCGAAGTGAAATCTTCGGCTTACGTGCAGTCGTGGCATCAACCGGGCGCAAAGTTGTCAGATCTGCGCTTCCGCGTTGGTCCGCATGAATGCTGGGACGCGCGCACCAATGTCAACAACCGGGAGCGGCGGCGTCACGCTCACCTGTATGTTTTCACGGTGTTCCCAGTCGATTCGACTGATCCCACGCGAGATGTGCTGGATCTCAGTAAGTGGGGCTTCTACGTCACCACCACCCGACACCTTGAAACGCGGATCACGCCCAGCACGACGAGCATCGGCTTGCCCGGTGTGCGGGCGATTTGCGGTAACTGCGTCGCCTATGACGAGCTGAAGCGCATCATCGATCAGTTGATTGATGGGCTGGCATGAAGCATGCCGGAAAACCGTTTTCTTGGATTTAAGTGCGCAGCCTTGAGCGCGCATGTCACATGACTGATCCGCATGACGAAGGAGACTGAAGCCAGAATGTCGCAAACCAAGCTGCAAGCCGCCCGCGAACTCATTCAAGAGAAGCAGTATGCCGCCGCGCGCGCTGTCCTCGAAACCCTGCCCACCGACCCCGCCGCCAAGCAGTGGCTCGCCAAGCTCAATCAGATCGCTCCCGCGTATCCCGCCCCGCCGCCCATCAGTCACGAAGCGGAACGCTAATTCCGCGCTGAGAACCGTGCCCGCAATCGTCGCCGTTTTGGCAGTGGCATCGAAGCGATTGTGGCCGGCATCGGCGCGTTGTTTCTCGCCGCTTTCCTCGGCATTCGCCCCGCTGGCGCTCCGGGTGCCGGGATCACCATTACTCCAGACCCAGTTATCGTGGTTCTCGGATCATTCTCATCGTCGCTGGCGTTGTGCTAATGCGCCGGCGCGATTGACAGCAAGTCCATAAATGTCCGCTTTGAGTTTTTGAGGTGTAACGATGGCTGTTCCAGCTCAAAATGATTTCCTGCTCCCGTTTCTGAACATCCTCAGCGATGGTCAAGCGTACACACGCTCGCAGATGCTGTTCCGGCTCGGCAAGCACTTCAACCTGGGCGAGGCGGATCTCAACCAGATGAGTGGCAGCCATTTCACGATCATCAACCGGGTAGCGTGGTGCGACGCGCATTTTGTGCGGGCGGGCTTTGTCGCCAAAACGCAGCATCCCACAGACAGTCTACAGGACACGTTTCACATCACGTCGCTGGGCGTGCGTGAATTAGGGCGGCAGGGACATCACGGGGTACAACCGCTCACCGTCGGCTACTTGCAGAGCTTCTATCGCGGCAAAGTGCTGCGCGGCGCAGGGTCAGATGACACAACGAGCGATGCCGAACTGGCGCTCTATGCCGCCTTCGAAAAGCTGCCGGATGAATTCACGGTGCTGCACAGCGTCAAGTGGTTTTCGAAGTCGGATAAAGGTACGGTAGGTGAGGTCGATTTCTGATCGCACCCACAGCTCAGTGTGCTGGTGCTGGAGGTCAAGGGCGGCGTGATCTCGATGGAGCAGCGCGGGAATCAGCAGGTGTGGACGACGGTCAACTATTTCGGGAAGGCCGTGGAGATCAAAGACCCGTGCCAGCAGGCGGATCGCAACCGTCGGGCGCTGCGCGACTGGTTGCAGAGCGATCCCCGGACGCGGAATGTGTCGTTCGCGTTGTTCCCCGCCATCGCCCTGCCGGATTCACAGGTGGAACGCGATATTCGCCCGGATTGCCCGGAAGCGATTTTCCTCGACATCCGCCATGTCGACGATGTGGAGCGGCGCATCCGCGAGATTTTCGCCTATTGGCAGCCGCGAGCTGATGGCGCAAATCAGCGTATGGGTGGGGCAGCAGCAGTCAAGGCACTGGTGGAACTGCTCGTGCCCACACGCAAACTTCAGCCCCGTGTCGCCGAAATCTTCGAGCGGGAACGCCGCAAGATTGAGGAACTAACGCATAATCAGTTCCGCATTCTGCGCCAGTTGAAGCATCATAAACGGGCAGCGATTATCGGCGGCGCGGGCACGGGCAAGACGATGCTGGCGATGGAGAAGGCGACGCAGCTCGCCGAGGGCGGTTTCCGCGTGCTGTTCCTGTGCTTCAATCGCGAACTGTCGGATTGGGTCGGCGCAAACCTCAAGCACGAGCGGATCATGGTGGCGACGTATCACCAGTTCGTTGGTAACGCGACCCATTGGGCGGGGATCAAACGGGCAGCCTACGATTCATGGAACGATTTCGTCAACGACGCCCCGGATCTGCTGCTGGATGCGGTGAGCATCATCCGTTCGCCGGACTCGGGTCAGCAGCACCGCCTCTTCGACGCGATCATCGTGGACGAAGCGCAGGACTTCGGGGATACGTGGTGGGTCGCGCTGCCCGATTTCCTCGTCGATTCCAACAATGGCGTGTTTTACGTGTTTTTCGACGATAACCAGCGTATCTTCACGCAAATCAGCAGCATCCCCATGGAGGGCGAACCGTTTCTCCTCGACGAGAACTGCCGCAACACACAGCATATCCATGCGGCGCTGTCGCCGTACATGCGCGATGTTGAGGAGACGGTGTGCAACGGCCCTGAAGGTCGCCCAGGCGAGCTCATTCCCGCGGCAGATCGACCGGCGGCGCGGCGTGAGCTTCAGCGCGTGCTGCACCGACTGGTCAACGAGGAAGGAATTAAGCCGTCGGAGATCATTGTGCTGACGCCCGCGGCCGACAAACGCAGCGGCTGGAAAGAGAACGATCAGCTCGGCAACTTCGTGCTGACGTGGGACATGGATACCGAAATGCGCGATGCGATCCGCGTCTGCACGATCTACCGCTACAAAGGTCTAGAGAGCGCCGTTGTCATTCTTACCGAGCTGGACCAGAGGCGCGAAGAGGTCGGAGACTCGCTCATTTATGTTGGTTTGTCACGGGCACGGCATCATGCGATTGTCATCGGCGCATTGCCGAAACCACAGGAAGTCAATAGGTAGAACTCTTTCCGAGCTTGGACTACGGAAAAGATCTCTGGAAAACGGTTTTCAATTCACAGAGTGTGGGAGCGCGGACTGAACGAATGATGACCTTTCCGTTCCGTTACGGGGAATGTCTACAGAAAGCGATACATTCCCCGTCAGTTCTATGTTTTGAAGTTAGAACATGGCGTCTATGAGCGGATTCCCGTTCCTGTCAACATCGTAGATGCGACTCATGGCGTTCTCGACCATCACCTCAATGGTTCGGCGCTTGTCCTCGTTCGCTTTCAGGATACGCAGCTTCGTCCTGCCGCTGTAGTCACCTGTCTGGTGGAAGAATCGGGGTTGACCGATGGCGTCGTTTTCCTGTTTCGCCCCATTTCCAGTCACTGGAAGATCTAGGGTCGCCTCCTCGCGCTCGATGCTGATGTGAAGCTGGCTGTACTGGAGGATTTGCGTGGAGCCGTAGGGCGTATCACCCTGCGTAGCCTCCTGCGCGAATACAATGGCATGAACGCCACCCGCGCCATCCGTCGCCCGCATCACCTTCGCGTTTTCGCGCATGATGGCGTTGCGGAGGGTGAGGGCGATCTGTCCGAGCTGATCGGCGGTGTTGCCCTGCGAGTGCGCGGGGATGTTGTTGTAGTAGTCCACGATCACCAACACGCCTTTCGTGCCGCGCGCCGCCGCTCGACGGGCGAAGGTGGCGATGAAGTTGGCGATACGGAATACATTCCAGCCGGCGATGTGCTTGTACAGCAGTTCGCCGCCGTCATATTCCTTGCCTTCGAGCTTCTTCTTCTTGGACTTCGACCAGCCAATGAACTTGCGCAGCTTTTTGGCGTGCGGGTTATCCGGGTCGCGGGGGTCGATCTGCCCGGACTCCAGCAGATCCTTCGGGTAGAGTAAGTGGCGTGCCACCGAACGCTGCATGATCTGGTGGGTCGGCGTCTCGGTGTGCAAATACAGCACATCATACCCGCCCACCCAGGCATTGTATTCCGCCCAGTAACCGCCAAACAGAGTCTTGCCGCGCCCGGTCTTGGCGGTGACAAGGGATGTGTTGCCCCACCGGAGGAACGGCACAGCACCCCGTGAGATGATCGTCCCGTCATGCGCCAGAATGTCCGTGAAGCCCCGGAACTTGAGCGACGGGCCAGCCCAGCCGCCAGCCCGCACGGTTTCATAGGTCTTGACCATGCGGCCTGAAATCAAGTCCTCAAGCGCCTCGGCGTATTCCATCTCGCTGAGGTCGTCCTCGAACTCCACAGCCTCGGTGATGTGTTGGAAGGCTTGGTTCTGGCGCTCTTGGATCGTGCCGTAGGGATTGCGGAGGATGCCGCGCGCCTCGTCGAGCGCCACGTCGAAATTCGACGCCATGATGCTCTGATACAGCCAGTACGAGAGGCCGGTCACATCGGGGAATACCGTGCGCTGCTCGATAATCGGCGTCAGCTTATGCTCGATCTCCTCAACGGGCATGTTGTACTGGACATGCAGCCCGGATTTGAGGTTCGGCACGGTCGGCGGAATGTCATTCACCGAGTGCTGGTAGATGAGCGCCATGACCTTCGCCTCAAAGTCCATATCCCACGGGAACTTTTCGACTGGAATGTGCTTCATCTCAATCGAACGATCCCAGAACTCAGGGATAATCTCGTTGCCCTGATCATCCTGCTGGGGCAGGGTGATCAGGTTGGCAATGAGCGAGTGAAAGCCGCTGCGCACCGCCTCATCGGTCGGCACTTGCTGCGGCTGGTAAAACGGGTTCTTCTGCTTCGCCATCGTTATTTCGCACCGATCACGGCTTCAGGAATGTCGTCATCATCGAACATCGTGCGCGCTGGCTCGGTGTTAACCTCGATTACCTGCGGCAGATTCTCGTGCTGCTTCTTCTCGTGCAGCGGCGTTGCCGAGCCTGCGGGCGGGGCATTGAACTCAGGCCGCGTCTTCTTCCATGCCAGCCAGCCCGGATTGCCTTTCTCGCCGCCGCGCTCAGTAGTTGCAGATGTCCCCGATGATGATCTTCAGATCCGTCTCGCCTTTCTGCTTGTACACGCTGAGACGGTGTTCCACGAACTGCGAAAAACCGTTTTCATCGGTGTACATAACTTCCGGCGAGCGATATTCGCGCTTCATACCATCGGCGACAATAACTACAGGTTTGGCGAGGCGGGCGCGCTGGTCTTTGTTGAGGCTCTTTCCGGTCACAGCCGAGAGGTGGTTAGCGAGTAGTTGTTCGTTCAACTGCGGCTTTGAACCGTTAGCGGTCGGGGGATCGACTTTTCCCCGGAATCGGCTCGTACCAGCAGTAGAAGAAGTTGGCTGGCCCCCCGACTGCGCAGCGGGAGGGGCTACAGCTTTTATGGTAGAGCTATCTGGTAGAGCTTTGGGGTTAGGAATCCCTACCAACTCGGTAGGGATTCCCGACGAACTTGGTAGGGATTCCCTACCAACCCCTTCTAAGGTCGGTCTGGTTTCCCTACCAACCCCATCCTCGCCTTCAGGGTCGGGTTCGGGCTTGGGTTCGAGCAAACCGTAGAGTTCGACGGCATATTCCGCGCCGAGTTCTGTCAGCTCGTCGATCATCGCCTCGCGCTCACCCTCCTGCATGAGAATGTATTCCATCACCTCATCACCGATCTTGACGACGCCCGTGAGTTGGAACACATACTTCTGCGGGAGGAGCCACTTCTCCTTGCCGACGCGCTTATCCTTCGGCACGTTGTAAATCGCGCCGTGGTCGGCAAGCCATTTGAGGGCAGCAGCGACGGCGGTTTTATCGTTCACCGCCAAGTCGTTGATTAGGGTTTCCACGGACGGCCAGCACCGCAGGCGAATGTTCGCGCGCCCAAGTAGGCTCATCAGCACATCAAAGCGGAGCGTGCTGCCCGCGCCTTCTTCTTTGCGGAACAAGCCGTTTCGCTTCATTATGTCCCAGTGGGGGGTCAGGATAGGCATTGGTGATTCATCCTCTCTTGAAAACGTGTATCAGTGCTGGAATGTAAGGAATTACAGGATTTATACGGACACTTCGGACGGTTGAGCTCGGTTTCTCTTGGGCAAGATCTGCCAGTACCTTAGCTCCGATACTTGCCGATACTTTCAAGATCTCGGCAAGTCCACGGTAACTTCTGGGTCGGCGAATGCTTGGCCGAAGATTGGTGCCAGTTCCCCGCAGACCAAGGACGCAAACTTCTCAAATTGTTCCTCATCCGGTAGTACGAACTCGACCTGGGTAACTGACACTTGGTCCAATCCATTCATGTTTGCCATTCCCATTGAGTACATATGTTCGATAGTTCTCGCCAGTTACAGTTCCCTAAGTAATTGACGGATCTGCTGTTTTTCGGTAAAATAAGGAACGTGATGGAGAGAAGCTCATACTGATCTCCATCCAAAATTATACCATAACTGCGTCTATTGTAAAGAAAGCGAAGAGAAAATTGAGGCAAAAGATCCTGGATAGTCTCAGCAAAAACACCGACATGTTCTTACGTGGAATTGACTCACGAGATCGGGCTAACAAAGATATCTGGAATAGATTGACCACTTACTGTCGTTGGCTTCAGAGTCAGCAACGTTCATGGTTGTATCCAGATCTGATTGCATATAAAGCCGCCCTGTATCAGCACACTTCTTTGTCACCCATGAGTCGAAAGAGCCATCTCGCAACGGTGCGGATGAGATACTATCGTCTCCTCGACTCGCCTGACTTCAAAAGCGAACTAGAGGCACGCCTTTCAGAAGTACTCCAGGAGGATGTAGCCAAACAAGTCTTGCTCGAAATCATATATTCTATTAGGACTGCGATTTTTGATGATGCTTTATACATCGAAGCCGAGCCAAAGGTTTCAGTCAATCCAAGACTCACCCAAGCACAAGCTAACGACCTAATTAGGCAACCGGGTCTCAATACCTTTGTGGGTATAAGGGATACGGCGGTTATTGCACTTATGCTCGTAACGGGCGTGCGAGCAAATGAAGTCAATAGGCTCAAAGTGAGTGATTTGAGATATATCTCGGAGGAAGGCGTATCACTATATGTTGCTTCAACAAGTGCTTCAGGCAAACCTCGCTATGTTCCATATGGCCACATGGAATGGATGCTTGCGCTCGTAGAGCACTGGCTAGAAGAGGCTCATATCACTGATGGCCCCCTCTTTCGAGCTTTTAATAAAACGACTACGAATGTCCGTCGTTCCCCTTTGTCGATTAGAAGTATTGAGCTTTTGGTAGGCAATTATCCCATTGTGGTCGATGGCAAATACACGGTAATCACGCCAATGGTGCTGCGACGTACATATGCCCGACAACTCTATGAGCGTGGAGTAACCCTAAATCGGATACAGAATTATTTGGGTGTTGGTCCAAAAGCCGTCTTTGAATACATCGGCGAGCAGCCAGACTCAGCGGCAGATACAAGGGTTCCCAGCCTCTATACTTTGGATGTCTCTACAGTAAAGGATGGTATTGAAGCAGGTACATTGGACAGATGGGAAATTGAGTATCACAAGTGGTTGAAGCTAAGCGAAACTGAGAATGGTAAGACGAGTGGTGGGGGATAGCCCAAGAATGAACCAAGTCATAACCTCCCTAGCTGCCGCTGAAGATTATGCTGCTAAAAACGGCATTCGACTGACGGCTGCCGACCGCGATGCAATTGCAAGGGCGCAGGTCGCCGAGCAGAAGCGGTTGCAGTTGATTCGCGAACAGCGCCAGACAGACACAAATCAGTGGGTTGATACGTTCAATCGTGTCTATCCTCGTTTCCTCGAAGCGCTAATTGGGGTAGGCGAGGTCATTCTGACGCTCACGCAGACGCTCATTATCGCCTTTGGTGTGCCAACCGTACTCGTTCTCCTGCTCATTGTCGAGCAGCAACGCGTCGTGCATGGCATCACGCTCTTTGAGACTGACGCTTCGCTCGCATCATTTGCTGCTACCGCGCTGGTCCTTCTGAACCTCACGCTGGAGTTCACCATCGAGTACATTGAGAACCGCGCTGGGTTCAGCGTTGAGACGAGCACGAAGTTCAGTCTGAGAACTTGGCTTCAACAGTTTGCCTACTGGCTCGGTATTGGGCGTAACTGGAACGCGCGGACTAACTCCCCGGCGCAACGCTACAAGCAACTTCTAAGGCTTGTGACGTTTTCGATTCTCGCACTGGCTCTCGCCGGTTCGATGAGAAGCGTAATCGAGCAGGCCGAAGGAACATGGTTGCAGGCTCTCGTCAATGTCGCCACCCAAAGCAGTCTGGGGCAGATGATGACTTGGTTAGGCGGTTTGCTCTTTGCTGCTGCGGCTGTGTTGGCGGCGCAGGGTCTCTCACGCTATGTCGCTGTCCGGTGTGTCGAAATCATCGCTAACATGCAGTCAAAGCAAGTGGCAGGTGCTATCAATACGGAGGATATGTTGGACTCTGTTGCTGTTCAGTACATTCTTGCTCGTGTCGCTGAGAAGCAAGCTAAATCATTTGCAAAGGAAAACAACACTCCAGAGGTAGTGTCGACCACTACCCCTTTTCAAGTGAGCAGCGAAACGAGTCCGGGCTGAAAAATGGCACGCTCCACTATTCTCAGATCGGATGGACACCCGTCAGCGAAAGCTATCCGTGCCAGTGTGGCTGTGGAGAATTTGTGACATGGCAAGGTATAGGTCGGCGCCCCAAATACATCTCTCACACCCACCGTATGCGGCATAAGCGTTCTGCGATTGCTGAATAGCCTAATTTCTTCACGTTCCAGGAGTGCTATACGAGGAGCATAGGTTTCAAATGGCTTTGCAACGAAAGACGACACTCGTTCCACGCACAGTTGCGCTGTGCTATGTCAGGCAATCGTTAACGCGTGGGGAAGATGACAAGGCAAGTCCCGATCGACAGCGTGCCAACATCCTTGAAGTATGTCAAAAGAATGGGTGGACGCCGGAATGGTTTGTCGACGCCGAAGGACATAAGTCGGGCCGGGAAGTTGCTAATCGCCCAATGTGGCTTCTTCTCGAAAAGCGGCTTCGTGATCCAGATGTAGCCGCGCTCGTCGCGAATGACCTCTCTAGAATGCACCGTAGAACTTGGCGCATTGGAGAATTGGTGGATCGGGTCGAAAAACTTGGCGTTCGACTTGTTCAGGCGGCTCCAGGGCGAGAGATCGACACTTCAACCACAATGGGCAAAATGATGCTTACGGTTATCGCTATGCAGGACGAGGCATATGCCAACGATATCGCCCAACGAGCAAAGGATAGCGTGCAGTACCGCCAGAAGCGTGGAATCAGTATCGGAATGCCTCCGTTTGGCACAAAACGCGGTGAAAACGGTTTTCTGAAACCAACTCATGACGGAGTATGGTTGCTTCCAAATGGTGAGTTCGCAGTAGGTACTGCGCAGGTCTGTCCCGTGCGAGATGCTGTATGGCGTGGCTACTATGATGCCACTCACCGTATACTGTCCCTGTACATTACCGGCAAGTACGGGATGGAGAAGCTTTCCTACGCAATTAATGAGGAGGGCTGGGCCTATCGAGCGCGCACAGGTGAACCCCGTCCTTTTACTGGTGATGACATGCGCCGAATAGTTGCTGGTTGGCCGGCCTATGGCGGTGTAGTCCGCGATAGGAGTGCAAAAGATCATCCGGGCTACCTAATTCCAGCTGATATCGATGCATTCCCATTCAAAGAGGATCGCGCCGTATTCGATGTTTCGCTTCTCAAGCGAGTTGCCCTGATGCAGCTTGAGAGGGCGATTGAACCGTCGGATGACAAAGTCAAGCGTGGTTCATATCCTTATGCTCTCAGCAATATCACATATTGTTCCCACTGTGAGCAGCGTGTACGTGAGAGTGGAGAGGAAAAGTTGCGTACTGCACTTTCTGGTCGTACTGAGAAGGATGGAACGATCCGCTATAAGCACAGATCAGGCGTTAAGTGCGGCTGTACCAACCGCACTGTCACCGCCACCATTATCGAGAATGATATTGGCCGCATCTTGAAGTTGCTCTCGGTTAGTAGCGAAATCATGCCCCATCTACTTGCTCTTGCGGGACAGTACTCAGACACAAAGCAGGGAGATGAGTCAGCACATGAGTTTGAAGCACAGAAGAAGGCTGCTCTCATGAAATGCCAGCGGAAGATACGGGCTGTAACCGAGGAATATCGCGAGGGTGAAATAGAGCGCGAAGAGTATCTTGAACGCAAAGCGAAAATCGAGCGTGATATCGTGGAATGGGAACAGCGGACGTTCCAACTAGATCAGGTCAGATTTGAACTAACGATGTGTGTTGAGTTCATTCAGAACATGCGCAACTTGTGGGACAAGGGAAACCCCGAACAGAGGAAGGATTTTGCGCGAACACTGTTCGATCACATCGTTTATGACCTTGATACCCAACGCATTGTGAGTTTCGAGCTACGCCCGTGGGCTAAGACCTTTCTCTGCCTACGTGCAGAGCTCTATGGTGAGGAAGCAAGTAGGAGAGGGGAAAACAAAACTGCCCTTGACACGCATCAAGGGCAGCGGAATGATATGCCCCATACGGAATTCGAATCCGTGTTTTGTCCTTGAGAGGGACACGTCCTAGGCCACTAGACGAATGGGACGAACAATTCTCATCGTAGCAAATCTAACCTCAAAAATCAAGCATCACTTACGCGGCGCGCTGATCAGCGTTTTGGACTGCGCCGCTTAGGAAAGCGCGATCCTAACCAAGCGCCGAGGGCAATAGCCACCAGACCCAGCCCAAGGATGAGCACCAGGTGGACTGGTGTCAGACCGCCGGGTTCATCAATGACGGGGGCCGCCTCCCGGGGAACGGTTAAGGTGGCAACGGGTGTTCCGGCAGAAGGTTCCTGCACGGTGAAAGTGATACCATCTGGCATACCCAGATCCATGTGGTTAGGGTCACCTAGGCTGGCGCACAGTTGATAACTTCCCGGACGCAAGTCAACTATGCCGGACGTTTGATAGAGCATGCCGCGCAGCTGACCGTTGAGCCAAAGATGCCAGTGCCCCGTGCCGAGCTCGACCGCGAAATTCTGAATCTCAACGGTGATGGCCACCTCAGTTCCGTAAATGATCTCGCCGTCGCGCGGCGCGACGATGCGGATGGTGGGGGCATCAGCGCCGTCGGGCATGGGGCGGTCGCTGGCCAAGAGCGCGGCACACTGCTCAATGATAGGTGGAGCAAGTGGCTGAGCGGAGAGGCGCACCACGGTGAGCCAGAGCAAGCTGCCGATAAGGATACGAATGAGGCGAAGTTTACGCATGGACTACCTTCTATATAACGTTGGATCAAGCTGCCGAGCCGACGCGAATCGGTGACAGGTAGGGAGTGCACCAACCTGATTATAGTCGCGGTGCAAGCCAAGCACTTCTAGTTAATTCGGCGTAGCTGGCCAGATGGCGGACTCTGTGGCAAGCCTACCGACGAAAAGTTAGTATCAACACGCAGCGGGTTGATTGATTTGAGATTGACGAGAGGGAACCATGACCATTCATCACTTCACGCCGACAATATACCACCGCACGATGGGTTCGCATGCGCCAGTGCTCCACATCGCACCGGGGGACTCCGTCATCACCACGACGGTTGATGCATGGGGACTCGACGCGTCGGAGCAGAAGGCCACTGAGGGTGGGAATCCAATGACTGGCCCGTTCTACATTGATGGGGCAGAAGTCGGAGATACGCTCGTCGTGTATCTTGATCATCTCGCGCCCAGCCGCGCGACTGGATGGGGACGTCCGCGCCTAGCAACAAACGTTGTCAATCCGGATGAGGTGGCGAGCTTGCCGGAGCAGAATGAGATCCTGCACTGGGTGTTGGAGCGTGAACGGGGAACGGCGTCACTGCGGGATCCCCTCGGAAAACTCGGCCATTTCACGCTGTCGCTCAACCCGATGCTGGGGTGTTTTGGTGTTGCGGCGATGGATGGGCAAGCGATTTCGACGGCGACATCGGCTGAACACGGTGGGAACATGGATTACAACGGCTTTGTCGCCGGGACGACTGTATATTTCCCGGTGTTTGCTCCCGGCGCGCTCTTTCACCTCGGTGATGGTCACGCGGCGCAGGGGGATGGGGAAGTCTGTGGTACGGGGATCGAAACCTCGTTTGAAGTGAAATTCACGGTCGATGTGCTGAAAGGCGTGCGGTCCAGGTGGCCGCGCGGGGAGAACAAGGATTACATCTTCACGGTTGGCAATGCGCGCCCGCTGGATCAGGCGATGCAGCATGCGACCACGGAAATGCTCGCATGGCTGCAGCAGCGCTATGGCTATTCGCTCGTTGAGGCGAATGTGCTAATCGGGTACGGGGTAGAGTATGACCTCGGCAATATGTTTGATCCCGCTTACACGATGGTGTGCAAGCTCCCCAAGCGATTGTTTGAAACCTGAGGGCGGTATCCGGTAGAGTGCGAAGGTAGGGGCGCACTGTCGTGCACCCCTACAGGCTGAAGAGGCGGCCGATTCCAAGAAATTGGTTGACAGCGCCGCCGAATCGGTATAAAGTGGAGACAGCTTATTTCATTGAGTGAAAAATCTTTCTGTGAGCACTTTTGTACGTGGTAACAAAGACCTCATCAAAGCGATCAACCGCAACCTGATTCTCAACACGGTTCGGCGGCATGGCGCGCTGTCGCGCACCCAGCTCACTGAGATTTCGCGACTGAGTGTCGGCGCGGTATCCCAGATCACGCAAGAGCTGATTCGGGAAGCCTGGCTGTTGGAGGGTGGGGAAGGGGACTACACCGGTGGGCGTCGGCAGACACTGCTGCGTCTCAACCCGGACGCGGGCTGCGCCATCGGCTTGAAGCTGATGGAACATCGCATCGTATGTGCCTTGACGGATCTTGAATCGAAGGTGCTGCGGTACCAAGACCTGCCGATGCCTGACGACCATGATCCGGTTACGATTGTCACGGCGTTGACCGAGGCGGTCGAGACGACAGTAAGCGCATCGGGAGTGGATCGACGGAAGCTGCTCGGCGTAGGCGTAGGCGTCGCCGGCGTGACGTACCCGCAAACGGGTGTCGTCCATTACTCGCCATATCTTGGATGGCGCGATCTGCCGCTCGCCGAACTGATGCGTGTGCGCCTGCATCTCCCGGTGTATATCGAAAATGACGTGAACACCCTCACCCTGAGCGAACAGCTTTTCGGGGCAGGGCGGCATATCGAGAATTTCGTGGTCGTGACCGTTGGGCGCGGCATTGGCATGGGGATGGTGCTCAAACACCAGCTATATCAGGGTGCGAAGGGCGGGATGGGCGAGCTGGGGCATATCACGTTTGATGCGGCTGGCCCGATGTGTTCGTGCGGAAAGCGCGGCTGTCTGGAGGCGTTCGCCGCTGATCCGGCAGTGATAGCGTATGTGCGGCACTCGCGTTCGGCGCAAGACGCGCCGCGCACACTGGAAGACGTCATCGCGTTAGCCGATGGGGGCGATGCATTGGCTCGAGCTGCCCTGAGGCGTTCTGGCGAAATTCTGGGGATTGGCATCTCGACGATTGTCAACCTGCTGTGCCCGTCGCTGATCATCGTGAGCGGGGAAGGGGTGATTGCCGGTGATTACCGGATCGCGCCAATGCTCGATGCCCTGCAGGCGCACACTTTTAACGGGTTGATGGATGACGTACAGGTGATTGTCGAGGCGACAGATGACCACGCATGGGCCCGAGGATCGGCGAGTCTTGTGATGGGAAAACTGTTCGAGTCACCGCTTATAGAAGCCGGGATCGCGGTATAGTTCTTCATTTGACTGAGTTTTTTCATTGGGTGAATTAAGTATGATGGCGTGGCAGACAGGTTGGCATAAATGGAAATGGGTGGCGTTTTTTCTCGCGCCCAGCCTGATCGGACTATCGATCTTCATTGTGCTGCCGATTCTCACTTCGTTCACGCTGGCGTTTCAGGATTGGAACCTGCTGTCCCCACCCGAATGGATTGGTCTAGCGAACTTTCAAGAGATGTTCGCCGATGACGCGTTCTGGGGTGCACTGCGGTACACGCTGCAGTTCATCGCCTTCTACATCCCGACGGTGTTTGTACTTGCGCTGGGGCTGGCCGTGCTGCTGAATCAGAAGCTGCGCGGCGTGCTGGTCGTACGCACGGCCACGTTTTTGCCAGTGGTCGCGTCGTGGGTGGTTGTGTCGCTGATCTGGAAGTGGATTTTTAACCCGCAGTATGGACTTATCAATCCGGCACTCGCAGCTTTGGGTGTGCAAGCTCCGGCGTGGTTGTTTGATCCCAGTTCGGCGCTAATCGCTATCGTGATCACGAGTGTGTGGAAAGACCTCGGCTACATTGCCGTGATGTATCTTGGCGGCCTGCAGGCAATCAATGACACGCTGTACGAGGCCGCCCGCATCGATGGGGCGAACGGTCGGCAGCAGTTCTTCCGGATCACGCTGCCTCTGCTCACGCCAACCATGTTTTTCGTGCTGATTATCCTCCTCATCAACTCGTTTCAGGTGTTCGATCAGGTGTGGCTGATGCCGATGCGCGACAGCGCGGCTGATCGACAGGTGGAAGTGCTGGTGACAGAAGTCGTCAAGAACGCGTTCAGCTATAACCGGATGGGGTATGCGTCGGCCATGTCGTGGGTGCTGTTCGCGCTGATTTTCCTGATCACGTTCGTGCAACTGCGACTGCAAAAACGGTGGGTGTACTATGAATCCGAGTAAAGCGCTGCCCATCCCAGCGGATGCGAACGTGAAGCCCAAGTCGGTTGCGCGGATTTCGCTGCGCCGCGGGCTGCTCTATGCGGTGATGGTCGGATTGGTGCTGCTGATGGTTACGCCGTTCGCGTGGATGCTGAGCACGTCGCTCAAAGCGCAGCAGTACATCCTAGAGACGCCGCCGCGCCTGTTCCCCTCACCGATCACCTTGGAGAGTTATACCGGACTCGCGGAACGGATCGACCTTGCGCGGGTGGTCTTCAACAGCGCATTTGTAGCGGCTGCGACCACCGTCGGGCAGATCATCATTTCGGCGATGGCCGCTTATGCATTCGCGCGGCTGCAATGGCGCGGGCGCAACATCGTCTTCATGCTCTACCTCGCCACCATGATGGTGCCGTCCGTGGTAATGGTGATTCCGCAGTTCATCTTGATCCGGCAGTTGGGGTGGGTGAATACCTACGCCGCGCTGATCGTGCCGAGTCTGTTCAATGCCTTTGGAACATTTCTGCTGCGCCAATCCTTCCTCGGACTGCCGAAGGATTTTGAAGAAGCGGCGTTCGTCGATGGCGCGAATCCGTTCACGATCTTCTGGCGGATTATGCTGCCACTTAATTTACCGGCAATTGCGACGCTGGTCGTATTGAGCTTCATGGGGTCGTGGAACAGCTACTTGTTCCCGCTGTTCGTGGCACGCAAAGAAGAAGTGATTACGCTGCCCGTCGCGCTGGGTGTGCTGCAAGCTGGCCCGCGCGCGCTGACGGAGTGGAATCTGGTGATGGCGGGCGCGGTGATCACCGTGCTGCCCATCCTCATCGTCTACCTGTTCGCACAGAAATGGTTCATTCAAGGGATTGTGTCGAGCGGGATTAAAGGTTAGGTGGCATTCGCAACAGCGATTGTTGCGTGTATATAGCAAAAGGGGATTTAGAAGCTATGCTGCGTAAACTGTTTTTGATCGGTCTGCTGGTGCTGGCGATCGGGATTGTCCCGGTGCTGGCGCAGGACACCACCATCCGGTATTTCACGTTCTCCGCCGCTCCGGATCATCTCGAAGATCTGGACACCATCATCGCCGCGTTTGAAGAAGCCAATCCGGGCATCACTGTGGAAGTCGAAACTGCGCCGTTCGCCGATTACTTCACGCTGCTGCAGGCTGATGTGGTCAGCGGCGATGCGCCTGACGTGTTCGAGCTGAACTACGAAAACTTCGTCACGTACGCGGCGAATGACACGCTCCTCGACCTGAGCAGCTATCTCGACGCCGAAGCCCCGTTCTACCCGCGGGCGCTGGAAGCCTTCCAGTATGAGGGCGTGCAGATGGCGCTGCCGGAAACCTTCTCGACCGTGCTGCTGTTCTTCAACAAGGATCTGTTCGATCAGGCGGGCGTCGCCTATCCGACCAATGAATGGACGTGGGAAGATGCGCGCAGCCGCGACGGCGATCCGTGGGTTGGGCGCGGACACGTGGGGCATTTATTCGGGCGTGCAGTTCTGGGAATTCTACAAGAAGGCTGCCCAGAACGGTGAATGCGAATTCTTCAATGCAGACATGACGGAATCGACGATCAATTCGCAGGCCTGCGTCGATACGCTCAACCTGATGACCAGCTTCATGGACGAAGACCTGATGCCGACTTCGGCGGAACTCTCCGGCGTGTCGGATGGGGACCTGTTCGTCAGCGGCAAGCTTGGCATGATCGTCACGGGCATCTGGATGTTCTCGGCGTTTGCCGAAGCGCCGTTCGCGTGGGATGTGGAAGTCGAACCGATGATCAACCAGCACGCGAGCCACTTCTTCGCGAATGGCGTCGGCGTAAGCGCGACGACCGATAATGCGGAAGCCGCCGCGGCGTGGGCGCAGTTCCTGACCAGCAGCGAAGTGGCCGCGAATGTGCGCGTCGCGTCGTCGTGGGAACTGCCCGCACTGGACGAACCCGCTTACTTTGCGGACTACCTCGCCGTGACGCCGCCGGAAAACCGCGAAGCCGTGTTCGCTTCACTGGAAAGTCCGGTGACTCCGCCCGTGATCGTCCGCCAGAACGAAATGCAGGATGCGGTCAATGCGCTGATCACCCGCGTGGTCGATGGCGAACTGACGGCGCAGGAAGCGTTGGATCAGGCGAAGACGGAACTCGACGCGTTGATCGCGGAATAAAGTAGAACTCGTCTGAGGGGGCAACCCCTCACCCCCGACCCCTCTCCCGCTTGCGTGGGAGAGGGGCGAAAAGCGGCTTGAGTACCTAACTGAAGCCGCCTATCAACCAAAATGCGCCAAAACATTCCCCGCAAAAGGAAAATAACTCGATGATTCAGGTCATTCACAGCCCGTTCGGGCAGGAACACCCGTATGAACAGCTTCCCGAGGAGCGCACACCGCGCCAACCGTTGGCCGGAGAGCCTTTCAGCATCGGCATGGTGACCCGACCGCCGGGTGCGGTGCGGCAGGTGCGCGTGGTGAGCACGGTGGATGGCGGCGAAGCACGAGTCGTCGAGGCGGAGCTGATCTCAAACTGGCAGCAGGAACGCGAACATGGAGTGGGCGCGGAGTTTCTGGAACGGATTGTGCGGATTGAGCAGGATGTGTGGCGCGCGCAGCTCACCGTCCCGGCACAGGGAGCGACACTGACCTACACGCTGGACGGTGATGGCGTTACGTATGACAGCTATACAATCACCGGAGAAGCGTGGCAGGCGGGCAGCGAGCAGTACAAAGATGCGAGTCTCATCACCGCTGCGGCTGGTCGCGGGCCGAAAGAGATCGAATGGCTGAGCAATGGTCAGCAAGCACGACGGGTGCGCTTGACATTCGCTGCGCGTCCCGACGAAGCATTTTATGGTTTAGGTGAGCGCTACAATGCGCTGAATCAGCGCGGCGAAGTGCTGGATGTGCGAGTGTACGAACAGTACAAGTCGCAGGGCAAACGGGCCTATATGCCAATTCCCTTTCTGCTGTCATCGGCGGGATTCGGGTTGTGGGTGGAAAGCTCGCGCTGGATGCAGTTTGACCTGTGCGCCAGCAGCAGCGATGAATGGGTACTGGAAGCGGATTTGGATGCGAATCAGCAGTTGAAGCTGCACTGGTTTGAAGAGGCTGATCCGCTGGCGATTATTCGCCAATTTACGATGAAAACGGGCAGGCCAGCGCTGCCACCGTTGTGGACGTTCGGCTTGTGGATGAGCGCCAATGAGTGGAATTCGCAGGCGCGCGTCGAGAAGGAAGTGCGCTCAACGTTTGAACATGGAATCACGCCATCGGTGCTGGTAATCGAGGCATGGAGCGACGAGACGACGTTTTACATCTGGAATGATGCGCAGTATGCGGCAAAACCGGGTGATCAGCGGTTGCATTACGCCGATTTCACTTTTCCGGCACAAGGCAAATGGCCGAACCCGAAGGCGATGACCGATGCGCTGCACGCGCAAAATATCAAGCTGATTTTGTGGCAGATCCCAGCGATGAAGAAAATTGATGGGGCGCACGCGCAGCACGATGCCGACCGCGCCTATTTTGCGGAACAGCAGTATGGCGTGCGCGAACCCGATGGCTCACTGCATGCGATTCGCCCATTCTGGTTCCGGGGTGGATGGTTGTGGGATGTGACCAATCCCGATGCAGTGGAGTGGTGGTTGGGGAAGCGGGCGTACCTGATCGAAGAATTGGGTGTGGATGGCTTCAAGACGGATGGTGGCGAACATCTGTGGAGCACAAAGGCGGTGTTCGGCGACGGTCGGACAGGTGTCGACGTATGGAACGAGTATCCGCGACTGTATACGCAGGCGTACTACGATTACGCCACGGCGCGCCGCGAAAGCGTGATGTTCAGCCGCGCTGGGTTCACCGGGTCACAGACCTCACCCGCGCATTGGGCGGGGGATGAAAATTCGACATGGGACGCCTACCGCCATTCGATTCTCGGGGGTTTATCGGCGGGGATTTCAGGCATTTCGTTCTGGGGCTGGGACATCGGCGGGTTCAGCGGCGAAATTCCGTCAGCGGAACTGTATCTGCGGTCGACGGCGATGGCGGCGTTCTGCCCGATCTTCCAATATCACGCGGAATACAATGCACAGCGCACGCCGTCAAATGACCGCACGCCGTGGAATATGCAGGCGCGGACGGGCGACGAACGGGTGATCCCGACATTCCGCTTCTTCACAAATGTGCGGCATAACCTGATGCCGTACATCTGGCGGGAGGCGCAGCACAGCGCCGAAACGGGTGAGCCGATGATGCGCGCGGCGCAGCTCAGCGAGCCGAAGGCGTCGCCGTACGCCTATTTCTTTGGGCGCGATTTGTTAGTGTATCCGGTCACTGAGCCCGACACGACACAGGTATCAATTTACCTGCCCGAAGGCGAGTGGCGGGACCTCTGGACAGGGACAGCGTACCACGGCGAGCAGACAACGATGGTTGATGTACCGCTGGATCGGATCCCGGTGTTTGCGCGCGTCGGGACGCGAATTCCGGTGCTCTTGGGAGAGAGCGGCCAGTTAGGCGAGGCCGTTCCACTGTCGGCAGACGGCAACACCGAACTCAGATTTGAGTAGATGGACACCGGGTCACCTATGACCTTGGTACTAACAAGGTCATAGGGGGCTTACTGGTATGCGGGTTGTTCAGCGGCTTGGAATACTGTGAAGCTGTACTCATCGTGTCATTATAGGATTCTGAAAATGATGCAGTTTACAGGGAATACCATGCCAGCACACGACCCGGGATGTACGGCCAGACTGCTGCGTCTGCGCGCCGAGAGTTTGCTCAAGACAGCGGCGACTCTCCTCAATGGAGAGGGACGGACACCAGTTGAAGAGCAAGACCTTGCGCTTGAACTGAGCAAAGAAGCGATTTGTCTGCTCGCACAGGTTCGAGGGCTGCAGTCGAAGCACTAGACTGAGAAGCGGCAGCTCACAACTGATCGAAAACCTGAGGCTGACTGCGAGCCGCGGAAGCGCGGCGCAACCATGCTGACCCTTCGTCACGCGACGGAGGTATGCCGCGCAGCATACGGGTGGCTGGACATTTGTCCAGGTGGATCTCCGCCAAAAGTTGAATGACAGGCTCATTCAAGTGATCTATCCTGCAAACTGTGCCTGACCACCGAAACACTCACTTCTGCATCCCTCCAATTCACTTGAACCAGCGGCACGCCATAGTAACCGAGGAGTGACTTGTTGAGTCACGAGGAGGCGATGATGCTGACGATTAAGGCAGCCACAAACCATCAAGAGGCCGTCGCAGAATTTCAGGATGCGCTGCGCCACGTGTTCTGGGACATGCTGCGGCAGCGGCTGCTGGGCAAGCCAACCCAATTGCTCGACTTTGAACAGGTGCGAGAACGGCTGCATTTGCGCGAACAACAGTCGGTGGGGCTGCGAGAAGTGCCGCTGAGTCACATCATCGGGAGCGTGGGACGAGCGACCGAATTTTCGCGGTCGTTCCTGCCGAAGCGCGAGGACATGCGCGACCGCTGGAGCAAGGTGTATGAGCTGGCGACAACAGTTGAAGGGTTAGAGCCAATTGAGGTGTACAAAATCTGCGATTCGTATTTTGTGGTAGATGGTAATCACCGCGTGTCCGTGGCTCATCGACTACAGTCACAGTCCATTGAGGCGCGCGTGATTGAGTGGACTACGCCGGTGTGCCTGAATCCTGACAGTACGCTTAGCGATCTCGATAGAGAGGCCACCGGCTGGGATGAGTGACAGGCTACTGGCCGCGTAGGCGAAACTGAACGCCAAGACCACCGGGCAGCTGTTCCGGCTCGAAGGCTGGACCGAGCAGCTCGACACACTCATCGCGCTTGAGAATCTCAATATCCATCACTGGATAAGGGCGCCACCAGAGGGCTTCATAGATGCCAGCGCCGAGATCGTTGATGCGATCCGGGACAGCCGGGAGGATCTGTTCCCAAACGGCATCTGGGGCAGATTGATGTGCGCTCGAATGTCCACTCGTGCGGTTCATAGTCGCTCGTCGATAGGGTAGTGGCATACGTCTCTCCCAAAAGGTTACAGTGAATCAAGCGTCAATGTAAGATTATAGCTCACGAAAAAATAGTGACGAATAGGAAGAATTTACCGCTGAGGCTCGGTTGGCGCGGTCTAGGCTTGTTGGTCGGTTCGATGGCAATCAGCCGCGACCATGGGGCGGGGAGAGGCAGACGCGAGTCGGCGCACGGGTAAAATTCATCAGACGGAGCCGGAGCACATGACCGTGCGCCCCGGCAGCGGAAACCGTGTATGCCTAAGACGATGGGTCACTCGCTGGTTCCGAAAGGCGACGGAACAAGCTGCTGATTTTGTTTTTGATTTCGGGAGGCATGGACGATGAGTCGATGTTGTGCGCGCGCCGCGCGTGCACGGCGATATGCTCCCAAAGTTCAGCTTCGGTATCGGTCGTGAACTCCGCCGGGCACGGTGCCATTCCCGGTAAATCTCCGCATTTGTAGGCTACAGCCATGCTTCCTCCAGTGGGATGACGATCAGAACGCCAATTAAATTACTTGTAAAGATCCTGCAAAATCATTAACTCCAATACATGTATTTATAGTATAGCGAGGTTTTTGCAAGATGTATGCGTACATACCGGAAATTCATGGATCTGTTAGCCTGCGCCAAACGGACGCAGCCAGAAGCCGAGAACCGGGCGGCCAGCGCGGACGCCCCGATGAGACGCTAGTCGAGGAAATCTGCGAGGACGGCGGTGAGCGCGTGCGGGCGATGCCACGGAATGTCGTGAATGGTATCGATCATCCAGTGCACGCGCGCGCTCGGCGCAAGGGTTTCGGCTTGGAGCGCGTAAGTCCGCATCTCCGGACTGATCGATTTGCCCGGATCAACGGCGTTGACAATGAGGAGCGGGCAGCGGGTACGCGCGTAATAGTTGGTCGGCTCGAACTCCCAGAGAGCGCGAGCGATCAGCATGTTGTTGGCGCGACTCAGATGCGCGTGGACGTTATGCGGATCGCTCAAGTCGAAGACGGTGAGGGCAAGCGGTTCTGTTTCCGGACGATAACCTGCGGCCTGCCACTTGCGGATGAACTGCTTGATATCGTCGACCGTCATGTCAACGTAGGGCGGGGGAGCGAGGCCAATTTCGCCTTCCGCCCAGGTCGGGAAGAGGTCGCGCAGGGGACGAATACCACCGTCGAGCAGGACGGCTTTGGCCGTGCGGTCAGGTCGGGTGGCGGCGTAGTAGAGCGCCGTATATGCCCCCCACGAGTGGCCGATGACGGTGAGCGGTTGGTCAACATAACCGAGGGCGTCGGCCAGCAGGTCAAGGTCACGCGCGATAGGCTCGAACTCGTAACCGTCGGACGGTTTGTCCGACTGGCCGTGGCCGCGCTGATCGTAGGCGTAAACGCTGTAGTGTGCGGCGAGCGGCTCAGCAATCAGGTCGAACATATGGCTGGTTGAGGCTAGTCCGTGGACGAGAAATAACGGAGGGCGTCCGGCGTCGCCCCATGATTGCACGTAGAAATTCAGATCTCCCACACGGATAAAACGTTCAGTATGCATTGAAATGGGCTTTCTAGGTCAAGCTGCTAGGGTCAGAGGCGTCGCGGAGACCGTCGCCGAGGAATGAGACGGTGAGAACGATCAACATGAGCGCGGCGCTGGGAAAGAAGACCTGCCAGGCATTGGCTTCGAGGAAGGGCATGGCTTCGGTGATCATTTTGCCGATGCTCGGGTCGGGGGGTTGAATGCCGAGGCCGAGCAAGCTGAGCACAGCTTCGTTGACGACGACGCTGGCGATGTCTAGGGTGCTGGCGACAACCACTAAGCTCGCCGTGTTTGGAACGAGATGACGCAAAATGATCCACTGGCGATTCGCGCCGAGCGAACGGGCGGCTGTTACGAATTCCTGCTCACGCAGTACGAGCACCTGACTGCGGACGAGGCGCGCCATGAGCGGCCAACTGACCAAACTGAGCGAACCAGCGACGAGCAGCAAGCGCCCAATACCACCGAACTGTTCGGTGACGGCGGGACCGAAGATGGCGGCGACAAGAATGGCGAGCAGGAGGCCGGGAAACGCGAACAACATGTCAGCGATACGGGTGACGATAACATCGAACAGCCCGCCGTAAAAACCAGCCAGCAGACCGAGTGTCGCACCCAGGACGATGTTGAGGGCTTCCACGTAAGCGGCCACGATCAGTGAAATGCGCAAGCCGATCATGAGGCGGGCAAGCGTATCACGCCCGAGGTTATCCGTGCCGAGCAGGTGTTCAGCACTGGGAAAGGCATTGATGGCGGCGTAGTCTGGACGTGTGGGATTCTGCGGATAGAGCACAGGCCCGAGGACAGCGATGAGTACCAGCGCGAGAAACAGGAGCGCACTCAGCAGCGTGAGACGATTCTGGAAAAGGCGGCGGAAAAAGCGCGGAGTCGGGCGGGTTTCGATGTGGACAGCGGCTGCGACCATCGGCTAACCTTCTACCTGCACGCGCGGATCGATCAAGGAATAGAGCAGGTCCGTGACGAGGTTCATGAACAAGACCGCCAGCGCGAGGATTACCGTGGAGCTCTGAATCACGGGGTAGTCGCGCTGCTGGATGGCTTGCACCGACAGGTGGCCAATGCCGGGAATGGAAAATAGGCTTTCCACAACGAAAGCGCCTGTCACGAGAAAGGCAATTGACGGGCCGATCACAGTGATGATGGGCAGGGCAGCGTTGCGGAAGGCGTGCACCCAGTTGATGCGACGCGGCAGCAACCCTTTGGCGTTGGCGGTGCGCACGTAATCCTGCTTAAGGACTTCCAGCATGGAGATGCGCGTCAACCGGGCAATATAGCCCATGCTCGCGGAGGCGAGGACGAGAGTCGGCATGACCCAGTGTTCCGGACGACCCCAACCCGCAACCGGAAGCGAAGGCAATCCGCGCAGATAGAGTTGGTAGTTGATCCAACGCAGGACGGCGATGAGCACAAAGCTGGGGATGGAGAACAGCATGAGCATGAGCGCCATGCTGGCGCGATCACCCAGTGAGTTCTGGTGAAATGCCGCCCATAGTCCGATGGGGATGCCGACAGCCAGACTTAGGAGTAGCGCCGCGCAGCCGAGCGTGATCGAGACGGAGATGCCGTCGCCGAGGATGTCGTTGACGGGGCGTCCCTGATAGCGGAAGGACAAGCCGAGATCGCCTTGCAGCAAACCCGTCAGGTAGTTGAGGTACTGTTCCTGCCACGGCAAGTCCAGCCCGTAGGCGTGGCGCAGACGGTCAGCCGCCTGCGGGTCGGTGCGTCCGCCGAGCATGGCGAGCACGGGATCACCGGGCGCGGCGTAGCCAACCGCAAACGTGATGAAAGTGATGCTCACGATCACGAAGGGCAGGGTCAACAGCCGTTTGAGGATGAGTTTGAACATAGCTGGGCGTCAGCGGTGATCGAGGCCGCTGACCGGAGACTGGAACAGTCCCGGTCAGCGACACGAGTTCGATTACGAGCCGATGGAGAGCGCAGAGAAGTCAGGAATGATCAGACCCTGACCATTGAAGACGATCCCCTGCACGCGCGGATTGACGAGAATGTTGAGGCTTGGGTTGTAGAGCGGCAGCCAACCGACTTCGCTCACCGCGATTTGTTCCGCGTGATTGTAGAGCGCGAGGCGGGCATCGACATCGCCAACCAGCACGTCCGCCTGATCAACGAGGGCGTCGAATTCGGCATTCGAATAGTGGCCGTTGTTGTTGCCAACATCGGTGCGCAACTGCTGCGAAATGAAATTCTGCGGATCGGGATAGTCGGCACCCCACACGCTGTAGTACATCTGCAGGCCGGACTCCGGCGTCTGGTAGGTGTCATTGAGGCGCGAGCTGAAGGTCGTGAGTTCCAGCGGTTCGAGCGTGACGCTGATGCCGAGGTTCTCCTGCCACATCGCCTGCAGCACGGTGACCACACGTTCGTTGTCGCCTTCCACGCCATAGGTGAGCGTGACGGGACCAATCGATTCGGGGGTGACGCCCGCTTCAGCCAATGCGGCCTGCGCCGCCGCCGGGTCGAAGCTCAGACCCTCAATCGGGAGTTCCGAGGCGGGAATGCCGAGCGGGAGAATGCGGTCGGTTGGGACGACCGTGCCTTGCAGCACGTTGTTCGCCAGCGTCGCCTTATCGATGGCGAGGGCAAAGGCGCGGCGCACGTTCACATCGTTGAAGGGCGCAATCATGTTGTTGAAGCCGATGTAGCGGACGGCAAACAGTGACGTGCTCTGGAAGTCCGGCAGCGACTGGACTTCGGCGACGTGCGTCGGGGGGATGCCATTCTGCTGGCTGCCAACGATGTCAAGTTC
Source organism: Candidatus Flexifilum breve (assembly GCF_016713355.1). NCBI lineage: Bacteria > Bacillati > Chloroflexota > Anaerolineae > Aggregatilineales > Candidatus Flexifilaceae > Candidatus Flexifilum > Candidatus Flexifilum breve. The sequence continues at coordinate 61,102 of NZ_JADJPI010000035.1, forward strand.
GCCCGTGCGATAAAGCTGGTAGGCGGTTTCGCTATCCGGGTTGAACGACAGGGTGATCGAAACGCTGGGCGCCTGCCAGTAATTCGGGTTCGGGGCGAGGACGATGTTTTGGCCGCGATTCCATTCCTGTACCTGATACGCACCGCTGGTCACCGGGGCATTCTCCCAACCGGTCGGGTCAGCTTCAGCCTGCGCCTTGGAGACGATCTTAGCCGAGCCAAAGGTCAACTGGCTGAGGAAGTAGGCCGAGGGTTGATTGATGGAGATCTGAACGGTGCGCGCGTCAACGGCGACCGCACCGGACAGCTCGGTCGCGGAACCATCAGCGACAGCGTTCGCGCCGACGATGTTCGAGAGGTAGAAGGGGCCAGTCCAACCGCCCGTGTTGGGGTCGAGGGCGTGGGTAAGCGACCAGACGACATCATCCGCGGTGATGGGCGTGCCGTCCGAGAACGCCGCGCCTTCGCGCAGAGTGAAGGTGTAGGTCAGGCCGTCATCCGACGTTGTCCAGCTTTCGGCCACATCCGGAATGACGTGCAGATCGCCATCGAGACGGACGAGGCCGCCGTAGAGCAGCCCGATCACGGTGAAACCCTGCGAGTCGCTGGCTTTGGCCGGATCCAGCGAGACGAGATCGTTGATGCCTTCGAGGGACCAGCGCAGCGTATCACTTTGCGCGGACACAGGGGCAAGGGCGGTAGACAGGACGAGAAGAACCGACATGAGGAACAGGAGCGCAGTGGATCTAGTCTTCATCTTTCTTCCTTGTATGAATGTAACGAAAAACGCGAAAGCTGATGTTTGACGAACGCGCTGCCGAGAACTGGGACGCGTCGAACACACGAACAAAAACGCCCCGATCAGTCCGGGGCGCAGCTTCAACACAGCAGAGGGATCATACGAGCAATCCGGCTACAGCCCAGACACGCGCGGAAAACTTGAACACATGAGACAACAGGATGGTATCTGGAAGCGGCGCATGGCTAAGATCCTTAACTTTCACGCTGACTACCAACATAACGAAGCTGAGACTATTTGTCAATATGTCCACGTGGCCTGCACTAAGCGGCTGAGTCAGCGCAGATGGGACGCACCATTCATATCGATCACGCTGCCTGTGAGATAGTCCGTGCCACTGGAAGCCAGAAAGACCACCGTGTACGCGATCTCGTCGGCGGTGGCGACGCGATTCAGAGGGCTCTGCTGGCGCACGAGATCTCCTTTTTGTCCCTCAAGATAGCTTTCAGCCATGTCGGTGTCAACCCACCCGGGCGCGACGGTAAATACGAAGATGTTGTAGGGGGCAAGAGCTTTGGCCAGCGACTGACTCATGGCGTTCATGCCGGCTTTGCTCGCGCCGTAGGCGGGCGCAGCCGGCTCACCGCGATAGGCGCCACGCGACGAAATGTTGATGATGCGTCCGCCACCTTGCCGGAGCATATACTGCCCGGCACAGTACATGGTGTTCGCCGCGCCGATGAGGTTGGTATCGATCGTACGCCGCCATGCATCGAGCCAGGTTTCGTAGGTGCTGCTCTCCAAGGGATGATCTTCGTAGATACCAGCATTATTGACGAGGATATCGAGCCGACCGAACTGCTCGATGGTCGAGTCGAGCATGCGCGTGACCGCCGCGGGATCAGCGACATCAGCTGGAATGAGCAGATGCCCCGTGCCTGCGAGCGCGGCAGCAGTCTCTTCAGCGGTGGCAAGATTGCCACGGTAGTTAAGGGCGACCCGCGCGCCACGCGCAGCGAAAGCGAGAGCAACCGCGCGACCAATCCCGCGCGATGCGCCCGTTACCAGCACGGTTTTGCCCGTAAAATCCAGCAAAGCATCCATGTTTCCAACTCCGTGTGTCGCCGCGATCAACCAGGCGTTTATAACAGAGAAGCCGCTCTCCGGGGAGAACGGCTTCGAGTCAAACTGGGGCAGGCGAAGGGGCTACGGGGCCGGGCACACACCCGGGTCGCGCCAATCCTCACGCTGCACTTCGTCAATGGAGATATCCACTTCGGTAACCGTCATGTCCGGGCGCAGGTAGACCGTCTGCTGGCCGAAGGGGCCGTGACCGTCTGACCTTCGCGGCTGGCGACTTCGTTGCTCGGCACCTGTTCCGGATAAATGTCGTCCGAAAGTTCGAACGTCAGGCGTTCGGCATCGAGTTCGAGGTCCACGGGGCCATCGGTGATCGGCTGGACTTCCGCTTCGAACAGGTCAGGCTGACCGGTCACGTCGGTGCTGAAGAATACGCGCAGCTCGTCGCACGTCCACGCCGGAGCATAGTCGGCAATGCTGTTGTCGCTGATCTGGCGCGTCAGCCCGGTCGCGAGTTCGTAGGTGTAGATGTCAAGGTCACCATCGAGATCCGACTGGTACGCGATGTAGCGGTCGGACGGCGACCACGCGGCGTTCGTCGCGTCACCGGCTTCGTCGCTGATCTGGCGGGCGTTGGAACCGTCCGCGTCCATCACCCACAGCGTGCTGTTACCACCGCTCGTCGCGGTGTAGCGACGGAAGACGATCTGCGTGCTGGAGTTGCCGAACTGCGGGTCGACATCCGTGGTGGTGCCATCGCTGAGGCGGTTGATTTCACCCGTCGCCATTACGTATTCGTAGATCTGCATCTGGCGCACGCCGTTTTCGTCCGCACGGTCACTCTGGAAGACGATGCGGCTGCCATCGGCTGACCACGAGGCGTTGGTTTCATTGCTTTCGAGCGTCGGCGCAAGCATCGGGAAGACACGGCCCGTGCTCATGTCGATCATGTAGAGATCCCAACTGCCGGTACGAGTCGTTTCGAAGACCACGAAGTTGCCAGGTCCCCAAACCGGATGGGTATCGAGCGCAAAGTTGTTGCTCGTCACGCGCTGGACGCTGTCGGGATCGCCGCTGGTCGAGGCGACATAGATTTCCCGGTTGCCGTCACGATTGCTACTGAAGGCGATCCACTCAGAGTTAGGCGACAAGCTCGGGAGACATCGCTGACTTCCGGCCCTTCACCATAGCTCAGGTTGCGGCGGAACGTCGTCTGTGTTTCCTTATCGGCACCGTCCAAGCGGAAGATTTCCCAGTCGCCCGTTTCGTCCGTGTGGTAGACACGGAAGGTGGGGCAGGAGTAGCCGCAGGCCGGGACGTCGGCCAACAAGGTGGTCTGTTCGAGGCTCAGCGGTTCGAATTCGGCTGATTCAGCGAACGCGGTCGCCTGGGCACAGTTGAGCGTGAACGACTTGGCGATGCCGAAGCTGGTCGTGTCGAACTTTACCCCGCCACGCGCATCCGCTATGGTGATGCCACTGATAGTGAACTGCTGGCCGTTAGCGAGCTGGAAGTTCGGGCTGGGCGGCGTGATGTCGGCACCGGTGCCGAGCGCCGTCAGTGTGAAGCTGTGCGAGGCGAGCATCGAACCGCCGACGTTGGTCACCGTCATCGAGGCCAGGTTGGCGCAGACACCAGTCACCTCAAAGACCGGATCCGTGCAGTCCTGAGTCATACCGTAGCTGCCCGCGAACCCACTGCTGGTGAAGGTGTAGGGGAGATAGGGGTTCTGACCGGACAGCGTGACGACCATCGACGCGCCCGTGGTCAGGATCAGCGTGCCGCTGGCCACCGTGCTCCCTCCACCCGAGACCGTATAGGGCTGCGAGAAGATCATCGGCGCGCCAGTGTTCGTTACTGTGAAGGCGATCGGGTTGGAGCAGGTGCTGGTGACGACGAGCACCGGGTTCGGGCAGTCGTGCGTGTAGTTAATCGGCACGAAACCAGCGCTATTGCTAAAGAGATATGCCGCGTGGGGGTCGATGCCCGCGGTGAGCGTCACCGTGGTACTGGCTCCGGCGACAAGGTTCAGATTGCCACTCGCGACTGTGCTGCCGCCGCTCACGACGGTGTAGGGCTGCGGGATGAGCATATCCGCGCCGTTGTTCGTGACCGTGAAGACAATGGGGTCACCGCAGACGCTGGTCACAGTGATGGTTGGGTTGCCGCAGTCGTGTGTGTAGTTGCTGACTGTGACGAAGGCACCGCTGCTGCTAAAAGTGTAAGCCGCATAAGGATCAACATTTGCAGGTAGCATGATGGTGTCGGTTCCACCTGCGGATATTGACAGCGTTCCGCTGGCGACTACGGTGGCACCCTGTGTAACGGTATAGGGCTGCGGCAGCAACATGTCTGCACCGGTATTGGTCACGGCGAAGGCAATCGGGCTGCCGCAAACGCTCGTTACCGTCAAGGCCGGACGCGCGCAAGACTGGGTATAGTCCGCCACAGTGACGAACCCACTGCTGCTGAAGACATAGGGCAGGTAGGGATCAAGATTCGTGGGTAAGGGGATAACCGCGTTCCCGCTGGCCGGAATACTGAGGTTACCCGAGGCGACGGTTGTACCACCCTGCGTAATGGTGTATGGCTGCGAAACAACCATTGCACCACCTGTGTTCGTGACAGTGAAGCTGAGCGGCGAACTGCACACGCTGCTGACAACCAGTACCGGCGTTGTCGCACAGTTATGTGCGAGCGACAGGTTCTCGTAAACACCAGTGCTGGTGAAAGTGTAGGTGTCATACGGGTCGCTACCATCGGGCACGACGATATTTGTGCTCGCATTAGAGCCGTTCAACTGGAACGTGCCGCTGGCTACGAGTACGTTGGCCACATTACGGATTTCCCATGCCTGGGACTGCGACATGTTTGTAGTGGAAACATTGGTCACGGTGAAAACCGGTAAGGAGTTGGCACCACATGTCGCGGCAACGTCGAGATTGACACATTCAGCTGTGTCAACCAGACCCGTGTCAACGGTCTGGAAGCGAACGTAGGTTCCGGAAGGCGGTGAGAAATTGCGACTTGCACCGGCAGCGAGTTGGAAAGACTCCGTTGCAAACAGTGTATTGGTAGCAGCATCATAGTACTGGACGATATCGGTCGTGGTCATCGCGCCGCCGGTATTTGTCACCGTGAAGACCGGCGTACTGTTCGTGCAGACGTGACTAACCGACAGAATTGGGGCTGAACCCGAGTTGGGCGGCACAGTGAGCGGCCGTTCAATTACACCCGGCACATCAATACCCATCTTGACGAAGTAGGTGCCTGATGCCGAGTATGTATGGCAGATTGTGGTCTGATTGGTGACAACTACCGGCGAACCATCACCGAAGTCCCAGCTCACAACCATGACGCCGGGCGCGAGAATCGCCGTGAAGCAATACTGCCCATTGCCCTGAGGCGCGATGCTGAAGGTATTCTGACTTTCGCCAAACGTGTAGGTGCGAATCGTGTTAGTTGCTGTGCGAATGAGCGGGTTGTTGGTGGCCGCATTTGTCACTCGTAGACTAACCGTGGTGCTCACACCAGGTGTTGAGTACGTATAGCAGGGATTTACCTGTGTTGGCGAGTCAATTTCAAATATACCATCGCCGTCGAGATCCCATTCCCACCGCGCAATACTGGGGCCGCTGCTCACACTCGTGTCGGTAAAGCAGACATACATGGGAGCAACGCCGGTGTACTGCGAGGCATTGAAGCGCGCGATCAAACCGCCGGGCTGTTCCAACGTGAAATTGAGTTGAGCTTGCGTATTCCCCAGTGGCCCGGATCCAACAACGGTCGCTGTCCAGACACCGGGAGCCAGGGTGAGCGAGGGGTTCTGTTGGTTGTTACGCGTGAGAGTTGTTGACGTTGTGGAGTTGAAGAACGTCCAATTGTAGGCTCCCGTAAGGTTGGTGCCTACGGCCGTGAATGACTGGAGCGTGTTACCGAACAAGGACCCGGTGCGATTGGCCACAATGTTTTGCAGGCCGTAAACCGTGTAGGTGACAGTATAGCTGTCACTACGTCGCCCCTGAACATCTTGGTTGAGCGTAATTGTATAGGTTCCAGGCGTGTTGAAACTTACACATTGACTTGTGCCGTCAAACACGTTCGAACCTAGACTATTGCTGGCGGGATTTCCGCTAATCGACCAAGTCGTGGTCGCGTAACTTGGTTTTGCGGGCGTCCAAGTTGTTGTGTCGGTAAAGCAGATCGGCTGACCAACCGGCATAGCGTTGTTCGTCCAGCCACCCGCTGTGTAGGTAAATTGGGCGTCCAGGACACCCGCGGAAAGCGCGACCGAACGCGTACAAGTGTAATTGGTGGTGGTTTGACCATGTTGTTCAACAAACACTGATAACGTGTAGTTGTCAACACCAAGGGGTGCCAGTTCCGCTAGAGTGAATGCCCGTGAATTCACCGTACCATCGAAGATAGTCTGCGGTGGATTAAAACCATCGATATCATAGAGCGTATATGTTGCCCCATTCGAAGCTGTCAACGTCCACACGAAATGCAGGTAAAGGGCGTTTGTGTTGTCGATCAGGATATCGTAGGTGTAGGTCGTAGGCGAGCCAGCACTGGGCGAAAGATTACCATTGATGCCGCTCTCGCACTGGAATGTAACCGTTTGTGCGTATGTCCCGACGTTAAGCGCCGGTGAGGTACAACTTGCAGCGGGTAAAGTGCCTGCATACGCCGTGCCCGTATCCGGGTTGATTACTGTTGACGCCGCGACCGATAGATTGTAGACGAGGTTGTAAGACGCGTTGGGCTCGTTGAACGTCAGCGATAGCGGATGACTGTTCGCAATGTATGTGAGTGGTAGAGCAGTCCCCACTGGTGTTACCACCCAGCTAAAAGCAGAGATACTGCGTCCCCAATAATTCAAAACACTGCGCGTATAGCTCGTGGTTTCTCCAACGGTTGGGTTGATATCACCAATCGGTACGTTACAGGTCAATGACGGTAAGCTGACATTGATGTTCGTAGCCGAAATGCTACAGCTTGAAGTCGAGCCATCTGGATTGTTGACTGTGACAGTCACACCGAGTGTCTCGTCGCCAACGTCCAGCGCACCGGGTGCCCATCTGACACGAACTGAATTCCCACCGTTTGTCTCAATCACACCGTCATTCGCGTCAACAGTCCAATTGTATGAGACGTTGGTTCGACCGGCTAAACCTCCGAGTGCCACCGTATAAGTGAAAGCACGAGTTGCGTTATCCGTTGAAACTGGAGTCGGGCTGCGGCTACCTGTTATGCTGTTACAGGTGAGCGCTGGCCAGTTCTGCACCGTGTACTGTTCGGTATCGTCGCAGCGTGACGATGCTGGTATATACAACGGGCTGACTGATGTGTTGTCGACGTCGATCTCGACGCGCCAGTTGTCAATTCGCGGCAGACCAAGCGTGCTTGAGCTATTGGTGAACGGGAAAGTCGTTCCTGTGCCTACGAATACCCAATCGCCAGGATTGTTGGGATTGGGATTGGGAACTGTTCCTTGGTACCAGCGTGCTTCGGTAACTGTTCGACCATTCGTTCCGCTTAGGGTATAAGACAGGGTGTAGCTGGTGCCATCGGGATACTGCGGAGTCGACGGGCTGATAGCGATGTCGCAGACGAGCGCGTCGAAGTTATGATTTACCGTGATCGTGTCATTGCATTGAGCGCCGTCACTGGTGATACCGTTCAGCTGAATCGTGAACGCACCAAAGCCTACTGTGTCCCAATCAATGTTGAGGTTTCCACCTGATTGATTCAGCGGTAGACCTGATCCATTCCCGGTTACAGTCCACTCATAATTGATAGTACGAGAAGGGAAACCAGTGGCTGTCAGGCCGGTAGCACTAGCAGTGTAGGTCTGGGCTGCGGAATTCGGCGCGACATTCGTGTTGCCCGCAATTGAGCAGGTTACAGCAAGGCGTGAAACCGTTACCGTAGCTTCGGCGAAAGAACTTAGCCCAGAAGCGCTATCCGTAATACGGAGCCGAATTGATTTGCGCCGAGGTCTGTCAAAGCGATATTCGTCGGGTTCGCAGTTGTCGTCTCGTAGCTGCCGTCACCGTCGAGATCCCATTCGATAGTGTCATAGGTGCCAGTACTGGTATCCGTCAGGTTGATACGAGTTCCCCAGGTGATGTTGGTTCCCGGGTTCACCGAAAAGGATGCAACAGGAGGTTCGATGACACTGATCGCGTAAGCCGCTTGCGAGGTTGATGTAGCATCGGCATTAGCGACCGTTAGACGCGCGGTGAAGATGTCGGTACTGGTGTAAATATGACAGACGACTGAAGCCAGCGAACTAACGGTTGGTGAGCCATCACCGAAATCCCAAACAGCACTCGCAACTGACCCGGTGCTGGTGTTGGTGAAGCAGACTTCGACGCCACCGCCGGACGCTCCAATCAACTGCCATGTGAAATTCGCATTGACTGTCGATGCCGGATCGGCAGCTACGACCTGACGCATAACGGTGTTGTATGTGCCTGGCGCAAGACCCGGCCCACGATAGCGCATCGTAACATTGTAAGTTCCGGATGCATTGAATGTGAAGTTGTGAGGGCCAAAGCCGACTGCCTCAATTGTTGCGAAATTGCCGTCCGTGTCCCATTGAACCGTGTCAATCGGTCCCTCGCCTAAATCCGACCCAGCAACTGTTACAGTGAGCGGGGCGGGACCAACAATTGGCGTGACACTGAAGTCAGCAAGCGGTGGTGGCGGAACGATAACAATCGACTGTACAGCGGAACTGCTCGTACCTGAGCCATCGGTTGCGGTGAGAAAAACATAGAGGGTAAGTGGTAGCGGCACGCTCGTGTTACTGAAGGTGTAGCTAAAGTTTTCCTGGGTCGATGTGAAAATGTAATCCCCGACAATTAAGGGATCGCTATTCGTACTGATCGCCCAACTGTACGCTAGCTGACTGCCGATACTGGTATTGACGGTCACAATAGTGAAGGGGACGCCCGTAAATTGCGTAGAGGGCGTCAAAGTAAAGTTTGCCATCAAGCCCGAACTGATGCTGACGCCGCCAGTTAGGCTGATGTCTGGAAGGCTGTTGTTTGGCGTGCAAACCAAGGTGACGGCAAAACTGCCAGCGGTAGAATAAGTGTGAACATTGTTTGGAGAAGTTGAAGTCGGACTGCCATCCCCAAAATTCCAAAGATACGAACCAATGTTGCTCGTGTTGATCGCATTGAATGCGTACGTGTAGGCATTGGAATCGCCAGCGTCCGTGATTTCCATCTCACAGAACGTTTGAACCGCGAGAGGCATAATGATCAGATCCGCTTCAGCGGCTGCTGGTTCGGTTGCTTCTGCACTTACTTCGGGTGTGACCTCGAGGGTTGCCTCGACAGTCGGGATAGCGTCGCCCGTTGGAGCTTCGGGTGTGACCTCAACGGTTGCTTCGATTGTCGGAATAGGCGTCACCGAAGATTGCTGCGGTTCGATGGTCGCGGTTTCCTGAGGTTGCGCCGGATCTGGAGGAGCGGGTGTTAATACAACATCCGTCGCCTCTGCCGTTGAGAGTGGATCAGCAGTTGGCTCCGGCGTTGAGGCCTGCGACAAAACGGCTGATGCGACAAGAAAGACAATCAGAAGATAAATAACGTGGGCCATAGGCCGATAATGACGACGACGTTTCCCGTACATTACGCGATGTACTCCTTCATAACAGCGGTGCAACTTCTATTCGCAGTGGTCAATTACTGCGGGAAACTGACTTTAGATACTACGACGACGGCAATCTCTGCAAAGAAACAAACGCAGTGCCACTACAGAAAGCATACGACAGAGCTGAATTTTCCACAACAATCTTCTATTAGCCTGCCGTGAAAATTTGTACTTTGTTGGACGTGTCTTTATTTTATTCTTGTGCGACTGAGGGGAAGTGGGAGATGCGTTCGTTAGAAAACTCTCACAAAAGTTTGCTCATTCAAACAATGTGTTCTCCCTCATACCTCGTTCTATTGGTGCATTTCTGCCCCTGTAGACATCATCTTATAACCAACAACAAACGAAAGTCGAGTAGAATTTCCTTGACAATTGAGAAGTTATACAAAATTGGGAAGAGGTTTACTTTCACTATGTTGTTCGATTAAGAAAATTGCTTTTGCATATTGTTAGGGTAACTTAGGCCGACCCGATCAACAAGGAGCGACCGAGTTCATGGGCGGATTGACGCACACCCCGGCATGGATGGCACTAACCAGCCACTATCAACAGGTACGCGAGCAGCAGATGCGCGACCTGTTTACCGATGATCCTGAACGTTTTACGCGCTTTTCACTGCGGCTAGGCGATATTCTGTTCGACTACTCCAAGAATCGCATCACAACGGAAACGATGCGGCTCTTACTAGACCTCGCGCGGCAGGCTGATCTGGCGGACAAGATCGCGGCGATGTTCAGTGGGCAGAAGATCAATGTCACGGAGCAGCGCGCGGTGCTGCATGTCGCCCTGCGCAACCGGGCGAACACGCCGATCTTCGTGGACGGCGTGGATGTTATGCCGGACGTGAACCGAGTGTTGGCCAAAATGCGCACTTTCAGTGAAGCGGTGCGCAGCGGCGCATGGAAGGGCTACACCGGCAAGGCGGTCACCGATGTGGTGAACATCGGGATTGGCGGGTCGGATTTGGGACCGAAAATGGTGACGCTGGCGCTGGCGCATTATGCCAAACGTGATGTGCACACCCATTTCGTGTCAAACGTCGATGGGACGGATCTAGCGGAAGTGCTGCGCCTGGTTCATCCGGAGACCACGCTGTTCCTGATTGCGTCGAAGACCTTCACAACACAGGAGACCATGACAAACGCGCTCTCGGCGCGCGCGTGGTTCTTAGAAGCGGCCCAAGATGAGGCGGCCATTGCCAAACACTTCGCGGCGATCTCGACCAATACCGAGAAAGTACGAGCATTCGGTATTGATCCGGAGAATATGTTCGAATTCTGGGACTGGGTAGGCGGGCGGTATTCGTTGTGGTCGGCGATTGGGCTGTCGATTGCGCTGGCCGTCGGTATGGATGCATTCGAGGCATTGCTCAGCGGCGCTCACAAAGTCGATGAGCATTTTCGCACCGCACCCTTCGAAGCGAACATCCCGGTCATCATGGGGCTGCTCGGCGTGTGGTACAACAACTTCTTCGGGGCGCAAACCCACGCGATTCTGCCTTATGACCAGTACCTTGCGCGGTTCCCGGCGTACTTCCAGCAGGGCGATATGGAGAGCAATGGCAAAGGTGTCACTGTGGATGGTGAACCAGTCGATGTGAGTACTGGGCCGATCATCTGGGGGGAACCGGGGACGAATGGACAACACGCGTTTTATCAGCTTATACATCAGGGAACGAAGCTCATTCCGTGCGACTTCCTCGCACCAGCGCGCACGTTGAATCCATTAGGCGGAGGGCAGGGCAGGCATCACCCGATTCTGCTGGCGAATTTTTTCGCGCAGACGGAAGCGCTGATGAAAGGTAAAACAGCGGATGAAGCGCGCTCTGAACTGAGGGCAGGCGGCACGTCCAACCCGCCGGAACTGCTGGTCGCGGCGAAGACGTTTCCCGGCAACAAACCGACGAATTCGATACTGTACCGCGAATTGACGCCCGAAACGCTGGGGGCGCTGATCGCGCTGTATGAACATAAGATTTTCACCCAAGGTGTGATCTGGAATATCAACCCGTTTGACCAATGGGGCGTGGAACTCGGCAAACAGCTCGCCAAAGCGATTGAGCCGGAACTGGCAGGCGAAGACCCGGTGACCACGCACGATGCGTCGACGAACGGATTAATCAACGCATATAAGCAGATGCGCTAGTCGCACCTGATGGGAGAACAGAGTGACACAACAGCCAGAGAAGGCCAGCCAAACCACGGAGCGCTTCGAACTCGGACTGTATTCGTTTGCCGAGGTAACGCCTGACCCGCGGACTGGCGAGGCGGTGAGCCCGGGGCAGCGCATCCGCGACTTGCTGGAGGAGATTGAACTCGCCGATCAGGTGGGTTTGGATGTATTCGGATTGGGCGAACATCACCGAGTGGAATATGTGTCATCGGCACCTGAGGTGATACTTGCAGCGGCGGCGGCACGAACGAAGACTATCCGCCTGAGCAGCGCTGTCACGGTGTTGAGTTCAGATGATCCAGTTCGTGTGTTTCAGCGCTTTGCGAGCCTCGACCTGATCTCAAATGGACGCGCCGAAATCATGGCCGGGCGCGGGTCATTCATCGAGTCATTTCCGTTGTTTGGCTATGACTTGAACGACTATGACGTGCTCTTCAGCGAGAAGCTCGATATGCTGCTGAAGCTGCGCGCGAGCGAGTTCGTGACGTGGGAAGGCGAGCATCGCCCGGCGCTGGATCACCTCGGGATTTACCCCCGACCGCTGCAGAATCCGCTGCCGGTGTGGGTCGCGGTCGGCGGCACGCCAGAGTCTGTGGTTCGGGCGGCGAGCCGCGGCCTGCCGATGGCGCTGGCGATCATTGGCGGGATGCCGGAACGATTCACACCGTTCGTTGAACTCTTCCGGCGCAGCGCGCGCTCATACGGTCACGCCGAGTTGCCCGTGAGCATCAATTCGCACGGGTTCATCGCGGATACCCGCCAAGAAGCGCTGGATGATTCGTTCCCGGCAGTACAGGCAGTGATGAACAAGATTGGCCGGGAGCGCGGTTGGTCGCCGATGCAACGTGGGCAGTACGAAGCGGCCGCGACACTGCGTGGAGCCAACTTTGTGGGCAGCCCGGATGACGTGATCGAAAAAATTCTCTTCCAGCACAGTCTCTTCCAGCATCAACGCTTTTTGCTGCAACTCAGCGTGGGCACGCTGCCTCATGCCAAAATCATGCATGCGATTGAGCTGTTTGGCACAAAGGTGGCTCCGGTTGTGCGCGCCGAAATCGCGCGACGGGTCGCGACGACTGCGTCGTAACCCGTCCGTTGGCTATGTGCCGTTGCGCAGGTCGGACAGTTTGCGCGGCTGATAATGGATATCCGCAAAGACCGCGGTACAGCCGTTCCCGGTCGGTGACTGGCATGAGAAACCGAACTGCGGCAGTTGGAGCTTGCCCAACGTGAAGTACCGGACGAGATGCCAGTAATGCCCGTCAAGCGAGTAATGGCAGGCAAAGGCATCACCGAGGCGGGCTAGGCGGAGATGCACGGTATTGCCCGCAATCTGCACCGAATTACAGTCATCAGAATAGCCGCGGGTGACCACTGAGACGATTGTTGGATGGCCCTGCGGCGAGTATTCGAAGCACAGCTTCGCCCAGAGGTCATCCCGCTCGTGAATGCGCAGCACGCCAGCATCATAGGTCGCCGCGAAATCGACCGTCACCTTGGCGCTGAGCGTGAAGTTCGAATCGGGAGCAGCGAACAGCGCATTCGGCGCAGTGCCAATGCGGAAGGTGCCATTGGGATCGATGAACCAGTCGGTCTTGGGGCCAGCCTTGATCGTCAGCGCGGGATCGATCTGCCAGTCGAGCGGCGCGATCTGCCAATCAAGGGGGGTGGGGATGGACGGCAGCGTAAAGGTACTCATAGAAGGTCTCCTAGCAGCGGACTAATGACGTTGATCAAGGCGAATGAAAGCGTACGGGAGCAATTCAAGCGTTAGGGCACCCGCAGCGGCGGCCACCATCTGACCGGGCGCAGCGCGAAACCCTTCCGGGTTCCGAACGGCTTGGTCGGCGGTGTGCTCGTCGAGGGATGTCAGCGTCCAAGAACCGTGCACGCCAGTTACGGTGACGGTTTGGCGGTCGGCGGTGTGATTGGCGATGAGCAGACGCCGCCGCGCATCGTGGTCGAGCGCGAGGCCGCTGATCAGCTTGGGCTGGGTTGAGGTAAAGCCTAGGGCCTGACCACCTACGAACTCACCAACAGCAGCGAACACATGGTACATCGGGAAGACGCCGCCCGGGACAGAGGGAAAACGGTCGGGCAGGGGCGATCCGTTGGCCCGTTCCAGCACACCGAGCCACCCGGCCAGCTCGTAGAACGTGAGGCTGAGCGCGCCTGCGTGTGCTAGTGAGGCGATAGCTCCCAGCGTCCAGCCCGCGCCGAACAGGGATGCCTGCCGAGGATCAACGCGGCGCGGAAGTTCGCCGGGGGGTGGATCCGGGTCGGGGGCGACGGCGTCGGGATTCCAACGGATTTTGAGCGTCACAGGGCTGATGTGCAGGTGGGAATGCGCGCCGAGAAAGGCGCGGGCGGTCGCCACCCCGGCAGCGAAGCCAGAGAGGTTCTCGATCATGGTGTCGTTGTCGAAGGCATGTACCTGCGGATTGATGGGGTAGACGACAATGTCGGCGAGATTTTCGGCTGGGCGTTCGCGGTTCAACTCGGTGAAGTAGCCGTTGGTGCCCAAGCCAAGGCGTGAGTGCTTCAGCACGCCGGCGGCGGCCCGAAACGTGTCCGGCGAGGTCACCTTTTCCTCATCCCGGAAGATGATGAGGTCGCCTGTGACTGGATGCTGCTCAAGATAGTCGTTCAAGGCGGTGAGTTCGGCGGAGAAAGCGTCACCAGCGCTGAAATGCACAACCAGTTCGAGGCGTTGGCTGATTTGCGCGAGCGTTGGGCGGACACGATCGAACTGCGGGAGGCCGCCTGTGGCGAAATGCAGGTCATAGCGGATGTGGCTGAGCCTGAGCGCACGCAGACGGTCGATTTCGCGCGGGGTGAGCGGCTCGGGATAGGCTTCGCTGGCGAGACCCAGCGGCGGGAGGTCGATAACAGCGGTTTCGTCGAGATGCAGCACGGACGCCTGCGGCTCGACGACAAGGCTGGCTGGATCACCGATGAGGCGGAGCGTGATCTGTTGGCTGACGCGCTCTCCCGCTGTGACGAGCACTGGCAGCGGCCAATCATGCGGCGTGCAGTAGGTCTTAAACGAGGCATCCCCCCAATTGCGTTGGTCTTCCATTTCGAAAATGTCGCCTTCCATGCGCACCTCGGCCCGCACGCCGGGGAGGACTTCATGAGTGAGCGCGCGCACCTCGTAGTAGGGTTGGTGAGGCTGAACGAACACCGGAAAGGCACCGCGTTCCGTGGTGCCGTCGATGTGCTCGACGTTGACGGACTGGCCGGAGACCGCCATCGGATGCAGGACGCAGAAGCCAATGCGGTTACGATTGAAGGTGGAGAGGGCTTCGCCCGCAAAAGTGAAGCGAATAGTGTTGTCCGCCGTGCCTGTTATCGAGCCGAGCCAGACGTAGTGAATGTCGTGCTGCTGGTGGTGACTGGTGAAGGTGATCGTGAACGAGTCGGCGTGGACGTCGATATTCAAGTCACGGAGTTCGAACGGGATGGTTCCCCAGTTCTGGTCACGGACGGCGGCATAAATGCCGCGGATGATCTCGTGGGAGCCAAGGCGGATATAGCGCAGCTGCCCGGTTTCGTACTCCATGGTCAATTGGCCAGCCCGCAGAGTAGTGCGTTCAGGACTGGGTTGCGAAGTGCCAGTAACTATTCGGGGAAGCATCTTTAGCTCCTGCGGGAACAAGGCGGCGCAGACTCATTTGCATGAATAGGCACAATTGTGGTCGGCTTCACGCTGCCTGTCAAAGAAAATCGTGGATAATAAGGGTGAACAGTAGAATTCACAGTAACAGTTGCAGTTGATCCTGGTAGCGCCGTGCCTAAGCCGCGGATAGGTGCGCGAAGGCGAACATTCCCGAAAGGTCGAGCCGAATGCATTATCAGATCGTACATCACATGGCGGCGCTGGATGCTGCCCATAACCCGCCGAATTCGCTCAATGCGGTTGAGGCGTGCCTCGCGGCGAATGCTGCAGCGATTGAAGTTGACATCATGCCACTGGCAGGCGAAGACTTTTTGCTCGTCCATGATGACGTGCTGGAGTCCGAGACAACGGGCCAGGGACGGGTCAGCGAGTGCACCCCGGAGGCAGCGAAGAAGCTGCAGCTCAAACAGCGCGGCGGCAGTGTGGTTTCGGATCAAGTACCCGCGCTGCTCACTGAGGTGGTAGCGGCCATGCTGGGCGCGCCGGCTCGAACCCGGTTGCAGCTCGATTACAAAGCGATCAATCCCACCGTCGACGACGAATGGCTGCGGCGGGTGATCCGAATTGTCGAGCCGCTCGGGGATCGTGTCATCGTCAGCTCCTACGCGGATTGGCATTTGCGGCGGCTGCGGCGGTTGGCCTCGTGGTTGGATATCGGCTTTGACATCGGCCTGTACCTCGAATGGCGCGATCCCGCCTGGCAGGTCGATGCGCGCAAGCCACCGTTCCACCTAGGCAGTTACGGCTACTACGACGATCACGTGCTGGCACGTCAACGGCTGCTGCCGAATGCAGCGTATCTGGCGGAACGCTGTGAGATACTACTGCGGCAGGTCCCCGAAGCGAGCACATGGTATGTGAGCCATCATCTGATCGCGCGCGGCCTGGATGAAGGGTTCAACATGGCTGCGTGGCTGCGGCAGAACGATGTGAAACTGGATGCATGGACGATGGATGTAGACAAACCCATCGCCGTGGCGAATGCACCGCGCCTGCGCGACGCGGGCGTCGATCTGTTCACGAGCAATACGCCGCTGGCACTCGGGCAACTGCTGCAAGCACAGGCGTGAGGATAGCGCCATCGCGGCAGGCAGAACCCGAGGCCAGCTTGCTGGCTGGGCATTGGGTTCTGCGCCGGATCACCACTCAGCGATCGAGCCGTCGGCGTGCCGCCAAATAGGGTTACGCCAGCGATGGCCGATGGCCGCCATCTCGCGCACTTTCTCCTCATCGACCTGAATGCCGAGCCCCGGCCCCGATGGGATCGTCACGTAGCCCGCGGCATAGTCAAACACGGTCGGATCGACCAAGTAATCGAGCAGGTCATTGCCGACGTTGTAGTGAATGCCCAAGCTTTGCTCTTGAATGAAGGCATTCGGCGAGATGGCATCGATTTGCAGACAGGCCGCGAGGGCAATGGGGCCGAGCGGGCAATGCGGAGCGAGGGCGACATCATAAGCTTCGGCCATCGTCGCGATGCGGTGTGTCTCGGAGATGCCGCCAGCATGCGATACATCGGGCTGGATGATGTCAACCACGCCTTGCTGCAGCAACTGCTTGAAATCCCAGCGCGAAAACATGCGTTCCCCGGTGGCAATGGGTGTCGATGTGTGCGCGGCGATTTCGCGCAGCGCGTCGTTGTTCTCTGATAAGACGGGTTCTTCGATGAACATGAGATGATAAGGTTCAAGCTCTTTGGCGAGGACTTTTGCCATCGCGCGGTGCAGGCGACCATGAAAGTCGACGCCGATGCCGAAACCGCTGCCGAGGGCAGCACGCACAGACGCGACCCGTTCGACGACGCTTTCGAGCTTTGCGTAGCTATCGACGTAATGCAGTTCCTCGCAGGCGTTCATCTTCACGGCGGAAAAACCCTGCGTGGCGCGATCCTGGGCCGCGGTGACGACGTCACTGACACGATCTCCGCCGACCCAGGAGTAGACCTGAATGCGGTCGCGGACGGCGCCGCCCAGCAGTTGGTAGATGGGCAGACCGTACCGCTTACCCTTGAGATCCCACAAGGCTTGATCGATGCCGGCAATGGCGCTCATGCTGACCGGCCCGCCGCGGTAGAAACGCGCGCGGTAGAGTGTTTGCCAGATATCTTCGATGGTGTCGGGGTCGCGTCCGATGAGGTAATCGCTCATATCGTGGACGGCGGCGGCCACGGTCGCGGCTTGACCCTCGACAATGGGTTCACCCCAGCCAACCAGTCCCTCATCAGTGGCGATTTTGAGGAAGCACCAGCGCGGCGGCACAATGAACGTTTCAAGAGAAGTTATCTTCATGGGTTTACTCCACAGGGACGACGAAACTATACTTATGCCTCAATTTCCAGTGGCTGATATGCATTGAGATTCTGGAGGCTAGGTTTCATGGCAGTCGCAATTCCAAATTCACACCACGATCTGATTGATAAGCCAGTCGCCATTGCACTGGTGACAATGATGCCGGATGGGCAGCCGCAGGCGACGCCCGTTTGGTTTGATTATGACGGGGAGTACATCCGAGTCAATACGGCACGTGGCCGCCAAAAGGACAAGAACATGGCTATTGGGTCGCCGGTCACGCTGCTGGCGATTGCGCCCGACAACATGTACCACTGGATGGAGATTCGCGGGCGCGTGGCAGTCGAGACGGAAGAGGGAGCGTTGGAGCACATCAATGCCCTCAGCGCGAAGTATCGCGGCGTCACGGATTACTATTCCCGCAACGAAGCGATGCGCGGAAAAGAGACCCGGGTAACCTACAAGATCGAAGTTTTGAAGGTTAACACGAGTTACGCATAACTCAAGCTTCGAAGATTAGGGGTGTAGAGACGCACCGCAGTGCGTCTCTACAAATAGCCAACCGCGCTTGCGCAGATTTGCGGGCGAAGCACTTCACTTTTCACGCTGCTTGGAGCGCCGCCACACCATGGCGAGCAGCCAGCCGAGGAAGTTGGAGACCACATCGCGGGCGGTATCAGTGGGTGTCCACTGCATATTGATGGCTGTCGGGTCACTGACGCGGGCTAGTTCATACTGCTGCATCTGGTATTCGCCGTATTCCCAGTTCAAGGTAATCAAAGCGAGCAGGGTAAGTGAGATGAGTTCGGGGCTTTGCTGACTACGCCGGAGCAGCGCGGCAAGCAAGCCGGCATAGTTAGCGTGGGAACCCATCGTATCGACCGTGTCAGCGGCTAGCGCAGAGAAGGCGAAGGCGGTCGCTGTATGGGGAATAGCGTCAAGGCCGACGCCCGCGACACGTAAGTCCCCCATTTTGCCCTTGTAGATGTTGAAGCGAGGGTGGGAGACGATGTAACCGAGCGCCAATGGCGCGACATACACAGCGTAGCGCGGGTTGTCCCGCACCATCGTGAGAAGCGTCGCTTCGATCAGATTGCGCGACCGATGGCGCGATGAGAAGATCAGACGCAGCGCATCAGGCAGCAGCAGCGATAGGCTGTTGGTCAGCAAATGTGGCAGCCAGGTTGTCACCAAACGATAGTGCTGGCGGTTGGCGAAGGCGGTCTGCGCTACGAGCAACCAGAGACCATAACGCAGCAGATGTTGACGGCGGCGGACAGGGGAAGTTCGACTCATGTGTGCCTATCCCTAGGTGAACAGTTTGGGGCGGGGATGGAGAGCGCAGTTGAGTCTAGGGTAACGCAGAGTTGAGCGAATGGACACATTTTCACTACTCACTCTAAACTGTTTCGGCGTGCCGGGCTGGAATACCCGAGCACGCCTGCGAACGTTAAGCCGGATTCTGAACGAAGCGCCTTACGGTTTGGTGTGCTTGCAGGAAGTCCAGACGCATCGCTACCGTCAGCTACTGACGACCAGCTGCCAAACCAGCTATGTCGCGCAAGCTTATGCCGGATTCGTGCATGCCCCGAAAGGCGGATTGCTCACGCTGGCGCGCACCAGCATCGATCAGCACGAATTTCGGCTTTTTCACGAGCGGGGCTTGTGGTATACCCCGGCGGTCATGGACTGGATTCTGCATAAGGGCGTGCTGGTAACCGATCTGACGGTAGCTGGGGTGCCGATCACGGTGCTGAACACGCACTTGACCGCCAACTACATGGGTAACTGGACGCGGAACAACCCCTTCGCCAAACAGGAATACACCGAACTAATGCAGATCGCGGAGCTGGTCAACGCGCAGCCCGCCGAACGGTTGGTGATTGTATGTGGAGATTTCAATATCCCGCGCGGATCCTGGTTGTATGACGAACTGCTCGCCGCGGCGGGGCTGGTTGATCCGCTGAGCGGGGATATGCGTCCGACGTTTCGTCCGTACAGCGGCATGGGACGACATTATGGGGCGCCGATTGATTTCACACTGTACCGCGCGCCGCAGAATCTTCAGCTAAATGTGGAAGCGGAACTCAAGTTTGAGAGCAAGGTGTCGGTTGAAGGGCGCGTGGTGTTCCTGTCGGATCATCTCGGCATTGAAACGTGCTTCACATGGTCGCACCAGACCGTGACCGCCTAACAAGGGGGCGCAGGTGCCTGCGCCCCAGAATCGACTAACTTGCGACGATGCGGTTGAGAAAGGCGCGAACAACGCGCAGATACGCCTCGAACTGATCGCGGCGGACGCTGTGCCCGGCTCCGGCAATGGGCGCGACCTCGATGTGCGGGATGAGCGTTTGCAAGAACGCGATCCCAGCGGGGCCAATGGCGGCGCCGACCGCCGGATCGGCGGGGATTAAGAGCGTGGGGCAGGTGATCTTCCCAAAAACCGCCGTCCAATCGAGCGACAGGTTGCCGGGCTTGAGCACATTGAGCGCATTCCAACTCAACTGGAGCTTAGAGTCCGCCCACGGCTCAATCTCATCTAGCGACCATCCCGGCGTGGCGACCTGCTGCTCGCTGATGAGCTGCTCGCGTGTTTTGCTCTTGACGACCGGGATCCCGTCGTTGAAACCGGCAGGCTGCGGCGGAGCTGTCCACCAATCCGGCGGGTCTTCGAGGATGATAGCGCGAGGGACGGTGGGATAAGTGCCAGCCAGTGTCATCGTGGTGGCCGCGCCCATCGAGTGACCGAGCAAAATCGGCTGCTTCAACCCCAAACCGTGGATGAGGCCAGCTAGATCATTGACTTGTGACATCTGATCGTAGCCGTCCTCGGGCGCTTCGGAGAGGCCATGACCCCGCGCGTCGGGCATGATCACGTCGAAGTCAGCTTGCAAGGCGTCGGCGAGGGGCGTCCAGCACAGGCCATTGTCCGTGAAGCCGTGCGAGAGAACGAGCGGCGGGAGATCACCGCCGGTGCGGGTGTAATGCAGGCGCAGACCATTACTGGTCACCTCGCCGGACTGCCAGTTACGCTGAGACATGGCTAACCTCCAAAGGGTGCGGCGACGCGCTGACCGGGTAACTGCGAGTCAGCGCGTCGTGGTCTAATAATTGGTGAAGATGAAGCTGTTCAGTTTAGGGAACAGCACATCGGCAAGCTGCTGGTTGCGTCCCCAAATCCCGACATCCGGATACATCGACCGCAGTTCGGCGCGGCTGTGGTAGCCTAACGCGAGCGGTGCGAGCAGCAGTGGCGGCAAACGAAAGCCCCACGTATCACCCGCGCCAATGGACTGAACCGAGATGAGTTTACCGCGTTCGAACTGCAATTCGACGGTGTCGCGGTACAAATTGATAGGCAGGGTTTCAGTCAGGTCGGCAAACAGGCTGACGGCGAGACGACGTTCCAATACGGGCGTCAGTTTCCGCAGCAGACGAGCCGCATCCGGAATATGAATTTGCCAGGCGTAGTCGTCGCGTAAGGCGGCGCCATATAGCCGACCCGCCTGCACCAGATCGCTGGTGGCGGGCAGATTGAGGCGGACGTAGGGTTTACCGCGTTCCGCCGCGATGTACTTAAGCCATCCGAACAGTCCGTCCGCCGTGGCAGCGCTCAAGCGTGAGGTTTCACTGACGATCAGGCCGTCGCCGAAGCCCTGCTTCGGCAGGCAGCAGTAGCCGGTCGCCTCATTCGACTCATCGAGGATGAGCCAGACCTCGATCTCGGTTGCCGTGCCGACACTGTTTTCGAGCAGGTACTGCCAGCCTGCGGCGGAGCGCACAGTCGTGATGTCGAGGTGGCGCGTGGCGTCAGCGTAGAGATCCATGAGCGCGGGAATGTCAGCACGGTCAGCGCGGCGCGTGCGCAGGGGCTGATCGGGGTCTCCGTCAGGCAGGCGGCGGAGTTCCAGCTCCCAGTGCAATTCGAGGGGTATGGCGTACTCATAGTCGAACTGACGATAGAAGTACGGAATGCCTTGAATGTGGCTGAGATCGAACTCGTCGCGCGCGAGCAGGGCTTTGAAACGCTGGTCGAGCGCGCGGATGAGGCCGCGATTCCGGTAGTCGGGATGCGTGCTGACAATACCCATCTCCGCCGAGCGGAGCCTTACTTCTTCGCAGCGCCACGTCCACGGAATGAGGCAGAGTGATGAGACAATTGCGCCGCTGGAAGTGTCTTCAATGTACAGCCAGTAATCGGGACGGGCGGCGGGATGTTGGAGAATCAGAGCGCGCGACATGGTGCCAACATCAGTGCCGAAGCTGCTGGCATTGAACGCGGCGAGGCGCTCGGCGTCAGCGATATCACGGATAGAGTGAAGTACAAGTGAGTTATCGAGGGGTTGGTGGAAGGGGGTATAGGCGTTGAACACCGCAGGTGACTCCTTGAGGTCAGGTACAGTTTGCAATTGGGTGAGAATTGTCAAGGAAGCACAAAAACCAGCATCAGTGCTGGTGGAGGGGCTGCGCCGGATTGTGCGAGTTCCGGCTTAGAGGACTTGAGCCATACCTATAGTCAACATGGAGGTAAGTGTAGCGAGCACGGGACGATTCGTCAACGCCGGGGTGCGTAGGATGGACAAAAAACAAGTGCGCTGACCTTTGGATGGTCAACGCACTCATGTTGGAACTTCGCCGTAAACCTCGTTCCGAGGTTTATGCCCCTTAAGCCGCAAGGGGCGAAAGGGCAAGCATATGCGATTGTTCTTCGTCTAGCACAATCATAGGCTCGGTGTCCCTTTCTACTTTTGTTGCATTACTGATTCCATTATGCGCCGATTTTTGGGACTGTCAACAAGCAGCTTGCGTAGTCAGCGACCTGTCAGCGCGGATTAAGGTAGACGAATTTGAAGCCGGTCATGAATTGGATGATCTGCGGTCGGAATCCGAGGTTAGCGTAGGGCAGGGAGGTAATTGTGAGTTGATCGGTCGACGAGTCGAATTCGCGGATAATATTCGTGGCGTTTTTCGTATAGGCCTCAGCAATGCCATTGTGCGTCAGACCAACGCCGAGTGGGTTCACGACTTGCATGCGAACGGCGGGCTGCCAGGTAACCTGGAGGGTTCGGAGAAACCCCATCTGTGACAGCAGAGCGCGAGTCAGGGCGGGACTGGTGCGATGTGGTACCGCAAGCTGCCCATGAAGAAGCGCCTGACCCGTCGATGAGTCGGCGAAGCTGAAACTTGCGCTGGTCGCTGTGTGGACGATCTGGCTCGTCGTCGATCGGGCATTGAGGCTGAGAAGTTCGCGGTTGTAGGCGACGACCTTCGGAGTGTTATTCCACAACCCATGACAGAGCATTTGTAGATCGGGGCGCGTGAGCATGGCAGAGAGCAGTCCGACCGGGTGGGCAGGGATGGGCGCGGACGCACCACGTGAGACGAAGATCGAGAATTGGAGCTCATGGTGCGGATCGAGACTGGCGTCGACAAAATCACAGATCCAGATGCCCATCAACGCACGATCGTCCGTCGTCCGGAGTGGGGTGAGTTGTTCGGTGCGCAGCAGATCAGTGACCGCGGACAGATCCGCGGTGCCACCGACAAAAATGCCGGAACCATCGTAAATGTGGTAGGGGACAGGGACAATGCCGACCGATAGTTGCGCGGTGCTGGTCAGCGGAAAGCGTTTGAAGAGAGCGTGATGGCGGGCTGACATGGAGTGTATCCGTTAGGACTATGAATGCAACGTCGCTCATTTAAGCGCATTCGAACCGGGGACGCAAATTCAAACCAATTCGTTCACATTTTGACCGGATTGCGGTATGGTTGACGGCAACGCTAGGAACATTGTAAGGCGAAAAACGATTTCATCATGCATGTGAAAACACCTCTCCTTTTGCCGATACCCCGCCAGCTCGAACTCCGTGACGGGATCTTTAACGGCAATCCACTTGAAGTTTTGGTTACAGTCCATGATTCGAGCATTCCAGAACAGGGTTACCACCTCACGGTGGCCGCGGATGGTGTGACGCTGCGGCACAGCACTCCCGTCGGCGCACACTATGGACGGCTGACGCTCGATCAACTAATGCAGCAGTATGGGAACGCGCTCCCGGCGCTGGTGATCGATGACGCGCCGGATTTCCCGCGCCGCGGTGTGATGCTTGATTGCAGTCGGGATCGTGTCCAGCGGATGGAGACGCTCTATGCGTTGATCGATAAGCTGGCGGCCTGGAAGATCAACGAGCTGCAGTTGTACATGGAGCACACCTTTGCCTACACCGGGCATGAAGAGGTGTGGAAAGATGCGTCGCCGTTCACAGCAGGGGAAGTGCAGGCGCTCGACGCTTACTGCAACGAACGGTACATCGATCTCGTGCCGTGCCAGAGCTGTCTCGGCCACATGGAGCGCTGGTTGAAGCACCCGCGCTATCGAGACCTCGCCGAAAAGCCCGAGGGCTTCATCGCGCCGTGGGATGTCATGAATACGCTGCGACCACCCGCAACGCTCGATCCGTCTGATCCGCGCAGTTTTGAGCTGGTCGCCTCGCTGTTTGACGAATTGGTACCAAATTTCAGTAGCGAGTTCGTCAACATCTGCGATGATGAGCCGTTTGAGCTGGGGATGGGCAAGAATGCCGCACTGGTCGCCGAAAAGGGCGGACGCGTATATCTGGATTACCTGCTGAAGCTGTATCACCACATCACGGCGAAGGGTAAGCGCGTCCAATTCTGGGCGGACATCATCACGCAGCACCCGGATCTTGTGCCGGAATTGCCGAAAGACATCATTCCGCTGGTGTGGGGCTACGAAGACTACGAGCCCGCTGAAACCCAATGTCAGATGGTCAGCGCGTCCGGTTTGCCGTTTTACGTGTGTCCGGGGACATCAAGCTGGAACACGGTCGCCGGGCGCACTGACAACACGATGGGGAATCTGCGGCGAGCCGCGGAGCATGGTCTCAAATATCATGCGGTCGGTTACCTGAATACAGATTGGGGCGATAACGGCCATTGGCAGGCGCTGCCCGTCAGTTACCTAGGGTTTGCGTACGGCGCAGGGGTGAGTTGGTGCTATGCGGCCAATGTCGACATGGATGTTCCCGCGACGCTAAATCGGTTTGCCTTCGACGATGCGGCGGACGTCATGGGACAGGTTGCGTATGATCTCGGCAACATCTACAAGCTGATCCCGCTGCCACAGCGCAACAGTCAATGGTTGTTTCAAATGCTCCAGAGTTCAGATGCGCGCAATGCAGAACGGTACGAGAAATATGCCGATCCGAGCCAACCACTGCCAGTTCATGTGGTCGGCGGGGCGATGGAGCAAATTGAGGTGATTCTGGGTCGCATCGAAGCGGCACGACTTCGTGATCCGAAAGAAGATGGGCTGGTCAAAGAAGAGTTCAGAGTGGCGGGCGAACTGCTCCTCCATGGGGCGAAGCGCCTGCTGCGGCAGTTTGGCGAGGCCCCAGAGCCGGACGCAGACCTATACACGCAACTCAGTGAACTGGTCGAACGCCAGCGGGCGCTGTGGCTCCAACGGAGCCGCCCCGGTGGTCTGAACGACAGCCTCAAGTGGTTTGAAGACGCCTTAAGCAGCTACCAGAAGTAAAGTGATTTCACCGGGGCTGGCACGCGCTCAGCCCCGGTTCTGCTCCTCTGTGGAACACATCAAAACACATTAACACGCAGGCCCCGCTATTGACAGCGCTGATCAACCTGCTAGAATTTCGACTTATAGTCAAAGTTGACTAATCAGAATTGAGTGAATATGGAACGCGAGCTGCTGCTGCTCGGTTTGCTGCGCCGGGCTGATATGCACGGCTACCAGCTACATGAGTTCATCAATCAAAATATGGGGTCGTGCGTCGACTTGAAGAAGCCGACCGCGTATTTTCTTCTCGATAAAATGGCGGAGAAGGGTTGGATTCCGCAGACGGAAATGCAAGAGGGCAATCGCCCGCCGCGGCGCGTGTATCAGGTAACGGCCGAGGGTGAAGCCGTATTTCAGCGACTGCTGCGGCAAAACCTCACCGAACATCATCCTGCGCGGTTTACAGGGGACATCGGTCTGACGTTTCTCGATGTGCTGCCGCCGCAAGAGGCGTGCGAACTTCTGCAGGTACGCCGAATGGCTCTCGCCGACGAGCTGGAAGGCGTGCGCGCGATTCCCGTCCATGCAGGCAGCTCGCAGTTGGTGATTGAGCACCGAGCACGCCATCTACAAACGGAATTGGATTGGCTGGATGAGGTGATCGCCCGGTTAGGGTAGCAGGACACCTTTGTCAGCGTTAATGGGATAGGAGCAGAGGGAAGACAGGGCACATGGCTGAAACACTCACGGCAGAAGCACAACAAGAAAAACTGGACTTCAAACGTATTTTACCGATCTTTGTCATTATCCTCGTTGATCTACTGGGGTTGACGATCATCATTCCGCTACTGCCCCTGTATGCGGCGTCATTTGGGGCGGACCCAGTCGTGATCGGCGCTTTGGGGACGGCCTATCCCTTGATGCAATTCATCGGCGCGCCGCTGCTGGGAGGACTTTCGGATCGCTTTGGCCGCAAGCCGATCCTCATCATCAGCCAGTTGGGGACATTCATCGGTTTCATCATTCTCGGCGTGGCGAACGCGCTGCCGATCATCTTTCTGGCGCGCATTGTCGATGGTCTGTCGGGAGCGAATGTGGCGGTTGCGCAGGCCGCGCTCACCGACAGCACGACGGAGAAGACCCGCGCGCAGGGCTTGGGTCTGCTGGGGGCTGCCTTCGGGTTGGGCTTCATCATTGGGCCGATCATCGCGTTTGCGTCGCTGGCCATTGGCGGAAACGATTATCATGTCCCGGCGTTTGTCGCGGCGGGTTTTTCGCTGCTCTCGGTGCTGCTGACGACCTTCTGGTTCAAGGAGACACTGCCTGCCGACAAGCGCAATCAGGGGGAGAAACGCAACAAGGGTTCTGTGTTCAGCAACATTTTTCAAGCGCTGCGGCTGCCAGTCGTCGGGCTGCTGCTGGTGCTGATGTTCTTTCAGCAGTTGATCTTTGGCGGCTTTGAGAACCTAATTGCCCTGTTTACGTTGAATCGGCTCGGCATCAATGCTTCCGGGAACGCGGTGATTTTTGTGTTCGTCGGTGTGGTGCTGGTCATGGTGCAGGGCTACTTTATCGGCAAGTGGAGCCGACGCTTTGGCGAACGTAAGCTGATCTTCGCGGGGCTGGCGCTGCTGGCGGCAGGTCTGATCTTGACGGCGATCACGCCTGCGCAGCCGGTTCCGTGGTACTCGCGCACGGTCATGGTGGAAGAACTGACCCAGAATGACAGCGATGCTGCCGCGGGAGAAGTATCGGTTAGCATCCCCGATGATGGCAATAATGGTTGGTTAGGCCTAGGCTGGATTCTGGTGGCGATGGTGCCGGCGGCGATTGGCGGTGGGATACTTTCGCCAAGTATCAACAGCCTAATCACCAAAAATGTGGGGCAAGGCGATATTGGCGCAACGCTGGGGGTGAGTTCAGCGCTGGTGAGCGCGGCGAACGCGGTGACGCCGATCATTGGTGGGACGACCTTCAGCGTACTTGGTTCGACCGCGCCGTTTCTGATTGGCGGAATCGTTTTGGCGGTTCTCTGCGGTGTGGCTATAATGACACTTGGCAAGAGAAACCTCGCGCCCGCCTAATCAGCGGCGCATGACCTGACCGAGGTGGTGCTGTGCTCCGCGTAGCGTTGATGGACGACCACCCGCTGATGCTGAAGGTGATTGCGCAGGAATTAGCGCAGGCTCTTGACATCAAGCTGATGTGGAAGACGACGAAGGCCTCCGAGCTGATGGAGCGCGTCAAACAGCTGCCGCCGGACGTGCTGGTGCTGGATCTCGGATTCGGTCAGCAGCCCTTTGAGCCCGTCAACGCCGTGCGGGATTTGCGAGCGACGCATCCCCACACGGCGATTCTCATCCTCACCACTTATGACGATCCGGTTTGGGTCGACGAACTGATGCGGGCAGGCGCGGGAGGGTACATCCTTAAGAGCGATGATTTTTCGCTGCGCTTGCCCGATGCGATTCGAACCGTCGCTCAAGGACGGCCGTTTTTGTCACCCGGGGCGGCGCAGGCGTTGGGTGAAGCGCGCCGGAAATACACCCTGACGCCCCGAGAGCGCGCCATTCTACGACTGGCTGCCTCTGGCAAGGCGAATGGCGAGATAGCTCAGGCGCTCGGTTTGGCCGACGGAACAGTCCGCAATCACATCTCAAATATCTATGCTAAGCTGGGGGTGGAAACCCGCGAAGCAGCGATTCAGACGGCGCAACAGCTCCGGGAACTACCGAAACCAGACGCCCAGATCCGACATGAGCTGCGGACGCCACTACACAGCTTGCTCGGGCTGGCACGGCTGTTGGAAGGACGGTTAGCCCGTAACGGCCAGATCAACGGGAATGACGCTGAACTTCTGCAGCAGATCGTCGCCGAAGCGGAACGACTGGATCACCTGATCGGCGATTTGGATCTATAGCCGCATGACGACTATTTTGTACGTCGAAGATCACCCGCCCGCCCAATTGCTGATGGCGGCCATTGTCGCGGATCTCACGCCGTACACGCTGATCACCGCCTTGACAGGGGCGGAAGCGGAGCGATTGGCGCAAGAACAGAAGCCACAGATATACATTCTCGACATCGATTTACCGGATACTGATGGCATGACCCTCGCCAAACGGCTCAATGCGCTGCACGGTGCTGCGACGATTATCGTCTCCGCGTATGCAGAGGCGATTCAGCCAGACCCTGCCTACCAATACCTAGCGAAACCACTTGATCCGGATTATGTGGCGCAGATTCTTCGACACACTGTTACCGGACGCTGAAAATCTGCTGCCGCGCCCTGTGCAGCAGGCGGCGGAGGCGCGGATTCGGCAGTACTGGATCGCGCATGGGTGGCAGTTGGTACTCGGTGAAGGGATCATCAGTCTAGCCGCCGTCGGCAATCAGATGGCGTCGTTCGGCGTGTATATTCTCCTCACCGTGATGATGGCGACCATGTACGCGCTCGGTTGGCTGTGGGGAAGAACCACGCTTTGGCTGCATGCGACGGTCTTTTTGCTGCTCACTCACGGGATGCTCGTGCGTAATTTAGGCGCGGTCACGGCGTTGACGTTTATCGTGCCCTATACGATTGGTGGCATGCTCCTCAACGGGCAGCGGCGCAAGATCGTCCAAATGGCCTGTCTGCTGGCGTTTTGGGGCAGTCTGGTATACGGTGTGCTGCCTGTGCTCGCGCAGTTGAATCCACCGAACTATATCGTGATCAGTTACGACATCTTGCTCGCCGTATTCACGTTTCAGTTTTCGCGCTTTTTGAGCCAACTGGCGGTTGAGATCAATTCCGTCTATGTTACGAACGAAGTGCGCGGCCAGAGTCAGCAGTTTCTGGCACGAGTGAGCCATGAGCTGCGGACGCCGCTGAATTCGATACTCGGGTTTGCCAAGCTGCTCAACCGCCCCCAAACGACGCTCGACGAGCGGCAGCGCGCGTATCTGGCACAAATTGTTGAGGAAGGTGAGCATCTCAACCGACTGGTCAGCGATTTGCTTGACAGCGCGCGCTTAGCCACGGGCAAGATTAGCTTACAGATCGACGATTGTGATGTGAACGCGCTGTGCACAGCCATCGCGGAGGAGCATCGACCCTTAGTGAGTGGGGCGGTCAGACTGAATACGCAGTTGGCTGCGGACTTGCCAGTCATACAAGCCGATCCAGTACGACTGCGGCAAGCCATTGCCAATCTGGTCGCGAATGCCGTGAAGTACACCGAACGCGGTGAAATTGCGATCTCGACGCGGATGGAGGGCAAACAGGTCGCCATCGCGATCCGCGACACGGGAATTGGTATTCCGGAGGAGCAGAAAGAGCTCGTCTTCGTCCCATTTGTCCAGCTCAATCAACGGCAGATCGGCGTCGGACTGGGACTGGATATCGCCCTGCAGCTCGTCCGATTGCATGGCGGTGATATCAGCCTGACGAGTCAGCCGGGACAGGGGAGCACATTCACGATTCGGCTGCCGCGGTTGACAAAACCCACTCTAGCATCAGACCACGGAATCGGTGAGCATAATAGCGTGATTTGGGAACGGAACGAGAAATGAGCATGATGGATTATTCACTCAAGAGTGTCTCTGAGGTTAGCTTGGCGGATGCGGCGGCGCTGTTCACACTGGCGTTCACGGGGTATATCGCCGGGCATGTCGAGATGAACGCGACTGGTTTGGCGGCAATGATCGCGCGGGACAATGTGGATCTGAATGCGAGCCGCATCCAAATGCTGGGCGAGCAGGCGGTCGGGATTGCACTGATCGCGCGACAAGGCTGGTCGAGTCGGGTGGCGGCGATGGGCATCATCCCGGAAATGCAGGGCAAGAAGGCCGGACGCTGGCTGCTCGAACAGCTCCGAACGGAAGCGCGGAATCGCTCGGAAAAGGTCATGGTGCTGGAAGCCTTCGAGCAGAACACGCGCGCGGTCGCGCTGTATAAGGGGATGGGCTTTGAAATCGTGCGGCGGTTGTATGGTTACACCGCTGATCAGATTGAGGCGCGGGGCGCGGCTGAGGCACAGGAGATCGATCCGCTGGAATTCGGCAAGCAGGTGGCCCGTGAAGGCGCGGCGAATCTGCCATGGCAAGTGTCCGGGGCGACGTTCATGCGCAGTGGCGCTCCGGCAAAAGCCTACCAATTAGGTGAGGCATATGCACTCGTCATCCCCTCGACAGAGAATGCGGTGCTGCGCGGGTTGTTTGTCGGCGGGGGAGCACGCAAGCAGGGGCAGGCGGCGCGGATGGTTCGGTCGCTAGCTGCACTGTATCCCGGGCGCAAGTGGGTAGTACCGCAGTTGTGCCCGGAAGAATATAGCGGCTTTTTCGAGCAGATGGGATTGCAGCGGGCGCCACTGCATCAAGTGCAGATGCTGTGTGAGCTTTAGGGAACTAGCGGGGCATGATTGGTCATCCCCGCTTGATTTGTGCGCGGTCTAGCTCAGTTTCTGCGGCATTTTGGCCTGCGCCACGTCATGAATGCGCAGAATGAGGTCGTCAACGGGATAAACAGTCACGCTGACGCTGACGATTTGCGCGCTAACGATGTGCCCGCCTTCACGCGCCTCGCGCCGGTAGCCGTGCAAATGCAGCGGCTTGCCGGTCACTGAAATAAACGGCTGCAGGGAGGGATTGGCCGCGAAAATGCCTTTCATCACCCAAGTATCCGCCTCGTAACGGGCGAACCGGAACACATCCTCATTCTTGTAGCCGTGACTGAGATCGACACCGCCAAGGGGAACGTTGTAGGCGTCAGTTGTCTCGACCACGCCGAATCGACCCTCGATATGCACGCCTGCGACGCCAACATTGCGTGTAGTCAACTCGGCAATGAGCCATTCGTGCGTGTTACCCGCTGGGATGTCGATCGCATCCCAGTGCAGCGCTTGCGCTGGGTCGCACACGGTGATAGCCAGAAACGGAAAATTGGCCTGCTCGTCGTCGTCATCTACCCGTGGGGTGATCAGGGGTGTGCCCGTCGCACTTGGATGCTGCCTGCAAAGATCGAGGATTTCGCCAACGGCCTTGCCCTCCGGGTCGGCCCAGAGCAGGGCGGGGATCCGAGGTGTGCCCTCGACAATGACTTCACCGTTGCGCCGTAACCAACTGGTTGTGCCAATGCCAATAATGGGGTAGTCCGCAGGATAGTCCGCAAGATCCTCGATGACGTCCGCGGTGGTTACAGTATGAAATAAGTCTCCGCGCAGCAGGCGGTCGACGGTATTGTAAGCCAAGAGAGCAGATCGTGTGCGAGTCATGGGCAGTCCTAGAACGCAGAAGTAAGTCTGTGCTCATTATAACGGTGATCATCGTAGCGCAGGGGAGAGAATAATACGGGGCAAGGATTCCTCGCCCCGGTTGGATTTTACTGGCCGTAGACGTTCGTATAGCGGTAGTGCAATTTCGCGATGTCTTCATCGGGGATGGGGATGGGCGTGCCGAGCTGCAGCGCAAGCCAGACAATGGCGGCATTGTCTTCGGTCATCACGGCAGCTTTGACAGCCGCTTCGGCATTCTTGCCCGTCGTGAAGACGCCGTGGTTCTGGAGAATACAGGCTGGGCTCTTGGAATCGCGCAGAGCCTCGACGACACGTTCCCCGATTTCCTCACCGCCGATCAGGGCGAAGCCGCCGAGCGGAATCGGACCACCGAACTCGTCGCCCATCGCCGTGGTGTAGCACGGGATGGATTTGCCGACGACCGCGAAGGCAGTCGCATAGCGCGAGTGGGTATGGACTACGCCGTACACCTTAGGCATGTGGCGGTAGATGTAACAGTGTGAGGCGGTATCCGACGAAGGTTTGAGATCGCTTTCGACAACTGTGCCGTTGATGTCGACCACAACCATGCTTTCGGGCGTGAGTTTGTCAAAGGTGAGGCCGCTCGGTTTGATGACTACGAGATTGGATTCGGGATCGCGCGCGCTGACATTGCCACTGGTCCACGCGACCAGATTATTACGCGGCAGTTCGGCGTGCAGTGTACAGACTTCGCGACGTAGTTGTTCCAAGAGCATTGGTTTAGCTTTCTCCTCGCGCGGCGTTGCGAATCTTCTTGAGCCGCTTCATGACATCGTTGGCGCCTCGTCCGAAGGTGTCGTAGAGCGTCTTGTAATCGGCATAGAGCTGATCATAGACGGCCTGATTCTCGGGAATGGGCGTGACGACCATATCCTTGAGCTTGCCCATCGCTTCCGAGGCGGCGTGAATGTTGGGATATGTACCAGCGGCGACGGCGGCGTGAATCGCGGAACCGAGCGCAGGCGCTTGTGCCGAACCCGACAGCTTGAACGGACGCCCGGTGACATCCGCGTAGATTTGCCGGAGCAGGGCGTTCTTTTCCGGCAGGCCGCCGGCGGCGATCAACGTGTTAACCTGCACACCGTTCGCTTCGAAGGCTTCGATGATTTCGCGCGTGCCGTAGGCGGTCGCTTCGATCAGCGCGCGGTAGATATCGGGCGCGCGGGTGAGCAGCGTCATGCCGACGAGCAAGCCGCTCAGTTCTGTATCGACGAGTGTGGAGCGGTTGCCGTTCCACCAATCGAGGGCGAGCAGACCATGTTCTCCGACTTTCTGCTTGGCGGCTTCGCGTTCGAGATAGTCGTGAATGTTGATGCCAGCCGCTTGCGCCGCAGCCTGGTATTCCGGCGGCACCGCGTTATCGACGAACCATGCGAAGATATCGCCGACGGCAGATTGGCCAGCTTCGTAACCGAAAAGATTTGGTACGATGCCGCCATCGACTACGCCGCACATCCCGCCGACCTCGCGCAGGTCCGAACCACTGATCATGTGGCAGGTGGATGTGCCCATAATCATGACCATTATGCCTGGTTCGGTCGCATGGACAGCTGGAGCGGTCACATGAGCGTCGACGTTGGCGACGGCCACGGCAATGCCCGCGGGTAGGCCAAGCTTGGCGGCCATCTCAGCAGTCAGACCCCCGGCTTTGGAGCCCAGTGCCGCGAATTCACGCCCAACCTTCGTGCCGATCAATGTTTGAAACTTGGGATTCAGCGCGCCAAAGTATTCGGGTGACGGGTAGTCGCCATCCTGGACGAGCATCTTGTATCCCGCTGTGCAGGTGTTGCGCGTGAGAACACCCGTCAACTGCCAGATGACCCAATCGGCGGCTTCGATAAAGGTGTCAAACGCGTCGTAGACGCCGGGAGCTTCTTCGAGGATCTGGAGCAGCTTGCTGAAGAACCATTCCGAGGAATACTTGCCACCGTAGCGCTTGAGCCACGATTCGCCGCGCTGACGGGCGACGGCATTGATACGATCAGCGTAGGGTTGGGCAGCGTGGTGCTTCCAGAGCTTCACGTAAGCATGCGGCTCATCGCGGTAACCGTCGATCGCACAGAGCGGTGTGCCGTCCTTGAGCGTCGGCATCGGGGTGCTGGCAGTGAAGTCGATGCCGATGCCAATCACCTGCGCGGGATCGATACCCTTGAGGATGGCCGGAATGGTATGGTACATGACATCAAGGTAGTCCTGCGGGTGCTGGAGCGCATATTCCGGCGGCAGGCGTTTGCCACTCGGCAGCAGCACCTCATCAATGACTGCGTGCGGATAGTCATAAACGGCCGTCGCGACTTCAGCCCCGGTACGAACGTCGACGAGGAGCGCGCGACCAGAGAGCGTACCGTAGTCCAAACCTATTGTATACATAAATGAATTAACCTTTATGCTGTGTAGACTAGACCTGTGAGCGTTCACAGAACCCGATTAGAACGCAAAACGAAGACGGTGTCAAATGGCTGAACGCAGCGCCGGGATGACCTTTTCGCCGATCAAATTTATCCCATGGGCAGACGACAGCCCGTGCGGCGTCCCAAATTCAACGCGAGCTACACCTTTTGCGTGTAGTGATAAAGCATGTTCGATCACGTCGGCTGGATTGCCCGCGAAGGCGAAACACTGTAACAACTCGTCGGAGATGAGACGCATAGCGCTCTCCAAATCGTTAGCTTCCACTAGTTTTTGCAGACGACTGACCAGCTCGGGTTCGACCTGAACTGTCGGATCGAGTGGAGCAACGACTGGCAAGTACAAAGCAACGGAACGACGAGCGGCAGCACGAGCCAAGTCACGATCCTCGTCAACGACCGTCACAGCACCGAGCACAATGCCGACACTACGCGCACTCCCTTCGGCAATATAGCTGCGAATGACTGGCACAATCGCGGGATTGGCTGAACCGCCGACTTTGACTTCATCGGCGATCTCACCCGCGAGGGCGCACAACTTGCGCCCCCAAGAGCCGATCAACAGCGGGATCGGCTCCAATGGGGTAGGGTAGGGGGGGCGAACGTGCGGCGCGAGGCGAAAGATCTGACCTTCATAGCCGTCACTGCCGCCAGCGAGCAAATAGCGAATCACTGCGGCGGCTTCGCGAATCGTCTGGATTGATGAGTCTGTGATGCCGTGATCCGCGAGCCAAGCACCGCGCGCCAAACCTATATAGACACCGCCTTGGGCGACATCAGCCAGCAGCGCCGTTTGCGCGGCGATGTCAATGGGGTGAATGCGCGTTGGTGGTACGGCCGCCGGACCAAGGCGCGCACGAGTGATGTGCGGTGCCATGAGCAGGAGTGGACCGTAACTGGGATGAAAGGGCGCATCACAGTACACACTGACGACGTCGAAGTCATACTGGTTGATAAGCTGCGCGAGCGCGATGTACTCCGCGGCGGTTTTGTCGGTTTGGAGCG
Source organism: Candidatus Flexifilum breve (assembly GCF_016713355.1). Taxonomy (NCBI): domain Bacteria; kingdom Bacillati; phylum Chloroflexota; class Anaerolineae; order Aggregatilineales; family Candidatus Flexifilaceae; genus Candidatus Flexifilum; species Candidatus Flexifilum breve. Next base: position 95,973 of record NZ_JADJPI010000035.1, read on the forward strand.
CGATGCTAATTTTCATGTCAAGTCATCACTGTTCAGTTCACGTTGGCCGATCCGTTCAATGCGCATGCTGAGGCGTTCGTCAGGATCCGGGCAGGCGATGAGTGAGTCGCGGTCCATCCAGTCATTTGCATCCAAGACACGCTGTTTGGCGGCCAACAGCGGGAGCACCGCGCTCAGGGCATACATGCAAAAGTGCTGACCGTTGGGAATGCGCACCCGACTGCTCTCGGTCAATTCAAAATAGTCGCCGACTTGCATGCCGCAGACCGACCGCCCTTCGATAGCAACGACGGTTACGCGCAGGTCGTAGAGCTGAAAATTGCCCACTATTCCACCACGTAGAGCGTCTGGAAACCGCGGGTCAAGGGTTCACCGCCGCCGGGACGCACGACAACTACATCTTCAACGCGCGAGGAAAAGCGGTCGAACAAGGTGATGCTCGGCTCGACTGTGAACATCATGCCTTCACGGACGACGGTTTTGCTACCCTTGGTCAGGAAGGGAGGTTCGTGCACATCCATGCCGATGCCGTGGCCGAGACGATGCCGGAACGCCTCGCCGTAGCCGGCTTCTTCGATCACACGGCGGGCAGCGGCATCGACCTCTTCACAAGTGGCTTGATCAGCCTTGAGCGCGGCAATGCCCGCGGCCTGCGAGCGCATAATCAGCTCGTAGACTTCGCGGAACTGGGCATTGGGCTCACCAAAGGAGACGGTGCGGCCAAAGTCATAGCACCAGCCGTTGTAAACGGCGCCGAAGTCAAACAGGATGGAGACAGGTGCGGTCAATACGCGCGGCCATGTGCCAAGGCGATCGCCAAACTTGAGCGGGTGATTGGGTCCGGAGTTGTAGAGCGAGGTCGTGAAGGATGGCCCTAAGCCGCCGTGTTTACGCAGTTGGTGATCAACTTCATCAACGACGTCAAGCTCCGTCATACCGATCTTCAACTGCTTGAGCACATCGGCGAAGGCGGCTTCGGTGATCTCTCCAGCCTGACGCATGACAGCAATTTCTTCGTCCGACTTGATCACGCGCTGCTGACGCAAAATGTCGGTCGCCGAAACAAAGCGAGCGTCGGGAAACAGTTTCTGCAGGTTGATGAGCGTTTCGGCATGAGCACGGTCGCTGATGGCGATGCGCGGATTGGCGGACAGCCCAAAGCTCTTCAGAACATCGGCGACGAGCGTCGCAGGATCGTCCCAATCGCCGAGTACGCGCATCTGCACGCCTTCCAAACTGCCCAACCCGCCAAACTCTGCAGACATACGCGGGAGCAGCAGAACCGGATCGCTTTTGGGGGAAATCCACGCCCCTTCGATCCATGCGCCCGGATGCAGCGTGACGCCGAAATTCGGTATATCTCGGGGAACGCCCATGAGATAATCGAGGTCGGTGTGAATCGGAAGGAAGGCGACATCCGCCTCCGCTCCCAGCAATCCCTGAAACTTCGTAATACGATCTTGGTAATTCATGTTGGCGCTCTTCCAGCTTTTCGATAGAATATTGAGTGCACATCGGGTGAATGTAATACAGTATAACCAATTTGAGGAGAGCATATGCGTCGTTTCTTGCTGGTAATTGTCATTCTCCTGTTCGGCGTTGGCGTCTTCGGACTGTCGGCGCAAGACGAAAAGGTCCTGGTGGTCGGTCACGCGGAAAGCACCGACTCGCTGGATCCCGCTCATGGCTATACCCAGACGACCGGGATCATTAATCGCGTCACGTATGAAACGCTGGTGACCTTCCCGGATGCCGATGCGAGCGCGATTGTGCCGCTGTTGGCAGCTGATTGGACGGTGGCAGAAGATGGCCTGACCTATACGTTTAACCTCAACACCGCGGCGACCTTCGCGAACGGCGATATGCTGACCGCCGATGATGTTGTGTTCTCGTTCAATCGCCTCAAGTATGTGCAGGGGACGCCCTCGTTCCTCGCGGCGAACATTGCCAGCGTGACGGCTGATGATGCGGACACGGTCACGGTGGTGCTCGGCACGCCGGATCCTGCCTTCCTCGCGAACCTCGCGGCGAATCCGTTTGCGATCACGAACGATGCACAGGTAGTGGAAAATGGTGGTTCGGCGGCGGAAGATGCAGCGACGACCGACACGGCTGAAGCCTTCCTGAATGGCACGTCGGCGGGGACCGGCCCGTATGTCCTCGAAAGCTGGGAACCGCAGGTTGAGACTGTGCTCGTCCGCAATGCGAACTATTGGGGTGAAGCGCCGTACTTTGATCGCATCATCATCACGAACATCCCCGAAGCGGCGACCCAGAAGGTAGCGCTGGAATCGGGCGAAATTGATATCGCGCTCGATCTCACGTCGGATCAACTGTCGACAATGGGCGACAATGCCGATGTCACGGTGGCGACGACGCCCGGTAACATCGTGCACTTCCTGCTTATGAATAACAATCCGGAACTCGGCGGCCCGGTCTCGGATCCGCGCGTGCAGTTGGCGATCCGTTATGCGCTCGACTACGAAGGTTACAAGGCGCTGTGGGGTGGCATCACGCCGGCCTCACCGCTGGCGGTTGGGCAACTGAGCGCCTATGGCGAAGACCAGGCGTTTGTCCGTGATCTGGATCAGGCGCGTGCGCTGCTGGCCGAAGCGGGCTACGCAGATGGCTTCGACATCACGCTGAGCTACCCGATCTTCACGTTCCAGGGCGTGAATATGGAGACCAACGCGCAGAAGATTCAGGCCGACCTCGCCGAAGTTGGTATCAACGTGACGCTGAACCCGGGCGAACTCCAGGTCAGCCTCGAAGAATACCGCAGCGGTCAGCAGGGCTTCGCTTACTGGTTCTGGGGCCCGGATTTCCTCGACCCGATTGACGTGCTGTCGTTCCTGCCCGGTGGCAAGGTCGGTGGCGAACGCGCCAATTGGACGGATGAAAACGCCGAGCAGTCAATCATTGACCTGCGCGATCAGGCGGCGGTAGAGTCGGATCCTGAAGCACGCGTGGCGCTGTTCCAGCAGATTCAGGACTATCTGCGTGAGTCTGGCCCGTGGGCGGCATTCCTCCAGCCGAACGTGCAAACCGCTTTCCGTTCGGATCTGCAGGGCTATGTGTGGCATCCCCAGTGGCTGATCAACCTCGCGCTGTTGAGCCGCGCCGAGTAGTCTAGTCGCAGTATTGTCTCATCCAAGTAACCAGCCTCCTGCTCGTTAGAGCAGGAGGCTGGAATTAGGCTAAAACGGCATGCCCATCTATTTGTTTATTTTGCGCCGGGTGCTGGTCACCATCCCGCTGCTGCTAGGGATAACGCTGGTGTCATTCCTGATCGCGAATGCCATTCCGGCGGATCCGATCAACGCGAATTTGCCACAGAGCCAACTGAACAACGAAGAACTGGTCGCGGCGTTTCGAGCAGAATGGGGACTGGACAAGCCGCCGGTCGAGCAATATTTCACGTATCTCGGTAATCTGCTGCAAGGCAATCTCGGACGTTCCATCAAGACACGCCAGCCCATTGCCGAAGATATCGCCCGGTTTCTGCCCGCGACCATTGAACTCGCTACTGTCGCGACCGTGATGGGCGTGGCAATCGGGGTGACCTTCGGCGTTGTATCGGCCGTATGGCACAAGAGCTGGTTGGACATTGTTGTGCGGATCCTCGGACTTATTGGCGTGAGTATCCCCGTGTTTGTACTTGCCTTGATTGGCCTCTCGGTGTTTCATGCTCAGCTCGGTTGGGTGGCAGGGCCGGGACGGTTGGGCGCGCGGACACCCGAACCACCGTTGGTCACCGGGTTGTTGATCATTGACAGTATCTTGAGCGGACAATGGAATACGCTGCGCGATGCTGCGTCGCGGCTCATACTACCCGGTATGGTGCTGGCCCTGTATATCGCGGGTTTGATCAGTCGTATTACGCGGTCGTCGATGCTGGAAGTGTTGGGGCTCGACTACATGCGGACGGCACGAGCGAAAGGGCTGCGTGAGCGCTGGATCGTCCTCAGGCACGGATTGTCGAACGCGATGATCCCTGTCGTCACGGTGATTGGTCTATCGTATGGTTCACTGTTAGCCGGAGCGGTGCTCACCGAGTCAATTTTTGCGTGGCCGGGAATTGGGCGGTATATGTTCCGAGCCTCAACTTCACAGGACTTTCCCGCGATTATGGGTGTGAGCCTCTTGATCGCGTTAATCTACGTGGTGGTAAACCTGATTGTCGACATCCTCTATTACTTCCTTGACCCGCGCATCCGCGCCAATTAAAGCTGCGAGGATTGCCCGGCGAAATCCACTGCTGGTCGTGGGCGTATTGATCGTCCTCGTGTGGGTGATCGCCGCTCTATTTGCCAGTCAGATTGCGCCGTTTCAACCGCTGACGCAGAATGTCAGCGCCCGGTTGCAAGCGCCTGGTATGGACGTGCATACCTGGGGCACCGATGAGCTCGGTCGCGATATTTTCAGCCGGGTACTGTATGGCGGACGCATCACGATTCCGGCAGGTGTGCTGGTGATTGTAATCGGCAGCATTCTCGGCACGGTGATCGGCGCTGTCGCAGGTTACGTCGGCGGTATGTGGGACGAGATCATCATGCGCATCACCGAGCTGTTCATGGCGTTCCCGACCATCATCCTCGCGATGGCGATCACGGCGGCGCTGGGCGCTGATATCCGCAATGCAATCATTGCGTTGGTGATCGTGTGGTGGCCGTCGTATGCGCGCTTAGTGCGCGGCATTGTGCTTAAGGTGAAGCGGAACGAGTATGTTGAGGCAGCGCACTGCATCGGCGCGTCCAACTTCTACATCCTCACGCGCACGGTGCTGCCAAACTGTATTGCTCCGACCATCGTGCTGACTACGCTCGATATCGGTAACGCGATTCTGACCTTTGCCGGTTTAAGTTTCCTCGGTCTGGGCCCAGAGCCGACATCGCCGGAATGGGGCCGCATGGTGGCAGTTGGAATCGACTACTTTGATCAGTGGTGGACCTGGTTGTTCCCCGGTCTCGCCATGGCGACACTCGTCGTAGCCTCAAATTTCATTGGCGACAGCCTGCACGAAATCTTCGACCCCCGTCTGCGTTAATCCTGTGAACCTTTTGGGCGTAAGCTCGTAATAGGGGCATTGGAGAAAACGAAGGCGGGAGTCTCTGCGCGTGCGAACAGACGAGGAACTCGCACAAGGCATTCAGCGCGGTTATACAGAGGATCTGGCGACGTTGGTCGACCGGCATCATCATGCGCTGATTGGCTTTCTGTTCCGCATGGGCGGTGATCGGCGCTTGGCCGAGGATCTCGCTCAGGAGACGTTTGTTCGACTGATGCGGTCCATCCGCCAGTATCAGTACCCGCGTCCCTTCAAACCGTGGCTGTACGCCATCGCCTCCAATTTGGCTCGTGACCATTTCAAGAGCGCAGACGCGCGCTACACAGACGCGCTCGAAGAAGCATTCGAGATTGCGACCGAAGCTGACTCGGCGGCGCTGTCTGGTGATGAGATCGCGCAAGTCCAGGATGCGCTGCAGAGCCTGCCGACGCAGCAACGAGAAGCGCTGGTGCTGCGCTACTACAACGATTTGTCGCTGCAGGAAATCGCTGATGCGCTCCATATCCCGGTGGGAACAGTCAAATCACGCCTCTCCCTCGGGCTTGGGCGCATGAAGCAGATGCTGGAGGTAGAAAATGCCGGAAGATGAGTCTCTATTTGAGAAACTAAAAGCCGATTTAGGTGATGAAGCGGAAGCATCCGCGCTGCTGCCAATGGTTCGGAAGCTTGCCAGACCGATTGAAGCACCACGGGCAGGCAGCAACCAAGCGCTGGTCGAACTGCTCATGCGCGAGCTGCCGCGGCGTCAGCGGCGTTGGCAGATGCATAGGGCGCTGCTGAACAGTCAGATGCGCGTCATTCAACGCGAATTGTGGTTGGCGTCCTTCATGTTGATGGCCATTGGTGTGGCCCTGACGATCACTCAAGCAAATTCGCTCGTGTTTGCCATGATCGCGCCGTTCATTGCGGCGGGCGGAGTGGCATTTCTGTACAACGAGACGGATGCCGCGATCGAGGAGTTGGAGAACAGCCTGCCTACGTCGTCCACGTTGTTACTGGTGACCCGGCTGATGCTGTTGTTTGCGTTTGACCTGGCGCTGGCGCTTGTGGGCAGTCTGGTTCTGGCCGTCGTGCTGCCAGGTGTGTCCCTGCTGCCCTTGATCGAAGCATGGTTCGCGCCAATGACCTTTCTGACGAGTGTCGCGTTCTGCCTGAGTATCGTTTTGCTGGACACATTCGCCGCGTTGATGTTCAGTCTCACGCTGTGGGCGGTGCATCTGCTCCTGCGGACGCGTGCCGATGGGAATGTCTGGTTGTGGGTGGCCTCGCTGCCCGGGCTGAATGCGTCGGAAACCCGCCCTCTGCTATTGCTGGCCGCCGTCGCGCTGTTGGCGAGTGCGCTGCTGTATCGAGCTGAACGGGAGCGCTACGCAAAATTATGATGTTGATGATTGGGATTGTGCTCGCTATTCTCGCGCAAATTGGTGCTCCGGCTGCACAAGATTATGGTTTTGAGCCGGCCACGTGCCCGTTTGGCAATGCGACGAACTACCAGATTGACTGCGGATATGTCACAGTCCCCGCTAATCATGCTGAACCGGAGAACGGAAACATTCGCCTTGCAGTGGCAGTCGTCCGCAGCCCGAACCCGCAACCCGACCCGGTCGTCTTTCTGGCAGGCGGTCCGGGAGACAGCGCGGTGATGAGGGCACCGTTGACGGCCATCAGTTACGGAAAGCTGCTCAAGTCGCGCGACCTAATCATCTTTGATCAACGCGGCGCGGGTTTGTCGCGACCAACGCTGGATTGTCCCCAGATCGGATCTATGCTGCGGGCAGATAGCGCCGAGTTCGAAGTCATGCTAGGTGAGATACTTGCGTGTAGTCATCAGATTGAACACGAGATGACTGAGACGTTCGTGTTCAACACACAACAAAGTGCCAGTGATATCCCCCTCTTGATTTCCGCGCTGGGTTACTCATCCGCTAACTTACTCGGTATCTCTTATGGTACCCGACTGGGACTAACCGTTCTGAATGAACACCCAGCACTCATCCGTAGTGCTGTACTTGATTCTGTTACCCCACTACAGATCAACGTTTACGAACATCTCCCAAGCGGTTTTGATCGAGCGATAGGGGAGATCGAAGGTCTCTGTCAAGAGGACCTTGCGTGTCGCCTGGCGTACCCCAACTTACGACAACGCTTTTATGAACTATACGACTCGCTGAATGCCCAGCCTGTCCGTATCCAAGCTGATGACCAACAAACGCAGCACCAAATCACTGGACAACTGTTAAGCCAATATGTGCTAATGAGTCTCTACCAGCGCGAAACTGTGAGCACACTACCCTCCACTCTGAGCGAATTCGAGGTTAGCAATTACCACTCCATACTCGAATGGCTCACGTCAATGTCCCGGAATGCTGGTGGTCATGGTCTAGGTATGTTGTTTGCCGTGATGTGTTCTGATCAGGGCAGTCGAACAGCACCGGAACGCGTGCAGGCGCTGGATGCCCAGTACCACCCGGCGCTGAGTCCAGACTTCGCCCTGTATGGTGTTGGCGGCGCGACCTTATGTCAGGACTGGGACAGCAGTTATACGACTCCCGGTCAGGATAGTCCCGCAGTTAGTGACGTGCCAACGCTCCTCCTGAGCGGTCAGTTTGACCCGGTGACACCGCCAGCGTGGGCGCACCTTGCGAGCGAGACTCTGCGTAACAGTGTTGTTATCGAACAGGCAAATACGGGGCATGGGGTCACGGCCACGCAGTGCGGCCTTGATCTGGCCGCTGCCTACTTCGACGACCCAACACACTCACCTGCGCTCGTGTGTACTGTTCCGGCGCTGGTGTTTGAGTTGTCTGAGCATGTGACGCGCCCAGCCATTGTGCTAATTACTGTTGTTTTAGGGGCAATCAGTCTATGGGGCGGCGGATCGGCTATCGTCGCCGTCATTCAGCATCCGCGTTATGTCAGTTGGAGTCATATTGCCAAGGAGGTGAACCTGTATTGGATACTAGGGAGCCTCGCGCTGATCATGGCATTGCTCGGTGCAAGTGGGTCGCTAAAAGCCTTCCTCAACTTAGAACCCGAAGTGGTCATCGGCTTAGCCATTCCGCTGATCGTTGGGTTGCAGTCCGCGGTGTTGTTTTCGCCACAGGATGAGCCAGCCCTCGAAGTGATTGCTGCTTGTCCTCGCGGGGTTAGCTGTCTGATTTTAGAGCGCTGGGTTGGCGTCTGTCTGGGGCAGTTTGTTTTCGCGTTGGCAGCGCTGATTGTCAGCTATCTCCTAGTTCCGGGTCAAGATCTGGCAATTATGGTCGCGCGCTGTCTCCCACCGACGGTTCTCTTCAGCGGGCTCGCCATCTTCATCACGATACGATCACGGGTAGCGGCGTTTGGCCTCGTCATGACCACGGTGCTCTGGTTCATCTTCGTCGGCTTTGGTGACCTACTGCTGCCCGGCGCCCTGCCACTTTTCTTTCCACTCAATTATATCCAGCCATTTCTCTGGGGAATTCACCCTTACGTTCAACCCAATGATTTAAGCGAAATGGGCTACTGGATTAATCGCCTCTGTGTCAGCGCACTAGGATTGGCGCTGATTTTCAGCGCAGTCCACGGGCTGCGCGATGAGGAACAACTGCTGTTTGACGGCCACAAGCATTAACGAGGGAGCGCATGCATGGAGAACATTCTGGGGATCACATATTACGAATACCGCCTGCACTGGCGGGGGATTTCACTGCGAGTGCTGGCTTTGACGACCTTGTTGGTCACATGTGTTGGCCTCCTGATCTGGAATTCGCTGCCGGAAGGGCAGTTTGCCCGGGTCTTCAATGTCGAGGGCGGGATCTCGACCAGCGTTGTGCAGACTTTCCTCACATTTCCGGCGCTCATCTGCGTCGTGGTCTTCATCTTTCCGGTGGCTGCCAGCGAGTGCATTCCCGTGGACAAACATCACCGGACGATTGAATTGATCGACAGCCTGCCTGTGACACCCGTAGAATACCTCGCAGGCAAGCTGCTGGGATACTGGTTGGCGGGTCTGATGATTATACTGGTGGCGGCGCTTATCAACGGCGGGTTGTGGTGGTTGACGCTGCCGGGCTATGACATTATCCGCTACGGCGAACTGTGGTTCGTCGCGGCCTTGGTCTTCATGATCAACAGCGGTATCGGCATTCTGCTTGGCGGCACGCAGCCAAACCGGATTCGGGCGGCGGCACTCGTGATCTGCGTGTTAATCGCGGCCACCGTCATTCTTGGGAGCGCCGACGATGCCAGACAGCCCACCAGTGTGCTCTCATTTGCTAATCCGGCCCATTTGTCGCTGATCGTCGCCTATATTGATCCCGGCATGAGCGAGGGCTTGCATCTAACCTCGGCGAACGTCTCGCTATCGCTGCTGGGTGGCCTCATCGAGGTTGCCATGTTGTTTGCGGGCTTGCTTCTCCTCCGACGGCGACCGTAACGCACCACTGCGAAAGGATGATAAACCCGATGATTGAAATTGATAGCCTGACGAAAACGTACAGCGGTGACGTGCAGGCGCTGCGTGGCCTCACGTTGGACATTGGCAGCGGTATGTTCGGCCTGCTTGGACCGAATGGAGCGGGCAAGACCACCTTGATGCGAGTGATCGCAGGTCTCCTGAAGCCAAGTAGCGGCAGCGTCCGTGTACTTGGCGAAGACATCACGACGCAAACCGGGAAACTAGCAGTCAAAAGCCAACTTGGCTATCTACCCCAGGAACTGGGACTGTATCCCAATCTCACCGGGCGCGAATTCCTTGACTATATCAGCGTACTCAAGGGCATCAGTGACAAACAGGAGCGGGCGCGGCAAGTCCAAGAGATTCTTGATTTGGTTCGGCTGACGGATCAAGCAGATCGGCGGCTCAAAACCTATTCCGGCGGGATGAAGCGACGGATCGGTATTGGTCAGGCGCTGCTCGGTTATCCGAAACTGCTGATTGTTGATGAGCCCACGGCCGGGCTTGATCCGGAAGAGCGGGTGCGCTTCCGCAATCTACTGGCTGACATGGCTGGTCGGTGTACCGTCATTTTGTCCACTCATGTCATTGAGGATATCAGCCACAGTTGTAACGACCTGGCGATCATTCGCGAAGGGCGCGTGTTGTTCCGTGGTCAACCCGGCGAGTTGATTGGGTTGGCGCGGGGTAGGGTATGGTCGATTCTCACTTCAGGCGAACGGCCCACGGGTGACCTGAAAGTGGTCTCGACACTGCAATTGCAGAATGGGGTGCAGTATCGCGTGATTGGTATGCCAGATGAACAATATCAAGCTCAAGCGGTGGAACCGAGCCTTGAGGACGGTTACATGCTGGCAATGGGATAGAAATCGTGAGCCGGCGCGATGAGTGCAGTTTTTTGCAAGGCGCAAGAGAATGCTATAATGGGCGGCGGCACAATATGTAACTACAGTTATATAAATAAGGAGTTTGCCCATGAAACGCGGTCTGCTATTTCTATTCTGTTTGTGTATGCTGTTCCCGTTGAGCCTAGCCTGGGGACAAGATGTCCCCATGACGGAAGTTGGGGCAGGGGAAGGCGCTCTCGACATTATCGCATGGGCTGGTTATATCGAGCGCGGCGAGACCGATGCTGCCTATGATTGGGTGACCCAATTTGAAGCTGATACCGGGTGCTTGGTCAACGTGAAGACGGCCGCGACCTCGGACGAAATGGTCACACTAATGAACGAGGGACGGTTTGACCTCGTGACCGCCTCGGGCGATGCCAGCCTACGCCTCGTGGCCGGTGGGCGCGTTCAACCCCTGAATATTGATTTGATCCCGAGCTGGAGCACAGTCGATGAACGCCTGCAGGAAGCTCCGTGGCACACGGTCGACACGGATGGCGATGGTGTTGCCGAACATTATGGTGTTCCGTATCAATGGGGGCCAAACGTACTGATGTACAACACCGAGGTGTTTGCTGAAGCGCCGACGAGCTGGAGCGTGGTGTTCGAAGAACAGACGCTGCCGGATGGCGAATCCAATGCTGGGCGCGTACAGGCTTACGACGGCCCGATCTATATTGCCGATGCGGCGCTATACCTCATGGCCAACAACCCGGAACTTGGCATAACCAATCCCTATGCACTGGATCGTGACCAATTCAACGCGGCGCTCGATCTGCTGCGTCAGCAGCGCCAGCTGGTTGGTCGCTACTGGCACGACGCTTTCATTCAGATCGACGATTTTGTCAACGAAGGGGTCGTCGTGACCAGCTCCTGGCCGTTCCAGGTCAATCTGCTCGCGGCTGAAGGTGCGTCGGTGGCCAGCACAATTCCGGTTGAAGGCTCGACGGGCTGGGCGGACAGCACCATGATGCACGTTGACGCCCCACATCCGAACTGCGCATACCTGTGGCTCGAACACTCGTTGAACCCGAAGCTCCAAGGAGACCTCGCTGCCTGGTTTGGTTCGGTGCCCTCGGTTCCGGCGGCATGCACGGGCAATGAACTCCTCACCGATACAGGCTGCTCGACCAATGGTTTCGACCAGTTTGACCAGATTCACTTTTGGACTACCCCGACGGCAAACTGTGGCGATGAGCGCGGTGACGTGTGTGTACCGTACTATGAATGGGTGACCAGCTATATCGCGGTCATCGGCGGTCGCTAGACAATCCCCATCGCTTTTACTTAACGCTTCGCAGTTACAGGACGCCGGGTTATGTTCCCGGCGTCTTTCCAAAAAGGTTGATACCCGATGAAACACAAACTTTGGATCAATGGCGCATGGGTCGATAGCCGCGATGGCGGCACTATGGCGATTGAGAATCCAGCGACAGGCGAAACAATCGCCGAAGTGGTCAATGCGAGCGCAGCAGATGTGGATGCGGCGGTCAACGCTGCCCACACCGCCTTCTATGATGGTCGCTGGTCACGCCTGACGCCGAGCGAACGGTCATTGGCGCTGTGGCGGTTAGCTGATTTGCTGCAGGCACGAGCTGAGGACTTTGCGCGCGCAGAATCCGAAAACACGGGCAAGCCGTATCAATTCGTCAGTCTTGGCGCCGACATGCCGTTTGCCATCGATAATGTGCGTTTCTTCGCCTCCGCCGCCCGGGATACACACGGCTATTCCGCCGGTGAGTATGCCAAGGGGTTCACGTCGATGTACCGGCGCGAGCCCGTGGGAGTCGTCGGCCAGATTACCCCGTGGAATTACCCGTTGATGATGGCGATCTGGAAGATTGGACCAGCGTTGGCGGCAGGCTGCACGGTGGTCTTGAAACCTGCACCGGGTACGCCACTCACCACCCTCATGCTTGCCGAATTGTGTGCTGAGGCTGGGATTCCGGCGGGTGTGCTGAACATCGTCACCGGGGGAAATGAAACGGGGCAGGCGCTGGTTGAGCATCCGTTTGTACGGATGGTCAGCTTGACCGGATCGACCGGGACAGGCAAAAAGATTATGCGCACGGCGAGTGAGTCGCTCAAGCGTGTTCATCTCGAACTCGGCGGTAAGGCGCCGTTCATTGTGTTCGACGATGTCGATGTGGAGAATGTGGCGGCCGTCGCCACCCTGACGTCGACGTTCAATACTGGGCAGGACTGCACGGCGGCTACACGTGTCTATGTTGAAAAGAGCCAATATAGCAATGTACTGGAAGCGATTGTCGAAGGGATGCGCAGCGTCAAGGTTGGGCGGCAGTTCGATGATGGCGTGCAAATGGGACCGCTGATTTCCAACACGCAGCGCGAACGCGTGCAGGGCTTCGTGGAACGTGCTCGAGCCGCAGGCGCGCAGGTTGTCACCGGCGGCGGTGTGCCCGCGGATCTCGACAGCGGCTATTTCTATGCGCCAACCGTAATCACAGATGCCGACCAGAAATCTGAAGTGATTCAGAGCGAAATCTTTGGTCCGGTCCTCACGATTAGTACGTTCGATGGCGAGCGTGAAGCGATTCAATACGGCAATGATGTGCTGTATGGGTTAGCCGCCTCGGTCTGGACAAAAGACATCGGTCGAGCAATGCGGATTGCCCGCGAACTCGAATTCGGTACCGTGTGGATCAACGATCACATCCCGCTCACGTCAGAGACTCCGCATGGTGGTTTCAAACAATCGGGCTTCGGGAAAGACCTGTCGGCTGAAGCTGTCAATGACTATCGCATTACCAAACATGTCATGGTGAAAAATGGCTGAGGGGCGATCGATCGCCGTCCGGTTTTCACATGTTTCGCGGCATTTTGGCGAGGTGAAGGCCGTCGATGACGTATCACTAGAATTGTATGACGGCGAATTCTTCTCGATGCTCGGCCCATCCGGCTCGGGCAAAACTACCTGTTTGCGTTTGATCGCGGGCTTTGAGCAGCCGAGTGCGGGCGAAATCACACTGCACGGACGCAGCGTGGTTGGCGTACCGCCTTACGAGCGAGATGTCAACACAGTGTTTCAGGACTACGCACTCTTCCCGCACATGAATGTCGGCGACAACGTTGGCTACGGACTGATGATCAAGCGGGTGCCGAAGCGGGAACGGCAGGAACGCGTGCGCGAGATGCTGGAGTTGGTGCGTCTCCCAGGCTTAGCGGACCGCAAACCCTCGCAGCTCTCGGGTGGTCAGCGGCAGCGCGTGGCACTGGCGCGCGCGGAGTGTGCTGCTGCTCGATGAGCCGCTGGGGCGCTTGACCTAAAATTGCGCCAGCAGATGCAGATTGAGCTAAAGAGCATTCAGCAGCGCGTTGGCATCACTTTTGTCTATGTCACGCACGATCAGGAAGAAGCCCTGACGATGAGTGACCGTTTGGCTGTATTCAACCAAGGCAAGATCGAACAACTTGGGACACCAGCGGAAGTTTATGAGCGACCGCAAACGGAATTCGTCGCCGGATTCGTCGGCGTATCGAACATTGTCCGAGGCGATGCTGCGCGCAAGATTACCGGTGAACCAGTACCGTTTTCAATTCGACCGGAAAAGATTCGACTGTGCCCACCGGATACACCGACAACGCCCGACATGTATAGCGAAGAGGGTATGATCCGAGATGTCGTCTATCTGGGCATGTATACCCGGTATCTCGTCGAACTGCTGGACGGCGGTGATCTCACGGTCGTCGAGCAGAATCTGCAAAGCACCTCGATGGATGCGCTCGCCGCAAAGGGGCGGCGGGTCAAATTGATGTGGAAGAAGGAGTTTAATCGGCCAATCGGCGTGGTGAGGACGGGGAGCGGCTGAAATGGCGACCGTACCAGCACCTACGCTCTCATTCTGGCGACGAACGGCAAACTATTTCTTTCGGCACCCGAACATCACATTGGTCCTGATGCTGTTGCCGATTGTGGTTTGGTTAGGCGTGGTCTATCTTGGGTCGCTGTCGGCGATGCTGGCGCAGAGCTTCTTCTCGCTAGATGGGTTTTCCGGACGCGTAATCCGCGAGTTTACGCTCCGCACCTACAGTCAAATGATCAGCGACCCCACCAACATCGACATCGTGCTGCGAACGGTGGCGATGGCCGCCGTCGTGACCATCACGTGCGCGCTAATTGCGTTTCCGCTGTCGTACTACATGGCACGGTATGCAAATTACCGCATAAAGGGACTGTTATATCTCGGCGTGATGCTCCCGCTGTGGTCCAGCTACCTGGTGCGCATCTACTCCTGGCGGCTCATCCTTGCGCAAGAGGGGATCGTCACGTGGTTTTTGAATGGGCTCGGGTTGGGGGGCGTGCTTGACTGGCTGCTCGCTATCCCAGCAATTGGCGGATCGTCACTCTCGTTTTCGTACATGGGCGTGTACATTGTGTTTGTATATATCTGGCTGCCATATATGATCCTGCCGATCAATGCGGCGCTGGAACGCGTTCCGCGGTCCGTGATTGAAGCTTCCGCCGATCTTGGCGCGCGTCCCAGCTATACGTTCCGCAAGGTAATTTTGCCGCTGGCGTTCCCCGGCGTTGTCGCCGGTTCCATTTTCACTTTCTCACTCACGCTGGGTGATTACATCATTCCGGGCGTGTTCGGCAATTCGAGCTTCTTTATTGGGCAGGCTGTTTATTCGCATCAAGGAACAGCGGGAAATATTCCGCTGGCGGCAGCGCTCACCGTCGTGCCAATTCTGATCATGGGCGTGTACCTACTGGTCGCGCGCCGGTTAGGGGCGTTTGATGCGCTCTGAACGTGCACCGCTGCTGCTGCGGATCGGAACTATCGGCGGGCTGGTATTTCTCCATTTCCCGCTGCTGCTCATTATTCTGTATGCATTCACCACCGAAGACGCATCGTTCACGTTTCCGCCGCCGGGACTCACAACCGAATGGATCGGTGTACTGTTTGCCCGTCGCGACTTTTGGGCAGCGCTCCAGCTCTCACTCGGTGTGGCGTTCATTTCCACCATTATTGCACTCGTGCTCGGAACGGTGACCGCGCTGGCGCTGTACCGAAGTCGATTCTTCGGGAGGGATGCGATTTCACTCGTCATCATCCTCCCGATATCACTACCGGGCATCGTTACCGGCATTGCGCTGCGCTCGGCAATTAACATCGTCGGCCTCGACTTCTCGCTCTGGACGATCATCATCGGTCATGCGACATTTTGCGTGGTCACCGTCTACAACAATGTGATCGCGCGACTGCGCCGGACGAGCCATTCACAGCTTGAAGCGTCTATGGATTTAGGGGCGACTGCCTGGCAAACCTTCCGCTATGTGGTTCTGCCGAATATCGCGACGGCACTGCTCGCTGGCGGCATGCTCGCCTTTGCGCTGTCCTTTGATGAGGTCATTGTGACGACCTTCACCGCAGGCCAGCAGCAAACGCTTCCCATCTGGATCTTCAGTCAGTTGACGCGTCCGCGTGACCGTCCCGTAACTAATGTCGCGGCGATTTTCGTCATCGCCGTCACGCTAATTCCGATCCTGCTGGCATATCGCTTCACGCGCGATACGTCGACCAACTAAACGCGATCTGTGTTGGCTAAGAAGCCGAAGTCGATGTACAAGCAGCGCGCTTCGGCTTCGCCACACGTGGTCTCACCATGCTCCTTGAAGATAAACGCCAATGGCTCATGGCGCTTAAACTTTTTTTTGAGGCTGTTCCACTGGGATTTTGATGGTTCAGTCTGGCCCTCCACCAGAATAAAATATCCGTGCCCGAACACCGCTCGGTAGTGTCCATCCGGGTACGCAATCAACTGGCGCAGATGAGCCTGCGGCGGCGTCTGGTACTCGTTGGTGAGCACGAGCTCGGCAAATCTCTGCACGCGCTCTAGCGGTCGCTGTGTAAACGCTGGCAAATCCTTCATACGTACCTCATACCCGTCTCGTCCTTTCTTTTAACGTTTATATGATATAACATGTGCGAGGGGAAACTGACGAGATAACAATGAGCATTAAACCTACACCTGAATTGATCGAAGAGATCCTCAAGCGGGTGCCTGAAGGCTTCATCCACCGGGCGACGCTGGTGAACCGCTTGAAAACGAGCAACAAAAACCTGACTAAGCAGGCGAGTACGGTGGGACGCGAGCGGGACTACTACTTTGATTCCGCCCGCGTGGGCCGCGAAACAGTGCGCGATCACTCCAATTGGAGCCGTCCTGCATTCCCAGCCATGAGCGATGATGGTACGCTAACCGACGCGCCGATCACGGAACGGATTGCGGAGCGGGCTGCGCTACTGGCAATAGATCCGGAAGCGGCGGAATTAATCGAACAGCTCAATCGCACATCCGGGTATGCGCGCGCTGTGGATATCAGCGGCGCGCCCTCTACACTGCAATCCTTGGTAGATCGGAATATTCTGCGGCAGCGTGAGGGTTTTGTCTACGATCCGCTCCGTATCAGTCCAGGGACGATTGATGAGCTCCGGCGGCGCGAGAGTTTGCGCGAACCGCATGAGCGCTTGCTGGCGACGCTGGAAGCAAAACCGGGCAAGACCGCGCCCGAGGAAGAACTGATCACGGTATTTGGCGCGGAACTTTACCGCGAGCTGCTGTCATGGGGGGACTTCACAGCCTACATTGTCCCGCTGAAGGTCAAACCGTACCGTGCAACATGGGTCCGCCTCAGCAATGCGAATGCGGACGATGCGCTGAAAGCGGCGAATGACGCCACTAAGATTAAAGATGAGGATTGGCAGGAAGCGCTAGACGAATCCGGCGATTACGTGCGCCCCGGCGCTAAGGAAGCGGGCAGTCTGCGCAGTCAAGTGATCGCACGTTCTTATCTCCTGAGCGCGGCGGCAAGGCGGCTCGGCGTACATGAAGAAACTCTGCTGCTGGCGATTGAAGAAGGCGCGATCCCGTCGTTCACTGATCCGGAAGAGAAAGTGCGCCTGCCCGCCGATGAAGTTGAAGCGGCGTACCGCGACCCTCAGTACAGTGAGCAGATTTCCGCATTTGAGGAAGTGAAGACCCGCGAGGTTGCGCTGGTGCTGGGTGTCAGCTATTCGACCTTGCGTAACCGTCTGCAGAAGCTCGAACAGAATAAGCGGCGTCCGCGTTGGCGGGACGTACGCGGCAAATGGGGATTGCCCGATACATTACGCGAATTCCGCAAACTATTGCGTGAGCAGATGTTGGAGCGCCGCACAACCGGACCCGAGCGTGAGAATGGCAGTACGCGCGAGCCACTCGATTATGCGACACTGCGGGCACAAGCGGAATCTGAACGTGAACGTCGGCGCGAACTCCGGAAACGACTCCTTGCCGCATTTCCCACTTGGCAGCATGAAGGTCGGTTGGTGCAGAACATTTTCTTGCATGTCGGGCCAACGAACAGCGGCAAAACGTATCACGCGCTGCAAGCGCTGATCGAAGCAGGCAGCGGTTGGTATCTAGCGCCGCTGCGTCTGCTGGCGTTCGAAATCTTTGACCGCTTGAATGCGCAGGGCGTGCCGTGTAACTTACTCACAGGTGAAGAGTACATTCCAATTCCTGGCGCAACCTTTACGGCCGCCACGGTCGAGATGTTCAATCCCAACGAGAGTGGCCGCTGTGTCATTATCGACGAAGCGCATATGCTTGCCGATCCTGATCGCGGTTGGGCGTGGACGCGGGCCTTTATGGAGGCACAATCGCCGGAGATTCGCGTAATCAGCCCGCCGTTTGGGCGCAGCTTGATCGAGCAGATGTCAGTGTCGGCGGGGCTGCGGCTGACGGTGGTAGAACATGAACGCCTAACCCCGATCCGGGTGGCTGAGCGCTACTTTAACTTGCGCGAGCTCCCGCCAAAGACGATTTTGATTGCCTTCTCCCGGCAGAGCGTGCTCCAACTCAAGACTGAGCTGGAACGCATGAAACGTACGGTGTCAGTCGTCTACGGTAATTTGCCACCGGAGGTTCGGCGCAAGCAGGCGGAGCGTTTTGCCACCGGGCAGACCGACATCTGCGTAGCAACGGATGCCGTGGGTATGGGGCTGAATCTGCCAGCAGACTACGTTGTCTTCTACGAAGTCAGCAAGTTTGACGGCAAGCAGAATCGCTCACTCACACCAAGCGAAGTCCAGCAGATTGGCGGGCGCGCTGGTCGTTACCTGTATAGTGAGTTCGGGGAGATTGGCGCGACCAACAAGCAGGATTTGAAGTTGATTCGGCAGCTCTACAAGATTGCGCCGGAACCGCTCACCCACGCGCATGTCGCTCCGACGGTGGAGGATCTGGAAATGATCCCCGGCAGCCTCGCGGAACGGCTCATGCAGTGGTCAAATCTGCAGTCGATTCCGGAAGCGCTGCGCAGCGCCATCAAAACGGCAGATTTGACGGAGCGCATCGAACTGGCGGCAATGCTTACCGATCAGGAAGTGGCGCAGCTCGGTTTGGCGGCGGCGATGCGTCTGATCAATGCACCGACGCGCCAGAATACTCGCTCATACTGGTATGATTGCGCGCAGAGTATCCTAGCGCATGGAACGATGCCGATGCCGCCGATGCCGCCCGCAGACATTGTCAATAACTATGACTTAGCGAATGCGGAAGCGAGCGTAGCCTGCGCCGACATCTACCTGTGGCTGTCGCGCCGTCCGGAGTTCATGCGCTATGCGCCAGATGCACCTGAGGTGCGGATTCTGCGCGCGGAATGGTCACAAGCGATTGATGGCGCGCTGCTGCGCCGACTGGACTCGGCGCGGCTGTGCGTGAGCTGTGGCAAGCCACTGCCCAAGGGGCATCGCTTCCGGATTTGTGATAGCTGCTACGCGGATCGCCGCGGGAATCGCGACGACTTCCTCGACGAGTAAGATTCTCCAGATAACCTCACAGAGGCCATCCCTCTGCTGTGTTATAATAATCGCAATTCAGCGGTCAAGGCACAAAGGGCAGAGGGGATGGCGAACTGGAAACAGGCGCTCACACACATTGTCGGCAGCATAGATGACTACTTTGATAGCCTCCAGTTTCGTCGGCGGCAGCGACGTGGCATTGCCCCTGTCCAAATCCTCGCGTATATCGGCCACGGAACACGAGAAACGTTTTACGTGCGCGGACGCGCCATTGAGGATTACAGCGTGCTCGACGCCCGTGATACGGATACAACCTGGCGTAATCTGCGCAATATGTACCGCCGCTTCAACAGTCAGGAGATTCCGCATGCGCGCGTGCGCGCCTATTTTGACGGTAAAGTCTATGAGACCCGCGCCGATGATGAGGGGTTTTTTCGTCTAGAGATCGCGCTCGATCCGCCGCTCCTCGATGGAGTGATCTGGCACGATGTGCCCGTCGAGCTGATCGACTATGCTGAACAAGAAAGCGCACGCACCGTAGCGCGGGTGATCGTTCCGCCCGGCACCGCCCGGTTCGGAATTATCAGCGATCTCGATGACACAGTAATCAAAAGCGATGTTGTCAATCTCCTCAAGTTGGCGCGGAATACGTTTCTCTACAATTCGCATACGCGCTTGCCATTCGCCGGCGTTTCTGAGTTCTACCATGCACTTCAGCGTGGGGTAGGGCAGGGGAGTGGAGCGACCGCGGAGTACAACCCGTTTTTCTACGTGTCGAACAGTCCGTGGAACCTCTACGATCTGCTCGTCGATTTCTTTAAAGTACGCGGCATCCCGATGGGGACGTTCTTTTTGTCTGACATCGGATTGACGCCGACTAAATTGGTGCGGACGAACGGAGTCAAGCAGAAATCAGAGGTTATACACATGCTTTTCGAAACCCATCCGCAGCTGCCGTTCATATTAATCGGTGATAGTGGTGAGCAAGACGCTGAAATCTACCTTAAGGTCGTCCAGCGCTATCCGGGTCGTGTCAAAGCCATTTACATTCGCGATGTGAGTATGCAGCGGCGCGACCGCGAGGTTCAGCGGATCATCGAGCAGGTAGCGGCATCCGGTACTGAGATGCTGCTCATACCGGACACCGCTGCTGCCGCCGCGCACGCCTTGAACCGCGGGTATATCGCTCCCGCAGCACTTCCGGCGATTCAGGAGGAGAAGCGTGCCGATCAGCAGACAACGCCCATCGAAGCGATGTTCGACGACATTTCGTGATTAGTCGGCGACGGGAACATCTGCAAGATTTGCATTGCCGACTACGCTGACGAGACTAGCCAGAATCCAACCGCTTTCACCGTCATAATTCACCCGGATCCACGTACGATTCGACGTTCGCGATTCGACTTGCAGCGCGGTAGCGAACGGAATTACCGCGAGCACGGGCGATGCTGAGTCCGGCTGCAGGCGCAGATTGCTGTTGAAGCGCGTAATGACCGTGATGGTCGCCGCCGTTGCGGCAACTGTACCCGTGCTCAGCGCATCCTCGGCATAGATAGGCACGCTGTCTAAATCTCCGGTAACAGTCACAACGAAATACGCGACCCAACCCGCCTCGGCATTATACGAAATCAACAGCCATTGGTTATCGGCGGTACGGCCAACAATATCGGCTTGACTGCCGGGAAACAGTACGCCGAGACGGTCAGTGGTAGCCGCGGGACCTGACCGCACATTGACGCGGCGAAACACTGTGACGTAGACGTTACTCAACGCTTCCGAATCGCCTTGTGCGAATTCGTCGGTGACTGGTAACGTTGGGGCTGGCTCAAAAATGGGTAACTGCTGCGGATCGCCATTCAGTGTCACCGTGAAGAACGCAACCCATCCTTGCTGCCCCTCGAACTCCAATGCCAGCCAATTGCTCTCGGCATCACTGCGTCCGGTGACTGACACTTCCATTCCACCCGATAAACGTCCGATAATGGCGTACTGAGTTCCCGGCCCCGACCGCACATTTACTGTACGATAGACGTGAGCAGAGAGTGCCGTGGTCGATTGAGCCGTCACGGTGGCCGTGATCAACACGAGGGAAAGCGCGATAAGATATCGGAACATCACAAAAGCCCTCCGATGACTGCAAACGCAACCATTGTAAACCAAGAGGCAGCGATGAAGCGCAAACAAGACAATTCTGCACGGTACTTCTGCGAAGTCGAGGTGACGGAAGGACTAGAGCACATCACCAAGGGCGAACTGACAGAACTTTTCGGCGCGGCAGTTGCGCTTGTGCCTGCTGACCGCCCTGGCGAGGTGCGATTTACATTGACAGGTAGCCTAGGTGAGCTGCGCCGCTTGCAGACGATCTATGCTGCCTATGTGGTTTGCGACTATGCAGTGCCGCGCCCGCGCGCCTTGCTGGGTGACGCACACTTTCGGCGTCTGTTGGAGCAGATTGAATCGGTGCGGGCATTGAACCCGAATTCCTACCGATCATTCTCAGTCGCCGCAGCCGGGTCTGATTCGTCAGTGATGACACGGATCAAGGAGGAAATTGCTGCGCAAACAGGGTTAGCTCTCGCTGATGACCGCGGAGATCTGTTAATCCGAATTCGCCCGAGTAGCGCTGGTTGGCAAACGCTGGTACGCGTGTCGGCGCGCCCCCAGGTCACGCGGAGTTGGCGGGTGTGCAATTGGGAAGGTGCGCTGAATTCAGCGACGGGTCACGCGCTGATCCGGCTGGGCAAGCATCGACCAAATGACGTCTATCTCAATATCGGCTGTGGCTCGGCGACACTTCTGATCGAGCGTTTGCGACACGGGAAGGCCGGTCGTGTGATTGGTGTCGACATCGATAACAATGCTCTGCAGTGCGCTCAAGCGAATGTCACCGCAGCCGGCGAACCAGCAATCCAACTTTTGCTCGGAGACATGACGAGTCTGCCGCTGCTGACCAACAGTGTCGACCACGTGGTCGCTGATTTGCCTTTTGGCCAATTGAGCGGCAGTCATACGGCGAATGTGGAAATGTACCCCCGTGCTTTGAATGAAGCGGCACGGGTAACACGAGCCAACGGTCAGTTTACGTTGATTACGCACGAGATGCGTTTACTGGATCGACTGCTGCGCGAATCGCCGTATTGGACGAACGAACAATCGATCCAGATCAATCTGCGCGGACTACATCCGCGCATCTATGTCCTCAGGCGCACACTCATGTCGTTTTGACCTTAAGCCAACGGAACTGATATGCCGCCAAGCGAATTGGGTCATCGGCTCCGAACGTCTCACCCGAGATGAGGTCGACGACCCGATTCACAACCGGCCATTCTGCGCGTAAAGTGCTTTTGTCGGTTGTCTGGGGGAACTCAGAAAAATTCGCGAGGATCAGGATCGCTTCGTGGCGGGTGAAGCCCAGTACATGTCGATTACCTGTGTTGATGAAGCGTGTGTTACCGTTAGCAAGCTCCGGAAGCGATTTACGTAGTTCGATCAAGTGCTTGACGGTCTGGAATATCTGGCCTTCGACGGTCGTTGTGTCTTGCCGGCGGGCATAGCGTTCGGCATTGGCAGCAGGACGGTGAACCCAACGACTATCGTCTTTCTTGGTAGGGTTATTGGTATAGGAATAGTCGTTGATCGTGCCGATTTCATCGCCAAGATAGATGAGAGGGATACCACCAGCGCACAACGTTAGGCTTTGAATCATCAGAATGCGCTGAACCGCCGTACTGATATAGGCGGCATCCCCGGACTCCAAACCCTTTTCCAGCCCGGCTAGAGACGCCAGCGTGCCACAGATGCGCATGTCCTGCGTGCGTGGATTGTAGTTGAACGGAACACCCGAGGCGAAACTTCCTGGGAAGCGCCCCGTATAGAACAAGTTCAGGAAGTAACGGTGGTCAAAACCATTGATGCCGAGTTCGGCGGCATCTTCGTCGGCAAAACCCCAGCCAATATCATCATGGGAGCGCAGATAATTGATCCAGGTCGCATCATGGGGCAGGGGGAACTGCTTGTTCATCGTATGCCGGAAAAAGTCGGTTTCCCGGGTCGCCAGTGCTTCCCAGATCGAGACCATCATGATCGGATTGTACGAGATCTGACATTCTTCGCTGCCGATGTAACTCCGGACATCGCGCGGGTGCACAATCGCTTCTGATTTGAAGAGCAGGGCAGGGGCAGCAATCTGCACGAGCGCGTTATAGGCACGAATCAGCGTGTGCGCCTGCGGCAAATTCTCACAATTCGTCCCGATCTGCTTCCAGATGAAAGGAACAGCGTCGAGACGCAGGAATTCAACACCCTGATTGGCGAGAAAGAGCATTTCCTCCAGCATTGCCCGAAACAGCGCAGGGTTTTCGTAGTTCAAATCCCACTGAAAGGCGTAAAATGTTGTCCATACCCACTTATTAATTGACGGGAGAAAAGTGAAGCTGCCCGGTGCTTGCTCCGGGAAAATCTCACGCAAATTGGGTTCATATTGGTTCGGGACGGTTCGGTCATCGAACATGCGATAATAATTCTGGTAATATTTATCACCAGTGAGGGCTTTTAACGCCCAATCATGTTCGTTGGAAGTGTGGTTAAAGACAAAATCCAACACGAGGCTGATGCCGTGCTCCCGTAAGTCACGAGTGAGAAGGGCGAGTTGTTCCATTGTGCCGAGGGTGGGGTTGACTTCGCGGAAGCTGCTCACCGCATAACCGCCATCGCTGTTCTTTTCCGGAGCCTTAAACAGCGGCATCAGGTGTAGATAAGTGAGGCCGAGTTCCTGAAAATAGGGTATTCGCTCGCGAATACCGTTCAAATCACCCGCGAAAAGATCGACATAGCCGACCGCGCCCATCATTTTCTCGCTCTGAAACCAGAGTGGATCATGTTCGCGCTGCTGATCCAGTGCCTTGAGCTCGTTGGGCCGCGCCTGGTACACCTCGACAACGCTCAGCAGCGTCTGTTCTAGGTGAAAAAAGAAGTCATATTGGTGACCGTAAAGCTCATAAAAGTGGCGAAAGAAGTTTGGGAAGTGCTGAGACAGACGTCTCAGCAGAACTTCTGCATCAGCGCCGCGTTCTAGTTTCGCTTGTATACGCGGAAGCAGTCGCTCCAGCGATAAGTTAGCCTGTTCGGTGAGCCAGAGTTGATCGTAAGCCATTGTTACTCGACCTGTAGCTGTAGAACCTAATCGGGCCACATTATAGCAGCTAATTGGCCGAGAATGGGCCTCGATATTCAGTTTCGGGCTGCACAAGGGCAACTTCTGAGAGCGTCACTTCTTTACGGTAGATGGCGCGCACGTTGTCAGCCAATTGAAGGGCGGAATCGACGCTTAACAGCCGCTGTTTCTCGTGTAAATCGATTTTGAGCAGCGATGCCGCCAGGTAGGCGAGGGGAATGTCTTCTTCCGGGAGCTGGTGCGGTGCGATGCGCACGTTTTCGGCCTGTTCCAGGACGCTTAGATACCGCTCGATCCATGGGCGCAGGCGTTGGACAGCTGAGGCGAGCAGGGCGGGTTGCATATTTTCGAGAGGAAAGGGCACGGTTTCACCAGTCAGGTAGGGTTTGGAGTGATCGAGCTGTGTAATCTGAAAGCGTTCCTGACCAATGGCAACGATATTCATGCGACCGCTGCCCAGAGGTTGGGTTTGGGCAATATGCGCTGTACAGCCGATGCTGTATGGAGTCGGCTCAGCAGCGCTGAGACCTTTGACTTCTGAGCCGCTTTGCAGCAGCACCACGCCAAACGGTTGATGCTCATGCACGCACTCGTTGATCATCAGCTTGTAACGGTCTTCAAAGATGTGCAATGTGATGGGCATCCCCGGGAACAGCACCGTGTTCAGCGGGAACAGTGGCAAGCTTGACATGGGTTGGCATCGATTCTCTACAATCGCTCTCTGCGCTCATTGTAGCGAGATTCAACCCGATCTCCAGATCTTTCTGCAGAACTTCTCATGGTAATTGGTCCTACACAACGTCGATTCTCGCAAGTTGCATTTACTAATGATAATGGTGATTATCACATAGTAATTGCTTGGGACGAATAAATGACCCGCAAAAACCTAGACTGTTTTACACATCAAAGCGGAAGGGGTTGAAATTGGTATTGTGGTCGTAGACATCTTCCTGTTCCGATGTTTTGAGCCAGCGTATCACCCGCAGCGTAATTGGCGTGAAGATCACTTCAATCGACACCTTGAAGATGTAGTTGCTGACGATTAGTGACAGCATCAACTCGATCGGGAAAACACCGAGCGCTGTCGCGATGACGAAGAAGACCGTTGTGTCGACACCTTGACCTGCAATCGTACTGCCAATGGTCCGTGCCCACAACCAACGCCCTTGCATCAGAACCTTCATCCGCGCCAGTACATAGCTGTTGACAAACTCGCCAAAGAAATAGGCAATCAGACTCGCAATCGCGAGTTTCCAGATACTGCCCAGAACCGCATCGTACGCCGACTGGCCTACTGTCTCCGCCCACAGCGACTCGCCCGGCAACACACCAGCCAACCACACAAAGAAGGCCATCAGCGCCGTCGCGAAGAACCCGCTCCAAATAACGCGGCGTGAACGCCGATAGCCGTAGATTTCGGTCAGCACATCACCGAAGATGTATGAGATGGGAAATACGAGCGTGCCCGCATCGAAGATGAACTGCAGTCCGAGCAACGAGACGCCGAGATCAATGATCTTGGCGCTGCTCAGAATGTTGCTCAGCAGCAATACGGTCACAAACAGAACAGTGATCAGATCAATGTACTTGTAACGTCGTTCCATGGAGGCTCTCGGTCGCTGAAAACTGGCTCAACTTATTCTCGCATCTGCATTAGAATTAAACAACATTCAACCTGTAGGGACGACAACATGGGATCAACGCGTAAACAACCGGTCAACTTTCGCAAAGAGGAGCTCGAGGCGATCGCCAAATGCTGGTCAGGTGCCACTTCTGCGGCGCTCGTGGGCATTGGCAGTGTCGGGAAGTCGAACCTGCTGCAGCACTTGGATGATCCCGAGGTGCAAAAGCACTATATCGGCGACAAAGCAGCCAAATTCAAGACGATCATCGTCGATGCGAACATGCTTGGTCCCCTTCCCGCTGATAGGGATGATCCTGTCCGCTGCTGGGCCGGGTATGAGTTGATGATGCATCGTCTGTTTCTCGCATTCTACCCGTTTGAAATGCTGACTAACGAGGAAGCCAAACAGTTCTTCGATACGTATCAGGCGCTCCAAGATGGGACTAATCCCCTCTTCACCTATATGGCGCTGCGCTATTTTGAGCTTGGTCTCGAATATTTCATGCGCAAAGGCTATACCATTGCCTTCATGTTCGACGAATTCGACGAAATGCTGCGCCAGCTGCCAGTCAAGTTCTTTCAGACGCTGCGCGGCATTCGTGATTCAAATAAGCGGCAGTTGATGTATATCACCCTCACCCGGTCACCACTCGTGACACTGGTGGAACGGTTTGCGATCCCGGTCCTGGATATCGAACCGTTCACCGAATTGTTCACGGACAATACGATTTACGTTGGGCCGTATAATGACACTGACGGACGCGCGATGTTGAGCGAACTTGCGCGGCGGCGGCAGCGCAGCTATTCCGATAATGTGAACGGGTTGCTGCTCGACATAACTGGACGTTATGCCGGCATTCTACGCGTAAGCGTGAATTCACTTGACGAGTTTGTCAATGTCAATCTCAATGCGCTCTCACGGAATCAATTACTGGAGGCGCTCGCCGTTAAGCCCGCCGTCCGCGCTGAATGTCGCACCATCTGGTCCAGCCTGAATCGATCTGAGCAGCAGGTGCTGAAGGCTGTGGCGCGCCTAAGTGCATATAATGTCAATCCCGAAAGCGAATTTGCCGTACATATGCTGCTGCAAAAAGGGATCTTGAAGCTCGACGAATCGGGACAGAAGCTCGAAATCCTTCCGCCCCTCTTCCATATGTATGTTCAATCGAACCCGGACTTCGCATGAATGGCTACTTGATCCCGGCGGGACAGCATCGCACCGAGATTTTGGTCGTGAATTCTCGCTTCTATACGAGCATTGGCTATGCACCATCGGTCGACACGGCGAAGGCGTTTATCAGCAGCATCCGCGCGGAAATGCCGGATGCAAATCATCACGTGTATGCCTTCCGTGTAGGCTATGGCAACTCCATCATCGAAGGCGTGAGCGATGATGGTGAACCGACAGGGACATCCGGTCCGCCGGTGTTGGCTGTTCTACGCGGCAGAGATATCGGGGATACAGTTGTTGTGGTCACACGTTTTTTCGGCGGCACCAAGCTCGGCACTGGCGGCTTGGTGCGCGCCTACACGGATGCGGCCCAAGAAGGTTTCAGCTCACTCGCCGTCATCCGCAAAATTGAGCGAACACTGCTCGGTCTTGAACTTCCCTACCCTGTTTTTGAGCAGGTCAAGCGCCTGATCGCGCAGCATGAGGGTGAGGTAGAGGAAGAATCATTTGCCGAAGCCGTGACCATACTCGCCAAATTCCCAAGTGATCAAACGAAACCGTTCTCGTACGCCGTGTCTGAACTGACCTCAGGTCGCGTGGTTCCGATTGACTTCGGCAGCATTTAATCGTCGGCCTCGGGCATCGCGCCATACGTGCAGGAATTGTAATCGCCACCGAGAATAACCTGGAAATCGACTTCCCGTTCTGGTGAGGGTTCGCTGATCACGTTGGCTGGATCGACACGCAGGGCGCCCAGCAGCACACCCAGACTGCTCCCTTTTGTGCTGCCCGTATAGTCAACCACTGTCGTATGTGGCTGATAAGATGCGGTTTCGTTCAAGATATGCGGCACAAACCCTTCCCAAGCCAACCGATCTGCGGCTACTTCGCTTAAGTCCCCTACCCCACTCCCGTTGAGGATGGCGACGCGCGCTCCTTCCTGAACCAATTGATGCTCGGCTACAGGTTGCATTACACGTTGCATTAAGGATGCGACGGCGGCTCTATCGGGTACTAGGACGCTTGAACCTTCTGGTGAAGTCGAGAACATGACCTCGACATTGGGGTGAAACGTGTAAGATGAGATGTGATCGGTATTGATGGTCGCCGCCAGCGGCGCTAAAGTCAGCATATCGTCAAGAGCAATATCGGTTTCGACCGTCTCCACAACCTGTGACCAGACCTCCGTAAGCTGGGATAACAGGTCGAGACTGCGTATTCTGCCCCACAGTGCGCGCAGGATGACTTGCTGGCGCCGTCCACGGTCGAAGTCACTGGTGGTACGTCGACTGCGCGCAAACCACAGCGCGAGATCACCATCCATCGCATGGACACCGACCGGCAGCGTAAACTGTTCCCAGCTTTCCTCAAAGTTAGGATCGAGTTCCGGACTAATCAAACGCCAGTCGCTCAACGCGCAGTCGACCGAGACCTCCACGCCACCCAAATCGTCGATGATCCGACGGAAGTCTGCGAAATCTACATACGCGTAGTAATCAATGTGCAGACCGAGATTGTACTCGATGGTTTCCTTAAGCAACCCTGCCCCACCGCCAACACTGTCGACGGACTCGCCGTAGGGATACGCTGTGTTGATACGGTAGACACGATAGCCCGGGATATAGACATACAGATCACGCGGAATCGATAGCAAGGCGACCGTGCCTGTCGTACGGTTTACCGACACAACCATAATCACGTCAGTCCGCCCGGTATAGCGAGTATCGGCGCTGTCACCGCCGATCAACAGGAAATTGATGATGTCGTATGCGCCCTCATCCACTAGGGGGACAGGTTCAGGAATAACCACATCCTGAGCAGCGAGCGAATGAGCCGATAACAAGCAGAACAAACATGAAAGTAGAAAGAAGAGGCGCAGTTTCATGACTATCCTTGCGCGCTGTGCGTTTGAGCGATGATCCCAGTATAGGCAGAGATTTTGCGCTGCAGTCTGGTTATAGGTGAAACGCCGTCCGAGCGTGGGCGAAGCGTAGATAAAAGACCCCGCTGGTCGGCGGGGTCTTGGGAGGCTTAGCGATATCCGTTGATGAGGTTCAACATACTCCGGACTGATACTGGCTTGCGCACATAGTCGTTACAGCCCGCCGCTACGTACTGATCGGCGTAGCCCATCGTATCGTAGGCGGTGATGGCGATAATCGGTTCGCTGACGCCTTTCTGGCGCAGCAACCGGGTGAGCCGAAGACCGTCCATGCTGCGCGTACCCAGATTCAGATCCATCAGGATCAAATCGGCAGTCCCCGGATTGATCTCCTGTAACGCGCTGTCTGCTTCGCTATAGGTGACCAATTCGTCGTTATTCATGTGGCAAATTCGCTCAATGAGCGCCACATTGGCTAAGTTGTCCTCAACGTAGATAATCCGCATGATACCTCGTCCGAACTAATAAGCAATCACCGGAACCGCGCTAAACGCGCCCCGGAACACTACAAACTCTTGGGAGACCCAGCCCTGACCGAAATCCCCAGTCACCAGATACCACGACGCATCTTCCGTTACACCGGCGACTGGCAGTTCAGTACCTCCGGCAACCACGGCGATCGAGGCATATTGGGGTCCCGGGCCTGTGCGTACATTCTGGTAGCTCGTGTTGATAACCACCCGCCCTGCTTCCAGCACCGGGACCGGAATCGGCGACGATTGAGCCGCAGTCGTCACGTCGGCAGCAGCGACCTGCGTCGTTCCGTGCAGCACATCCGAGGTGGTGCCCGTGCGAATGGTGACAGTATTCACCGGCAGCCAACCAGACAATCCATTCCCCAATTCTACTTGATAAAGGTTGCCGCTAGCATTAATGAGAAAGGCTTCTTCGCCATTGAAGAGTGGCGGCAGGCTGGCATTGGTGCTGCCCGGCGCAGATAAGAGATTCACGGGGCCTGCGGTCACAATGACGACCTGGTAATTGATTGCCGACAAGCGCATCGCCACTTTCGGCGCTTCGATCCAACCGATGCCAACATTCGGAACGACGATTTGGACCCAGTTGACCCCAGCGGTGTTGGCCATACCAAGAATCGCGAAGTCGAGGGCGTCATTGCGGAATAAGGTTGCAATGACCCCACCCTGTTCTGCGGGTCGGTTACGCAGATTAACCGAACTGACCTGAAGCACGGCCCGATAGCGCTCGTCGCTCGTCGATCCAATAGCCGGCTGCGTTCCTCCGGTGCTGGCCGAACCAGTACCGGGCAGGCCGATAGTGAGCGGCGTAGCCAAAGCGACCGGTGCGGCCGGAACCTCGATTTCTGGCACATAGGCGAAGGAACCACGGGCAAGAGTGAAAGACACGTCGACCCACGCGTTCCCGTCAGCGGTGGTCACCAAGTACCACGTCTGATCACTGTTGCTGCCGAGCACCGGTAATTCCGTCCCGCCGACCAAAGTCGTGATAACGGTGAACTGTGGGCCGGGCCCACTGCGCGCGTTCAGAAAACTGGTATTGACGACGAGGAGTGGGATTTCTAGCTGCTGCCCTACTCCACCAGCGTAAATCACCGTTCCAAAGACAAATGAGAGCAAGACGACGAGCAGCGCTATTTTCTTCACAAGATTTCCCCCCAGAAGTCGAATCTGCATGAACACCGAATATTGTAAGATAAATTCGGCTTTTTCGCTGTAGGACATCCGGCGAGAATACGTAGGGTAACAGACGTTGAAGCGTTTCCCCCACTTCTGCTATAAAGAAAGCAGCATGATAACAGCTATTCTCAAAGGACATCCGATGCGCAGGCGATT
This sequence comes from Candidatus Flexifilum breve, assembly GCF_016713355.1. Taxonomy (NCBI): domain Bacteria; kingdom Bacillati; phylum Chloroflexota; class Anaerolineae; order Aggregatilineales; family Candidatus Flexifilaceae; genus Candidatus Flexifilum; species Candidatus Flexifilum breve. The sequence continues at coordinate 126,900 of NZ_JADJPI010000035.1, forward strand.
ATTCTTGGCCTTTTTCATTCTGAGTGTGGTATTTGTTCTTCCAGCCTTGGCTGACAACTGCGAAGGCGATACTGCCGGGTTGTGCGCAGGACTTTCGCCCGACACCATCGCGTCCTATCCCGAACCGCTCGTCGAGCCACTGGCAACCAATGACACAGCCGTCACTGATCGCATCTATCAGCGAGTGCTGAATCCAATTGATATTTATGATGCGCCAAATGGTAACGTGGTCAGCCAACTAGTATAACTGGACCCTGATCAATGATCAGCAATGGGTGCTCACCGAGAACCTGCGCCAAGCTCTGCCTTCGCGATTCGCTGGCGTGCTGATCACCGAAGACACGGAATATCCAGTAGCATGGATTCTCGTCAATGTTGTGCCGAGCCGCACGCCGGGCGCCGAGCCCACCGAGGGCGACCTCGCCGTCCTGCGCTACACGTTGGTGAACCTGTACAGCTTCGTCGAAATTGACGGTTGGCGCTGGTATCAGATTGGCGTCGATCAATGGGTACACCAGACGCTGGTCGCGAAAATACTGCCCGTGGAACGTTCGGCTGAGATTGATACGCACAAATGGGTCAGCGTTGACCTGTACGAGCAGGTCGCAATTGCCTATGAGGACAACACGCCTGTCTTTGCCACACTCATCTCGTCGGGTTTGTCCGACTGGCCGACCAACGAAGGTCTGTTTCACGTATACGTTCGTTATCCACGCACCGTGATGAGCGGCGCCGACGGTCAGCCGGATTTCTACTATCTGGAAGAAGTACCCTGGACGATGTACTTCGATCATGATATCGGCCTGCACGGCACTTACTGGCACGATGGTTTCGGCTATCGCCACAGTCACGGTTGCGTGAACCTGTCGATCACAGATGCGCAGTGGTTATACAACTGGGCGGCGGACGAAATCGACCTGACCGTTCCCGAAGATACCGGTGCGGCCGTGTACGTGTACAGCAGTGGACAATATCGCTAGACAATCTGCCCCGTATAGGGGCTTTTTTTTATTCCCTGACTATTTCATAATCTAGGTCTCATTGTCACAGAGGGGGCTTAGGAGCGTGCAGCAGCGCCGCACTTTTGAACAGACGAACTGGCTCATTAGACGCTTACAAGCGGTTATGAGCAGCTTTGGTTACGCTATCTTGGAAACGCCGATCCTCGACTCGGCCGACTTGTTTCTCACCCGCGCCGGCGATCAGATTATCGGTCGGCTGTTCACTTTTGAACGTTTTGGTCAGCAACTAGCCCTACGCCCAGAATTCACCGCCGCCGCCGCACACGCCTACCTCACCTCACAGCGAACCTCAATTGCGCGCTGGCAGTTTGCTGGAGCCACCTTTGAAGATGACGGCGGCCAGTTCCAAAAAATGAGCCTGGGCGCCGAACTCATTGGCATGGCTGGTGTGTCTGCGGATGCTGAAATCATGGCGATGGCCGCCAGCGGTCTCGACGATGTTGGTATTCGGGATTGGCGCATCGTTATCGGCCACGTGCAACTCATGCGTCAACTCCTCAAACGCTATCACCTTGATGCGCGCACAGAACGCTTCCTGCTCAATCATCTCCACACGTTGAAGGAGTACGGCAAAGAACGCATTCTGGCTGAACTGGATCGACTGCTGTTAATTCGACCGGAATCGGCTTCCGCCGATGTCGATCTCAATGTCGTTAACACCCAGCAAATGCTCGACGTACTGCTGGATGCTACGCAGCATGGGACAGCCATGGGCGGTCGCACTCGCGATGACATTGTGCGTCGTCTGCTGCAAAAGCGTCAGCGCGCCGCCGAACGCAGCGAAATCGTCGCGGCGCTTGACTTCCTCGAACTCTGGAGCGCCATCATCGGTGATGCCGAAAGCGCGTTTCAGCAGATCGAGCGCCTTATTGACGCCGAAGATGCAGACGCCTTGCAGACACTGGAACAGTGGCGGGAAACGATCAGGCTGCTCAGCGTTTACGGCATCCCTGTAGAACGTACGCTCATTCAGCCGGGATTGGCTCGCAACTGGGATTACTATACTGGGCTTGTCTTCGAAATTCACGGCGATGTGCTGCTTGCGGGCGGCGGTCGCTACGACGAGCTGACGCGCCTGATCGGCGGTGAGCATGAGACTCCGGCCGTGGGTTTCGCCTACTATGTTGACCAACTGGTGGAGGCTACAGCGATCGAGCCCGAGTTCGATCAAATTGTGACGATAAGTTTTGCGCCGAACCGGGCTGTTGAGGCTGTGCAGTGGGCGCAGATGCTGCGGCGCAACGGCATTCCCGCCGAAATTATCTCGCAGACTGACGCGGAAGCGGACACTGCCGCTACGGTGAATGCGGATGGCAGCTTACGCCATGCCGGAAATGACTATCAGCTCGATCAACTCAGCCGACTCGTGGAGAATTTGCAATGATGGATCGCGTAACGCTGGCCCTGCCAAGTAAAGGCGCGATTGCCGACCCTACACTCAGTTTCCTGAGCGATTGTGGCTTGCGTGTGGATAAACCGAATCCGCGGCAGTACACCGGCTCGATCCCGACGATTCCATCGGTCGATGTTCTGTTTCAACGTGTGACCGATGTCGTCTACAAAGTGTCGGATGGTACCGCCCAACTCGGTGTGACGGGTTATGATGTTGTGCGTGAGCATCCCCATGACGATCTGATCGTCATTCATCCTGATTTGCGCTATGGATACTGCAAGTTACTGGTCGCCGTGCCTGAGTCGTGGGTGGATGTGGAGAGTATCGTCGATTTAGCCGAAGTCGCGCTTGATTTTCGCGAGTATAAGCGGCGAAACCTACGGGTGGCCACGACGTTCACCAACCTGACCCGCCAGTACTTGCATGAGCAAGGTATTCACCACTTCACCATCCTCAATGCCGAGGGGGCAATCGAAGTCGCGCCGACGATCGGTTATGCCGATGTGATTGTAGACCTGATGCAATCTGGTACGACGCTGCGCGAGAATCACCTTAAGCCGCTGTCTGATGGCGTGATTGTCGAATCCCAGGCGTGTTTGGTGGGCAATCGACAGGCACTGCAAGATCCGGTGGTTCTGAATGCGGCGCGGGTAATGCTCGAACACATCGATGCAGCGCTGCAAGGTCGAAGCTATTCACAGGTCACTGTAAACATGCGGGGCGACAGCGTCGACACCATTGCCGCCCGGATCGTCGAAAATCCGCTTACACGCGGCCTGCAGGGCCCGACAATTGCGCCGATCTACAGCGCCGAGGGTGGTTGGCACACCGTCACCATCATCGTGTCGAACAAGAATTTGCTGTCCGCCGTCGAATATCTTCGGGAGCTCGGAGGGACACAGGCTTCAGTGATCCCGGTGCGCTATGTGTTTCTGGAGAGCTCGCCCACCTTCAACAAGTTGCAAGAGTTCCTCGCAGGCGCTGATTAGTTCAGCGCCTGTTCTACTTCATCCAACGTCTGATCGATCCTGCTGCGGGTTCCGACGCTTTCGGCACCCATCTCGATCGACATAGCCAGACCCAGCAAACTGATTGCCGGCGGAAACTTGGCAGTGTCGGTGAGATTCATGGTTAGGAATGGGCAGCAGAACAGCGCTGACTTCAGATAGGCGCGCCAATGCGGCGTCAGCCAATCACGCTGCTGGAGTTCGCGCAGCGTGGGAACGAGCACCCGCTCGACCTTACTGCGCAGAAACAAATCACGAACGGGATGGACGGCATAGTCGTGCGTGACTTGCCAGTCATCGCCATTGCGTTCCAAGGTGAGTGTGGTTTGTGCTGCTTTCATCTGCGGATGGTACATCCACATGGCGAATACATTATGAAATAGCGGCTTGGTCAGATCCAGCAGTGGATGATGCCGTCCGGCAAAGGCCGGATCGAAGTACAGGAGTGAAGGCTGCCGAAAGAAGACGTTGCCATTATGCGCATCGCCATGACCGACAACCGCCGCACCTGCTTGCTCCGGAGTGAGCAGCGTAATAGCCCGTGAAATGACGTCATCGAGTGTCTGTTCGTAGTGCTGGCCGTTAATCGTCCAACGGGCACGCCGCACTTTCTCCATTGTATGGTCGCCATTGGGTAGACGAATGGCTGTCTCCGGCGCGTAGAACCGCGCTAGGCGACCACCTGTCAGGCGATGATAGAACAACTGATGTACGGGCGCTTTCGCTGCGGCTTGCGCGGGCTGCCACGCTAGCGTGCTGAGATAAACCTGGAAGAGTTGATCGTCGAGCTGATTCTGTCCGACGCGCAAGGCCTCGAAGTGCGTCTCGTCACCATTTTCAATCGCCCACGCTACGTCAAAAACGGATGGTTCACTGATCACCTCATAGATCAGAAGCTGCTTACCCGCTTCGGTTGAGCTGTAGATCGGCTGGAGAATCGGATAGCCCGCCTCAGCCAGTTGACCCGCGTGATAATACTCGTTGAGAATGCCATCGGCTTCGATGTGCGTCTTGAAGAATAGTCGGCGTCCCTCCGCCAGAGTCATAAAGCCGTTAAATGAATTAAGGGAGACGGCCAACGGACGCAGTTCAACCGCAATGACATCCAGCTTCAGGGTGTCACGCAGAAAGGCGGTCAGCAGGCCTTCTGCTGCCGCCTTATCGGTGAATTGAAGCGCCTGAATTTGTGCGAGAATATCGCTCATATTCCAAGAATCTGATTGCGCTTACGGATAGCCATGGCGTGCGCAGGAAAGTCCTCATAGTCGGCCAACGTCGCGGTAATGCCCTGGAGGCGTTGATACCCTTCTGCCGACAAATAGCCAACGCCCGTGCGTTTGAGAAAGTCCCAGACACTGACGGACGAGAAGCTGCGCGCAAAACCACCTGTCGGCAGAATCGCGTTCAAACCGAGGCAGTAGTTAGCCGTCGGTATGGGCGTATAGTGACCGAGCAGGATTTCGCCCGCATTCTTGAGCTTGCCCAGCGTCACAAACGGCTCACTTGTAAGCACTTCGAGGTGCTCCGGCGCATAGTCGTTGACAAATTGAATCGATTCGTCGAGGCTGTTGGTTAGGACGATGCCACCGTAGTTCGATAACACGTTGTTGACGAAGGCGCGCCGCCATTCAGGCAGTTCGGCGATGTACGATGGGAGAATCTCCAACGCCTGCCGAGCGACTTCCTCGCTATGCGTGACGAGGATCGCTGCTGATTCCGGCCCGTGCTCGGCTTCGACCAGCAAATCCAGCGCAGCCAGACGGGCATCGGCAGTTTCGTCGGTCAGGATGATCGACTCGCTCGGACCAGCCGGAAGACCGACATCAACCGTGCCATACAGCAGACGTTTCGCCGCCGATACATAGCTGCTGCCGGGGCCAATCAGCTTTGCCACCTTCGGGATGGTCTCCGTTCCGTAGGCCAACGCTGCGATAGCCTGCATCCCGCCGACGACATACACCTCATCGACACCGCAGATTTCCGCCGCGACGAGTGACGCCGCATCGGCTTTGCCCTCGGGCGTGGGCGGCGTGACAACGATGACGCGGGGTACGCCCGCCACGCGTGCCGGTGTCGCCAGCATCAACATAACCGAAGGGAACGCGCCCTTGCCCCGGGGTACATACAAACCGGCGCTGGTCACAGGCGTCACCTTCTCACCTGCCATAATCCCCGGTTGTACCTCGGTGAACCACATGGGTTCTGGCATCTGGTGTTCATGGAAGCGCTGGATATTTTCGTGGGCAGCTTCAATCGCCGCGATCACCTCCGGTTCGAGAGCAGCCCGCGCCTGAGCAAAATCCTCAGGGGTGGCACGCAGCATCGAGACTTCGAAGTTCTTGGCATCGAAGCGGCGGGCATAGTCCACGACTGCGGCATCACCCTCACGCGCGACACGGTCAATGACTTCTTGGGCTAACGGAAACAAATCACGGATATCTTTTTCCGCGCGGCGCAGCAGCTTTTCGCGCGCCTCGGCAGAAAGTTCGGCAAGTTTTAGAAACTGGATCAACGGAGGTCTCCCTTGAACAAAACAAAAGCGCGGAGTCCAATGGCACCCCGCGCTTGTAACCGGCAAAACAATCGTGTCAGAACTACGACTTGACGGGCGAGGCGCTAATTACACCAGACCGGCGGCGCGTGCCATCCCACCGAATATCGGGGACGACGATCTCACGCTTGGCCATGATGCGATCCCGCTGCGGCAGCAAATCTTGCAGCATGATCTTCACTTCGGCCACGACATCGTGTGTCGGCTTATAGCCGAGATCGATTAGGTGCTGGCGATCAGGATTGTAGTAATGCTCTTCTTTTTCGGTGCGTGGGTTATCAAAGTGTTCGATATCCACGTCGAGACCCACAGCACTCCCGGCTTCACGCACTTTTTCGGCCAATTCGTCGACAGTATAACATTCCTCGAACTGGTTGAACACACGATACTCCCCGGCTTTGGGCGGGTTTTCGATGGCAATGGTCAGGCACTGCATCGAATCGCGCATGGGCAAGAAACCGCGTTTCTGATGACCGACACCATAGACTGTGAGGGGGTGACCGATTACCGCCTGACAGGCAAAGCGATTGATCGCCGTACCGAAGCATTGGTCAAAGTCGAGACGTGACCGAAGCACCGGATTAGCGCCCATCGTGTCAATCTGCGTGCCGAAGACCACGCCCTGCATGATATCGGTGGCGCTCAAGCCCCAGATGCGGCAGGCGAACATCGTGTTATTGGTATCGTGCACCTTCGTCAGGTGATAGAAACTGCCGGGCTGGCGCGGAAATGGCAAACGGTCTTTACGACCGCGATACTCAATCTCGAAGAAGCCTTCGGGAATATCCACGTTCGGCGTACCGTATTCCCCCATCGTGCCCAGCTTGACGAGATGCGCTTCCGGGCAGACTTCGCGCATCGCCCAGAGCACATTCAGACTGCCATTGACGTTATTCGTGTGGGTATAGATTGAATGCGCCTGATCGATCATCGAATACGGCGCCGACGGCATTTCGCCGAGGTGCACAATCGCATCCGGCTGAAAGTCCGAGAGAAAATCGCGCAGGAACTGGTAATCGAGCAAATCACCTTCGCGGAACAACAGCTCCTTGCCGTAGTGTTCACGGAACGCCGCGAGACGGTCGGGCATGCTGTAAATCGGGATTGCGCTGACGCTGCCCATCTCGTCAACCCACTGACGCCGCGCGTAGTTGTCCACCCCAGCTACGTCATGTCCACGGGCCGTGAGATACTGTGCGAGTGCCCACCCCAAATAGCCGTCAACACCGGCAATGAAAACACGCATAAACTAAGCCTCCACGCAGATACTCAACATTGATTAGAAACCCCAAAAGCGCGCGAAAGCTACGTTAGGAGCGTGTTAACTCCACGTTACGATTGACCGGTTGAAAGTCACCGAGATACCCCTGTGCTGCCAGTAATTCGGCGTTGAGAATCGCGCAGCCCGCGGCGCCGCGAATGGTATTGTGCGACAGCGCGACAAACTTGTAGCCGAGCAGCGGATCGGGACGCAGGCGACCAACCGAAGTAGCCATACCATTCCCTGCGTTACGGTCACGACGCGGCTGCGGACGATCCGCCTGCGGCATATAGATGACTGGCTGAGCGGGAGCACTTGGCAGCGACGGCACGGGGTCCGGGCCACGGAACGAATTCCACGCCTCAATTACGGCTTCAAGCGACGGCTTGTCGCGGAGTTCGACCGCCACCGTAACCAAGTGACCATCAATGACGGGCGCGCGGGTGCACGTCGCGCTGGCGATCGCATCCAGATCAAGAATTCGTTCACCGTCGAAGTGCCCAAGCATCTTAAGAGGTTCGGTCTCGGCCTTCTCTTCTTCACCGCCAATGTAGGGAACCAGATTGTCGATGATATCGAGGGACGGGACGCCGGGATAACCTGCGCCGCTGATCGCCTGCGCGCTCACTATCATCACTTTTGTGACGCCAAACGGCATCAGCGGCGCCAGACTCATCACGACGGGCATAATCGTGCAGTTGGAATTGGCAACGAGCGCGCCCGTGGTCCAACCACGGCGGCGGCGCTGAACGTCGATCAGACCGATATGGTCCGCGTTGATTTCGGGCAGCAGCAGCGGCACATCGTCGACCATCCGGTTGACCGACGCATTTGTGCTCACGACATGCCCTGCCTCGGCGAGCGCGAATTCACGGAGTTCGGCGGCTTCTTTTGGCAGTGCAGAGAATACAAGCGGCGACGTAAGCTCTGCATCAAGCGGCTTGACCTGCAAGTCGGCAACCGAGGCCGGGGGCTGACCATCGAGAATCCAACGGGCGATATCGCCGTAGCGATGACCCGCACTGCGGTCGGAACCGATCACTTCAGCGACGCGAAACCAAGGGTGATTATCCAGCAGCTGTACGAAGCGCTGACCGACGGCGCCCGTTGCGCCCAGAACTGCGACATCAAGTTTCTGCATAAGTTAGATTCCTACGGATTGGTTCTTGACAGCCGGGTAAGACCCGAGCATTTTCACGAATGAAGCGCGCTGAAGCAGACGCGCGAGGGCTTCCTGGACTTGCTGGTCCTGCCAGTGTCCTTCGATGTCGAGGAAGAAAATCGGTTCCCAGGGACGGTTCCGCCGGGGACGCGATTCGATTTTAGTCAGGTTGATGCCGCGCTGTGCGAACTCGCCGAGGCACTCATACAGCGCTGCCGGGCGGTTACGGGTCGCAAACACCAGTGAAGTTTTGTTGAATTCTCCGTGCTGCGGATCGTCATCAGCCAGCAGGAAGAAGCGTGTAAAATTGAAAGGAACGTCTTCAATTTCCGACGCGAGGGTATCCAGTCCATAAAGCTTGCCCGCGAGCGCACTCGCAATCGCGCCGGTTTCACCGTCAGCGGTCTCCGCGGCTAAATCCTTCGCCGAACCCGCAGTGTCGTACCACGGCACCGGCTCAATTTTGTGACGCTTGAGAAATTTGTCACACTGCGCCAGCGCCTGTGGATGGGAACGTACGCGCTTGATCTGGTCGATAGTTACACCTTTTGGCGCATGCAGGGCATGATGCACATGGAGAATGACCTCGGCCTGAATGCGTAAATCGGAGTCCATCAGCAGTTCATAGGCTTGATTCACAGCACCGGCGAGCGCATTTTCGACCGGGAGCATGGCGTATTTCACCTTGCGTGACTGCATCGTCTCAAACAAGTCGCTTAAAGTCGGAGTCGGATAAGTCGTGACCGTGTCGCCAAAGTGCTGACGAATGGCTTGTTCCGAGTAAGCGCCGTGGATGCCTTGAAAGGCGACACATTCCTGCAAGATGATTTCCTCCATCACGAGAAAAGCGAGGCGCAAGCGTAACATACCGTCGGATTCTCGTCAAATTTGACGGGGGAATTAGACAATGCTACACTATTTTTATCATCAGCATGAGTTTTATTCAAAGGCATAGATGCTATGCAAGAGACGCGGCGGTTGATACTCGATATTCTGCGACGACGTTCCCACGCTACGGTAGATGAAATCGTCGACGAATTACAGCGCCGCCGGGGGAGCATCACGGCTGTCACTGTCCGCCACCATCTGATGCGCTTACAGGAGGATGGACTCATCACCTCGCCGGAACTGAAGCGCAGGAGTTCGCCGGGACGCCCGCAGTACGTGTACGCCCTGACCGAGAAAGCTAAGGACCTGTTTCCGAACAATTACCAGCGTCTCGCGGCCAGTCTGCTCACTGAATTGCAAAAGCAGCTGCCGAAGGACAGCATCAACGTGATTCTGGAAGGCGTAGCTGACACTATGGCGCATGAGGCGGTCGTTCCGAACCTTCCGCTCGTGGATCGTCTCGATGCCGTGGTCGACTATTTGAACCAGAACGGTTACGAGGCGAATTGGGAACGCGCGGACGATGGGTTTCTCCTCACGACATCGAACTGCCCCTATCACGGTCTGGGCGACGAGTCGGGTACGCTGTGTCAGATGGATATGCGATTGATTTCTTCCCTGCTCGGGATCGTGCCGCGCCGGATTACCCACGTTTCGGACGGTGATGCGACCTGCTCCTATATGATCCCGGTCATGACAAATGAACACTAATTTTCATGATGATCGTCTATTTAATTGACGATTGTGGTCAGTTATGCTACTATCAGCACAATCACAATGAGAGCTTGAGAGGGGAAATTATTCATGGTTGTCAACGACCCACTGATCACGACTGACGTTCAAATTCTGACCGTGACCCCCGCGGCGCAGCAGATGATTCATTCGCTGCTTGAGCAGCGGAACATTCCCGGCTATGCTCTGCGGGTCTTTGTGTCGGGCGGCGGTTGCTCTGGCCTCCAGTACGGCATGTCGTTTGAGAAGGAACCGCGTGAATTCGACGCCGTTGTCGATGCGGCTGATGGGGTCCGCCTGGTAGTTGACCCTACAAGCTTGATGTACCTTGAGGGCGCGACGATTGATTTCGTCGACAGCTTGATGGGCGGGGGCTTCCGGATTGATAACCCGAATGCGGTGTCGAGCTGCGGCTGCGGCCACTCCTTCAAGTCGAAGGACAGTGCCGACACTGAAGACTCGGGCTGTGGCTGCGGAAGCTGCAGTCACTGACGAGTATATGAGTACAAAAAAGGCGACCGCTTGGTCGCCTTTTTTTATTGCCGGCTGACTGGCCTACCCTCGCCGGAGGGAACTCAGCGCAAGCCCGACTAATCCAAGCCCCCCCAGCACGAGAATCGGCACAAGGGGCGGCAATGCCGTGCCATCAGCCAGTGGTACGCTGATGGGCTGTGGTGTGGCTGTCTCCGCCACGCCTGCGGTCGGCGCAATGGCGACCATTTCCGGTGGAAATGTGAACGTGGGCAGAATTTCGCGCGTTGGGGTTTCATTGGTGCTGATCACGCCGACGCGGGCGACAACCGTTGCCGTAAGACCGCCGCCGGGAGTCAGGGTGATAGCCGCCGCAGTCTGCGTGAGGCCGTCCAACAGCGGATCGGGCGTCGCTTGTGCCGCGAGGTCGATATCCGGAATCGTGCTGGCATCACCGGTGATGTTTACCAGCTCGTCATACACCCAACCACGTCCGTTGGGCGCCTGCGGGAATTCAAATTGCAACCAGCGCACATAGCGACCAATGATCCGGTAGGTCTCCCCGGCGCGGATCGTACCGAGCTGCGTGGCCTCGGTACTGGGTTCGGCGCGGACATTGGCGATTTCCTTCGCTTCCAGTAGCGCGCCACTTGGTGGTGCCGGGGTGCGCGTTGGCGTCGCAATTGCAGATTCGACGGCGGGCGCGACGGGTGCGGCCGCCGACAGGTTGATCACGGCGGGTGTTGGCGTCGCATCCTGAGCGAGAATTCCGCCCGCGGTAAACACCAAGATCAGCGTGACAATGGCTAAACGACGAATCATTTTAACTCGCAGCTTATTGGACAAACGCGCACCATTATATCACCATGCCACCTGATTTTCGGTGTTGGTGCGGCCTTGATCAGCGACGCGGCGGTCACTGCCGCGGAACATGTACCCCTGATACTCTTGATTCGTATACCCGACGACGGTCCATCCGTTGAGATTAAATGCCGGGCGCGGGTCGGCGCATGCGTCGCACGAGACCGGGATCCACTCCCCGTTGTAGCGTCGCGCGATGTGCATGTGCGTTCCCGTCGAAAAGCCGCCCTCGCACGAAGGATGGCCGATGCGGTCCCCAACGCTTACTGCGGTTCCGGCCTGAATGCGATCCTGCGCCGCCATGTGTAGGTACAGAATCGTCCAGCCCGTCGATTCGTCCCCATCACCGTCAAGATCGAGGATTACCGTGCCTTCGTCAGTGCGCGCAACCACACCAGATGCCACGGCCGTCGCATAGAAAGCGGATTGGTAACAAGCTGACGAGACTTTAGTGATGTCATCTGGGGGGGCAAAGTCGATGGCCGCCCACGCGCTGCCGCTCCCCCAACCACCATGCGGACCGCCTGTGAAATACCACGTTTCGCCGCTGGGAAATGGGAATGTCAGCGTAGGTTGTGTGATGTCGCCGGGCACAAGCGGATCGATCGCTCCAGCAAACGGATCGCCAAACAAACCGACATACGTTTGCAGGAAACCGCTGGCACTCACCTGCTGCTGCCACGCAGCATAGCTGGTGAACTGAGCCAGCATGTACTGTAGGCCGACCGTTCCCGCATTGAGGTCGGGCGCAAACTGCAAGCGCGTACCGTCCTCAAATTCGAGTAATTGCAGGCCGCGCACTTTCCAGCCGTAGTAACCGAGATTTAATTGATCAGCCGCCCAAGTGAGCTGACGATACAGGCCGTTGCGGTCAAAACCGAGTGGCGATGCTGGAGCGCCCATGGGGTAAGTTTTCGCCTGATCGCTGGGATTGGCGTTCGTCAGCCACTGCGACTTGAACTCCAGCAGAGCGAGCAGCAAGCGGGGATCGACGCTGTATTCCAGTGCGACACGCTGTACAATCTGCGCGCCCGTATATGTGGCTTCTTTAACGATATCGGTCGCAACGCGAATGTAGCCCGGTTGGCTGGCGACAAAAGCGAAGACATCGAAACTGCTGCTGCCCGGGGCACGCACTAAGCGACTGTCGGGCAGCAATTTCAGCGCACTCGTAAACTCGTCGGGCGGCGCAGGCAGCAAAATCACCTGACCAACCTCGATGATATTGGGATCGACCAGATTGTTCAGCGCCAGCAGCGTTTCCAGACTCACACCGGCCTGCGCTGCGATGCCGCTCAGTGAGTCGCCAGGTTGCACGACATACTCTCCCGCGCCGGATGCTGCCCCCAAATTGCGGGTTGGATTGGGCGTTGGGACAATCAGCGTTCCCTGCGGCAGCGGAATCGGCGCTGGAACCTGTGACTGCACAATGCCCGGTGTACTGCCTTGAAACGTCGCCGTAATGACGACCGTGCTATCGGGCTGCAGTCTGACGCACGCTAGAGCAGCGAGCGCCAGACACACCCACGGGAGATACCGCTTGTACACGCTACTCAAAACTCCAGACGGCAACAAAGCCTTCGGCGACGGACAGCGGCACGAAGTTCGACTCAGTATCTAACAGCATGATTTGCGGCACACCGTCCGCGTTCAGTTCGCTGTAGACGAGATGGCGGCTGTCCGGCGACCAGATGCGATGACTCTGCCCGAATTGATCGTAGAAGCTGAGCACATAGAGTTCATCAGATGTTGGGGTGAATTCTCCATAACGCCGGACTGCGCCGCTGCCAACGTCGAGAATGGCCCAACTGAGTACCGGGAGCTGTGTATCTTGTGCACTGGGCTTAGCGCTAAATGAACCCGTGTCCGACGGCAGCGTCACGTAGGCGATGCGCTGACTATTAGGCGCCCAGAAGAAGGCGACGACGTCGGCGGTGTCGGACGCAGCAATGCGCTCTCCCGTGATCGCATCGATAACCACCAGCGCATTTTCAGCGTCTTTGTAGGCAATCAGGTTGCCATCCGGCGACCACGCGAACCGAATGGGTCCGGCCAAACCTTCGGCAAGCGTCTCAAGTTCACCGTTGGCTTCGACCGCCAGATCCGTGCCAGCGTCACCCGCGACGCCGAACAGGACCCGGTCGTCGACGGGCGACCAAGCAGGCGCAAAGAACTCGCCGGGAGCGACATCGAGGGTGCGATCAATCTCATTGGTGGTGACATCGTAGATATCAATCTGGCGGTTATTGCGCTGCCACACCATGCGCTGACCATCGGGGCTCCAGCTGTAGTAGAACGGCGCGCCCGTACCAACTTGCGTCACGCTCGGTGAGTCGACGGCATCGCGAATCACGTTCACAAGGAACCCGCTTTGCTGACCGGAACCGAGCAGCACCGCCAGATCAAAGCAATTTGCGCCACACGCGCTCGGTGACCAATAGGCATACGTGAAGTTCTCATCGGTGCCGACGTATACACTCGCGCCGGGCGTCAGGCCATCGGCGGAGACAAAGACCTCGGTTGTAATCTGACGCTGCGCGGTGATTTCACCCTCAAAATAGGCCAAGCGGCCATCGGTCGCCCACGTCGGAAATTGGTAATAGCGTACGCGGTCGCCGTCGAGACCCGCATCGTCCGTGAGCGCGGTGCGAGTTTCGCCGCTTAACGTATACACGTTGAAGTCGCTGCCAACATACGCGATTTTCCCCGGTATGAACGGGTTCGCATCTTGGGCATTAACCGCGCCACTCAGCAGACAGAGCAGCATGATGAAAGCGCTAACCGCTCGCTTCATAAGTTCCCCCTGAGCAATTTTGAGCTTTACCTCGTTTAATTGTATACTACCCTGAGTTTTTTCTCGACACAGCGTCTAAGAGAGACGTTAAATTGAGGAGTACATGATTATGGCATCACGTGAAGAAATCGCCGGTCTGTTTCAGACGATGGTCAACAAGTTCGACCCCAGCAAGTCGCAAGGCATCAACGCGACCATTCAATTCGATCTGAGCGGCGATAATGGTGGTATGTACTGGCTGCGCATCGCAGATACCGGCGCGACTCACGGTGAGGGACAGGCGGAAAACCCGAAGATGACGCTGCGGGCTAACGCCGATGATTTTCTGGCGATTATCGCCGGCAAGTCAAACCCGATGCAGGCGTTCATGACGGGCAAAATCAAAATTCAAGGCGATACAAACCTCGCTCTCAAATTGATGCCGCTCATCAGCTAAACACAGAAACGCCCGGACCAAACCGGGCGTTTTTTCTTGTATGTTCGTTACTTCTGGTCGTCGTCGTAGTGCTGCAACATGTAGAACGAGGCACTGCCCAGTGTCGAACTGCCCAGTGCGTCTTCAATGGCATCGATCAGCGCTTCGTCGTCGCTGTTTTCGGCATCCTTCAGCAACCGCTGCAGCACTTTAGTTGCCTCTGCGCCGCCAATCTCACCCAGCGACCAGATGGCTACTTCTTTAATTTCCCGGTCGTCGTCCAGCACAACCTTGCGCAGATACTTGATCGCATCTTCAAGCATCAGTTCGCCTGCTGCCCGGGCTGCCTCGTAGCGTAATTCCGAATCATCGCTCTGCAACGCGGCCAGAACCTCGTCGTGCCACGTTTCATCGGCTGTCCGCCCCATGGCAAAGACGGCGCTGACGCGCATCTTGTGCTCATCGCTCTTATAAGCTGCTTCGATAGCGCTGGCGACAATTTCGTGACTGCTATTGGCCACTGCTTCGAGTGCGCGCCGACGCACATCGACCTCAGGATCGTTGAGCAGTTCTAGAGCTGTGTCGAGCGCCGATATGGTCTCCTCAATCGGCAGTTCTTCGAGTTCGCGCCACAGGATGAAGCTGCCGAGGGCGCTCACTGCCGCTGCACGCACATGGGTCGCCGCGTCATTGTGCGCCATATCGATGAGGCGCTCCATGACATTGAGTGAGTTGTTCTCCCACAGCAGTTCAATCGCGGCTTCCCGCACATCTTCATCATCGTCGTTCAGTGCAAACTGACCGAGTACGTCATAGTCGAGATCGAAGTTCGTCTCTGCGGCTTCGGCTAGTTCGCTGACGACGTGCCGCCGATAATCGGGCGACAGGCTGTCCCACAGTGCACTGAGCGCGGTCAATTCTTCCGCTTGCAGCCCCGATAACCCGTAAAAGACGGTTGCGGCAACATGGTTGTTTTCTTCCCCATCGCGCAGATCATTGAGTGTCGTTTCAATGTCCGGACGTTGGGTTTGGCTCTGATCATCGAGATCGTAGTTAGTCAATTCCCTACCTCAGCAAATCTGTGAGCGGGTTGGCGATATCATTGAGCAGCACAACTACCATCAGCGATAGCAGGAGCGCCAGCCCAACCAAGTGGACAATACCTTCACGTTCGGGCGCGATTGGCCGACCGCGCACCAGTTCAATCAGGACGAACAGAATGCGACCACCGTCCAGCGCCGGGATCGGCAGCAGGTTCGTCAAACCCAGTGCTAAACTGATCAGCGCCATGAATTCGAGGATGATGCCCGGCTGATTCTGCTCGATGCTCTCTTGCAGAAAGACCGCGCCTGCCTGACTGATACCCAGCGGGCTCGTCAGACGCAGCGAATTAGGATCGGCTGTCTGGTTGATGATGCGCCCGGGAATGCTCGCGATCTCGTTGACCACGCCGCCAATACGGCTAAACGAGTAACTGATAGCCCCGCCGAGCGTCTGCGAGACGAGTTCGCGCTTTTCCCCTTGCAGATACACCCATCCCAGGTTCTGTTCTAGCCCGGCTTCCCCGATGTTGATGCCCATCGCCCCTTCACCCTGCGGTGGATTGGCGCGCGGCGTCAGCGTAATGTCGAGTTCTTCGGCATAATTACGCAGCACGCTCAGCGTGACTTCTTGATCGAGATGCTCGCGGGTGAGCGTCTGAAGCGATGTGATTCCAGTCAGTTCTTCACCGTTGAAGCGCAGCACAATGTCGCCGTCCTGCAGACCGGCATTTGCGGCCGGAGAGTTCTCCGCTACAGCGAGAACCAGCGGGTACGTGTTGTTGACCGCGGGAGCCCCCGTGAATTCCGGCGTAAAGGTCAGCGAGATTGCTTCTTGACTCTCACCGCGCACGATACCCAGAGTGACTTCTTGCCCGTTGAGCGCATACAAGCGCTCGATCAGCTCATCATCACTCGCGAAACGTTCACCATTGATCGACTCGATGATGTCGCCCTGCTGCAAACCAGATGCAGCCAACGGTGAGTTGGCTGTGAGCGATTCGACGCTCACCAAACCGCCTGTCACTTCTGGAACACCCATCAGGGCGATGATGACGAACATGATGAACGCGAGAATGAAGTTCGCAATGGCACCTGCCGAGAAAAACCAGATCCGCGGCAGTGGCTTCGCTTCATTCACCGACATCGTCTTCTCAAAGCCGCGCTGTTCGGCTTCCATGCGGTCCTGCTCAGTCGCATCAGAACCTTTCTGCGCGACGATATCTTCGCCGAGCGGGCGCACAAAGCCCCCCAAGGGCAGCCAGTTCAGGGTATAGTCGGTTCCACCCAGTGTGAACAGCTTTACCATGCGCGGCGGCATACCGATACCAAATTCCAGAATCGTGATCCCGACCGATTTTGCAGCTAGAAAGTGTCCCAACTCGTGGATCAACACTGCCGGGATCAACACGAGTACGAACGCTACTATCGCCGAGAGCGCGTCGTTTCCAACCAGAAAATCCAACATCCAAGGTGGCCTTTATATGGTCTCTAACCTGACCAACATTATACGGCTGAATACGCTTCGTAATCAAGCAGTCCGGCCAATGCTTATGGAATACTTACGGTAGTGACTTGGGCACCTGCGCCGGGTGACGCGACCAATACGTCCAGAACATCAGATGAGGCTCGCAGTCGATCGCTTACCCTCTGCGCATCCTCTCTAACACAAATACAATGCACGTTCGGACCTGCATCGAGGGTGTAGCACACGCGCAGACCTTCGGCGCGCCATTGACGTACGGCCTCCATGATTGCCAAGGTCGGCGGCAGCCAATAAAACAGCGGCGGACGGCTGGTCATCATCACGGCGTGCATCAGGTTACTGTCATGCTCCACGACTTGGGCGAAAGTGGCGAAATCCCGGTCGAGGATGGCTTGCCGGCAGATCGCAAACCGCTCCCCTGCCCCAGCGACCCGCGCGCCCTGCAAATCGCTCGTATTCGCCGACTTATGCCCTGCGCTTGACCCCACGTCCTTGTGTTTCTTACTAACCACCGCAATCACATCGACGATATCCCAGTATTCCGGCGCACCCATGCTTTGAGCAAAGGAGCCTTCGTGCGTATCCGCGGCGTACCATTCGACAAATCCCGTTGGCACCGAGCGCGATGCCGACCCTGAACCAAGCCGCGCAATCGTCGTCAGTTCCCGCTCGCTGAGCTGAGCGCCAGCGGCGGCAGCACCCGCCACCGACAGCGCTGCGAATGCTGCTGCCGATGACGCAATCCCCGCGCCTGTGGGGAAGTTATTCGCTGACTCCACTCGTGCCCGTGTCGCGAAGCCTAACCGCGCCCGCAGCACATCCAAATGTGTTGACACGCGCTCCAGACCGCCGCCGCTCTCTTCCTTGCCATTTAAAGCGAATGAGTCGGTGTTCAGCGCCCCGTCCCACGTGACAGTCGTTTCGGCATACAACCCACCGAGATTCATACTGATCGATGGATTAACTGGCAAACGCAGTTGATCATTCTGATTGCCCCAGTACTTGATGAATGCGATATTGGCGTTGGCGCGCGCCGTAGCTGTGCCCATGCTGGTTCTCCTTCGTCAAATAGGCGTCTATTATACGGAACGGGGACATCTGATATAATCCCAGCTTGTGATTTTGCGCTTCCAAGGGGGACTCTTTGCAAGCACTCATCGGCTTAATTCGAACCATGCGCCCGAAGCAGTGGACGAAGAATGTCGTCGTCTACGCCGGGATCGTGTTCGATGGGCAGCTCTTCAATGTTGATGCCTTCCTGCGCATCACCTTGGGGTTCGTCCTCCTATGCCTAATCTCCAGCTCGATCTATCTTATTAACGATTTGGTCGACATTGAGGCGGATCGCCAGCATCCGAAAAAACGCTTCCGTGCTATTCCCTCTGGCCAACTCCCGGTACCCATTGCCATCGGTTCAGCGATCATCCTCGTCATTGCCACGCTGGGCATCGGCTTCGCGCTGAGCCCCTATTTCGCCGCGGTTCTTCTGACGTACCTGATTATTCATCTGCTGTACAGCTTTTATCTCAAGCACATCGTCCTGCTGGATATCTTCGCCGTGGCTTCCGGCTTCATCCTGCGCGTTTTGGCGGGGGTGACGCTTGTCCAGGTCATGGCGTTCTCTCCGTGGTTATACGCGTCAATTGGTCTACTCGCCCTGTTCCTCGTCATTGGCAAGCGCCGGCAGGAATTGGTCATGCTGGCCGATAAAGCGGGCAGCGTTCGGGCTACGCTCGACAGCTACAACCTGCCCCTGCTCGACGATATGCTGCGCATGGTGACGACGGCCACACTCGTGACCTATATTCTCTACACGATTGAAGCGCCTTCGATCCTGCTCGCCGGGACGAACCTCGCCCTGTTGACCGTCCCGTTTGTGCTCTATGCGCTGTTCCGCTATCTCTACCTGATTCACGTCAAGGGCGAAGGCAGCGCACCCGACGAAGTCCTGTTGAAAGACCGCCCACTGCTGATTGCCATTCTGCTATGGGGGTTGACATTTGTCGCCATCCTGTACCTACCAGCGATACGAGCATGATTGAAGCTAGTGCCTCTGCGAAAGTGATTCTATTCGGCGAACATGCCGCTGTGTATGGTCAACCCGCGATTGCAGCGCCGGTCTCCAGCTTACGTGCCTACGCAACGGTCGAAACCAATCCGGTAGGCGTTCATGGTTTGCACATTGACGCACCGGACTTGAATCAGCGTCTACCCGTCGATATTCGCGCCGAATCCGTCGACAATGCGCTGACGCTCACCGCGCAGCTGGTGCTTACAACGCTGGCCGTCGAGCCACCTGATGTGACAATCTGTTTACGCTCACGCATCCCCATTGCCAGTGGGTTAGGCAGTGGTTCAGCTGTATCGACCGCGCTGGCGCGCGCTTTGTGTCTCGTCCTTGACCGCCCCCTGTCGGAATCCGATCTTAATCGTTTGGTCTATGAAGTCGAGAAAATTCATCACGGCACGCCGAGCGGCATCGACAACACAGTGATTGTCTACGAACGTCCTGTCTACTTTGTGCGCGATAAGACCCTTGAGACGCTGACCATCGGTGCGCCGCTCACGCTTTTGATTGGTGATACGGGCGTGGGCGCATCGACCAAAATCGCGGTGGGCGACGTCCGTAAGCTGGTTGAGGCCAACCGTGAACCAACGGAGCAAACGATCCGTGAGATTGGCGCAATTAGCGAGCAAGCCCGATCCGCTATCGAATGGGGTGATGCCGCAGCCATTGGACGCTTAATGAACGCGAATCACGAACTCTTGAAGTTGCTGACGGTCTCTTCGCCTGAAGTTGATCGACTGGTCGATGCTGCCCAAAACGCGGGCGCGCTCGGAGCCAAGCTGTCGGGCGGCGGACGCGGTGGCAACATGATCGCTCTCGTCACGCCAGAGCATGCTCATCATGTTGAACAGGCTCTATTAACGGCAGGCGCGGCGCGAGTTTTTCAAACCACCATCGCTTAGGAGAAGCTGTAAATGCTCACGTTCCTGAAATTGGGCGGCTCACTCATTACCGACAAGCGAGTTGAAAACAGTTACCGTGAAGCGGTCGCGGCACGGGTCGCCGCCGAAGTGCAGTCGGCGCTGGCGCAAAGCCCGGATCTGCGCCTACTGATCGGTCACGGCAGTGGCTCGTTCGGGCATATGGTCGCCAAACGCTACCAGACCATGCAAGGCGTCCATACGCCGGAAGAATGGCGCGGTTTTGCGCATGTTGCGACCGTCGCCGCCGAATTGAATTATCTGATGGCCAGAACCCTGCATGCGGCGGGCGTTCCCGTCTGGAGGTTCCAACCGTCGGCCTCGGCGCGGAGTCATGATGGCGTTTTAGTCGACATGGCTTCTGATCCAATTGCCCACGCCCTGAATCACGGGCTGGTTCCTCTCGTTTATGGGGACGTGGCGCTCGACGATACGCGCGGCGGCACAATTGTGTCAACGGAAACTGTGTTTTTCTATCTGGCGCGCCAGCTTCCCGTCCAGCGTATTTTCCTGCTCGGGGAAGTCGACGGCGTCTACGATGAGGCGGGCACGGTGATTTCGCGCATCACGCCCGCTACACTGCCCGAAGTCGAACGGGCGATTGGGGGGTCTTCCGGTACCGATGTGACCGGAGGGATGGAGACTAAAGTCCGCGATATGGTCGCGCTGACGCAAGCGGTTCCCAATCTCTCAATCCGTATTTTCAACGGAAACACATCCGGGTTGATCGAGGCCGCGTTAGTTGGTAAGGAACAACCGGGAACGCTTATCTGCGCGGATGACGTGCCACTTGATCCGCGGCGCGATTGACAATCATCACGCTGGTGGTGATGGCTATTCCCGCCGATAATGCGATCCATGGGGCGGTCCGGAAGCCTTGCCGCCCTTCCGCCAGTAGAACACCCCAATCAGGCACACCCGGTTCTCCTCCGAGACCGAGAAAGCTCAGTGCAGCGCTGTTGAGCAAGCTGTAACTGAACACCACGCCGGCATAGGCGAGCAGTGTCGGCGCGATATTCGGCAGCACATGGACCAACAGTAAGCGCCTGGTCGACGCACCCAACGCCCGGGCGCTGTCGAGATAGCCCTCCCCCCGAATCGCAACGACCGCGCCGCGCACGACTCGGATGGTTGGTGCGATTTGCGCCAACCCGACGGCCAGCGCGAGCGGCAGCGCTCCCTGCCCAACTAACGTCAGGATGATCAATGCCAGAATTAGGTTTGGAAACGCGAGAATAGCATTCAGACCCAGATCGGTGATTTCACCCCAATAGCGGGGTGCAGCACTGAGTAGCAAACCACCGAGCACACCGGGCAGCAGCGCGATGCTGCTGGCCAGCGCAGCAACCCCAAACGTCCGCCCACCGCCAGTCACGACGCGGCTCCAAACATCACGACCTAACCCATCGGTACCCAGCCAGTGTTCGCCGCTGGGCGCCTGACGCTGCGTCTCGGTATCAGTTGCCAGCGGGTCATGCGTCGCCGCCAGTGGCGCTAGCAAGACGATGATTATGAGAGCGAGGAAGAGGCGCATCAGGCCGCGACTCGCGGATCAAGTTGGCGGACAATTACGTCGGCGGCGGTGTTGACGGCTAAATACACCAGCGCGATCCACAGGGCGATTCCCTGTACGACGGGATAATCCTGGCGCAGCACGGCATCCAGCAGAACGCGCCCCACGCCGGGGCGTAGGAACAACGTTTCGGTGATCACGACACCGCTCAGCAGAAACCCTGCCTGCAGTGCCACTACATTGACGGCTGGAAGCAGGCTCACACGCAGCACATGCCGCCCCATGATTGAGCGCTCGGTAAGTCCTTTCATCCGGGCGGTCAGAATGAAATCGGCGTCAAGTGTTGCGTTCACGTTTGCCGCAATCACCCGACCGATGCTGCCGGCGGTGTGAAGTCCCAAGACCAGTGACGGCAAAACCAGACTTCCGGTGCCGGAGCCGCCGGAAGTGGGCAGCCAGTCGAGCACAACCGCGAACAGCCAGATCGCGAGCGTTCCCGTCCAATAGATCGGCGCGCTCAAGGCCAGTGTAAGCACCAGTCGAGCGCTTTCCATGCCCAGACCCGCTGCGATTCCGAGACCAGACCCGAGAATTATCGCAGTGAGCAGGGCGGACACCGCCAACGCGAGGGTTGGAGCCAACTGCTGCCCGACGATCTCCGTCACTGGACGACTGTCCAGCAGCGACACGCCCAGATCGCCGGAGAGCAGCCCGGCCAACCAGCGCCCGTACTGCATGAGCACGGGGCGGTCGAGACCAAGCGCCGCGCGCCGCTCGGCAATCTGCGCCGCGCTCAGCCCGCCTTCGGAGATTTGGGCACTAATTGCATCCCCGGGGAGTAAGCGGAGCGCAAAAAACACGAGCGTTGCCGCCAACCACAGCACACCGAGTCCAGCAAATACCGGCTTAATCACCCGCCGCTCACCGTGACGTTGTTGAGCAAGGGGAACCAACCATACGCGTCAAACGTAAGGTTATGTACGGTCGATTGCGCGGCATTCAGGTTCACATAGTCACGAATCGGGAGTACCAGCGCCTGATCCATGATAATCCGCTGCGCTTCCGCGTAGAGCGCCGCGCGGTTCGCGGGATCTGCTTGCGTGAGGGCGTCCGTGAGCACCCGGTCGAGTTCCGCATCAGCAACGCGCGACCAATTGTTGGTTCCGTCACTGCTGAAGTAACGATTGAGGAACGCGGGGTCTTCCCCAAAGTCATAGAAGGCGACGAGGTTGTACGCGCCCTCGTTCACCTGTTCAATTAAGGCGCTGCGCGTCGGCACGGTTTCGAGTTCCACGCGAATACCCACTTCACGCCACTGATCTTGGATGAGCTGCGCGACGTCGGGAATCAAACCCCACGGCGGCACCAGCATATTTAGCGTGAGATCTGCGCCGTTCGCATCGAGGTAGCCGTTATTGTCACTATCGACCAAACCCGCCGTGCCGAGGAGAGATCGGGCTTGGCCGGGGTCGTAATCATACGCGCCCGCCAGACTGGCATTGTAAAACGCGGTGCTGGCCGCAATTGGCGCCCATGCGACCGGGGAAAACCGCTGGAATACGGCGTCGATAATGGCTTCGCGATTGGTCGCCAAGATCAATGCGCGGCGCACCGATAGATCATTGGTCGGCGCGATGCTCGTATTCAGCAGGAACTGGAGCGGCTGTCCCGGAACGCTGACGGGCAGCAGTTCAATCTCTTGACTGACCGCCAGCGCGCGTGCGTCAATGGGGAGCAGTTCACCCATGATTTGTGCGTCCCCTCCTTCGAGCGCCAGCGCGCGTGTCGCGGTATCTGTGAAGAAGCGAAACTCGATTTCGTCAACTGATTCGGCCGTCGGTGCGGTGTAGAAGGCTGGTCCCCACGCATAGTCGGGGTTCCGCCGAATCACCAATCGATCACCGGGGACATACTCAACAAAGCGAAATGGCCCGGTTCCGACTTGGTTGAACTGATAGCGTTCGTTCGAATACTGGTTCAGCGCCGTTGGACTTGCCATGCCGAGGTAGACTTGACTCAGCGAGTCGAGCAGCGGGCTGTAGGGTTGGCTGAGAATCAGGCGAATCGTGTAATCGTCGACAATTTCATAGCTCGCAAATGTCCCGAGCAGCGCCGCCGCCTTCTGTGACCCGGTCTCCGGGTTGACGATCCGATCCAGATTTGCGGCGACCGCCTGCGCGTTGAACATCGTGCCATCGTGGAATTTCACATTCTGTTTGAGTGAAAACGTGTAGCTGAGCCCGTCGGCGGACACCGTCCAACTGCTCGCCAGACCAGCGACAAATTCGCCCGTCGTCGGGTCGCGGTAGACCAGCGTGTCATAAACTGACCGCAGCGGAATACCTAGTTCGGATGAGGCGTGAATGTGGGGATCAAAGCCGCTCGGTTGGAGGGTAAGACCGTAAATGATCCGATTACCCGGTTGCGCTTCATTGGCGCTGGCGCAGGCGCTCACCATCAATGCCAGCAGGACGACTAAGATCCGCAAAGCTTTCTCCAGCATATTTCAACCTTTCCCGCTTTGGCGCAGTGCGCTAGGATTTTAGCGGACGTTGTGATGAGAGGTAAGGCTTTTCTTGACCAACTATCGATTGCTGACACCACCTGACGAAATCGAAGAGATTTATCCCTATCGCCGCGTCTGGTGGAGTCTTGCCTTGGAAAGCGGGATTCTCTTCGGCGCTGCCGCCGTCCTGTACATTGCCTTCTCATTCCTCAGCGTGCGGCTGCCCGAGGCCGTCTTGCAGCCTCTTAATGTATTGCTCGCACTGCTGCCCGCAGGGCTTTGGTTGGTCTTCTCCGTGTGGCGTGAGCGGTCTGCGACCGAACCGCGCCGCCGTCTCCTGTTCGTCGCGCTTATCACGGCGCTGGTGGCTAATGCTATCGCCCTGCCCTTCCTTGACCATGTCCTTCAGCCCGATCGGTGGCTGTCGCTGGCGAACGCGACGAACCGCATCATCGGCTACACGTTCACCGTCGGCATCATTCAGGAAGTGCTGAAGTATATCGTCGTGCGGTATCTCGCGTGGGACACAGAGTACCGTGTGCGCCTTGACAGTGTTGCTTACACGCTCGCCAGTGCCATCGGGTATTCTACCGTGCTGAATCTCAGCTTTGTCCTCAACAACGTAGTCACTCCGGATGTAGCCATCATTCAGATCGTGAACTACGTTACGCTGAATTTTGTCGGCAGCCTGATCGCCGCGTATGGGTTAGCCGAGGTGCGTTTCGACAATCCAAACCCCTTCCTGTTGACCAGCATGATCGGATTGGCCGCGTTGCTCAATGGCGCGGTAATTCCGCTGCGCTCCGGCCTCGTCAACGCCGGGTTTTCTCTGGTTGGTTCGGCGCCGGGCGTTGTGTTCGGCTTAGCCATTTCGATCGGTCTGCTGGTCGTGGTAGCCTTTGTCGTGTCCTTTCTCTTCAATGCGGCGGAGCGTCGTGCCCGTGAAGCTGCGGCTCGTGAGGTCTAGCCGATGACGATTATTGAGGTTCAATCCCGCCCAAGCGGCCTTACAGCGCGCCAACGCTGGAGTCACTACTTCGTCTTGATCTATGGCGTGTTTGCCGTGATCATTGGCTTCAACCTGCGCTCAGCGACTCTCACCGCGACCATCCCCTATGCGAATAGTGCCGCCGGAATTCGCGCGTACTATCCGCAGAACTGGCTGCTCGACACGAGCGGGGATTATGTGTTTCGGGTGCGCGATATGGCGCAGACCGGCTTTAAGACGACTATTCAGGTGGCCGTACAACCCGTCACCATCAATACAACCGCACGTAACCTTCTCGACACATTAACGCTCAATCGTGCCCCTGCCCTCTCCGCCTATGATGTGTTATCGACCAATCCCTACATTCTGCCGAATGAGCGGCAGGCAACCGCGATGACCTATGTCTTTGTTGCCAGCGAAGCAAATCCCTTCCTGGAAAGTCTACCGCAGGTTGTCGAGGGTCTAGATGTCATCACCATCCAAAGCGGGCAAGCGATCATTGTGACGTTTCTCTCTAGCGTAGAGACATACGAGGATAACCTGCCCATTTTCGAGAGGTTTCTGAATGATCTCGAATTCTAAACGTCTGGTACTGCTGGTGCTGTTCAGCTTGTGCTGGGTCGTACCCGCGACCGCACAGACTGGGTTTGACCTTGAGCGCATTCAGCGCGCCACCGTCTTCATCATGCAGGCGAGCAGTGTGGGCGAGGAACTGATCATCCGCTGCGTTGGCACTGGCACGCTCGTCAGCCGCGACGGTTTGATCCTTACGAATGCGCATAATACGGTTCAGGGTGAGAACTGCCCGGGTAACACGCTGATAGTTTCGCTGAGCGTGCGGGCGGACGAAGCCCCGGTGCCTGTTTATCAGGCGCAGATTGTGCAAGCCGATGCGGGGTTGGACTTAGCGCTGCTGCGAATTACCCGTCAGAACGACGGGCGCATCGTTGAACGTTCGACACTCGCCTTGCCATTTGTCGAGTTAGGGGACTCAGCGTCGCTGACGTTGGATCAGACGATCACAGTGGTTGGCTATCCGAGCTTTGGTGATGACGCTGTTGGCCTGCTCCGCGGTACAGTAATTGGTTTTACGGCGGAACCGAGCGGCGGCTCGAAGTCATGGATCAAAACCGGGCTGGAAATCCCCGGCACGATGTCGGGTGGCGGCGCGTACGACGCCCAGGGCCGGCTCATCGGCGTACCGACGACTGCCCCCGTCACCCCGGATTCGCCCCAGTCGCGGTGTATCACCCTTCAAGATAGCAATCAAGACGGGTTGGTCAATACGAACGATGTCTGTGTGCCCGTTGGCGGCGTGATCAATGCGTTGCGGCCGTCCAGTTTTGCCCGTCCGCTGCTGCGCGCGGCATCACTGGAGCTGAGCCTTGATACGGTGACTGAATTTTTCGACCGCTCCACGGTCGGCGGCACACCGACTTTCAGCGGGATGTTTTTCGCGCCATCGGTGAACGCTGCTGGCATGCCCACCAGCGTGAGCAGCAGCTTACCCGCCGGGACAGACAGCCTTTATCTCTTCTTCTCGTATCAGGATATGACGCCGGAGTCCGTCTATGAGATGCGCGTGACGATTCAAGGCGTGGAAAACCCCACCTTCAGCCTCTCGCCGGTACGTTGGAGTGGTGGGCGCAATGGTTTGTGGTATATCGGTACGACCGGGCAGCCAATTCCGAACGGACTGTATGACTTCACGCTGTTCATCGACGGTATTCCCATCGACAGTGCCCGTATCAACGTGGGCGGTTCGGCGGAACTCATCCCCTTATTCTCCGATGTCGTCTTCGGTGTCGAAGATTTACAGGGTAATTTGTTTGGCGAAGGCTTCGTCTTGCCGACGGGGAGCACGGCCAGTGCGCGTTTCATCTATCGCAACATGGTCGACGGCGCGCCCTGGACGGCGATCTGGTACTTTGAAGGCAGCGAAGTCTATCGCGAGAGCAACGTTTGGTCAGGCGGCGCGGATGGCACGCAGACAATTCGCGTACAGGACCCTAACGGCTTGCTGCCCGGCAGCTACCGTTTGGCGCTGTATATCAACAATAAACTGGCGGCGATCTCTGACTTCACCTTGGCGGGCGCCCAGCAAGGCGCTGTCGCGCGCATTTTTGCTAACAGCCACTTCACCACCGCGTCGACGCAGGCTGAGGCCATCGACGCCGCTCCCGTCAATAACTTTACGGCGGGTACCGAGTCAATCTACGCGCTGTTCGACTGGGAGCAAATTCGTCCCGGTACGTTATGGACGATGCGCTGGTCGATTGATGACGAGACTTTTTACGAACGGACTGGCCCGTGGGTGGGGACGGAAAGCGGCGAAGACTACCTGCTGGAATTATCCGCTCCCGGCGGTGTGCCCGATGGAACGTACCGGATGGAGTTGTTCATCAACGAGCTCGTGTTTGCCGACACCGAGGCGCGCGTGGGCATTGGGCAATTGCCTATTGACCGTTTCGCTCAGGCCAGCGGTATTCAGATGCGCGGTCAGATTCTCGACGCCGTCACCGGTGATGGCATTCCCGGTGTGACCTTCGTGTTGGTGAGCGCGGACTTTTCCGCTGCCGAGTTCACACGCGACTGGAGTCAGGAGCAGATTTATGCGCTCGCCATAACTGATCGCAATGGTCGCTTCCAATTGGATCGGCCGCTCCAACCCAATACGCCCTACAGTGTGGTGATTGTCGCCTCCGGCTACATTCCGGTGCTCGCCGATGGCGTCGAAGTCGCGCCGGACGCCGGTGTCGTCGACGTGCCCATCTATTTGACGCGAGGTTAAGCTATGGCCGACAAAGAACGCATCGACGTCCTTGTGTTTGAACGCGGCCTCGCTCCCAGCCGCGAAAAGGCCCGCGGGATGATTATGGCGGGCGAAGTACTCGTGAATGGCGATCTCGTTGACAAACCGGGAACGCGCATCGAGTTGGATGCTGAACTCACGGTGAAGGGAAAACCTCGCTTTGTCAGCCGGGGTGGCGACAAGCTGGCAGCGGCGCTTGATACTTTCCCGGTCGATATCGCGGCGCGTGTCTGTGCGGATGTTGGCGCGAGTACTGGCGGTTTTACCGACTGCCTGCTGCAGTACGGAGCGGCGAAAGTCTACGCGCTGGATGTTGGCTATGGACAAATTGCCTATACCCTGCGCCAGGATCCGCGCGTGGTCAACATAGAACGGACGAACGTCCGCTATGTCGAGGCGCTGCCCGAGCGCGTCAGTTTCATCTCCGTCGATGCCTCCTTCATTTCGCTGAAACTCCTGCTGCCTGTGCTCAAAGGCTGGCTAACGCCGACCGCGCACATCATTCCACTGATTAAACCGCAGTTCGAAGCGGGGCCAGCAGACGTCGGCAAAGGCGGCGTTGTGCGCGATCCCAAAGTGCACGTGCGCGTGCTCACTGAAGTCCTGACCTTCTCTGCCGACATCGGTTTGTCAGTTCAGGGCGTGATCCGTTCGCCGCTGAAGGGGCCGGCGGGAAACATCGAGTTTCTGGCGTGGTTGGCGTGGGGCACGGATCAGCCGTCGAAGCCGCTCGATCCACTCATTCAAGCGGCGGTTCAACTCTAGCCGTCCATCTGCTATACTTCCTGCTGGCTGAATTTTGAAACGGATGCCCGATGAAGCGCGAGAATATTCGTAATTTCTGCATTATTGCTCATATCGATCACGGCAAAAGCACGCTCGCCGACCGCCTGCTGCAGTTCACGAACACGGTTGCCGCCCGTGATATGCAGGAGCAGCTCCTCGACAGCATGGACTTGGAGCGTGAACGCGGTGTGACCATCAAGGCGTCTGCCGTGCGCATGACCTACACCGCCAAAAATGGCGAAGAGTACGAAATTAACCTGATCGACACCCCCGGCCACGTCGACTTCACCTACGAAGTCAGCCGCGCGCTGCAAGCGTGTGAAGGCGCGATCCTCGTCGTGGACTCGAGCCAAGGAATCGAAGCGCAAACTCTTGCGAATGTGTATCTCGCGCTGGATCAGGATCTGGAGATCATCCCGGTCATCAACAAAATCGACCTGCCTGCCGCGCGTCCCGACTCGGTCGCGCAGGAAGTCGAAAATCTGATCGGCTTTCCCGCCGAAGACATCATTCGCATTTCAGCCAAGCAAGGGATCGGCATTCAGGATGTCCTTGAAGCGGTCATTGCGCGAGTGCCGCCGCCCAAAGGTGATTTGGCTGCACCGCTCCGCGCGCTCGTCTTCGACTCACACTATGACTCCTACAAAGGAGTCGTCGCCTACATGCGCGTTATCGATGGATCACTCGGCAAACGTGATGTACTGAAACTCATGGCTACGCAAGCCCAGTTTGAACCCGTCGAAATCGGCATCTTCAACCCGGCCATGAAACCAATTGATAGTCTGAGCGCTGGCGAAGTCGGTTATGTGGCAACAGGCTTTAAGAGTGTGCGCGAATGTCGTGTCGGCGATACGATCACCTTGGCTGTCAATGGCGCGACGGAAATCCTCCCCGGTTACGAGCAGGTTAAGCCAATGGTCTTCGCTGGTCTGTACCCCACAGACAACGACGACTATGCCGAACTGCGGGATGCGCTGGAGAAACTGCAGCTCAATGATGCCTCGCTCCAGTACGAGCCGGAGACGTCGCAGGCACTGAACTTCGGGTTCCGCGTGGGGTTCCTCGGGTTGTTCCACATGGAAATTGTGCAGGAGCGGCTCGAACGCGAGTACGATCTCGACATTCTGGCCACTGCGCCCAGCGTGGAATACCAGATTCTCAAGAAATCCGGCGAAACGATCACCATCGACAGCCCGGCTTTCCTGCCTGACCCCAACGAAATTGAGGAAATTCGCGAACCGTGGATGAAGATTCAGCTCTACACGCCAGAGGAATTCATTGGTTCGCTGATGGATCTCGTCATCAAGAAGCGTGGGCAGTTCATCACGATGGAGTATCTCGACAAAACGCGCGTCATGCTGACGTATCGTCTGCCCCTCTCCGAGTTGATCGTCGATTTCTATGATCGTCTCAAGAGCATCACACGCGGCTATGCGAGTCTTGACTATTCTTTCGACAAGTATCAGCCTGAAGATTTGGTCAAACTAGACATCCTTGTGAACAGTGATCCGGTCGACGCACTGGCGATTATTGTGCACAAAGATGACGCCTACCATAAAGGGCAGAAATTGGTGAGCAAACTCAAAGAGCTCATCCCGCGCCAGCAGTTTGTCGTCCCCATTCAGGCGGCGGTTGGCAAGAAGGTAATTTCCCGCGCGGACGTGAAAGCCATCCGCAAAGACGTGTTGGCCAAGTGCTACGGCGGTGATATCACCCGTAAGAAGAAACTGCTTGAAAAGCAGAAGAAGGGGAAGCGCCGCATGAAGATGATCGGCGCCGTCGAGGTCCCGCAGGAAGCGTTTATGGCGCTCCTTAGCCTCGACGAAGAGGATTAGTGCCGATACGGCGCGGAGTGGATACTTCCCTCCGCGCCGTATTTTGTGCTTACCGGGTGATCCACTGATGAATCAGCGCCGCCTGCCTGCGCGGAATATCGCCAGTCGCGCGGAGCTGATCGACGAGGTCGCCCAGGCGCGCGAGGGAAATGACGTTCACTCCTAGCTCCTCCAAAGCGGGTGGACGGCCTTCGAGCAGCGTAACGAGCGTGTGAACCTCCAGCCCGACGCGCCGCGCGCCTTTCACCAATGCTTCAACCGAGTGATCAAAGCCCACGCTGTTCGTCACCAGCAGCGCCGGATGCCCAATATCGTACGCGCCGACAAGATCATCTACTGGGCTCGAACCCATGCCCTTGCTGTAAACCAGCGGCACGCCCAGTCGCAGTGACAGCGCGACGCCAAACGGCACGGCTTCGCTGGTCGCCAATAGGCGTGTCATCGGGACGCCGTCAAGACGCTCGGCGGCGGTGTTCGCCAGATCGCGCAGCAGGTCAGGGTAGGACGCCACCAGCGGCAGTGCGAGGTCAAACGGAATGACATCACCATTTCGGGGAAAAGCGCCGAATTGGATCAGTCCAGCGTGAATCAGCCGCTGCCCAATCATGCTTTGGCGCGCTCTGTGCTCACCGCAGCGCGAATCGTCGCCGCAAAGTTGTCCGTGCCGTCTCCGTACAGGGCTTTGTCGCCCAACACACGGAGTTTCAGCGGGGGCTGTTTCCGGTCATAAAAGCGCAGCCAGTGATCTTGCGGATGGTAGATCCCCGCGCCATACAGTGTCTGCGTGAACTCCTGTGCCACGAGAAAAGCCGCCATGCCGGGTTCGCTGAGGTAAGCGGGTATGTCGGCTTCGCTGACCAACGTCACCGCGTCGACGTGAAATGCGCGGTCACTAGCGGCTTCGACGTAGTCTTTACCCCAAAATGGCCCGTGCAAAATCGTGATCGTGCTGCCATCGGCACCGACATAAGCGATAGTTCGTTCCAGCGCGACTGCGCCTGCTGCACCGTGGGTCAGGTACGCCGCCAAATCGAAGATATAGGCGCACACCAGATCGCGCGTCGCATCCACGACCGCTTTGCCGAACGGCAAAAACGGATCGTCATAGCGCGCAATCGGCGCGGGCATCTTTAGAAACTTCGGCGACAACAGCAGCGCAAGATCACTCGCGCGCTCAGTCTGGGCCGCCTGTAGTTTTTCGTAAAAGCTACGCGCCATTCATTTCCCTCAACATGCGCCAAGCCATCGACATCGCCCAGGTGCCAGTCCACTGTTTCGCTGTTTCCGATTCGCCGCCGAAACCGTATACGCGTGAGCGCACTTGATCCCCGACGACGACAGCGAGGGCGCTGCCTTCACCACTGTCCGCCTGCTCGTTGATATCCGGGAACGCCACCACCGCCACCGCGACCCTGGCTTGAGCCGCCGCCGCCAGCGCTTTGGCGGCCTGTTCAGCCAATGTCCGAATGGGCTGCGCCGATGTCTTCAGAGCCGCGGCTAAGTCATCTGGTGTATCGTAATGCTCAACCTTCAGCAGCACCCCTACCCCGCCATCGGTTTTCTCAATGCGACCACTGATCACCGGATCAATGCCGACTTCTGTCACCGCGATGCCGCTGGCATCCGCCCGCAGTTGATTGACGAGCGCGCTTTCGATGGTGTCTTTATCCACACCGAACACGTAGCTGCCGATGAGCGCACGGAGCTGCGCCTCGACTTCGCCGATCATCTGGTCGGCTTCAAACTCGGTCGTGGCCTTGGCCGTGATGCGCACATCGATCTGCCCGCTGTGCGCCGCCAGCCCAACGGTCGGATTGCTTGCTTCTTGCAATTCCGTGCCGATCATTTCGCCGAGCTGACTCTCACCAATGCCTGCAACTTTGAGCAATCTGGCCTTGATGATTTCACTGGTGAGACCGTAGCGTTCGCGCAGGTAGGGGACTACCTTCTCAGTGAACAGAAATTTCATTTCGCGGGGCACACCCGGTAGACTGATCACGCACTTGTCGCCAACTTCGACGACGAAGCTGGGGGCGGTGCCGACGGGGTTCTCAATGATGATGGCATCATCGGGGACGTACGCCTGCCGCTTGTTGTTTTCCGTCATCTGCACACGGAAAGTGCCGAAGCGAGCCGCAATCTGGTCGAGTAAATGCTGTTGAAATGTCAGACCGCGATCGGTGGCAACGGCGACCCCCTGTCGGGTCATGTCGTCGATGGTGGGACCGAGGCCGCCGCACGTGATTACCACATCGGCCCGGCTGAGCGCAAGCCGGATTGAGTTGGCAATGCGTACTTCATTATCCCCGACAGATGTCATGTAATACAGGTTGATTCCGATATCGCGCAGCCCCCGGGCCAGAAAAACTGAGTTAGTATCAGTGATCTCGCCGAGGAGGATTTCGGTACCGATGGCGATAATTTCAGCGTTGAGATTGGATTTCATGAATTTCTCTTGAAAATTTGCAAAAACTCAGGACACCACTATAATTTTGATCTGAGAGTTGGAATTTGCAACAAGGCAACTTATTTGTGCAGATTCAACAACAAGTGAATTTCATCCGATAGTGTAGTACGACTATTCTCTTACGGAGGATCCCTCGTGGCAAGTGTTAGTTTTAGACACGTTTGGAAGCGTTACGCTGGCAATACGGTCGCAGTTAAGGATCTCAATATTGAAATCGCTGACAAAGAATTCTTGATCCTCGTCGGCCCGTCTGGCTGTGGCAAATCCACCAGCCTGCGTATGCTGGCCGGTCTGGAAGAGATCAGCGAAGGCGAAGTCCTGATTGGTGATCGCGTGGTGAACAACGTAGCGCCGAAAGATCGTGACGTCGCGATGGTGTTCCAGAGCTATGCTCTGTACCCGCACATGACCGTGTATGACAACATGGCCTTCGGTCTGCGCCTGCGCAAAACCCCGAAGAACGTGATTGACGAACGTGTGCGTGATGCGGCCAAGAGCCTCGGCATTGAACACCTGCTCGATCGTCGTCCGCGTCAGTTGTCGGGCGGTCAGCGTCAGCGTGTCGCCGTCGGTCGCGCTATCGTTCGTGAACCCGCCGTCTTCCTGATGGACGAACCGCTCTCCAACTTGGACGCCAAGCTCCGCGTGGAAGCCCGTTCCTTCATCAGCAAGCTGCATCAGCGCCTCGGCACGACCTTCGTCTACGTGACCCACGATCAGGTGGAAGCGATGACGATGGGTACCCGCATCTGCGTGATGAGCGCCGGTGAACTGCAGCAGATCGATACGCCCTACAACCTGTACCACAACCCGCGCAACATTTTCGTCGCCGGTTTCATCGGCAGCCCGTCGATGAACTTCTTCGATGGCACCCTGCGCATTCAGGATGGTGGTGTGGTCGTCGATACCGCTGGCTTCCAGATCAAGATCCCTGCGGCCAAGGCCGAACCGTTCCGCGCCCGTGCGAGCAATGGCGAACGCGTCATCCTCGGCGTGCGTCCGGAAGACATCCATGATGCGGAATATCTGCCCACCGGTATCACCCCGGCGTTGATTGAAGCCAACGTCGATGTGGTCGAACAGATGGGTAACGAAATCATTCTGTATCTGGAAGATGGCGGCAAGACGTTCATCTCCCGTACCGATCCGCGCACGCGCGCGCGCGTTGGTAACCGCATTGGCGTCGCGTTGAACATCGACAACATGCACATCTTTGATGCGGATACCCAACTGTCGCTGGCCTACGAATACAAGCAGGCCCAGCCCGAAAAAGCCTAAGCCTTTTTCCTCTGTAAGAATGAAAGCCGTCCGTTGCGTCTAATGGACGGCTTTTTAATTGGATGCTCACCCTGTTGACGCTTAGCTCAACTATAATGGCATCGCTGTGATTCTTAACTCACTTTGGGGGCGTTCGTGAAACTATCGGTCTATCGCGATAGCAGCGTATTTGAGGAACTGAAAGCCGAATGGAATGAGCTGCTCCATCACAGCACCTCAGACGTGATTTTTTGCACGTGGGAATGGCAATCAACATGGTGGGATGTCTATCGTGCAGGCGAACTGTTCATCGTGACGTGTCGCACCGATGATGGTCAGCTCGTCGGCATCGCTTCGTGGTTCATCGAGGTCAAAGATGGCGAACGCGTTGTCCGCACCATTGGCTGTGTTGACGTAACCGATTATGTCGACATCATCGCGCATCCCGACCATGTTAGCGAAGTCGGAGCGCTCTTCGCCGGAGTTCTGGCTGAGCATCGGCTCAGTTACGACCGCATCAATTTGTGCAATATTCCCGAAGCCTCCCCCACTCTGAAAATCCTCCCGGAGCGTCTCAAAGAACTGGGCTTCAACGTCGAAGTTGTCTTTCAGGAAGTCTGCCCCGTGATTAACTTACCGACGGACTGGGAAAGCTACCTAGGGATGCTGGACAAAAAGCAGCGGCATGAGGTGCGCCGCAAAGTGCGCAAGGCCGAAAGCGAAGCGGAGGTTGGCTGGTATATCGTCGACTCAACCCACAATCTGGATGAGGAAATTACGCGCTTCTTGTCTTTGATGCGCGCCAGCCATCCGGAAAAGGCACTTTTCCTCGATAATCCGAAGAATCTCGCCTTCTTCCAGCGGCTGGCGCCGATGACGTTTCAATGTGGTTGGCTGAAGCTCAGCTTCTTGGTGATCAATGGTGTGCCGTCGGCGACCTACTTCGACTTCGACTACAACAACCGCGCTTTGGTTTATAACTCGGGGTTACTGCCTGACGAAACCGGTAACCTCAGTGCGGGGATTGTGCTGCTGGCCTATAACATCCGCCACGCCATCGAATCCCACAAGACGGTCTTCGATTTTCTGCGCGGCAACGAAATCTACAAGTATCGTATGGGCGGACACGACACGACGGTCTACAAGCTCAAGGCGCAGTAACAAAAAAGGCAGGGGTTCCCCTGCCCTACTCTGCTCACCCACCGTACGCGTTCGGGATGTCGGTGACGACCGTGCTGATGTACGGTTCCCCGGCCTGAACCTTCAAGGCTTCATCTTCGCTCAGGATGCGCTGCCCCTTGTGGTACAGCACGCCGTTAAATCCATCAAAGCGGTAGCGGCGGTTGACCCAACCGTACTCGTTGTGCTGGAACACCACATTGAACTGCACCGCTTCATCCTCTAGGATGACCTTTTCTTCAACTATCCACACCGGCGCAAACTGCTCCAGATGCGGTTTGGCCTTTGCATCACGCTTGTTCAGCAGGATCTGTTCTGCCATTGCCCTATCTTCCTCGATCCGGTTAATCGATCATCCATTGTAGCGACATCCTGAGCGATTCGCTATGCAGTGCCAGGATCGGTTTTGGGTGTGGGTCTCGCCGCCGGGTCATTCAGAATCAGGCGCACCGAGCGATCATAGGTGAAGTAGTTCCACACCCAATGCAGAAACACCTGCAGACGATTCTTGAAGCCGAGCAGCGTGATCAGGTGGAGGCCGAGCCAAGCAATCCAGGCAATGTACCCGCGCAGCTTGATGCGGTTGAAGATGTACGCGACCGCGCGACTGCGCCCAATCGTCGCCATGATGCCGCGGTCGATGTAGTGAAAGTCATGCTGCTTCCAGCCCTGCAGGTCGCGTAGAATGTTGCGCGCTGCCAGTATCCCCTGCTGTTTGGCGACCGGGATGAGCATCGGGTACGGCTGTCCATGTGCATCTTCCAGATAGGCCATATCGCCGACCACATAAACGTGATTCAGGCCGATGACCTCTGTCGTCGGGTTTATGCGCACGCGCCCACCCCGCTCCAGCGGTACGCCGAGCAGCGCCGCGAGCGGTGACGCCTTGACGCCCGCCGCCCAGATCAACGTGTGGGTTGGAATGACGCGGCCATCTCTCAGGATAATGTGGTCAGCCGCAATCTCGTGCACCGGACTGCCGAGCATAACCTCAACGCCGAGCGATTCGAGCTGCTCGCGGGCGGCAACCTGCAATTCGACAGGATACGGGGCGAGCACCTTGTCGGTCGCTTCGACCAGCACGACGCGCGGCGTCAGTCCAGCAAATTCGCGCTGCAGCACCTGCGTAAACAGCTCATACAATGCCCCGGCCATTTCAAGTCCGGTCGCGCCGCCGCCCACCACGACCATGGTCGTCAGCGCCGCGCGCATAGCCGGGTCTTCGGCCCAGACAGCGCGCTCAAACAACCGCAGAATGTGATTGCGCAGCTTGAGCGAGTCTTCCAGCGATTTGAGTTCAAAACCGTATTGCTGCACGGCTGCATTGCCGAAGAAGTTCGTCACACTGCCTGCCGCGACTAGCAGATAGTCGTACCGTTCAGTGCGTTCGCCGTCTTCGGCCTGCACCATTACGCTCTGGTCGTCCGTGTTAATGGCTGTGACTTCTCCGCGCAGAAAGCGGATGTTGGCGGCCCCGTGAAACACAGGCCGGACGGGATGCGCGATTTCGCCAGCGTCGAGGCCGCTGGTGGCCACTTGATAGAGCAGCGGCGTGAACGTGTGGTAATTGTTGCGGTCGATGAGCAGCACGTCGACATTGCGATTGGCCAGTTCGCGGGCGGCGTGCAAGCCGCCAAAGCCCGCGCCGATGATCACGACTCGTTTCAACATGTGCGATTATCCTGATTTGTGAATATATTCACATTATATCAGAAACTGGCGCCTGCTTACCTGTACTTTAGGCTGATTTTGGCTATCTCCCGAGGATTAGGGGTATAATCCGCGCGTATTCATTCTGGAAGACCACATGACGACTTTCCAACACGATACGTTTCTATCTCCGTTCACTTGGCGGTACGGCACAGGTGCGATGCGCCACCTGTGGAGTGAAGTACACAAGCGGCGGTTGTGGCGGCGGCTGTGGGTTGCCTTAGCCACAGCGGAGCAATCCGCGGGCTTGGTAACGCCTGAACAGGTTGCCGATCTCGCCGCGCATGTCGATGACATTGACATTGCACGCGCCGAAGCTATCGAAGCCGACATTCACCATGATCTGATGGCGGAAGTCCAGACGTTTGCGGAACAATGCCGCATCGGTGGTGGCATCATTCACCTCGGCGCGACCAGTGCCGATATCGAAGACAATGCCGATGTGCTGCGCATCCGCGACAGTCTCGACCTCATCCTAGCCGCGCTGCGTGACCTGCTGGCCGTTTTCGCTGACAAGATTGCGGCGCTCGCCGACGAGCCCATTATGGCCTACACCCACATTCAGCCTGCCGAACCGACGACGATGGGCTATCGCCTCGCGCTGTATGCTCAGGATCTCGTTGACGATTACCTCACACTCAAAAGCGTGCGGGCGAATTTGCGCGGCAAGGGCTTCAAAGGCGCTGTGGGCACGGGCGCGGCTTACGCTGAACTGCTTCACGGCACCGGCATCACGCCAGGCGACCTCGAACGCCTCATCATGAGCAATCTCGATCTACCCGCCTACCCTATCGCTTCGCAAACCTACCCGCGCAAGCAGGACTGGCAGGTGATCAGCGCCTTGGCAGGTGCGGCGGGCAGTTTGTATAAATTCGCGTTTGACTTACGCTTGCTGCAATCCCCGGTTATCGACGAGTGGCATGAGCCGTTTGGCTCCAAACAGGTCGGCTCGTCGGCGATGCCCTTCAAGCGCAACCCCATTAACGCCGAGAAGATGAACAGCCTCGGGCGCATGGTCGCCGCGCTGGTCGATGTGGCGTGGAACAACGCCAGCCACTCGCTGCTTGAACGCACGCTGGATGATTCGGCCAATCGGCGCGAAATCCTACCCGTCGCCTTTCTCGCGACCGACGAAATGCTCAAAGTCGCGAAACGTATTCTTGCCGGCATGGTCATTAGCCATGAAGCAGCCGCGCGCAATTTTGCCCGTTTTGGCGTGTTCTCGGCGGTGGAGCGTGTCCTCATGGCCGCCGTCAAAGCCGGGGCGGATCGGCAGGCGATGCATGAAGTGCTGCGTCAAGAAAGCATCGCTGCATGGCAGCTGATCTCTGCCGGGCAGCCCAATCCACTTGTCGACGCGCTGGCGAGTCATCCAGTCCTCACGACCTATCTCTCATCCGAAACGATTCGCGCGCTGCTAGATGCGACTGCTCATCTTGGCGATGCTCCGGCGCGCGCCCGTCAATTTGCGTTTACCATTGCTCAAACCCTGAAGGATAACTAGCCATGCCCCGCGCACTGCTCAGCGTCTATGACAAGACTGGTTTGGTGGAATTCGCTGCAAAACTCGTTCAACTCGGTTGGGACTTGGTCGCCAGTGGCGGCACCGAACGCACCTTAATTGGAGCGGGTCTCCCGGTCACCCCCGTCGAACAGGTGACACAGGTGCCGGAAATGCTCGGTGGACGCGTCAAGACTCTGCATCCAGCCATTCACGCCGGCATTCTCGCTCGAGACCGCGCCGAAGACCTCGAAGACCTGAAACGCCAGAATTTCGCGCCGATCAATATGGTGGTGTGCAACCTGTACCCTTTTCAGGAGACGGTCACGAAAGCGGGTATCACCCTGCAAGATGCCATCGAAGAAATTGATATCGGCGGTGTGACGCTGCTGCGTGCCGCCGCCAAGAACTTCTTCCACGTGATCGTCGTTTCGTCTCCGGCTGACTACGAGCGCATCGCCGAAGCACTGGCCACCCCGGAAGGCGCGGAGCTGGCCTTACGCCGTGAACTCGCTGTGAGAGCCTTTGCTCATACTCGTGATTATGACACTGCTATTCACAGCTATCTCGCGCAGGATGTTACGGTCAGTCTCCTCAATGAGTCGCTGCCACAGCACCTATCGCTCGGCATTCAGCGCGACGATATGCTGCGCTACGGAGAGAATCCCCACCAGATTGCCGCGCACTACACTCGGGTCGCAGGCGCTGGCCCACTCGGCGGGACAGTGTTGGGCGGCAAGCAGTTGTCCTATAACAACATTCTTGACCTCGACGCTGCGTGGCGCGCGGTCGGGAGCTACAGCACCCCAACGGTCGTTATCGTCAAGCACCTGACGCCGTGCGGCGTCGCCACCGCTGAGAGCATCACGGCCGCATTCCCGCCGGCGCTCGAATCCGACCCAGTGTCGGCGTTTGGCGGCGTGATCGCCGTGAACCGCCCGGTTGATGAGTCGTTCGTCGCGGCGCTCGGCTCGCTGTTCGTCGAAGCCATTGCCGCGCCAAGCTTCACCCCTGAAGCCACGGTCATTCTCTCGGAGAAACGCAAGAACTGCCGTTTACTGCAAGTCCCTGCGTTGTTTGATGGCACGGCCTTGGAGATTCGCAGCGTCTTCCACGGTTTTCTCGTGCAGAGCGTCGATCTCGGTGATCCCGAAGGCACCAACTTCAAGATTGTCACGAAACGCCAACCGACTGCCGATGAAATTGAGGCGCTGCGTTTCAACTGGAAAGTAGTGCAGCACGTTAAATCGAATGCGATTGTGCTCGGCATCAAGAACGCGACCGTCGGCGTCGGCGGTGGCTTGTCCAGCCGGGTCGACTCGGTCAAGCTGGCAGTAACGAAAGCGGGTAGTCGCTCGGTTGGATCGGTTATGGCTTCCGATGCCTTCTTCCCCTTCCCCGATGGCGTCGAAGCGGCGGCGGCCGCGGGCGTGACGGCGGTCATTCAGCCCGGCGGCTCGATCCGCGACAACGACGTGATCGCTGTCGCCGATGCCGCGAACATGGCGATGGTGTTTACCGGCGTGCGCCACTTCCGGCACTAGCCTGCGGGACTCAGGCGAGGAGCAAGCCGGCTTAAGCCTTGTCCCTCGCCTGAGCAACCCAATCTTGCCCCGTAACGCCGTGCTCTCCCAGTACAAGATTCAATTGCGCAGCATGTTCTTGGATATGACGCAAACTGTAGATTTGCAGTTCCAGAAAAGTGGGCTCCATCCAATCAAAGGTGCAAATCCGATATGCCTGCTCATCGGTCAGCGCCTCGATAACTGCTTTGCCCTTGGCGCGGCATTGATCCAAATAGTTCTTGATCTGCTCTTGGGTGTATGGTGTGTCCGGAAGCTTTCCTCTTATGAAGGGCAACGGCGGGTTGAAGCCACTCAACGTGCCCGTCAGGTACATATCAGTCCAGAATAGAGTATGGTAGGCGATAAACCAGCATTGACCGTAACGCGCATCCTCATCGTCGTTCCAGAGTTGAACCGTCCACAGGTGGTCAGGGCATAGACGCAGCGCATCATCGAGCGTATCAAGCGCGGCACCATACTGCTGCCAGATGCTCGCCTTCAACCTATCATCCATTTGGATATCTCCTTTTTTTGAGAAGTCTACCTGTGATTCTGTTTTTGTACAAACGTTCTAAACTCTTACCGCCGAATCTTCACTCTTGTCACGGTCAAGCCCGGTCTGCTATACTAATTTCAATGAGCGCCACCGTAGCTCAATGGCAGAGCATTCGCTTCGTAAGCGAGAGGTTAAGAGTTCGACTCTCTTCGGTGGCTCTGATTTGCCCGCCTAGGTAACTTGCCTTCGCGGGCTTTTTTTTGAAGGAGCTACGAGCATGAGTGA
Organism: Candidatus Flexifilum breve; assembly: GCF_016713355.1. Classification (NCBI taxonomy): domain Bacteria; kingdom Bacillati; phylum Chloroflexota; class Anaerolineae; order Aggregatilineales; family Candidatus Flexifilaceae; genus Candidatus Flexifilum; species Candidatus Flexifilum breve. Next base: position 167,871 of record NZ_JADJPI010000035.1, read on the forward strand.
GCGCCCGCGTCCGGTCACGATTGCAGTCGCCGGGGGGACCGGTTCTGGTAAGACCACCGTCTCCAACGCGATCCTTGAACGTGTCGGCAGTCACAATATCGCTTATGTCCCTCACGATGCCTATTACAAAGATCTCAACAACATTCCCGCAGCCGACCGTGGCTTAGTGAATTTCGATCATCCCGATTCACTGGATACGCCGCTTATGCGCGAGCACATCATGACGTTGCAGAACTGGCAGCCTGCCGAGCTTCCCGTCTATGACTTCACGCGCCACGCGCGCACGTTGCACACGCAGCATGTCGAACCGCAGCCCATCATTCTCGTCGAAGGCATCCTGATTTTCGCCGAACCAACGCTGCGCCCGCTGTTTGATGTGAAAATCTTCGTGGATACTGACGCCGATATTCGCTTCATTCGCCGTCTCAAACGCGATATCGCCGAGCGCGGCCGTACCGCCGAGTCGGTGATCAACCAGTACCTGCAGAGCGTGCGGCCCATGCACATGGAATTTGTCGAGCCGAGCAAGCGCTACGCCGACGTGATCATCCCCGAAGGCGGCTTTAACATGGTTGCTATCGATATGGTGTCCGATCGCATTCGCGCCCTGCTCCGCCCGCCGCAGCCCGAAGCAAGCGGGGATTGACGCCGCCGCGCTCCGCGACATATACTAAACACCACAATCAACGTTCCTAAGAACGATGACCGGGAGGAGTAGGTTACTCCCCGCTGCGCCAGAGAATACAGGTCACCGGCTGAGAGCCTGTTCGCAGAGAGTATCCGAAGGTCGCCCGCGAGTTGTGCTGTTGAACTAGAGTAAACAGCGCCGGGATACGCCCGTTACAGCGTCAGAGATTTCTGCTCGGCTTGAGTTCACCTGGGCTCGAGTGATGCAGAAAAACAAGGTGGTACCGCGAACCCGAAGCCCCATTCGCCCTTGTGATGAATGGGGCTTTTCTATTGGGAGCGCGTCAATGACAAACCGTCCTATGCCTAAAACGTTCGATTTCAAAGAAGCAGAGTCCCGCCTGTATCGGTGGTGGCAGGATCACGGCTGGTTCAAGCCGGAAGTTGCGCCGCCAGATGCCGAACCGTATGTGATCTCCATGCCGCCGCCCAATGTGACCGGGCGCTTGCACACCGGGCATGCCCTCTTCACCACGCTCGAAGACCTCATGATTCGCTATGAACGCATGCGGGGCAAAGCCGCCCTATGGGTGCCCGGCTCCGATCACGCAGGCATCGCGACGCAGCTTCAGGTCGAAAAGATGCTGCGCGATCAGGGGACGAGCCGCGAAGAGATTGGGCGCGAGGAATTTCTCGCCCGCACGTGGGAATGGAAAGAGAAGTATGGCGGCGAAATCATCGAGCAGCTCAAGCGCATGGGCGCGAGCTGTGATTGGGATCGCCTGCGCTTCACGCTCGACGAGGGTCTCTCCAACGCAGTGCAGGAAGTCTTTATCACGCTGTATGAGCAAGGTCTGATCTATCGCGGGCCGCGGTTGGTGAACTGGAGCCCCGGACTCAAGACGGCCGTCTCTGATCTCGAAGTGGAACGCGAAGAAGAACAAGGCAAACTCTACTTCTTCAAATACCCGCTCGAAGATGGCGACTATCTCCCAGTGGCGACCACCCGTCCCGAGACCATTCTCGGTGATACGGCGGTCGCAGTGCACCCGGAAGACGAACGCTATAAGCACCTGATCGGCAAGATGGCGCTCGTGCCCATGCTCAACCGCCGCATTCCCGTGATCGGTGATGAATACGTGGACCGCACGTTCGGCACAGGCGCGCTCAAAGTGACACCGGGGCACGACTTCAACGACTACGAGCTGAGCAAGAAGCACAATCTGCCGATCATCAACATCATGAACCGCGACGCGACGATCAACCAGAACGGCGGCCAATATGCCGGGCTGGATCGCTTTGTGGCGCGTGAGAAGATTTGGGCGGACATGACGCTCGCCGGGATGACCATCGAGGTGAAAGATCACACGATGGTCGTGCCGCGTTCCCAGCGCGGTGGCGAAGTCGTCGAGCCGATGATCAGCACCCAGTGGTTCCTGAAGATTCAGCCGCTGGCCGAAAAAGCGATCAATGCGGTGCGGAATGGCGATATCGAAATCGTGCCCGAGCGCTTCGAAAAGGTCTACTATCACTGGATGGAGAACATCGAAGACTGGTGCATCAGCCGCCAGTTGTGGTGGGGACATCGCATTCCTGCGTGGTACGGTTCGAATGGTGAAGTGTACGTGGGCAAAACCGCGCCAGCGACGACCGCCAGCGTGACATGGACGCCGGAAGAAGACGTGCTCGATACGTGGTTCAGCAGCGGTTTGTGGCCGTTCAGCACGCTCGGTTGGCCGGAGCAAACCGCCGATCTTAGACGCTACTACCCCACCCAGATGATGGAAACGGGCTACGATATCCTGTTCTTCTGGGTGGCGCGCATGATCATGATGGGCTTGTGGTTCACGGACAAGCCGCCGTTCAAGACCGTGTATCTGCACGGCTTGGTGCGTGACAAGCTCGGGCGCAAGATCAGCAAGACCCTCGGCAATGTGATCGACCCGCTCGAAATGGTCGAGCAGTACGGGGCGGATCCGCTGCGCTTCACGCTGGCGACCGGTGGCACACCGGGCAACGATATCAATCTGGATACGGCGCGCGTGGAACGAAACTGGCGCTTCGTGAACAAGATCTGGCAGATGACCAACTTCGTCACCAGTAACCTTGACGGTGATGTACCCTTCGGTGCGCCGCCCGCCAGCGAACTGGATATGCCCTCTCGCTGGATTATGAGCCGCCTGCAGCGCTTAGTGGCTACGACACAGCGCTTGTTCGATGCCTATCAATATGGCGAAGCGGGTCGCCAGATTGACGACTTCCTGTGGAGCGAATTCGCCGACTGGTATATCGAGATCAGCAAGTACCCACTCTATCAGGGCAGTGATGCCGAAAAGACCAACACGCGCCGCGTGCTCCTGACTGTGCTCGACACCTCGCTGCGTTTGCTGCACCCTTTCATGCCATTCGTGACGGAAGAGCTGTGGAGCTTCATCCCACACGAAGGTGACGCGCTCATCGTGGCGAGCTGGCCGCAAGCCGACGAGTCATATTTTGATGACGCCGCCGAAGCGACCATGGTCACGCTCATCGATCTCGTGCGCGGCATCCGCAATGTGCGCGATGAGTACAAAGTCGAACCGTCGCGCAAGATCGGCGCGCAGGCGGAGTCAAAGCAGTATGCCGCGGCGCTCGACCAGTACCGTTACCTCTTCGCGCGGCTGTGCAACGTGCCAGACTTGCAGATTCTTACGGGCGGCGCAGCACCTGCTGAACAAGCCGCAACCGTGGTGGTGGGGGATGTGACGGTTTACCTGCCCCTCGCGGACTTTGTGGACGTGGCGGCGGAATGCGAGCGCTTGACTAAAGAACACACCAAGCTAGTCGAACAGATCACGAAGGTGCAGGCGACGCTGGGCAACGAGCAGTTCGTCAGCCGCGCGAAACCGGACGTGGTCGAACGTGAGCGGACGCGTCTAGCCGGCCTGCAAGCGAGCGCCGAACAACTCACCGAACGCATTGCGGGGTTGTGTAAGTAATTGATAGACCACAGCGGGGCGCTGAGCACGCCCCGCTGTGTTTACTTATGCTGGTTTTTAACAAAGAGCGCGCGTCCCGCTTCCTGAGCGGCTTTGCGGACCACCTGATCGCTGTCATTCTTATAGACTTCCTGTAAGGCGCCCAACGCCTCCGGGTCGCCCAGCTCTTTCAGTTCTTCGATTGACTTGAGCCGGACATCGACATTCTTGTCTTTAAGTCGGCCAACATGATAAGCCACTAATTTCTTATTGACGCTCACGTCATCTCCTTTCGCAGTCTTACATATTATAACAGCACATGTATCCGCCAGAGCGCAATACTTCGCCTCATTCCCCCATGTTATAATCGGTCAGGATTGGCGAGGCAACGGGAGATCTTCAGTGATCAATCATGCGGTGGTGGTGGCGATTGGCAATGCGGCGCATCAGAGCAAGCTGACTTACAATCGACCTCGCGCCATGCTCCCGGCGCTCGGAAAACCGCTCGTCGTGCGCGTCATGGATCGCTTACTGCGCGGCGGCGTGCGCAATTACACGGTCATTGTCGGTGAGCAGGAAGGCGCGGTCGCCGCATTTCTGAACGCGCATTGGGTTGCCAATGCCACGGTCGATTTTGTGCTCCAATCCACCAGCCAGACGCTCACCCAAACGCTTGGCGAAATCGCTCGCCAGCATACAGAACCCTTTGTGCTCACCAGCTACAACAGCTTTGCTCATCTCAACTTTGCCGATCGCTTGTGCCGCCGCTTCATGAGCATGCCTGATGTTCCTCTTATGTTGAGCGGTGCCGGGGCCAGCCTCACCGAGTCCCTGTTCACGCGCTACGCGATGCTCGCCGATTCAACTACCGTTCGTCGAATTGCTCCGCATCAGGAGGGGCAAGCCTACATTCTGACCGATATGTCCATTTGCGGGTTGCCCTTTATCGATTATCTCGCCGCCCTGCCTGCTGCAGACGGGGGGCTGCTGTGCGCGGATCTCGCCAGCATTTATGAGCGCTATGTCAATCAGGGCGGCAGTGCTTCGATTGTGCCGACGAGCTGGTCGCTGCAAATCGATCAGGATGCCGACCTGCTCACGCTCCAGCGCCACTTGCTGGATGAAGAGCAGGATGGTCATCTGCTGAGCGAAATTCCGCCGACTGTTCAGGTGATCCCTCCCGTGCGTATTGATCCGCAGGTGAGCATCGGCCAATCGGCCCGAATCGGCCCGTACGTCTATCTGGAGAGCGGTTGCAGCATCGGCGAGGGGGCTGTTGTCGAGAATGCGCTCATCCTCAATAAAGTCACGGTGCCAGCGGGTACACACGTCCGCGACGCGCTTGTCGCGACCCGGGCCACGATCCATGTCTAGAAATCTAGTCCGCTTCGGCGCTATAATGACGCCCGATCGCGTCCAAGTACCGACTCGAGGGTGAACGTTTGGCTCAATCCTATAAGCTATGTCCAATCTGCGGCACAGCAGCGCATCGCAACGCGGTCATGTGCAGCACATGTGGCACATCGCTGACTGATGTTCAGCCAACTTCTGACCGCCCGAAAACTACCCCGGCGCAACCCGCTTATGATCGACGCTATGGCGAGACCGACCTGCTGGAAGGCGAGGTTTCTAACCGTGGGCAGGTCTTCATCCTCGGCGGCTTATTAACCGTCGCCCTGCTGCTGTGCGGCGCAATTGTGCTCTTTGTTGGTCAGGGGATGTTCAATAATCGCCCGGCGCCGACGCCGACCACGGCCAATGCGACGCAAGCCCCGGTCCTCGGGCAAGAGAGCATCGTCGTGACCAATACGCCGCGTCCCACGGTCATCTTTGCGACCGTGACGCCTCCCCCACCCTCGCCAACGCTCACCCCCACCGAAGGGCCGTGCGTCCAGCACGTTGACCCCGGTGATGATCTGATCAGCATGGCGTGGGCCTGTGGGCATCGCAGCCTCGACGTTATGCCCCTAATCCTCGAAATTAACGATCTAGCCTCGGCGGAACTCATCCAGCTTGGGCAAGACATCCTGATTCCGCGTCCGACCCTGACGGCCGATCCGAATGCGGGCGCTGCCGATCCGGAAGCCCTCACGGTGGCGAACGCCTCGACCGCCGCGCCGACCGATGAAGCGCCGCTCGCCGATGCCGTCGATCTGCAAGATCCACTGGTTATGCCCACGGAAACCCTGCTCCCCGGCATCATGTGGCATCAGGTTCAGCCGAACGAAACCATGCTGGTCATCGCGTCAACGTACCGCACCAGTGCGGAAGTTTTGGCGCAGTTGAACCCGGAAATCACGTTTTCGCAGTGTGATTACAGTCTGGACAGCGGTGGGCCGACCTGTACCGTGCTGCTTGTCGCCGGGCAGAACATGCGTGTCCCCGCCCCCACGCCGACGCCCACTCTGTCGCCAACACTCTCGGGCAGCGAAACACCCACGCCGACGCTCACGCCGACGTTCAATGCCCCCAACTTGTTCAATCCGCCCGACCGCGCGCTCTTTCAGCGTGACGCCTTGATCACGCTGCGCTGGGTGGGCACAGGCACGCTCGGCGCGGACGAAGTCTACGTGATTACGATGGAAGACTTGACCGCCAATACGACTTATACGGGCGAGACAGACGAGCTTTACTTCATTGTTCCGCCGGAATGGCAAGGCACCGACGCGCGCTGGCACGACTTCCGCTGGTCAATCAGCGTCGTGCGCCACTCATCACCTAATCAACCGATTTTCACGACAGGTACCCGGCTTTTCACATGGGAATCGCGCAATGAATAAATCAATTATGCTCATCGCCTTGGCGATGATGTTGCTTGCTGCCTGTGAACTGCAATCGATCCCGACAGGGCAAACGCCGACTCCACCCCCCACCGAGCAGATCAGCACGCCGACCGCGAGTCCCACGCTCACCGCCACTGCAGAGCCCATGCTCGCGACCGAGACGCCGTCTGCCACGCCGGAACCACCATCGGCGACCCCGACATCTACAGAAACGCCAAATCCGTATGCCACGTATGTCATTCAGCAAGGCGACACGCTCATCTACATCGTCCAGTTATTTGGTCATCGTGACCTCGCGGTCATCGACGAAGTCATTCGCCTCAACCCAAACATCACGAGTCAGGATCGCCTGCCGGGCGCCGGTTCGTCGATCACAATTCCGCTCCCGACCGCGACGTTTACGCCCGAAGGCTTCGCCTTGACCGCCTCGGCGCAGCCGCCACAAGTCGCGCAGATTCGCCTTCCGGTCGACACGGAGATTATTCAGGTCCCGGTGCAGGAAGGCATCACGATTCTTGGGATCGCCCAGCAATACAATACGACGCTGCCCATTATGGCGACGCTCAACCCGCAGCTTGGTTTCTTCAACTGTGATTTCGATAACCCAAGTGGTGGCCCGGACTGCACGGTGATCCTCAGCCCCGGCGATGTCGTGAGTGTCCCCGCCCTAACGCCGACGCCGACCCTCTCACCGACTTTCTCGGGCAATGAAACGGCCACGCCGACGCCCACTTACATCCCGCCCATCGCCTTCTTCCCGCAGCAGGACGCAGTCGTCTCACCGGTCAGCTTTGCGCTCCAGTGGCTGAGCGTCGGTATTCTCAACGCGAATGAGACGTATCTGGTGGAGATTCAGGATACCGTGTCGGGGGTGCAGCAAATAGATGTGACGCGCAATACGTCGTACCGCCTGCCCGAATCACTGATTCCAGCAGATGGGCAACCGCACGTCATGCGCTGGCGCGTGTCCGTCGCCGTACCCAATGAGCAAGGGGCTTACCGCTTCATCAGCGAAGGCGCCTGGCACAGCTTCACCTGGCAGAGTCGCTAAACGAAACTAGCTCACGCGCCGAGGCGTCCAAATTCGCGCGCGAGGCGATCATTGCTCATGTGAATCATCGTCGGGCGTCCGTGCGGACAGGTAAGCGGGGACTGGCAGCGTTCTAGTTGGCGAATCAGTCCCTGCATTTGCTCGTAACTGAGCACTTGCCCGGCCTTCACAGCGGCTTGTTTGCATACGCGCATGACGATCTTGTCTTCAATCGATTCCATACCCGGCTTATTGCCCTGCTCCAGATCATCAATGATCCCGCGAATTAATTCGCTCGGCTCGACATCGGACAAAATTGCCGGAACCGCGCGCACGATGAAAATGTTCGGGCCAAACGGTTCCAGTTGAAAGCCGAGTTCGCTCAGCAGCGGCAGCTTTTCCTCGATCAAGCGGGCTTCGGCTGGCGCAACTTGCACGCTTTCGGGCGTCAAGGCCAACTGCGCGACCGTTTTCTGCCGGGTATATTCCGCCATGAACTGTTCATAGAGAATCCGCTCATGCGCGGCATGTTGATCGACGAGATACATCCCCGCCGGAGCTTCTGCGACGATGTAACTGGCAGCAATCTGCCCCACCACGCGCAGCATCGGCAGGGTGCGCGGTTGTGCTGGCTGCCCCAAGCCAATGGGAATTGCGGTCGGATCGTCGTCGTTTTCCGCATAATCCGGCTGCATCCGCTGCCGCGCGTGCTGCCCCGGTGACTCCATAGGCAGTTCTAACCGCTGCTGTTCTTCAAACTGGTGATACTGCGGTGCTTGGCCGCGCATGGTGGGCGTCTGCGCCCCGCCGATGATCGCGCGGCGCACCGCGCGCTGCATGGCGCTGAAGGCGGCATCGTGGTCACGAAAGCGGATTTCCGCTTTCGTCGGGTGCACATTCACGTCGACGTCCTCGGGATTGAGAGTCAACATCAGAATCGCAATGGGATAGCGTCCCGTCATCAGGAGCGTGTGATAGGCCTGCACGACCGCATGGGTGAGCCCGGTATCCTGCACATAGCGCCCATTCACGAACAGGGTGATGCGCGACCGATCCGCCCGGTTGAGACTCGGCGCGGAGGCAAAGCCATAGACCGCCATATCATTGTGCGAATCGTCGACTTCGACCATATTCTTCAGGTGATCGAGGCCGAGCGCGTTGACAATCACATCGGCGAGATTTCCGCTGCCGTTCGTCCGAAAGACTTCACGCCCATCCTGTTCCAGATGAAAAGCGACCTGGGGGTAGGCCATCGCGTAGCGCGTCACCACCGATGCGATCTGGCGTTTCTCGCTCATCTCACCTTTGAGGAACTTGAGACGCGCGGGCGTATTGTAGAACAGATTCTCCACGGTGATGACTGTGCCTGCGGGCACCCCCACCGGCTTGCGCTGCCGAATTTCACCACCTTCGACCACCAGCGCCGTCCCGATGTTTTCCGCTTGATTCCGCGAGGTGAGCTTGATCTGGCTGACTGAGGCGATACTTGCGAGCGCTTCACCGCGAAAACCCAGCGTCTGGATGCGATAGAGATCGCTGGCGGTCTCCAATTTGCTGGTCGCGTGGCGTAGAAACGCTAGTTCTATCTCCGCCGCTTCAATGCCGCAGCCATCGTCGCTGATTTGAATGCGCTTGCGTCCGTCTCCGGTGATTGACAGGCGAATATGCCGTGCCCCGGCATCCAGCGAATTTTCCAGCAGCTCTTTGACGACCGAGGTCGGCCGTTCGACCACCTCACCCGCCGCAATCTGCGCCACGACATCTTGGGACAGCACATGAATCGCCATACGAGTTCACCTATTGAACGTCTGTTCGCTTTATGCTAGCGGATGCGGTGGGAGCTTTCAATTGTGGATGATCAGGTTTTCGTCCTTGAGGGGAATGCTCAGGTAGAACGTGCTGCCTTTGCCTTCTTCGCTGCGCACCCAGGCATCACCGCCGTGGCGCTGCGCCGCACTCTTCACAATGAAGAGCCCCAACCCGCTCCCCTTGATCCGTTTGTGCTCTTGCCGCGCGAGCCGGACATGGCGTTGAAACAGCAGCTTCTGATTCTCGATGCTGATACCATAGCCGGTGTCGGTCACGGCAATAATCACACTGTTATTCTCACTGTAGACCGCCACGTGGACCTGCTGGCCGTTCGGCGTGTACTTGATGGCGTTATCAACCAAATTGGTCAACGCGCGTTCCAGCATATTTTTGTCGGCGTTGATGACGGGGACATTGTTGGCCACTTCGACCGTAATGGCCAGTTCACCCTTTTCCGCGGGCACCAGGTGATTCTGCACGATGCGATGCGCCATCTCGTCGAGATCGCACTGATCGCGATTCATCTCGTAGAAGCCAGTTTCCAGATCAAATCGACCCGCATCCTGAATGTTATCCACCAGTGACGTGATCTGGGCGATGCCAGACAAGACTTTTTCAACGAAATGCTCCTGCTTCTCATTGACCGGGCCAACCATCGCCAACATGTTGGCGAAGCCCTGAATATAGGTCAGGGGAGAACGAATATCATGCGACACAATCCGCATGAATTCGGCTTGATTGCGGCTGACTTTTTTGAACTGGGTTACATCGCGCAGAATCAGCACGCTTGCATCGGCGTTTCCCTGCTGGTCGCGGGTTTCGTCGAGCCGGGGCACATACACCCGCCCATCCGCCGCGGTCCATTCCGGTAACGATTGACGCTCCAGCATGTAGGCGATCAGTTCCTCCGCCTTGAGGATCGTGCGCAGTTCCGTACCCGACTCCGATTGACCGAATAACGTCTCGGCGGCCGGATTCATGAGCAGTAGGCGCTGTTGACCATCAAACACGAGCACCGGATCGGGGAGATTCAGCAGGATTAACGAGAGAACGCGATGGGACAATTCAAGATTCATGGAAATTCCTCTGACGCTCAACGCAGCGTACTCCCCCTCATTATACCGGATTGGGGTTGCTTGCGCCTCCTCACCATTCATGCTAGACTTTCTTTAGAAATAGTTGCGATCCATTCAGCCTTCTGGTTTAACGATGCCTGAAAAAATCCTGGTCGTCGATGATGATATCGACAGTCTCAAGTTAATCGGACTGATGCTCCAGCGTAATGGCTACGAGGTCATCGCTGCCAGCGCGGGTAATCAAGCGCTCACCAAAGCTGCGAATGAGCGGCCTGACCTCATTATCCTCGACATCATGATGCCGGATATGAATGGGTACGAAGTGACGCGCCGGTTGCGCAAAAACCCGGACACCCAGCGTATCCCGATCATTATGTTCACCGCCAAAACCCTGATCGACGATAAAGTCGCCGGATTTGAGGCCGGAGCGGACGACTACCTCACCAAGCCGACGCATCCCGCAGAGCTCGCTTCCCGCGTCAAAGCTATACTGGCGCGGAGCGCCGCAGCGAAACCCCAAGGCGTGGCTCGGGGGGCAGCGATCGGTGTGCTTGGGGCAAAAGGCGGCGTCGGCACAACCATGCTGGCGGTGAATATTGCCGCAGCGCGGTTGCTCGCTGGCGATACGCCGATCATTGCCGATTTCCGCTTGGGTATGGGCAGTTTGGGCGTCTCCATCGGGTTGGCGCGTTCGCACGGTATGGCAAACGTGCTGAGCAAACCCGCTGAAGAAATCCGACCGCGTGCGATTGAAAACGATCTCGTCACTCACCCTTCGGGTCTGCGAGCGCTGCTGTCGTCGGCGCGCGCTACCGAAGCTCAGTTGGCCTTCACGCCGGAAGCCGCTGTCGCCGTGGTACGTTCTTTGCGCAGCATGGGTCGGCCATCCGTGTTTGACCTTGGCTCGGGGCTGAGCCCCCTCAGCCAACGGTTGCTCCGTGAGATGGATCAGATTGTGCTCGTCGTCGATCCGCTGGTGGTTACGTTGACGATGGCCCGCGACATCATCCAGGAAATTATGACGTGGCGCAACGACCCGAACCGCTTGCATGTGGTCGTCGTGAGCCGCGCGACTTCTTCGACGCCGCCCTCATGGAGCGATGTCGAGCAGTACCTCGGCTATGAACTGCGTGGCATTATCTCGCTGGCCTCTGACTTGATGATTCAGGCGATGCAGGCGAACGTTCCGACCGTGATGTTCCAGCCGAACGCGGTGGTTTCGACACAGTTGATTAAATTGGCGGAAGACTTGCACAATCGGGTTCGCTTACCCGTAGGCGAACAATCCTAGGCGAAGTTGTTATGCAAGACCCAATTGACATCCTTGCCTACCACGTGTCCCAGTCACGCTCCATGATCGCGTTTACGGGAGCGGGGATTAGTACGCCTTCCGGGATCCCGGACTTTCGCAGTCCCCACAATGGGCTATGGGAAAGTGTCGATCCCCTTGAAGTCGCCAGCATCTATGGGTTCCGCCAAAATCCGGAAGCATTTTACCGCTGGGTCTACCCTCTGGCTCGTCTCACGCTCAACGCACGCCCCAACCCCGCGCATCAAGCTCTAGCGCAGCTCGAAACGATGGGCAAACTCAAGGCGATCATTACCCAGAATATCGACATGCTGCATACGCGGGCTGGCAATCGTACGATCTACGAGCTGCACGGCCATATGCGAGAAGCGACGTGTGTGACGTGCTTTGCGGTGTATCCCGGCGAACCAATCCTTGAGCGCTATCTCGACGATCGGATCCTGCCCCGCTGCCCTAAATGTGGCGGCGTCCTCAAACCGAATGTCATCCTGTTTGGCGAGCAGCTCCCTTATCGTGAGCTCCAGAACGCTCAAGACGCCGCCCGGCACACGGATTTGATGCTCGTGATCGGATCATCATTAGAAGTTGCTCCGGCCAGCGACCTTCCCCTGCTCGCGCTGCGCAATGGAGCTAAACTATTTATCATCAATTACGACAAGACGTTTATTGATAGCAAAGCAACGTGCGTGATTCATGGGGATTGTGCCGAGGTGCTCCCCGCCATGCTGGATCGCTTGGAGAAGATAGTATGACGGTGACAAACGCCTCTCAGGGCAACGACTCGCGCACCTTTGATCGGTTGCTTGCCCGCTATGAGCGGATTGTCGAAATCGGCCAGCAGTTGAACTCGATGCTCGATCATGTTTCGCTGCTGCGCCGCATCATCGCCGCGGCCACTGAACTCACCGAGACCGAGTCTGCCTCGATTCTTTTGATTGATCCGGTCACTGGCGAGCTGCGCTTCGAGTTGGTGGGCACGCTCAACAGCAGTGATGTTGAGTCGATTGTGGTGCCGATGGAAGGCAGTATTGCTGGATGGGTGGTGAGCCACGGTGAACCCCGTGTCATCGAAGATGTGCGCCAAGACTCGAATTTCTACAGCAACGTCGATGACCAGCTCAAGTTTCATACCCGGAATCTACTCGCCGTACCGATGCGCGCTCATAATCGCGTGATCGGCGCGCTCGAGGCGGTGAATAAGCGTACAGGCGAGCGCTTCAACGACGACGATGTGAAAACCCTCTCGATGCTGGCAACGCAGGCCGCTATTGCGATTGAGAACGCGCGTCTGTTTCAGCAAAGCGACTTCATGGCGGAAGTGGTGCACGAATTGCGCAGTCCCCTCGCTGCACTGCGGACCAGCATGTCGCTGCTGCTGCGTCCAGAACTCCCGGCAGACAAGAAAAGCACCACCATCCTGACCATGCAGGGTGAGATTGAGCGGCTGATCCAGATGACGAGTGATTTCCTCGATTTGGCGCGTCTCGAATCGGGGCGCGTGCGCTTGAATATACAGCGGTTTGACCTTGACGTGCTGCTAAACGAATGCATCGACATTGTCCGGCAGCAGGCAGCGGACAAGACCATCGAGATCCAGGCGCAGATCGAACCCTTCCTCGTCGAAGGAGATCGCGGCAAGATTAAGCAGGTCATCCTCAATCTGCTCACGAACGCGATCAAGTACAATCGCGAGGGTGGCAGCATTCAAGTGGCCACCTACCTGAGTATCCGCCATGATGAGCCGTTCGCGGAACTATCCGTCGCTGATACCGGGTATGGGATTTCTAAAGAAAGCCAGAAGAAACTGTTCCAGAAGTTCTACCGCGTGGAAGAGACGGCAGATGTAGCGCAGGGGACGGGTCTCGGTCTCGCCATTGCCAAACACATCATTGAAGCCCACAAAGGCATGATCACGCTGGAAAGTGAAGTTGGCAGCGGTTCGAATTTCTTCGTCACGCTGCCGTTATCCTCTTAGAAGTCGAGCAGAACCTTCAATTTGCCCGGTTGCGCCGCCGCGCTGAATGCCTCCAGCGCCTCGTCGAGCGTGTAGCGCTGTTCGATCAGCGAATCGACGTCCACGAGCCCGAGGCTGAGCAGACGCAGTGCCGCCGGGAATGGGCCACAGCGACTGCCAATCACGCGAACTTCATTCACCGCAACACGGGTTAAGTCTGCCTGCGGCAGCGCCGTGTACGTACTTTTTAGGACCACCGTTCCGCGCGGCTCGACCATATCCAGCGCCGACGAGAAGCCTGCGGCTGTGCCCGTACAATCAATGACGACTTGCGCCTGCTGTGGTGGAACGCGATCTACGGCGTCAATGCCCCAGTGATTGAGCAAACGCGCCTGCTGTTCGCGGCGTACCACGACCGACAGGTCACAGCCAATGAGACGCATCACCTGCGCGACCAGCATGCCGAGCTTTCCCGCCCCAATCAAGACGACTCGGTCACGCGGCGACACGTGGATAGCCTCGAAGATTTGTAGCGCTGCCGCCAGTGGTTCGACGAACACGGCCTGATCGTCGCTGATCTGATCCGGTACGACGTGCAAGTTTTGGCACGTGAGTGCCAGATAATCCGCGAAAGCACCGGGATGCCGATCTAACCCGACAGTACTGCGGTTGCGGCATTGACTGGGAATACCCCGCGCACACAGGTCGCAGGTACCATCAGCCACATTGATCTCTCCGACGACGCGGCGTCCGATGAGGTCATCAACTCCGCGGCCGTCAACCACTTCTCCGACAAACTCGTGACCGAGAATGCCGGAGTAGTTCATATAGCCCGCGACGAGTTCCAGATCGGTATTGCAGATTCCAGCGCGGCGTATTTTGATTAAGGCTTGATCTCCCGTCACCTGTGGCATCGCTGCGTGATGATCGACTCGTAGCTGTCCATCTAGGGTGACTGCCCGCATAATTTACGCCTCACCTTCTAACGGTGTTAGATCCTTCTTCGGTTGATTGATGAACGCGATTTCGCCCTTCTCCCACGCTACCAGCAGCGGCACGGCGATGAAAATCGACGAATAGGTCCCCGTCAGCAAACCGACAAAGAGAATAGCAATGAACTGCTTGATCGACTCGCCGCCGAACAGCAGAATCGCGATCATGATGAAGAACGCATTCAACTGTGTGGCGAGCGAACGATGAATTGTTTCCAGAATGCTGCGGTTGACGATCACTTCGTACGGTTCGCCGAGGTGCTTCGGGATGTTCTCGCGGATCCGGTCGAACATGACAATCGTATCCTGCACCGAATAGGCAAGCACGGTCAAGACCGCCGTCAGGAACAACGCATCGACTTCCCACCCAAAGAGCAACCCGGCCAGCGACATGATCCCCGACACAACCAGCACGTCATGCACCATCGCAATGATTGAGCACACGCCGTAGCGGAACGCATTGGGTACCTGTCGGAAGGCGATGACGACAAAGCCCGTCACAATTACGGAAGCGACAATCACGGCGAGGAACGCCGATTGACTGACTTCCTGCCCGACTGTCCCGGAGACCTGTTCGACGCGGAGACTGGCACGATCCAGCGGCGTAATCGCTTCCAACGCATTGAGAATGTTGGTCTGAACTTCTTCGTCCTGAAAGTTGGCGCGCACCGACCACCGATGTTCATCCGTCGCCCCTAGGCTCTGGATGCTGATGTCCGTATTGCCAAACTGTTGGAACACATCACGGATCGCGGTTTCGTCGGCCCCCGCTTCCGTGAACCGCAGCTCATAGATACTGCCGCCGACGAAGTCATTGCTCAAGCGGAACAGTGAGCCGGTGGTGAACAGCGAGTACAGCATGATCAGCACGCCGGGGATGATCACTGCCATTGAAATGAGAAAGAACAATCGGCGCTTTTGGACTAAGCTGAACATCTGCCTACACCCCCAACAGCCAGTGCCGCTCCTTGAGCGGTTGGCGTAGTACACTGACAAACAGATTTAGGAATGTGCGGGTAACGAGCACGGCGGTGAACAGGTTGATAATCAGACCGAGTGCTAGTGTCACGGCGAAGCCACTCACAATGCTCGCCCCGGGCGTCTGACCGAACAGGTAGAGCACCCCGCAGATGATGATCGTCGAGAAATTCGAGTCGCGGATCGACTGCCACGCACGGTTAAAACCGGCGCTCAAGGCGTCTTCGAGCGGCTTTCCGCCGCGGAGTTCTTCTTTGATACGCTCAAAGATCAAGATGTTGCCATCGACGGCTGTGCCAATCGAAATCAGAAACCCAGTAATCGCGGGTAACGTCAGCGTGACCGGGACCAGCTTGAAGACAGCGTAGTTCAGCAAGATGAACATCACGAGGGCGAGATCGGCGGCAATGCCCGGCACGCGATAGTAGATCGCCATAAACAGGAAGACGATGATCACGCCAATGATGCCCGCTCGAATACTCAGGTTCACGGACTCTTGACCGAGTGACGCCCCAACGGTTTCGGCGCTTTCTACGCGCAGCGGAATTGGCAGCGCGCCCGAACGGAGCTGCAGCGCGAGCTGCTGGGCTTCTTCCTGCGTAAATCCACCCTGAATGATGCCGCCCGTGTCCAACCGCGCTTGAATCGTCGGCGCATTGAGCAGCACGCCATCCAGCACAATCCCGAGCGGTTGACCGAGGTTGGCTTCCGTATAAGGGCCGAAGATGGTTGCCGCGTCCGCGGTCAGTTCAAAGTTGATGATCCAGTCGCCAGTCTGGGTGAGCTGCGCCGAGGCAGCCTGCAGCCCTGCCCCTGTTAGCACGGTTTCAAACGGTTGACCGTTCGTCGGATTCACTAACGGAGTTTCGTTCGTCGTCGTGCTGCCCTCAGCCCCACCACGCTGATCGCGCAGTTGGACTTGTTGGGTCGTCAGCACCGGATGCCCTTCAAATTCGCGCACGCGGCTGCCGAGGCCCGTCATATTGACGAATTCTAGCAGTGCCGTCTGGCGAATGGTGCCAATGGCTTGTTCCGGGTCAGTGACACCGGGCAGCTCGACCAGAATACGATCCGCGCCCTGAACCTGCACGGTGGGTTCGGTGACGCCGAGCGCGTTCACACGCCGGGCCACGTTGTTCGCGGCTTGGCGTAAATCTTCCGCACTGAAGGATCCGGGCGGAAGTTCAGCTTGCAGCAGCACCCGGAGCCCGCCTACCAGATCCAGCCCGAGGCTTTGCTGAACGTTAAGATTGACGTCGGTGGTTCCGTCGTCGTTGGTATCAATGTGAATGCCGGTAGTTTCCGGGAGGCTCACCCACACGCAGAATGCAGCGATCAGTAATACAACAATCAGCCAACGAAAGTGGCTACTCATTCGGTTCTTTCCCCTGATTCATACTCTTGCGGATATTCTCCGCTAGTTCCTCGGGGTCATATGGTCGGAGAAGGGAAGCTGCGATCATCCGCACGACTACGCCGTCAGCGATCTCGACCCGTGCAACGCCGGTCGTTTCATCAATTTCGGTCACTTTGCCGATCAAGCCGCCAAATGTGATCATTTCGTCACCCGGTTTGAGCGAACTGACATACTGCTGCTGCTTTTGAAAGTCACGCTGACGCGGAAAGATGACCAGCGACCAGTAAGCTCCGAGCGCCAGAACCATCACCACGCCTAAAACGACGATTTCTTGCATCACACCTCCCTGAAAGCCCGGAGAATTATAGCGCCACTTATGGGCATTACAACCACCGATGCGGATCTTCAGTTTTCTTGACCAGATCGTCGTCTGCGCCTACAATACGGCGCATGACGTTCGCAGTTAGGGGAAAACCACATGGTTAAAAAGAGTTTACTGCTGCTCGTACTGCTTGGTCTGCTCTCCGTTTTGCCCGTCAGCGCGGGTGAACGTGTGATTTCCGTCAATTCTGGTGACGGCAACGCCTCTTGGTTTATTTCTGGCGAACCGTCTCTCGTGATGAATGGGTTCGATCTGCAATCGCTCGGCATCGCGCGCCCGGCCGTGATTGATCGCATCAGTATCTCGGTCAATACGCCCGTCGCGAGCACACCCGTCGACGTGGTTGTGTACCAGGATGCAAACGGTGGTTCGCCCATTGATGCGACGCTCGCGGGAACAACGCAGGCGACGATCACCACCTCGGGTGTTTTCACCGTCGTGCTGCCCACGCCGATCACCGTCAACCAACCCGTGATCTGGATCGGTTTCTATTTGCCGGTTGACTTCAGCTTCTACGCGGATACCTCGGGAACATCTGTGCTCACCTACTGGGCGTGGACGCCCGGTGGCCGCTTTGACCTGAACAATCTGGCGTCGGCCAGCGTTCTTGGCCCGGCGGATGGCACCGCGCCCGTGAATATCAATATGAATGGCAAGGCGCGCATCACGGCGGAAATCACTGGCGCGGGTGGTTCGACCACGGGCACCGCAGGGACTACACCGCAGGGCACGGCAGTCAACACCGCCTCGATGTCAGCTTATCCGACCTGTGGCAATGCCCTCTGGGATACCGCTGACGAAATCATCAGCAACCGCGATGAAATCAACCTGCACTGTCAGGAAGTTCCCGCATGGCAGGCTCCATCATCACCGCTCGGGTATGTGCGCCGCGGCCCATTGTATGACATTCAGATCTACCGCCCGAACGGCAATCTTGTCTCGGGGCGCATGGATATTCGCGTAACGCACTGCATTCGCCCCGCCGCCGAAGATTTGAGCACGGCCGTGGTTGGAAATGCATGGGGCGCGCCGCGGACGTGGAGCATTCTCCCATCCGTCATCTACGGTGATCTGGTGTGTGCTGAGGTTCGGCACGGTGGCAATCTCTCGTACTTTGTACCCAGTGTCGTCTCCGGCACGTAAGGATCAGGTGTGCGCGTCGTAATCAACGAAAAGCTGGCGGCTCGGATGCGCCAGATCGCACAGTATCTCATGTTCGTCACGTTTGGTGTGCCGCTGGTGGGGCTGTTCTTCCTGAACAGCCAACCGGCGGACATTTTCTTCGCCGTCGTACTGCCGTTTGTGGTTTTGCTGATCGCGCTGATCATCACGGTCATCTCCGTACGTCTGGCCAATCTTTGGGTGCGCGTCCCGCGTCCGGAAGCCGTGATCCCGGAAAGTCTCAAGGGGATCGGCAAAAATTCCGTCATGTACAGCTACTGGCACTTTCCGGCGCGGCATGTGCTGATTGTGCCACAGGGCGTTTTTGCACTGCATGTGATGTATCACGATGGCAAGTTCAGCGTGCACAATGATTGCTGGTCGCGCAAGCAGGTGGGTATCGCGCGTTTCCTGAGCCTGCTCCGCTTCGACAGCGTCGGCGAACCAACGATCGAGGCGAAAACCGCCGCGGAACACGTGAAAAAACTGCTTCAACCGATTGCCGGTGAAATCGATGTGCAGCCGTTGATCGTCTTCATTGATCCGAAAGTCGAAGTGGAAGTCGGCGAGACCTCCGTGCCGATTGTATCGGCGGATGGTGGTCAAGACAACGGCGGTATCAAGGAATACCTGTACGATCTCGGCAAGGGGAAGTACAAGACGCTCACTCCGGCGCAGATCGAAGCGTTCGAGGCGGCGACCGTCAGCTAGCCATGCGCCGACTCACGCATCTTGCTCTGGTCACGGCGCTGATTCTGCTCGGTTTTGCCCTGCGCCTCTACCAGATTAATCACGTCCCGCTGCGCGGCGACGAAGCCTTCACCGTGATCCACTGGGTGCGTGAGCCGCTCGCGCAGACCATTGCCAATATCGCCACCATCGATCCGCAAGCCCCGCTCAGTTACGCGCTGTTTCGCGGGTGGGGCATGCTGACTGGCACCACGGAGTTCACGGTCCGTTACCTCCCCGCCCTACTGAATCTGCTCGGCGTTCCCGTGCTGTATGCGCTCGGCAAGCGCCTCGGCGGTGGCCGCCTCGGTTATGTGGCCGCGCTCTTCTGGGCGATCCACCCGTACCAGATTTGGCACGCGCAGGATGCGCGCAATTACGCAATCTGGGCGGCGCTGTCACCGCTGGCGGCGTGGTTGGCGCTGCGCGCGCTCGACAAGCACCGCCGACTCGATTGGCTGCTCTACGTTCTCGCCGCAGCGACGGCGGGTTACATCTACTACCTTGAGCTCTTCGCGCTGGTCGTACTGAATCTGTTTGTCTTCATCACCCACTGGCGTGATCGGCGCTTACTCATCCAATGGATCGGCTCACAAATCGCGATCGGTCTGCTGCTCGCGCCCTGGTACTTGCAGGAACGGTTGCTCTTTGGCAGTGGCTACGGCGGCACAACCGGACGACTTGATCCGCCGCTGTGGCTGACATGGTTTGTCCCGACGCTCACCTTTGGCGAAACGCTGCCACCCGAGCTCAAAGCGGTATTGTGGATCGCCCTGCTCCTCGCTCTCATTGTGGGTTGGGTCGTGTTGTGGCGGCGCAAGCGCCAGTTGGCAATCTGGTTAGGTTTGCTCGGCACGCTGCCCCTGCTCTTCTTGGGCATCGTTTCGACCAAGTTGAACGTGTTCACGCCGCGCTATGTGCTCACCGCCGCCCCGGCTTACACGCTGCTGCTCGCCGTCTTGATCGTCTATCTGCCCATTCGTGCTGTTCCGATGCGCCGCATTGTGAGTGTTGCGCTGTGTATCGCCATTCTCGCCGTCTCCGGCCTCAGCCTGTATCACTACTACTTCGTGCCGGAAACCTTCAAGTCACCTGACTGGCGGGCGCTGGCAAGTTATCTCAATACGCACACACAAGCTGACGACCTTGTGATTCAGGCCGCCGCTGATGAAGCCTTCACGTTCTACTTCAACGAATACGCCGTAGCCGGTGACCTGATCTATCTCCCGGCCAACCCGCGTCAGCCCGCCGACGAGATCGAAATGGTGCTGGCGGAGCAGACCGCCGCCCATCGGTCGACGTGGTATGTGGCTGAGCCGCCCGATTGGACGAATCGCGCTGTCCCGCTCGCTTGGCTCAATGCAGAGCTGCAGCAAGTGCGGCACACCAGCGTCCCAAGACTGCCCATTGCGCAGTTTATGCCCTGGGCTGTGGCGAATGCTGCCAGCGAGCCGCTTGCTGTATTCGCTGATATCAACGGTACATCGCTCGTGGAGTTGGTCAGCTATGACCTGTGGCGTGAGCCAGACGGTCATTTGACCGTCTGGTTGGACTGGCGTCCGCTGACGGCGTCCGCGGAGGCGCTCAAGTCCTTTGTGCATGTGCTCAGCGCTGTGCAGCCGCAACCTGTAACTCAAGACGATCAATTCCCGCAAGATGGCCGCTTGAACGCCCTCGACTGGCCGTTGAACGCGGTCTATCGCGATGTCTATACTTTGCCCCTAACGGATGTTGTTACAGGCGAGTATCAGATTGCGATTGGTTGGTATAATCCGGATACTGGCGTACGTTTGACCACCGACCAGGCGGATCACGTGGCGCTGGAAACGCTAACTCTGCCTTAAAGCAAACACGGGCGTCATATGACGCCCGTGTTGTTTGCTCGCTGAGATTTGCCGGTGTTAACCCAATTCGTCGAGGCGCTTCTGCCACTTCTCGACCAACCGATTGTAGATTGTCTCCGAAAGCTTCCCTGCGACCAGCTGTGCATCCAGCGAATCGAGCAGCGCCTGAATCTCTTCCTTCGTCTGCGGATTCTGGTTGACAGCGGGTGCTGCTGGGGCGGCAGGTTGCTGATTCTGCTGCATGTTGTTCATCATCATCTGCTGCATCATCATCTGTTGTTCCAACAGCTTCTGCTGCATGGCGGCTGCGTCCGGGTTGAGCACGCTGCCCATCTGCTGACCGACGCCCAAACCAACACCTGCGCCTGCTAATGCGCCGCCCATGCCTTGATTCCGTGCCGCATCCGACGCGATCCCAAAGCGGCGTTCGTTGGCGTAGCGTTCGTAGGCTTCCGCCGTCACATAATTGCGGATCTCTTCGAGAGTCACATCTTCCTTCGCGCGGAAGGGATTGGCTTCAAACGCCTTGATGCGCATGCCGAGCGCCGCGAACTTCTCGTTCAGCTTGGCGAGCATCGCGCCTTCCAGGTCGCCGAGCAGCTTATTCGCATCCGGCACGCTTTGCAGGCCCGATGTGCTGATCAGCGTCGCGATTTCGCCGAGCAGCATTGCCTGAATGCGATCCTTGATGTCGTTCAGCCGGAGCTGCGCCCGACCAACGGCATACTGCTTGACGAAGCGCACCGCGTCGTCCACGCCAATATCGATCACGCCATGCGACTGCAGCAGCACGACGCCCATCCCGCGTCCCGGGGTTTCCAGCACAATCGGCGGGTTGGTGCCCCACCCTACCTGCGGCATATCCTTCAGATTGACGAAATACAGATCTGCCGTGAACGGCGTCCGGCCGCTGGTCGCCAGCCCGATAAGGCCGGCGAGGATCGGCAGGTTGGCGGTCGACAGCGTATGGCGACCGGGGCCGAGCGCATCAAGGACTTCGCCGCCGCGTACAAACACCGCCGCCTGGCTTTCATTCACGATGACCTGGGAGCCCATCCGCCAATCGCCACTCCCCTGCTGTGGTTCGCGGTAGGCCAGCTCATCGGTCGCTACGTTGGTGTGATCAATGACATCAATAATCCGAGGCATGACAGGGCTCCTTTAGGCCGATAAATCTTTGCTCAAGTTCGTCAGGACATCATCACGCAGATCGAATGCTTGGTTCGCTTCGACAGTCAGATTGTCAAGTTCGGTCAGCGCGCCGTCGATAGCTTCTTTCGTCGTCGCATTCTCTAAGGCGCTGAGCGCTTCATCCAGCCGATCCGTGTAGCGCACCTGCGCTTCGTCGAAACTGTAGAGCTGATCGAGTTCGTGCTCGCCGACCTTGATCGCTTCCATAAAGCCCGAATAGCCCGGCGCGGCAGCTTTCACCCGATCATGGTAGGTTTGCAGCTTGGTTTTGATGCTGGCTGTCTTGCTCATGTAGCCGAGACCGCCGTTGTCGAGCAGGCGCTTTTCAATTTGGACAAGGCGACCGATACGTGCGGCGATCAGGCTGGCGATGTGGTCGCGCAGCATGCGGTCGGCAGTG
The DNA here is from genome assembly GCF_016713355.1 of Candidatus Flexifilum breve. Taxonomy (NCBI): domain Bacteria; kingdom Bacillati; phylum Chloroflexota; class Anaerolineae; order Aggregatilineales; family Candidatus Flexifilaceae; genus Candidatus Flexifilum; species Candidatus Flexifilum breve. Next base: position 190,450 of record NZ_JADJPI010000035.1, read on the forward strand.
CGGCGGTGGGCTTTATCCAGATAACCGCGAAAACCGGGAATGCGTTCCAGCAGTTGTTCAAATGAGCCCCGCTGATTCATGATTTGCTGATACAAGTCAGACACGGATTCTTGCTCCTTCTACCCTTGTAATCTTAAGTTAGGTCGCGCAGCTTGCGTCCCCCGAAAATTAGGACAGGAAATACTCTGTCCCGCAGAACTTGCAGGCGACGACGCCCTTCCCCACCAGCTTGATCTCGCCGCCGCAGTTCTTGCACTTGTCAAGTTCCCGCAAATTGCGCGCATCGGCGGAATACAGCACGCCTTCATCCCAGTTGACGTAGCCGCTGAAAACCTGCAAGCCCACCAACTGATGCACCATATCCTTGACCTGGTCGGCGCTGACGCGCATTTCGAGCGCCATATCCGGCACGGCGACCTGTCCGCGGCTCTTGAGGATGTCCAACAATTGGCGCTGCTTCTGCATCATCGAATCTTCTTGCGCTTGTTGGCCGCCTTTAACGAACATGTACAGCCCAAAGCCAACCAACAGGGCGACCGGAATGAAGGCCAAGCCTGCGCCGACAATGGCACCACCTGAGCTGAGCGACTCTGAAGCGACTTGCGACGCGATCCACAACCCGGCGATTAAGGCGACGCCGAGCCCCACGACGGTGAGAATGATTCCGCTCAAACGGCTGTTGTTCATTGTGTTCTCCCCTATCAACCGAAACCGCTGCGACCACCGCCGCCGCCGCCACCACTCCGGAACCCACCACCGCCGCTAAAGCTCCGTCCACCGCTGCTCCAGCGTCCGCTGCTGCCAGAGGTCGTACTTTGTGGACGGCTCGTCATCACCGAGGACGCCGAGTCGAGCATCGACGTTAACCCGGACGAAATCGACTCCAACCCCTGCGACAAATTACCCGACATCTGATCCAGCGAGAACCCACCATCCGCGCTCACGAGATCGCCGGGGAGATTGTCACCGAGATCGCCAGCGCCAAACCCGCGCCCGCCGTAGATCGGCGTGCCCGCGCGGTAGCCGCGGCGCCACGGCCCGCCAAGGTAAGTCGGATAGTACCACGGCGGAATGCTGGCCGATGTCGACTGGCTGAAGCGCCGGACCCATGACTTATCGATGCCGAAGGCTACGGCATAGGGGAGGTACTCGGCGAAACGCTGCGCAGCCTCATCCACATTGCCGTACTTGTCGAGATTGGACAGGTATTCGTAGAAGGCCTTCCACTTGGCGGCTTCCTCCGCCCCCTTTCGCGTCTTGGCGGGCATCGCGCTGCCAAAGGCGAAAGCCGCGGCGGCCGCCATGAACAGTGCGCCCGGGATGCAGAAGCCAAACTCCGTGAGGCCTTCGATGAGCGGCAGAATCATCGACGCGCCGAGGATAGTCAGCACGATCAAGCCAACGCCGATCAGCGACCAGACGCCGCGCGTATTATTCGGGTTGGACTTGAAGAACCCTTCCTTCACCAACTCGCCATAGAGATCTGTCTGAATTTGTGTAATGGTCGTGTAGAACGTATTGCGCAGGGAATTCATCCCCCGTTCCAGCGTCGACCCACTGAACAGCCGGTTCATCATGCGGTTTTCATACGGGCGCAGATCAGTGAGCGGTTTATCGGTGCGCTTGAATGTGAATTCACGCGTGGTGCCGATGCCGAATAAGCCTTCCTGCTGCTGTTCCTCGATCACCATGTAGCCGCGTTGAGCGAGATCGACAATTGTCGAGATCGCATCGCGTGGATCTGACCGCTCGTCAATCAGCGTGCCGACGACGGCGGGCGGCAGCGACGACGGGGGTTCACTTAAGAAGGTCGGCACCGGGCCGATTTTCGGGTCGCGTCCGCGTGTTTGCCAGAGGACGAAGAACAACAGCGGCAGACCGAGACCAATGAGCACGCTGGCCAGAATCACGCCAATATTGATGAGCGGGCGCGTCGCCAAATCCTGGTCGAAGCTTGTCTGCCACGATGGCACGCGAGCGTTGGGATTATGCGGGTACTGCACGCGGATGCTGAATGATTCCGAACTGCCAATCCCGTTGGTCGCCGTCGCGGTGACCGTCGTGCCTTCCACGGTGATATCGCCGGTGGCGCCATAGGTCACGACTGGGTCGATATCTTTGCGCGGTGCGAACCCTTCCGGTAGTTGGACGGTGATGGTCGAGGCGCGGATCGGGTAGCCAAAGTGGTCGCTCGGCACGGCATCCCACCACAGTTGATCGCCCCCTTCGTAAATCAGTAGGTTGCCGACGACCTCATAGCTGATTTCGAAGATGCCTTTGCCGCTCGCAATTGGGGTAGCAAAGTTGTAGGTGATATCGGTTGACGAACCCGTTTCGCGGGCACAGAAGGTCCCGGCTTGGTTTAGGCAGCCGGAGCGGAGCGCTGTGCCGCGGTCGGTGATGCGGATATTCTGAATATCTTCGAGCATATCATGCTCGATATCGCGCACGCCGAAGCTAAACGTCCCCCTGAACTCGATTTCATAATGTTCGGTGACACGATAAACATTATTTTCGGTGTCTATGTTGTCGATAACAACATCCCATCGCTGCCAGATCAGTGTGCGGCTATCTTGCGCTGAGACTCCCGTGATTCCCAAGAGCAGTATGGCGAACGCAATCGCTGCAACCCACTTCCTATGCATGACGCCTCCTTGATTGCAAAACATGCACATTATGAACCTGAATTTTAGCCTACGCCATACGTAGCGCCTATGGACTGTTACGTGTAATATCCAGAAAAGTTGTATTCAGGTCTGTAAAGGAGTATTTGTGTTGAGATTAGCGTTAGTCCTTGGGCTGTTGCTCGCGACTCTGTCGCTCGTTGCGCCGCTGGTCGCTCAGGAGAGCACCCCCGAGCCCATCACCTATGTCATTCAGCGTGGCGACACCTTATTGTCCATTTCGCGGCGCTACGACGTCACTGTCGGCCAAATCATGCGAGCGAATAACATCAGCAATCCGGAACTCATCATCGCCGGCCAAACGATTATCATCCCCTCTGGCGAGCCGACCGCTACGCCCGCGACCCCACCCACCCCGGCTCTAGCTGAGACCGTCGTGCCCACCCTCACACTGCCGCCCACCGCGGTGCCGACCGCGACTCTTGTCCCATCCGCGACGCCCACTGTGGTCGGGACGACCTATGTTGTGCAGCCCGGTGACACGCTGGCCATTATCGCCCAGCGCAATGGCATCACTGTCGGCATGATTCTGCGGGCGAATAACTTGCCGAATCCGGATGTTATTTCCGTTGGCCAGCGGTTGATCATCCCCCCGCGGGCAGATGCTACCCCTGTCCCTACCTCAACTCCAGAAGTGGTCGATCCGTTTGCCCTGCCCGCTCTGCCGTTTGGGTACGGCGTGGAGGTCTTTTTCCCGGATGACAATGTTGCCGGCGTCGTCGCTGATGTGACGGCGCTCAGTCTCAACTGGGCAAAAGTCAACGTGTACTGGCGTGACCTTGAAGCCACAGAAGGTGCCGTCGATGTCACCCTGCTGGACGATGTCGTCGCCACGCTGGATGCCGCTGGTGTGAATATCCTGTTCACGATCAGCACTACCCCAGCCTGGGCGGGTGTCGATGAGAATAGCCCGCCGGATGACTTCTCCGTCTTTGCCACCTTTGCCGGGGCTCTCGCCGATCACTATGCGGGAGTAGTCGATGGCTACGAGATCTGGTCTGAGCCGAATCTGCGCGCGCGCTGGAATAACCCGCTGCATCCCCTAACTCCGGCGTCTTACGGTGAATTGCTCCGCGCGAGCTATACGGCTATCAGAACTGCCGACATGGCGGCACGAGTGGTCAGTGCTGGACTGTTTCCAGTTGGAACGAGTACGGAAATCGCAGTGAATGATCGCGAGTACCTGACCGGGTTATACAGCGCCGGGCTGCGTGACTTCAGTGATGCTGTCGGTGCGCTCCCGTTAGGCTTCGGCAACTCGCCGGATATCGTCTGCTGCCAGTCGACTGAGCCAAGCTTTGTCGATGCTGCTCCGTATTACTTCCTGAGTACCTTGAGCGATTACCGCGGAATCATGACGCAGAACGGTGACACCGCATCACAGCTCTGGATCACTGGGTTTGGTTGGGGCAGCAGTGCCGATACCGCTCCGCCGCCGGACGAACAAATCTACGTTAGCTATAACACGTTGGAAGAACAGAGCTTATATACAGGGCGGGCGTTTGAAGTCGGCGCGCAGTTGGGCTTTGTTGGCCCAATGATTTTGACCAATCTGAACGGGTGCGCGGTCGGCGTCGACTGCTACTACAGTCTGATCGATGTCACAGGTCAGGCAAGACCGATCTACGACATTGTGCGGATTCTATTTACCCCCGCGCAGTAGCAGTCAACAGGGCATCTTTGCGTGGATGCCCTGCCCTTAGGCCAATTCCATATCGTCTGTCTTTGAGGAACCGCGTACGTAGAACGGATGGCGGCGCGGTTCTTCTTCGGTTTCCTGATGACCGATCGCCTCAATCTTCCGTAGGCGATTGAACTTGAGTGCGCGAACCCGTCCCGAAAAGCTGTCGAGGCCTACCAGAAAAACCTCGTATTCCTCACCGTGTTTCGGGCGCATGAAGTAGTTGGTCAGTTCGCACACGCGGAGTTTCATGCCATCACGCCCCGTATACCACACTTTGATCCCACGCCGATTCCGCCACGCCTCGTCAATTGTTTCGAGGAGCGGCGCCGCCGCCGGATCAATCCGCGTGTCTTTGTCAGTAAACGGAGTTGGGAGCACCTGACCGAGCTTGGCTATTGCGGACCCGAGATGGGGACTCTGGTGCGTGCTTTCGGTCGCCACCACGAGCAGTGCGACGGTTTCATCCATGCTGAGACGGAGCGTCGCGAGATAATGCTCCCGGTCAATGAAAAACCGTCCATCGCGTTGGAACACCGGGACGCCAATTTCTTCCAACAGCGCCAGATCGCGATAAACAGTACGACGGTCAACGCCACAGGCATCCGCAATTTCGACCGCGCGCAAGCCGGCTGTGCTTCTGAACAGCAGTTGTTCCAGTGCGATCAGTCGTTCGGCACGGTTTGTCAGACGAGTCGCCATACGCTTCCCTTTTCTTGGCCTTTGTCGTCGAAAGGCTTCAAGAAGCAGTATAGCACCATGTCAAAAAGTGCGCTGATGTCAACCAAACTGGGCTTGAAAAACGGCAATGTACAGTGGAATGAGGCAGGCAACCGCGAAAAACGCCAGTATCGCCAACCCAATCGTCAGAATGTCCAACGTTGAACTGCTTTCCCGGCGCGGCATTTGCTGCGGCACAAAATAGCCGCTGGTATTGCCGCTCACGCCCTGTGTTGGGAATGGCCGACTGTTACCCGCTGGCATCGCCCCTGGCTGTGGTGGATGCTGGCGGAAGGGGGCGCCGCTGGCGGGCGCGTTCGGCGCGAGATCATAGCGCGCGGTTGGAAGCGGCTCGCCGACTTGCAGCGGCACTTGCGCTGGCGCAGGCGGAATAGTCGGTTGCTGCGGCGGGCGTGACGCGGGAATCGTCGGCATGACTGGCGGCGCCTGAGGTATAGGTGCGGGCGCTGGTTGCACAGCGATCACCGGGGCTTCGCGTCCGCGATCCCGGTAGCTGATCAGGATGTGACCGAGCTGGTCCGCGAGGCGATAGCGCGCCACCGGGTCTTTGCTCATGGTCTTGTAGACGATTTTGGCGAGGTTTTCTGGCACCGTGGGATTGAACTCGGTCACCATGGGAATGCGTTCCCGGATATGCGCGAGCGCCAGTTCCTGTTGATTCGCGCCCGAGTAGGGTAAGCGTCCGGTGAGCATTTCAAACATCACTATGCCAATCGAGTAGACGTCGGCGGCGGGCGACGGTTTTTCACCGCGCGCCTGTTCTGGCGCAAAGTAGTGCGGGCTCCCCCACACGACTGCTTGGCGCTCACCCGGTTGCGCATCACTGAGCGCCTGCGCGATCCCGAAGTCCGTCACCTTGACGACGTCTTCGCGAGTGACGAGGATATTCTGCGGCTTCACGTCCGCATGGACGAGTCCGGCTCGATGGGCGAAACCGATCCCCGCGCAAATCTGAATTGCGAGGTTCAATGCCCGCTCCATCGGCAGTCCGCCCGCCTCTTTGATGATCCGCTTGAGGTCTTGCCCCTCGGTGAATTCCATGACGATATAGTGAGTTGGGCCATCGCTGCCAACGTCATGCACGGTCACGATGTTCGGGTGCGCGAGATTTGCCACACTGCGTGCTTCATTGCGGAAACGCGCGAGGAAAGCCGGATCATTGGTGAGGCTAGGACGGAGAATCTTCACGGCGACCGTGCGTCCCAACGCCTGATCAATGGCCTTGTAGATGACCGCCATCCCGCCCGAGCCCTGCTGAGCTACAAGTCGATAGCGTCCGTTTAAGACTGTTTCATGTGTCATCCGGTATCCTCACTCACCTCGGCCCTGTCAAGGTCGCATCAATGGGTCAAACAATCGGCGATACTCGAGCACCGCACTGCGATCCGTCATGCTGGCGATATAGTCGGCTACCACCCGATGTAACGGGTAGGTCTTCAGATCGGTCTGGCACTCTTTCGGAAGCTGGCGCGGATCGGCAACCAGTGTCGTAAAAATCTGTTCGATAAAGCGTTCAGCGCGACGTTTCATCCGCACGACGCGGAAACTATAGTACATGTTTTCGTATAAAAATGCTTTGAGTGATTTCTCCATGCTGTGCATCGCGCCGCTGTAGCACACCAGATTCGCACCCTGTTCCTGGACCATACGCGGTGATGTTGGCTTCACCTCTTCAAGCTGGGCGGTTGTCGTTACCAACACATCGTCGACGAACACGCCCACTAGTTCACGGATGAATTCATGTCGGGCAATCTCATCCAACTGTGTCGGATAGCTTGTGTAGCGCAGACGATCACACAAGAGTCGCCAGATCTCCAGTTCTGCTAATTCCCCCGGCTCGATCAATCCCGCATTCAATCCGTCGTCGAGATCATGAGCATTGTAGGCCAGTTCATCAGTGATGTTGGCGATCTGCGCTTCCAGCGTCCCTCGTAGTTTCGGGTCTAGTCCTGCCCGCTCACTCAGATTATAGTCGGTTTCGTGCTTCGCCAACCCGAACAATGTGTCACGCGTGAGGTTTAGCCCTGTAAATTGGGGGTAACGGCGCTCCAACTCTGTCACAACGCGATAGCTTTGGTAGTTATGGTTGAACCCACCATGATCTTGCATCAGTTTATTAAGCGTATCTTCACCAGAGTGACCAAATGGCGGATGACCGAGATCGTGCCCAAGGCAAATGGCTTCGACCAAATCTTCGTTGGCCCGCAAGGCGCGTGCCATGGTTCGCGCAATCTGCGCGACCTCCAGCGTATGTGTCAGGCGCGTGCGATAGTAATCGCCTTCATCATTGGCGAAAACCTGTGTCTTGTATTCCAGACGGCGAAAGGCTGCGGAATGAATGATCCGATCACGGTCACGCTGAAAAGCGGTGCGGTACGATGACTCGGACTCCGGATATAGTCGTCCCTGCTGGTTGCGGCTGAGTGCGGCATAGTCGGCCAGAATCAGGGCTTCATTGTCTTCGAGTTGTTCCCGGTTTAGCACGATCACTCCCCCATAAACTGTGCGGCTCTTGGCCTATTCTAGCGATTAATCGTTCGAACGCGTGGCTTCGCGGAACAAGCGAGCATTGTCAATCGCGATGGCAGCGCGTTGTGCCAGTTCCTGACCAAGGATGAAGTCTTCGTGGCTGTAGTGCCGTCCGGACTCCGCCATGACCAATTGCAGCATCCCCAACCCACGCCCGCGCGCTGTCAGGGGTAAATTCATTGCCGATTTCAGCCCGAGGCTCCGGATGATCTCCAGTACTTCGGGATTCTCCACCGTGGTAACCAGTAGTTCATCCGGGATATCGGCATAGAGTTCCGGTTCTCCGCGACGAATGAGGTGATAAACACCTCGAGGATCGTCCGGTTTGGGCGGATACTTCCTGTTGAGTTCATACGCCCAGCTCACTTTCTCCGGATCAATGTGCGTGACCGCCAGCCGTTGGACCAGCCCGTTCGTGTCCAGAATATCTACCGCGCACCAGTCGGCGATGGTCGGCACAGTGAGTGCCGCCAGTGACCGCAGCGTTGCCTCATAATCCAGCGAAGAATTTAGTATCTCGCTGGCGCGCATGAGGAAGTCGAGTTGTTCGCGCCGCCGCTGCAGATCGTCGATCAGCTTCGCCTTTTCCTCTTCGGCCTTTTTTCGTTCGGTGATATCAACCAGGATGGCGCTCACCCCAAATGTTTTGCCATGACTATCGCGCACTCGATAGTAACTCATCAGAAAATGCTGCTGCGTCTCGCCAAAGATGCTCTGCCGAGTTTGGGCGATCTCTTGGTTCAGGATCGGCATACCAGTTTCAAGTACCGTTTTAAGCGAATACTGCATGCCTTCGCCGAGTTCGGGCAGGACTTCGAGAACGGTTCTCCCCGTGTGCGCAGCAGGATTCATGCCGCTGAGGGCCGCCATCACCGGATTCACACGCACATATCGCAGCTGTGTATCCCAGAAGCCCATGCCAATTGGTGCAGTAATCTGGATCATGTCGAGCAGCAGTGCGTCGTCCTTCGCGTGTGTAGGGGGTGTCTGTGTCTGCGGCAGACTATTATCTTCGCGGGTTTTGCGCAGCGAATGGATCAGATAGACGATGATGGTGGTTTCAAACAAAAACAGGCTGATGCGGAACAGGCTTTCCGGATCGGAGAGCGTTAAGGTGAAGTATGGCGGTAGGAAGAAGAAGATCGACAGCAACACACATAGCCCACTGGCGAAAATACCCGGAGCGAGGCCGCCATACCACGTTGTGATCACAATCGCGCCGTAGAATAATATAAACGGCGTGTCCGTAGCCAACTCACTAACCAAGATGAGCTTGAAAATAGCTGCAAACAAAATGGAACAGAACGCTATAAGGTAAGCAGCTGCTTGGGAACGTCGATTTGTGGACATGCTGTCTCCGCAAATAGCTTGGTCCGCGCTGTGGCTGCAATGTGAATGGGCGCTCAGATCCAGTGAGGATTTGCTTTATTATAGCATTCATTACGTTTAGTTCGTGATGAAACTGCTTGGTGCTTGGTGTGGGAATCATTTGCAAAAACGATTTGAGAGATATACAGTGCACGCATTCGGGTGGACTGATGCTTGCTTTAGATTGCTGGTGAGCGTGTATGATGCTTCTTTTCTGTCTAGCAGTTGCTTAGCAACACTGTGGGGATTCGATGAAGGATTACTTGGAAGAGCTTGACGATCTAGACAATTCGATTTTAAAGGAACTTCAGGAAGACAGTGCTATGAGCAATGTCGAGCTGGCCCGACGAATTTCGTTGTCGCCACCCGCGGTGCATGCTCGTATTAAGCGGCTGGAAGAACTTGGTTACGTACGTCAGTATGTGGCTATTCTTGATCGCGAAAAAGTTGGCTATGACATGCTCTGCTTAATCAACGTTACGCTGCAGATGCATCAGATGGATAATATCAATTTGTTCCGCGAGGCTGTACAGGCGATGCCTGAGGTTCTTGAATGTTACTTTGTGACCGGTGAATTTGACTATCTCCTGAAAGTTGTTGTGCGCAATCGCAAAGAACTAGAGACTTTTCTCATGGAGAAGCTCACGCCCATTCCCGGTATTGCGCGCATTTCTACGAGTATTGTCCTGACTGAGATCAAATACACGACCGCGCTCGCTCTGGAATGAAAACTGTTCGCTGGATTGTGCAGATTGCCTAGGGTAAAGTGTGGGGGTGGAGTGTTCTGCTCTTTTGTGTTGCTTGATGCTAATGTGTTTCTGTCTAATGACTATGCGCAAATCAGACACCAACGAGCTGATGACATTTCGCTGCGGTGGAAAGTACAAATAAAAACACCGCCTTGATCGACGGTGTTTGCAGGTAATTCGCGTTGTGTAACAGACTAGATCTCTTCGTAAAAGATGTCGTCGGCGTAGCAGTAACCCCAAACCTCGCCCGGCTCAAGCGACTTCACCATCGGATGGCCTGTCGCGTGATAATGCTTGGTCGCATGTTTGTTCTTTGACGAGTCGCAGCAGCCAACATGCCCGCAGATCAAGCAAACGCGGAGATGCACCCAACGGTCACCCATCTGCAGACATTCCTCACACCCTTTGGTATTCGGCGTCACGTTCTGAATTTGCTTCACATGTTCACACGACTGCATTCCGGTCTACCCATCCTTTCCTCAATTACAGTGACTATAGGGGATGCCGTCGAGTTTTGTCAAGCTGATCGCCGCCGGGTATGCTCAACCTTGGTTTGACTAATCCCCCTCCCCTACCCCAGGAGCAGTCCTTATGCTTGATTTTGGACGTGAACACTTGCATCAAACCGCTGAACCAGAGTGGTTGGTGACGAACGGCATTGGCGGCTATGCCTCTGGGTCGCTGTCGGGTCAGGTGCGCAGTCGCTACCACGGCCTGCTCATTGCCGCGCTCACTCCGCCGCTCGGACGGACGCTGTTACTGAGCCAATTCGCTGAATCGGTCACCTATAATGAGCGTGTCTATCCGCTGACCAGCGATTCTACCTCTTCTCCACACTTGATCCGCTTTACACTGCACGGGACGCTCCCGGTCTGGACCTACACTTTCGCCGATGCGCTGCTAGAAAAATGCGTCTGGATGGACCACGGGGCCAATACCACTCACATCCGCTACGAGTTGACACGCGGGCTAGAACCGTGCCTACTCACCGTGCGCCCCGTTGTCAACTGCCGCGACTCGCACTTCAATACCCACCGACCTCCCTGGTCACCGCGAGTGACGATTACGCCGCATGGGGTGGTCGTCCACATGGCCAATGGGCTGCCTCCGCTGCATCTGGCGACCGCAGATGTTCACTTCGAACCACAAGTCGACTACTTGCCCGACCGCCCCTTGAGTTTTGAGACCGCTCGCGGGCTCGATGATCGGGATGACAGCTATGCAATTGGGGCCTTTACCGTTACGCTCCGCCGTGGTGAGACGGTCGCATTCGCCGCCAGCACGCACCCCATTCCCGACATGAACACCGCAGCCAGTCTCCAAGCGTACCGCCAGCGGGAACAGTCTCTCCTTGCACAAAGTGACTTCCAGACGGAACCGTCGTGGATTCAGCAGCTAGTGCTGGCGGCCGATCAGTTCATCGTCGCGCGTCCTTTACCCGGGCATCTCGACGGCTTGACAGTGCTGGCGGGTTACCCGTGGTTTAGCGATTGGGGACGCGACACTATGATCGCACTACCCGGCCTCGCGCTGGCCACCGGACGCTTTTCGGTCGCAGCGAACATTCTGCGCACCTTCGCTCGCTTCGTCGATCAGGGCATGCTGCCGAATCGCTTTCCGGATGTCGGGGAACAGCCTGAATACAACACTGTCGACGCGACCCTCTGGTACTTTCAAGCCATTCGCCACTATGTCAGCGTCACACAGGATCTTGATCTGCTGCGCGACCTTTATCCGGTACTCGTCGATATCATCGCGTGGCACGACCGCGGAACGCGCTTTGGCATTCATGTCGATCCGCTCGATGGTCTGCTGGCCGCTGGCACTGATGATGTCCAGCTTACGTGGATGGATGTCAAGCTGCACACACGCTATCTACCTTATGACCGGTTGCTCCAAGCCCCCGAAACGCTGTGGCTGCCCGCCTTCCTGGCCATATTGCAGATGTTCGGTGTAGAGACGCCGAACTGGGTTGTTACACCGCGCTCGGGTAAACAGGTGGAGATCAACGCCTTATGGTTCAACGCGTTGCTGACGATGGCCGAGTTCAGTACGTATCTTGGTCTAGTTCCAAATGACTATGCGCAACTCGCTGCCCGCGTTCAAGCGAGTTTCGCGCGCTTCTGGAATCCGAATGCGGGTTACTGCTTTGACGGGATCGATACGCCCGAGGGCTTACCTGATCCCACTCTCAGGCCTAACCAGTTATTCGCAGTCGCTCTACCCCATTCGCCGCTCACCCCGGACCAACAGCGTCAGGTTGTCGATGTGTGCGCGCGCCAACTCGTCACCCCATTCGGTTTACGCAGCCTAGCCCCCAATCACCCGGACTATCAAGGCGCGTTTCGAGGCAATCTCTTTCTGCGTGACGCGGCCTATCATCAAGGTACGGTCTGGAGCTGGCTCATCGGCGCCTTTGTCGAAGCCCACTTGCGCGTTTACGGTGACAAAGCCGCCGCGCGTGCCTATCTGTTCGCTTATGCCAACCACCTCAACGAGCACGGCCTCGGCACCATCAGCGAGGTCTTTAGTGGTAATCCGCCACACGATCCGGGTGGCTGTCTGGCGCAGGCCTGGGGTGTCGCCGAAGTGCTGCGCGCATGGCAGTTGTGTAGATGAGACCCTCGCTCGAACGTGATATAATCAAGCGAATTCGACTTAGTGTTAGGGGAAAGCGTTGAGCATGGATATAAACCAGGCAGCGCGCATGATTGAATGGCTTGACGAAGAACGCCGCCGCGATAAGGCGACGATTGCCACGCTGCAGGAGCGTCTGGCGCAGCAGCAAGACGCCTTGGATGCGCTGCTGCGGCGCGTTGGCAGCGTTGAATCGGATCAGAGCGTCATTCGTGGGCAGGTCGCAGTTACCGGTCGTGAGGCCGACGTCAGCGATCAGATCCGCAAAGAGATGCAGCAGATGATCGAAGGCGTCGAAGCGAAGCGCCTGACCGCGGAACGCGAAGCCGAACGCCGCTCCGAACTCGCTCGCGAAGCGCTCATGCGCCCGGTTCGTGAACTCACCGACAAGCTCAGCAAGCTGGAGCGGCAGGTGACCGAACTCCCCGCGATGAATGTCGAAAAAGACCGTTTCGCAGGCATCGCCGCGACCCTGCAAACGCGTGTGGACGACCTATATAAGCGCCTCGAGGACCCGGATCGTCGCCTCGCCTATCTTGAAGAACAGCGTCGGCAGGATGCCCGCCGTATCTCGGAAGTCGAATCGGAACAACCGGAACTGCGTAAGCAAATCGACGCACAGAAACCCAAAATCACGCTCTTGGAAGACCTCTCGCTGCGCAATGAACGCAAAATTCAAGAGATTCAGAACGGTGACCGCGACCGCCGCGAGCAAATGCAGCAATTCATCGACCAGCAGACGCTGCTTCAGCAGCAGCGCGACCAGCAGGTTGCCGATCTACTCAAGCGTTTCGGCGAGCAAGAAAACGTCATGCAGCGCAACATCGAACGCTTCGAATCGTGGGCGGAAGCGTACCGCGACATGAAGAAGATTATCGACGACTTCGAGCGCATCGGCGATCGCTTGGAACGCCGCATTAACGAAGTTGCCGAAATGCAGCGCCTCAGCGAAGAACGCTTCCGTCAGGAATGGAACGATTGGCGCTCCGACGACCAGAAACGCTGGAAGCAGTTCACGCTCTCCAACGATGAAGTCTGGCGTATGCATGATAAGGACTTCGAGCGTTTCGTTCAAAAACTCGACGAAGTCCAGCAGCTGTTCCCGCCGCTGCAAGACAGCCTGACGCGCCTGTGGAATCTGGAACGCGAACGCGCCCAACTCTACCGCGAACGGTACCAGGCGCTGCTGCTCACGTATGATACGGCGGGCGCGGCCAAACCGCAGCCGGCGAACGGCACAAACGGGACCAAGTAAGTGCGCGTCTTGGGTACGGCTGGACATGTCGATCACGGCAAGTCGACGCTCATTCGTCGCTTAACCGGGATTGACCCTGATCGCCTACCTGAAGAACAAGCGCGCGCCATGACGATTGATCTTGGCTTCGCGTGGCTGCCGCTTCCCAACGGCGAATTACTCGGGATCATCGATGTGCCGGGGCATCGCGACTTCATCGGCAATATGCTCGCGGGCGTCGGCGGCATTGACGCTGTGCTGTTCGTCATCGCCGCGGATGAAGGCGTCATGCCCCAGACGCTGGAGCATCTGGCCATCCTTGACCTTCTGGATTTGCGTCACGGCCTGATCGCGTTGACCAAAACCGATCTTGTCCAAGATGCCGACTGGCTGGAACTGATTCAGACTGACATCCGCGAGCACTTTGCGCGCACATCCTTGGCCGCCAGTCCGATTCTGCCCGTGTCCGCATCAAACGGGGCGGGCATTCCAACACTCCTCAATCAGCTTGTCGCGCTGACGCCCGTACCCCGCCCCGACCTCGGGTTGCCCCGCCTCGCTGTGGATCGCATCTTCACCATCAGCGGTTTCGGCACCGTGGTCACTGGAACGCTGCTCGGCGGCGCGCTGCAGGTAGGCGATTCAATCGTCCTGCAGCCCACAGGCCAAAAGGGACGCATTCGCGGTCTGCAAACCTACCAACAGCAGGTGCCAACCGCCCTTCCCGGAAGCCGCGTCGCTGTGAACCTCTCGGGCATCGATCGCGGCGCGATCAAGCGCGGCGACGTGGTAACGCTGCCCGATCTCTACCCGCCCACACAGCGTGTCGATGCCCATCTCCAGTATTTGCCGACGGCCAGTGCCGTACTCAAGCACGACGCCCAAGTGAAGCTCTATGTTGGCGCAGCCGAAACTGTCGCGCGCGTCCGACTCCTCGCCGAAGATGTGATCGAACCGGGCATGACCAGTTGGGTACAGCTAGAACTCGAACGCCCCATTACCGTGAGTGCTGGCGACCGCTTCATCCTGCGGCGTCCATCCCCGGCGCAAACCATAGGCGGGGGGGTGATCCTCGATGCCCAGCCGCAGCAGCGCTGGCGTCGCTATCAGCCCACGGTGATTGCCGCACTGCATGTGCGGCTCAGCGGCACACCGCCGGAGCGGCTGGCGCTGGCCGCTCCGGCACTCTCACGGCCCGAAACGCTCAGGCGCACACTCGGATTATCGGAAGTGGACTTCGCTCAGGCACTCGGGGCAGCGCAAGACCAGAACCTCGTCGCCTGTTTTGGCGACGGTTCGCTGCTGTCGATGGAGGCATGGAATTTCCTGCGCGCGCGGCTCCTCACAACCCTCGCACGCTATCACGCCACATTCCCACTGCGATCAGGGATGCCGCGGGAGGAACTGCGCAGCCATCTCAAACTCACATCAGCTGAACTCAGTGTGTATCTTGAGCAATTGCCCGAGGTGGTCAGTCAGACTGACCTGCTTCGTCTACAAACGCACACTGTGGTCTTTGACTATGCGCAAACCAAATTGATCCGGCAGCTACTGCAGCGGCTGGCTGGCGACTTCGCGGCGCTCCCCTCTTTCGGAGAAGCCGAGTCACTCGTCAGCGCGGATGTTCTGTATGCGCTCATCGATCAGGGTCAGCTTGTGCGCTTAAGTGACGACGTGCTCCTCACTCAAACGCGCTATGCGGAATTGGTCGCAGCGATTGGGGAGCACATTGATGCGCGCGGGTCGATCACCGTCGCCGAACTGCGCGATCAGCTCGCAGCCTCGCGCAAGTTGGCCGTCGCCGTATTGGAACACCTTGACGCGGTCGGGGTGACCAAACGTCAAGGTGATGGACGTGTTCGGCGCTAAAGCGTGAATTCGGCGGGCAGTTCACCCACATTGATGCGGCTGATCTGCGCGCCGAGCGCGGTCAGCTTATCCTCTATGCGCTCGTAACCTTTGTCGATTTGCTGAATGTTGGCAATCCGCGTTTCACCTTTGGCGCTCAAGGCCGCCAGCAGCATCGCCATCCCTGCGCGAATATCGGGGCTGGAAATGTAAGGCACCCCATTGAAGCGCGTTGGCCCCTGCACCAGCACGCGGTGTGGGTCACACAGCGTAATGCGCGCCCCCATCCGCATCAGCTTATCGGTGAAAAAGAAGCGGCTTTCGTACATCCAGTCATGGAATAACACCGATCCGGCACTCTGTGTCGCCACCACCAGCGCAATACTCATCAGATCGGGCGGGAAGGCGGGCCATGGCTGCGCTTTGATGATGGGGATGCGGTTGCCGAGATCCGGCGTCACGGTGAGCGCTTGCGTCGCGGGAACGAAGATATCTTCACCGCGGGTCTCCCAGTGGACGCCCAGACGTTCGAACACCAGCGCGACCATATCCAGATACTGCGGATCCGCCTGCTTGATGGTGATTTCCCCACCCGTCACCGCTGCCGCGCCGATGTAGCTCCCTACTTCAATATAGTCCGCGCCGATGCGCGCAGCGCCGCCGTTGAGCCGGGCTACGCCCTGTATCGTCAGACGATTCGAGCCAATGCCGTCGATTTGGCCGCCCAGCGCCACCAGCATATTGCACAGGTCCTGCACGTGCGGCTCACTGGCAGCATTGCGGATGATAGTCGTCCCCTGTGCCAGCACTGCGCCCATAATCGCGTTCTCAGTCGCGGTGACGCTCGCCTCTGTCAGCAAGATGTCCGCGCCAACCAGTTTATCCGCGACCATGTCAAACGCTTGGCCGTCATAGTTCACCTGTGCGCCTAACTTGCGCAGCGCGAACACATGCATATCGAGCCGCCGCTCGCCGATGGCGTCCCCGCCGGGGAGCGGCAGATTGACCCGCCCACAGCGCGCCAGCATGGGCGCGGCCAGCACGATGCTCGCTCGCAAGCGCCCGGCCAATACCGGATCTATGGCCGTCGTCGCGATTTCGTGAGCGTGCACCCGCAGTTCGTTCGCCCCAATCCACTCGATTTGCACGCCCAGCGCGCGCATGATGTCGATCAATGTCCGCACGTCGCCGATGTTCGGCATGTTCTGCAGAACCACGGGCTGATCGGTCAGAATGCACGCGGGCAGCATCTTGAGCGCGGCGTTTTTGTTGCCGCTGACCGTCACTTCGCCTGCCAGCGCGTGCCCGCCCTCGATCACAAATTGCTGCATCAGTTATCCTATCTGTAGTTCGACGCGGTCGCCGATAGTCACGTCGAGCCGCGCCACTGCGCTGCCTTGATTGACGGCGATCTCAAGGAATCCGTTGCTCTCCACGATTGTGATCAGTTCACCCCGCTCGGCTTCGCCAAACGCGTGACGGATACCGGTCAGCGTCACCCCGCCGAGTTCAACGGTCGCCGTCGCCGCGGGAATGGGCTGCGTCGCGAATTCACCAAAGCGCGGGTTGAGCGTCAAGCGCTCCGGCGCCACCCAGCGCAAACTGCCGATGCTGGTGACAATATTGCCGAAGTGATCGATGTGCATGACTTCACCCGTAATCCGCTTGCCGTTGATACCTAACTGGGGTTCTGGCAGTGCAATCGGGTTGAGCAGTGGTGTGCCCAACGCCCGCAGCGCCACCCCTTTGCCGAGATGCGCGGCGGCCGGCGCGAAAATGTCGCGTCCGTGAAACGTGCTGCTCACGCCCGTGAGCTGGTAGGTCGGATTGCTTAGTTCGACAGCAAAGGCATCGCGCAGTTCATACAGGACATAGCTCAACACCCCATTGTCCGGCGCCACGAACTTGTACTTGCCCGCATGAATCGCAATCGGCTTCCGATCTGTCCCGACGCCCGGATCGACCACGACCAGAAAGACTGTACCTTCGGGAAAATAGCGATAGCTGTTGAGCAGCGCGAAGGCGGCCTGCCGCACGTTTTGCGGTTGAATGCTGTGGGTAATATCGACGATCTGCGCCTGCGGATCAATCGACAAAATCACGCCTTTCATCACGCCAACGTAGATATCCGCTGCGCCAAAATCGGTGAGCAGTGCGATCACGATAGTTGTTTTCTCCTGATACAAGCCCGCTATTGTAACGACTTGCGCCGCATTGACAAGCTTACAGCGAGCCGTTATACTCTTTTCCGTCTGAGGTGACACATGTACAGTATCCAACGCCAGCACAACCATCATCATCTGCATATGCTCCACGGGGTGCTGGACTAGTCGTCTCACTGATAGTTTTGCTTTGAGCATAGCCCTGCACCTCGCAGGGCTTTTTGTTTTTAAGGAGGGCTATGTTAGCGGTCATCGACTACGGAGCCGGAAACTTACGCAGTGTGCTGCATGCGCTCCACGCGCTCGGCGTTGCCAACATCCGCCTCGTCCATCAGCCGGACGAATTGCGCGGCGCGGACAAAATCATTCTGCCGGGTGTGGGAGCTTTCGGCGCGGGCATGCTCAAGCTGCGCGAACAAGGACTCATTCAACCGCTGCGTGACGCGGTGAACGCGGGTATCCCTTACCTCGGCATTTGCCTTGGGATGCAGTTTCTCTTCGAAACCAGCGACGAAATGGGTGATCACGAGGGCTTGGGCCTGCTGCCCGGGCGTGTTACCCGCTTTGACGATTTACCGGGTCACAAAGTCCCTCACATGGGCTGGAACAACCTCCAGCAGACCCGCCCGTCGCCGCTGTTGAACAAGTTGAGCGCGGAGAGTTACGCCTACTTCGTGCACAGCTATTACTGCGTGCCCGCCAATCCTGACGACGTGATTCTCACCGTCGATTACGGCATTCCCTTCACAGCAGGCGTCGCGCGCGGCCATCTGTTTGGCGTGCAGTTCCACCCGGAGAAGAGCCAGCGAACTGGCCTGCAAATTCTGACCAATTTCTTGGAGTACACCCCGTCATGATCATCTATCCAGCCATTGATCTGCGCGGCGGCCACGTGGTGCGCCTGCGCGAAGGCGACCCCAACCGCCAGACGGTCTTCAGCGACGACCCGACCACGACGGCTACGAAGTGGATTGCGGCGGGCGCGCAGTGGATTCACATGGTGAATCTCGACGGTGCGTTTGCCCAGGCCAACGACAATAGTCTCATTCTCGAACGCATTGCCGCCTTTAGTGCGAAAGTTCAGTTTGGCGGCGGTCTGCGCACGCTGGACGACATTGCACGTGCCTTCAATGCGGGCGCGAACCGCGTCGTCATCGGCACGGCCGCCTTTCTAACGCCTGAACTCATCACGCAGGCCATTGAGCGCTGGGGGGCGGATGCGGTCTGTGTGGCCCTCGATGCCCGTGCCAGCAAGATCGCCACGCACGGTTGGCAAACTACCGTCGACCTCACGCCGGTCGAGGCCGGAAAGCAGATGGTCGCGCGCGGCGTCAAACACGCCCTGTACACCGATGTCAGCCGCGACGGCGGTCTCGTCGGCGTGAATGTCACAGAAACCGTGCGTCTGGCGCGCGAAACCGGGTTGCAGGTGATCGCTTCCGGCGGTGTCAGCAGCGTGGATGACATTCGCGCCCTCGCCCAAAGTCAGCAGATCGCTGGCGCGGTGATTGGCATGGCGCTTTACGAGAAGAAATTCACGCTGGCAGCCGCGTTGGAAGCGGCGGAAGGACGCTAGATGAGTCTGGCTAAACGCATTATCCCCTGCCTCGACGTGCTGAATGGGCGCGTCGTCAAAGGCGTTAACTTCGTCGACCTGCGTGACGCAGGCGACCCGGTCGAACAGGCTGTGATCTATGATCAGGAAGGCGCGGACGAACTCGTCTTTCTCGACATCACTGCCTCGCACGAAAACCGGAATACCACGCTCGACATGGTGCGCCGCGTCGCCGACAGCCTGTTCATCCCCTTTTGCGTCGGCGGGGGTATCCGCACCATCGACGACATCCGGGCTACCCTCCTCGCGGGTGCGGACAAAGTCTCGATCAACAGCTCCGCCGTGCGCACTCCCGACCTGATCAATCAGGGGGCATGGGCGTTCGGCAGTCAGTGCATCGTCGTCGCCATTGACCCCAAGTGGGTGGATGGTCGCTGGGAAGTCTTTATCAATGGGGGGCGCATCCCGACAGGCAAGAATGCGCTCGACTGGGCGAAAGAGGTACAGGAACGCGGCGCGGGTGAAATTCTGCTCACCAGCATGGATCGCGATGGCACGAAGGCCGGGTACAACCTCGAACTGACGCAGGCGATCAGCGATGCCGTCTCCATCCCGGTGATCGCCTCCGGCGGCGCGGGCACGATGGCACACTTCTGCGAAGCGCTGACCATCGGGCGCGCCGATGCGGCACTCGCCGCCACTCTGTTCCACTACAACGAGATCCGCATCGGCGACCTTAAACGCTACCTCGCCGCCGCGGGTGTGCCGATGCGTTTATCGGGTTGGGAGCCGCTGTGAACCTCAAGTGGGATAGTCAGGGCTTGATCCCTGCCGTGGTGCAGGATGCCACCACCCGGCAAGTGCTTATGGTCGCCTACATGAACGCCGAATCACTCCAAAAAACGCTCGAAATGGGCGAAACTGTGTTCTGGAGCCGCAGCCGGGGCGAGTTGTGGCACAAAGGGGCGACTTCCGGCAATACTCAGACCGTCCGCGAAATTCTCGTCGACTGTGACGAGGATACGCTGCTCATTCTCGTCGATCCGGCTGGCCCTGCCTGTCACACGGGCGCTGTAACTTGTTTCTTCCGCACGCTAGAGGATATCACCGATGCAGTTAAATGAACTTGAAGCGATCATCCGGGATCGCCAGCAGAACCCGAAGCCGGAGAGCTACACCAACAAACTGTTTGACAAAGGCGTCAACAAAATCGCGCAGAAGGTCGGCGAAGAAGCGACGGAAGTGATTGTCGCGGCGCTCGGGCAGGGAAAAAACGAACAGATCGCGGAATTGAGCGATCTGTTCTATCACACGCTGGTCTTGATGGTCGAGCGCGGCATCACGCTGGAGGATGTGTATGCCGAACTCGAACGGCGGCACAGCCGCTAGCCGTGACTACGAGGCCGGTGGGGGTGGCACTTCGGCGGCAACCGGAACAACCGCATCTGCCGGGTTCAGCGTCACGACGCGCGCCCACGCCCATGCTGATGTTCCATCTTCGAGCGTGATCTGATACCACTGGTTGCGACCTTCGCCATAGGTCGCGACCACCGGGTAGGATGCGTTGACCGTTACGCGCACAATCACTTCATAGTTCGTACCGGGGCCACCGCGCAGCGCGGTGTTTTCCTGCATCACTGTGAGCGTTACACCGCCCGCCGCTTCAGCGATGCCTGCTGCTTCGGTGGCGTCTGCGGTCGCCTCCGCTGCTGGTTCTTCCGTCGTCACAACTTCGTCGGTCGGCACTGGCGTAGCCGCGACCTCTTCCGTCGCCGCTTGCGTGGCGGGTGCTTCGGTCGGCGGGACGCTGGTCGGGGTAGACGTTGCTCCGCCACCACACGACGCTAGAATTAACGATAGAACGATCAATGCTGCGGTAATGACGAGCGTGCGTGCGGTCAACGTAGGTTCCTCCGAGTTGTTGATTGATCCATGACTACACGTAATATAACATGCCCACCAAAGAAAGGGGTTAGGCTTTGGAGAAAGTTGTTCAGGAAGTCACACTGCACGTCCGGTACGCCGAGACCGACGCCATGGGAATTGTGCATCATGCCAGCTATATCGTCTATTTCGAAGAAGGGCGCAGCAACTACGCGCGCCAGCGCGGCAGCGACTACGCCAGCTTTGAACGCAGCGGTCTCTACCTGACCGTTTCTGAAGTCCACGCCCGTTATGTGAAACCTGCCAAGTATGGCGACCAGATTATCGTCCGCTGTTGGATCGACGAAATGAAGAGCCGCACGCTCACGTTCGCCTATGAAATTATCCACGCGGATACACACGAGACGTTAGTTACAGGTTTCAGCAAGCACATCTGTATCACCCACGAGGGAAAGGTCACGACCATCCCCGAGCAGTGGCGGCGCTGGGGCGACTCATAGAATTTTGACTGTAAGGCGTATCCGCCATATAATCTAATCAAAGTTAGATTAAATTGGCACGGAGACGCCTATGGTTACTTATACTGAACGCCCGTGGTTGAAAAAATACGATCCGGGGGTGGCTCACTCCCTCGAACCGTATCCCGATATTCCGCTCCAGAACTTCCTGAAAGACAGTGCCAACAAGTACCCCAAGAACGTCGCTCTCGTCACCAGTGCGCATCTCCCAGTTCTCGGACGTGTGGCAGCGGAAATCAACTACGAGCAGCTCGATCAAGCGACGGATGCCTTAGCCGTCGCACTCATCGATCTCGGTCTCAAAAAAGGAGATCGAGTCGCCTTGGTGATGCCGAACACGGCCGCCTTTGTCATCAGCTATTTCGGCGTGTTAAAGGCGGGCGGCGTCGTCTCGGCGACCAATCCCACCTATCCCGCCGAAAAGATGCAGGCCCAGATCAACGACTGTGGCGCGGAGATCGTCATCACGCTTTCGATGTTCTACAAGACCATTAAAGAAATTCAGCCGCGCACCAAACTCAAGACCGTCATCGTCACCAATGTTAAAGAGTATTTGCCCTCTGCCGCCCGCGTCCTGTTCCAGATCGCCAAAGAGAAAAAAGGCGGGCATTTTCTCGATGCATTAGCCTCCGGCGATCAGTGGCTGCAAGCACTGCTCACGAAGTTTGCTGGGCGTAAGCCGAGTGTCACGGTGACCGGTTCCGATCTTGCGATCTTCCAGTATACGGGCGGCACAACGGGCATCCCGAAAGCCGCCATGTCGAACCACAGAGCGCTGGTGGCCAATACGCTGCAGTGCCGCGAAGTGCTGCTCGGCGGCGATAAAAGTGGCACCAGCAGTTCCGAAGTCTTCCTCGGCGCGATTCCGTTCTTCCATGTCTACGGTCTCGTGACCGTAGTCAGCTTCGCCATGACGCTCGGTGCGCGCATCGTGCTCGTGCCGAATGCCCGCGATCTGGATGACGTGCTTGACACCATCGACAAATTTAAGCCCACTATCTTCATGGGTGTCCCGGCGCTCTACAACGCGCTCAACAACCATGCCACCGTCAAGTCCGGCAAGGTCAGTTTACGCAGCATTCGCGTGTGTATGAGCGGTTCCGCACCGCTGCCACCCTCCACCAAACGCGAGTTTGAAGGTCTGAGCGGCGGCAAGCTGCTGGAAGGCTTTGGCATGAGCGAAGCGCCGACGGCTACCCACGCCAACCCGCTCAACGGCGAAAATCGCACCGGTTCCATCGGCCTGCCCTTCCCCGACATGGACATGCGCATCGTCAGCTTGGACGACGGCGTGACCGATCTGCCCGTCGGCGAAATTGGCGAGCTGGTCATGACCGGGCCGCAGTTGATGGTCGGCTACCATGGCATGCCCACGGAAACGGCCAATACCCTGCGCGAGAAAGATGGCAAAAAGTGGTTGTACACGGGCGATATCGCCCGCATGGACGACGACGGCTACTTCTACATCGTCGACCGCAAGAAAGACATGGCGCTCATCGGCGGCTTTAATGTCTATCCGAACAACGTCGAAAAAGTGATCGCCAGCCATCCCGCCGTGCTCGAAGTCGGCGTCGCCGCCATTCCGCACCCCGAGAAAGACGGGCAGGAGGCGCTCAAGGCGTGGGTCGTGCTGCGTCCCGGTCAGACCGCGACCGCCGACGACCTCGTTGCGCACGCGCGCAAGTCGCTGGCGCCGTACGAATGTCCGACGCGCTTCGCCTTTGTCGACGCGCTGCCTAAAACAACCGTCGGCAAGACACTGCGCCGCGAGTTGGTGCAGATGGAAATAGCCGAACGCGAAAAAGCGCAAAGCTAGTTCGTTCAAGCATTCAACAGGACGGGAGATTTCCCGTCTTGTTCTTTTAACGTACCGGCTGAATAAGTCAGCTCAGCGGAGCAGTCGTTTCACCGCGCTGCAAGTAATAGCCCCGGTAAAAAGCGCGCGCTGGCCCCCGGTTCAGGTACCACAGCACGTACAAGGTGATCAACCCGCTTAGGGCTAAACGCGCATAGATCAGCGGCGTCGTCAGGCTCTGACCGGAATCCAGACCACTGTTAATATCCGGTGGGGCGTTCAATGTGGCGACGCTCGTGATCACCGTCACCGTGAGCAGAGTCAACACCGCCGCGAGCATGACGCCGCGAATCCAGCGGGGCCGACCAAGCCACGCGCCGATGGCGATCACGAGGAACAGCGCACTGGTGCCCACTTGAAATGCCGTCGCACCGTTCGCCCCCCCCTCCAGTTCGCTCCCCACCGCAACGGGCCGCACTGTTCCCGTTCCATCGGGTGACGGCAGATCAACTTGACTCAAGCGATATTGAATGATCAAGGGCGCGGCCACTTGCAGCAGTGGCAGCACGGTGAATAACATGACGCTGGCGAGAATTGCCAGTGATACACCTAATGTCCGTGGTGGCTTCATCTGCCAAACCCTTTGTAGAATTCTGTAAGTGACATTGATATATTCTATTCAATTAACCAATAAGGCCTTCGTTGACAAACATTAGCAATGCGCTTATGTTATATGATATGATACAGCCATCTTTTTACTGACGTCTGGGGGAGTTATAACTCCAATGAAGCTTCATCGGGTATTAGAGCAATCGTTTGAAACCTTCCAAGAGCAGTCAGAAGCCGCCCGGGTCACCTTGCTCCATCCACGCAGTCGCTATCGTTCGCTCTTGGTGGCGCGCTTAATCAACTCCTCTGAATTTCCCGCGTTCTATTATGCCCTTGGTCCAGATGATATAAATCTTTCTTCATTCCTGTCTGGTATTACGCACGATCTCGCCAATCAACATCCCACCTTCGGTCGGCATTTGAATATGCTGCCCTCCGAAAGCGAGAGCAACCTGAATGCAATCATTACAACTTTTGCGCGCGATATCGGCGAGTTAAGCGAAAAACCCTTCTACTTAATCCTTGACGAGTATGATCGCAGCGATGAAGCGGATGACATTCAGATGTTCATCGAAAAGCTCACCGCGCATTTACCCGAACACTGCAAGCTGATCATCAACAGCCGCACCCTGCCCCGTTTACCGTGGGTCTCGATGATCGCGCGCGGCGACGCGGTCATCGTTGAAGATGAGCAGGTGATCCGCCGTGACTTCTACGAGATTCAGGGCAAAGGCTCCAAAATGCTGGAGGTTTATGCGCTGGGTCCCGGTTTCGTCTTGCTCAATGACCAGCCCATCGACTCGTGGGAAGGCCACCTGCCCCGCCTGCTCTTCTTCTTTGCGTTGGATCGACCGGTGATCACCCGCTCGGAGATTTGCCAGGCGTTTTGGCCGGAACTCGACATGGATCAAGCGGTAAACGTTTTCCATGTCACCAAACGCCGTTTGCATAAAGCACTGGACATGGATGTCCTCGTCCATGACGAAGGCTACTACCGCGTCAATCCCGATCTCGACATCTACTATGATGTGATGCACTACGTCGCTCACCTGATGGACGCGCGCGATCAACGCAGCAGCAATACCTTGGCCGCTTGGCAGCGCACCATCGATTTGTACCGTGGGCCCTTCCTGCAAGGGCATAACGATGGCTGGATTCAGGATCGCCGCGCCGATTTCCGCGCTGGTTACCTCGAAGCCCTGATGAATATGGCCCAGTATCGCCTCGCCGAAGATCGCCCCGAACACGCCTTGTCGCTTTACCAGCGCGCGCTGAGTGAAGACAATCAGCGTGAAGACCTGCATCGCGAAGTCATGAACCTCTTCTCGAAGCTCGGTCGGCGCAGCGAGGCCGCCGCCCATTATCAACGCCTATGCGACGACTTCGGACGCGCCGGAATCGTCGTCTCCGATGAAACAAACCGCTTATACCAGCAAATCATGACCCTGTAGACCCAGATGCCTGCGCTTGCAGGCATTTTTTGTCTCTGGTATCCTCGCATTTTCCACTTGAGGAGCCAACCTATGCGCGCTTTACTACTTGATCGCCCCGGTGCCCTTGAACATCTTCGGATCGGTGAAACCCCGATCCCAGAACCCGGGCCAGGAGAACTGCGCGTCCGCGTTCACGCGGTCGGCCTCAATCCGGTCGATTATAAACTCGCGCGCGGCGGTCACCCGGCTTGGCGGTACCCGTTCATCCTTGGCCTCGACGTCGCCGGCACGGTTGACGCTCTCGGTCCGGGAGCGGAGCCGTGGTCGCTCGGCGACCGCATCGCCTATCACGGTGACTTGTCGCGGCCCGGCGGACTAGCCGAGTTTGCGATTGTTCCGGCGCATGTGACGGCTCGCATCCCCGACTCCGTCAGCTTTGTGGATGCCGCGGCTCTCCCCTGTGCCGGCATGACCGCCTATCAGGCACTGTATCACAAAACGACCATCCGCGCGGGCAGTTCCCTGCTCGTTCAGGCTGGCGCGGGCGGCGTGGGCGGCTTCACCATTCAGATGGCGCGGCTCCACAGCGTCCAAGTGATCACGACGGCGTCTGCGCGCAACCATGACTACGTGCGCACCCTCGGCGCGAACCACGTGATTGACTATCAAACTGAGGATGTGGTGGAGCGTGTGTTGGAGATCACCCAAGGGCGTGGCGTAGACATCGTGATCGATACGTTGGGGGCCGAGAGTGCGGCAGTTGGCCTAAAATTACTCGCCTTCAACGGTCACCTGATGTGTATCGATGACACACCGCCTGTCAATGCTCTCGACTTTGGCAAGGCTGTTTCTATCCATTCTATTATGCTCGGCGGCGCGCATCTGCAGCACGACTATCCGTGGCAGCGCGCCATGTGTGTGGATCTCACCAATTTGATGGACATGCTGGAGGCCAAAGTTATTCACTCCATGGTGACGCAGGTGGTCTCTCTTGAAAAGACCGCCGAAGCCTTGCTCGCCCTCGAACGGCGGCACGTCCGCGGCAAAATCGTCACCCAGCTAATTGAGTAGCGGCGCGATCCCGGTGGATCGCGCCGCCTATCTGCACTATTTGCTCGCCCACAACAGCCCGCGCCGCACGATTTCGCGGGCTTCGGGCACATCGAAGTCTTTCGCCACATGGCCGAGCGAGCAGTAGAACACCCGCCCCATCCCCCACGACCGCGTCCACACGACCGGCATCACCGTTCCGGCGATCCAGCCAACATAATCACCCGTGAAGGTGGTCGTCGCCAGCACCTGATTTGATGGATCGACATGCATATAGTACTGTTCGGAGTGCATGTGGAAGTCGCTCAACCCATGTGTGATCGGGTGGCCGTGGTTGGTGATGTTCACCTTGTAGTCGATGATGTTGCCGGGGTGCGCGACCCACTGCCCACCCACCATAAACTGGTAGTCGGTGTTCTCACGGAACGAGTCGCCCATTGTGCCGTGCCACCCACCCACACCGACGCCTTCTGCGACCGCATTTAGCAAGCCTTTGGCCTGCTCACCGGTAATCTTGCCCATCGTCCACGTGGGTACGATCAAATCGAGGCCGCGCAGCTTCTCCGCATCGAGGTATACATCCAGCGTATCGCTGATTTCCACTTCGTAGTCGGCCTCACGCAGCAGACTCGCAAACACATTCGCCGACTCGAAGGGTGTGTGACCATCCCAGCCGCCTGCGACAAACAACGCTTTCTTCGCCATAATTCATGTATCTCCTGCTTCATTCCGATTGCCGCGCACGCGGACAATCGATCTGCCAATAAGCGTCCTCTGAACTTCCAAAGCTTGATCGCTGGCCTAGGATGTTTCCAATTGGGTGACCGTGACGCCCGGACGAATGGCATCAACATCACCGCGCTGCAACCGCCCGGCACCGATCATCAATGTGTTCGCCGTCCCACAAGCGACCCCCAATCGCAGTGCGTCAGGGAGGCTGCTGCCGCTCACGACCGCTGACGTGAAGCCCGCGACCAGCGAGTCACCGGAACCAACCGCACTGATGGCGTGAACTGGCGGCGGGACGGCCTGCCACATAAGCTCGCCATCGGTCAGCAAGGCGCCGTGTTTGCCCAGTGACAGGATGACCGTCGTCTGGTGCCGTCGTGCAACTTCCTGCGCCGCCGTGCGCTGCTGTTCAACCGTATCGAGTGGGGTCTGCAATATTTCGGCCAGTTCTGTCTGATTGGGCTTAACATACGTAGGTTGCGCCAGTAAGCCGAGCTGCAGTGCATCCTTGCTGGCATCGAGCACGGTGGGAACACCCGCCGTCCGCGCCCGATCGATCAACTGCGCGTAGATGTTGCGCGGTGCGCCGGGCGGCAGACTGCCGCTCAACACGAGCAGCTGCGCCTTACTCAGCCACCCCTCCACCGTCGCCAGCAGCATTTCCACTTCTTCAGGTTGCACGGGCACGCCGGACTCGTAGATCTCCGTAATCACGTTGGTGCTCGCATCCACGACCGAGGTACAAGTGCGGGACTCAACGGCGGTCGTTACAAATGCGTCGCGCACCCCTTCCTGTCGGAGCTGGGCCAAAATAAACTGGCCAGCATAACCACCTACCCACCCGGTGACAGCTGCAGGTTGACCGAGTGTGTTCAACACGCGCGCGACGTTGCAGCCTTTGCCGCCCGCGAGCGACAGCACCGACTTCGGTCGATGGATCTGTCCCAACTCAAAATGATCCACCACAATCGTCTTGTCGATGGCCGCATTCAGGTTCACACACAGGATCATAAGTTGTACTCAGGTGGGTTAGCGCTCAACCAAATCGCCAGTCAGACGATAGCCGGACGCACGAGGGTCAAGTGAAGAAAAACAGCGCCCCTGACAGGATTCGAACCTACAACCTCAGACTTAGAAGGTCTTTGCTCTGTCCATTGAGCTACAGGGGCAGCACACACTTGCGATTCTAGGAGTGTTCCGCTTGTCTGTCAAGGCAGACGCTCCCGCAGCAGTTAGAACACTTGTTTTTGCGAATTGAACTCCGCCCCAACGTGGGGTATAATTAATGAAAGGACGTTTCCATTTTCACCATAAAATCTCGCGTATAGGAGTTGGAATGGCGGACAAAGTCACTGCCCCGGTGTATAACGAGGACAGCATTCAGGCGCTCGATCCATTAGCGCATATTCGACTGCGCCCCGGTATGTATGTTGGGGGGACAGATATACGCGCAATTCACCACCTCATCTACGAAGTCGTGGATAATGCCGTCGACGAAGCGCTGGCTGGCCGCTGTGATCGCATCGTCGTGACTCTCTATGACGACAATGTGGTATCGATCTCAGATAACGGTGTCGGCATCCCCGTAGGGCGACACAAGCAGTACCCGGACATCTCGACATTGGAAGTTGTACTGACCAAGGTCGGGGCGGGTGGCAAGTTCAACAACAGCGCCTATAAGGTCAGCGGTGGTTTGCACGGCGTCGGTGTCACTGCGGTGAACGCGCTCTCTGAACAGTTGGTGGCACAGGTATTCCGCGATGGT
Source organism: Candidatus Flexifilum breve (assembly GCF_016713355.1). Classification (NCBI taxonomy): domain Bacteria; kingdom Bacillati; phylum Chloroflexota; class Anaerolineae; order Aggregatilineales; family Candidatus Flexifilaceae; genus Candidatus Flexifilum; species Candidatus Flexifilum breve. The sequence continues at coordinate 219,421 of NZ_JADJPI010000035.1, forward strand.
TACCTGTGGCAGCAGACCTACCGCGAAGGGCACCCCGTTGGCGATATCGAGCAGACTCGCCCGCTGTCCGACGACGAGAGCACCGGGACAACCATCACCTTTAAACCGGACTTCAAAGTTCTGGAACACAACGAGTTCAGCTTTTCGACGCTGGCGCAGCGCTTCCGTGAAATGGCCTTCGTCACGCGCAAAGTGAGCATTACGCTGCGCGACGAGCGTATTCGTCCAATTCCCAAGGAAACCACCTTCTACTTCGAGGGCGGGGTTGAATCCTTTGTGCGCTACATCAACCGCACTCGCGATTCGATCCATCAGGTGGTCTACATGGATCGCGAAGTGACGATCACGCCGCCTGAGGGCAAAGCGCCCTACAATATCGGCGTGGAAGTTGCTTTCCAGTACACCGACACGGCCGCGATCACGGAACTGGCGTTCGCCAATACCATCAACACGCCGGACGGCGGCATGCACCTGACTGGTTTGCGTTCGGCTATTACCGGTGTGATCAATCGTTACGCGCGTAAGGCCAGCCTACTCAAAGAGAAAGATAGCAACTTCTCCGGTTCGGACACGCTCGAAGGCATCACGGCGATTGTCAGCATCAAGCACCCGCATCCCTCGTTTGAGAGCCAGACCAAGGTCAAGCTGATCAATCCCGAAGTGCAGGGCGCGGTGTCATCGGTCGTGACCGAGGCGTTCAACGAATTCCTCGAATTGAACCCGCGTGAAGCACGCAAAATCGTTGAAAAGTGCATGACCAGCATGCGCGCCCGTGAAGCCGCCCGCAAGGCGCGTGATTTGGTGCGCAGCGGTCCCAGTCTACTGGAAAGCTCTACCCTGCCCGGCAAACTCGCCGACTGCTCGTCGCATGGCGACAACGCCGAAGTCTACATCGTCGAAGGCGACAGCGCCGGTGGCTCCGCCAAACAGGGCCGTGATCGCCATTTTCAGGCGATTCTGCCGCTGCGTGGCAAGATCCTCAACACGGAGCGCGCCCGCCTCGACAAGATGCTCGACAACAACGAAATCAAGTCCTTGATCAGCGCGCTCGGGACTGGCATCAGCGAAGACTTCACCATCAATTCCCTGCGCTATGGCCGCGTCATCATCATGACGGACGCTGATGTCGACGGCAGCCACATCCGCACGCTGTTGTTGACGTTCTTCTTCCGCCACATGACATCGCTGATCACTGAAGGGCATCTCTACATCGCCCAACCGCCGATCTTCCGCCTGCAAGCGGGCAAAGATATCGAATACCTGTACATGGAAGCCGGCATGGGTGAAAACGAAATCCTCGCCCGCGCGCTCCACCGCTACAAGGAACCCGATAAGGTGAAGGTCAGCCGTTACAAGGGTCTCGGTGAAATGAACCCGGAACAGCTGTGGGAGACCACGATGGACCCGGCACGGCGCACGCTGCTGCAGGTCACCATCGATGATGCCGTAGAAGCGGATCGCGTATTTGACATGCTGATGGGCACCAGCGTCCCGGAACGCCGCCGCTTCATTCAGACGCATGCCAAAACGGTGCGCAACCTCGACATCTAGACCAGCATTCGCATCAAGACACAAACGGACGAGCCGTACGGCTCGTCCGTTTTCCTGAAGCGCACACGCGGGTTTAGGTTACCTTCCAACCAAAGTAGACTTCGGCACGGATCAATTTGTCGCCTTCAAACGTGAGAATTTCAGTGTTTCTGCCTGTCTCACCGTTCGGTTGTCGCGCTTCATAGGTCAGAATCACTTCTTCACCAACCTCGATCAGGCGAATAAAGTTAAACGTCTGCCCCGTACCCGCACCCGGCCAACACCGTTCAAAGTAACCCGCCCGGTCTAGATGAGGGTCTGGCGGAGCCGAAAATGTGAATGTATCGGCCAGATGCTCCTCGAAAAAGCCTCGATCACCGGTGGCGAATGCACTGTAATACTCTTGTGCAAGTTGAGTTCGCTTGGTCATGCTCTCCGACCTCCTGTCGCCTATAGCAGTTCTAGAAATTTAAAGCGACCGACCAGAAACGAGCATACTTACGCGCCTTTTCTCTCCTTTCACTCATCCTCACTGTACTGCGGGTGACAATGCCTTTTTGGTGCCACGTATCCAGCAAAATCGGCTACAATGAGACCATTCAAACGCTTAAATCCAGTGACGGTTGATGAAGGAGCCTACCCTATGGTCTTGCAAGCCCTGCGTCAGATGCACACCTTCGACGGCGTCTCGGACGCAGACCTGTTAGCACTCCTACCGGCCGCCGAAGAACTCGCGCTGGAAGCCGATGACATCCTCTTTGCCGAAGGCGATCCTGCCTCTGGGCTCTACGTCCTGCTCGGAAGGGGAACTCCGAAATCAATAAACTGATCGGCGGACGACCTGTCGTGCTCGAACAGTATCAGCCCGGGGTGTTCGTTGGCGAGATCTCGATTCTGACCGGACTCAACCACACGGCGACCGGGCGCGCAGTTCAACACAGCCGCTTTTTGCGCTTTGCGCCGGCGCTCTTCGCCGATCTCAACACCTCACCTGTCGCGCGCCTCCTGCTGATCACGATGGTAACGCGCGTTCGCGATACCGAGTCTGTCTTGCAGCAGAATGAGAAGCTCTCCGCCCTTGGTCGCCTGTCGGCGGGTTTAGCGCACGAGCTGAATAACCCCGCCGCCGCCAGCCTGCGCGCCGCCAAGCAGCTCCCTGAAGCGCTGTCGATGCTGCAATCGCTCCTCTTGAATCTGTCTCAGCTTAACCTCTCGGCGGAGCAGATCAGCGCGATCACTGGTCTGCTCAATACGCTGGTCGCACGGGGGAACCACGCCACCCGATTGAACGCGCTGGAGCAAAGTGACCTTGAAGAGAAGCTCAGCCAGTGGCTGGAAGACCGCGGGATCGACAATGCGTGGGAACTTGCACCTGCATTAGCGCAGGGGCACACACAGGTTGATGATTTGGACGCGCTCGCCGAGATTATCCCGCACGACGCACTCGACGAAGCAGTAGTCTGGATCGACGGGATGCTGACCATGCGCAGCATCCTGACAACGCTAGAACAGAGCACGGTGCGGATCTCCGAGATGATCAACGCCGTGACCGCCTATTCAGCGCTCGACGAGAGCCCGCTGCAGTAGGCGAACCTCCATCACGTACTCGACAACACGCTGGTCATCTTCGGGCACGCCCTGCGCAACATGACCATCACACGCGACTATGCGTCGAATGTCCCGCTTGTCCCACTCTACATGGGGGGATATTGAGCAGGTCTGGGCCAACATCATCGACAATGCCGTCGACGCCACAAACGGGCGCGGCAGTGTGCATATTCATACAGAAGTTGAAGGCGAGTGTGCGGTGGTCGAAATCACCGACAATGGGGTGGGCATTCCGCCGCACATCCTCCCACGCATCTTCGAACCCTTCTTCACGACCAAGAACGTCGGCGAGGGCGCGGGACTCGGCCTTGATATCGCGTATCGGATTGTGGTCAACCGCCACCACGGGGATATTCGCGTAACTTCCCAACCGGGGGATACCCGCTTTCGCGTGTACTTACCGCTGACGCAGGCTTAACCAAGCAAACGGGGCGCATCACTGCGCCCCATCTGATCCATGTGTACCGAAACCTCGGTTACGCTTTCGGTTCGCGCCGCGCCGCTACCATCGTGATGTCGTCAAACTGAATCGCATCTGCGATGTGGTTGTACAGCGCATTATCGACGCGGTCGAGGAAGCCCTTTGCCGAATCCAGCGGCGGATGCACCAATGAGATCAAGCCGGCTTCATGGAACAGCTTGCCCGCCGGGTTGCGCGCGTCCGTCACCCCATCGGTGAACGCATACAGCATATCGCCATAATCGAGCTGCGCATCAGCGATCTCGAACTCCGCACCGGGGAACATGCCGACCGCTGGCCCGGTCGGTTCAAGGCGCGCCTTGATCTCGCCCGTCGGGCTGATAATCATCGGCGGGCAGTGGCCGCCATTGATGTACAGCAGCGTCCCCGTCGCCGGGTCAAGCATGCCAAAGAACATCGTCGCGAACATATTGAGATCGAGATGATGCGTCGTGATGTATTCGTTCGTATCTACGACCGCTGTCTTGAGCGCATTGGCGCGAATCGCCACGCGGCTGGACTTGTTCCGCCCCAGAGTAGTTCCGCTGTCATCAAACAGGTTTTCCGCCCAGTTGACGTTGTGGTTCATCATGGCAAACGCGCGAATCAGGCTGCGCGTCAGCGACATAAACAGCGCCGCGCCCACGCCCTTATCGCACACGTCCGCAATTAGAATGCCGAGGCGGCGCTCATTCATCATCATGAAGAGATCGTAGAAGTCACCCGCGACTTCACGCGCGGGTTGAAAGCGCCCACCAATCTCCCAACCAGGGACAACCGGCAGTTGGTTCGGCAGGAAGTTGTTCTGAATGCGCCGCGCGATTTCGATATCGTTCTCGATCTTCGCCATTTTCTGCTGCTGCTGCACCAGCAGATGATTGTTCATCACAATGGCCGCCTGCGACGAGAGCGACTCGACCACCAGCCGATTGTAATCGTCAAAGGCGGCAATCGTACCATCTTCGCCGCGCGCATTGATCAACTGGAGCACGCCGATCACTTCCGCCTTGTTATCTTTGAGCGGCACCGTCAGGCTCGACACAGTGCGGTAGCTGTTCTGCTTGTCGAAGATTTTGGTCGAGGCGAAGTCGAAACCCTCAGCGACGTATACATCCGGGATGTTAATCGATTTGCCCGTCAGCGCAACGTAGGTCGCTACATTGTGGTGATTAGGTTCGCCCGTCGCCCGGTTGTACATCGGCAGCGGCGAAAATGAGATCGGTCGACCGCTCGTGCCGCCCACATGCACTCCCAGCGATTCAGTGATCGCAATCGCGAATCGCAGGTTATCATCATGCGTGCGGATGTAGAGCGTCCCGGCGTCGGCGTTACAGATCTGCTTCGCCTCCATCAGAATGCGTTCGGTCAGGTGATCGAAGTTCGGTTCGGTCGATAAGGCGATACCGACCGGCAAAATCACCTTCTCCATCAGCTCCGCCATCCGCTCTGAGCGCTTCATGTGGAGTTCCTGACTTTTTTGCAGCAGGACTTTCTCCATCAGAATGTGCATGCGGATATCGAGCATCTCGGGCGAATACGGTTCATGAATGTAGTCGTCTGCCCCGAGCTGCAGCAGGCGGGTGACGGCCTGCATATCCGACACTGCCGAAATGATGATGACCGGGAGGTTTTTCAGGTCAGGATGCGCGTTCATCTGCTCGAGCAGTTCAAAGCCATTGAGCTTCGGCAGATTAATCCCGGTCAAAATCAAGTCAAAGCTCTGGGCACACAGCATGTCCAAGCCCTCTTGTCCATCGCCCGCGACTTGGACGAGATGCCCCTTGGTCTTGAGGTGATTTTCCAGTTGTTTACGGTTCTCGATGTTGTCATCAATGACCAGCACGCGGTATATGGCGTTGGACATAAGTTCTTGACCCTCTGTGATATTACGACTTGCCTGGGCGTTTCATCATGAAGATGTTGCAGTTTCGCCCATCAAGGTACTCATAGCGAAACGCGTCAACGTTATCGATGGCCAGTTTGATCCCCAATCCACCCGGGATCCGTTCATCAATTGGCACATCGAGATCAAATTCTGCGGTTTTCAGGTGTTCTACGGGATCAAAGGCCGGGGCGCTGTCCTCAAGACGAACGGTGAGGAGTCCATCGCTGATCTGACCAGCAATCCCGATTTTCGCATCAGGGACGGTATCTCGATAACCGTAGATGAAGATGTTTGCGGCGATTTCATCGACCGCCAATGTTAACTTGTAGACAGCTTGCTTGTCTAGCCCAGCCTGCTGCGACGCACTGCTGACAAATTGACGGATCGCACTGAGGGACTCCCCCATATCCGCCGATCTTCCAGAAACAACAACTGCGGGTATTTTTTGATCGGACATCGTTTTGCCTGCTGTTAGGAACACTACTTCTGCGGAGAGAGAAAGGGGCGTTGGAAATCCAACGCCCCCGTGCGGTCGCGTAGAAGCCCTCTTAGCCTTCGATCACTGTCGGATCGTAGGTCTCCAGCATGATCACGCTGTAATGGAAGCCCGTCTGCTTGATCGGTTCGACGACCTGTTCCTGCGTGCCGATCAGATAGATTTTCACCTGAGCGCCCATCTTCTGCTTGGCAAACACCAGTGTGCGCAGCCCCGCGCTCGACATGTAGCTCAGCCCTTGCATCAGCAGGACCAGTTTCTGCGCGTGCGCGTTGGCCGCTTCCTGAATCTTCTCCTGAAAGATCGGGGCGACGCTCGCGTCCAGTTCCCCCACCAGCGTAATCTTCGCGATGCCGTTTTCCAAGTTCAGAGTTGCTTCAAAAGCCATTGCTCACATTCTCCTTTGAGTTAGCGACCTACCAAGACGATGACGGAACGATTGCCGACCCACACATGACCCTGATCGCCCAGCAGCGGTTCTTTGCCTGGAGCCCAGATATCTTCGCCCGCTTGCATTGAGGTATTGATCGCCATATGCCAGCGTTTGCCACGCGGAAGCTGCGGCAGGCCAAAGCTCAGCGCATCCCAGTAGGTATTGATCGCCACGTAGATATGATCGTCGTGCACCTTGCCGCCCTTGGCGTGGTCGCCCGACAGCATGAATGCCAGCGTATGTTGGTTGTTGCCCGACCAATCGGGACGCCACGCTTCCGTCCCGTGGAAGCTGATGTCTGGGATACCACTTCCGACATAATCGGAATGGGCGAAGTGCGTCCGACTGCGCAGCACGGGGTGCGCCCGCCGGAAGCCGATCACCTTCTGGAAGAACTGCAGAAGATCGCCATTCTTATCCACCAGGTTCCAGTCAAACCAGTTAAGGATGTTGTCCTGGCAGTAGGTGTTGTTGTTGCCGTTCTGCGTCCGTCCGACTTCGTCGCCCATCAGGATCATCGGCACGCCCTGACTCACCATCAGGATCGTCGCGAAATTCTTCATCTGGCGATGCCGCATCTGCACAATACCCGGGTCGTCGGTGTGCCCTTCCCAACCGCAGTTCCAACTATTGTTGTCGTTCGCGCCGTCCGAGTTGTTCCAGCCGTTGGCCTCGTTATGCTTGTCGTTGTATGACACGAGATCCATCAGTGTGAAACCGTCGTGCGCCGTGATGAAGTTGATCGATGCCGTCGGGCCGCGTGTGGCATACAAATCCGGCGACCCTTGAACGCGCCACGCCATTTCGCCGACCAGCCCATCGTCACCCTTGACGAAGCGGCGCACAGCATCGCGGAACTTTCCGTTCCACTCGGCCCAACGCCCATAGGCTGGGAACGATCCGACCTGATACAGGCCACCAGCATCCCACGCTTCCGCGATTAACTTACACTTGGCGAGAATCGGGTCATGCGCGAGCTGTTCGAGCAGCGGCGGGTTCGAGAGCGGCGCGCCGTTCTGATCACGCCCGAGAATGGCCGCGAGGTCGAAGCGGAAGCCGTCGATGTGATACTCTGCGGCCCAGTAGCGCAGGCAGTCGAGCACCATGTTGCGCACAATCGGGTTGTTGCAATTGAGCGTATTGCCCGTGCCACTGAAGTTGAAGTAGTAGCCATCCGGCGTCAGCATGTAATAGATCTTGTTGTCGATGCCGCGGAAGGAGACATACAGACCGTTCTCATTGCCTTCCGCCGTGTGATTGAACACGACGTCCAGCATGACTTCGATGCCGTTGGCGTGCAGTTCTTTGACGAGGTTCTTGAACTCGTCCACCTGCATCCCGTACTTGCCGGTCGCAGCGTAGCCCGCCTTCGGCGCAAAGAATCCGACCGTGCTGTAGCCCCAGTATTGATAGAGCATTTCCCCGGTGATCGGGCTCGGGCGGCTGTCTTCGAACTCGTCGAACTCGTAAACGGGTAGCAGCTCGACGCAGTTCACCCCCAGCGACTTAAGATAGGGGATCTTCTCGACCATCGCTGCGAATGTACCCGGCGCCGCCTCGACCTTGGACGATTCGTCGCGAGTGAACGACCGCACGTGCATCTCGTAGATCACGAGATCCTCAATGGGCGTTTCCAGCGGCTTGTCGTGTTCCCAGTCGAAGTCGTTCAGCACGGGGCGTGCACGGTGCTGATACACATTGTCCCAGTCCGGCTTGACACCCCACGTATCGCGTCCGCCAATAACCCGGGCGTACGGATCCATCAGGATCTTCGTTTTATCGAAACGGTGGCCGTTCTTGGGGTCCCACGGGCCATCCATGCGAAAACCATATTCGATATTTTCATAGTCGAGATCGAACACGGTCATCGAGTACACGTTCCCGATACGAAACTCATCAAGGAAGGGGATTTCGACCAGCGGCTTATCTGCGCCCTTCTCGAAGAGCACCAGCGTACAGGACGTCGCATGGCTGGAAAAGATGGAGAAGTTGAGCCCCCCGGCACGATGGTTGCCCCGAACGGCAGCGGTTGCCCCGGTCTGAGCTTGTACCCATCGTGGACATGAGTTGGGTAAATATCGATACGATCAACCATTGTTCAGCGCTTGTAAGCCTGCTTCCAGCGTATCGGCGGTCGTGAAAAACTTCAGGAAGCCAGTCGCCGACATCGTATCTTTGATGTCTTCCGACAGGCCAACGAGAACCACATGCCCCTTCCCGCCGGAAATTGTCCGGTGCAGGATGAGCATGACGCGCAAACCCGCGCTGGACATAAAGCCAACGCGGCTCATATCGACAAGGAGGCGGCAGCCCGGTTGGGCCACCGCCAGAATCTGTTCTTGCAACATGGGTGCGGTGCTGCCGTCGATATCACCAACCACTTCGACAACAGTTGCATCCTGAAACGGCTTAACCTGAACGTCCATAAGGTCTCCGTAGTTAGACGGGTACGATTCGAACTTTGATCTTGACTCGTTCTTCCGTTTCCGGCAACTTCACGGTCAGACCCGCCGAATCGAAGTCGGTATACGGCTTGCCGTCGATTTCCACGGACTCGATACAGATCGAGCCGGGGGGCAGAATGTCGGGTTCGACGTGCAGGATGCCATCCTTGAAGCTCTTCGGGTACGGCTTGAAGTAGAAGTCCATCGGCTTCTTGCTGATGAGCAGGTTCTGATACACCGCCGCCAGATAGCACAGTTCCATCGAGTGGTAACCGCTCATGGAGTGGCTGCCCTTGAGGCGTTCATTGCCGAGCAGGTACGGCAGACCGTTCGCCAGCGTATTGAAGTACACAGCGCCGTCGTCGTGATCGAGGAAGAACGCGTTGTAGTACGCCGCCGATTCACGGGCCAGACGCTTGTATTCTTCATCCTTGTACACGCCGTACATGATGAGATAGGCGAGGATGCCCTGTTCCTGCTGCCACCACGCCTTGCGGTCATGCCACACGTAGCGGTGGAACTTCTGACCCGGTTGGAGGGTACGTTCGACGACGTCGTACCAACCGCCGCGCTGAATATCCATGCCGACCTGCGGCATCAGACCGGCGATCTTCTTCGAGAATTCCGCGTAGCTGTCTTTCCACTTCAGACCCTGCATACGGGTGAGGTTCCACGCGATCTTCAGGTTGTGGCCGACGACGCCGCGGTTCTGCTGCCACAGGTACGTCTGGTCGTGGCTCCAGTCCTCGTAGAACTTTTCCTGCACGAACGGGCTGTGTTCGTAGTCCTGGAAGTGTTCGGTGATCGTGTCGAACGTGTCTTCGAGGAAGTCGGCGTACTTCGGGTCGTGCGTCGCGATATAGAGGTTAATCAGATACGCGGGCGCATGGTCGCCGACCGAGTTCCAGTTCTTCTTGGCGCGGTTGTGCTGGAGCGATGCCGCGCGCGGATCCAGCGTGATCGGGTCGATATGCGAGAAGTAACCGCCCTTTTCGTGATCCTTGAAGAAGCGGTCGAACAGTTTGACCGTCAATTCCGCATCCGCGAGAATGAGCGGGTCGCCGTTCGCGCGGTATGTCTGGATCGGGCCAGCGAGGGCATAGATCTGCTCGTACGCGGGCAGCGAGTCGTAGTCGTCGCCGAATTCCGAGGTCAGCAGCTTCTGTTCCTGATCGCCGCTCACCTGCACGCCGTGATACCAGTAGATCAGTTGTTCTTCGGCATCATAGAAGCGCATGTGGTCGCGCAGGTACTGCGTGCCTTTTTCCGCGCCTTCGAGGAACGCATCTTCACCCGTCAGCAGAAACGCCGAGGCAAACCCGTAGACAAGGCGCGAGATGGTGTCCGTTTCCTGCAGGAAGTCGCCCTTCTTGCCGCCCGCCAGATGCAGGAACGTGCGGTAATTGCGGTAGTCGATCGCTTCTTTCGGGTGGTTGAACTGCCACTTGAGGTATGAATGGCCGATTGAGCGAATCTGCTTAATCCACCAGTCCTGTTCTTCGTGGCGATACACCGACGGGCCGTTACCAGGGAACACCATCGACTTAATTTCGAAGGTGTAATCGCCTTCGGCGCCATCGGGGTAGAACACGCCGTACGCGTAAACAAGCTGACCGGGGGTCAGCAGTTCAGCCAGGCGTCCCGTCGCGTCGGCATACGGTTCTTCGAGGTTCTGCGAGATGCGCGCATAGGTCGCGGGCGTCAGAATGCCCTTGAATTCGCGCCCATCTGAGGTGCTGATCTTGACCGAGCGTTCGACACGATTGAAATGGGTGACATACCCGGTAATCGTATCTGAAAAAGTAAAATCGATTTTCACTGGTATTCCTCTTCTCTACTCGCAGGCAGACTAGTCCAGAGCAGGCGGATTGTCCTGATCCTGATACCCTTGGGTGATTTCGACGATGTTGCCTTCGGGATCGGCAACCCAGACAGTGCGCCAACCGGGGATAAAGTCGCTAAAGTCCAGCGGCCCCAGCGTGATCTTCGCGTCCGCGCCCAGTGCGGCGAGCACAGTGTCGATGTTGTCGACTTGAAACGCGATGTGGCGGAAGCCGTCGAACGGATAGCCGTCCTTTTCCGGAGCGGGCAGCGGACGCTTATCGGCCGTCTTGAACAATTCAAGATACATATCGCCCGATTTGATAAACACCAGTTGATCCGCGCCGAGCGGGATCACACGCGCCCGTTTAAAGCCGAGATACTTGGTGTACCAGCGTTCAATGGCGATGGGGTCGAGGCAGCTCAGGCCAATGTGAGAGAATGCCATTATCGCACCGTTTTCCCTTCTTTTTCGTACAGCATGTCGATGATCTGGCGAGCGAGCAGATGGCAGTGGCCGCCTGTACGCGCGGTGACCAGATCGCCATCGACTACGAGATCCTGATCAAGGTAATTCGCGCCCATGTTACGGATATCGCCGAGCAGGTTGATGTGCCCGGTCACATTGCGCCCACGGTACAGGTGCGGCACCGGGGAGATGATCCAGTGGCCGTGACAAATGATCCCCTTGATGATGTTCTTGTTGGCGAAAGCGCGTTCGACGAACTGCACTGCCGGAGCCAGCTTGTTGATGTCTTCGGTGTAGCGCAGCCGATCCGACACAATCGCCGACGGCACGATAATGGCCGAGTAGCTGTTCAGTTCCTCGTCACTCATGCCTTCAAAACTCTCGTGACATTCGAACGGGTAATGCTCTTCGTGTCCCTTGAAGGTCAGGTAGGGCTGCCCCCACAAGCGCGAGAGGAAATGGAGTTCGATCCCCTCTTCGGGAAAGCGATGCTCGTAGTAGAAGATCTCTTTTTCGTAGAAGTCGCTCTCGATGAGAATGCCGACTTTCTTGCCCTGTAGTTTCATGCGCCCTACTTTCGTGAAGGGCGGCTGGTCGGAGACATTCCAACCAACCGCCATGCAGATTTTCACTTACGGGTGACCGCAGACCGCGGGTTACTGCAGGTTATGCGCCTTCTTGATGAAGTCCGCGCACTTTTCGCCCACGACGAGGATCGCGGAGTGGCAGTTGCCCGACGGCACCTGCGGGAATACGGCGGCATCCGCCACGCGCAGGCCATCGACACCGTACACACGCAGTTCAGGATCGACCACCGCCATGCTGTCCAGACCCATCTTGCACGAGCCGGACTGGTGGTGATACGACGCCGCATTGTTGCGGACAAACTGCATGATTTCGGCGTCCGTCTTGACGCTTTCTTCCGGATGCGGCAGCAGTTCCTTACCGGTCAGCACTTCGCTGAACGTCTTGCTGTGGAAGATTTCGCGTCCCAGCTTGAACGCCCACACGAGCCGATCCGCATCCGACTGCACGCCGAGATAATTGGCATCGACCAGCGGGTAATCCAGCGGATTGCCGCTCGCCAGCGTGACCGACCCGCGCGAGAGCGGACGCACCACACCGGGCAGAATGCTGATGCTGTTGGGGTTCGCCTGCCCGACGATGATGTCGAACGACGCGCTGATGAACGCCATCTGAATATCGGGGCCAACCCAACCGGGATCCGATTTGCAGAACAACGCTGATTCCGACATCTGCAGATTCGGGGCGTTCAGCGCTTCCTTAGTTTCATAGATCATGCCGGTGAGGACATGGTTGTGGAAGTTCTGGCCGACGCCGGGCAGATCCACGACCACGTCGACGCCATGCTGTTTGAGGTGCGCCGCCGGGCCAATGCCGGAGAGCATGAGCAGCTTCGGCGATTCGATCGCGCCGCCGCACACAATGACTTCACCCGTGGCGCGCGCCGACGTCTTCTGGCCGTCCTTGATATATTCCACGCCGACACAGCGGCCATTTTCAATGATCAGCTTGGTCGCCAGCGAATTCGGGCTGAGCGTCCAGTTCGGGCGGCTGCCGATAAACGGTTCGATATAGGCTTCGTTGGCCGCATGGCGCTTGCCATTGCGCACGTTCAGGTGATGCCAGCCCGCGCCAATCATGTTCGGCCCGTTGAAGTCAGCCGTTTCGGGGAAGCCCAGTTCCTTACACGCTTCGATGAAGCGCGCCGAATGCGGGTTCGGGTTGTAGTTCTTGGCGTTCGACACGGCAATCGCGCCGCCCTTGCCGCCCGTGGGGTTGGTGTCGTCATCCTGATCTTCCGATTTCTGGAAGAACGGAAGGAGATCGTTGTACGCCCAACCGGGGCAGCCATTGTACGCCCAGTTGTCGAAATCCGACTCATGGCCGCGGATGTGCATCATAATGTACAGGTTGCTCGACCCGCCGACCACGCGACCACGCGGTTCCGGTGTCTGGCGGCCGTTCAAACCCTTTTGCGGCGTGCTGGAGTACTTCCAGTCAATGTCGCTGAACAGGAGCGTTGGCCACGCCGCCGGAATGCGCACATTCGGCGGAATGTCGCCCGTACCGGCTTCGAGCAGCAGCACTTTGGCGTTAGGCACTTCGCTCAGGCGGCTGGCAACGGCTGCCCCACCTGCACCTGCGCCCACCACGATGAAATCATAAGTGTTTTGCGACATGACGTAACCTACCCCTCTGAGAGTTGGCGAAGAAACGGAGCGAAAGGTTTGGAGTCGTGGAAGTTCGCCATGTAGATAATCTTGCCATCTTTGAACTGGAAGTAGTTCATGGCTTCAGCTTCAATCGGCTCGTTCTGATATTTCATGGCTAACGCGGAAATGTGCGATACCACCGCGCCCTGATCACCATCAACGAGGATATGCTTGGGGGAGTTCTCGAACTTCTTGTACGCCTGCGGAAAACCGCTCATGATATTGCGGAGATTGTCCATCCCCGTAATCCGTCCAGCGAGCTGCTCGTCCATCACGTAGTCGGCGTGGAACAAATCGCACCACGCATCCCAGTTACCGGCACTCGCTAACTCGTAGTACTTGTCAATGATCTCACGAGGAGTCATCGGCTCCTGCTCCTTTGATAGCAGAAATGCTGCCATACGGGGGAGTTTCCTCCCCCGTGCCATTCCCTACCTAGTTCTGCGGATTCAGCTGGTTGACCATCGCCAACATATCGGTCTCGTACCAACTCTTCACGATCTTGCCGTCTTTGATTTCGAGCACAGCAATTTCCGTCCATTCCGCGCGGCGGCCGCTGGGAGGCATGCCCATGAGCGGTTCGCCCGAGTGCGTCCCATGCTGGGTGAAGCGCGCCACGACCTTGTGCTCATCCGCCATGATCAGGTCGACCTTGAGGTGATAGTCCGGCATCGCCTTGCGGAACATGTTCACGATGATCTTCGTGCCTTCCGGGCCGGGCGGCAGGAAGGGCGCGCTCGGGCTGGTGTGATCCGCCGACATGATTTCGTCGACGACTTCCAGTTTCCCCTGATTCCACACTTCGTCGAGCAGGCGGTACATGATGATCTTATTCTGTTGAATAGTCATGGTTCTTTTCCTTTAGGATTATGCGGATCAGCCGCCAGCCGAACCGAACGGAGGAATAACGCCCATCTGTTGGAACAGGGTCAGGTTGTCGAGGTCTTGCCAACGTTCGACAATCTTGCCGTTTTCATCGAACTTGAAGCACGCGGTACCCGTCCATTCAACCTTATTACCGGTCGCCGGAACCATGCCGAGGAAATTACCGAGATGCGTCGCCGTCTGAATGCCGCGCACCGCCGCCCATTCATCATCACCAGCGACGACGATCTGCACTTCGAAGTGCAGGTCAGGGAAGGCCGCTGTGAACGTCTGCCACAAACCATAGAAAGCTTCCGGACCGTGCAAATCCTGGAAACCAGCGCCGCCGTAGCTCACGAAGTTCGGAGCCAGAACTTCAAACAGCACCTTGGCGTTACCCTTGTTGGTTTCGTCGTACATGTACTTGATCAACTTACGCTTTTCAGCCGCGCTAATCATGATTCTACTCCTTGAAGGTAGGCACAGATTGCTGCATGGTCAGGTAGTCGCTACAGAGAGCTGCCGCGCCACATATCATCCGCCCGCTTTTCCAGTTCGGCAGCTTTCGCGGCTTCCTGCTCGGCGGCGGATGCCTTCATCTGGGCGATAGCCCCGCGCATCATCGAGTTGGATTTCTCGATCACTTGGGCGTGCTGCTCACCCACCAGATATTCGAGATCCGGCATCGGAACACCAGCGATGCCCCATTCACCAACCGGAGTCTCCTCGATGATGCAGTAGGTGAACGGACGAACCACGTCGCCCAGCACGCCGACGAACGTGTCTGTCATTTTGACGATGAGCTCGCGCTTCTGCTCGGGCGTGGCGACAACATCTTTGATAAAGCGAATGGTGATAACTGGCATTTTCGTTCCTCGTTTAGCGTATGCGCTGACTCAAGACTCAATTACGAACCGGGGCTGGGGATCACACCCATCTGCTGCATCATGCCGAACATGTCAAGTTCGCCCCAACCTTCGGTGATCATGCCGTCGACCACGCGGTCGATGCCGATGGAGGTCACCTTGATCTTCTTGCCCGAGGGCTTAATACCGTAGAATTCGCCGGTGTGTGTACCGGTGAAGGTCATGCGAATGGTCGAAAGCTCACCTTCGGTGATCACTTCGTCCATCGTCATATGTGCGTCCGGGAAGGCCTTGTGCCACTCCCGCACCATGGCCGACACACCATCGGGACCTTGCTTGATCTCCTGACCACCAGCGCCGTGCGCCGTGAAGTTCGGAGAAACACGCTTAAACGCAAAATCGTAATTCTTCTTGTTCCACAGTTCTTCGAACCATTCAAAGAAATACGCTTCGTGGTCAATGCTCGTGCCGACGCGCCACATGGCGTCCGCTTCCGCATCGCTGTGCGGCTTGAAGCCCGCCTTCGCCTCCGGGTGCTGTTCACCCTTCTGCTGCGCTTCCTTCATCAGGTTGATGTTGTAGCGCATGATGTCGTTCGACTTCGCAATGACCTGAGCGTGTTCATCGCCGATCAGATATTCCAGATCCGGCATCGGTACGCCCGCAATCCCCCACTCACCCACGGGGGTTTCTTCAATAATGCAGTAAGTGAATGGGCGAACCACGTCACCCAACACGCTGACGAACGTGTCCGTCATCTTGATGATCAGTTCCCGCTTCTGTTCGGGAGTAGCAACAACATCCTTGATAAACCGAATTGTGATAACTGGCATTTTCCGCTCCCTATGGCAAGATTGCTTTTCGAGCACTCGTAAGAAGGTTTAAGTAAGAATGGGGCTGATGCTGCGTGTGCAGCATCAGCCCTCTTTTAGCCAACCTAAACGCGCGCCGACCAGAAGTGATCGTACTGATCCGTGCCGTCGCCGAAGATCCCGCCTTTACCGGCGAGCACGCGACCGTCTTTCCAGTGCAGCACGTGTGCAACATCAATGTTCAACTTGATGTCGGTGTTGCCCGCGCGCGTGCCCTGGTTATTGGTCACATCGCACGAGAATTCGTCATTGGTCATCACGGTGATCAGCTTCATGTGGAAGCTGCCGCCGGACAGTTCGCCGACGCGCGTCATGAAACCGATGAAAGCGTCGATCCCGTGGTACCAACCGGAGAGCGGGTTGTGGCCGGGAACCTGCCACACCATATCTTCGTGCCAGTACTTGAGCATTTCCTGCCGATTGAGCGTGCCCAGCGCGCCATAGGCCGCCTGCACCATCTCGGGAGTTACTTTTGCCATGAAGTCACCTTCTCTGTTTGGATGACGAACTACTCGGCGAGGCGAGCAGGAATACCCTTGAGCTTGAACACAGTCCACATATAACGGTCAACCGTGTGCTGGTCGCCCGTGTGCACGCGCACTTCGAAAATCTTGCCGTCCTTGATGCCATAGCTGGTGCAAGTCGGGAAGATGAACTCTTCGCTGCCAATCTGGCCGTGACCGGTGTGCTTCTCGACGACCGTTCCGTCGTCCAGTTCACCGAAGTGAATGTTATCCACACGGATGCCCGCCTGGAACAGCGCACCGAAGAACGCGATAACCGAATCAACGCCTTCCATACGGCCAGACAGCGGATGGTGGCCGGGCATGGTCCAGCTCATGTTGGGGTGGAAAACATCGCGCTTGATGCCTTCCATGTCGCCTTTGCCGAATAGATCATACATTTTGAGAACGAGATCAGTGTTCGCCATTTTTCAGTCTCCGTTGCGTAGATTAAAACCTGACAAATTAAACCGTGTTCAACTCAGCCTTCCGGCTGTGAGTCACCTGAGTTAGAGCTTCGCGCTGTCGGGCTCGAAGATCAGGTCGTCCACGCTGTACGACTGTACAGCGGGCTTACCGGTCACGGGCGACGGCACCACGATCCACGACTGTACCGCATCCATCTTGATGCGCTTGCTGAAGCGATCGCCGGGCGTCCACACGCTGGCTTCCCAGTGGACGACGAGGTTGATGTCGGCCTTCGCGCCATCGGCGCTGATTTTGACGTTCAGTTCCTTCATCGTGTGCACTTCGTCGAAGAAGGTGCGAATCACGCGCTGATACCAGCCTTCAAAGCCCTGCAGCGACGTAAACGTGACTTCCGGGAACTTCATATACAGGTTATCCGGCACGAGCAGCGGCAGGATATCGACCATCGGCGCGTGCACATCCAGTTTTTCGTACCAATCGAGTACCATCGCGCGGACTTCCGCTTCGTTCAACTGTGCACTAACGGCAGCTTGCGTCATGACTTCTTCTTCCTTTTCTGATTCGAATTACAAGCCGGGGACTTCGTTGGTGATGACCATGTCGACAAGGAACGGTCCCGGTGTTTCTAACATCTGCTTGACGGCCGCACCCACATTCTCCGGACGATCCACGCACACACTCGGCACACCTATCGAGCGCGCCAGCGTCGCGAAGTCGATAACCGGATCTTTCAGGTCAAAACCGGACGGGAACTCGTGCACTGGATCGCCAACCTGTTCGCGCCAATACTGCAGAATGTTATCCTTCAGCAGGCGATAGCTCTGGTTATTGCAGATGACGAATTTCGCGCCGATCTTGTAATGCGCAGCCGTCCACAGCGCCTGAATGGTGTACATGCTGCCACCATCGCCCGTGAAGCCAATCACCGTCTTGTCCGGACGGGCCAGCTTGAGACCAAGCGCGCCGGGAATACCAACGCCCAGCGACCCGCCGCGTGTCTGGAAGAAGTGATCCGGCAGATGCGGCGGCATATAGCGCGTCACGTATGGCGACGAGGTCAGGGCTTCGTCGAAGATGATCACATCGTCGGGGACATGCTTGGACAGTTCTTCCATGAACGCCGAGGCGCGCATCGGCGTGGCTGTCCGCAGCGACGCGTCTTTGTCGACCGCCGCTTTGTGCGCGGCTTCGTTGGCCGCCTGACTCGCTTCTAACCGTTCCCGCGCCGCCCGCAGGTCGCTCTCGCTCAGAACGCCTTCTAACGCCGTCGCCAGCGCCCCCAGCGTCAGCTTGGGATCGCTCACCAGACCGAGATCTACCGCGAAATTCTTGGCGATTTCGTAGGCGTTCAGGTCGATGTGGACGATTTTGGCATTCGGAGCAAACACTTGGGCAGGGTCGAGATACGGGAACACTTCGGGGAAGACATACGTGCCGACGACGAGCACCGCGTCAGCTTTTTGCGACGCTTTGGCGCTCGCTGCGCCGAACATGTGCCCCGTCATCCCTTTAAACAGCGGATGCGTATAGCTCATGTTGACTTCGGATGAGTCCGCACCCCAGACTTCCGCGCCCAGCAGTTCCGCGACGCGCTGGAGTTCAGCCTGAGCGTGCGAGAAGGCAATCCCGTCGCCCATGATAATGATCGGATGCTGCGCACCGGCCAGCATCGACGCCGCTTTCGCGACCTGTTCGGTCGTCGGCGCCACGCGGGTATCGAGCAGCGGGGTCGGGAAGACCGGCTCATTGTTCGGCGCGTCGAGGATATCCGCGGGCAGACACACGAAAACCGGCCCCATTGGGGGCGTCATCGCGATTTTGACCGCGCGGCGCAGCACACGCAGCACCGAGTTCGGGTCGACCACGCGCGTCGACCACTTGGTCACCGGCTTGGCCATCGAGACCAGATCCGCCGCCATTTGTGCGTCCATCGCGTCGTAACGGATGCCGCTTTCGCCAGCAATCACGACCAGCGGTGCATGGCCGCGCATCGCCTGATACATCATGCCGATACCGTTCCCCAAGCCCACCCCACTGTGCAGCTGCACGAGCGTCGGTTTCTTGGTGACACGTGCATAACCATCGCCCATGGCGACGGCAATCGTTTCCTGCAGCCCCATGATGTACTTAAAATCGGGGTACTGTTCCAGCGAGTCGAGGAAGCCCTGCTCCACTGTCCCCGGGTTGCCGAACATCACATTCATGCCATCAGCAAGAAATTGCTCAATGACCGCAAAGCGCCCAGTTCTAACTGGCATCAGCCACACTCCTCATATGCTACCCGGCTGACCTGAGTCAGCCGGGTAGGCTGTATTACCAACCGTAGCGGCGCAGCCCGTTTTCGAGCACTTCGACCATCAGTTCGCCCACGAGGTGCGAATCTTGCGTGGAACGGCCCGTCAGGAAGGGGAAATCCAGAATGGTGGAGCGGGTGCGGCCAACGCCACCGTGGTATTGACCACCGGGCTGCGTCGCATCGCGCAGGATGAATTCGAGCGGGTACGGCGGCGGCCCCATGTTGAGGTCGGTGCCAAGGAAGCCCGTGCCATCCTTATAATCATATTCCAGTGCATGACCGGTAACATGCTTGCCGGCGATGATGCTCTTGCGATCCGTCCATTCACGGGCGAAGGCGAGGCACGTCACGGCGTAGCATTCCGCGACCACCAGCTTATCCAGCGCGACGAAACCGAGAATCACGTCGTGCAGGCGCTGATTGTTGACCATGTCGATCAGCGGACCACTGCCACCAACCATCAGCAGCGCGTCGTACTGCTTCAGTTCTTCCCACTTGGCATCACGTTCGGTGTAGTACGCTTCGAGCGCGTGACCGAAATTCGCATCATTGAAGTAGGGACGTTCCGGGAACCATGTCGACAGATTGATCGGGTTGTCGAGGCGAGTCGACTGATCAATTGCGCGAGTCTTCTGAGCATAGTACTCGTCCGTCACCACCTTTTTGAGCGGCGGGTCAAAATATCCCGGTTCCATGCTCGGCGGGAGCGCGTGCGCACGCTTGCCTTTTGAGGTCATGAAGACTGTTTCATACCCCTTGGCGTCGAGAGACTCGAGGGGACCAACGAGTTCCTCACCCCAGTAACCCCATTCGGAAAGTACGACGAGAACCTTTTTAGACATCACCTACTCCTGGATGTTGATTTGAGTGTTCCGTTAAGATGTGTTACGTAACGCGTGCTCCACTAGGCATTATATGCAAATCACTCGGCACACGTAATTACAGAGTGGATTTCTTCACAGATTTGATCAATACGACCCTACCGAATCGCAACTGACAGATGTCATAGATTAAACTGCATCTCGACATAGAATACTGCCAGCTAAGGTACGAATCTGGTTGAGAATTTCGCCTGAGCGAAAACTCCGCCTTTTGTCGGATGGCTATTCGGACATTTAAGGGGAAACCGACCAGACCTCACACTATCGCTCATGGTCGGGTGGCGTAAAGCACGAGCGTCGTGTCCCGCAGCGCTGGTTGCGCCGTGCGTCTACTCACCTGTGATGGTGCGAAAGCGCCGCCACACCGTCAGGAATGGGGTGTCTTCACCATAATAGGTGCACAACGATTTCCAGAGCTCTGGGTGCGGCATGGCATACGGGTGAGCGAGATGAATCTGCTCGAAAGCGCTGAGCAGCGTGAGGTTTTCCTCTTCTTTGAGCACCGCCGTCGCAAAAGTACTGGATCGACTGATGCCAGCACCGCACGCAACCAGTAGTTGATGCCCCTGCGCCTTCTGCGCGCGCGCAAACTTGATGCCGCGTTCCAATACGACCGGATGCAGCGGCACGCCGTCCTCGACGATCAGATACAGCGATTCAACGCCGGGCTGCACCACCGGCGCGGCGAGCTGCAGCATCGCCGTGATTCCGTGTTGGCTTAGGACATCAGGCAGCAGCGTCTCCGTATATTTACCAATCCATAACCAATCCCGTACCTGATACATCGCCTCACCTCGCCGGAAACCGCCTCATAGTGTACTGGGCTGCCGCTTAATTACAGCAAATTTCATTCCATCCAAAGTCAAACCAATACTTTTCGTTCGTTTTTTGGCTTGCTGCGCTATGATTATGAATCATACCGCAATTCTTCTGCACGGAGTTGATCCAATGAACATTCTGATCACTGAGCGCGTAACCCGAATCTCGATCGTTACCATTGATGGCCGCATTGACGCCTTTGGAGTGCCGGAACTGCGCGACCGGTTGTATAAGCAGCTTGAAGATGGCGTCAGCAACTTCGTGCTCGATTTACGCCGTGTCACATTCCTTGACAGCGCGGGCATGGCTGCCCTCGTCAACCTGCTCAAGCGCGCGCGTCAGGGCGGTGGCGATGTCAAGCTCGTCTCCCCGACGGAGGAAAACGCCAAGCGCATCCTTATCATGACCAAGTTCGATCAGGTCTTTCAGATGACCGACACGGTCGACGAGGCGCTCAAACGGTTCTAATGTTCACTTGTGCCCGGTGAACTAGATGGCTATGCTTAGAACGTTTTGTTTCAGCGCAGATAAAGGGTAACTCAATGAAAGTTTTGGTCACGGGCGGCGCGGGCTATATCGGTAGTCACATGGTGGACATGCTCATTCGCGGGGGCTACGAGGTTGTCATTTACGACAGTCTGGTCACCGGGCATCGCAGTGCTATCCACCCGCAAGCGACGTTTGTGGAAGGCGACCTGCTGGATCAGCCGAAAGTGCAGCAGCTCTTCAAGGACCACCAGTTCGACGGCATTTTCCACTTCGCCTCGTACATCGTCGTGCCGGAAAGCATGGTCAAGCCGTTTAAATACCTGCGCGATAATTATCTCGCCGCGGCGAACTTGCTCGAAGCAGCGGCGGAACACGGTGTGAAGCGCTTCATCCTGTCGTCGACAGCAGCGCTGTTCGACAAGCCGGAGACCATGCCAATCAAAGAGACCGAGCGCGTCCAGCCGGGCAGCCCCTATGGCGAAAGCAAAGCCATGATCGAGCGACTGCTCTACTGGATGGATCAAATCTACGGCTTGAAATACTGCTGCCTGCGCTATTTCAACGCAGCCGGTGCCCATCCGGATGGGCACATCGGCGAAGATCATCAGCCGGAAAGCCATCTGATTCCGATTGTGCTGCAAGTTGCGCTCGGTCAGCGCGAATTCGTGACGATTTTCGGCGATGACTACCCGACCGACGACGGCACCGCCGTCCGCGATTACGTTCACATCTATGATTTGGCAACCGCGCATATCCTCGCCTTCGAGGCGCTCGCGGATGGACGCAGTCGTTACTTTAATCTTGGCAATGGTCGCGGCTATTCAGTCCAAGAAGTGGTGGAGACCGCCCGCGCCATTACGGGCCACGCGATCCCGGTGAAGATGGGGCCACGCCGCGCCGGTGATCTCGCCGTGCTTGTGGCGGACAGCACGACGATTCAGCAAGAACTGGGCTGGGAACCGCGCTTTCCGGAGCTGAAGCAGATCATCGAAACGGCGTGGCAGTGGCACGTCAAGCACCCGAATGGTTACGGCGAATAGCTAAAGTTATCCGACTCGGGACGCGCGAGCCACGCTTTGAGCGTCTGCGCTTGGGTGTCCCGGTCGGACAGAATAGGCTCGGCCACGCCCCAATCGATGCCAATGTCGGGATCATTCCAGAGTACGCCAGACTCATTGGCGCCGTAGTACGTCCCGGTACACAGATACTCGATCTCCGCAAAATCCGACCGCACCGCAAAGCCGCGCGCAAACGATGCCGGAGCCCACATCGCCAAACGATTCTCCGCTGACGCTTCCACCGACGCCCAGCGCCCCAATGTCGGCGATCCCTTACGCAAATCCACGGCGACCATCATCGCCGCGCCGCGAATCACCCGCATAAACTTCCCCATCGGCGGTTCCCACTGGAAGTGTAAGCCGCGCACCACGTTCTTGACCGAACCGGAGTGATTCACCTGCACAAAGCTGGTTGGCAGCCCCACTTTGGCGAATTCGTCTTGCCGGTACGCCTCCAGAAAAAACCCTCGATGGTCTTCAAATGCATCCGGGCGGACGACTTTCACCGCGCCGAAATATTCTGCTTCAACAATGACTCGCATGTCGAACTTGTCTCCCTTGTGCGCGCCAATGATACCGCGTTTATGCCGATTCCAGTTCAAGAAATTGGCGGCGGTACAACTGCGCGTACAAACCATCCAGCGCCAGCAGTTCGGCATGCGTGCCATCTTCGATGAGTTGGCCGTTCTTCATGACGAGGATGCGGTCGACTTCACGGATCGTGCTCAGGCGGTGCGCGATGACCACGCTGGTGCGGCCTTGCAGCACACGCTCCAGCCCTTCCTGAATCATCGCCTCGGTTTCCGTATCGATGCTGCTGGTCGCTTCGTCGAGTACGAGGATGCTGTTCGGGTTGTGAATCAGCGCGCGCGCCAGTGCCAGCAGCTGCTTCTGCCCCTGCGACAGATTGGCGCCACCGGGCAGCAGTTCGAAGTCATAGCCGCCGGGCAGGCGTTCGATGAATCTGTGCGCGCAGGCCATCTTCGCCGCGGCGATCATCGTCTCATCGCTGACCGTTGGGTCAAACAGGCGCAGGTTATCCGCGACCGTCCCATCAAAACAGTACGGATTCTGCGGCACAACCGTCACGTACTGTCGCAGGTCATGTAAGCCAATTTCGCGTACATCTACCCCATCGATCAGTACTCTGCCCTCGTTCACGTCGTAGAAACGCGCCAACAGCCCGGCCAGCGACGTCTTGCCCGCGCCCGTCGCGCCGACGACCGCGACGCGTTGTCCGGCAGGCACATGCAATTCGAGGTCACGCAGCACGAGGTGACCGCGCTCGTACCCGAAATTGACGTGGTCAAAGGTGACGCTGTGGCGCTGCCGTTCGTCCAGCTTGAGGGGCTGCGCCGTCTCAGTGATCTCCGGCGCGACGTGCAGCATCTTGGCGATGCGTTCGCCCGCCGAAAACGCCGTCTGGATCTGGGCAATCTGCTCGGAAAGCTGGTTGATCGGCTCAAACGTGCGGCGTGTGTACTCCAAGAACGCGATCAGCGTCCCGAGTGTCGCCCAACCCGCCAACACTCCCTGACCACCGCCGTACAGCACAATCGCTAGGCCAACACTGGTCAAAATCTGCAACCATGATGCATAACCCGTGTAGTAATCGCGAAAGCGGCTGTGAATATCGACATACTCCTGATTCAGGCGGCGAAACCCTTCGCGGCTGATCGCCTGCTGCCCGAACAACTGCACGATGAGCATACCGTTGAACTGCTCGTTGATGTAGGCGAGGTATTCGCCGACCAACCGATGAAAACGCGTCGACTGCGCGCGGATACGCTTGCGGTAGTAGACCGTCACCGACGTCATTATCGGCAGCAGCAGCAAACTGAGCAGCGCCAAGCGCCAGTTGAGCGCCAGCATCACCACGACGATGCCAATCAACTGCACGATATTGCTCGCCAGCACGACGATGCTCGTTGAAAGCAGTTCGGTCAGCGCGTCGATGTCATTAGAGAGGCGCGACACCAACTGTCCGACAGGAGTCGTGTTGAAAAAGCGCATATCCTGCCGCATGATGTGCTCAAACAACTCTTGCCGTAGGTTCACAAGCGCATTCTGCCCGATGGTTTGCAGCAGGTACGTGTGCGCGAAGCGCAGGATGAAGATGACGAAGATCAGCGCAAAGTAAGTGACACCATACGGGATGAGTCCCGATAAGTCACCGCTGCGGATCGGGCCATCGACCGCGCGCTGAATCAGCAGCGGCATGAGCAGCGACAGCCCCGCCACCGCGATCAACATGCCGAACACGAGTAGAATCTGGAACCAGTAGGGACGCAGGAAGCGCCCGATCATGCTGGTCAGATAACGGTCGCTGATCTTGACATTAATCGTATCGGCGGCTGATTCAAGCCTTGCGGACATGGGCGCTGACCTCCTCTATCTCGTCGGTCTGAGTGTCGTCCTTCAACTCGCGCTCGACCATCCGGGCATACGCGCCGTTCTTGGCAATCAAAGCATGATGCGTGCCCTGTTCGACGATGCGCCCATCCGCCATGACAACAATGTGATCGGCATCCTTCACGGTCGCGATACGGTGCGCAATGATCAGGCTCGTACGCGACGCCACCACATGTCGCAGCTCGGCGAGGATATCGGCAGCCGTGCGCGTATCCACGCTGGAGAGAGCGTCATCCAGCACGAGGATCGCCGGGTCGCGCACAATGGCGCGTGCAATCGCCACACGCTGCTTCTGCCCACCGGAGAGCATCACGCCCTTTTCGCCGACCAGTGTTTGCATCCCTTGCGGCAGCTGTGGGAGGTCGTTGCTGAGGCGCGACATTGTCACGGCCTTCTGCAATTGTTCCTCACCCACCCCCGGTCGATTCATGTGCACGTTTTCGGCCAACGTGGTGCTGAACAAGAAGGTTGACTGCGGCACATAGGCGATGTGTTGGCGCAGTTCGTCGAGCTTTAAGGCGCGCACATCCACGCCATCGACCAGCACGCGTCCGGAGGTCGGATCGAGCACCCGTGCCAGCAGGTTGACCAGCAGCGTCTTGCCGCTCCCGGTCGCGCCGACCAGCGCTGTCACCTGCCCCGCCGGGATGTGCAGCGACACGTCGTCGAGGACACGCGTTCCATCTAACTGAACCGTGACGTGATCGAACACAATCTCACCGCGCGCCTCTGGAAGCGACTTCGCGTCGGGTGTGCTGGAGATGGTCGCAGGCTGGAGCAGTGGGGTAATGCGCACGAGCGCGCCGCGCGTCTGCTGGTAGCGCTGGTAAATCGTGCCGAGTTGGAGCAGCACGTTGCTGATCATGCCCAGATACAGTAGAAACTGTGTGAAGTTGCCGAGCGAGAGTTGGCCGTTCAGGGCGAGGACACCACCGAACAACACGACCACCCCCGCCGCCAATTGACTGATCATGTTGGGCAGCATGCCAACCGGCTCGTTGCGGCGCTTGAAAAAGAGCCAGCGGCGGCGGTACTCGGCGTTTTCC
Organism: Candidatus Flexifilum breve; assembly: GCF_016713355.1. Lineage (NCBI taxonomy): Bacteria > Bacillati > Chloroflexota > Anaerolineae > Aggregatilineales > Candidatus Flexifilaceae > Candidatus Flexifilum > Candidatus Flexifilum breve. Next base: position 245,339 of record NZ_JADJPI010000035.1, read on the forward strand.
TCAGCGTAGCGGCGGTTAACTCCGCTCTCGCGCCCAAACGTCTTGATCGTCTGGATGCCACTGAAGGCGTCCTGCACCAACGCCGATAAATCGCCCGCTTGATCCTGCACCTTCTCGTACACTGGCGCGAGGCTCTTGCCCGCGTACATCTGGAAGGCAGTCGAAATCGTCAACACGACGAACACGATGACCGTCAGCGGCAAATTCACCGTCGCCAGCAGCACAAACGTCGCGATCAGGGTGAAAAAAGCGCTCCCAAACCTGGTGAAACCCATGACGAGCAGGCGCCATGCGGTATCAAGGTCGCTGTACATACGTGAGATGAGATCGCCCGGCGCATGGCGATGGTAGAAACCCTGTTCCAGCGTGAGCAGGTTGTCGAAAATGTCACGCCGGATATCGAACAACACCGAATAGGCGATGGTCCCGCTGTAGTTGCGCTGAAAAATGAACGCGATCACCGTGATAATCGCGAACCCGATCAGCATAGCGATATCGCGCACGATCATCCCCGGCGCGGTCTGCACGCGGATGAAATCGTAGAGCGTATTGAGCGGGACGGGTTGGGCTGCCGGGGTGAAACCATAGCGGACGTGGTCGATGATGAGACCAATGACATATGGTTCCAATGCGGCGGTCAAACCACCGATGAAGCCCGTGATGATCGATCCGTAGGCGGCCGCGCGGTACTTCATCACATAGCGCCACAGCCAGCGCATATTGGCGCGGGGTGCGGGCTTGACGACAGTATCCAAGTGACGAAATCCCTTCTGAAAACACGTGAACATTAATGTTAGCAGATGCTGTATTGCCAAGGCAGTCCAATAGTCATAACCAACTTGTGGAGCCTATGAAAATGGTTTCCTTCTATAATGGGCATAGATAACACTTTTGTGAAAGGTTCTGACCCGTGCCTGACCTTACCAAACTGTCAAAGTTTCTTTCACTGCTTTTGCGTCATCAGGCAGACCAATTTGGTTTGGAACTGGATGCGCAGGGCTTCGTCGCCGTTGATGCGGTGTGGAAACAGGTGACGAAGCGCTATCCGGGGAGGTTTCAATACAGCGACTTGCTGCAGGTGGTAGACGGTGATGCCACGGGGAAAAAGCGTTTTGAGCTGGCAGATGGGCGCATCCGGGCGCTGTACGGGCACAGCGCCGTGCGTGCCATCACCTATGAGCCAGTTGAACCACCGCCCCTACTCTATCATGGCACATCGGCTCACGCGCTGACGGCTATTCGCGCTGATGGACTGCAGCGACAAGCTCGTCAGTATGTCCATTTGACGACGCGGTTTGACCGGGCAACGCAGGTCGGCTCACGGCACGGCGGCCAAACGATTATCCTGACGGTCCGTGCCGCTGACGCTCATCAATCCGGGGTGCAGTTCTACCATCCTGAAACGGATCATTATCTGGCTGAGGATATCCCTGCCGCCTTCATCGACTTTCCGGAGTAACGCTTACTTGCCGTCCGGCGTGATCATAACCTTCACAATGCCTTCGGGATAATCGACGTTCAGCGCGAACGCCTTGTCGGCTTGGGAGAGCGGGAAGCGATGCGAAACCAACCCATCAATGTCAACGTTCTGCTGGGTAGCAAGTTGAATCACGCGCGGGTAGACGTGCTTCATGCGCCGGGACATCATGATCGTCAGGCCTTTACGCCGCGCCGTCGAATGCTTCATCACCACTTGATCTTCCGACGGAATGCCGACTAGCACCAAGCGACCGCCTAAGCGGGCTATTTCCGCCGCCTGCGCGATGCTGTGATCGGCCCACGCCGCCTCGAATACAATGTCGACACCGCGCCCGTGCGTCACTTCACTGATCGTGCGGACGGGGTCATGCTCGTCGATCGTCCACGCCTCAGTCACACCGGCCCACGTTTTCGCCTTCTCCGCGCGCCACGCGAACTTGTCAAATGCGTAGACCGGGTGCGCGCCGCTCATCGCAATAAGTTTGGCGATCAGCAGACCAATCGGCCCACATCCGAGGATCGCCACACTGTTCGTGACTTTCACTTTGCCGAGATCGACAGCATGCAGCGCCACGCCCAGGGGTTCGAGCATGGCCGCGCCCACAGCGCTGATGGCATCGGGCACGGGGTAGCACTCACGCGCCCCGACGATCATGTACTCGCAGAGTGAACCATCATCCGGGAATAAGCCGCAAAAGTGCAGACGTCGGCACAAGTTCGGATGCCCATGCTCGCACATCTCACAGCGCCAGCAGGGCGTCGCGGGGTCGACGGCCACGCGTTGACCGACGCGCAGTGGGTCGCCGTTACCGTCGAACGCATTGGCCCCCACCTGTTCTATCACCCCGCCAAATTCATGCCCAAGGGTCAGCGGCTGCTGCACCGCTGTATCGCCAATCCGCCCGTCCAGATACGTGTGCAAGTCCGACCCGCACACGCCCACCGCGGTCACGCGGATGAGCACATGTTCGGGTTCGGGGTCTTCCGGCATAGGGACTTGATCGATTCGCATATCGCGGGGAGCGTATAACCGTGCGGCCAGCATACGGCACCTTCCATGTCAGCTCGGCTCAAATAAACCGATTGGAAAATACCGCAAGGCTTGCGAAAGCACAACCTGTCCGCCGTCGATCATCTCGCCCGTAAATACGTTCCGGTATGAACCACCTTCGACCGTGATGCGTGTATCGCCCCACACGTCGCCAGTCGGAGGGCGCTCCTGTCCATCCGTCAAAGCGACGAGCAGACGCGGCACGATGACGAGGATGCCCCTCCCCTGATAAATGCGGCGGAAGGCGATCACATGGTCCGCTTTTGCACCCGCCGCGGCAACTGGCTCGTAATCGGATTCGCCGAAATAACCGGGGTGTTCGCGGCGAAAGTTGAGTACTGCCTGCACAATGAACAGCTTGATCCGCACGTCATGCACCAAGTCCGCGCTCGGCACCCCAAGCTGTTTGACCTCATTGAGTATCGTTCGGTACCGGTCATAGTCGACGGGGCGGCGATTGTCGGGATCTACCAGGCTGAAGTCCCAGCTTTCCGTTCCTCGATAGGTATCCGGCACACCGGGGCACGTCAGCTTGAGCAGTTCTTGACTCAACGTGTTGAACCACCCGAAATAGGCGACGCGCCGCTGAAACGGTAAGAACATCTGCACAAATGGACTCGCCTCGCCGTCACGCAGTACAGCGACCACAAAGTCGCGGAGCGCGGCGTCGTAAGCCTCGTCGGCGTTCGTCCAACTGGTGTGAACTTTCGCCTCTTTGGTCGCCTTGGCCATGTACGCACACATCCGCTCACAAAAGGTTTGCCAGTCGTCAGCGCTGGTCAGCGCCTGCGGCCACGCGCCGATCAGCGACTGATACAGCAAATACTCGTCATTCGCATCCGGCAGCCCATCGATCTTGTCATCAGCATTGAGCGCGCGCCACTCCGCCAGCATGCGCTCCCACTCGCGCGGGATTTCCGAAAGCACGTTCAGCCGCGCGCGAACGTCCGCGCTCCGCTTGGTGTCGTGCGTCGACGTTGACAGCATGGCGTAGCGCCACAGCTTGCAGCGCTTGATGTTCTGGGCATGGAATTCCTCCAACGACAAACCATAGTTCGCCGGACTGCCGCCCACTTCATTGAGCGACACGAGACGGTTGTAAACATAAAACAGCGTGTCTTCGATGCTCTTGGCCATGACCGGGCTGGTGATCTGTTGGAAACGCATGACAAAGCGCACCAGCTCGTCGTCATACTCCTCGCTGTTGCGCAGCAGCAGCGTGTCGCGGATGAAATCAAAAACACTGGCGAACACCCCGGGATTACGTCGTTTGGCGTCACGCACTGCCTCATCCAAAAAGTGGCGATCGCGCTCGGCGACATCGTCATCTGTGTTGATATACGTGCGATAGATCGAGAGCGACGCCATGATTTCACGCAGCGCATGGCGCAAGCCGTTGAGCGTGAAGTCGCGCGTATGCCGATTCTGCTCGCTCAACCGTTCCAATTGGTGTGCGAGCGAGTTCACCTCGCTCGACAGCGCCTCTTGCATGATCTTGCGTTTGCTGTCACCTTCCATATCGGCAAAGGGTCGCGTGCTTCCGGCAAAACCTCCGTAGATTTCAGTCATCGCGGCTCCCGCGCGGCTGTCCACGAACACCCCATTGACGAGGTTCATGAAGTCGTAGCCGGTCGTACCGTAAACCGCCCAATTGCGCGGCAGCGGCTCTTTCTCCGACAGGATCTTCTCGACGACCACATACAGCGGGTAGTCGCGGACCTCGGACTGGTCCGCTTGGTACGCAGCAAACCAGGCGCTCACCGCCGTTTCCACATCCGCGCGATCCAGTGCGGAGTCTTGGCGGAGCACCATCTCAGTGATATAGCGCTCTTGCAGCCGTCGGAAGTATTCCGGCGGATTCCACAGCCCGTCGGGGTGATCGATGCGCAGACCGGAAACCTGCCCCTTGGCGATCAGCTCGAAGATCAGCGCGTGCGTATCATCGAAGACTTCTGGCAGCTCCACCCGAATGGCTGCCATCGTGTTGATGTCGAAGAAGCGGCGGTAATTGATCTCTTCGGCGGCCACCCGCCAGTAAGCCATGCGGTACGGCTGTGCGCTGACCAGATCGTCCAGTTGGTCGAAACTATGCGGATTGCCGACCACCCCATTCAGGCGACTGATCGTGTCGGAGAAAGCGGTTTGGACCTCGGGTGTCGTACTGTAGAGCGCGGCGATTCGGCGCTTAATCACCTCTTTTTCGCGCATGCGCTCAGTGATTTTCGCCGCATCAACTTCGGATCGCCCGGGCAGGTAATTGATCGCCGTCAGAATACTTTGCAGCTCGATGACAGGTTCGGCGGTGGCGCCCAACTGCGCGGTCAGCGCGGCGGCAGGCGGTTCGAGAATCAGGCTGTACGTTCCCGGCGCAACTGGCAATTCGTGGGAACCGTAGCGCAGACAGAATGCCCCTGCCTGATACGCCAGTTGAATCTGTCCCGCTTCCAGCACCTGACCATACTGATCGCCGAGAATCGGGATCAGTACCTTGCCCGCCAACTCTGGTTTGACGGGCGTCCAATCGATGTCAAAGTAGTTGGCATAGGCGGAGCTTCGCCCGTTTTCGAGCACATCATTCCACCATGCGTTGCAGTTCTCGGCGATGCCCATATGATTCGGCACTACATCCACGATTAACCACATATCACGCGCCTGCAGTGCCGCGCTGAAGCGGTCGAAATCCGCGCGCGTGCCTAGTTCCGGGTTCAACTGGCTGTGATCGCAGATGTCATAGCCGTGGCTACTGCCGGGAAACGCCTTGAGAATCGGAGAGGCATACACATCGCTGATTCCGAGGTCGTGCAGATATGGGATCAGTGCTTCCGCGTCCTTGAAGGTAAATTGTGCATTGAACTGCACGCGATAGGTTGCCCGAGGAATGTGCCGCTTGGCAATCAATTCCTGGGCCGTCTGCTCGACGAGACGCTGAAGTTCAGCCATGTTTATCGCTCCTCAGCGCGCGCGTAGACGACGAAACTGAACCCGGGCAGCGTGATTTCAACCTCACCTGTCGACTCGAGCAAGTCCTCAGCCGCGGGTTGGCTTAAGTCAGACGTTTCCGCCCAGCGCGCGTCCGCCGAAGCGATCAGCGTGCGCCACCGCCCTTCAGGCAGCGGCATGCGCGCGGCACACGGATCAGCGCCGAGATTCAGCAGCGCGGCGACCTCACTGTTCGCATCGGCTGACCAGCGGCGCAAGTAGATCAGCAACTTGTGCTCAAAATCGATGACTTCGGTGCGATCTTTGTCGGGGACGCGCAGCGCCGGCAGCGAACGGCGCAGCCCGATCATATGCTTGTGGAACTCGAACATCACACGGTGCTTGCCCGTGTGCTTGAGATCGAGGTTGAGCTTGGATTCCAAGAATACCTTCTCAGAAGTGGGGTCGGGGATTTCGACATCGGTTCGAATCAGATGCGCGAATGCCGCCTTCCGTCCCTCGCGCACCGCCTGTTTGAGATCATCGTCGTCAAAGTCGACGAAGAACTCGAAGGGGGCCGTTTCCGCGTACTCATCGCCCATCCACAGCATCGGGATATACGGCGCGAGCAGCACCGCGCCGAGCATCAGCTTGTACTGCTCAAAACTCAGTGACTTGATGAGCCGATCTGCGGGCATGTGATTGCCGATCTGATCGTGATCGTCGAAGAAGATGATGAACCGGTTGCCCGGCACATGCGCCGATGAACTGCCATGTTTGCGCTTGCGCGATGGGACGTAGTTCCCCGTGTTGACAAAACCTTCGCGGTACGCCTTCACCATCTGCGGCAGCGTGCCAAAGTCTTCGTGATAGCTCGACTCTGCCCCGACCACATTGCCGAACAGGGCGTGATGGAAATCATCGTTCCACTGGACATCCATGCCGAAGCCGCCCTGTTCCAGCGGCATGACCAGATCGGCGAGGTTCTGGTCGCTTTCGGCAATCAGATAGATCTGGCGACCGCTGCTCTGGCAGTAGTGCCCGACCTGCTCGATCAGGTCTTCGATAAACGTAACGGCGGAGAAATCATACATAAAATGCGTCGCATCGAGCCGCAGCGCATCGAGGTGAAACTCGTGAATCCAGTAGAGCGCGTTCTCGCTGAAGTAGGCGCGCACCTCGTCGCTGTACATGTCGTCGAAGTTCATGCCCGCGCCCCACGGCGTGCGATACTTGTCAGTCATATACGGACCGAAGTTGTGCATCGTGTTGCCCACCGGTCCGAAGTGGTTGTACACCACGTCGAGAATCACGGCGAGACCGCGCTGATGGCACGCATCGATCAGACTTTTGAAGTCGTGTGGCGTCCCATAGGTGTTGTGCGGCGCGAACAGCAGCACACCATCGTAGCTCCAACCACGCGTCCCTGCGAACTGATTGACAGGCATGAGCTCTACCGCGGTCACGCCTAACTCGACGAGGTGATCGAGGTGCGGGATTGCGCCGAGGTAGGTTCCTTCGGGCGAAAATGTCCCAATGTGCAGCTCATAGATGATATAGTCGTCAATGGGCAAACCACTCCACTCTGACCAATTGAAATCGCGCTCAACTACCGCTGACGGACCATGCACGCCGTCAGGCATGGCCCGCGCTGCCGGATCGGGGTACTCGCCCTCCCCATTCAGCCGGTACAGGTATTGCTGTCCCGCTGTAATGCCGTTCACCACCGCGTGAAAGTACCCTTTGTCGCCGTGCGCCATCGACACGTAGCGATCTGGCTCGCCGATCAGGTGCAGGTCAACCGACCGCGCTTCAGGCGCCCAAACCGTGAATTCGCACCGCTGCTGCTCATCGCCTTCCAGGAGCACCGCGCCGAGTCTCGGCTTCCATCCAGTCTGTAAGGGCATGTAGCTTCCTTCTATGTATCAGACCACCGCAGTCAATATAGCATAATTACAATACAAATAAATGGTGAGTTAGAGCTAAAATGGGGCGATCATGATCGCCCCGGTCTGCGGTGTCTATTTCTTGTAGAGGAGGAAGGTCGGCACGACCGAGCCACCGCCCGCCGTCACATTGAGCAGTGAGAGTGAGGACAGCCGCGTCAGGCAGCCATACACCGTGCGCCCATTGAAGGCATATGGGTTCGCGTCGACGTAGCGCGGGCTGATATCCAGCTTGCCGTTTACCAGCGCGGGGAAGTCACGGACAATCGTGTTCACCCGTTCCTGCACTACGAACGGAGCGGACAGGGCATGCTTGAGTTCCTGCTCCCAGACCTCGGATGGCGTCTCCCAACCGAGCACCACCCCTTTGCCGCCGTATTCGTCATTCGGCTTGAGCACAAAGCGCTCGCGGTTCTGCACCAGGAACGGCAGCAGGTCAACCTGTTCGCCCTGATACATCGTCTTGCGTTCGCGCACCAGCCGTGTCCACGGAATGTGTTCGTGAATCGCGCGCAGTTGTTCCGAGTTGAACAGATGCGCGTTCTGCTCATCGCTCACAAATGCGAAGCTCGCCTTCTTCGCCATCAGTTTGGCGCTCGGGGAATTGGTGATCATCACAGCGCGGTCGCGCACCGCGTTGAGAATGGGATTGTTCATCCCCATCCGTTCGACCAATTCGCTGTAGAGCACACGCTTGTACACGAGGTCAATCCGGAAGTCGTACGCCCACAGTTTGCCGCTGCGATACTCCAGCTCACGGGGATCAATCAGAATCGCTTTGATGCCAACCTTTTCAAAATGGGCGCGGATGATCTCATGCTCACTGAGCGTCGGCACCTCGTGCCAGTCGACAATGCCACTTTGTGGCGTACCCACCCCACCCCATTCATGGTAGGCCATTACCAGCGCCGACGTGAGATCGCCGACCAGCGTCATGTTCTCGACGTGGTACATCTCCTGAAAACGCTTCATCGGATCTAGTTCGAGGAAGACATCGGCCAGAATGTCGTTGTAGCCCATGCCCGCCGGGGTTTCCGCATTGTATTCGACGTAATGGAGTTCGCCGCGGTCGGCGTGGAAAAACGAATCGAGGCGCGTGGTTGTCCACGGCACGGCACCGCCAAAGTCAAGGCTGAAGAGCGTTTCTTCGTAGTCTTCGAGCGCGAGCTGCGCGCGCATATCGGCGCTGTGCAGGCACGCCTCATGCGCCCGGCGAAAAGCGCTCAGGAGAATCTGGGTTTCATACTTGAGATAGCGCCATTGATCAGCGAAGTAGAAATACGGGCGCAGCACTGTGCAGATCGGACGCTCGCCGAAATACAGGTTACGTTGGCGGAACTTCCAGCGCATGATTCCGTCCGCCTCAGCAGCGATCTGATCGTTCAGCAGCCCATGATAGTAGCTTACCGCGTCGCCGAGCATGGCTACACCGCCTTCTCAGAACGCGCCTTCACCAGTTCACCCCACGTATAGCGATCCCGCGTGCCCTCATTCGACCGCGCTAACCGAATAGTCATATCGGCCATGTGCACGACCATCCACTCGAAATGCCCACGCCCCAGCGAGTTCACATCCATATCCGGCGCGGGGTTCATGAAGTCGATAGCATACGGCACGCCATCTTTGATCGCGAACTCACAGGTGTTCATGTCGTAGCCGAACGTTCGGCAGATGGTCAACGTATCGTTGTACAGGCGCTCGTACAAATCCTGGGAGAAACCATGCTCCGGGCTGTAGTACCGCGCATTCGGGTTGTAGCGCATCACGCGCACATCGCTTTGACCGAGGCCCATGCAGCGGGCGTAATCATCCCACTTTATGTACTCTTGCAGGATCATCGACAGCAGGCCGGACTGGTTGTACTTGTCCCATAAATCGTCCATGTCTTTGATCACGTACACTTCTTTCCAGCCACCGCCGTGCGCGTCTTTAAGGATGCACGGAAACCCGCCGACCGCGTTCACCAGCCCCTCCCATTCAATGGGATAACGCAGGTTGCGCAGGCTCTCATTGTGGACGATACCCGGCACATATTCTTTGTTCGGCAGCGCGACCGTGCGCGGCTGCGCGATGCCGACCCGTTCGGCCAGCGCCGCCCCGAAGAACTTGTCATCCGCCGTCCACATGAATGGATCGTTGACGACCTTCACCCCTTGCAGCGCCGCATGCTTGAGGAACAGGCGGTAGTACGGAACTTCATGGGAAATGCGATCCACAATCACACGGTAATCGACCGGCTCATTGATCATCGTGCCGCCGATGCGCACATATTCGGCGACTACTCCGGTCTCCGCCGTGCGGCGATTCACTTCGTCCAGAAAAGCCGGGGGCCATGACCACTCCCGACCTACAAACAATCCAATTTTGAGCGGTTCGCTTGCCATGAGAGTTCCTCAGAAATTTTACGAAAAATCCAGTATAGCGTAATTGTAGTGCAGTCTGCTTGTCAGTGTTGCCAGAAAAAACAGAGCGCACTTCTGTGCGCCCTATCTCTTAAGCATTGCCAAACATATACATGGGAACCATGCGGTACCAGTACGGCCAGTCGTGACACCAACCGTCCCATTCCCGCAGCCCATTACCGATGCCTTTGCTCCAGAGCAGCCCGGACATATCGCGCGAGTGCTGGACGAGCGGATCGGTGTTGCCCACCGGGATGATGATCTCTGATGCTGAAGCGCCGCGAGGCGCCCCGGATCATTCTCTCCGGCGATGAACTGCATCGGGTTATTGAAGTACACGTAGTCATCGCTGTAGCCGCCTGTGAAGCGGCGAATGTCGTACAACCCGGCAATCGCCAGAATCCGATCTACGCGGTGCGGATACTTGAGGCCGAAGCTCATGGCGTGGAACGCGCCGAAGCTCATCCCGGCCGTGATCAGGTACGGGTTGCTGTTCTTCTGGTTCATCAGCGGCAGCACTTCATTGTGCAAATACTCGAAGTACTGGTGATGCCGGTACGCCCGACCGCCGGGGTGCGCCCACCAGCAGTACCAACTCTCGGTATCGACGCTGTCCACACAATAGAGCTGCAGCCACCCCTTTTCGATTGGCTCGCGCAGCGCGTTGATCATGCCGCGATCTTCCCACTCGTAGAACTTGCCCATTGATGTGGGGAAAACAAGCGCCCGCGCACCCGCATGCCCGAAAATGAGCAAATCCATGTGGCGGTTGAGCGACGGGCTGTACCAGCGGTGATATTCACGATTCATATCTGCTCCTCGACTGCTGCTAGAACGGCGTTAGCCGCATGGATCGTACCTGCACCCTGCTGCGCCCGCCCGACATCCGGAAGCGGCACCGCTGTGCGCAGCAAAATGGAGTGGATGGCCGCCGGCGTCAGCCGGGGATTCGCTTCGAGCATTTGCGCGACCAGCGATGTGACAATCGCCGCCGACACCGACGTGCCATCGACATGCTGATGCTTCCCATCAATCAGCTTGTGGGTATTGATGCGCGCCTGCAGCTGCGCGTACAAGTGCTCGCCCGGATGCTGCGCTTCTTCGAGCGACAAGCCCAAGTCAGCATAGCCGCGCGTCAGCAGCCGTTTCAAGCCGCGTTCGCTCTCCGATTGCAGCAGCGGACCGAGCCAATAGGCTTCGCGTGCCACACCTGACCCGGGCAGAATCGGCGAGGCGATCCACACGGCGGGCGCGGTCACATCCGGCTTGGAACTGCCATCATAGCCCGTCCCATAGTCGTTGTGATACGCTGACCACTGCGTGCGATCGGTCGTGTTCGAGTCGTTGTACCCGCCCACGGTAATGGCGTGGGGCGAACTCGCGGGCGGCACCAGCGAGTCGTGCCCGCGATTACCCGCCGCCGCGATGACCGTGACCCCGCGTCCACCAGCTTGCGAATCGCCTTGTAGATGGGATGCTCGGGGTCATAACTGACGAAGTCGCCACCGACCGAGAGGTTGACCACTTTGACGCCATAATGGACGTGCGTATCGATCAACCAGCGCAGGCCACGCAGAATGTCGCTCTCTTTGACCAAGCCGCGCGGACTAGTGATCTTGATGAGCACGAGGCGGCTGTCGGCGGCGAGACCTTTGAAGCGCCCGCCCGATTCCCAGCCGCTGCCCGCGGCGACGACGCTGGTCATCTGGCCGTGCCAACTGAGATCGTCGGGCGTCATGACCTCATGCTGCTCGATAATGTGATTGGTCGAAGCGTCCGCATGCACGAGGATGCGGTCGCCTAAGTCGGGATGCATGTAGTAGCCGGAGTCAATGAAAGCGATCACGACTCCGCGTCCGGTATAGTGTGTCGACGCGCCTAATCGCTCATGGAGCGAGAGCACGCCCCGTTGGAAGGTTTCGGCGTAGGGAACATTGGCACTGAACAAGGGCATAACGTTTCTGCTTCAATCCGTGTGTGTGATTAACCCGATTGTCCGGTACGCGATGCATCCATCGGCGGCGCGGAGGTGCTGAAATCGTACACAAAGCGTTCGCTGTAGTCGCCGAGCAAAGCTTCGATCCGTCCGGCGTCCGGTGACCGCAAGACCAGCACTGCGTGGTGCGGCTTATCGGCTTTCCACACCACTTCTGGCGCATTGTAGGCTGATAGATCGGGCTCCGCTTGACGCGCCAGCGTCACGAGCAGGCCGCCGTAATCGTCACGGATGCGCGGCGGCTCGTAGGTTTCGTTGCGCAGCATGGCAATTTCCAACCGCCCCCATTCGCGCCATGGGTTGAATCCGGTCGCGTGTTCGAGCATATCGGCGATGAACGCCCCACCCACGCGCGCCGCGACTTCGAGGAAATAGAACTCGCCGTTGTCGTGCGCCCGGATGAATTCAGCATGCGTCACCCCATTCGCCATGCCCAGTGTATCCACGATGACCTTTTCATTAAGGCGAATCAGTTCGCGGGACTCGAGTGATTCGCGGGGCAGAATGCGACTGCTGAACACGCCGCCGCCGGAATAGACCTGTAGCGGCGGCTTGCCATACTTCTGTACGCTGGCAAACACAACACGCTTGTTTACGGTCAACGCGTCGACGTGATACACATCGCCGGGGACAAAGTGTTCGAGGAGATAGTATGACTGGCGATCACCGAGTTGATCGAGCGTGCGCCACACCTGCTCGCTGTTCTCCGGCTTGGTAATGCCCATCGACCCGGCTTCGGTGCGCGGTTTGAGCACCCACGGCGCGGGCACGCGCTCCATGTACTCGCGCAGATGATCGTAGTTGAGGATTTGGACAAATTCCGGCACACGCACCCCGGCGTTGTGCGCTTTCTCGCGCATGACCAGCTTGTCACGGAAGTTGCGCACCGCGGTGACGCCCATCCCCGGCAGGCGCAGATGTTCGCGCAGCATCGCTACCAGCTCGACTTCGAATTCGTCGAGCGGCAGGATATGATCGATCTGCCAGCCTCGGCACATGTAGGTGATGGTGTTGATCACGTCCTGATAGCGGCGCAAATCCGGCGTCGTCATGAAGTGATCAATGGCGTCATGCGGCCACGGTTGGTCGGCCAACGACTCTTCGGTGAGGAGAATGACGCGGCAGCCCAATTCTTTGACCGTCCGCAGCAGGACATCGCCCTTATACGAGCTCGACAGGAATAGCACCGTCAACGGTTTCATGCGCGTCCTTTGTCAGCACAAGTTGTAGGCTAAAAACTATAGCAAATTTCCGTGATTTCTACACGGGCGCATACAGCCGAGCATACAGATCCTGCTGGCGCGCTAGGGCCACCGCCATGATTCGCGCGTGCTCCGGCTGCGGCGTGTATACCGCGCCGAGCGCCGGACTCGCCGCCTGCGCATCCACGCCGAGCGCAGCGAACGCGAGCACCGCCGTCCCCCACGCGGTGATCGCGCTCTCGGATTCCAGCACACTCACCGTACGGTTGAGCGTATTGGCAATCATCTGCGCCCACGTTGGTGAGAGCGCCCCACCGCTCCCAATGACGGCGGCGTCCGGGGCATCCAGTTGATCGGCGATGGCGGCGAGACGCAGGGCAACGCCTTCCAGCGCCGCTTGGAGTACGTCGAGCGGCGTGGTGGAGAGGCGCAGACCAATCACCGATCCGGTCGCATGCGCCGACCAGCCGGGACTCCGCTCGCCCGCCAACAGCGGCAGAAACGTGAGGCCATGCGCGTCCGGTGGACGCTCGCCAACCGCTTGCATGTCTGCTTCTGTGAGCTTGAGCGTCGAACGCGCCCACTGGAAGATGTTTCCACCTTCACTCGTCGCCCCGCCAATCAGATGCTGTACCCGGTTTACGCGATAATTCCACAGCCCAAACGGCACTCGTGGCCGAGCGACCCTTGTGACTATGCGCAACGCCGCAGTTGTACCAAGCGTGAGCGCGATTTTCGATGGATCGGTGCAGCCGGTCCCAATGTTAGCTGCCGCGCCATCCCCCACCGCAAGGAAGAACGGCACGTTTGCCAACTGCGGCCACCGCACCGTGCCGCTGAGCGGACTATCGTAGTCGGATAGTCCGGGCAGCACCGCTGCGTTCAGTCCGAGCGTGTCCAGCCACTGCGCATCCCACGTCAGCGTCTCCCGGTTGAGCATCCCACTCCAGGAAGCGACCGAATAGCTCATCGGGACCACAGCACTAGGAAACCAACAGCGGTAAAGGTAGCTTCCGGCGTCAATCCACTGCGCCACCTGCGCGAACAGTGCTGGCTCCGTGCGCCGCAGCCAGTGCAACCGGGCGGGCAAATACGCCGTGTGCTGCACCGTCCCCGTGCGCTGATGCATGGCGCGCACATCGATCTTCTGACGCAGCGCGAGCACATCGTCGGCGCTGCGCGTGTCGGCATAGGTGTAAATCGGAGTGAGCGCTCGCCCCCGAACATCCACGCCGAGCACATTGCCGACAAATGTGTCCATGCCCACTGCGAAGATTTCCCCCGCAAACGGCAGCACCTCATCGATAGCCGCTTCCACGTGCTGGCGCAGCACTTCTGCATCCATCGTCGCCGCGCCAGCCGGAATCACATCGAAGCTGTAGGTGCGCCGAGCGCTGTGTACCAGTGTGCCGCGCTCGTCAAAAATCATCGCCCGCACGGACGAACTTCCGATATCAAGTATGAGTACCTGCATGCTGTTCCTCTTTCGCGGCGAACTGGGCCACCCCCAGCGCCGCCAGATTGGTTATACTCCGTTCGCGTGGGCGGTAACAACCTTTTTATGTAGTTGCGCCGCGCCCCGTCTCAACCTACCATGTCAGTAATTGTTTGAGGTGAACTAATTTTGATTCCTGTTTCAAGTATTTTTGTCAATGCGCAGATCATCACCCCACTCGGCGTAATTCCGCGTGGCTGGCTGCTCGTACGTGATGGTCGGATTGCCGCGTACGGTCGCGGTGACGCCCCCACAGCCGACAGCGTGATCGATGCCGCAGGCGCGACGCTGCTCCCCGGTTTCGTCGACGTGCATGTCCACGGCGGCGCAAACTTCGAAGCAATGGACGCCACTCCCGAGGCGCTGCACACCATGTCCGGGTTTTACGCGCGGCATGGAGTCACCTCGTTTCTCGCCACCACATGGACGGATTCACGTGAACGCATTCAAGCCGCGCTCGAAACTATCGCCGCCTTAACTGGCACCGAAATGCGCGGCGCGGCCCTCGTCGGCGCGCATGTCGAAGGGCCATTCCTCAACCCGGCGCGCTGCGGGGCACAGAGCACCACCTACATTCGCCGCGCTGACCGCGATGAAGGCCTCGACTTTTTGAATACAGGCTGCATTCGATTGATGGCCGTTGCGCCCGAATACCCGGAAAACCACTGGCTGATTCGCGAGTGTTCGCAGCGTGGCATAGCTGTATCTGCCGCACACACCGCCGCTACCTACGACGACATGTGCGCCGCCGTCGAGTTGGGCTTGACGCAGACAACGCACACCTTCAATGCCATGACGGGGCTGCATCACCGCGAACCGGGTACGCTCGGTGCGGCGCTCACCCTGCCCCAACTCCGCTGCGAGCTCATCGCCGACAACATTCACGTGCATCCCGCCGCGATGAAGCTGGTCTGGCTGGCCAAGGGCGCGGATGGCGTCATCCTCATCACCGACGCGGTGCGCGGCGCGGGCATGCCCGACGGTGAATACCCCATTGACGACCGCGTGATCACCATAAAAGACGGCGCGGCACGGCTGCCTGATGGCACGCTGGCCGGCAGCACCCTCACCTTCGACGTAGCGGTGCGCAACTTCATGGCGGCGACGGGTGAGCCATTAGCCAACATTTGGCAGGCCACGAGTCTCAACGCCGCGCGCAATGTTGGTATCTCGAACCGTAAAGGCAGCATTGAACTCGGCAAAGACGCGGATTTGATCCTCGTGGATGAGCGCATCAATGTGCAGCTCACAATGGTCGAAGGCCGCGTGGTCTACAGGGAGAACGCATGACTGACGTAGGCATTATCGGCATGGGGACTTACTTCCCCAGTGCCATCCAGACCGCCGCGGATTTGGTCGAGGCGACCGGTATTCCCGAAGCGGTGCTGCGCGACAAAATGGGCATTCGCCAGCGCCACATCGCCGGGGACGACGACAGCGTGACGGCGATGGCCTCGCGCGCTTCAATCGAGGCGATTCAGTCGGCAGGCATCACGCCAGAACAGATCAAGCTGGTGATTTCGCACGGCAGCGAATTCAAAGATCATCTGGTGTGGAACGCCGCCGCGAAGATTCAGGCCAATGTCGGCGCGGTCAATGCCTACTCGTTCGAGATGTACGCGCTGTGCGCGGGCGCGCCGATTGCCATGAACATGGCGAAGAGCATGATGCTCGGCGACTCCAGCCTCGACACGGTGCTGCTCGCTGCGGGCAGCCGCGAAAACGACCTGATCAACCTGAAAAACGCGCGCTCACGCTTCATGTTCAACTTTGGCGCGGGCGGCGGCGCGATGCTGCTCCAGCGCGGCGCAACCAAAAACCTGATTCTGGGCGCATCCGCCATCACCGATGGCACACTCTCGGAGACGGTGATCGTCACGCGCGAACCGGAAGCAGTCGTGGGCATTGCCGACGACGGCATCGGCGATTTGCGCGGGCGGCTCGACGTGCAGAACGGCGACTACATGGCGGAACGACTCGGCGGTTCGTCGCTCGGCAACTTCCAGCGCGTGATCACCGAAGCCGTCGACAAGAGCGGCGCGAAACTCGCAGATGTCAAATTTCTCGGCATCACGCATATGAAGCGCTCGTTTTATCTGGAAATCCTGCAATCGGTCGGCTTAACCGCCGAACAATCTATCTATCTGGAAGATCACGGCCATGTGCAAAGTGTCGATCAAGTGCTGGCGCTTCAGCTCGGGTTGGCGCAGGGCAAAATCAAGCCCGGCGATTTGATCGTGCTGGCGGGCGCAGGCACAGGCTATACGTGGAGCGCCGTCGCGGTGCGGTGGGGCTAGCCGATGAGCCGCGCTGTGCTGTTCGTCCTCCTCCAGTTTGTTCTGTTCGGCGTGTTCGCGGTGCTGTTGATCGCGTTTCCGGTCGGCGGCGGGCTGGTGCTGCCCGGCTTCCTGATTGTGATCGCCGCCTTTGCGGTGATCATGTTCGGCATACTGGAACACATGCGGCGCAACGCGGCGCTGCCCAACATCACGCCCACGCCCAATCAGAACGTCGGCCTAGTGGAGACAGGCGTCTACAAGTGGATTCGCCACCCCATTTACACCGGGGTGATCTTCGGAGCCTTCGGCGCGGCCCTAGCGCACGGTCACATCGTGCCGCTCCTGATGACGGTCGTGTTCATCGTCTTTTTTGGTCAGAAAGCCCGGTTTGAAGAAGCCATGCTGCGGACAGTCTACCCGCAGTATGCCGAATACATGACGCGCACGGGGCGCTTTGTCCCCGGCATCAACTTTATTTGACATGGTTAACCTTGTGGAACCGCAAAAGTCCTTCTTTGTCACCGATTGGTTGGATCGTCGCGCCAAACTGAGCGGCGACCGCATCGCCCTGCATGATGCGCTGAGCGGGCGCGACATCAGCTACCGCGCGTGGAACGCCATCGCCAATCGCACGGCCAATATGCTCGATTCGCTCGGCGTGCAGGCGGGCGATCGCGTTGCTATCTATTCGACCAACTGTGTCGAATACCTCGACTTGCTCATGGCCTGCAACAAGACTGGAGCAGTTCTTCAAGTGCTGAACTGGCGTCTGGCGATTCCCGAAATGCGTGTGGTGCTCAATGACGCCGCGCCCGTCGTGCTCGTCTACTCCGACGAGTTCGTCAGTCAGGTCAACACCCTGCGCTCGGACATCCCCTCGGTACGGCGCTTCGTCGCGCTCAATCAACTGGCCGATTCGGCCGATCTGCCCTTCGCGGAACGTGAATCCTGCCCAACGGCGTGGGACAAGCTGCCCGAGCTCCACCCCGACGCGCCGTGGGTGATCTGCTATACCGGCGGCACGACCGGCATCCCGAAAGGCGCGATTCTCACGCATGGCAACATGACGTGGAACAGCGTCAATGCCGTGATGAGCGTGCCCCTTAACCAGAATGATGTCTTCCTGCTCAGTATGCCGCTCTTTCACACGGGCGGGCTGAACATCTTCACGCTGCCCTTGTTCCACGTGGGTGGCAAGGTGATCGTCACCAAAGCCTTCGATGTGGAGAAGGCGCTTGACTTCATCGAGCAGCAGCAGGTCACCGTCTACCTCGCCGTACCGACCATGTACGCGCTGATGCAGGCGCATCCCCGCTGGGAAACAGCGAACTTTTCCAGCATCAAGGCGATGTTCAGCGGCGGGGCGCCCTGCCCCGAGCCGATCTACCAGAAGTTCTGGGCGAAAGGCGTGCAGCAGTTCCGCGTCAGCTACGGGCTAACCGAAGGCGGCCCCTACAATATCTGGCTGCCCAACCACGATATTCAGCGTAAACCGGGCGCGATTGGCGTACCCGTATTTCATGCCGATGTCCGCATCGTCCACGAAGACGGCTCACTGTGCGTGGCAGATGAACCCGGCGAACTTATCACCCGCGGCATGCACGTCATTCCCGGTTACTGGAACAACCCGGATGCGACCGCCAAAACGGTCGTTGATGGCTGGCTGCACACGGGCGACCTCGCCCGCGCCGACGATGAAGGCTACATCTGGGTGATCGGGCGCATCAAAGACATGATCATCAGCGGCGGTGAGAACGTCTATCCCGCCGAAATCGAAAGCGTGCTCATGGCGCATCCCGACGTGGCCGAAGCGGTCGTCATCGGTGTGCCTGATGACAAGTGGGGCGAAGTCGGCTGGGCGGTCGTCGTCGCCAAAGGCCAAATCACCGCCGAGGCGCTGACCATCTTCATGAGTGACCGTCTCGCCAAGTACAAAGTTCCGAAAAACGTGGTGTTTGTGGACGCCATCCCGAAGACCGCCGTGGGTAAAATCGACAAAAAAGCCGTAGCGCAAAAAGTGTTATCGTGATGGAAACGCAAAAGTCTTTTTACGTCACCGACTGGCTGGATCGCCGGGCGAAGCTCTCGCCGGATCGGATTGCGCTGGAAGAAGCCGCAACCGGGCGCGAGATCAGCTACCGCGCGTGGAATGCGAGCGCCAACCGCACCGCGAACTATCTGCGTTCGCTCGGCGTTGGGCGCGGTGACCGAGTGGCCGTCTATGCCGCCAACAGCCTCGACTATCTCGATGTTTGGATGGCATGCGGCAAGATCGGCGCGATCCTGCAAAACCTCAACTGGCGCTTGACCGTCACCGAGCTGCAAGCCCTGCTCATCGACGCCGCGCCGCTCGTGCTCATCTATTCGGATGAATATGCTCAGCAGGTGAACGCGCTGCGTCCGCATGTGCTGAGTGTGCGCCACTTCGTCGCCTTTGGCGCTAAGGCTGATGCGTCGGACTGCGCCTTCCGCGACCGCGATCAGCAGCCCAAGTTGCTCGCCGACCGCCCCGAGCTGGTACTCGACGATCCGTGGGTGATTTGCTACACGGGTGGCACGACGGGCTTGCCCAAGGGCGCGATCCTCACGCATGGCAACATGACGTGGAACAGCATCAACACGGTTGTCTCGTGGGGCTTGGACGAGCACGATGTCGCCATCCTCAACTCGCCGCTGTTTCACACAGGCGGCTTGAACGTCTTCACGCTCCCGCTCATTCACATCGGCGGCAAGAGCATCGTGTGCAAGGGCTTCGATGCGGCGAGCGTCTTCGACCTCATCGACCAGCACGGCGTCACGCTTTACTTCGGCGTGCCGACCATGTTCGTGGTCATGCAGGCACATGAACGCTGGGAAGCGGCGGATTTCTCGCGCCTCAAGCTGATCATCAGCGGCGGCGCGCCCTGCCCTCTACCAGTCTTCGAGAAGTTCTGGGCCAAAGGTGTCGACTTCAAGACGGGCTATGGCCTGACCGAAGCCGGACCGAATACCTTTTGGCTGCCGCAAGCCGATGTCCGCCGCAAGCCAGGCGCGGTCGGTTTCCCGTTGTTCCATGTCGATGTCAAAGTTGTCCGCCCGGACGGATCAGCGTGCAGCGCTTCTGAACCGGGCGAACTGCTCATCCGCGGCGGGCATGTCACGCCCGGCTACTGGAACAATCCCGAAGCGACCGCCAAGACCATCGTCGCTGGCTGGCTGCATACCGGCGATCTCGCGAGCTGCGATGACGAGGGCTACTACACCAGCGTGGGCCGCTTGAAGGACATGATCATCAGGGGCGGCGAGAACATTTACCCGGCGGAAGTCGAGAGCGTCATGCACGCGCACCCCGCCGTCGCGGAAGCCGCGCTGATCGGGGTACCAGATGCGAAGTGGGGCGAAGTTGGACGCGCAGTGATCGTCGTCAAGCCGGGGCAAACGCTCACAGCCGACGAACTGATCGCTTTCCTGACGAACCGCCTAGCCAAGTACAAAGTTCCCAAGACCGTCGTCTTCGTCGCTGAACTGCCGAAGACCGGTCCCGGTAAAATCGACAAGCGACAGCTCGTCGAGCAGTATGGTCGTTAGTTAGACATCTTCTTTGGACGGGGTACGCCTCGTCCGTCATGACATAGTTGGCTTATTCTGAGGACAAGAAAACGATGCCTATTCCGACGCTACCCGGCATAACAGCCCAAACCATCACCAGCCCGCGCATCACCACGCGCGTCCTGTTTTTCGGCCCCGAGGACGGCATTCCGGTGCTGTTCCTGCACGGCAACGCCTCCTCCGCGACTTACTGGGAGGAGATCATGACCATGCTTCCGGCGGGCTACCGCGGCATCGCGCCAGATCAGCGCGCTTATGGCGATGCGGATCGCGCCAAGAAGATCGACGCCACACGCGGTATGGGCGACCTCGCCGACGATGCGATCGCACTGCTCGACACGCTCGGCTACGACAAAGTGCATGTCGCGGGTCATTCGCTCGGCGGGTCGGTTGTGTGGCGCTTGCTCGCCGACTACCCGCAGCGCTTCCTCACCGCAACCGTCGTCTGCCCCGGTTCGCCCTACGGCTACGGCGGCACCAAAGACATCAACGGCACGCCGACCTTCCCCGACTTTGCGGGTTCCGGCGGCGGCACGGTCAACGCCGCGTTTGCCCAACGCATGAGCGAAGGCGACCGCTCGCTCGACAATCCGCAGAGCTCCCCGCGGGGCGTCATGAACGGCTTTTACTGGAAACCGCCGTTCGTCCCGCCCCGTGAAGAAGATCTGCTTTCGTCGATCCTCGCCGCGCATGTCGGCCCCGAAGACTATCCCGGCGATCATGTCGCCTCGACCAACTGGCCGGGCGTCGCTCCGGGCGTGCTCGGCCCGACCAACGGCCTGTCGCCCAAGTACGTCGGCGACTACGTGCAGCGCTTCATCACTGCCCCCCACAAGCCGGCGATTCTGTGGGTGCGCGGCAGCCACGACCTGATCATCTCCGACCAATCACTGCTGGAATTTGGCACGTTGGGCAGCCTCGGCTACGTCCCCGGTTGGCCGGGCATGGAGATTTACCCGCCGCAGCCGATGGTCAGCCAAACGCGCGCCGTCCTCGACAGTTACGCGGCCAATGGCGGCCAATATCAGGAAATCGTCATGCAGGACACGGGCCATTCTCCGTACATCGAACGCCCGGACGAATTCAACGGGTATTTCGTCGCGCATCTCGGAGCCAAGTGAGTGTATTCCGGCGATCAAGCCGATACAGCGGTATAAAATTTAGAGGAGAAAGACATGCTTCGGAAATTCGCTTTACTTTCGTTAGTCGCAGTGTTGGTGTTGGCGTTTGGCGTCAGCATTGTTGCCGCACAGGGTGAACCGCTCAAGATCGGTTTGATGACGGATCAGTCCGGTGCACTGACCATTTACGGCTATGAGCTGGAATTCGGCTTCAAGCTCGGTCTGCTCTACTCGGCGGGCATCGACCCGACCGAATTTGAGAGCATCGACGCAGCGCTCGCCACCCTCACCATCGGCGACCGTCCGGTCGAAATCCTCGTCCGTGACAACGGCGGCGATCCCGACACGGCCACCAGCCAGGCGCGTGAACTGATCGAACAGGAAGGCGTCGAAATTCTCGTGGGCGCGCCGTCCTCCGGCGTGACCGTCGCTTTGCAGCAGGTCGCGTTGGACTACGATGTGGTGCTGTTCGCCGCCCCCGGTGCCTCCCCGGCCATCACCGGCGCAAACTTCAATGTCAACACGTTCCGCGTGTGCCGCAACACCTATCAGGACTTTCTGTCCTTCGTCCCCTACGCTCAGGAAAACCTCGGCACGAACTTCGTGATCTTCGCGGCGGACTATGAGTTTGGTCGGGCCTCGGCGGGTGCGGCGCAGGCCGTCCTCGGCGCGGGTGGCATCAACTTCGTTCAGGAACCGATCTTCGCGCCGCTGGAAACCACCGACTTCACCACCTACATCCAGCAGATTCTGGACAGCGGTGCCGATGCCGTCCTGCCGATTTGGGCGGGCGACACCAGCGTCACCCTGTTCCAGCAGTTGGACGAACTGGGCGTCAAGGATCAGATGGCGGTCGTCGCAGCCTTCAACAGCAACGACATTGTCGCCCTGAGCGACCCGAGCAATATCGGCAACGTGAGCTGGATCGTCTACCAGTACGCCCTGCCGCAGAACGAAATCAATGACTGGCTCGTGGAAAAGCATCAGGCCGTCTACAGCGACGTGCCCGATCTGTTCACGGAATGCGGTTTCGCGACCGCGCAGGCGCTCTCGTCGGCGGTCAGCTCGACCAGCGGCGATACGCTGCCCGCGTCGTTGATCCCCGCGCTCGAAGGCCTCCAGTTCGACGGCCCGAAGGGCACGTACATTATCCGCCCCGGCGATCATCAGGCGCTTGTCCCGATGTACATCGTCCAGCTCGCGAACCTCGATGACCCGGATCAGAAGTTCTACACCTTGCTGCAGGAAGTCCCGGCGCTGGATATCATCCCGCCGTGCGAAGCAGGTGAAGAACGCTGCGCTCTGAACGAAGAATTCCTGGCGAGCCTCGAAGCTTCGTCCTAAGCTGTAACTAGTGGTGGGGGCGAGGGCAACCTGGCCCCCATGTCAAAAGAGATTCTATGACCCAAAAAGACATCATTCTCGAAACACGCGCTTTGCGTAAAGATTTTGGCGGTCTGGTGGCGGTTGACGCGGTCAGCATTGAGGTGCAGCGCGGCAGCCTCCATTCGATTATCGGGCCGAATGGCGCGGGCAAGACCACCTTCTTCAATCTGCTCACGGGCAATCACCGCCCCACCGCCGGCACGGTACTGTTTAACGGCAAAGATATCACCTACCTGCCACTCCACCGGCGCGCCCATCTCGGCATCGGGCGCTCGTTCCAGATCACCAACATTTTCCCCAACCTGACCGTGCTCGAAAACGTCCGCCTCGCGGCGCAGGCGCTGGGCACAATCAACTTCCGCCTGTTCCGGCGCGCCGACTCCTTCAGAGACTACATCAAGCGCGCGACCGAAGTCATTGAACTCGTCGGCCTCGCCGATATGGTCCATATGCCCGCAAATACCCTGCCACATGGCGGTAAACGCAAGCTGGAATTGGCGATTCTGCTCGCGCCGAACCCTGAAATGCTGCTGCTCGACGAACCCACGGCGGGTATGGCGTCGGAGCAGGTGCCCGAGCTGATCGGCACGATTGATACCATCCGCCAGCAAGGCGGCAAAACCATCATCATGGTCGAACATAACATGAACGTAGTCATGAACATCTCGGACAAGATCACCGTCATGAATGCCGGGCGTGTGCTGGCCGAAGGCATCCCCGCCGAAATCGCGGCCAACAAGACCGTGCAAAGCGTGTACCTCGGCGAACTCTATGGCGATTTCAGTGACTATGGAGGCGGACATGGCGGATAACATTCTCGAAGTGGGCGCTATCAGCACCTTCATCGGGCAGTTTCACATCCTCGAAGGTGTAAGCGTGACCGTCCCGCAAGGCAGCATCACGGTTCTGCTCGGGCGTAACGGTGCGGGCAAGACGACCACCCTCAAGAGCATCATGGGCATTACCCCGCCGCGCACGGGCACCGTCCTGTTCGAGGGTCAGCCGCTGGTCGGCAAGCGCCCCTACACGATTGCCAAGCTCGGCATCGGCTATGTGCCAGAACACCGCGCGATCTTCAAAGCGCTGAGCGTGCGCGAAAACCTTGAAATCGCTGAACGCAGCAAGGGTGACCTCGACCGTAAAGTCGACTTCATCTTCGAACTCTTCCCTGACTTGAAACGCCTATATACGCTCCCCGGTGGTAAGCTCTCCGGCGGGCAGCAGCAGATGCTCGCGATTGCGCGCGCGCTCGTGCCGGATAACCGCCTGCTGCTGATTGACGAGCCGAGCGAAGGTCTGGCTCCGGTCATCATTGAGCAGTTGATGCACGCCATCCGTGTACTCGCCGAAACGACAACCGTGCTGCTGGTGGAACAAAACTTCCGCATGGCGAGCAAGCTTGCCGACCGCTACGTCGTCATCGAAGAAGGCTGCAGCGTCCACACCGGCGAGATGACCAACCTGATCAACGATGCCGCGCTCATCCAGCGCTATCTCGGCGTTGCCTAAAAGGAGCGGTTTATGAACAAAACTTATTGGTTGATCGCCGTCGTCGCGGTCGCGCTGCTCCTGTTTGGTTTCGTCAACGCGAATGGCGATCTCGGCAGCTTCGGCATCACCATTATGTCTGGCTTATTTCAGGCGATGCTCCTCTTTCTGGTCGCATCCGGCCTGTCGATTGTCTTCGGTCTCATGGACGTGCTGAATTTTGCACAAGGGTCGTTCTTCATGATTGGCGCGTATGTCGGCTATGCCGTGCATCACTCGCCGCAGCTCATCAGCGTCCTGCCCAATGGCGATGTGCGCTTCGTGGTTTCGCTGCTCGCCGCGGTGCTGGTCGGCGGTGTGCTCGGCGTGTTTTTTGAGCGCGCGCTGCTGCGACCGCTCTACGCCCGCCCCATCTTTCAGATCGTGCTGACCTTCGGCGTCGCGCTCGTCATCGGCGAACTGATCAAAGTCGTGTGGACGCCCACGCCCTACAGTTGGACGGCGATGTTCACCGCGCGTTCCGGCTTCTTCACCGTGTTTGAGCAGCAGTTCAGTACCTATCGTCTATTCGTCATCGGCGCGGGCTTCCTGTTGATTATCGGGATCGGTCTGCTGCTCCAGCGCACGCGCATTGGCATCATCATCCGCGCGGGCGTAGAAGATAGCCAGATGGTCGAAGCGCTCGGCATCAACGTGCGTGCCGTGTTCACACTGGTCTTTACCCTTGGGTGTGCCGTCGCCGCGCTCGGTGGTGCAGTCGCCGCCCCCTTCCTCGGGGCTTCGACGGGCTTAGCGAACCAATTTCTGCTCTCCGCCATCGCAATTGTCGTGCTCGGCGGTTTGGGCAGCTATGGCGGTACCGCTATCGCCAGCATTCTCGTCGGCGTGGCCGTT
Organism: Candidatus Flexifilum breve; assembly: GCF_016713355.1. Classification (NCBI taxonomy): domain Bacteria; kingdom Bacillati; phylum Chloroflexota; class Anaerolineae; order Aggregatilineales; family Candidatus Flexifilaceae; genus Candidatus Flexifilum; species Candidatus Flexifilum breve. Next base: position 270,585 of record NZ_JADJPI010000035.1, read on the forward strand.
GCCGTCATTCAGGATTGGTCGGCTTCGCCAGGCGTCAACGCGCCCGTGTGGGCAAGCCTCACGCCCATGCTCCTGCTCGTGCTGATCCTGCTCATTCGTCCCAGCGGCCTGTTCGGTAAGGAGAACTAGCATGACCTTTTGGCGCAAAACGCTCCAATCCAATACTGGTCTGCTCATCATCCTGATTTTGCTGATTTCGCTGCCGCACCTCATCGGCGCGCTGACCAACAGCGATCCGTTCGCCACCCGCGGCGCGGCGGTGAGCTGGCAGGGCACCATCATCGAAATCTACATCCTCGCCATCTTCACCATCAGCTACAACCTGCTGTTCGGGTTTTCGGGGATCATCTCGTTCGGGCATGCGCTGTTCTTCGGTATGGGGGGCTACATTCTCGGGCTAGCGCTCGAATATACCGATCTGTCACCCGACATGGGGGTGATCGTCGGCGTGCTCGGCGCCGTGCTGATCTGCGGCGTGCTCGGCCTTTTGATCGGCTTGGCATCCCTGCGGCTACGCGGGGTCTACTTCACGGTGTTCACGCTGGCGATTGCCGAATCGTTCTACATCTTCTGGGGTCGCCTGCCGCTGACCAAAGGCGAAGACGGCTTTACGCTCACCACCTTGCCAACCTGGCTTAACCCCATTGCCGACCGCATCACCTTTTATTACATCGTGCTGGCGATCTTCGTGCTCACGTTCCTGTTCATCCGACGGCTGATGTTTTCGCCGACCGGAGCGGTGCTGCTGGCCGTGCGCGAGAACGAAGAACGCGCCAAGACCATCGGCTACAATACATTGTACTTCAAGCTGATGGCCTTCACGGTTGCGGCAATGCTGGCGGCAGTCGCGGGTGTCCTCCAGGTCGTCTTCAACAAGAAGGTCGGCCCGGAACTCTTGAGCGTCGCCTACACGATTGATCCGCTGCTCATGACGATTATCGGCGGCGCAGGCACCTTCACCGGCCCGGTCGTCGGCGCGACCACACTGCATCTGCTTGACCGCTTGCTGCGTGACCGAGTAATCACCGTGACGCCCGACCTCGTGCTCGACATCGGCAAAAGCTGGATGCTGATCTCGGGCTTCATCTTCATAATCGTGGTGATGGTTTTCCCCTACGGCATCGTTGGCACGTGGAATCGCTGGCGCGCCAAACGGCGGCGACCAATCGCAGTTGCCAGTTCCACCAAGCCGACAGCCGTCGAGAAACTGCCAAGCTAGCCTACACAAAAGCGCCATCCTAGGATGGCGCTTTGTTGTCTGCTTAGTTCGTTCAAATTGAACTAGCTGCGCACGGATGCCCCGCACGACTGCCGCACGATGAGATGCGCGGGCAGCAGCACGTGATCCTGCAGCACAGGTTCTTCCTCGATCAAGCGCATGAGGATGTCCGTGGCGCGATCACCGAGGTCAGCAATCGGCTGACGCACTGTCGTGAGCGGCGGGTGCAGCGTCGACGCGAACGGCATGTCGTCAAACCCGACGACGCCGATATCGACGCCGACCCGTAAGCCAGCATCAGTGATCGCGCGCACTGCCCCCAGTGCCATCACGTCACTGGCACAGAACACCGCGTCGACGCCGTGGGCGATCAAGTGGCGCATCGCCTCATAGCTCTGAATTTCGTTGTAATCGCCGGAGAGAATCAAGTTCGGATCGGCGTCGAGGCCGGCTTCCGCCAGCGCCTCGCGGTAGCCCTGCAGACGATGCTGCGCCGCGCCCATGTTCAGCACCCCGGTGATCGTGCCGATGCGCCGATAATGCAGCGCGATCAGATGACGGACCGCTTCGCGCGATGCGCTGAGGTTGTCGACATCCACGTTGTAGGGCACGCCTTTTTGCGCCGGTCCAATCAAGACGTAGGGAAACCCGGCATCTTTCAAGCGTTCCACCAGCGGATCATCATCGACTGCCGACGCGATCAGCACACCGTCGAAAAAGCTGTTGTTCAAGATGCGATCCGTAAAGCGGTCTTCCTGCTCGGCGTTGTCGCCAATCCACAGCATGATCGCGTAATCCTGCTGGTTCGCTTTGCCGGAAATGCTTTGCAGCAGACGCGGGAAATACGGATCGGTGAAAGTCGCCGCCAGCGGCTGGGGAATGACCACACTCAGCACCTTGGTGTGCTGCGTGACCAGCGCGCGCGCCGCCTTATTCGGGCGAAAGTTCACCTCGCGGATGATTTCGAGCACCCGCTGCCGTGTGCGTTCGTTGACATTCGGCTGATTGTTGACGACCCGGGATACGGTCGATTTGGACACGCCCGCGAGTTTTGCGATTTCTTCGAGACCCTGCTTCATGAGCGATCAATCCAGTGGTGTGGCTGGTGCCTATGGGAACGTTATCAATTGGCTGATAATACCATTTAACGCACAAAAACCCGAAAAAACGGTGGGTATATTCCGACTTTGATGATAGACTCATGGCTATTCTTAAGCACAATATTCAGGATTGTGGACTCCCTCTATGACATGGAATCCGTTTTCTGGCGTCAACGCAGCCTACGTCTTTGAACTCTACGAACGCTATCTGCACGACCCCGCCTCGGTCGATGCGGCTACCCGCGCTTTCTTCGAGCGCTGGACTCCGCCAGAGCCAGCCCCCAACGCCTCGGAGGCCGCTGCTGCTCCGGTCATGGTGACGCCCGATGTCGCCAAAGTCGCCGCTGTCGTCAAGTACGCGCAAGCAATTCGCGAATACGGTCATCTCGCCGCGCAGCTTGACCCGCTGGGCTCACAGCCCCTCGGCGATCCCTCGCTCGATATGTCGTCGTACGGTTTGACCGAAGACGATCTGCGCCGTCTGCCCGCCAGCCTAGTCGGCGGGGTGCTCGCTTCGGCGCGCAATGCGCTGGACGCGACCGAACTACTGCGCGCGATCTACGCGGGCAGCATTGGTTACGACTTCGACCACATCCGCCGCCCGGAAGAGCGCGAATGGCTGCGCGAAGCGATTGAGAGCGGGCGCTATTCCGTCCGCAGCCAACCCCTCGACTCGGAAGCGCTGCTCCAGCGTCTGACCGAAGTTGAAGTGTTTGAGCGCTTCATTCACCGCATTTTCCCCGGCAAGCACCGCTTCAGCATCGAAGGTCTCGACATCATGGTGCCGATGCTGGACGAAATCATCGCGCTGCTGGCCGACGCGGGCGAAACAAACATCCTCATCGGCATGGCACACCGTGGCCGCTTGAACGTGCTCGCCCACACGCTCGGCAAGTCGTACACCAACATCTTCGCCGAATTCAAAGACCCGGTACGCAAACACCGCCACGGCGACGACATCGGCTGGATGGGCGATGTGAAGTACCACCTCGGCGGTCGCCGCGCCATCAAGAATGGCTCCCCCGTCGACTCGGTCGTGACGATGGCCCCCAACCCCAGCCATCTGGAATTCGTCAACCCGGTCGTGGAAGGCATGGCGCGCGCCGCGGGGACAGATGTCGGCAAGCGCGGCAAGCCAGCCTTTGACCCGGGCATCACGCAGCCGATTCTCATTCACGGCGATGCGGCCTTCCCCGGTCAAGGCATCGTTTCGGAGACGCTCAACCTGTCGCAGCTCCCCGGCTATTGGACCGGCGGCACGCTTCACATCATCACCAACAATCAGCTCGGTTTCACCACGAATCCGGTCGACTCGCGCAGCACGCTCTACGCCAGCGATCTCGCGAAGGGCTTCAAAATCCCGGTGCTGCACGTCAACGCCGACGATCCGGAAGCCTGCATCGAAGCCGCCCGCATCGCCTTTGGCTACCTGGCCGAGTTCGAGCGCGACTTCGTCATCGACTTGATTGGCTACCGTCGCTGGGGTCACAACGAAGGCGACGAGCCATTCTTCACGCAGCCGTTGATGTACACCAAGATCAAGAATCACCCGACAGTGCGTCAGATTTGGGCGGATACGCTCGTCAAGCGCGGCGTGATCAGCAGCGCCCGTGCCGAGGATCTCGTCAAGGATCACAATCTGAAGCTGCAATCGGTGCTCGAAGGGCTCGACCCGGAACGCGACTTGATCGAGCCGCTGCCCACGCCACCCGTGCCGAAGACCGCGCGTCGGCTCGTCACGGCCATCCCGGTCGAACGCCTGCGCGAACTTAACCGCTCGCTGCTCACCATGCCGGGTGAGCTTCAATGTGCATCCCAAGCTGGCACAAGCCATGCAGAAGCGCCGCGACGCGGTCGAGAAGCTGGACGAGCGCGTAATCGACTGGGCCACCGCCGAAGACTTGGCCGTCGCCAGCGTGCTCGAAGACGGCATCGCTGTGCGTTTAACTGGTCAGGATGTCGGGCGCGGCACGTATAGCCAGCGGCACGCCATCCTCACGGATCAGACGACCGGCGACCCGTTCGTACCGCTGCAAGCTTTACCGCAGGCCCGCGCCGCCTACGAAATCTATAACAGCCCCCTGTCCGAAGCCGCCGCGCTCGGCTTTGAATTCGGCTACAACGTGCAAGCGCCGCGCCGGCTCGTGCTGTGGGAAGCGCAGTACGGCGACTTTGACAATGGCGCACAGGTCATCATCGACGAATTTGTCGTCTCCGCCCGCGCCAAGTTCGGGCTGACGCCATCGCTCGTCATGCTGCTGCCGCACGGATACGAAGGCGCGGGGCCGGATCACAGCAGCGCGCGGCTCGAACGCTTTTTGCAGGCGACTGCCGATATCAATATGCGGGTCGCCAACCCGACCACACCCGCGCAGTACTTTCATCTGCTGCGGCGGCAGGCACTCCTGCTGGAAAGCGATCCACTGCCGCTGGTCGTGATGACGCCCAAAAGCCTGCTGCGCCACCCGCTGGTGATCTCGTCGCTCAACGAACTGGCTGAGGGTCAATGGCAGCCCGTCATCGACGATACCGCGCTTCCGGCAGCCGTCCAACGCGTGATTCTGTGCAGCGGCAAGGTGTACATTGATATCGTCAACAGCAAAGCGCGCGCCGATCATCCCGAAGTCGCCCTCGTGCGCGTCGAGCAGTTGTACCCCTTCCCCACGGAAGACTTGCAGCCGATTTTCGACCGCTACACCAACGCGACCGAAATCGTGTGGCTGCAGGAAGAACCGGAAAACGCTGGCGCGTGGGAATTTGCCCGCCCGCTGCTGCAAGATCAGCTTAAGGGACGGCTGCCGCTGCGCTACATCGGGCGACCGCGCAACTCCAGCCCGGCGGAAGGCTCGGCGACACGGCATAAGATCAATCAAGAGGCGCTGATCGCGCAGGCCTTCAGCGTGGACGTTCAGGAAAGTCTCGCGGACATTATCGTTAGGTAGAGGTAGAGCATGGCATTCCAAATCAAAGTACCGGATCTCGGCGAATCGGTGGTCGAAGCGACCGTCGCCCGCTGGCTGAAAAACGAAGGCGACCCTGTGGCCGTTGGCGAGGCGCTGGTCGTCCTGCAAACCGACAAAGTCGATCTTGAAGTCGGCGCGGAGAAGAGCGGCGTGCTCAGCAAAATCGATCATCCGGCTGGCACAGACGTCAAAATCGGTGACGTGCTCGGTTCGATCGACGACAATGCCGCCGTTGCGCCCAATCCAGCGCCGGAACAAACGCTTGCCCCGGCCACGCAGGAACCCGTCGACGCCAAACCAGCCATCACCGCGACCCCGGTCGCCCAGCGCGTCGCTAAAGAGCAGGACATCGATCTCGCGCAGGTGCCGCCCGGTCGACCCGGTGGACGCGTGACCAAGAGCGACGTGCAGCGTTACCTCGAAGCGCAGCATCAGCCCGCCACCCAGACGCCCGCGCCGCGCCCGGTGGTGCCGACGCCGTTCCAGCCGCCCATGCCTGTCACGGCGAACGATGGTCGCGCCGAAGAACGCATCAAGATGTCGCGCCGCCGCCGCACGATTGCCGCGCGCTTGGTCGAGGCGCAGCACACCGCAGCCATGCTCACCACCTTCAACGAAATTGACATGAGCGCGGTGCAGGAACTGCGCGAGCGCCGCAAGAACGCCTTCAAGGAACGCTACGGCGTTAGCCTCGGCCTCTCATCGTTCTTCGTCAAGGCGGTGATCGGCGCGCTCAAGTTCCAACCGCGCATCAACGCCGAAATCCAGACCGACGAAATCGTGCTGAAGAAGTACTACGATATTGGCGTAGCGAACTCTCTCTCGAAGCCCTGCGCGGCGGCACGTTTACCATCACCAACGGCGGCGTCTTCGGCTCAATGATGAGCACGCCAATCCTCAACCCGCCGCAGGTCGGCATCCTTGGCCTGCACAAAATCGAGCCGCGTCCGGTCGTGGTCGACAACCAGATCGTCATCCGCCCGATGATGTACGTCGCGCTGAGCTATGATCACCGCATCGTGGATGGTCGCGAAGCCGTACAGTTCCTCGTCCGCGTGAAGGAATTGATCGAAGACCCCGAATCACTGTTGATTGAGGGGTAGCTTTCGTGAGTGAATTGATTGTCGGGGCGCAGCGTGCTGCGCCCTTTTATTACGGTTCGAAGGATCCTCAAGTGGTCTTCCGAAAGTTGTAGGGGCTGTGGTTTGCGGCCGTTCGGGGTTGAGGGCCCCCCGGCCCCGGCCGGGGCCGGGGGGGGGGGGGGGGGGGGGGGGGGCCCCCCCGGGGGGGGGGGGGGTGTTGGTGGGGGCCTTGGGCGGCCCCCTAACCGGGATAACTGTGCGCTTTTTAGACACCCTGTATATCTCGTCCTCTTTTGGCGTCCTTCAGACACAAGCTTAGTTGAAGATCACCGTCTTGTTGTTATAAACGAGAATTTGCCGCTGCAGGTGATACCAAATCGCCCGTGCCAGCACGAGTTTCTCCACATCTTTCCCCTTGCGCACCAAATCCTCAACTGAGTCTTTGTGATTCACGCGCACCGTGTCCTGTTCGAGGATCGGGCCAGCGTCGAGATCGGACGTAACGTAGTGGCTCGTCGCGCCGATGATCTTCACACCGCGCGCGAACGCCGCATGGTACGGCTTCGCGCCGATGAACGCAGGCAAAAATGAGTGGTGGATGTTGATGATGCGGTTGGGGAACTGTGCCACCATTTCCGGCGAGATGATCTGCATGTAGCGTGCCAGCACCACAAAATCGATATGGTGCTGCTTCAGCAGTGCGATCTGCTGGTCTTCCTGTTCGCGCTTGTTCTCCTTGGTGATCGTGAATTCGACATATGGAATCCCGAACTTCTCGGAAACAGCGCGCATATCCGGGTGGTTGCTCACAATCAGCGGAATTTCTACTCGCCATTCGCCGGACTGGTAGCGCCCCAGGATATCATACAGGCAGTGGCCGAGCTTGGAGACGAACACCGCCATGCGCGGCACATTCGACGAGAAATGCAGTTCCCACGTCATCTGACGCGGTTCAGCGATGGCGGTGAACGCCGTGGCAATCGCCGCGGCTGGAATGGTGAAAGCGGTCAAATCCCACTCGACGCGCATGAAAAACACATTGGCTTCAGTATCCACATGCTGGTCGAGATGCAGAATATTGCCCTGGTTACGAAAGATGAATTCGGTAACGGTCGCCACCAGACCGGGTTGGTCGGGGCACGAGATCAACAAAGTGGCGGACTCAGGTCCGCCGGGTGCTGCGCCTTGCATTCGGTATCCTTATCGTTATGGGGTGCTAATCTTTAGATAGGCCGCCGCGATCATAATCGGCGTACGGAGCATCAACATTGAAATCGGCAAATGCCGGGTCGGACAGCGGCTGACCGAGCACCCGCGCCGCCATGATCTCGCCCGCCGCCGGGCTGGACATGATACCGTGTCCCGCATGCGCAATGGATAGGTAGAGGCCGCCGACCTCCGACCACGCGTCAATGATGGCGCGCTGGCTCACATACTTGCGGCGAACGCCCTGCTCATCGGCGTAGTAGGCGTTGTCGCGGAAGACGTAGTAGTTGATGCGGTGATCGATGCCGCGTAAATAGCGAGGATTAGCGAAACCTTCGCCGTCCGCATGCCCAAACTGCCGGGCCAGAATCGCCAGCGTCACCGAAGGGAACCGCGGGTCTTTGAGCTGTTAGACGGGATAAATCGGGTCGATCAGGTAATCATGGGCGGGTTCGCCATCCGCCTTGACCAGTTTATCATTCCAGTTGTACTCGTGACCGAAGATCGCTCCAGTCTGCGCCTCGGGACGCACGTGCGCGAACGGCGCCGCGCCAATGAGCATCGGCGAATGTTCGGGAAAGTCGGCATGGCGCCACGGGGTCGTAAAGCTTTGGCGCGGGCGTACCACCACGGGCAATTCGACCCCCGCCATCCGCCCCACCTGCCGCGACCGCGCACCGGCTGCGATGATCGCCGTGGCCGTGCTGATGCGTCCAGACGGCGTCCACACGCCGACCACGCGCCCGCCCTCTACCTCAATACGCGTCTCGGGCACATCGAGCAGCACCTGGCAGTTCGCCGCCTGACGGACAAAGGCATGCACGAGCGCGTGTGAATCCAACCATCCGGCAATGGGGTCATATTTGCCCGCGACCGCGCGTGGTCCAGCCTGCGGGAAACGCGCCTGCAGTTCGGCGGCATCGAGATATTCGACATGCGTCAATCCGATCTCGTGCAAACGCTGCACATCGGCGCGCAAACCATCAGCTTGCTCCTCGTTAAAGCCAAGGAACAGGTAACCGCGTTCCTTCACGCCGATGTCCGCGCCCAACAAATCCTGTGCATGACGAAACACGTCAATGCTGCGCCCCATCAACCGGGCGTTTCCTAGCGATGTCCAACACGTGCGGAAGTTCTCCAGCGAGGCATTCGACGCCCCGGACGCAAGCTGACTCCCCTGTTCAATGATGACTGTGCGAATTCCCGGTGACGCGCACTCCAACGCCCACGCGGCACTAGCGCCTGCGGGGCCGCCGCCGATGATCACCACGTCCGCCGTCATCGGCAGCTGTCCGGAACGGGATACAAATTTCGCCATGCTGTTACAACCTATCCTCGTAGAAGCTGCAAAAGTCCACTATACCGCTCGGCGACCTTATTGTTCTCCACGGCCATTTGTACCGCGCGGCGGCTGCCCACCAGCACGACGAGCTTTTCGCGCGGGTGACCGCGGTATAGAGCAGGTTGCGCTGCAGCATCATGTAGTGCTGCGTCATGATCGGCATAACCACCACTGGATATTCCGAGCCCTGACTGCGATGCGTGCTGATGGCGTAGGCGTGAATCAACTGGTCAGCCTCCGTCCAGTCATACATCACGAACGAACCGTCGATGTCGATCCCGAACGCCTGCTCCTCAAAATCGATTTCGACTAACCGCCCGATGTCGCCGTTGAACACATCTTTTTCGTAGTTGTTGCGCGTCTGCATGACTTTGTCGCCCACGCGGAACGCCCGCCCGCCGAGCACCTTTTCCGCCATGCGTTTATCGCCGTTGAGCGTGCGTTGCAGCGCCTCGTTGAGCGCGTTCACGCCGATGACGCCGCGATACATCGGCGCGATCACCTGCACATCGTTGATCGGATCCACGCCGAATTTGGTCGGCAGACGGTTCTTGACAATATCCACCACCAATTCCGCCGCTCGTGCCGGGTCGTCCTCGCCGAACTAGAAGAAATCGGCGCTGTTGTTATCCGTCAGCGGCGGTTCACCCTGATTGATGCGGTGCGCGTTGACGATGATATGGCTGGTGTTCGACTGACGGAAGATCGCATTGAGCCGCGTGACATAGCCCACGCCGCTGTCGATCACATCGCGCAGCACGTTGCCCGCGCCCACACTCGGGAGCTGATCGACATCGCCGACCAGCATCAAATGCGCGTTCGGCGGCAGTGCCTTGAGCAGATCGTTGAACAGCAGCAAGTCGATCATCGACGCTTCGTCCACGATCAGCATGTCGATTTCCAGCGGCTGATCTTCGTCGTACACAAAGCCTTCGCCGGGCGTCCAACCCAACAGGCGATGGATCGTCTTGGCAGGATGACCCGTGGCTTCGGCGAGGCGTTTGGCCGCGCGCCCCGTCGGTGAGGCCAGCGCGAACTTGTGCTTGAGCGAATCCAGCGCGTGGATGACCATGCGCAGCGTCGTGGTTTTGCCGGTACCGGGGCCACCCGTCAACACCGTGACCTTATGTTCGAGCGCGGCGCGCACGGCACTTTGCTGCTGCTCGGTTAAATCAACCTCATTAAACTCGGCCAGATCCTTCAGGAACTTCGCCCACTTCAAGCCTTTGACGTGGCGGCGAATGTCCGACTCTTCACTGACCTGTTCTCGCAGCAGGCGCACCACTTTGCGCTCCGCGTGGTAGAAAAGCGGCAGGTAGACCGCTTCCATGCCTAATGCGCCGTCGCCAATGTTCGCGTCGATGATCAGGTTACCCGCCAGCGTCTCCTGACTCAGCGAGGCCTGCACGCGCCCCACGTTGTCGATCTTGAGCATCTCCATGGCCTTGTTGACAAGCTCAAGGCGCGGCATATAGACATGCCCCTCTTTGGTCATCTGATTCAAGGCGTAGACCAGCCCGGCGCGGATGCGGTAATGCGCGTCCGCCGGCAGCCCCATGTTCTGCGCGATTTCATCAGCGCGGATGAAACCAATGCCGTTCACTTCGTCGGCCAGCGCATAGGGGTTCTCTTTGACGGTCGCAATCGCCGCCGCGCCGTAAAACTTGAAGATGCGCGCGGCCATCTTGCTGGTCACACCATAACCTTGCAGAAAGATCATCGTCTGGCGGATAGCTTGGTTCTCTTGCCACGCCAGCGCCAGATCGCGCGCCAGTTCACGTTTGAGTCCCGGCACCTCGTGCAGGCGCAGCGGTTCGCGGTCAAGGACATTGAGCGTCTCGGTGCCAAAGTGATCGACGATTTTGCGCGCGGTCTTCGCGCCAATCCCCTTGACGATGCCGCTGGCGAGATAGTTGACGATCCCGATTTCGGTCGACGGCGTCACCGGGGTGAGCGTCTCCGCTTTGAACTGCTTGCCATAGCGCGGGTCGCTCACCCAAGCGCCGCTGAAGCGCACTGTTTCCCCCACGTTGATCCCCGGCAGCACTCCCACCACCGTGATCGTCCCATCCGGCCCTTCAATCGTCGGGAATTTTTCTTCCGCCTTGATGCGAATCACGCCGTAATGGTTCTCGTCGTTATAGAAGGTGATGCGCTCAACCGTACCTGTGATATGTTCCATTGGTGATCTTTGTCATTTCGCTCTCAAGCCTAAAATCTATCACACGCGGGGGGTTTTGTGCTATGTTTAAGGGCAAATTGCGTGTTTTTGAAAGGACACATGGATGCTCGTTCCTCGTTCTAGTGGTGTGCTGCTGCACCCAACCTCCCTGCCCGGGCGCTACGGTATCGGCGACCTCGGCCAGTGGTCATACAATTTCGTCGATTGGCTCGAATCGGCGTATCAAACCCTCTGGCAGATTCTGCCGCTCGGCCCGACGAGCTACGGTGATTCGCCCTATCAGACGCTGTCGGCCTTTGCCGGCAACCCGTACCTGATCAGCTTCGACAAGCTCATTGCGGATGGCTGGCTCGCCCCGGAAGACCTCGCCGACCTGCCGCCCTTCCCCACCGATCATGTCGATTACGGCTGGATCTTCACTTATCACAAATACAAACTCACGCTCGCCTATCAGAATTTTGCTAAAAAAGCCTCGCCAGCCCAGCAGCAGCAGTTCACCGAGTGGTGTGCCGAAAACAAAGATTGGCTCGACGATTACGCGCTGTTTATGTCGCTCAAGGATGAGCACGATGGCCGCCCGTGGGTGGAATGGGAAGCCGATGTCGCACTGCGCGACCCGCAGGCGCTCGTAGATGCGCTTAACCGCCATAAAGAAAACATCGAAGACTACAAGTTCCGCCAGTGGCAGTTCGCCTTGCAGTGGAGCGCGCTCAAAAAGTACGCCAACGACAAAGGTATCAAGCTGATCGGCGACGTGCCGATCTTCATCGCCCATGACAGCTCGGATGTGTGGGCCAACCGCGATCTGTTCTATCTCGACGAGGTCGGCAACCCGACCGTCGTCGCGGGCGTCCCGCCGGATTACTTCAGCGCGACCGGTCAGTACTGGGGCAACCCGCTCTACAAGTGGGAGGAAATGGCGAAAGATGGTTACAGTTGGTGGATTCGTCGCTTCAAGGCGGTGCAGACTCAGGTCGACATCATCCGCATTGACCATTTCCGCGGTTTTGAAGCCTACTGGGAAATTCCGACCAATGAGGAACGAACCGCTGTCAACGGGCAGTGGGTCAAGGGGCCGGATATTCCCTTCTTCCGTGTCATTGAAGCCGCGCTCGGGGCCCTGCCCATCATCGCCGAAGATCTCGGCGTGATCACCCCCGGCGTCGAAGCGATGCGCGACGGTCTCGGTCTGCCGGGCATGAAGGTCCTGCAGTTCGCGTGGGGCAACCTGCCCGAGGCGAACCTGTTCCTGCCCCATCACCATATCGAAAACAGCGTGGTCTACACCGGAACGCACGACAACAACACGACGCTGGGTTGGTGGCATTCTGACAAAGAGACGAACGAACACATCCGCCGCCATGTGGAGTTATACGTGAATCAGGAAGTCACCGAAGCGAACTGGACGCTCATGCGCATCGCTCAGGCCTCGGTCAGTCACATGGCGGTTGTGCCGATGCAGGACGTGCTGAGCCTCGACACGGATGCGCGCATGAACACGCCCAACGTCCCCGCAGGGAATTGGATGTGGCGCATGAGCGAAGGCGATTTTGGCAATCAGGCGGCGCGTGACGGTCTGCGCGATCTCACGCTGCTTTACGGGCGCGCGCACGGTACGCGTTTCATCGAGTACCTGCACGACCACCCGATGATCTAGGACGCTCACCCGGTTCTAACGACGAGCATTACGTTTCAGAGGTATAGTCAATGACATCTCACATTACAAGGAGATGGGCTATGCCTGACAAAGACGAGAAGCAGCGCAAAGATCCGTTAGCCGAAGAAGGCTCGCGCGAAACGAGCCAGGCGGAAGGTGACAAGCCGCTCGGCAGTCGGGATCGCAAAGTTTCGCATAACCCCGATACCGCCGAAGGCGATAGGGAACAGATCGAAGAAGATCTCAAAAACAAGAGCAAGTGACCAGCGGGCGATCCAGTGGATCGCCCGCTTCATTATAGTTACCCTACTGATTGATACTCACACGGTTCTCACGAGCTAGACTAGTGTTCGGGCATATAATCATTACAGGATGAATTTCATCCAGAGGAGCATCAAACTATGCCAGATAAGAATCAGAAGCAGCGCAAGAAGAAACCGGCAGCCCCCGCCAAGCAGCCCGGTACCCAAGTTGAGGCCGACAACATTCTCGGCAAACTTGATAAAGTCGTCCAGAAAACTGAACAGGACGACCCACGCACCAAGAAAAAGAAGAAATAACTCATCGGGCGATCCAGTAGATCGCCCGATGCCTTTATCGCCCTCGGTTACAGCAGGTCAGCGACCTCATCGCGCTGCGGGAATGAGGTCTGCGTGCCTGTTCGCAGCACTGACCGCGTCGCAATGGCGCACCCGCGTTCGACCGCGTCGCGCACGCTGCGCCCCGATCCCAACAGATAGGCAAAGCTGCCCACGAACGAGTCGCCTGCGCCGGTCGAATCGACGGCTTGCACGGCTTCCGCGCGGACGAATACCGGCTCCTCGTTGCCATCGATTAGCAGCGCGCCGCGGCTCCCCAGCGTGATTACCAGCGTTTTCACACCCCATTCCTGCAATTTGCGCGCCGCGGTGATCACTTCGGCGTCGGTAGTCGTCGGCAGCCCCGTCAGCATGGCTGCTTCGACCTCATTCGGAATCAGGATATCGGTGAGCTGGAGCAGTTCCATCGGCAGATTCGCGGCGGGCGCGGGGTTGAGGATGGTCGTCACCCCGCCCCCGCCTTTCGCCACACGAAACGCTTCCAGTGAAATCTCGATGGGAACTTCCAATTGACACATGACGATTTGAGCACTCTGGATCGCGCGGCTGGCAAGGCGCACCTCGGCGGGCGTGAGCGTGAAATTCGCTCCCGGCGCAATGATGATCGAGTTCTGGCCGCTGCCTTCTTCGACAGCGATCAGCGCCACGCCCGACGCTTCTTTCTCATCAAACAACACATAGTTGGTGTCGATGCCCTGAGCGCGGTAGTTGGCCAGCGTGCTTTCTCCGAACACGTCACGCCCGAGTTTCGTCACCACGGTGACTTCCGCCCCCAAGCGCGCCGCCATCACTGCCTGATTCGCGCCTTTTCCGCCAAAGCCCATTTGAAAGCGCGAACCAATTAGAGTTTCGGCGGGCGCGGGGATGCGCGGCACCCGCGCGATCAAGTCAATATTTGAGCTGCCAACCATACAAATGCGTGGATTCATATTCATTCCTCTCTAAGTGGTTTAGAGGCTGAGTTCTAGCTACAATCATGATGCGTAATATCGCTCTAAACGTCGATTTTTCAAAGGAGTGATTGCAAGAATATGAAACGGTTCCTCTTATTACTCGTTTTGCTGCTGCTCTCCACCTCTCTCGCCCTCGCTCAAGACCAACCGACCTTAGTGGTTGTCCCCGGCACCATTCAAAGTGTCCTGGGCTGCCCCGGCGACTGGCAACCGGAATGCGAAGTCACGGCGCTCACACTTGACCCCGATACCGGGCTGTGGCGCGCGACCTTCGACATCCCGGCGGGCAGCTATGAATATAAGGTGGCACTCGACGGCAGTTGGACGGTCAACTACGGGCTGGATGGTGTGCCCAGCGGCCCGAACATTCCGTTGGAGCTGGAAGCGGACTCGTCCGTCGAGTTTGTGTTTGACCCGGTAGCGCATACCGTGACGCACAGCGTCAATGGTGAAGCCGTGATCGTCGAAGCGCCCGCTGCGCCGAGCGAACCTGAACCCCAGCCGGATATGGTGGTCGTCCCCGGCACGATTCAGAGTGTGCTCGGCTGCTCTGGCGATTGGCAGACCGATTGTGATGTCACGGCCCTCGTCTACGACGCCGACGATGATCTCTGGCAGGCGACGTTTGACCTCCCCGCAGGCGATTACGAATACAAAGTCGCGCTGAACGGCACCTGGGATGTCAACTATGGGCTGAACGCGCTGCCCGGCGGCGCCAACATTCCGCTCTCTTTGGCGGAAGACACTACGGTCAAGTTTGTGTACAGCCACACGACTCATTGGGTGACAGACAGCGTCAATTCGCTGATCGCCAATGTGCCCGGTTCATTCCAGGATGAGATCGGCTGCCCCGGCGACTGGGCACCGGACTGCCTGCGCACACTGCTGCAAGACCCGGACGGTGACGGCGTATACGTCTATGCCACCGCGGCGATTCCCCCCGGTGCCTACGAAGCTAAAGTTGCTGTCAACGAGAGTTGGGCGCTCAACTACGGCTTGGACGGCGCGCAGGATGGCGCGAATATCGCTTTCACAGTCGCCGAAGAAGGGACGCTGACCCAGTTCTCGTTTGACACCTCGACCAACATCCTGTCGATTGATACTGGAGGTGCCGCCGTGGGCAGCCTTTTCACCTCGCTGGCCCAGTGGGTGTCCGCCGATACCATCGCGTGGAATATCGACCCACAGGAAGGCGCGACCTACCGGCTGTACTATTCCTTCGAAGCGGGCATGGAGTTGGCCGGCGATGGCATCAGCGGCGGCCAATCCATTGAACTCAGCTATAACCCCGAAGGGTTGAGCGCCGACGTGCTGGCGCAGTTCCCGCATCTGGCGAATTACAGCGCCCTTCAAATCGCCGAGTCGGATCTCGCGGCAGTGCCCGGCATCCTGCGCATGCAGTTCGCCGTCGCCGCGATCTCGTCGGAAGGCCGCTTGCTCGACGCGACGGGCATCCAGATCCCCGGCGTGCTCGACAATCTGTACACCTATGACGGTGCGCTCGGCGTGACGTGGGATGGCGACGTGCCGACTCTCCGCGTGTGGGCACCAACCGCGCAGCGGGTGCGCGTCCGTTTGTTCGATGATGCCACGACCGAAGACTTCACCCGCCAGAACCTGACCTTCGATGCGGCCACGGGTGTCTGGAGCGTCACAGGTGAAGCCGACTGGAAGAACAAGTATTACCTGTACGACGTGACGGTCTACGCGCCGACCACGCAGGCGATTGAGAGCAATCTCGTCACCGACCCGTACTCGTTCAGCCTGTCTCTGAACAGCCAGCGCAGCCAGATCGTTGACCTGAACGACCCTGCGCTCATGCCCGAAGGCTGGAGCGACTACGCCAAGCCGGAGCTCGACGCCTTCGAAGACATCGTGCTCTATGAACTGCACGTACGCGACTTCAGCATCTACGACGAATCCGTACCGGAAGACCTGCGCGGCACGTTCCTCGCCTTCACGCAGACCGAATCGAACGGCATGCAGCATCTGCGCGCGCTGGCGGACGCGGGTTTGACACACGTCCACCTGCTCCCGTCGTTCGACATCGCTACGATTAACGAGAACAGCGCTGAACGCAGTGAGATCGACCGCGCTGAACTGGCCGCCCTGCCCGCTGACTCGGAAGAGCAGCAGGCGCTCATCGGCCCGGTGCGCGGTGAAGACGGCTTCAACTGGGGTTACGACCCGCTGCATTACACCGTACCGGAAGGCAGCTACAGCACTGACCCGAACGGCGCACAGCGCATCCTCGAATTCCGCCAGATGGTCATGGCGCTCAATCAAACGGGGCTGCGCGTGGTCATGGACGTCGTCTACAACCACACCAACGCGGCCGGGCAGTCCGCCAACGCCGTGTTGGACCGCATCGTCCCCGGCTACTACCACCGCCTGAACGCCTCGGGCGGCGTGGAATCGAGCACCTGCTGCTCCAATACTGCGACCGAACACGCGATGATGGAAAAGCTGATGATCGACTCGCTCATCACGTGGTCGACCATGTACAAGGTCGATGGCTACCGCTTCGACCTCATGGGTCACCACATGGTCCAGAATATGGTCGATGTGCGGGCGGCGCTGGACGGTCTGACCGTCGACAATGACGGCGTGGACGGCGCACGGATTTACGTGTACGGCGAAGGCTGGGATTTCGGCGAAGTCGCGCAGAACGCACGCGGCCTCAACGCGACCCAGCTCAATCTCGGCGGCACCGGCATCGGCACGTTCAACGACCGCATCCGTGACTCACTCCGCGGCGGCAGTCCGTTTGGCGGCTTGCAGGAACAGGGTTTCATCAACGGGTTGTATACCGACCCGAGCGAAGACGAAACGCGCGATCCCGCCGTGCAGCTTGACCTGCTCATGCTGTTCCAGGATCGAATCCGCGTGGCGTTGGCGGGCAACCTGCGCGATTACACCTTCGAAAACTACCAGGGCACCATCGGGACGGGCGCGGATGTCTACTATAACGGCAGCCCAACAGGCTACACGCTCGACCCGCAGGAACATATCGTCTACGCCGCCGCGCACGACAACGAAGCGTTGTTCGACATCATTCAGGTCAAAGCGCCGCTGGCTGCATCGCTGGAAGATCGCGTGCGCATGAACAACCTCGCGATCGACGTGGTCATGCTCTCACAGGGCGTGCCCTTCTTCCACGCGGGCGATGAAATGCTGCGGTCCAAGTCCGGCGACAAGAACAGCTACGACTCCGGCGACTGGTACAACGCGCTCGACTTTACCTATCAGGATAACGGGTGGGGTCACGGTCTGCCGCCGTCGTGGACGACGCAGGACAACTGGTCGCAGTGGCAACCGCTGCTCGCCAACCCGGATTTGCAGCCGACGACGGAGAACATCCAGAGCGCTATCAGCCACTTTGAAGAAATGCTCAGCATCCGCCGCGATGTCGCGCTCTTCCGCCTGCGCACGGGTGACGATGTGCTGAACAGCGTCACTTTCCAGAACACCGGGGCGGAACAAGTCCCCGGCTTGATCGTCATGAGCATCAGCGATCAAGGCGACGCGAACCTCGACCCGAACTACAGCTACGCGGTCGTGTTGTTCAACGCCAGCCCGGAGACCCAAACCTTCGTGCTCGAAGACGTGGTCGGCTACCCGCTCCAACTCCACGCGGTACAGGCCGCTTCGAGTGATCCGATCACCGCGAGTTCGACGTTCGATGCTGCGACTGGCACGTTCACCGTGCCCGCGCGTACGACCGCCGTATTCGTCGCTCCGGAAGGCGAACTTCCCTAAACAGTTTTGGGGCATGGCAATGCCATGCCCCTACTTCCCGTTTTTACCGTTGCGCCGGTACATCGTCCCCCGCGGCAGCGACCGATCCGAGACCCACGGCGCGTACGGAGCCATCGTCAGCGCCGCCAGTGCCAGCAGCACCCGATCATAATTGACCCGCCAGCCCGCGTAGTCACGCCACGCCTGGTCACGGTCAGCTTTGAGCGGCACGCCCGCTTCAGCCAGTGAATCATAGAGTTGGTCGAATTCATCCTGTGCGATGCTGATCGGATCAGTCGACTTCGGGTCAGCGTCGTAGCTGATGTTGAAGAAGTCCGCGATCCGGCGGAGCGCCAGATACCCGGATCGAATCATCAACTGTGCCTGCGGGTCGTTCGGCATATCGACCGTCGACAACATGAGCGCGGCGCTGTCCAGCACCGCACCCGCTGAGGTCACCCACGACCGCCCCGCCAACGGCGAGCGGAAGTACACCAACGCCGCCAGTGAGGTATGGCTCTCTTCAAGTTCCGCGAACCACACTTCCCACAGTTCCCACAGTTCTGACAACTGTGCCAGCCCGCTGATCTGATGGGCGCGCGTGATCATTTGGTACGGCGACGGCGGCGTATTGGCGCGCACTTCCAGCATTGTGACCAAGGCCTCGCGCTTGGAAAAGGCGGAGTACATCGCGGGCAGATACGAGATCAGCAGCGCCACGATAACAAGGCCGAGCGCTGCCTCGCTGAATTCGAAGATCATACCGAACACGGTGTCGCGCCGTTCGAAACCGAGGGTGAGCAGCGACGAACCACTCAACTTGAAGGCATCGTACAGCGCCATGCCCTCGATTCCGACGTAAATCAGCGTGTAGCCGATCAACACCATCGCTAACCACACCATCGGCAGCGTGAGTAGGGCGATCGGCGCGTACAATGCCATGATGCGGTCGCGGTCTTCATACGTATCGGCATGCCGCAAGCGCAGGTCAAAGGCGAGGCGCACTGAGCGAAACACCGTGCGCGACAACTTGGTATTGGCGCTGCGCGGCAGTACCACCGTCTTGACCGCCGACAGGAAGGTATTCGCCACAATGAGTATGCCCGCTGCGAGAATCAGCAGGCGCGCCGCACCGATAATCAGGATTTGCACCAGCGCATTGAGATCGGTCACGCCTTTGCGAACACCTCACGCAGCGCGTTCAGTAGGAATTCACCGTCGTGCACCGTGTTGTACCCCTGAATCGAAGTGCGCAGGCAGGGCTTACCTTGCCAGTTGAACATCGGCAGCTCGATTTTATAGTCGTCGTACAGGCGATCTTTCACCGCCACCGGATCGCAGGGTGGCACTTCGACGGTGAACATCTGCGCGAAGTGATCATCGCTGCACAGGGGCTGCAAACCCGACCACGCGTTGATCGCGTTGCGCAGGTCCACGGCGACGGCATGGCACTGCTGACGCACCAAATCCCATTCATGTTCACGCTGAAATTGAATTGCTGCCGGGACAGTCAAAAATGCCGCGGGATCGCGCGTCGGCTGCACCTGGTGGCGGCTGATGAACGTGTCGCCGTCGCGATAACCCCAACTGATGATCAGCGGATGCACATAATCCTGCTGATCGCGCCGCACATACAGAAAACCAGACCCCTTCGGCGCGCACATCCACTTGTGGCAGTTCCCCGTGTAAAAATCCGGTTCAATCGCGCGCAGATCTACCCCGATCTGCCCCGGTGCATGGGCACCATCGATCACGCTGATAATGCCCGCTGCGCGCGCGCGGCGACAAATCTCAGTCACCGGGAAGGTCAGCGCGGTCGGCGAGGTGATGTGGCTCAGGTAGACGACGCGCGTTTTCGGCGTGACACCCGCCCAGAACTCCTCGACAAACGCTTCGTCGGAGAGGAGAGGCAGCGTCACCTTGCGTTCAACGATGACCGCGCCAGCCTGAGCGGCCACGCGCCCCCAGGTCGTCATGCACGCGCCATATTCGTGATCAGTCGTCAGAATCTCGTCACCCGCGTGCAGCGGAATGGCTTTAGCGATGGTGTTGACGCCCGCCGTCGCGTTCGCCACGAAGACCACATCGTCCGGGTCGGAGTTCACGTACGCAGCAAGCGCCGTGCGCGCCTCGCTTAGCAGCCCATCAATGCGCCGTCCCAAGAAAGCGACGGGCTGACGTTCCAGTTCCAACTGCCATGCCTGGTACGCTGCAAACACAGGCTTGGGACACGCGCCGAAGGAGCCATGATTCAGAAAGACGATTTCGGGATCAAGCAGAAAGTGTGATTTTAGGTTGTTTGGGTGAGTCATGCTCTACTTTTTCGGACTGGAGAGGCGAAAGAAACTGATGTCAAAACTGCTCTGCCCGCTGACCGCGAGTTCGGCGAGCAGTTGGCCGATCACATTGCTGAATTTGAAACCATGCCCCGAACACGGCGACGCGAACACCACATGCGCGTATTCCGGATGCTGGTCGATGATGAAATGCTCGTCCGGCGTCATGGTGTAGATGCACACCCGCGACTGCTTATGGGCCTTCACTGCCCCGTTGAGGTACTTCGCGCCAAAGGCTTGCGCCTTGGCGATCTGCGCTGGATCGGGGATGCGGTCGCCATCGAGATCCAGCGGATCCGCGCCGTGTAAGCCAATCTTCACGCCCGAACCGTCGATGCTCGGTAGGCCATACATCATGTAGCCGAACTCGTGCTTGAGGTGCGCGAGGAACACGGGAAAACGTCCGATCTCATACTCGGCGGGATTCTCCGGGATGAAGTAATTCTCCTGCGCCGCAATCGGCACCAGCGGCAGCTCGATGCCGAGCGATCCCATCAGTGCGCGCATCCACCCGCCCGCGGTGATGATCAGCCGCGCCGCCGAATAGGTTTCGGTCGCCGTCACCACCTCGACGCCCTGCGCGTTCGGCAAAATCTGCGTGACGGGCGTGTTCTCCTTGACCACCGCGCCATAACGTTCGGCGAGACGCACGTGCGCGCGCACACAGCGCGACGCCCGCAGCACCGCCGTTTCGGCCTGCAGGAACACGCTCATCTCCGGCGGCACACGGAACTGCGGATAGCGGTATACGAGTTCCTCCGGCGTGATTTCTTCGAGCGGGATCTCCATCTCGCGCATGGTTGCAAGCGTCGCGGTGTAGTCATGATCGTCCGGCGGGCTGAACGTGACACCGTCCGCCGTGACCATCAAGTTTTCGTCGACTTCCGCTTCTAGCTCGCGCCACTGCGGGTAAGCCAACTGTGCCAACCGGATGTAGATCGGATAGTCGTACACGTAACGGATGATGCGTGAATAGCCGTAGGAGCTGCCCCGTTGGTGATCGATCTCAAACTGCTCCAGGAGCAGCACGCGCTGCCCGCTCTTAGCCGCGTGATAAGCTGCCGCGCTGCCCATCGCGCCTGCCCCGATGACAATGGTGTCGAATTTCGGCATATGTGAGCCTTTGGGTATAATTGCCGCAAAAGTATAACTTAGGATCAAGGAGTCCGCACTCGTGGCAGTCGACGAAATTGTGAGCAGCGCCCATGCACTCGAACCACAAATCATCGCATGGCGGCGCGATTTTCATGCCCATCCGGAACTTGGTTTTCAGGAGTTCCGCACCGCCAAGGTCGTCGCGCAGGCTCTGAGTGAGATGGGTCTTGAAGTGGTCACGGGCATTGCCAAAACCGGGGTCATGGCGATCATCGGCGAAGGTTCTCCCGTCGTCGCCATCCGTGGTGATATGGACGCGCTGCCAATTCTCGAAGCCAATCAGGTCGAATATGCTTCGCAGACGCCGGGCAAGATGCACGCCTGCGGGCATGACTCGCACACCGCCATGCTGCTCGGCGTCGCGCGCATTCTCACCAGCATGCCTAACCGCCCCGCCGGACAGATCCGCCTGCTCTTCCAGCCGTGCGAAGAAACCGTTGATGAAGAACATAAGAGCGGCGCGCAGCGCATGGTCGAAGAAGGCGCGATGGTTGGTGTCGACCGCGTGATCGCGCTGCATGTCGCCAGTGATGTCCCCGCCGGGAAAATCGTCGCCAACGGTGGCCCGCTGACCGCGGCCGTCGATGACTTCAACGCGCGTATCATTGGCCGTGGTTGCCACGGCGCGCACCCCAACGATGGCATCGACCCGATCTTTCTGGCGGCGCAGGTGCTCAATGCGCTGCAAGGGGTACGCTCACGGCGGCTCAATCCGATTCATCCGGCTGTGCTCACGGTCGGCACCATTCACGGCGGCACCGCGCGCAACGTGATCCCCGACGACGTGACAATCAGCGGCACACTGCGCAGCTACGACCCCGGCATCCGTGAGCAGCTCCGCGTCGAAGTGGAACGTGCGCTCGGCGTGGCACGGGCGCTCGGCGGCGATTTCGAGGTCGAGTTCATCCTCGGCTGCCCATCCGTCATCAACGATAACCATGTCGCTGCGACCATTCAGTCGGCGGTGCGTGATATCGCCGGGGCAGATGCCCTGCTCGCGCAAGAACCGAGCATGGGCGGCGAAGACTACAGCTACATGACGAACAGCGCCCCGGGCGCCATGTTCATGCTCGGCGCGAAGCTCGACGAGATCAGCCGACCGCACCACAATCCGCTCTTCGACATTGATGAATCGGTGTTCAAAACCGGCGCAGCCGTCCTCGCCGAGACCGCCTGTCGTCTGCTCACGCAGCTCGCCTAAATCGGTCGTAGGGGCGCAGGTGACTGCGCCCTTATTTATTCTTCAGAGGAGATAAACCCCATTATGGATTACGTCACCGACGAAAAAACGCAATGGATCGCAGACGAACTCGCCGCGCTCAAAGCGCAGGGGCTGTACAACACCATCCGCACCATCGACAGCCCGATGGACGGCCACATTGTCGTGAATGGGCAGCCCGTCCTCAACTTCTGCGCGAACAATTACTTAGGATTAGCCAATCACCCGCGTCTCAAAGAAGCGGCCAAACGTGCCATTGACTACTATGGCATCGGGCCGGGCGCAGTGCGCACCATCGCCGGGACGATGAGTCTGCACGTGCAGCTCGAAAAACGCCTCGCCGAATTCAAACATGCCGAAGCAGTGATCACGCTGCAAAGCGGCTTCACCGCCAATCTGGCGACCATCCCCGCGCTGGTCGGCAAAGGCGATGTCATCTTCTCCGACGCGTTGAACCACGCCAGCATCATCGACGGCTGCCGCCTCAGCCGCGCGACTATCGTTTCCTACGAGCACAACAACCTCGACGATCTGCGCCGCAAAATCGCCGAGACGGCCGACTACAACCGCCGCCTGATCGTCAGCGATGGCGTGTTCAGCATGGATGGCGACATCGCCCCCCTGCCTGATCTGCTCAAGGTCGCGCAGGAGCATAAGATTCTGCTCATGGTCGATGACGCGCACGGCGAAGGCGTGCTCGGACGCGGTGGGCGCGGCATCGTCGATCACTTTGGGCTGCACGGGCAAGTCGACATTGAAGTCGGCACGATGAGCAAGGCCTTCGGCGCGGTCGGCGGCATCGTCGCAGGCAAGCAGGTCATCATCGACTGGCTGCGCCAGCGTGGGCGTCCATTCCTCTTTTCCAGCGCCATGACCGTGCCCGATGTCGCCGCCTGCCTCGAAGCCGTCGACATGCTCGAAAGCTCGGACGAACTGGTGACCCGCCTCTGGTCAAATGCCGATCTGATGAAGCAGGAGATGCAGAAGCTCGGCTTTGACATCGGGCACAGCACCACGCCGATCATCCCGGTCATGCTGGGCGAAGCGCCGCTCGCGCAGGAATTCAGCAAGCAGTTACTCGCGAACGGGGTGTTCGCGATGGCAATTGGCTTCCCGACCGTCGCCAAAGGCAAAGCGCGTATCCGCGTGATGAACACCGCCGCGCACTCGCAGAGCGACCTTGAGCAAGCCTTGGCCGCCTTCGAGAAGGTCGGCAAGCAATTGGGGGTGCTCTCGTGACCAAACGCGCAGTCCTCGTCACTGGGGCGAACGGCGAAGTCGGGCACGGGCTGATCGAGCGTTTGGCGGAGATGGGCGAAAAACACATCATCGCGCTCGATGTCATGGAACTGCACGACTCGCTGAGGCCGAAAGTCCGCGCCGCCGTGATCGGGGACATCCTCGATCAGGATATGCTGCAGCGCATCCTCAGCCGCTACGAGATCGGCACCGTTTATCATCTGGCAGCCCTGCTCTCTACCCGCGCGGAGATCACGCCGGAGGCGGCCCACCGCGTCAATGTGGAAGGCACGCTTAATCTGCTGCATCTGGCGATCGAGCAGTCGCGTCTCGTCGGGGATCGGGTCAAGTTTCTTTTCCCGAGCTCGATTGCCGTATACGGCATTCCGGATCTGGATGCGAAGGCGAGCGCGCCGCCCGTCTCCGAAGAGGAGTTCTGCAACCCAACCACGATGTACGGCTGCAACAAGCTGTACTGCGAGCATTTGGGGCGCTACTACTCGCACCACTATCGCCGGCTGGCGGCGACGCCCGAACCGCACTTGGTCGATTTCCGCGCCATTCGCTTCCCCGGCCTAATCAGCGCGTTCACGCTGCCGTCCGGCGGCACGAGCGACTTCGCGCCGGAGATGATTCACGCTGCTGCGCAGGGTGAGCCGTACCGGTGCTTTGTGCGCCCGGAAACACGCATTCCGTTCATGGCCATGCCCGACGCAATCAAGGCGCTGTTACAGCTTGCCAGCGCACCCGTCGAGCGTTTGACGCGCCACGTCTACAACGTGACCAGCTTCAACCCCTCGGCAGAAGAAGTCGCCGAAATCGTGCTGATGGCCTTTCCGAACGCGGAGATCACGTTTGCGCCAGATATGCGGCGACAGAGCATCGTCGATACATGGCCGGCGCAAGTCGATGACCAGCAGGCGCGCCTTGATTGGGGCTGGCAACCAGATTACGACCTCGCCAATGCTTTCGACCAGTACCTCATTCCGAATATCCGCGAGCGGTACACGACGACCTAAGTCGTAGTCGTAGGGGCAAGGCGCGCCTTGCCCCTACACCACACCTGAGGCACTCGCGCCCATAAGAATCAACGGGGCGCACAAATGTGCGCCCCGACATCTTCACGAACTATCTTGCACCAATGACTACCCGCTGACAGCTAACCGCTGAATCACCAGCCACACCGCCCAACCGATCACCAACCACAAGCCAAACTGCCCATGCAGCTTGGCGGTGCGCCCCTGTGCTTGATGCAGCAGCGCCGTATCACGGCTGTTGAAGATGATCTGAATTAAACGGTAGGCTTCCGGTGCGGTGATGAGGACTGCCAGCGTCGTGATCGGCATAACGCCGAGCAGAATCATCACGCCGACGGCGACATATGCTCCACCCACCAGCCCGAGGTATTCCAGCTTAGCAACGCGCAGGCCGAACAGTACTGCTAATGTGCGCTTGTTCACCGCGCAGTCAGCATCAATGTCGCGCACGTTATTCGCATGCAGAATCGCCGCGACCATGAAACCAATCGGGATCGCCGCGACAATTGGCGTCCAACTGAACTCGCGCGCCATCACATAATATGCACCGAGCACCATCAACGGTCCCATAAAGATGAAGACTGCCACTTCCCCGAGTCCGTTGTACGCCAGCGGGAACGGGCCGGCGGTGTAGGTGATCACAACCAGCACGCCGCCCAATCCGATCCACAACAGCAGTGGGCCGCTTTGCGTCAGCAGAAACAAGCCGATTAGCGATCCGGCGACCACCGTCGCGATGGCGCCGATCAGCACGCGCTGTGGGGTGAGCACACCCTCTTTGATGATCATGCCCTGCCCCGCCTGCTTGAGCGTATCCGCGCCGCGGCGATAATCCCAGTACTCGTTGATGAGGTTCGCCGCGATCTGCAAAAACAGCGCACCAATCAGCGACAGGATGAAGCGTACAAGGTCAAATGTGCCAGCCTGTACGGCAATAACCGCGGCCAAGCCCAACGGGACATAGGTCGCCGTTAATGTCCGCGGTCGCGCCGCGCGATACCAAGCATTCCATACTGTTGCGTTAGCCGCCATGCCGATCCTTTATGCCTGACTATCGTTGAGCAGTGCCATCACCGGGTCGAACAGCGCGCCATTCGTCGCGACCGACTCGCCCGCAGAAATCGTCGCGTTGCCTTTGAAATCCGTGAAAGTGCCGCCCGCTTCCGGCAAAATGACGCCAAAGGGCGCACAGTCCCAGATTTGCATCTTCGGGTCGAACATCATTTCCGCGCGCCCGGTAGCGACCAAGGCATAGCCATAGGCATCGCCCCACGTGCGCTGAATATACGTCGACGAATTAAGCTTGCGCCACGCTTCCGGTCGATTTTCCCAGGTGCGGCTGATTTCGCTGGCGAGCAGCGTTGCCTCTTCGAGCTTCGCAACGGACGATACACGTGCGCGTCGTCCATTCCAGTAGCAGCCGCCGCCCACGGAGGCCGAGATCGTTTCGTCCAGTGCGGGAAAATGGGCCACGCCGACGATGGGGTGGTCGCGTTCGACCAACGCCAGCAAGCAACCGTACAGCGGCACCCCGCTCACGAACGACTTCGTCCCGTCAATCGGGTCAATGATCCAGCGGAATTCGCTGCGGCTCGCCTGTTCGCCATACTCTTCCCCAATGATGCCATGATCGGGATAGTAACGGTTGATCGCGCCGCGCAGGTACTGTTCCGACTCGCGGTCAGCCAGCGTGACCGGGCTGTTGTCGCCTTTGCGTTCCACCGCAATCCCGGTCTGGAAGTAGCGCAAGGTGATCCGTCCGGCGCGCCAGGTCACGTCCAGCGCGAAATCAAGCAAAGATTGTAGTGCAGCCACCTATCATCTCCCATTGGGCTAACCGCGAGTCAAGTTTATGGCGAGTCAGTTACTCGGCATCCGGCAGCGGTTCGAGCGGCACGGTGCGATTTTCAACCCACACGCGCGGCCCATTCGTCGGGGCAGCCCAGCGCACGCCGTTCGCAATGACGTGGCGCACGTTCTTGTCGTAGTACGTCGGGAACGTCTCGTGTCCGGGGCGGAAATAGAAGACCTTGCCGCGCCCACGGTAGAAACAGCACCCGCTGCGGAAGATTTCGCCGCCCTGGAACCAGCTCACCAGCACTAACGAGTCCGGCTCGGGAATGCCAAACGGTTCACCATACATTTCTTCGTGGGGCAGTTCAAAATAATCGGGCAGACCATCGGCGATGGGATGCGCCGGGTTGACCACCCACAGGCGTTCCTTCTCGTTGGCTTCGCGCCACTTGAGGTCGGCATTTACGCCCATCAGTTTCTTAAAAATCTTCGAGTGGTGGCCGGAGTGCAGCACGATCAGCCCCATGCCATCCATGACGCGCTGATATACCCGTTCGACGATCTCGTCTTTCACATCGCCGTGCGCCATGTGCCCCCACCACAGCAGCACGTCGGTTGCCGCCAGCACGTCCGCCGTCAAGCCGTGTTCGGGTTCGTCCAGCGTCGCCGTCCGCACTTCAGTGAAGCCATGTTCGCGCAAGCCGTCCGCGATGACACTGTGAATGCCCGTCGGGTAGACCGCTTTAACTTTTTCGTTCTTCTGTTCGTGTCGACCTTCGTTCCAGACTGTGATACGCATGTGCGTTTATCCTTTCAGGAAATACGCCTCTAGTGTATCAATCCTGTGGGGATGCTTCCAGTCCATCACGCGTGATCAGCACGTTCTGTGCGAGCACGATATACTGCGGAACGGTCGCGTCGCCCAACAGGCGCACCAGCGCGTCCACACTGATCTGAGCGACTTCTGCCGCCGAGATTTGCAGCGTCGCGCGCAGGTAATAGCCCTCGCGTACATACTGCTCGGCCAGTGATTCGCCGTTCACGCTGAATATTGCGATCTCATCCGGGGCAATGCCCGCTTCTTCCAGCGCCCGAATTGCGCCAAACGAGGTCGCATCACTCAGGCTCAACACAACATCGAAGTCGATCTCGGCCTGCAAAATGTCCCGCATCGCTGCATAGCCCGAATCACGGTCAGCGTTTGCGGCATACTCCCCCACGATCTGTGCCTCGGGTGCCGTCTCCAACAAACCTGCTTGCATCGCCGCCATGCGCCGGTTGCTCGTCTCCAGTTGAGACGCGCCGAGCACGACGACGTTCGCCGGACGATCGAAGTGGTCACGGATGTAGTTTCCGGCTTCGCGACCCACCAACTGTCCGATCACGTCGTTATCCGGCTCAACCATCACCGCATTATTGTCACTCGCAATCGGAAATGTAAACACGACGGGCACATGGGCACGGTGGGCATGCTGTATTGACTCACGCAAGGCCGCATCATCCAACGGACAGATGATCAATGCACGGGCACCAGCCTCAAGCGCCTGCTCGATAAGCATCGCCTGCTCTGTCGGATTCATGGCCGGATCGTACACTTCAAAGCGCAGACCATAGCTCGCTGCTCGCTCGGCCATTTCGCGCGCGCGCGTGGCTTGCGTCTGACTTTCGAGCGTACAGGTCACAAAGGCGATGAACTGCGCCGTGCCTACGCGCCGCTGCGCGCGGCGGAGTTCCTCATCTGCAGGTGCGACCTCCGCCGCCGTGCCGCGTTCCCCCACCAGAATGGTCGGGTTAGGCGGCTGGCTGATTTCGCTCAGACCCACTAACTGTGAGAAGGCAAACAGCAGCACAATCGCCACCACCACGCCGATGACACCAAAGCCGTACAACCGCAGCAGTGATCGGTCGCTCGTCGGCTGCCGCGGCGCACGCGCCTCTTTAGGGACGCTGTCCCCTGTCGGTTCACCTTGCAATGCGGCGGTCAGGGCATCGGACAACGCCTGCGCAGTGGGGAAACGCTCTTCCGGGCTCTTGTTGAGCGCGTTCAGAATCACCTGCTCAACGCCGACGGGAATATCTGGACGCAGTAAACGCGGCGGCGGTGGCGGCACATTGATCTGCTTGTCAATCATATCCAGCACGCCCGCTGCGATGCGGGCAAACGGCGTATGACCAATCAACATGGTATAGAGCAGAATGCCGAGCGAATACACATCAGAGCGGCGATCCACGGGCAGATCGCGTAGTTGTTCGGGCGAACAGTAGGCGGGCGCGCCGATAATGTATCCGGTCTTCGTCAAGCTCAACGAGGGGTGATCCATAAACTTGGCAACGCCAAAATCGCTCACGTAGGCGTTCCCCGTGTCATCCAGCAGGATGTTGCTCGGCTTGACGTCGCGATGCACGATGCCACGTTCGTGCGCGTAATGCAGCGCGGAAGCGACCTGTGTGAAAAGCAGCGCCGCACGACTGAGCGGCAGCCCACTGCTCGTGATCAAATCGTCCAGTGAGCCGCCGCGCATCAGTCGCATCACGATGTACGCCAAGCCGTCTTCGGTCACGCCATAGTCATGCACGGGCAAAATATGAATATGTTCCAGCGCGGCGATGATCTTAGCTTCGTGTTCAAAACGCTGCCGAAAGTCCTGCTGATCATCGATATTGTAGACTGGGTTGATAACTTTGAGGGCGACATCACGCTGCACCGATTTCTGACGTGCACGGTAAACGTCGGCGGTCGCTCCGCGGCCAATGCGTTCTTCGAGTATATAGTCGCCAATTTCTTTCCCAGCGTATTGGTTGGCTGCCATCACTGTCCCTATGTATGGCGAACAGAACAGTCTCCCGAGGCAAAGGCCCGGTTCAGGGTCGGAAATGATGAGGTTTGAAGCCGAGAGTCCGAGGCTTACAATAGCATTGTTCGCGGTATCAGGCAACCTATGTGGACTTACACGCGGGGCGTTACAGCGACCGAATAGTCGGGGCGTACAGGATACGCCCCGAAGTTCAGAATCGTTAGCTCTCGCCGAGGTACGCTTTGCGCACCATGTCATTGGTGAGCAGAGATTTCGCGCTGTCGTTCAGCACGACCTCACCCGTTTGCAGCACGTAGCCGCGATGCGCGACTTCCAGCGCCATGAGCGCGTTCTGCTCAACGAGCAGAATCGTCTTGCCTTCACGGTTGATCTGCACGATGATATCGAAAATCGCCTCGACCAGTACGGGCGCTAAGCCCATCGACGGTTCGTCGAGCAGCAACACCCGCGGGTCGGCCATCAGCGCGCGGGCAATCGCCAGCATCTGCTGTTCACCGCCGGACAGCGTGCCGCCCTTCTGGAAGGTGCGTTCGCGCAGCCGGGGGAATAAATTGAACATCTGCTCAATCCGGCTCTTGATGAGGTTCCCATCTTTGACGTTCCACGCGCCGATTTCAAGGTTCTCGCGCACTGTCAGCAGCGGGAAAATGCGCCGACCTTCCGGCACATGCCCCACACCGAGCGCGGCAATATCGTGCGGGCGGCCGCCGTTGATGTCTTTGCCCGCCAATTTGACCGTGCCCAACCGCGCCTTGACCATCCCGCTGATCGTGCGCAGCGTGGTCGATTTCCCCGCGCCGTTCGCCCCTACCAGCGTGACGATCTCGCCCTCATTGACGGTCAGATTGATGCCTTTGAGCGCGTGAATTTGACCGTAGTACGTGTGTAGGTTTTCCAGTTCCAATAAAGCTGCCATGTTAGACCTCCGCGCCTGCGGCACGCCGCCCTAGATACGCCTCGATCACGCGCTTGTTCGCACGGATATCGGCGGGCGAGCCTTCCGCGATCTTCTCGCCGTAGTCGAGGACGCTGATGTGTTCGCTGATGCCCATGACCACGCGCATATCATGCTCGATCAGCACGACCGTGACCTTCCGCTGATCGCGCACGCGCCGGAACAGCAGCGTCGCGTCATCGCTTTCCTGCGGGTTCATGCCAGCGGTTGGCTCATCCAACAGGATCAGCTTGGGATCACTGGCGAGCGCGCGCGCAATCTCGACGCGGCGCTGGTCGCCATAGGGCAAATTGCGGGCGAGTTCATCGCCTTTGCCCATCAGCCCGACAAACTGTAGGAGTTCGCGCGAGTACTCGCGCACATGGTCTTCCTGTTTCGCGAAACTCCGTGTGCGCAGCAGCGTCTTGCGCAGCGACACATCGAGGCGCGAATGCATGCCGACCATCACGTTTTCCAAGACAGACATATTGCCGAATAAGCGAATGCTTTGGAACGTGCGCGCAACGCCCGCCGCGTTCACCTGATCGGGTCGCAGCCCGATCAGCGAGCGACCGTTGAACATGATCGTCCCGGAATCTGGCTTGTAGATGCCTGTCAGCAGATTAAACAGCGTGGTTTTGCCCGCGCCGTTGGGGCCAATAATCGAGCAGATGCTCCCCTCAGGAATGCTAATGCTTACGTCGCGCACGGCGCGGATACCGCCAAAGGATTTGACGAGCTTGTTGACTTCAAGCAGCATGATCTAGTCGCCTCCGGAAGCAGGTTCAGAGCTCTTGATGATCGGCGTCTCCATCGTTTTGGTGCGCCGTTTCTCATCCAGCTCCATTTTGCGTCGGGGTTCGGGCAGCAAGCCTGCCGGACGGAAGAGCATCATCAGAATCAGCAGCAAGCCGAACACCAAGCGTTCATACTTGGCGGGTTCAAGCTGCGTCGGCCAGTCTTTGATATGGAAGTTGATGAGCGGCACGACATAGTCGATGTTGCGCAGCGCGTTGAGCTGCAGCGACATATTCTTCAACACTTGCAGGTTGAGCAGCGTCACGATGATCGAACCGAGGAGCACGCCGCGGATCCCGCCCATGCCGCCCACGATGACCATCGCCAGAATACTGATCGATTGAATGAGGCTGAAGCTTTCCGGGCTGACAAACGTCTGCTTGGCCGCGTACAACACGCCAATCGCCCCGGCGAACGACGCGCCCGTCGCAAAGGCCAGCAGCTTCATCCGCACCAGCGGCACGCCCATCGCAATCGCCGCGACTTCATCTTCGCGGATCGCCGTCCACGCGCGGCCAATCGCGGAGTTATCCAGCCGCCGCGCCGCCACGATGATGACGCCAAGGATGATGATCCCAATGAAGTAAAACAGGATTTGCTGTGCCAGCGGTTCGAGGTTCCCGGCGATCTGAATGCCGAAGGTGTTGGCTATCCCGCCGATGAAGTCGACCCAGAACGCGGGCATGGGCGGGCTGGCTACGTTAAGCAGCCCCTGCGAACCGTTCGTCAGGTTGACCGGTTGGTCGGCATTGCGTGCCAGTACGCGGATCATTTCGCCGAAGCCGAGCGTCACAATCGCGAGGTAATCACCGCGCAGACGCAGCACGGGCAGGCCGAGTACAATCCCGACTCCGGCGGCGACGACCACGCCGACGAACAGGAACAGGTAGAACGCCCAACCCGGTACGATGATCCCGCTTACGAAGAAGACCGTATCCGCGCTGGACGTGAACATCGCCCATACGTAGGCGCCGACCGCGAAGAAGGCGATATAGCCAAGGTCGAGCAGCCCGGCGAAACCGACGACGATGTTCAACCCGAGTGCTAACCCGGCGAAAATGCAGATCTGGATCGTCAGTTCGAGGTAGCTGCTGTCGTAGATGCCGATCATCGGCATGGCGATGACCAGCAGCAGCAAAATCAAAGAATATTTGAATTTATTCGGGATCGGCGCGGCCAAAATGACCAGCGGTGATAGCACAAACGGCGGAAAGACCAGTGTGCTAAACAGCGGGAACAGCAAGTTACCACGATCCAGTGAGAGCAGCGTGCCCACCGCGATCAGCAGATAAGCGATGATCAGCACCCCCGCGACCCGCGGCTGCTTGATCCACGCGCGCAAGGTTACCCAGGGACTTGAAGCGGCTTGTGTCGTCATGGCGGTTACACTTTCTCGTCCACGCGTTCGCCGAGCAGACCACTGGGCCGGAAGATCAGGATCAGGATCAGCACGGAGAAGGCGAAAATATCGGTGTAGCGTTGGCCGAGCGCCGGGAAGTACACCAGCACGCCATTCAGGAACGATTCAACCAAGCCGAGCGTCAGCCCGCCGAGCAGCGCCCCGGTCACATTGCCGATGCCGCCGAGCACCGCCGCAGTGAACGCTTTCAGCCCCGGGATAAAGCCCACGTAGGGCGTCACCGTGCCGACGTTCAAGCCAAACAACGCCCCAGCGGCGCCGCCGAGTGCCCCACCGACAAAGAAGGTGATTGATACGATCAGGTTGACGTTGATGCCCATCAGGCCAGCCGTGGTGCGATCCTGCGATACAGCACGGATGCCGCGCCCGAGCTTCGTGCCATTGACGAAATAGTTGAGCACGATCAGCATAAGCACCGCCGCGATCACGATGACAATCGAGGTGATCCGCACATTGACCGTGTTATCACCAAACTGCACGGGGATAGGCGTCCGCAAATACGGGAGATCGCCCGTAGGATAAGTGAGATTAAAGTCATTGCGCGTGATCGCTTCAATCGCGCGCACAAAATCGATCAAGAAGAAGCTGATGCCGATGGCCGTAATGAGCGGCACGAGGCGCGGTGCGTTGCGCAGCGGACGGTAAGCGACGCGTTCGATGAACACAGCGAGTAAGCCGCTGGCCATCATTCCTGCCCCGACTACGGTGATGACGAGGAACACCGGATGCCACGCTTGGATGAACCCGGCATCGTCGATGCGGCGCATCACCTCAAAACCAACCACCGAACCGACCATGAAAATCTCGCTGTGCGCGAAGTTAATAAATTTGAGCACCCCATACACCAGGGTATAGCCTAACGCGACCATCGAGTAGACAAACCCGATGCTGATCCCGCTGATGATCATGCCGGGAAGCTGTTTCCCGATCTGATCCATCAGGATAATGTTCTCACGGGGTTCAGGGACGAGCAGTGCGAGGATGACCGCAAGCAGCGTGAGCAAACCCGCAGCGCCAGCAATGAAGACCACCATTTGCCCAATGGGGAACAGAATGAAACGGACGGGAAAGCTATCGCGCAGGCGTCTCCATGGGGAGTCGAGGGCAGCAACGCTGTTTGCTTGCGGCGGGGTCAAGGTCTCTGAACTCATACGACAACTCCAACAGGCAATTAGAAAAAAGGCGGCAGCGCGGGTGCGCTACCGCCCAATGTGCGGACTTACCAACTACGAGCTCGGGGTGGCTTCCGGTTCCACCGCGGCGAGCGGCGAAGGAATGTTCTGCGAGGACAGCAGTTCGTTGCTATTCCAGTCAGCCGGGTCAGCCGAGCCAACGCTCAGGATGTAGTACTGGCCGATTTCCGGGTCGCCATTGTCGTCAAAGCTGTACGTGCCGGTGATACCAGCATAGCCTTCGGTCGCGCGAACGGCCGCAGCCACTTCCGCACGGCTCGGCAGCGCGCCGTTGGCTTCGATCAAGCCAGCAATCGCTTGCAGAACGATACCGGTCGAGTCATAGGCCTGCGCCGCAAACGGCTGGGGTGCTTCGCCGTACGCTTCTTCGTAGGAGGCCGCGAAGTCCGCCGCATCCGGGTAAATGGTCACGGGAGCCGCAACCGTCGTGTAGTACGTGCCGACGCCAGCTTCACCGGAGAGTTCTGAGAATTCCGACGAGTCGAAGCCATCCGGGCCCATGAACAGACCGGTGTAACCCGCGGTGCGCGCCTGGTTGATGAAGATGCCCGACTGCGGATACAGGCCGCCGAAGTAGATCAGATCCGGCGCGAGCGCGAGGATCGGCTGGATGATGCCTTCGAAGTTGGCCGCTTCTTCCGTGCCCTCGAAACCGAGGACTGTCAGACCCTGAGCTTCAGCTTCCGCCTGGAAGAATTCAGCGACGCCCAAGCCGTAAGCAGTGGTATCGTGGATGATATAGACCGAAGACACGCCGTCGAGGCTGGCCGCAAACTGCGCACCGGCAGCGCCCTGCGCATCATCACGACCGCAGATGCGGTTGACGGTCGGGTAGCCACGGTCGGTGATGTTGACGTTAGTATTCGCGGGCGAGACCATCACGAGGTCGTTGTCGTTGTAAACTTCCGACGACGGCAGCGCGACACCGCTGTTCAGGTGACCAATCACGGCGAGGATGGCGCCATCATTCACAATGTTCTGGGCATTCGCCACGCCAACGTCCGGGGTCGCCTGATCGTCAAACGGGACGAATTCGACCGTGTAGCCCAGATCAGTGAGCGGGCCAGACAGCTGAGCAATCGCCAGTTCAACGCCGTTGCGGATACCGGTGCCGAGGATCGACTGCGGGCCAGACAGCGGGGTCTGGGAAGCAATGCGGATAACGGTATCCTGCGCGCTCACCATCGTTGCGCTCATCAGGAGACCGACCGCCACCACCAACAAAAATACCATCAGCTTGCGCGAAGTCTTCATGTGCCACTCCATCAAATTGTGTTGTAGAACATTAAAATTTCCAGCTAAGGTTAGTATACTAACCCACGGAAAAGTTACAAGCAATCAATCTCATTTAATAAAATTTGATTGGATTCTGTTCACAATTTAGGATTGACAATGCTCAAAGGCGCGTTCTACGGTCTCACGGCTGCCGCCACCTGGGGTGGTCTCTACGTCGTATCTGACATCGTTTTAGAGACGATTCCGCCCTTCACCCTGCTCACAATTCGCATCCTGATCGGGCTGCTGCTGCTCGGCCTATTCGCGCGGCTCAATTCCAAACTCATCTATCCGGATCGCCGCGGCGCGCTCAAGTTGCTCGGCGTCGGCTTCCTCGGCTTCGGGATCAGCATCGGCGCGCAGTTCGTCGGCACCGACAAGTCGACGGCGTTCAACGGCGCGCTGATCACGAGCGCCGCCCCCGCCTTCATTCTGCTGTTCGCCGCGCTCATCCTGCGCGAAAAACTGACCGTGCAGCGCATCGCCGCCGTCATTCTGGCCACCATCGGCGTCATCATCATCATCGACCCGGCCAATGTCAACTTCAGCTCGGACACGTTCTTTGGGGATATCTCACTGGCCTTCGCCGCGCTGACATGGGGGTTGTATTCGGTGCTGGTACGCCGGGTCAGCGGCCAGTTTGACACGCTGATCGTGTCGTTGTATGCGCTGCTCGGCGGGTTGGTTTTCACGCTGCCCGCCGCCGCACAGGAACTAACTGTACGCCCGGTCGGCACGATTGACCTGCCGATTCTGCTCGGCGTCCTCTACCTGAGTGTGATCGCGATGGCGCTCGCCATGTGGATGTGGAATCGCGCCTTCGCGCTGGTCGAAGCCTCGATTGCGTCGCTGTTCTTCTTCGCGCAGCCACTGGTCGGCGGGCTGCTGAGCGTGCTCGTGCGCGGGCAAGAACTGACGCCAAGTCTCCAACTGGGGAGCGCGCTGATTATCGGCGGCGTTTTGCTGACAATTGTCACGCCGCGCCCGTCGCCAGAACGAGCCAAATTGGATATAGTTGAACCGTCATAAGGTATTTTTTGAAAGGATCTCCTCTCATGACGGATTTTCAACCTCGTCCGGAAGACAAATTCACGTTTGGCTTGTGGACCGTGGGCAACGTGGGTCGTGACCCGTTTGGGCCGCCCGTGCGTAATCCCATCTCCCCTGTCGAGATCGTGCATCTGCTCGCGGAAGTCGGCGCGTACGGCGTCAACTACCACGACGATGACCTGATCCCGATTGGCACGCCGACCGCCGAACGCGAACAAATCATCCGCGACTTCAAGAAAGCGCTCGCCGATACTGGCATCAAAATGCCGATGGCGACCGCCAACCTGTTCTCGCACCCGATTTTCCGGGACGGCGCGTTCACCTCGAACAACCCGAAGGTGCGCGCGTTTGCTCTGCAGAAGACGCTGCAGTGCATCGACATTGGCTACGATATGGGCGCGTCGGTCTACGTGATGTGGGGCGGGCGCGAAGGTACAGAGACGGACGCCAGCAAAGCCGCGACCGATTCGGTCAAGCGTATGCGCGAAGCGGTCAACTTCATCACCGAATACATCAAGTCGCAGGGCTACAACCTGAAGGTTGCCCTGGAAGCCAAGCCGAACGAGCCGCGCAGTGACATTTACTTCCCGACGACTGGGGCGATGCTCGGCTTCATCGCCACGCTCGATCACCCGGAAATGGTCGGCGTGAATCCGGAAGTTGCCCACGAGCACATGTCCGGTCTGAACTTCATGCATGCGGTCGCGCAGGCGTGGGACGCGGGCAAGCTGTTCCATGTCGATCTGAACGACCAGTTGTTTGGCCGGTTCGATCAGGATTTCCGCTTCGGCTCGGTCATGCTCAAGCAGAACTTCTTCCTCGTCAAGTTCCTCGAAGATGTCGGTTACAGCGGCAGCCGTCACTTTGACGCGCACGCCTACCGCACCGAGGACTACGCCGGCGTCCGCGATTTCGCGCGCGGCTGCATGCGCACCTACCTGATCTTCAAGGAACGCGCCGCCCGCTGGAACGCCGATCCTGAAATCAAGGCGATCCTCGAAGAGGTCAACGCGAATGATGGCTCCGTCGACTTCCTCAAGGGTGGTTTCACGCCCGAGAAGGCCCAGCAGCTCAAGGCGACCGAATTCGACCGTGACGGCATCGCCGCCAAGGGTCTGGCCTACGAACGCCTCGATCAACTGACTGTGGAAGTCCTGCTCGGCGTCCGCTAACTTATTTTGGCCGGGGTGCAAACGCTTGCATCCCGGCACAATTACGGCTTCTCGTGTAAATCCCCCTATATCCCTTAACATTTCCCTGCTAAAATTGTATGTGATTCCAGAGAGTTAGGCTAAAGGGAAACTGTGACACAGACTCGCGCCGATATTCGCAACATTGCGATCATCGCTCACGTCGATCATGGCAAAACAACACTCGTAGACGGTATGCTCAAGCAGACCAAGGTCTTCCGCAACGCTGACGCCGCTGGCGAACGCATCCTCGATTCGAATGCGTTGGAACGCGAACGCGGTATTACCATTCTGGCGAAGAACACCGCCGTCGTGTGGGGTGATGTCAAGATCAATATCGTGGATACGCCCGGCCACGCCGACTTTGGCGGTGAGGTCGAACGTATTCTCAACATGGCGGACGGCGCGCTGCTCCTCGTCGACGCGGTTGAAGGGCCGATGCCCCAGACGCGCTTTGTGCTGCGTAAAGCACTGGCCGCCGGGCTGCGCATCATTGTCGTTATCAATAAGGTTGACCGCCCACACGCGAATCCTGAAGTGGCGCTCAATGAAACCTTCGATCTATTCATCGAACTCGGTGCGAGTGACGAACAGGCAAATTTCCCGGTCGTGTACGCCATCGGCATGGATGGACGCGCGGGCATGGAAGCGGACAAACTCGACAATGATTTGACGCCCCTGTTCGAAACGATCATCAAAGAAGTGCCGCCGCCCGTGATTGACGGCGATGCTCCGGCACGTCTGCTCATCACCAACATTGAGTACGACAACTACAAGGGACAGATCGGCATTGGTCGCATCGATTCCGGTGTGATTAAGAAGGGGATGCAGGTCGTCCGCATTACGCCCACGGGTGAACGGGTCAATGCGCACATCGACTACCTGTTCACGTTCTTTAACCTGTCCAAAGTGGAAGCGACCGAAGTGCGCGCCGGCGATATTATTGCGATTGGCGGCATCGGCGAACTCGGCATCAGCGACACGATCGCCGATCCCGCAAACGCCGTCGCCCTGCCCCCCATCCTCGTGGAAGAGCCGACGGTCCGCATGACGTTTGGCGTCAATACCTCGCCTGTGGCGGGCCGCGAAGGCCGAACGGGCTGGGGCACATCGCGCAAGCTGCGTGAACGCTTGTTCAACGAGACCCGCAGCAATCTCGCGCTGCGCGTGAGTGATGGCGATTCGCCAGAACGGTTTGTGGTCAGCGGACGTGGTGAACTCCACCTCGGCATCCTCATCGAAACCATGCGCCGCGAAGGCTATGAATTTGAAGTCAGCAAGCCGGAAGTCATCTACCGCCGCGACCCGGAAACGGGCGAAATGCTCGAACCGGTCGAGGAAGTGCATGTCGATGTCGCCGACGATATGACGGGCGTCGTCGTCGAAATGCTCGGCACCCGCCGTGGGCAAATGATCGACATCAGCTCTGAAAACGGGACGACGTACCTGAAGTATCTCGTGCCGACGCGCGGTTTGCTCGGCTTCCGCGCCAAGCTGCTCACCGCGACCAGCGGCATGGGCACCATTCACAGCATTTTCCACGGCTATGAACCCGTCGCCGGAGCCATTCCCGGGCGTCAGTTTGGCAGTCTCGTCGCGTTTGAAGCTGGCCCGTCGACCACCTACGCGATGGCGGATCTGCAGCAGCGCGGCACGTTCATCATCGAGCCGGGCACCGATGTTTACGAAGGCATGGTCGTTGGTGAACATATCCGCCCGGAAGACCTGGCGATCAATGTGTGCAAGTCCAAGCACCTGACGGCCGTCCGCACGAAGAACTACGCCGACGATATTCGTTTGCGTTCCATCCGCGCCATGACGCTGGATGATTTCATCGAGTTTATGGCCGACGACGAACTGCTCGAAGTCACGCCGGAAAGCCTGCGCCTGCGTAAGCGCATCCTCAACAACGAACTGCGTATGCGTGACCAGAAGGCCCGCGAGAAGCTGATGGCCGACGCCTAAGCGCAGCAGTTTCAGCGAGTAACAAAAAAGGACGCTCACCATGAGCGTCCTTTTTGTTTGGTTTACGCGGCATCCTTGAGCGGACGCGACGTAATGTAGATCGCGCCATCCGCGGT
The DNA here is from genome assembly GCF_016713355.1 of Candidatus Flexifilum breve. NCBI lineage: Bacteria > Bacillati > Chloroflexota > Anaerolineae > Aggregatilineales > Candidatus Flexifilaceae > Candidatus Flexifilum > Candidatus Flexifilum breve. Next base: position 310,163 of record NZ_JADJPI010000035.1, read on the forward strand.
GCTTCCATTCAGCCGCAGGATGCGATGTCGTTGGCGCTGCGCGTCCGATAATTCGAGCCAAAAACTTAGCGCGCGTTTCTGTCGCGCCGCCAGGTAACTCAACGCGGCGAGCACATGTGAGCAGCCATAGCCGCCGTTTTGCGCCCAAGGACATGTACAGCGGGCGTGGATCGTCCCCGCATCATCCGTCTCAATCGAGACAATGTGATTCGCGTACGGATTTGAACGGCTGGTCACGACCAGTGTATGCGGCGCAATCTGCTTGACGCGCAAGTTCCGACTGCGAGCCTGGAGCTTCTTGATCTCTCTTGGGTGCATGTTCTCAACCTCCCGAATGAGGCTGCTATACTCACATTTCTTCCCTTATAGTATAGCACACTCGTTCGTATTTGTGAACACACATTCCTCGAGTCTTTAACATTACCCCGCATTTATGGGGGTCGCGTTGATCGGCGTGAGCGCGCCTTCGATCACCGCGCGGCTCTGTTCCAACCACGGCGGCAGCATCAGGTGCGTGCCCAGTTCGGCGACCGGCTCGTCGACCGCAAAACCGGGGTCAAGGGTCGCGATTTCGACGATGTGCCCGTCCGGATCGTTGGTGTAGATGCTCTTGAAGTAGGTGCGATCCCGCACAGGCGACACACCATAGCCCGCCGCAATCAGCTTGGCCCGCCATTCGAGCTGCACTTCAGCATTCTCAACCGCCAGCGCGAAATGATGCGTCTGCCCAGTGCCGAGCCGCGCCCGCTTGCCGTACTTCGGGTCATGCTCGAAATAGGTGATCAGCGTGCCCGGATCACCCTCCCCCACCCCCCAGTACCAGTGTGGCGTCGTGGGATCGTCGAAGTTGCCCGTGCGCTTGAGCAGCCGCATTCCCAGCACGCCGGAGAAGAATTCGTTGGTGCGCTCGATATTCGAGCTGATCGCCGAAATGTGGTGCATACCGTCAACGAGCGCCATATCGGGCGTGATAACGGGAACGGGTTCAGCCCACGTCAGCGCATTGATCGTCACCTGATCGCGGTTGGCCAAACGCAGGTCTTCCGGCGGCTCGCGGTATTCCGTGCCGAGCGCGTCCGGCGTCTCGTCAATCGTCCAACCGGGGCCGCGGGTGGCGATTTCTAACACCGCGCCATCGGGATCGCGGAAGTAGATTGACTTGAAGTAGGCCCGATCCAGCGGCCCGGTGACCGGCACGCCTGCGTCGGTCAGCCGCCGCTTCCACTTCAGGAGTCCGTCGTAGTCGTTGACGGTCAGCGCGAAGTGATGCGTGCCGCCGATGCCGTAGCTGCCCCGCGGAGCGTTGGGCCATTCGAAGAAGGTGATCGCCGTGCCGGGTGCGCCCGTTTCATTCCCAAAATACAGGTGATAGCTGCCGGGGTCATCAAAGTTGACCGTCTTCTTGACAAGGCGTAAGCCGAGCACGCCCGTGTAAAAGTCGACGGTGCGCTGCGCATTGGCCGCGGCCAGCGTGATGTGATGCAGTCCCAGTATCGTCATGGTTCACTTTCCTATTCGTTACAATACTTAGACGGCTACCTATTCCGACTTCTTACCGGCAACTTTCTCCATAATCCCGCGCACCGCCGCGATCTCATCTTCATTGATGGTGTGGCCCATGCCCGGGTACAAACGCACGGTCACCTCCGCGTTCATTGTCCGCAGCATCTCCGCCGATTCAGTCACGCGCTCTTTGGGAATGTGGAAGTCGACATCACTGCATCCGAAGAAGGCCGGCGTTCCGTCCAGCGACCCGGGTATCGGGGTCAGCACATCGCCAATCAGCCCGCCGCTTAACACGAACACCCCGCCATAGCGCCGTGGGTTGCGCGCGGCCCATTCGACGGCCAAACACGCCCCTTGCGAGAAACCCAGCAGGCCAATCTGCTCAGGCCTGAAGCCCTGCCCCAACACATGATCGACCAAGCCGCTGATCGTGGCGAGCGCGGAGGTCAAATGCGGCTCGTTCTTCTCCCGCGGTTCGAGAAAACGGTAGGGATACCATGTATTGCCTGCCGCCTGCGGCGCAAGGTAGGCGAAATCGGGCTGATCCAGTTCGGGCGCGAGCGAGAGAATATCTTCCGCCCGCGCTCCGCGCCCGTGAATCATGATCAGCACGGCTTTGGCGGCAGCCAGCGGCTGCCCCATGCCCAGGACTGGCTGTCCTTGATGAATGGTCATCGTTAGCGTTTGCTTTCTTTATCGAGGAAACGGCTTAAGTCACGCAATGGGCCGCGCAGCAGCGCGCCGAGCATGAGCGTCGGCGTCATCACGCGGTCGGCATCGATCTGGCGCGTCAGCATCAAGCCGAAGCGTTCCATGGTCAGCGGGTCTTGCAGCAACCAGCGGACGGGCGTCTGCGCCCAGGCAGGGGCGGGTTCGTAGAGGCTGGTGCGCACGCGCTCCAACGTCGAGCTATACATGGGATAGGTGTGGCGGCGGACGGCGGCATCATAGGCGGCCAACGCTTCGCCCCACAACTTAGCCCCGCGCTTCCATTCCAAAATCGCTTCGGCCAACTGTTTGGCCGTGAATACGGCATCGTACAGCCCTTGCCCGTCAATCGGATCTTTCTGGTGGTAGGCATCGCCGACGAGCGCCCACCCTGCCCCGCCCGCCTGTCGGTACAGGTTACCAATGCGCCGCATCCCCCGCACCTCGGTGATTCGTTCAGCCCCGTCGATGATCTCGGCGAGGAATGCGTGCTGGCGGATCAAACTTTCATAGAATTGGTTCGCTTGACCCGGTTCCGGTTCCAGCAGTTCGGTACGCCCTTCAATGGCGATCACTTTCGTGTCGTCGGCGCTGTCCATCACCAGATAGCCGACGCCGAACTCCTGTCCAAACGCCAGCGCCGTCGGTTCAGCGAACGGTTTCGCACCGCGCCAGTACGCATAGTAGATCGAGGTCGGGTACTGGTCATGCACGTCGTATTCCGCCGCGCCGACCTTACGCGCGATCAAACTGAAACGCCCGTCCGCGCCGATCACCACATCCGCCGTGATCTGCTCGCCCGCGCTCGTCACCACGCCCGCAACCCGCTGACCATCCCGCAGCACATCGGTCACGGCGACACCATCCCGCGCCTCGACCGTTTGGCTCGCCGTATTCCAGAGCGCCACGTCGAAGCGCGCCCGGTCAATCGCATAGGCGTAGTCGCGGCCATCCAGCCTGGGAATGCGCATCTCAGTCTGCATGCCCGGTGTGGCGTTCAGCATCCGGCGGATCTTCGGCGTGTTGTGGGCATAAGCCGCTTCATCCGCGCCAATTTCGTCAAGTAAGCGCATCGTCGACGCGTAGATGATCGGGCTGGACGCGCCCGGCAAGCTCGGCATGGTCGCGCGCTCCAGTAGCAGCACGCGCAGCCCGGCTTGACCGAGGCGGGCGGCCAGTGTCGCTCCCGCCGGACGCCCGCCGACGACAATTACATCATAATCCCTCATAGAGTCGTCCCTGTAACTCAATCGTTCACCTTCATTATGGTCGTGCGACGCTGATTTCCTCAACTCCCTAAGCGGATTCTCAGGATGATTCCCCATCATGGGGCGATATGGTAGACTCCGCCTGTTTGAATGAGCAAAGAGGTTTACATGATGAAAAAGTGGTTTTTGATCGGGCTGCTGCTGGCGCTGAGCATCACGCCTGTACTGGCGCAGGAAACCGCGCCGAGCGCGCCGTGGTGGAACGACCGCGTCTTCTACGAAATCTTCGTCCGCAGCTTCTATTACAGCGACGCCGACGGCATCGGCGACCTGCAAGGAGTCATCCAGAAGCTCGACTACCTGAACGACGGCGACCCGAGTACGACGACCGACCTCGGCGTGACGGGCATCTGGCTGATGCCGATCACGCAGTCGCCGAGCTATCACGGTTACGATGTCACCGACTACCAGACGGTTGACGAAGATTACGGCACAACCGAGGACTTCCGCGAGCTGATGGCCGCGGCCCACGAACGTGGCATTGCCGTCATCGTCGACTTTGTCGCCAACCACACCTCGGATCAAATCTCGTGGTTCACGGCGTCCGCGCGCGGCGATGAGGACTATGCCGACTGGTACATCTGGTCGGACACCGACCCCGGTTACGCTGGGCCGTGGGGTCAGGGCGTGTGGCATCAGCGCAATGGGCGCTACTTCTACGGTGTGTTCTGGAGCGGCATGCCCGACCTCAATTACACCAATCCGGAAGTCACCGAGACGATGTATGACAATGCTCGCTTCTGGCTGGAAGATATGGGCGCGGACGGTTTCCGCATGGACGCGCTGCGCTACGTCGTCGAAGAAGATCGGTCGATGGCCGACACCGACTCAACACTCGAATGGACGGCCAACTTCAACGCCTACATGGACTCGATCAACCCGAATTCGCTGATGGTCGGCGAAGTGTGGACGGACAGCGACACTGTCGCGCAGTATCTCGACGCGGGCAGCCTCGACCTCGCGTTTGAGTTTGACCTCGCTACCGCCATGATGAGCGCCTCGTCATCCGGCTCAAGCAGCATCATGCAGTCGCGCGCCGCCAATGTGAATGAGCTTTACCCCAACGGCCAGTACGCCGCCTTCCTGACCAATCACGATCAGAACCGCGTGATGAGCGAACTCCGCTCCGATGTGAACAAAGCGAAGGTGGCGGCGAGTCTGCTGCTGACCAATCGCGGCGTGCCGTTCATCTATTACGGCGAGGAGATCGGCATGATCGGCGAAAAACCAGATGAACGCATCCGTACACCCATGCAGTGGGAACTGGAAGCGACGACCGTGGGCTTCACCGACGCGCGCCGCCCGTGGGAACCGATGCAGTCGAACTTCACGACCGCCAACGTCGCTACCCAGACCGACGATGCAGACTCGCTCCTCAGCCACTACCGCAACCTAATCCATCTGCGCAACGATCACATCGCGCTGCGCCAAGGCGACTATATTGCGGTCGAGTCCGGCTCACGCAAGCTGTACGCCTTCATTCGCCAGCACGCCGACGAAACGCTGCTCGTGCTCATCAACGTCGATGATGAACCCATCACCGATTATGGTCTCACGCTTGCCGAGGGCAGCTTCACGCTGGGCACGCCAGCAGTCATTTTCGGTCAGGGCGAGCTGACACCGCTCACGCTCAACATGGCAGGCGGCTTTGACGCCTATCAGCCGTTCGCAGAAGTCGCGCCGTACAGCACCACCGTGATTCGCCTTGCCAGCGCTGGCGAATAAGCTACAATGGCGCACCTACTTAAGTTCAGGAGATTGAACTGTATGAAGAATATGATCCGTTTGGCGCTGCTGGCCCTGGTCGTCGGCGCTTTGATGGTCGGCACGGTCGCCGCGCAGGACGCGCAGACCCCAACGGAAATCTGCGCCGCCGCTACCCCGGCCACCGACCCCGCCAATCGTGAATTTGCGCAGGCGGAACAGGTGCTGGAAGCGGGCGTCGACTACCGCGCGGTGTTCTGCACGGGCGCGGGTGCGGTTTACATCGACCTGCTGGAAAACGAATCGCCGATCACGGTGAACAGCTTCGTGTTCCTCGCGCAGCAGGGTTACTATAACAACACCACCTTCCACCGCGTCATTCAAGACTTCATGGCGCAGGGTGGCGACCCCACGGCGACGGGTACCGGTGGCCCCGGCTATCAGTTCGTGAATGAGAACACCGGCTATCTCACGTTTGACCGCGCCGGTTGGCTGGCGATGGCGAATGCCGGGCCAAATACCAACGGTTCGCAGTTCTTCATCACGACCGTCCCCTACCCCAGCCTCGACTTCGGCTACACGATTTTCGGCGAAGTGCTGGAAGGTCAGGAAAGTGTCGAAGGCATCGAGCTGCGTGATCCGGCAGCGGCAACTACCCCCGGCACGTCACTCGACACCGTCGTGATCGTGACCGACCCGGCGAGCGTCACCACGACCTATGTCGCGCCCGAACCCGCGACGCAGGACGAAGTCCTCGCCGTCATTGAGGAGCTGCGCGGCATGCTCCCCCCGACGCTGGCGATCGACGAAGAGACGACGGGCGTATTCACGGCAGAACAGGTCGTCGCGACCGCGCCGGAAGCCGTGCGCGCCGAATACGCTGACCTGCTGAGCGCCAACAACTTCGAATACCGCGTGTCGAACCGCATCACCAATGCGACCTGCGCGACGAACATTCAGTTCTGGGCCCTGGCCTATTCGCTGGATCGCTTCGCCACGCCGGAAGAGGCTGCCGCGGCGATCGCGTCGGGCACGTTGGGACGCATTGCGACGGAAGCGGGCTTCACCGAAACCGCATCTGAAACGCTACCCAACCCGGTTTTCACGCAGAACCGGACCGTATGCGAAACCGACTCGGTGGATGCGCTCACCTTCTGGCAGCGCGGGCACTTCGTCGTGACCGTGCGCGCGACCTTCCCGGCGCAGACCGACGCCACGACCGAACAGTGGCTGGCCGAACGTGTCGGCATCGCCACCTACGAACGCATCTTCGCGGACGTGCTGCGCCGCGAAATGCGCTAACCCATAAAGCAACCGGGATGAGTGTCAGCTCGTCCCGGTCAGCGATCTTTTGGTCGGGGCCAAGCACGAGGGAGTTCAAACCCTCACCCCAGCCCCTCTCCCACGCAAGCGGGGAGAGCGGAGGCTCGACGAGTCTGTTTGCTCCCTCCCTGAATTCGGGGAGGGGCCGGAGTGGGGTCAGAATCTGACCTTTTCAACACGCTCACGCCTTGCCCCGTCGCTAGACCCTCAATCCGGCAAGCAACGCATAAATCGTGTCGTATTCGCGGCTCTGTCCGCCGCGCAGTACTTGATAACGCACCCCGTGCGACCCGGCAGTCACTTCCACGCAATCAACGCAGTTCTCAACGACGGCGAAGCCCGCCCGTTCAAGCGCGCGCAGCGTCCACACGCGGTAGATCCCACTGCCGATTAACTTGATCGGCGTCGGGTGCGGGCGTTCGACATGAAACGCGCCCTCGCTGACATTGAAGGTCACGCCCTCATTCTGAAACGCGGAGGCGAACGCGCCGCTCAATACGAGGTCTTCCGGCGCGCCTTCTGTCAGCCTGCCGTTGGCCAGCAGCCAGACCCGATCGGCGGTGCGCAGCGCCAGATCGAGATCGTGCGTGGAAAGCAAAATCGCCCGTCCGCTCGTCCGCGCCAAGTCACGCAGCAGGAACATGATTTCCGCGCGGCGCGGCAGGTCGAGGAAGGCGGTCGGCTCGTCGAGGATCATCAACGCGGGTTCCTGCGCCAACGCCCGGGCGATCATCACTTTCTGGCGTTCACCGTCGCTCAATTCTCCGACGGGGCGATACGCCAGGTCCGCTGCACCAACGGCTTCAATCGCGCGCGCGACCGCCGCTTTATCGTCCTCTTGCAGGCGGCTCGTCCAGTCCGTATACGGGTAGCGCCCCAAGGCGACCAAGTCGTAGACGGTGAGCGCCCCCGCATCAACGCGTTCGGTGAGCACCACACTCAGCCGCTGTGCCAGCGTCCGCGCGTCGAGCTTGCGCACATCCTGCCCCATGAGCAGCGTACGCCCACCCAACGGCGCCTGCATGCCCGCCAATGTGCGGATGAGCGTCGATTTGCCCGCGCCATTCTGCCCGAGCAAGCACACCAATTCGCCCGCCGACAGCGTCAAATTGAGGTGGGCGGCAACCGATTTCTTCGCGTAGCCGATGCTCAATCCTTCGGCGCACAAAATGATCGTCTGGTTCATGCGCTGAACGTTTCCCGCAAATTGCGCCGCGCGAGGATCACCCACACGACCACGGGCGCGCCGATCAACGCGGTGATGGCGTTCAGCGGCAGCACGACCTGCGCGCCGGGCACCTGTGCGATCACATCGGCGACCAGCGCCAGCGCCGCGCCGAGCAGCGCCGTGGCGGGCATGAGATAGCGATGATCCGACGTGCCGAGCAAGATCCGGCACAGATGCGGCACCGCTACGCCCAAAAACCCGATCGGTCCACAGAACGCAGTCACCGCGCCCGCCAACAGCGACGCTGCTGCCAGAATCGCCCAGCGTGCCCGCCGTACATCCACGCCCATGCTGCGCGCGTAGGTTTCTCCGAGCAGGAACGCGTTCAGTGGCTTGGCGACCATGCTTGCGGTCACGAGACCGATCAGGATAGCCACGGCGAACAACGGCATTTGCGACCAGGTCACGCCGCCAAACGTCCCGAACGTCCAGTTCACATAGGTCTGGATGCGATCCGGAATACTGAAGTGCATGAGGATGCTCACCAGCGACCCAGTCATATAGCCGACCATCAGGCCGATGATGAGCAGCGTCATCGTGTGGCGCACGCGCCGCGCGATCACGGCGACGACCGCCAGCACCAGCGCCGCGCCGAGACTCGCAGCCGTAATCAGGCCAACATCGCCGACGAACGTCAGGCCGGAGAACAGGCTGACGCCCGCGGAGGCGGTCGCCAGCACGACCAATGCCACGCCGAGACTCGCGCCCGAGCTGATACCGAGTACATACGGGTCGGCCAGCGGATTGCGAAACAGCGTCTGCATGAGCAGGCCGCTGACCGAGAGCGCTGTCCCCGCCAACGCCGCCGTGAGCGCCTTGGGCAAGCGAAATTCCATGACGATCGTCGTCCAGGATGCGCGCGCGCCCTCTCCACCCCGCAGGATGGTGAGAATATCGCCGAGTGGAATGCTGACCGAGCCGAGCGCGAGGCTGGCGGCAAAAGCCGCCGCCAACCCCACCGCCAGCGCGATCAACGCCGCCCGCCGTCGTGACCAGATCATTTGCTCCGCCGCCTGCGCGCGTTCCAGCGTGATCTCGCTCATCGGATCATCCTTCGTTACTGCAACCGCGTATAAAAGAAGAATTCATGGTCGGGCAGCAGACCCGGGTGGAACATCCGGATCAGGTCGGCCAGCATGAGATCGGGGCGCAGCGCGCCGAGTTCGGTCGCGTCGTTGCCGCCCGTCGGCGTCACCCGCGCCACATTGTTGAACACCTGCTGGTTCTCGAAAGCGGCAAAATCGGCATAACGTTCGTCTTCTGCTAACCCGTCTGCCAGCGTGAACCAAAAGTTCGGATTGATCCACACGTCGGCGTCCTGTGCCGCATCCAGCACAGCCTCAAACGAGAGCGGCAGCCCGCCGGTCGACTCGTCGTCAGCCCACACATATTGACCACCCGCATCCGCGATCAACTGCGCGATGTAGCTTTGTCCGCCCGAGACGTACCAGGTGTCGCCGAACATCGCGTTGACCAAGACGGTCGGCAGGCTATCGGTGCTACGGGCGCGTTCCGACAGTGATTGATACTCCCCAGCAACCGTTTCCATCAACGCGGTGGCATCCGCTTCCCGGTTGTAGAAGACCGCCACAAACTTCACCCATTCGGCGCGACCGAGCGGCGAGGTCTCATTGAAATCGCCATTCAGCGCGACCGGGATACCGGCATCGATGAGGACGGGATGCGCGTCATAGTCAGAGCTGCCCAGGCCATACGTCATCACGAGGTCGGGATCAAGATCCAGCACCTGTTCGACGTTCACCAGCGACCCGCCGCCAACTTCCACGATGTCCCCGGCGTCGATGCGCGCGCGCACGGCATCGCTGTACACAAAGTCGAATTCATCCACGCCGACCAGCGTATCCACCACATCCAGTTCAACGAGGCTCGGGAGATAGGTTGTCGACATACTGACAAGGCGGTTGATCGGCACTTCGATCACGGCGTCAAAGGTCGCCGTTTCCGGCGCGGGCGTGCCACACTGCACCAGCGCATAGGTGAACGGCGTTTCCGCGCCCACCCACGGACGGGTGACGGTGATCACTTTGTAGTTGTTGAAGTACTCGATGGTGAAGCCTTCAGCGTATTCGACTGTGGCCTTATCCGGGAAGTAATCAACACTGGCGTCATAGGTGGCGACACAGCCTTCGGTCACATTCGCGGCGTCTTGCGCGAACGCCGCGGTGCCCAACAGCAGCCCGACGAACAAACAAAAAATTGCAGAAACCTTCATTGTGGAAGTCCCCCTAAGGTTGGATACAAGGCCTTCGTTCCAAGGAGGAACAAAAAACCCGCCAGCGGCGGGAGGAATGGAGTTACCAAGCATCTCGTTCCCCCTTATCTGCGAAGGTGGATCACGAGGAGCAGTGCGGTGGGTAATCGGGCTTCGGCTAAATTACGCCGTTACCGTTGCGCGACAGCGCCGGACTTTCACCGGCTTCCCCCATTCTGTACTGTGCATCCGGGCAGCAGTACACCACACTGATTCCGTGTGTTCACGAAGATGAGGATAGCATGAGTTAGCTGAGTCTGTCAAATGTGGGGAAACAAAAACGCCGGAGAGTTTCCGGCGTTTGTAAGTGCTGTTGCACGCGCTAGACGAGCGCCGCATCAATCGTCATCGGCACCGCGGAGAGCGCGCGCGACACAATGCAGCCCGTCTTGGTGGCTTCCGCCGCTTCCTTGAACTTGGCGTCGTCGATGCCCTCAACGCTGCCGCGCGTCACCAGGTCAATGCGGCTGATCGAGAAGCCTGCTTCGCCCTTTTCGAGGTGGACGTGCGCGGTCGTGCTGATGTTGTTGACCGTGAAACCTTGACGGGACAGGCTCGCCGCCAGCGCCATCGAGAAGCAGCCCGCGTGCGCCGCACCGAGCAGTTCTTCCGGGTTGGTGCCCTGACCATCTTCGAAGCGCGACGGGAACGAGTAAGCGCCCTGAACTGCGCCGCTGCCCGTCTTGAGCGTGCCGTTGCCCTGCTGCAAATTGCCATTCCAAATCGCCGTTGCGGTACGTGCTGGCATCGTTATCTCTCCTGAGTGACAATAAACATGATTCAGATCTGCTTAATTAGCATACCGAAAAGGCGTCAATTCCACCAGCCCCATGCATCGCGCCACTCATAGTCGTCACGGTCGTTGACTTCGTCGTCATCATATTCGGCGGTCAGCCACAACGCCGCTTGCAGCGCCACCCGACGCGTGTCGTGATCGCGACTCGTGAGCGCGACAATCACATGCGGCATCACGTCCTCGTTCATCAGCCACAGCGACTCCGCCGCGCTGTGCCACACATCAGTGTTCGGCGTTTTCAGCGCCTGCAGCAGCGCCGGGACCGACGTCACATCGCCAATCGTGCCCAGCGCCTTGGCCGCGGCCACCCGCACATCATCACTCTCGTCGTTCAGGAGGGCAAATTCCAGCCCATGCAGCGCATCGTTTTCGCCAATTACGCCGAGCGCCTCGGCAGCCACTGAACGAATTTCTTCCTGTCCATCCCGCAGCGCTTCGAGCAGAGCCGGGATCGTCATCGGGTCAGCCAGTTCGAGCAGCCGGTAGATAGCCTGACGCTGCTTATCCTCGTCATCCCCCCGCAGATCGCTCAACAATCGTTCAATCAGCAGCTTGTTCGACATATGCGTCCCTATCACCGTATCCCTACTCTAGTTTACTTGCCGATGGCGGACGGTGCAATCTCCAAGGCAACTGATCCATTGGCTAGTTGACGGGTCATCACGGCCTCCACTATAGTTGGTAAGCAAATCATTGGATACCAAACGATCTATGACAGAAACAACGCTGTTCGGCACGACGATTGAGATCCGTATTCTCATGTCGATGATCGCGCGGCTGTCCATGCGCGACATGGAAGAACAAATCGAGCAGGCGGATCTCGGCATCAGCGGCTTGCAATACGGGATTCTGCGCGCCCTGCAGGGTCAGCCATTCACCTTGAGCGAGCTGAGCAAAAAGTTCATTCTCGACCCATCAACCCTTGTCCCGGTGATCGACGCGCTGGAGCGTAAGGGGTTCGTGACGCGCGGCAAAGACCCGACGGATCGCCGCCGCCTGCCCTTGAACATCACGGAGGCCGGCACAGCACTTTTGAACCGCATCCCACTTGCGCACGAAAATGACATGTTATATGTGTGCATGAACGAACTGGGCGCGGACAAGGCGCAGTCGCTGTTAACGCTGCTGCGCGAAGTCATGCAGCACCTGCCGGGTGGGGTGGAAATGCTGCGCGATGTGACGACCCGCATTCAGGCTTACTCGTGTGATCGGCCCGCATCGGCTGATCCGACCTAGTTTCACCTCGTTGAGTTCGGCTTACGGAGGATTTAAGATTGGCAGCACAATCAGCTTCATGGGGACGCGGTCGCCAGCGCTCTAAAGGCAGCAGTAACGGCGGTTTAGGACGCGCTATTCGCTATCTCGGACGGCAGCGCCGCACGACAGCCATTGCCTATGGCGCGCTGATCGTGGCAACGCTGGCGCAGCTCGCTGTGCCGCAGCTCGTTCAGAACATGATCGACTCGATCACACAGGGAACTATTGCCAACACGATCTTCAACAGCGTCCCGGCACTCTTTCAAAACGTCGCCGCGCAGCGCGCAGGTTACACGCTCGATCAACTCCGTGAGTTTCAGGCTAACGCCGAATCGTGGCTGATCGGCGCAGTCGTGTTGATCGTGCTGTTCGCCATCATGCGCGGCGCGTTCTCGTTTGTGCAGGCCTTCATGGCGGAAAGCCTGTCGCAGGGCATCGCCTTTGACCTCCGTAACGAGATCTTTGCTAAGATTCAGCGGCTCTCGTTCAGCTACCATGACCAGAACCAGACCGGGCAGTTGATGATCCGGGCGACCGACGATGTCGAAAAACTGCGCTTGTTCATCGCACAGGGGTTGGTGCTCGCGGCGCAGGCCTTCCTGCTGCTGGTCGTCACCTTGCTCATTCTCGTCGTCTCCAACTGGCAGTTGACGCTGGTGGTGTTGCCGATTCTGCCTATCGCGCTGGTCACGTTCATCATCTTCGGCGCGGTCAGCCAGCCGCTCTTCGTGCAGATTCAGATGCGCCTGTCCGCGCTCAACACGATTCTGCAAGAAAACATGGCGGGCATCAAAGTGGTGCGCGCTTTCGCCCGTGAAGGTTACGAACAGAAGCGTTTCGACAAGTCCACCCTCGACTTGTACGCGCAGCAGTTGAAGGTGTCGCGGACCTTTTCGTTCCTCTTCCCAGTCATCTTCCTGATCGCGCAGTTGGGTCAGGTCGCCCTGCTCTATTTCGGCGGTCGGCAAATCCTTGACGGCACGCTCTCGCTCGGCGATTATCAGAAGTTCAGCCTATATGTGATCTACGTGTTCTTCCCACTCGGTCAACTGGGCTTCATCATCTCGCTGATGGCGCAGGCAGGCGCCTCCGCCACGCGCATCTTCGAGATTCTCGACGCCAAGAGCGACGTCACCGATAAGCCCGATGCGATTACCCTGCCGCCCATTCAGGGGCATCTCGAATTCAAAGACGTGACCTTCCGCTACTTCGGCGGCGGCGACCCGGTGCTGCAAAAAGTTAGCCTTGAAGCCAAACCGGGCATGACGGTCGCGTTGTTGGGCGGCACCGGGTCGGGCAAGACGACCATCATTAACCTGATCCCGCGTTTCTACGATACCAGTGAAGGTGCAATCCTGATCGACGGCCACGATGTGCGCGACGTCACGCTGGACAGCCTGCGCTCACAGATCGGCATCGTGCTGCAGGAAACGAACCTGTTCAGCGGGACCATTCGCGACAACATCGCCTTCGGGCGCTCCGACGCAACGGATGACGAAGTGATCGCCGCCGCGCAAGCCGCCGCCGCGCACGACTTCATCATGACCTTCCCCGACGGCTACAATACGCCAGTCGGCGAACGCGGCTCGACACTCTCGGGCGGGCAGAAGCAGCGCATCGCCATTGCGCGCGCCCTGCTGCTCAATCCGCGCATCCTCATCCTCGATGATTCGACCAGCAGCGTCGACCTGATCACTGAATACCGCATCCAGAAAGCGCTGGATCGGCTGATGGAAGGTCGCACGAGCTTTGTCATCGCCCAGCGCATTTCGACAGTGCTCAACGCCGACATGATCCTCGTGCTGGACAAGGGGCGCGTCGTCGCTTCCGGCAAGCACGAAGAGCTAATGGAGAGCAGCCCGATTTACGCCGAGATTTACCATTCGCAGTTGGTCGGCGACGCTGCCGTCGACGAGTCCAGCACAGCGCAGGAGGCCTAACGCCATGATGGGTATTGACGGCGGCCGCCGTCTGTTTGAGAACGAAGCCAGCAAAGCCGGCAATGTCAGTTCGACGCTGCGGCGCTTTGGTGGGTATTTCCGGCGCAACTGGTTTGGCGTGGTGATCGCGCTGGTGCTGGTCGTGACCGCAACCTGGACGCAGGTCGCGTCACCAGACTACATCGGGCAGGCAGTCGATTGCTACCTGTTCCCCCGTGCCGCGCAGTCCTTCGCCGGGCAGGAAGTCCCCGGGTCGAACTGCTGGTTTGATCCGACTGTGCAAACGGCGGTCGACGGCGGGCAGGAGACGCTCGACGCGGTCACGCTCGACACCAAAGTCGCCGGGCTGACCTCGATTGTGTTCATTCTGCTCGGGCTATTTGTGCTCGGCTCGGTGATGAATGGTCTCGCATTTTATGCGATGGGGATCGCCGGGCAAAGCGTGCTCAAGCAGATGCGGCAGGAGCTGTTCCGCAAGCTGCAGCGCCTGTCGATGGGCTACTACGCCGAAAATGAAGTCGGCAACGTCATGAGCCGCGTCACCAGCGACACCGACACGATCCAGCAGGTGTTCAGCTTTGCCCTGCTCAGCGTGATCGGCGGCGTGCTGCTCATGGTGTGGATCATGTTCAAGATGCTGCAGGCCAACTGGGTCTATGCGCTGATCAGCCTGTCGATTGTCCCGGTCATGTATATCGCGACCGTCTACTTCTCGAATCAGGCGCGTAAGGCGTTCCGCAAGTCGCGCGAACAGATGGGCAGCGTGAACGCGGGTCTGCAGGAGAGCATCGCCGGGGTGCGCGAAGTGCAGGCCTTCAACCGTGAAGAAGAGAGCATCGACCAGTTCAAACGCACCAACGCCGCCAACCGTGATGCGAATGTGCGCGCGGCGAGCTTCACCAGCGCGCTCAACCCCGTGCTGGAAGCGCTCGGCTATGTCGCGCTCGGTCTGGTGGTGGTCGTTGGCGGGCTGTCGGTACTGCGCAATGAACCGCTGCTCGGCACGGAGATCATCTCACTGGGCACGGTGTTCGCCTTCCTGCAGTACATTCAGCGCTTCAACCAGCCGATCACGCAGATCGCAGTGCTCTGGGCCAACATTCAAAGCGCAGTGGCGGGCGGTGAGCGCATCTTTGGCTTACTCGACACCGAAATCGAAATCGAAGATCAGCCGAACGCCAAAGTCATGCCGCAGATTCAAGGGCGCGTGGAGTTCGATCACGTTCAGGCGGGCTACAAGTCAGATCAACCCGTGCTGAAGGGCGTCGATTTCGTCGCCGAAACCGGGCAGATGGTCGCCATCGTCGGCCCGACCGGCGCGGGCAAGACGACCATCATTAACCTCATCCCGCGCTTCTACGACGTAATGGACGGCGTCGTGCGCATTGACGGCATCGACGTGCGCACCGTCACGCAGGAAAGCCTGCGCCAGCAAATCGGCATCGTGCTGCAAGACACCTTCCTTTTCTCTGACACGGTGATGAATAACATCCGCTATGGCCGCCTTGGCGCGACCGACGAGGAAGTGATTGCCGCCGCGAAAGTGGTGGCCGCCGACACGTTCATCGAACGCCTGCCGGAAAGCTACCAGACAGTGCTCGGCGAGCGCGGCAGCGGTTTGAGTCAGGGGCAGCGCCAGTTGATCGCCATTGCGCGCGTCGCCCTCATGAACCCGCGCATCCTCATCCTCGACGAAGCGACCTCCAGCGTCGATACGCGCACCGAACGCTTGATCCAGAAGGCGTTTGAGCAGATCTTGAAAAGACGCACCAGCTTCGTCATCGCCCACCGCCTGAGCACGATTCGTAATGCCAATCTGGTGATGATGCTCAAGGACGGAGAGATCATCGAGCGCGGGACGCATCAGTCGCTGCTGGAAAAGCGTGGCGCATATTACGACCTGTACATGAGCCAGTTCCGCCGTGAAGAAGAGCCGGAACCGTCGGCGAATGGCAGTTCAACCGAAACCGTCGCGAAATAAGCTGACTGAATCAAAAGGACGCGGTAGTAACCGCGTCCTTTTTGTTTACTTTTAGTCATCCGCGTTTAGCGCACGCACGCCAACCGGAAGCCGATGCTGCCGTAATGATATTCCGGGCTGAGCTTGAAGGTGAAGCCCGTCTGAGCGCGTTCGTGCGCGCTGATGAACGATCCACCCTGCACTGACCGCTGCGCATTACTCGACTTATCGGTGTCGTCATAGTTGCCATTCAGACACCATTCCCACACGTTACCTGCCATGTCATATACGCCGTGCTGGCTCGTGCCGTTCACGTAGCGCATGACCAGCGTTGTCTGGCGCAGGCGGCTTTCGCGCGTGTTGCACAGCGTGGTGTCAAACTCGTTGCCCCACGGGTACACGCGTTGATCATCACCGCGTGCGGCGCGCTGCCACTGTTGGCGCGTCGGCAGTGTGATCTGCATGCCGAGCTTGTCGCTCAGCCAGCAGGCGAACGCGACTGCCTCGAACCACGTCACATTCTCGCGCGGACGATCCGCACCCTGAAACTGCGATGCCGCGGGCTGCGGGTTCAGCCGCCGCCACTCCGCCGCGTACGGCGAGAAACCCCACCACGACTGATTGGCATAGCCGCGCGGGTCGTCGATGAACAATTGGAACTGCCCGTTCGTCACCGGGTACTTTGCCAGTTGGAAGGCCTCAACATGCAGCGTATCGCGCTGCGACCCCTTGCCGTTCTCGCCAATGTGCAGAATCCCGGCGGGGATTTCGCACCATTCCAGCAGCGGGATCCCGCCTTTGGCGGCGCGCGGAGCCGCCTGCGGTTGTGCCTGGCGCGAGATTTGTTCGTTCGCGCAGATTTCCGCGAGGTTATCCGGGTCGTAGTTCGGCACATCCTTGCGGAAGGCCTGGAACGCCTGACAGCCCATCGGGCGCGTCCACTTGCGCTTGACCAGTTCGGCGATGTTCTTGTATTCGAGCTCGATTTCGCGCAGGCGCACCTGCCGTTCGAGCGCGCCTTCCGCCTCGGCGAGCAGCGCCTCAAGATTGATGAAGCGCGACTTCAGGCCGCGTTCAATCGCCTGCTTGAGCATGAACACCGATTCGTCGAACTTCCCGACTTCCATCGCCTCGGCCGCCTTGCCGATCACGGTGGTGACGTCGTTGGGGACGGTCGGCGCTTCCACGACTTTGTTGTGGTTCTGCTTGGAGACCGGGGCGCGCGGGGCAGTGCTGCGTTCCGCCAGATGGATCGAATTCAGCAGCCCCTTCACAACATCGGGCGTCATGCCTTTCGTGAAGTCGACATACTGGAGTTCGACCAGTTCCTTGGGCAGCGTCGTGCCATCACGAATCAACACGGGGAAAATGTGTTTCCCCGTATTCTGCGCGATCTTGTATTCCTTTTGGCAGTACTCTGAAGCGATGGAATCGGGCGAGAGCAGATAAATGAAGCCCTCGCACCAATCCAAACGGCGCAGAATCTCCCGCCACCAATGTTGGCCGGCATACAGTCGCTGATCAAACCACGTGCTGTGGATGTCCAGCGTTTCCGCAATTTGGACACAGTAGGGTTTGTCTACTCGGGCATAGCTGATGAATAACCGCATTGTCGCAAACCTATGTGAGTTGACCTAAACGCCATAATTCAACCGCGTGAATGCCGCTTTCATCGCCAATCGCCAACAGGGCTTCCGCGACGACATCGCAGATACGCCGTGTTTCCCACATGGGGACATACGTATCCCCCAGCCGAGCAATGAGAGCGTCAACTGCCGAAGGATCGCGCAGCGTGCCGAGCGACTCGACCGCGGCCCACCGTACCTGAGGATCAGGGTCTTCCAGCAATTTAATCAGGGATTGTATCCCAGATTCGCCCGATTCCTGAATCGAACCGACCGCAATCGCGACGGCGCGCCGGACGAACGATTCGGGGTCGCGCAGCCGCTGCACCAGCGCGGGCAGCGCCAGATCTGCGTGTAACCGACCCAGGGCTTCCGCTGCCGTTTCTCGCACCAGCGGGTGTTCATCATCCAGCGAGCCGATCAGCGCCGGGATAACTGAATTATCCCCGAGTTCGAGCATCGCGCGAATCACCGCGGTACGCACCGTCCAGCTCGGGTCGCGGAGCAGGTACATCAGGTTAGGCGCGACCGACACATCCTTAATCCACGCCAACGCCTCGACCACCGCCCAACGCACCACATAGTCGGTATTGCTCAGCGCGTTCAGCAGCAGATTGATCACCGACCGATCGGCAATGCCGCGCAAGCTCTTCGCCTGTTCGCGCAGCGCGGTCGCGGCTTCCCGACGCGCGTGCCAATCGGACGCGAACAGCGACTCCAACAAGTCCCGCAGCGCTTCCCACTGGGCGATCTGCTGTTCGTCGAACGGCAGTACTTCGTCCGCGGCGACGGTCTCGGCATCAAACAGGCTCTGCGCCTCGAATTCAATCGGGGCCGCTTCCGCCTCAAATTCAAGTGGGGCAGCCTCCGCCTCGATGCGTTCTTCCGCTTCAAATTCCTCGACGCCCACGGGTTCACCGGGTGTCGCCGATTTGAAGCGCCCGAGCGCTTCCTGCGCGGCTTCCGCGACTGCGGCATCCTCATCATTGACAGCATCGGCCAGCGCCTGCAGCACCACATCGTCCGGATGCTGTTCCAGCACATGAACCACGGCGAGGCGCACGCGGGCGTCCTCATCATGCAGGGTTTCTAATAGGGCGGGAATGATCGAGGGGTCGTCAAACTGCGCCAATGAGCCGATGGCGGAGACGCGCGCTTTCCAGTCATCGCTGTTGAGCAAATCGAGAAGCGATTCGCCCTTCGCCGACCTTTCGGGCAGCGCTTCCTTGAGCTTGAGGTTCCCCACTTTCGGCGCGCCGATCTTATCCAGCGCATCTGCCGCCGCTTCACGGAGATCCCACTGCTCATCCTTCAGCAGCGTGGTCAGGAACGGGATCGCGGCAGTGTCGCGCAACCGACCAATCGCCGCAATGGCTTGCAGCCGCACGGCGAGATCTGGATCGGCGAGCGCGTGTACCAACGCGGGCAGCGCCGCGCAGTCATCGATCACGCCGAAAGCCCAGGCCGCGCCGCAGCGATTCTGCGGCTCAAGGTCATCACTGAGCACGTTGAGCAGCAGCGGAATACCCTCCACCCCAATCGTGATCAGCGATCCGGCGATGCGCTCGGAGGGCTTCCAATCCCACGTGCTCAAATCTTCAAACAGGAGGGGCGGGAAGACCATCTCCCCCTGCCGAATGATCTGCGTCGCCGATTGGCGTTCGCGCCATGTGCCGACGCGCATCATTTCGAGCAGCGCGTTCATCCCGGCACGATGCGTGAACACCCGCAAAATGGTCGCCGCCTCCACACGCCCGCGGTTCTGCGGTTCAAACGCGAGTTCTTCCAATGTGGCGACGATTTGATCAAACAAGGTCTCCGGGACGCGCACACCACTGGCAATGCAGCGCGCGGCGAGGTATGGGTCGATTTCCGCCACCGAACGGATCAGGCTTTCCGGTGTCGGGAGGTAGCCGCTCATCAGAATTACGACGCCATCCCAACGTTGAGCGAGGCGTAAACCCCAGTCATCAAAGCGCGCGGACATCAGCCGCAGCACCAGATCGGACAGCGACAGGTTGACCGCGCCGAAGTATTCCAGCGTCAGACGGTCACGGAAGCGCAGTTGATCGCCAATCGGCTCGATCAATCCGCTGGTGATCGCCGCCGTGAGGAAGCGCTCATCGCCGATCATTTCGCGCGCGTCTGCATAGCTGAACTGGCTGGCATGCTTACCCGTTAGCAGGTTGCGCGCGATGCGGTGCAGGCTGCCTTCCAATTCCTTGTAGGGCATCCACCCGGGCATCCCGGAATGCCGCTTCCAAATCCAGAAGTTGGCGAAGTAGCGTTTGAGGAGCGCGCCGGGGTTTTGCGGGAGTTCGCTCTGCGGCGACGACTTGTAGAGGAAAACCAGTCCGGCCAACATGGCGGTGGTACGGGCGAGCGAGCACAGCAGCACCGCGCGCGGCTGATCATCCGGCAAGCTCGGGAAGAACTGGTTGAGCAGCGCCTGAGCATGGTTCGGTTCCAGACAAGCGTTCACATAGCGGCGAATGTGATCTTCTTCGAGATCGCCAATCGCGATCTGCGGCAGATCCTGCATCAGCACGGCTTCGGCCTGGCGGCACGCGATGATCACCTGACGCGGCGCGGCGTCACTTGCCAACCACGTCTTGATCTGAGTGGCGCGTTCCGCGGCGTTATCACCCAGTTCGTCGAGGTGATCCAGACACAGGATGACTTCCCACGGCGTCAGCTTGATCAGCGCTTCGCCATCAAACGTGGCGCTGCGCTGCACAAAGGCTTCAATCGTTTCGTCATCCGTCCAACGCGCCAAATCGATGTAGACTGGCAGCGGCGCCTCACGCCCGACACTCAGACGTTTGCGAGCGGCGTCCAGCGCGAAGCGTTCCAACAGTGTTGTTTTGCCGCTCCCACTCACCCCGGTCAAGATGAACTGGGGATACTTTTCGAGCGCGGCAGTGACTGAGTCGATAGGGGTGGTGCGCCGGGAATCGGCGTCAACCTCGAACAGCGGAACGTTCTTGCCCCACAATTCACTCAGACGCAAATAGGGACGTGTGGCTTGTTCTTGCGGGCGCGGGTTCGCCGACAAATCGACAAATTGCGTCAGCGGTTTGCGCGCTTCCAACCGCGCGACTAACGTGTGGAGATAGCGCGCCTCGACATCCAAAGTCGTGCGCAGGTCAACTTTCGGGCGCAGGTCGTCGAGCAGTTCATCCAAACGCTGGCGGTATACGCGTTTGTCGTTCCACTGGCTGAAATCGATCAACGCCGCAGGCTGCAGCTCGCTCAACCATTGTGAACGTTCCACAGGCACACACAGCACAGGGATAATCGGAATTTTGCGTTTAGCGACAGCGCGCAGCTCGGGCAGCGTGTAGGGTGATTGGACATATTCGGGGGTGACAACTGCGATGAAGACAGCAGTCTGGTTCAATGCGGCCTGTTGGTCGCTTTCCCACCGCTCTGCACTCGCGTGGAGGCGATCCATCCAGACGGGAACACCTTCGCAGAGCAGATCGCTGGCTAGTTGGAGCGTAAAGTTTGCTTCAACCGCTGCATAACTCAGATAAACATGGACGCGCTCGACGTCGGTAGGACTGCGTTTCATTAGGATCCTTACCCGCGACACACCGTTAACTTAGGCTTGAGTTATTAATTATGCCACTTTAATTTTCAATTGAGGCGTTACAATGTTGATAGGTATCAAACTCAAACTAAATTACATTACGGCGTAATGTTGGAGAATATAAACTAACCATTTTCCAATGTCAAGATTGTATAGGTAATTTGTTTGTAGTCCACCGTCGTAAGACTTAGACAAACGGACAGAACATCCGTTCAGCCCTTTTCCAACCGCTTGGAGTACATGTCAATGCTCACTGCAATTACAAGAACAATGCCCTGAATGATCTGTTTGGAATAGGGAGTAATGCGGAGGAGATTCGTTCCATTGCTCAGGACACCGACGATCAGCACACCAGCCAGCACGCCGACCATGCTGCCAACACCACCAAACAAACTCACGCCGCCGAGCACGGCCGCGGCAATTGCATTCAATTCTAACCCTTCCGCTACTCGCGGCTGTGCGGACGCCAGCGAGGCCGTCAACATGATACCCGTAATCGCCGCGCACAACCCGCTAAGGGCGTAGGTGAGAATCTTGGTGCGGGCAACCGCTACGCCCGCCAAACGGGCAGTTTCCTCATTGCCGCCGATGCTGTACA
The DNA here is from genome assembly GCF_016713355.1 of Candidatus Flexifilum breve. Taxonomy (NCBI): domain Bacteria; kingdom Bacillati; phylum Chloroflexota; class Anaerolineae; order Aggregatilineales; family Candidatus Flexifilaceae; genus Candidatus Flexifilum; species Candidatus Flexifilum breve. The sequence continues at coordinate 331,940 of NZ_JADJPI010000035.1, forward strand.
CGTGCAGCCCAAAGCGCGTCCGGGTGAGCAGCAGCCACGCCGCCAGCGTCACCAGCAAGGCAATGAGCACCAGCACTGGCAGCGGAAACCCCACGTTGAGTTCACCGGCAAACGAACGATAGCCCGTCTCCTGCAACCCGGAGATCGGACGCCCTTCGGTGTAAACGAGCGTCAGGCCCCGCGCGACGCCGAGCATCGCCAGCGTCACCACGAACGGCGGCAGTTTGCCGAACACGACCAAGGCTCCGTTGATCGCGCCCAGGAGCGCACCTGCGATCAAACCAATCGCCAGCGCCGGAAGCAGCGCGAAGCCATTGCGCGTGATCAGCCCGGCGGTGAGCGCGCCGACGAGCGCCGCCACCGATCCGACCGATAGATCGATGCCGCCGAGGATCATCGTGAGCGCCACGCCAACCGCGGCGACGATAATATACGCATTCTGCTCGACAATATTGCGCAGATTGACAGGCTGAAAGAAGCGATCCGACTGAGTCGAGAAGAACACGATCATCCCGACGAGGATGAGGAACACGGTCCCGCGTCGCAGCCAGCTAGACGATGAAGTTCGCAGGAGATTTGCTGTCATTCCGTGGTCCCTTTACTTCTAAGTTTCCCGTTGCCGCCCGCATCACCTGGTCTTGCGTGGTACGGCGCGCATCATATTCGGCGACAATGTCGCCCTCATACATCACCAGAATGCGATCGCTGACGCCCAGCACTTCGGGCAGTTCCGACGAAATCATCAGAATACCCACCCCGCGTTCGGCCAACTGGCGCATCAACTGATGAATCTCTGCTTTCGCGCCGATGTCGATGCCGCGCGTCGGCTCGTCAAGAATCAGCACTTTGGGCTCCATCGTCAGCCACTTCGCGATCACGACCTTTTGCTGGTTACCGCCGCTCAGGTTGCGTACACGCTGCCCGGCCGACGGTGTACGGATATCCAGACGGTCGATGAAACGCGCGGACACATCGTTGTACCGTCCCCACTGCACCCACCCATAACGCGACCACAGGCGCATCAGCGACACGATGATATTCGCGCCGACCGAAAGTGACAGGAACAAGCCCTGCCCTTTTCGATCCTCGGGGACAAATCCGATACCATGCTCAATGGCTTGAGCCGGGCTGCTGATAATTAATTCGGCGCCGTTCAGCACGATCTTACCCTTGAGCGCCCGCCGCAAGCCGAAGATCGCTTCGGCGAGCGGCGTCCGCCCTGAGCCGACCAATCCGGCGATGCCAAGAATTTCCCCTTGATGCAGCGTGAACGTCAGATCCTGCTTCGGGCTGGTGATCGCGAGATGCTGAACATCGAGAATCGGGTCGCCGACGATGCTGCGCTGGCGGGGGAACAGATCATCGACCGTGCGCCCAACCATTTCGGCGATCACTTTGCTCGGCGTCGTCTCAGCGACGGGGTCGCTGGCCACGACTTGTCCATCGCGCAGCACGACGACGCGGTCACACACCGCAAAAATCTCTTCCAGCCGATGTGAGATGAAGATGATCGTCACGCCTTGATCGCGCAGCGTGCGCATTTTGCGAAACAACGTCTCAACTTCGCGGTCCGTCAGCGTGGACGTCGGTTCGTCCATAATGATCAATTGCGCGTTCTGCGACAGCGACTTTGCGACTTCCACCATCTGCTGCTGCGCGAGCGACAGATTTCGAATCGGTGTGCGCGGATCGATATCGAGTTCCAACTGCTGCAGTTGGGCGGCGGCCTGCTGATAGAGCGTTTTCCAGTCAATGGTGCCGGGCAGCGCGCCCCGCGGCTCCCGTCCCAGATAGATATTCTTGGCGACATCGAGATTCGGGAGCAGCGCCAGTTCCTGATGAATCATGCGGATGCCAAGCTCCTGCGCCTCGCGCGGTGTGCGCAGCGCGACCGGCTGTCCCTGCCAGATCAGTTCACCGGAGTCAGGGGTGGCCGCGCCGCTCAAAATGCGCATGAGCGTCGACTTGCCCGCGCCATTCTCCCCCACCAGCGCGATAATCTCGCCGGAATAGAGTTCGAAGCTGATGTCGCTCAGGGCCTGCACACCGGGATACGACTTGGAAATCTGGTTAATGCGCAGCAGAGGTTCCATAAACCGCCTTTTCGCCGGAGCGCGGCACACCGCGCCCCGGCCTGTGATGTGATTTGACTATTCTGCCGTGACCAGCGACAGCGCGACCGGAATATACGTCTCGACCGTTTCGCCGCCCAGGTACCCGACTGCTGTTTCCAGCGCCAGACTGCCCATCAGATCCGGCTGCTGCGCGACTGTCGCCGCGAGCGTTCCGCCTTCAACCGCCGCGACCGCATCGGCCACTGCGTCAAAGCCGACAAACGTGATGCCGGAACGTCCGGCGGCCGCCGCCGCTTCAATCGCCCCGAGGATCATTTCGTCGTTGTGCGCGAACACGCCGCTGATCTCGGCATTCGCCTGCAGGATGTTCTCGAACACCGTCAGGCCTTCGGCACGGTTGAAGTTCGCCGTCTGCCGCGCGACGATGGTCACGCCCGCGCAGTTGGCGCTCATGTAATCATTGAAGCCCTGCCCACGGTCACGCGCCGCCGACGTCCCGGCGATGCCTTCCAGTTCGACCACGTTCCCCGCACCGCCGAGCGCGTTGCACAGATACTCCGCCGCCATCGCGCCACCCGCCACGTTGTCCGAGGCGATATGGCTGACGACTTCGCCCGCCGCTGCGCCGCGATCCACCGTGAATACCGGAATACCCGCCGCATTCGCCGCCTCAATCGAGGGGACAATTGCATCCGCATCGGTCGGGTTGATCAGAATGGCGTCAACGCCCTGCGCGATCAAATCCTGAATGTTGGCCGCTTCGGTCGACGGATCATCCTGCGCATCCACGACCACGAGTTCCACGCCCAGCACATCCGCCGCCGCTTGCGCGCCATCGCGCAGCGTGACGAAGAATGGGTTGTTCAGCGTGGAGAGCGACAAGCCAATCGTCAAGTCCTGCACCAAACGCAGACCGACCGGGATGCTCGCCTCGACCGCCTCACCGCCCAGATGAGCCACCGCCGTCCGCACGGCCAAATCACCCATCATATCGGGCTGCTGCGCGACGGTCGCCGCCAGCGTCCCCGCCTGCACCGCTGCGACCGCATCATCGACCGCATCAAAGCCCACAAACGTGATGCCCGTCCGCCCGGACGCCGCCGCCGCTTCAATCGCCCCGAGGATCATCTCGTCGTTGTGCGCGAACACACCGTTGATTTCCGGGTTCGCTTGCAGAATGTTCTCAAAGACCGACAGACCTTCGGCGCGATTGAAGTTCGCCGTCTGCCGCGCGACAATGGTCACGCCCGCGCAGTTGGTGCTCATATAATCATTGAAGCCCTGCCCGCGGTCGCGCGCCGCCGACGTCCCGGCGATGCCTTCCAGTTCGACTACATTCCCCGCGCCGCCCAGTTGGTCGCAAAGGAAGCGCGCGGCCATGGCACCGCCCGCCACGTTATCCGACGCGATGTGGCTGACGACTTCGCCCGCCGCCGCGCCGCGATCCACCGTGAATACCGGGATGCCCGCCGCGTTTGCCGCCTCAATTGACGGCACAATCGCATCCGCATCCGTGGGATTGACGAGGATGGCGCTCACGCCCTGCGCGATCAAATCCTGAATATTCGCCGCTTCCGTCGACGGGTCATCCTGGGCATCCACCACAATCAATTCCACGCCCAGTTCATCCGCCGCCGCTTGCGCGCCATCACGGAGAGTTACAAAGAACGGATTATTCAAGGTTGAGAGCGACAAGCCGATGGTGATGCCTGCATCTTGCGCGCTGGCCACCCCGACACCCAAAACGAGTCCGACTGCAAGAACGAGAACCATAAGTCTACGCACGGTATATCTCCTAGCCTAAAACGAATAACTTATCGCAGCGCACGGTGCAGCAGCAGCGCCACCACGATGACAACTCCTTTGACCACGCCAACGAATTCCGGCGGGACGTTGAGCAAATTTAGACCATTATTCAGTACGGCGATGATCAGCACGCCGAGGAGCGTGCCCAGCAGCGTCCCCTCGCCGCCGTCAAACGTTGTCCCGCCGACCACGACCGCTGCAATCGCATCCAATTCGTAGCCTTCGCCAATGCTCGGCTGCGCCGAATTGAGGCGGGCGATGAGGATAATCCCGGCGAGCGCCGACATCATACCGGAGAAGACATAGACCGATAGCAGGACCAGTCGGTTGGGAATCCCCGACACGAACGCTGCGCGCTCATTCGAACCGAGCGCGAACATGAAGCGGCCGAGGGTCGTGTGGTACAGCAGCCCATACGCGACCAAAAACACGCCCGCCGCGATGATAATCGGTGTCGGAATGCCGAGGAACTCGCCTGTGCCGATCAGCCGGAAGCCATCGGGGAAGCTGCTGATGGGGGTGCCACCCGTGACGCTGAACGCGAGACCGCGCCCGAACGTCATCATGCCCAGTGTCGCGATGAATGGGGGAATACGTAATTGGCTGACGAGCAGCCCGGTGATCAACCCGAGTAAGCCGCCCACCACCAGCGCCGCCAAGACGGCCGGGAATGGTGCCCACCCCTGCTGCAGCAAATCCGCGCCGACAATTGACGACATCGCCAGCACCGAGCCAACCGACAGATCAATGCCGCGGGTGAGGATCACGAACATCACGCCGACGGCGATAATCCCGTTGACGGTCGACTGGCGCAGCACATTTTTCAGGTTGTCTCCGGTCAGAAAGCGATCACTGATGAGGGACAAAGCGAGACAAAGCAGCAGAAAGACGATCAACAGCCCGAACTGCTGGAAGAATTGGCGTCGATTCAAGCGGGGCTGTGCGGCAATGGCTGAGGTCATAATTTCAATCCATCTATGTCCTGTGGCTCGTGACTGCCACGCCCCTCTATTGTACTGCCCACTATGGGCAGGTTGCGTAGAGATTTATGCGGTTTGACTTACGTATCGCCGCCCGAACGGTCTGCCCGCTTGCGCATGCTGCGTGCGGAGATCGACAAGCGCTGAAAATAGTCAGATTCGGTGATCTGGGAGACTTGCTTTTCCACGCGCTGCCGGTCGATTTCAATTTGCAGGCTTTGCAGCTCATTGAGCGCTTTGTCGAGGTCGCTCTTCACCGCGCCGAACTGACGCGCGTTCTCAATGGCGATGGCGGCTTGCGTGCCGAACACGGTCAGCAGCGGAATCTCTTCCTTGCGGAACACATCCTGAGTGATGCGGTTGTCGGCATACAGCACGCCGATCACCTGCCCGTGCAGCATGAGCGGCACGCACAGCACCGAGCGCATCTGATTGCTCATGATGCTCTTGGCGTCGGCGAAGCGTTCGTCCGCCGCCGCATCAACCGTGATCACCGCTTCGCCTTTGCCCAATGCCTGATTAACAATGCTCCGGCTGAACACCGCGTCGCGATCCGCCAGTGTTTCGCGATCCCAATTTCGAGCGACGGCGATATCCAGTTCCCCGGTATTGCGGTCTTTGAGCATCAGGTAGGCGCGTTCCGCCCCGGTCAGGCGAATGACCGTGTCCATGACTTCCTGTAGCACGTGATCGAGATCCAGCGATGAGGTAATCAAAGCGAACGTGCGGAGCATTTCGTCGAGCCGCACCAGCTGCTGCGACACCGTATTCGCTTGATCGCCCGCGCGTTCCAACCGTTGATGCATTTGCCCGCTCAGCCCAACAATATCGACCGCGATCTGAAAGCCGTTCTGGGTCAACACCTGCATTAAGCGTTCCAGAATCTGCTGCAGCTGGCGCGCTTCCGTCGACGTCTGGGCGATGGCATTCATCAAGTCAGTGGTCAATTGGTTGTTCTCAGGCATGCGTTCTCATTCCATTGGGCAATAAAAAACCGGATGCAGTTAACTATACCGCATCCGGACATTTTCCACCTACGACTTAGCCTCTGAATTACCGCGTTTGCACCTGGTACGCCACGCGGCGCCCTCGATCTGTGAGCAGCAGTCGATCCGCCTGCCGGGTGATCCACCCCGCACTCTGTGCCCGGTCGACCGCGGTGTGGGCCAACTTCTCACTCCAGTTGAGCTCGTTGGTCAGGTGTGCCAGCGTGTTCTCGACCGCTTCGCGCTCGGTGTTTTCGTGCCGCGTCAGATGTACGAGCAGCATTTCGGTCGCGAAGCGCCGCTGACGGCGGGTGCGCTGCAGCAGCTTGGCGATCAGTCCGCGTTCTGGCGCAAACAGGAAAGCGGCGAGGAAGAACACACCCGTCATGCTCGCCATTGCCCCGGAGATGTTGACGTTCAGCGTCCGCGCCACCCAGTAGCCCGCAATTGCCGATGCCGCGCCGATCAACACCGCGTAGACCAGCATGCGCCACAGCCGATCCGTCAGCAGATACGCCGCGGAGGGCGGCGCAATCATCAGCGCAATCACGAGGATCGAACCCACGTGATCGAACGCGCCGACAGCGGTCACCGAAACTAACGCCATCAGTCCATAGTGAATGAGCGCGGGCGCAAACCCGAGCGCCGCCGCCAACGCCGCATCGAACGTCGCCAGCTTGAGTTCCTTGTAGAAAAGTGCGATCACGGCGAGATTAAGCAGCAGCACTGCCCCCATGATCCACACGCCCTTGGGCAGGTTCGCGCCCAGAAACTCCGCGCGGTTGAACGGCGCGAACGCCAGTTCACCAAGCAGCACAGCATCCGTGTCGAGGTGTACGTTAGCGAAATTGCGATTGATGATGATCACGGCGATGCTGAACAATGCCGGAAACACCAGCGCGATGGCCGCATCCTCTTTGACACGGCGGGTCTTAAGCAGGAGTTCGGTCAGGGAGACGGTGAGCACGCCGCTCAGCGCCGCAAACAGAATCAGCAATGGGTTGCGGATATCGCCGACGAGCATAAACCCGAACACGATCCCCAGCAGGACCGTGTGGCTGATGGCATCGCTCATCAACGCCACACGCCGCAGCACCAGGAACGTACCCGGCAGCGCGCACGCCGCCGCGACCAGCACCGCGACCAGTTGCATCTCGATCATCGCCTGATTCATGCTGCAAACTCCTTGACTCGCTCAGCCTGCAGAGCAGCGCGCAGGCGGCGTCGGTTGGCGCGGCGCTGAGTCCATTCCCAAACGAGGCCTCGTTCCGGCGCGAAGAACAGCGACACAAGCGCAATGCCCGTAATCACCAATACGATCACCGGGCCAGTCGGGAGCCCATTGTCGAGACTGCTCAGAATCGCGCCCGTCACGCCCGCCAGCGCGCCGAAGAACGCTGCCAGCGCGACCATCCACCCGAGGCGATTCGTCCACTGCCGCGCGGCCACGCCGGGCGCGACGATCATTGCGCTCATCAGCACCACACCGACCGTCTGCAAGCCGATCACCACGGCGATGACGATCAACGTGGTCAGCAGAATGTCCAGTCCGCGCACGCGGAAACCGAGTGTCACCGCGTAACCGGGGTCAAAGCTGATCAGCTTGAATTCCTTCCAGAAGACGGCCAGCAGCAGCACCGCGACCCCACCGACAAGCGCCATCGCTTCGACATCACTGGCGACTGTTGCCGCCGCTTGCCCGAACAGGAACTTGTCGAGGCCGGAATGCTCCGCACCCGGCTGGCGTATCACCCACGAGAGAAGCGCCATCCCGAAGCCGAAAAATACGGCGAGGATCACGCCTTGCGCGCTGTCCTCCTTAATCCGGGTGTGCGTTCGGATAGCTATCATCGCCAGGGTACCCAACCAACCGGCGATCACCGCGCCGATCATCAAGGGCAGCGGCGCGCGCTGCCCCGTGATAATGAACGCGAGCACCACGCCGGGCAGCGCTGCGTGACTCATGGCATCGCCGAGCAAACTCTGCTTACGCAGCACGGCGAACGCGCTCAGCGCCCCGCTGACAATGCCGAGTACCAACGCGCCCAGCGCCACGTTGCGAATCGTGTAATCGGTGAACAGAAGTGTCCAATCCATGTTAGCGCTCCCGAGCCAGCAAAGCTTCCATGCGCCCACCGTAGGCGGTGCGCAAGTTCTGCTGTGTGAACGCCTGCTCGACCGCGCCGCTCGCCACCGCCCGCACATTCAGCAGCAGCACATGGTCGAAATATTCCGGCACCGTTTCGAGATCGTGATGCACCACGACGACCGTGCGCCCCTGCGCTTGCAGGTTCTTCAACACGTCGATGATCGCCTTTTCGGTGGTCGCATCCACACCCTGAAACGGCTCGTCCATCAGGTAGATCTGTGCATCCTGCGCCAGCGCCCGTGCCAGAAACACGCGCTGCTGCTGCCCGCCGGACAGTTGATTGATTTGCCGCTTGGCGAATGCATCCATGTTGACTTGTTCGAGCGCATGCATGGCCAGTTCGCGTTCGCGTCTTGCCCGGTCGCTTGAACCACCCGAGATGCCCATAGCGCCCCATCATTACAATGTCGAGCGCATTCGTGGGAAAGTCCCAGTCGACGCTGCCGCGCTGCGGCACGTAGGCGACCAGATGCCGCTGCTGCGGGTACGGTTTGCCATAGATCAGAATGCGCCCCGCCGAAATATCCACTAGACCGAGGATTGACTTGATCAGCGTGGACTTGCCCGCCCCATTCGGTCCGACAATCGCCATCAGCGAGCCATTGGGCACGGTGACATCAACATCCCACAACACTGGCTCTTCCTTATAGGCGACTGTCAGGTCTTCGACCGTGATCGGCTGCTTGGCCGCTTCTTCCATCGTCACCATGATTTATGACTCCCCTAACAAGCTGGAAACGATTGTGTCGGTATTGGCACGGATCATGCCGAGGTAGGTGCCTTCCGGCGTCCCGACATCGCCCATGGCATCCGAGAATAACGAGCCGCCGATCACGACATTGTGTCCCTGCGCCTGCGCCCCAGCGATGATGGCTTCGATAACGCGCGGCGATACGCTCGTCTCTACGAAAATCGCCGGGATGTGCCGATCAACCAGTAGTTGCACGGTATCGCGGATGTTCTGAACGCCCGCTTCCGCCTGCGTGCTAATCCCCTGCGGCGCGAACACTTCAATGCCGTAGGCGCGGCTGTAGTACTGGAACGCGTCGTGCGCAGTCACCAGCACCCGCTGTTCCTGCGGAATCCGCGCGATCTGCTCACGAATGTACTGGTCGAGGTCGCGCATCTGCGCGAGATAGGCGTCGGCGTTCGCGGTGAAATAAGCGGCATGATCGGGATAGTTCTCGATCAGCGCATCACGGATAGCTTCCGCGGCGTACATCCACAGCGACACATCCATCCACACATGCGGGTCGGGCGTGTGGTGATCGCTGCCAAGTAAGCGGAGGTTTTCGGGGATGCGTTCGCTGACGCCGACCACGGGCTTGTTCAACCCCGTGCGCACCTGCTCGAACACGTCGATCATGCGCGCTTCAAGGTGCAAGCCGCCGTAGAAGATGATGTCGGCGTCAAACAGATATTCGACGTCGCGCTCGGTCGCCGTGTAGAGGTGCGGGTCAACACCCGGCCCCATCAGCGCGCGGACCTGCACGCAGTCGCTGCCAATGTTCTGCGCCACATCCGCAATCATGCCGACGGTCGCCAATACATTGATCGCGGGTTCAGCACATTCGGCTTGTGCCTGCAGCGGAACACCGACCAAGAGAATCAGAAGTAGAGCCATGACTGCCGTTCGCATCATAGGGCTTATGCTCCTAAGTTGGCATCGGACGTAATGACTCTATCTAAACATATTTTTTAGACTTTTGCAATAGGTTTTTTAGACAAACCTAAACTCAGTCAAGATGAATTTCCATCCGCGCCTCAATTTCGTGGCTGTCGCCCGCCGCCACTCCATCGATCACCACGGGGAGGCGCGTGTTTGTCACCGGGTCATACCAACCGATCACAAGACGGTACGGCCCCCCCACCCACTGCTGCGCGCTGTCCGCGCTGACCGGGAACTCGCGCTCATCGGTGAGGTATTCGCCCGCTTCCCACACCTGCGACGAGTAGTAGCCGCGCTCCCCGCGCCCGATGGGATTATCCCAGTTGGTGATCAAATTACCATGGGCATCCAGCAGGTGCATGAACAGCGAGAGGTCCTGCGGCGCGGATTCGAGTACTTGCCAGTAGGTATGCCCAATAACACGACGCTGCGGCCCGAGATAGAACGAACCAATATCGTAGCCGAGATAGCGCACGATTCCGCCAAATACGACAGCGCGCGTTTCCGGGCCATTCGGCTGCGGCGCGATCCAGCGGTTATCGAGCGACCATTCGTAGACGTCATAGCGGAAAATGCCATCGTCAAAACCCCACGCCCGCCGCGCCACGTCGACCCGGCTGAGTGCCCCGATCACCTGATTGTCCGTGATGGGAATATTCTGGTATTCACCGCGAGTCTCCGGCAGCCCATAGACCAGAAAGGCCGCGTCTTCCACGTCGCTCAAGCGGGTGGGCGCTTCATCGACATTGATGTTGTGCAGTGGGAAGAAAAACGGTAGGCGATCCACCCCTGGCGCGTTGACGGTCAGCGTTTCCCCCGGGTGTTCGTCCAGCCACACCTGTAAGCCATCGACCACGCTCATCAGCGCACCGTTGCCAGAACGATACCGCGCCACATCGTCGGGGTACTTATCCGTTTGCATATAATCCCAACCGCCAAACGTGTCATAGACCGCTGCGACCACCCCCGGCACGCCGAGTAAGGCGAGCACAACGAAATAGACCACGCGAAAGGTGCGCCGCATCCGCTCCGGTCTGATCCACATCGCCAGCAGCGCCGCCGATGGGAGAATCAGCAGGGGCACGACCGCAAACGACAGGCGGTAATGGTAGCTGTAGAAGAAAAACCACACGACCGCATAGGGTAGCGCCAGCGCTGCCGCCCACCCCAACTGGGCGACACTCTCCGGCAAACCGCGACCGCGCCAGTAGCGCCACAGCGCGCCGGCGATCACGCCAGCACCAGCGAACAGCGCTGCCCATTCAACCGTGTTCAAGCGGCGAGCGGGCGCCAGCCACGTTTCCAGCCAGAGCCAATCGGGGAAAATCGCTTGCAAGGACAGCGCCCAGTACGGCAGAAGCGTCGATATCAATGCGCCGACAATCAGCAATGCGCCGACGAGGAACAGTGCCATATTAGGCCGATCACGCCGCGTCAACAGGTATACAAGTGCGAGGAGCAGCGCCAGCAGCACCCACCCGAACTCCACTCCGCTCTGCGCGGCGAGCGTCTGCCAGAAACCGGACGGGAAATCGACGGGATTGTGCCCCAGCAGCAAATTGCGGAGATACCACACTGCTCCGAGCGGCACAGCAGCCATCCCCGTGATAAGCGCGATTTGCAGGCGCGGCAGCAGGCGTTTGAAGTCGAAGCGCACGCGCAGCAGTTCGAACAGCCCCATGAGCGCCATGCCGAGCAGGAACGCGCCCATCGTCGGCTTGATCCACAGGCCAATGCCGAGCATCACCCCGGCAATCAGCGCATAGCGGCGGTTCTGTGAGCGCCACGCTATCAAGTAGTACGCGGCGGCCAGTGTGAAGAGATAGGCCAGCGGAATTTCGAGGTCGCCCGCCCGCGACCACTCGCCAAGGTGCGGGTGCAGCGCCCAGATCGCCGCGAGAAGCAGCCCAAGTCGGCGGTTGAACAGCCGTGAACCCAGCCCATAGGCGGCCAGAATGCTGCCAACGTGCAGGAAGATTAATCCAGCGCGGGCGGCGTGGTCGTTGATGCCAAAGAACAACTGCGCGTAGGTGTATTGGAGCGGCATGAACTGCGGGTAATAGCCGATGCTGTTCGGGATGTGGCCGAGCAGCGCATACAACCGCCCTTCGTAGCCGTAGACCCACAGGGAATCGTAGGCAGTGAACGGCCAGTAGGCAATCACCACCCAGCGCACAATCAGTGCGACCGTGATCAGACCGATCAGCAGCCACCCATCCACACCGAAACCAGCCTGCCGACCTGCTGTTGTCTCCCCTCCCTGAATTTGGGGAGAGGTTGCGCTCTGAGCCTTGCGCCACACCCACAGCCCGCCGACCATCGCCAGCACCACGGTCCCGCCGAGCACATTCTCACGCGTATAATTCACACTGAGCGTTGACAGCCCAAACATGTACGCAGTGAGCAGCGCCGGACCAACGGCGAACGCCAGCGCCAAGACCTCAGCGCGGCGCACCCAATCGGGACGCGGCAGCAGGAGCAAGGCATACGGCACACCTAGCCCAAAGAAGATCCACGCGAATAACGGCGTCGCGGCGAGCGTGTCAGCAATCCAATACGGCATGGGGATTTATCCAGATAGTGGTCAGGGTCGTAAAGCGATGATGCGGCCACCGCTGATGCTGATGTACACCCATCCGCGGTCGCTCACGGCGATATCTAGCGGTCGCTGCGGGAAGAAACCGCTCCCCCGATAGTTCATTTGATCGACGGTGAAGCGCTCACTGGTATCGCTCGCCGCCTGCTGCGGCATAATGATTTCATATTGCGCGCTGTCGTCGACGAAGCGGACAGCTGCGATAGCATACCCGCGCAGCTCAAGCTGGTTGTATGCGCCGTAGAGCGCGACCAAGAGCGAGTCGGTGAGCAGGGGCAGCGTGTTACTGGTGTAGGCGGCCAGCCCGATGGGCGAACTGGCGGTCGGGAAGGTGAGCAATGGCAAAGCCGTGCCGGCGCAAGTCCCAAAATCCGGCTGATCCCCCGCGCAATTTGGAAAGCCGAAATCGACATCGGGCGTAACGTGATTCAACTCGTCAAGATCTGATGTGGCGAACAGGTCATCGCGCGTGCTGTCGACCGTGTACAGTTGATCGCCAAGAAACGCGAGGTCTGCCGGGGAACGCAGCCCGGTCGCAACCACCTGCACATCACTTCCATCGAGCGCGTAGCTGAGCACCGCGCCGCGCCGGGGATCGTCGGTCACACACGGATCACACGGCGCACCCGTCGAAACGTAGATTCGGTCGCTCACGGCAATACCCTTCCCCCAGAACCCGCCGCCCGTCGGTACATCATCGACCAGTGTTTCGAGTTCATCGCCGATCAAGCGATAGATATGCGCGCCGCCCACGATGTAGAGCGCGCCGTCGTGATAAGTTAGGCCGGTTGGCTGTGTCAGGCCGCTCACCACGAGCCTGCGGCGTATCGGGCAGCAGATCACCGTTGGTATCGGTCAGCGCGACGACCTCGCCGGTCAGTGGACGGGTTGCATACAGCGTCTCATCCGGTGCCACCGCCAGTGCGGCAAAGCCCAACGTGCCGACTGTCGCGTCATTGATGACTTCTTCCAAACAAGCGAGTTCGGGGTTAATCCACGGCTGGGAAATATAGGTGGGTCGGTCCGAGCAGGCAGGGAGCTGCGCCGCGCCGCGCGTGACCATGAGAAGCATCAGACTGATAAAAACGAAGGGTCGCCACATAAGCGCGTCATTCTACCCTGAGGTAAAATGATGCGCTAGAGAGGAGATCACGCACCATGCCTGAACGTATTCGGATCGCCCTAGCCGGGGCTGGAATCTTCGCCCGCGACGCCCACATCCCCGCGCTGCTCAGTCTGCAAGACCGCTTTGAAATCGTGGCGATCTACAGCCGCACCCGCGCGACCGCGGAAGCGCTCGTCGCCAGTATGCCGATCAAGCCCGCTATTACGAGTGACCTCGACGAACTCATGCGGCGCAACGACATTGACGCATTGGATATTCTGCTCCCCATCGATCTACTCGCCTCCGCCGTTGATCTGGCGCTGGCCTCGGGCAAGCATGTCGTAAGCGAAAAACCAATGGCGGCCGATGTCGCTTCCGGCGAACGACTGCTCTCCATTTACGCGAATCATCCCGGTCAAGTATGGATGGTGGCAGAAAACTGGCGCTACGAGAACGCCTTCTGCGCCGCGGCTGAGCTGGTGCAGAACGGTGACCTCGGGCCGGTCTTCAGCGCACATTGGGCGCTGGCAAATTCGCTGGTGCCGAGCAACAAGTACTATCAGACGGCGTGGCGGCGCTCAGGAAGCTTCCCGGGCGGCTTCCTGATGGACGGCGGCGTCCATCATGTGGCAGTGCTGCGGCAGATCCTCGGCGAAATCGTCGGTGTGAACGCCGTCGTCAAGCAAATGCGCGCTGACCTGCCACCCGCCGATACGTTGAGCGCGGCGCTTGAGTTCGCGAGCGGCACAATCGGCACGTACACGGTCACGTATGCGGCAGGTGCTCCGTGGACGAGCGCGCTGCATCTCGTCGGCGAGCGCGGTACGGCCCGCATTGACCGCAACCTGCTGGAAGTCACAGTCGATGGTCAACCGAAACCCGTGAGCTTTGCCGAAAACAAAAGCGTCACCGATGAACTAGCGGCGTTCGCCGATGCCATTCAGCACGGGACGCCGCATCGCAACAGCCCAACCGAAGCCTTGAACGATGTCGCCGTCATCGAAGCCATGCTGCGCTCCGCCGAAACGGGCAGGCGCGTCACGCCACAGCGATTCGCTTAATTAGAACAAAAATGCTAGAATAGGGATGTATGAATAATCTACTGGTCACGACTGACTGGCTGGCCGCCAATCTAGATCGCGTGCAGGTGGTGGATATCCGCGGGCATGTGCTCCCGGCAACCGAACCCCTGCCCCACTACTATAACCATCGGGACGACTACCTGAAGGCGCACCTACCCGGGGCAGTCTTTATCGACTGGGTGCAAGAAATCACTGACCCAGCCGATCCCCGGCATGCCAAGATCGCCCCGGCCGAACGTTACGCGGATGTCATGCGGCGCATCGGCGTGAACGACGACTCGTTCGTCGTCGCCTATGACGATGCTGCATCGATGTTCGCCGCTCGGCTGTGGTGGTCGCTCAACTACTACGGGCATACACAGGTTGCCGTTTTGGATGGTGGTTGGCAGAAGTGGGTCGCGGAGGGTCGCCCGACAACGGCGGAAATTCCGAACTATGCGGCGGGGAATTTCAGCCCACGTCCGACGCCGGAACTCCTTCGTTCGGGCGATCAGGTGTTGACAGCGCTGCGTTCCGGCCAGCAGTTGATCGACGTGCGCACTCCGGCGGAGTTTCGCGGCGAGGCGTCGCGCGCCAAGCGTGGCGGTCATATTCCCACGGCGATCAATCTGCCGCGTACGGCGCTCATCGACGCTTCCGGGCAGCTTCTGCCGCCTGACAAGCTGCGTGAGCTGTTCGCAGCGGCGGGCGTGACCAGTGAATCATCCGATGTGGTGTTTTACTGCAACGGCGGCGTCTCGGCCAGTTTCGGTTTGCTGGCGCTTCGCGCCGCTGGCCTAGCGCACGGGAGTGTGTATGATGGTTCTTGGAAAGACTGGGGTAACGACGACACCAAGCCGGTGGAGTGACATGCCTGCACACCTCTTTGCCGAAATCTTCCCAATCAAGACGGACGCGCTCCCGCCGTTGACGGCCTACCGCATCCTCACCCGCAACGACAGCGCCCGCAAAGTCGGCGCGCGCTTGGCGGCCGAGCTGCGCGAGGTCTTCCCCGGTGATTGGGTGTGGGTCGGCGGGCGCATCCTCACCGATCAAGCGCCCAACCCGGTCAAACTGGTGATGATGCTCGATCAGCTCAAGCCGCATTTCCGCGACGTCGAGGCGCTGGAAGAAGATTTCGCGTGGCAGCCCACCGCCGATCATCTGGCCGATTTTGTGGCGCGTGGCCCACTGCTCCGCCTCGAAGATCGGCTGATCGACGCGCTGGCCAAGACCGCTTATGGCATCAAAAACACGCGCACGCAGCGGGAATATCGCATCCGCACGTGGACAGTCGATAACCAACCTGCGCTTTCGATCACGGTCGTCTCCCGCCTGCTCTATGAGCCGGATTTACAGGCATATGTCGAAACGCTCGACAAGCCCACCGACATGATCGGCCTGTGGGTGGCAGATAAAACCGCGCGCTTACAGGGCGAGATCACCAAAGTCGTCGGCACGCTCGACGAACAGCGCGACCGCCTCATCAAGCTGAGCGACCGTCCGGACATGCAGGAACTGCTCGCGAAAACGCCCGGCGATCATTGGGTGTGCCGTGTGCTGGTTGATACGCGCGAATACGATTACGTGACGGATGCGCTCGATTTGGTGATCCGTCTACGCGACATCGGCCAGTTTGACATCAACAAGGCGCAGATGGAGAAGGCGCTGCACCTCAGCCCCGCCCTGCATGCGCAGATGGTCAAGCTGATCTCCGACATCCTCAAAGAACACAATCTGATCAGCAATGCCTACAGCACCCAGAACGCGGCGGCGCTGTTCGGCAGCATGACTCCCAAATTTTCGCTGGCTTACGGCAGCGGCAAGTCGCGTCCGTATGATCTGGCGCGGCTTAATCAGGACTTCCAGACGGCGGGCGCGCAGAAACTGCCCGACACCGACAAACCGCTGCGGGTAGTGGTGATCAACACGCTCGCCGATGAAGTGCGCGACTTCACCGAAGCACTGCGCCGCTCGCTCGACCGTGATTTCGGTCTGAAGCTGGAAGTCGTGCGCGAACGCAGCATCCGCGTGATTTCGCAGGCCAACCTCGAAAGCGCCGTGCGCCTACTGCTCAAAGAGCCGCATGATCTCGCGTTGGCCTTCCTGCCCGACGAAATCGAGTCCGCCGAAGAAGAAGCGGTGGATGACCGCAATACGCGTTTGCAAACCGTCGGGCGCGGCATGCCCACGCTCGTCATTCACGAATCGACCATGAACAACCCGGCCGCCATGAGCAGTGTGATCATGGGCTTGGTGGCACGCGCGGGCGGCATCCCCTACCTGCTGGACGAATCGCTCCCCTACGCCGACCGTGTCGTCGGCTTAAGCTTGATTGAGCACAATAAGAAGGATGTACCGCATCTCACGGGCGTTGCGCGCGTTTACAAGAAAGACGGCGCGTTCATCGGCTACGCCATAGCGACCGAACCGGTGCGTGACGGCGCAAGCGTGCCGGATGCGCTGCTCGCGCGGCTGCTCCCGCAAGAGCTGCTCGGCGGGAAGCGCGTCGTGCTGCATCTTGACGGCAAGCAGCGCCGTGAAGTGCTGCGCGCCATCGGCGCTTGGGAAGGCGAAATCGACGCCGAATTCTGCCCGGTCGAAGTGATCCGCTCCGGCGTACCACGGATCTATGCACTGGGCGGCGGGAAGATCGAAGCGCCGGACTGGGGCAGCACCTTCCGCCTGAGCGATACCGAAGCCTTCATCCTGACGACCTCCGGCGACGCCGCTATTCAGCCGATTCACATTCGCACTGAAGCCTCGCTGCCGATTGAGCAGGCACTGCACAGCGTGCTGGCCTTCACCCTGTTTCACTATGGTGCGGTCAAGGTGCCGAAGCTCCCCGTGACGTTATACGGTGGCGACGCGCTTGAGGCGGGCATTCTGCGCGGCGTGCTCGACGAGAACCTGCAGGGCAAAACCCAATTCTGGCTATAACTGATCGCGGGAGCGCGCAGACGCTCCCGATTCGTTCTCCGACTTTTGACGGAAATCCCCGCCGCTGATCTTGACGAACGGTTCAGATCAGACTATAGTGGTTCACAGTGTCTTATTTGTGCGTGAAGGAGCCAGATTACATGACTGTCGTCAGCATACCGAGCTTATTCGCGCATCTGATCTCCGCTTAAGACACAACCCCCGCCCTACCCTAACTGGCGAGCGTTGAGGAACGCGGTCACGATGCGCCGTGACATGTCTTTGGCATGCCACCCGTCATCCGTCGATCACTGTTTTGATTCGTCTACACCTGTTCAGGGGAAAACCAACCTTGGCTCGATACACCAACCACGTCGAAGGCGTGGTCTATAAGAAACAACTCGGCACGTATTTCGTGCGCAGCGCCGACGGCGATGTCGTGTGCTCAATTTCCAGCCGCCTGCGCAAAGAGCTGATTTATCCGATTGCAGACCGCTCGTCCATCGGGCATCACCGCGTGCAAAAAGTCGACGACATCCATATGATTGACCCGGTCGCTATTGGTGACTGTGTGCAGTTCGTGGTGGCCGAAGACGGCGCAGGCCTGATCACGGAAGTGCTGCCCCGGCGCAACAAACTGGCGCGCTCGGCAGCGGGCGTCAAGCAGCTTGAACAAATCATCGCCGCGAACGTTGACCAGCTCGTGACCGTGTTCGCCGCCGCGCTGCCCGCGCCGCACTGGAATTTGCTCGATCGGTATCTCGTCACCGCCGAAGAAGCGGAGATTCCTGCGCTCATCGTCATGACCAAGCTCGATCTCGTGAAACCCGGGACATTCGATGCCGTCATGGATGAATACCGCGCGCTCGGCTACCAGGCTATCCTCACCAGCACCGAGTCCGGTCAGGGCATCGACGCACTGCGCGCGGCGCTGAACGGCAAAACATCAGTCCTCATCGGCAAATCCGGCGTCGGCAAAACGAGTCTGCTCAACGCCGTGCAACCGGGGCTCGGCTTGCGCGTGGGTGAAGTGAGCAAAGCGCTTAAGAAGGGGAAGCACACCACCACCCACGTCGAAATGATCGGACTGAACGAGGGCGGCTACATTGTTGATACGCCCGGCATGCGCGAATTCTCGACGTGGAACATCGACGACGGCGACCTTGCCCTCTTCTTCCGCGAAATGCAGCCCTACGTTGGTAGCTGTCGCTTCGGACTCGACTGCACGCATCGCACGGAGCCGGGCTGCGCCATACTCAAGGCCGTGGGCGCAGGGCATATCACCAAACGCCGTTACGAGAGCTATGTCCGCATGCTCGACTAGCCACTATTTCTGGTGGAGAGAACGCCATTGTATCTCTCCACCAACCTTACGCTAAACATTTCCTAACCACACTTCTCAGAAAACCTGACTATAATACATTTACGATTTTTAGCTGGGGAAGATGAGGAGCCAACCATGAGCTGCAATCTGGTCGACTTGATGGAACTATCGCCCGCCCAGCGCCAGGTCGTGCGCCTCATCCTGCGTGAAACGATGATGACCTATGACGATTTGTGTCTCTCGCTGCAGGAACTCCGGCTTGTTGCTCCCCAGGATGTCGACCCGCTGCTCGCCGACCTCGCCGCGCACGAGTGGATCGTCTCCCTGCTCCATGACCAAGTACGCGTGTACCGCGTTAACCTCGTGCGGCGCGGCGCGAAGCAAAACCAAGCCTTCTGGACGCGCCTCGGCGTCGACAATGCGTCCGCTCCCGATGACACCAATCAGCGCACTATGATGCGCGGCGGAAAGCGCACGCTGCCCCCGGCCATCTGGGACACCATCGAACGGGATGTTCCCCTTACGCGTGAGGCGCTCCTCGCCTCGATTCGCGGGCGTTCCCGCGCTTCCAAAGAACCGACCTCGGAATTCGGACGGGCGCTGCGCAAACGGGTGCTCAACGCGTTGGATGCGATCTCGCGCGATGAACCACCGGTTGCCTGACCGCCGCTAGCCGAATCCATCAAAACCGGGTAATATGAACATCGTGACGTCCTCTGTGAACATCATGCCTGGGAGAAATCTTCATGTCAAAAATTATCTCGGTCCACTCCTTCAGAGGTGGAACGGGCAAGTCGAATACCACTGCGAACCTGGCCGGTATCATCGCAGGTCGTGGTCTGCGGGTCGGGGTGATTGACACCGACATCAACTCCCCCGGGATTCACGTTCTGTTCGGGCTGGACGAAGAAGAAATCAAGTACTCGCTCAACGATTACCTGTGGGGCAAGTGCGAAATCGAAAAAGCCGCCTACGATGTGACGGCGAACCTCAATAAGAACCTCGGCGAGGGCGCGGAGCCGATTCCGGCCAACGGCAAAATCTACTTGATCCCGGCGAGCATCAAAGTCGGCGAAATCGCGCGTATTCTCCGCGAAGGCTACGATGTCGGTCTTCTCAACGACGGCTTCCAAAATCTGATCAAAGAGCTGACGCTCGATGTGCTGCTTATCGACACGCACCCCGGCCTGAACGAAGAAACGCTCCTTTCGGTCGCCATTTCGGACGCGCTGGCAATCATCATGCGTCCCGACCAGCAGGATTATCAGGGTACAGGCGTCACGGTGGAAGTTGCGCGCAAGCTCGACGTGCCGCGGATGCTGCTCATCGTCAACAAGACGCCTATGTCCTTCAATTTTGACGAGGTTCGCGCACGCGTTGCCCAAACGTACAACTGCCCCGTCGGCGCGGTGCTGCCGCACTCCGACGAAATGATGACGTTGGCGAGCGCTGGAGTCTTCGTGCTCCACTTCCCCAACCACCCCATTACGCAGAATCTGCGGCGGGTTGCCACTGAGCTCCTCGCTTAACCGCGCTTTCAACCAGCAGCAGGACGAGAACGTTCTCGTCCTGTGCTTGTGTACTTTACTCCCCGGTCAACCGCTGCTGCAGCCGTTCTAACCGAAGAGCGACCCCCTTATCGTCGGGAAAGATTTCGAGTGCCTGCTGGTAAATGAGCGCCGCCCGACTCAGGTCGTCCTGCTCTTCCGCCGCGTCTGCGGCGTTCATCAACACCTCGATCGCCTGCGGGAGCAAACCGCACCGCGCCAGATGTCCGGCCAACTGCTGAGCCGCCGCCCGTTCCTGGCGCTGTGCCTGCCAGTAGCTGACCGCTAACCGGTGCAGTTTGAGGCGTATCACCCGTGAGAGACTGGTGTAGATCGCGCTGCTCACCAGTTCCCGCCGAAAAGTGAACGCATCATCAGCCGCCATCAGCAGATGTTCATCGACCAAAGTCTGTATGATTGCGTCAATCTGCGCCGGATTGGAAATCTCAGCGACGACGCTGAGCGCCGCCGGGGTGAATTTCCCGCCGAGCACGGCGCCTGCGCGCAGCACCGCCTGCAGGTCAGCGGAGAGTGAGTCGATGCGCGTCATCACAACTTCGCGAAGACTCTCGGGCAGCAGATCCGTCACGGCTTCGGGGCGCAGCTCGCCATTGACCAGATAATCGTGCGTGCGCAGGCTTTCCAGATAGGCCTCCGCATAAACCGGTCGTCCACCCGTTTTTGTCCACAGGACGGACCGCAGCCGTGCGCCAATCGCCGCCACACCAAGATACTGTGCCGCCAGTTCCGCTAGCTCATTCGGTTCGAGATCGGCGATGCGATAGGTATCGACGGTCACAGTCGCGAACGGCGGCTCCGCGAGCAGGAGCAGGACGACCGGCGCGCTGCCGCTTGCGCGTGCGATTTCGCTGAGTCGCTCAAGCAGATCACCCGAGGCGCGTTGGGCATCGTCGATGATAAGCAGAGTCGGCATGATCCCCAGCAGGCGCACCGCGAGCCCGAGCAAGGCCGTACTTGCAGCACAGCCGTCGGATCGTCTGGTTGAATATCGAGGAGTTGACTCAGCAGCGCGCGGATCACACTGCGTTCGGTGTCACGCCGGGTGCAGTTCACCCACGCCACCCGCCAGTCGTTCACGCGCGCCTGCCGCGCGATCTGCCGGGCGAGGCGCGACTTGCCGACCCCGCTGTGCCCGAGCAGCACGAGTTGGCGCGCGCCCTGCCCCTGTACCGTCGCCGCGAGCGCCGCCGCAACCGTTTCGAGCAAGGCCTGGTTCCCGATGAACGCGGCGGGTTCCGCCTCCACCAGTCTGACGGGAGCGAGCAGCGGTCGCAGTACTGCGTAGGTCTGCACCGGGTGCTGCTTACCTTTGAGCTGCACGGCGGGCAAGCGTTCAACTTCCAGACTTCCCTGCACACGCCCGTACACCCGGTCGCTGATCACGATTTGACCGGGCGCGGCTTTGGCCATGAGGCGCGCGGCGAGGTTGACGTCGTCGCCCATCACGGTGAACTCGCGCCGCGCCTTCCAGCCGACCTCGCCCGCGAAGGTGTTGCCCTGCGCGATACCAATGCGCTGTGTGATACATGCTGCCCGCCGCAGATCGTCGGGGAGTTCATGTTCGAGACTCTGGTTGAGTGCCATGAGACGCTGCCGGATTTCCAGCGCCGCATCGACCGCGCGGTCGGCGTCGTCAGAGTGCGCGACGGGGACACCAAACGTCGCCAACAGCTTCGTGCCCAGTTGATATGGGTCGGTACGCGTGAGCGTCCCGCCGTATTCGGTGATCGTCTGCTGGACGAGGTTGTAATAACGTTCGGCAATCGAAGCGATCAGGTCACGACGATCCTCTGCGCCGCGCCGGGTATCCAGCAGTTCGGCGAACCCCGTCGCATAGATGAACATGGTCACGGCGAAGCGATTCGAGCTGCGCAGATGATAGTCACCACTGTTGATGAGCTCATGCAGCACCGCCGGAGCAACATACACCGACATGGCCTCCACCCGGCTCAGAAGCTGACGCAGCGTATCGATCAGCATATCCGTCGTCAAGTCAAACAGGGCAGAGCCTTTGGCGCGGCGCTTCTTGAGCGCCTCAAACTCGTAGTCGCCCAGTTCCGCGCCCAGACTATCGACTACCTGGGAAAAGCCATGTCCCATCCGCTTGAACGAGAAGTGCCCCACCAGCAGTGCGGCCAGCTTGGCATCGACAATGACCTCGTCCTGCCGCCCGACACTCTCCGCGGACATCGCCGCGCCGGGCAGGCTGCCCAAAATCAAGTGATCGCGCTGCGCCTGATTCCCAATGAGCATTTCGAATAGCTTCCCGCGCGCCACCCCAATCGACATCACGAGGCTGTACTGGTCGCCTTTGAGGAGTTCGACGAGGCGCGGATCGCTGATGGGCTTGAAGCGCTCGATAGCACGCTGCATACGCAGCCCCGTGCGTACCGCTTTGACGGCATCGGCGATGCTGCGCGGCTTCGCCGGGAAGAATGCTAGCAGTGCATCCCCGGCAAACTTGAGTAATTGGCCATCCGATTTCGCGAGGATTTCCAGCATTTCGGCGAAGTAATCATTCATCACCATCGTGAGGATTTCCGCGCCTTCTTGCGTGCTCTCGCGCTGCAGGCGTTCGGACAATGCGGTGAAACCGGAAACGTCAGCGAACATGAAGGTACCGGGACGGAGCGCACTGTAGCCCTGCGTCTTGAGGATCTCTTCTTCAATGTACAGGGGCAGGAACGAACAGAGCGCCTTATACAAACTGTTCAGATGTTGTATCGCTTCGGCGAGAATGGCAGGATCGTCAAGGTGGTCGCGGTATTGGGCAGGGACAAAACGTTTGCTGCGTTCCTGTAAGTCGATGTCCATGTTTTATGCCTTGTCTACACCGTTCATTGTAGATCATTTCCTAATTAGATATGAAACAGTTTTACATAACCTTACGTTGATTTTCACGCGTGTAACCACTACTATTCTTAGTGACAGCCATCACAATAGATAGGGTCTTGCATGAAATCACTCTTTAGCGGACTTACAGCGCTATCGCTTCGTTTCCGCGTGGTTACGCTGGCTCTCGTCATTCTGCTTTCGGTCGCGGGCGTGTACGCGGTGACCCAGCTTAAGCAGGAACTGATCCCTTCAGTCGAGTTCCCGCAGACGATCATCCTCGCCCAAGCCACGGGCATGACGAGCGACCAGGTGCTCAATGTCCTCACCTCGCGCATCGAAACCGCATTGGACGAACAAGTCCCCGACGTCGTCAACCTTGAGTCATCCACGACGGGTGCCTTCGGCTCCGTCATCACCGCGCGTAATAACTTCGGCGTCAACGCGCCCCGCTTGCGCAGCGAAATCCAGCAGGCCATCGACTCGGTCTGGCTGCCGCTGCGCCGCATCGCGCCGCCTGAAGGTGAGAGCGCGACCGATTTCGCGGCGCGCCTGCTCGCCGATCTGCCACCCGAAGTGCTGATCTACCTGCAGACGACCGATTCCAACTTCCTGTTCCAACTCTCGCCCGACGTGTGGTCGGCGTTATCCGCTGACACGGTGCAGACGCTGCTGGCTTACCTCGCCACGCAGACCAAAGATGTGAACAGTTCGGATGCGCTCCGCCTGCTCGTCGAGCAGGAAGTTGTGCCCGCGCTGCAGAACATCGAACAGGTCGCCAGCGTCTCGGTGAGCGGCGGTCAGATTCTGCCAAGCGACGGAGAAGCCGTGCCGACGCCCGTCCCGGTCGGCAGTGCCGAAGCGCCCAGCCGCCTGCTCGACCTGACTCCCGAAGTTTGGGCCGTCGTGAGCGCCAAGGTTGATGGGCTGAGCGCCCTTGACCAGACGGCCGTCGAGGCCCTGCGCGCGCTGCCCTTCTCCGTACCGGAAGGCGTGCCGGCGCTGCCCGCCAGTTGGCAAATGGATCGCTTCAAGGATGCGCGTGACCTGCGCGAAATGCGCACGCTCACCCGCACACTGGGCACGGTTTTCAATAACTTCGTGACCTCTGGCGAAATCATCGGTGCACTCGGACAAACCGACGATCTGACGGCCGCCGACATCAACCAACTGCTGGCGGTTGAACCGACTCTCGTGCAGTATTTCGAAGCGGATCAGCTCGTGAGTCTGTCCGATGAAGCGTTCGCCGCGCTGCCCGCCGACTACATCGCCAACCTCGACGGTCTGACTCGCGATCAACTGGCGGCGAAGGCCTTGGCCGTCGCCATCAGCGGCGCCGCTGCACAGCCCGAACCGGTTGACCTGCCGCAGCCGTGGCGCATTTCACCGCCGCAGTTAATCACCTTCAGCTTTGACGATATTCCGCTCGCGACCTTCAGCATTTCCGGCACCGGCGCGGCTCTCCCCACCGATGGCGGGGCGGCGGCTGACGGCTCAACCGAAGCCGTCGAACAACCCGTTGGCACCGGCGAAACACCGGTCGTTCAGGATATTCCCGAAGGGCCAAGCCTACCGCTGGTGTTCAACCTGCTCGGCGGGTTCATTGGCCTTGAACTCAACACCGCCGACGACCTGATCAACATTCAACTGCCCGACGAGATGGCGGCGCAGTTCGGCGGCACGCAGACCCTGCGCGCAGCGGATCTGCTCAACTTCCTGCTGCTGCTCGACAACCCGGATGCGCTGCCTGAAGGTGCGCCCTCGGTCAGCATCCCCGGTGGCGCGGCTGGCGTGATTCGCCAGTTGTCGCCCGAAGCGATCACCTTCATTGCGGCCAACGACCCGACGTTCCTGCCCAATCTCAGCGCTGATGTGGCGTCCGCGTTCAGCCTCGATGTGCTGCTCAACGTGCCGGGCGTGGAAATTCCGCTGAATAATGTGTGGGATACGCTCTCGGCGCAGCCACAGTTCGCCACCTTGCCGCTGGAGACCGCGCAGGATATCGTCGAAATCGGCGGCGGGCAGCCCTCGACCGTCCTCAACACGATCAACGCCAACGTGCCCGAGCAGTTCGCCGGCTATGATGTCCGCCTGTTCGACAGCCTCACACCCGGAATCATCAACTACTTCAACGCGGTTGAACCGGAATTCTTTGCGAACCTCGATCCCGCGGTCGTGGCGAAATTTGCGCCCGCCACGCTCGCCGAGCTGTCCGACGAGGTGATCGCAGCGCTGCCCGCCGACACGGCGACCACCGTACGCGCGATTGCCAGCGGCGAAACCGCCTCAGCCGCCACCCAGTTGGCTGAACGCTATGCGACCGATGTGCCGCCCGCTGACCCGAACGCCCCGGCGCTCAACGCTGACTGGCAGTTCATTGGCGACTTCCTTGGCGTCGAGCTGGATAGCGCCGATGACCTATTCCGCTTCTTCCCCAGCGCGACGGGCTTCATCAATGGCCTGTTCAACTCGGCGCAGGGCGCGTCGTTTGCCCCCAGTTTGATCGGGAATACGTCGCCGGAAGCCGTCGCTTACATGGTCACACGCGACTCGAACTTCCTGAACGATTTGCGCATCGAAGCGCTGCAGCTCTTCTCCGCCGATGTGGTCGCCACGCTGCCCGCCGACGTGCAGGAACGCATTGCCTCAGGCGCAGCGCCGTTCGTGCCGACCAACGCCCTCACCCGCGTCAACGGCAATTCGAGCTTGTCCGTCACGGTCTTCAAGACGGACACAGCGAACAACGTCGAAGCCTTCCACATTGTCGAAGACCTGCTGCACGAAATTGATGCAGCGGACGACACCATCTCCGTCTCCGTCGCCTTTGAACAAGCCAGCTTCGTCGAAGAGTCGATCAGCGGTGTGGCGCGTGAAGGCGGTCTCGGCGCAATCTTCGCGGTCGTCGTCATCCTCATCTTCCTGAGCAGCGGTCGCTGGTCGCGCCGTCCGCGCGCGGTCGTCGGCGGCATCATGATCGCGCTGTTCCTCGGCGGGCTGTTCCTCGTCGTTCAAGCAAACGCCGCGGCGCTAGGCGGTGACTTTGGTCGCGCCTTTGAACAAACGGACGTGGTCGTCCGCGTGCTGCTGCTGTTAGGCGCGGGCGCGGGTTTCCTCGTGCTGTTGTGGCCGGGCAACCTGCCGCATCCGGCGTGGCGCAGCACGCTCGTGTCCGGCGTGAGCATTCCGCTCTCCGTGCTGATGGCGCTCGCCTTTATGTACTGGGTGCCGCCGATTGTGCATGCCGCGCTTTTGCCACTGGCGGATACATCATCGCTCGCGACGTTCTTCTTGCGCCTGTTCCCGGAAAGCATCACGCTCAACATCATGACGCTCTCCGGCTTGACGGTCGCCATTGGCCGCGTCGTCGACGACTCCATCGTCGTGCTCGAAAACATCTTCCGCCACTTGCAGGAAGGTGAAGACAAAACCCACGCCTTGATCGAAGGTACGCGCGATGTGTCCGTCGCAATTTTCGCCGCGACGGTCATCACGGTGGTCGTGTTCCTGCCGCTCGGCCTGACTGGCGGCATCATCGGCGAATTCTTCCTGCCCTTCGGCCTCGCCGTGACCTATTCGCTGCTCTCGTCGTTCATCGTCGCTATCACGGTCGTCCCGGTCGTCGCCTATCTGCTCCTCGACCGCAACGAAATCGCCGACGAAGAGAATTCGTGGCTGGAACGCCTGTACGATCCGGCATTGAAGTGGGCGCTGGCTAGTGGGCGCAACAACCTGATCGTGTTGGCGGTGGCGGCGGTCAGCCTGATCGTCGGTCTGGGGCTGTTCGCGACCCGGCCGCTGGCCTTCCTGCCCTCCTTCGGCGAACCGCAGGTCAGCGTGGCCGTGAATCTGCCCCCCGGCACCAAGATGGCGGATACCAACGCCGTCATCCTGCAATTTGAAGACTACCTCGCCGAGAACTTCACCGAAGATGACATCACGACGGTCTCGACCCGGATCGGCGGCGGTGACGGCTTCGAAGCGCTGATCCTCGGCAGCAGCGGAGTCAGCGAAAACGTCGCCACCATCACCCTGAGCGTGGAACACCCGGATACGCTCGACGCGCTGACGGGTGAGATTCGGGCTGGTGCCGAAGGCATCTTCGGGCCGGAAAACGTCACCGTCTCCAGCGCGTCGCTCAGCGAACAGGGTTTCGGTGGTTTCGCGCTCGTGCTCTCCGGCGAGCAGGCGGATCTCCAAGCGATCAACGCCGACATTATCGACGTGCTCAATGATGTCGAAGGCTTGACCAACGTCAGCAGCAACGTCGTCAGCAGTGACGCAGCCGATGATGGCCCGGTGACGTTCATTCGCGTGGATCTCCAGTCGGCGGCGCGCTACACGGGCGAACTGGAAACCAACAACACCATCGGCGTGACGAACACCGCCAAACAGGCGATTCAGAGCTATCTTGACAGCAACAGTCTGGCGGATCGCGTCACGGTGAGCGAAGGCTTCGAATCGCGCCAGCAGACCGAAGGGTTTGCGGGTCTCGGCATTGCGATGGGCATCGCGATTGTGCTGGTCGTGCTCATCCTGATCGTGACGTTCGGCTCGCTCGTGCACTGGCTCGATATCATCCTGAGCATCATCGTCGCCCCGGTCGGCGCGGCCATCCTGCTCACGCTGACCAACCGCGTGCTCGGCATCTCGGCGATGATCGGCCTGCTGATGCTCATCGGTATCGTAGTGACCAACGCCGTGGTGTTCATCGACCGCGTGCAAAGCAACCGCCGCGAACGGCACATGGAACTGCGCGACGCGCTCCTCGAAGCGGGAGAACGTCGTCTACGTCCGATTCTCATGACCGCGCTGGCGACTATCGGCGCGTTGGTTCCGCTGGCGGTTGGCTTGTCAGAAGGCGCGATTATCGCATCGGAACTCGGCACTGTCGTGATTGGCGGCTTGTTCAGCAGTACGCTGCTCACCCTGATCGTCGTGCCCGTCGCTTACCGCTTGCTCGACCCGCTGCACCGCCGTCTCGCGCTCAACCGCAAGGATCGGCAGCTCAGCAATAAGGTCAGCTCATAGTTCAAAGCACGCCGCTGTAGGGACAGGGTAGACCCTGTCCCTACAGCGGCTACCAGAATCAAAAACGGGGCGGATCCACATGGTATCCGCCCCGTTTACGTAACTTCAGAAGCGTTGACGATCAGCCAGTCGCCACATCCGACAATTCGTTATTGAGTGACACGAGATCCAACCGTTCACCCACCGCCGCGAAGCCCTTGAGGGCGCGGTCGAGGTGTTCCTGCCGGTGCGAGGCCATGTAGCTGGTGCGCAGCAGACTGCTGCCCGGCGGCACTCCCGGCGGCAGCACCGGGTTCGTGTAGACGTTCTCTTCAATCAGCGCGTGCCAGGCCATGATCGTGCGGAACACATCGCCGATGATAATCGGAATGATGGGCGTGTTGCTCTTGCCCGTGTTGTAACCGAGCTCGTGCAGCCCTTTGCGCATGTATTCGGCGTTGCGCCACAGCGACTCGACGTGTTCCGGTTCAGTTTCCATGATGTCGAGCGCCTTGAGCGCGGCGGCAGCCTGTCCAGCCGTCAGCGCCGCCGAAAAGATCAGCGAGCGTGCATGGTGCTGAATGTAGTGCACCACATCGGCATCACCGGCGATGAAACCACCAATCGAGGCAAAGCTCTTGCTGAATGTGCCCATGATCAGGTCGACCTGATCCGTCAGGCCGAAGTGTTCCGCGGTGCCGCGCCCGCCACCCGTCACGCCGATGCCGTGCGCGTCATCTACCATGATACGCGCGCCGTAGCGCTTGCAGATGTCGACGATTTCCGGCAGCGGGGCAATATCGCCGCCCATGCTGTACACGCCATCGACGACGACCAGCTTACCCGCATCAGCGGGCAGCTTCGAGAGCACATCTTCGAGGCTGCTGATGTCATTGTGGCGGAAGCGCTTCATTTCGCCACGGCACATCATGCAACCGTCGACGATGCTGGCGTGGTCATCTTTGTCGATGATAACGTAATCGCCTTTTTGCACCAGCGCGGTAATCACGCCGACGTTTGTCTGATACCCGGTCGAAAATACGAGCGCAGCTTCCTTGTGCACGAATTTCGCCAGACGCTTGTCCAATTCGAGATGCAGTTCCAGCGTACCGTTCAGGAAGCGCGAGCCGGTAACGCTCGTCCCGTAGGTTTCTACGGCTTCGATGGCGGCCTGCCGAACACGCGGGTCGGTCGTGAGGCCGAGGTAGTTGTTCGAGCCGATCATCACGACTTCGCGTCCTTCAAACTGCGCGACCGCACCTTCGGTCGTGCTCAGAGCGCGAAAATAGGGGTAGATCCCCAATTCCATCGCCTCTTTAGCGTCTCTGTAGTTTTTCGCCTTATCGAATAGGTCAGCCACGCAACTTCCCCTTTATAAAACTATGATTACATGGATGAGAACACCGCTGTCCACGGTAAGATGTAAATTTCACGTCACGTTACGCACATTTCAGTCTAGCAAACATCAGTAAATATAACAACCATTACGGCATGGGCACATTAATGTTTTGCGGAGTCACAAATCACTTGCGCCAAAAGGCACAACCACGCTACAATCTGGCCATACCATTTTGTTTGATGTGCCGGAGTAAAAGATGTCGTCGTTGACTATGCGTCGTCTGATCGTCTGGGTCGTGTCGATGGGCCTTGGTTTCCTCATCGCCGCAGTTTTTGTGACCATGATCCTCCCGTGGATGGGTCCGCACGGCGGCAATGCGATCAGCATTCAGAAATACGGTGTTCAGTATTTCTTCTGGACGGGCTTCCCAATTGGGCTGCTCATCCTCACGTGGCTCGACTATTTCCTGAACAGCCGCATTCTGCCTGACTAATCTGCAAAAGACCCGCCTTCCCGGCGGGTCTTTTGCTTCCCGCCCACGGTGCACCGGCGTGCTCGGAGGCGGTACACCTTAATCTCCGCTCAGAGATAGCTCCTTGATTGTTCCGTTTTTCACCTTTGATAGCTTTTGAAAGTTCCCCTCTGCTAGACTGCCCCGCATGACAGTCGAACACACATCACGAATTCCCGGTTTTTATAAACGTACACTCGCCGAACGCGCCGCTATCGTCGCGCAGTGGGGTGACCTTTCTGCAGCGGAGCAGGCGGCCATGCTCGGCATCAACGGGTTGAGCGCGGCGCAAGCTGACCAGATGATCGAAAACGCGGTCGGGGTCTATGCGCTGCCGCTCGGCATCGCGACCAACTTTCTCATCAACAACCAAGATGTCCTGATTCCCATGGTGATTGAGGAACCCTCGGTCTTGGCCGCAGTCAGCAACGCGGCGCGCCTGTTCCGCGCGGGCGGCGGCTTCACGACCTCTAGTGACGAACCAATCATGATCGGGCAAATTCAGGTGCTCGATCTGGACGATGTCTACGTCGCCGCGGGCAGAGTCATGGCGGAGAAAGCCGCGCTTATGGACGAAGTCAACCGCATCGGCGGAAGCATCGTCAAGAGTGGCGGCGGCGCAAAGGATATTCAGGTGCGCCCCATGCCGAGCACGTCAGTCGGCCCCATGCTGATCATCCACCTACTGTATGACACACGCGACGCGATGGGCGCGAACGCGATCAACACCGCCGTCGAGCACATCGCCCCGCAGATCGAAGCGCTTACGGGTGGGCGCGTGGTGCTGCGCATCCTGAGCAATCTCACCGACCATCGCAAAGCCCGCGCGGAGGGGATGATTCCCGCCAGCGAACTCGCGACTGAGACGCTCACGGGCGATCAGGTCGTGCGGGCGATTGTCGAGGCGGGCGTCTTCGCCGAAGTTGACCCGTACCGCGCCGCCACGCACAACAAAGGCATCATGAACGGCGTGGACGCGGTCGTTATGGCGACGGGTAACGACTGGCGCGCTATCGAAGCGGGCGCCCACGCCTACGCCGCCCGCAGCGGACAGTACACCAGCCTCACGCGCTGGTGGCAGGACGAAAACGGTAACCTGCGCGGCGCGATTGAAATGCCGCTCGCGGTGGGCATCGTCGGCGGCGCGACCCGCGTCCACCCGACCGCGCAAATCGCACTCAAGATTATGAAGATCCAATCGGCGCGGCAGTTGGCCGAGATCATCAGCGCGGCGGGGCTCGCGCAGAATCTCGCGGCGATGCGCGCACTGGCGACCGAAGGCATTCAGCGCGGTCACATGGAAATGCACGCCAAGCAGATCGCCACGGCGGTCGGCGCGCCGCCGGAACTGGTCAGTCGCATCGTGCAGCAAATGATCACCGAGAAAAATATCCGTCCGGAACGCGCCCGCGCGCTGCTGGACGAACTCCGAGGAAATGCATCTTCGGGATGAGGCCACCCTCGTCCCTGTTCAAAAGGACACTGGTATGACAGCTAATTCCTTACGCGATCAATCGCATCTCATGCGCCCGTCGAAGCCCGTTGGCATCGTCGGCTACGGCGCCTACGTGCCGCGTTTCCGCCTGCCGGGCAGCGAAGTCGCCCGCGTCTGGACGGGCGGCCTTGGCGGCAGCCCAGTGACCGAAAAAGCGGTCGCGGGACCTGATGAAGACGTGACGACCATGTCAATTGAGGCGGCGCGCAACGCGCTCGCCCGGTCGGGCATCGACCCGCAAGCGCTGCGGGCGGTGTGGATTGGCAGCGAAAGCCATCCCTATGCCGTCAAGCCGACCAGCACCATCGTCGCCGAAAGCATCGGCGCGTCGCCCAACATCCAGGCGGCGGACTGGGAATTCGCGTGTAAAGCGGGTACCGAAGCTGTCCAAGCCTCCATCGGCATGGTGGGCAGCGGCATGGGCGCCTATACGTTGAGCATCGGCATGGATACGGCGCAGTCCCGCCCCGGCGACGCGCTGGAATACACTGCGGCTTCCGGCGGCGCGGCCTTCATCATCGGCGCTGCGGAAGAAGCCTGCGCGATCTATCAGGGGAGCTACAGCTTCGTCACCGACACGCCCGACTTCTGGCGGCGTGCGGACGAAAGCTACCCGAGTCACGGCGAACGCTTCACGGGTGAACCGGCCTATTTCAATCACACGACGAGCGCGGCCAGCCGCCTCATGGAAATGATGGGCACGACCGCCGCCGATTACACGCACACGGTGTTCCACCAGCCAAATGTCAAGTTCCCGTCCCGCGCCGCGCAGATGGTCGGCTTCAAGCCGGAACAGATGAAAATCGGTCTGCTGGCCGACGAAATCGGCAATGTGTACTCCGGCTCGTGCATGCTCGGCTTGACGGCGATTCTCGATGTCGCCACCCCCGGTGACCGCATCCTGATGATCAGCTATGGCAGCGGCGCGGGCTCGGACGCTTTCGACATCGTCGTGACCGACCGCATCCTCGAAGTGCGCGACCGCGCGCCCAAGACGCGGGACTACATCGCCCGCCGCACGCCGATCGACTACGCGACGTACTGCCGTTATCGTGGACTGTTGAGGGACTGAAAACTATGCGTAAAGCAGCGATTATCGGGGTCGGACAGACGCCCGTTGGAGAACATTGGGACGCCAGCATCCGCATGATCGCCGCGGACGCAGTGCAGGCCGCGCTGGAAGACGCTGGCCTCAAGAGCGTCGACGCACTGTACGTCGGCAACGCTTACGGAGCCTCGTTCAGCAGTCAGTCGCAGCTCGGCGCGCTGATCGCGGATTATTCCGGGTTGGGCGGCGTAGAGACCTTCACCGTTGAGGCAGGCGACGCTTCCGGCGGGGCGGCTCTGCGCACCGGCTACCTCGCGGTAGCCTCGGGCGCGGTCGAAACTGCGCTCGTGCTCGGCGTGGAAAAGTCGACCGATACGGTCAGTACCGCACACACCCGCGCCCGCAACGTCAGCCTCGACGCCGACTATGAAGCGGTACAGGGAGCCACGTTGACCGCCCTCGCCGCGCTGGTCATGCGCCGCTACATGCACGAATATGGCGTCGATCTGAGCGCCTTCGAGAACTTCAGCATCAACGCGCATGCCAACGGCGGCAAAAACGCTAACGCCATGTATCGGAACCAGATCAAGCCGGGCGCATTCGCCCGTGCCCCAATGATTTCCGAACCAGTCAGCCTGTTTGACAGCGCGCCGGATGCCGATGGCGCGGCGGCGGTCATCATCACCTCCGGCGAACGCGCGGGCGATCTCGTGCCGCGTCCGGTCGAAATTCTCGGCAGCGCCGCGGCCAGCGATACCCTCGCCCTCGCCGAACGCGCTGACCTGCTCGATCTGAGCGCTGTGCGGGCATCAGTCTACAGAGCCTTCCAGCAAGCGGGGGTGACGCACCGCGATATCGACCTGTTCGAACTGCACGATGCCTTCACCATTCTCAGCGCCTTGACTCTGGAAGCGGCGGGTTTTGCCGAACGCGGTCAGGGCTGGAAGCTGGCGAAAGACGGTCAGATCGGCCTGGGGGGTGAGCTGCCCCTGTGCACGTTTGGCGGTCTCAAGAGCCGTGGTAATCCGGTCGGCGCGACGGGCGTGTATCAGGCCGTGGAAGCGGCGCTCCAACTGCGTGGCGCGGCAGGCGCGAACCAAGTCGCGGATGCGCGGGTCGCCCTGATCCAGAATATCGGCGGCTTTGGCAGCACCGCGATCACCCACATTTTGAGCGTGTAAGCCTAGATGATGCGGGGATTAGAGAGCCTATCAAGCGACATCTGATAGCTTTTGATAGGCCTCTCAACGTAGACTGGCAATCAACTTGTGCAAGAATGCACGAAACGAAATGGACGAGGGAGTTACCTATCATGCAGATTTCACGTCACTGGCGTCTTAACTCACAGCGCTATCGTTTGGAAGGCGTCCGCTATCAAAATGGCGGCGTGAGCCTTCAGAACCGTCCTGTGGTGGTGGATGTGCGTGTACACGATACGACGAAGACGCCCGCTGCAAAGCCGGTTGAGGTCGTCGTCGGAAAATAGGCGCAATGGATACCGGAAAAAAGCAAATTGAGCTGAGCGAACGCTTTCAGTTCGCCGGCACCGGTGAGAGTTTTCAGTTACACCACCGTGCAGGAACCCCCGGAGGGGTACGAAGATCAGGCGCCGTATGTGCTGGCGCTGGTCAAGCTGGACGAAGGTGTGATGATCACCGCGCAGATCACCGATTTGGACGGCGATCAACTCGCTATCGGGGATCGCGTCGAAATGGTCACTCGCAAGCTCACCACCGAAGGTCCGCGCGGCGTCATCATCTACGGCTACAAGTTCCGCAAACTGCTGCCGCGCCAATAACCGATCAATCACACAGAGACGCCCTTCGACAGTGCCTGTTTCCTGCTATACTGGGGAATGGACGCCGCGCAGGGCGTCTCTGTGTTTATTGCGGTGGACGAGGCGGCATGTCCAGACAGGCAACCGGGCACGTAGGCGAGACCCTCGCGGCCAATTATCTCAAGGCACACGGCTACACGATCCTCAACCTGAATTGGCGCTGCGATCAGCCCAAAGGTGAGATCGACATCGTTGCCCGTGATGGCGAGACGCTCGTGTTTGTTGAAGTCCGTTCGCGGCACAGCCCCACCACCGAAACCGCCTTTGCCAGCATCACCCCGCGCAAACAAGCCAAGCTTGTACGCACCGTCGAACTCTACCTGCAATTGCACAACCTGACTGATCAGGCGTGGCGCATCGACGTGATCGCGGTGGCGTTGCCCCGTGGCGCTCAACCGATCATCGACCATGTGGAGAACGCGCTTGACTGGTAAGCCGCTGATCGTCATCCTCGGCGCGACGGCCGTTGGTAAAACCGAACTCGCGCTTACCATCGCCGAAACCATCCGCGGCGAAATCGTCGGCGCAGACAGCCGCCAGATCTACACGCTGATGGACATCGGCACCGCCAAGCCTACGCCGGAAGAACGCGCCCGTGTTCCTCACCACCTGATCGACCTCATCCAGCCGGATGGCGACCTCTCGCTGGCCAATTATCAACGCCTCGCCTATGCCGCCATTGACGACATCCACACGCGCGGCAAAGTGCCGCTGTTGGTCGGAGGCACCGGGCAGTACATCACCGCAGTGATCGAAGGCTGGTCGCCGCCCGAAGTCCCGCCACAGCCCGAACTGCGCGCCGAACTGGAAGCCTATGCTGCTGCACACGGCGCACGCGCCCTATTCGACCGTTTGCTCGCCCTCGACCCGGAGGCCCAAGCTTTCATTGACCCGCGCAACATCCGCCGTGTGGTGCGCGCCATCGAAGTGACTCAGGTGACCGGGCAACCGTTCAGCGCCCAGCGCCAGAAGCATCCCCCGCCCTATCGGATTCAGCACTACGGTCTGATGTTGGAGCGAGAGCGTTTGTACGAGCGCGCCGATCAGCGCGTCGATGCGATGCTGGCCGCGGGCTTCCTCGACGAAGTGCGCCGCCTGCTCGCCGCGGGCTACGACCGTACCCTGCCATCGATGAGCGGGCTTGGCTATCGCGAACTCGCTGCCCATCTGCTCGACGGCTTGTCATTAGCGCAGGCCGTCACGCTCACGAAGAACGCCACCCATGACTTCATCCGCCGCCAACTTACGTGGTTTCGCGGGCACGATCCCGGCATGCTGTGGCACAATAGAGACTCAGTGGATATCGACGCGCTCCTCCATGACGTTGAGCGCCGCCTTCAGGAGATCTGATGCGTTTGCTGCGCAACACCAATAGTTCGAGCCTGCTCGTCGGCGTGATTTTGCTGC
Organism: Candidatus Flexifilum breve; assembly: GCF_016713355.1. Lineage (NCBI taxonomy): Bacteria > Bacillati > Chloroflexota > Anaerolineae > Aggregatilineales > Candidatus Flexifilaceae > Candidatus Flexifilum > Candidatus Flexifilum breve. The sequence goes on from NZ_JADJPI010000035.1 coordinate 367,654, forward strand.
TGCTGCTGCTGGTGTTTGCCGGGCCCAACAACCTGCCCCGCTTCGTTTCCGGCATCTTCCCGCAGTTCTACGAGGGCGTGCCCTGCTCGTGGCTGCGCACCGCGGACGACCGCGCCAACCATCAATCGCTGCTCGGCCGCTCCGCCGAAAACCCGCTGAGCATCCGCGTCGCACCGACGACCATCACGCGCGACCCGGCGGGCAGCTTCTTCGTCCAAATCATTATCACCAACGAATCTTTGGGCACAGTCGCCATCGTCTACAACCCGACACAGGTGCTCGTCGGCGACAACAACTCCAGCGGCATGGGCTTGATCTTCAATCCAACTACCTCGCTCGCGGCGGGCTTAGGTCGGCAGGACAGCACCACCATCCCCGAAACCTCGATTCGTTTGCTGGGGCCGCGGCAGCGCTGCGTGCACACCGTCGAGTTCCCCAACGGCAATGTGCTCGTCGATCCGTCGCTGGTCAGCGGGACAGCCAGCGTCACCGCCTACTACCGCGGCGCAACCCGTGGGCAGGTCGTGCCGGAGCCGGGCATCGTCGCCACGCCCATCTATCCCGATCAAGGGCTGTGGACGGGCTATATCACCTCGGCTCCCGTGACAATTCTGGTCGCAGCGCAATGAAATAAACGGTATAATACTTGGAGCTTATCGTGTACACGTGCGGGGCATTCAGGAGCAGCAGCGATGTCTGAGTCAACTTTGGATCAACCCATGCTGATAATTCACTCCGACAAGATGGCGGACACCCAGTGGGTTTTAAACGGGCAGAGTCTGGTCATCGGGCGCGGAGAAGACTGCGACATCGTCCTGCCCGAACGTCAGGTGTCGCGGCATCATATTCGGGTTTATGCGGAAAATGATGTTTATTACGTGCAGGACTTAGACAGCCGCAATGGGACGTGGGTGAACGGCGTGCAGTTGAAAGGCACACATCTGCTCGAAGATGGCGACCAGATTTCGCTGGCGCTGGCCATTCGCTTACAGTTCATCGGCACGGGCGCGACTGCGCCGCGGCAGTCCGTCGTTCCCGCCGATATCACAGGCGGGCGTTTGCGTATCGACCCGGAAGCGCGGCGCGTGTTCATCAACAACGCCGAAATTGACCCGCCGCTCAGCCCGCCGCAGTACCGTCTACTGGAACTGCTCTACACCAGCGGTGAACGCATTTGCACGCGCGATAAAGTCGTCGAAACCGTGTGGCCGGACGTGATCGGCGAAGGGGTGAGCGAGCAGGCGATTGACGCGCTTGTCCGCCGCCTGCGGGATCGTCTCGCCGAGATCGACCCGCAGTGGCAGTACATTATCACGGTGCGCGGGCACGGCTTCCGCCTCAATAATCCGCCCCAGCAGGATTAACCGAGACGCCATAGCGTTCGCAGTACCATTCCCAGGTGCGTGTTAGCCCGGTTTCGATATCGACTTTGGGCGCAAAACCAAGCAGAGTCCGCGCTTTGCTGTTGTCGCAGTAAGTGATTGGCGGCTCACTGCGCGGCGTCGGCACATTGACGGTCACCGCCTGCTTACCGATCAAGCGCTCATAGATGCGGATGAACGCATTCAGCGTGATCGGCGCGCCAAAACCAAGATTGAAGATTTCATAACCGAGCGGCTTATCCAACGCCAAGCAGACCCCTGCGACAATATCGTCGATGTAGGTCCAATCCCGCTGGAGTTCGCCACCTTCAAAGAGCTGGATCGTCTCGCCGCGCAAGATCGCCTGAATGGCTTTCATCGGCATCATGTCCGGGCGACCATGTGGCCCATACACATTAAAAAAACGCACTACATTCACGTTCAAACCGAATAATTGGTGATAACTGTAGCCAAACATTTCGGCGGCTCGCTTGCTCGCCGGATACGGAGCAAGCGGCAGCGTCGCCGTGTCCTCTTCAACAAACGGGATACGGGCAGTCTGTCCGTAGACAGACGACGTCGAGCCGATGACGAACACCTTGACCTGATGTTTGCGCGCGGCATCCAACAGCGTGACCGTGCCGCTGGTGTTGACATCAGCGTACTGCCGCCCGCGCTCGACCGAATAGCGCACATTCGCTAACGCGCCGAGATGCGCCACCCGGTCAACGGGATACTGTTCAAAGAGGGACGCTACCAGTGCCTCATCACACACGCTGCCTTCGACGACAATTGCTTTCTCCCCCATCGCCGCGACATTCGCTCGCTTAAGAGCTGGATCATAGTAGGGATCGAAGTTGTCAAGAATGATGACAGATTCACCTTGGTCGAGCAGACGCAGCCCCAAACGGCTGCCGATAAAGCCTGCCCCACCTGTGATCAACGTGGTCATGCCTGCCGCCTTTATGTTCTACGAAATACACTGGCGCGAGTATAGCACGACATGAGCTGAGATTAGCTTACAGTGTGGCGGTCAAAATGGTTATATTGCGCTGAGAAAATGCGGTGGGAGAGCAAACTACGCTCTCCCACCGGATGTGCCGTGCCCCCATTCACTAGGGCGCGGTCTGCATCTCCAAGTAATCCGTGCTGACGAGTGCCGCCGGGTCCAGCCCAAGGATCCCGAGCATCGCCTTGATCCGATCCGCTTTGTTCTCGGCGTCCGATTTCGACCACGTGCGACTCTTGATCTCGACAAACACGCCGCCCAGCTCCGGCTTGAACACGCGATCCACATTCACGTAGAACAGCACGCCTTGATACAGCAAATGCCAGCGCTGGCGATCTTTGTGCAGCTCGCGTTCCTGATCCGGACGGAAGTATTCGCGGTAGAAGCGCAGCGATTGGTTCGCATCGGCGATGAAGCGCGACCGTGAGAGCAGAATCGTCGAGTGGAACTCGCCTTCTTTGGTCGGAGTCGTGTAAGTCAAACGGCTGCGCACCGATTCGACCTCACCATCCGCGCCGATCCGGTCGTCCTCCCGGTAGCGCACGCGCTCATTGGCATCGCCAAACAGGAAATAGGTGTCGTATTGACGATAGTGAATCGACTTGAGGACTTCCACATCGGGGTGCGTGAGCAGCTTTTCAATCTGAGTTTCGTCAGGGAGCTGCGCCTTGAGCTGCACTTCGAAACTTTCGGCTTGCTGCAGACCGCCAATCGCGAGCAGCTTGCTCAGAATGTCCTGTTCGCGCCGCGCGAGGAACTTATCGATCCGGCGGGCAATATCCGCCGCGTCACGCAGAACCGCCGCTTCGTCCACGGTGAGCAGTTCGCGGTCGCGCATAAGCTGGCGGCCATTACACCACACATGCCGCACATCAGTCGACTTACTCGCGTATACGATCCGCGAATAGATCAGATTCTGGTCCCGATGGAACTGCGGGCTGTTGTGGAGCGGATGGTCATCCAGCGTGATCAGGTCGGCGCGCTTACCCGCTTCCAGGCTCCCGGTGATGTCGCCGAGGAACAGCGCCTCCGCTCCCTGCCGCGTCGCCATGAGCAGCGCCTGCCGCGCCGGGAGCGCCGTCGGGTCAGCCGCGTCAGTCTTGGCGAGAATCGCCGCCAAGCGCATCTCTTCGATCATGTCGAGGTCGTTATTGCTGGCCGTGCCGTCCGTGCCGATGCCCACGGTCAGCTCGCTCTTGAGCATTTGCGTGATCGGGGCGATGCCGCTGGCCAGCTTGAGGTTACTCGTCGGGCAGTGCGCCACCGTCGCCTCATGATCGTGCAGGATGTGCATCTCGTTCTGGTCGATGTGCACGCAGTGTGCCGCGAGCACCTTTGCCCCGAATAAGCCCACCTGATTCATGCGCGTGATGACGCTCATGCCGTGTTCGTTCAGGCTGTCGTCAACTTCGAATTTTGTCTCGGCGAGATGCGTGAGCAGCGGCACATCATATTCCAGCGCTAATTCGACGCAGCGCCGCAGCGTGTCGTCGGTATTAGAGTACGGCGCGTGCGGTGCGACCGCGGGGGTGATCAGCGTGTGCCCGCGCCACTTTTCGATGAACTGGCGCGTGTAGGCGAGGCTGTCGTCGTAACTCGGCGCGTCCGGCGCGGGATACTTCATCACCGTTTCGCCCAGCACCCCGCGCAAACCGGCTTCCGCCGTGGCCTGCGCAATATCCGACTCGAAGTAGTACATGTCGGCAAAAGCCGTCACCCCGCCACGGATCATCTCCGCGCACCCGAGCAGCGTGCCGAGGCGGCAAAACTCCGGCGTGACGAATTCACGCTCGGTCGGCATCATATACCCGAGCAGCCACACATCCAACCGCAGATCGTCGGCCAGCCCGCGCAGCAGCGTCATCGGCACATGCGTATGCGCGTTCACCAGACCGGGCATGATGATCTGCCCCGTGCAGTCGATCACGGTTTCCGCCTCAAACCGTGCCTTGATGTCCGCGCTCGCGCCCACTGCTATGATATTTTCACCTAGAATTGCGACCGCGCCATCCATGAAGATGTCATACTGGCGGTTCATTGTGACGACAATCCCTCCCGTGAGGATCGTATCCGCCTTGTTCATGTTCACATCCTTTAGTGGCGTAATTATTTCCACTTTTGTACACTTTTCTGTAGCGTCGCGCTACCCGAACGAAGAAGGCATATGCACAGACGATTGCAACTCTTAGCGATTCTCGAAGCTGGACTGATGGGATTGTTCTTTGTCCAGTCGATTCGCTTTCTCATTGGTATGATCTACAGCCGCATCGCGGGCGCCTCCGCGGTTACCGCCTTGACGATGTCCGGCATCACCATCGATGCGCCCATCCGCATCCCTGATCCGGCGTTGGTCAACAGCGAAGTGACCTTTTTAATCTATATGCTCGCCCTGCCGCTGATTACGCTGCTGTTCGGGCGTGTGCGTCCGTTCATCATCGTGAGCGTGCTGCTCGTGGCACTCGGTCGCTTGTTCATGGCGACCGGAAGCGTGCTCACGCCGCTGGCGGCCTCGGCCTTGGTGGTGGGCGGGACGTTCGTCTACATCCTGATGCTCGCCCGCTGGCGCATGAGCACCCTGCCCTACCTGTTCATCATCGGCTTCACCGCCGACCAACTGCTGCGCGCCTTTGGCAACAGTGCCGATCCGTCACGCCTGCCTGATTACCTGAACATCCAGATCATCCTGTCGGCCGCCGTCGTGATCATCAGTCTGCTGCAGTTCGTGCTCAATCGTCAGCGCGAAGGCGACGAGGTTGAGAATCGCGGTCTGCTGCCGATCACCGGCGCATTCGGTCTGGCCGGGCTACTCTACCTCGAATTATCGCTGCTGGCGCTGCCGAACGCTATAGCCGGGCGCGCGGATACCAACCACACGACGATGGTCACGCCGCTCGTCGTGGCGACGCTGCTGCCCATCATCCCGACCGTGCGCAGTCAGGCGCGCGCCTTCATCAGCCTGTTTGATGCGAATGTGCGCGGTTGGCTGTGGATGCTGCTCATCGCCATCCTCATCGTTCTGGGAACACGCCTCAATGGGGTGATCGCGGGCGCGGCCTTGATCGGGGCGCAGTTCCTCGTCAGCCTCACATGGTTTTGGATCACGCGCCCACGCGCTGATAAAGAACGCAGTTTGGGGCCGATCTGGGTGCTGTTCGGGCTGGTGCTGTTCGGCTTGCTCATCGTCGGCGACAACTTCACCTACGAGTATGCCTTCGTGCGCAGTTTCAGCGGCGACGCGGCGTTCCTCAATCAAGTGATTCCGCCGCTGCTGCGCGGCTTCCGCGGCTTTGGCCTCGGCTTGCTGCTGCTGGCGGTCTTCCTTGCCGTGCTGCCCATGACGCAGATGCAGCGCCGCGTCGCGTGGAGTGGCAAAACCGGGCTCTCGTCGCTGCTTCTGCTCCTGATCGTGATTGGCGCGGGCGTCGGCGCGGCGATCCTGTCGCGTCCACCTGTTGTGCAGGGCGTGCGCGGGTCAGAAGTGCTGCGCGTCGGCACGTACAACATCCACGGCGGCTTTGACGAATTCTACAACGACAGTCTCGAAGACATTGCCCGGACGATTCAGGGCAGCGGCGTGAATGTCGTGCTCCTGCAAGAAGTCGACGCCGGGCGTTTGACCTCGTTCGGCATCGATCAGTCGCTGTGGTTAGCGCGGCGGCTCGGCATGGATCGCCGCTTCTACGCGACGAACGAAGGTTTGCAAGGCTTGGCCGTCCTGTCGAATGTCGAGATCGCCTTTGACGACGGATCCCTGCTCGACAGCCTCGGCAACCAGACGGGCGTGCAGCGTGTGCAGGTACTGCCCAACCCGAACACGGTCGTCACGCTCTACAACACGTGGCTCAGCCCCCTGTTCGACCTCGGCGACACTCAGCTCACCGAGCAAGAGCAAGATCAGGAACGTCAGCTCAATCAGCTCTTCGGAACGTATATTCAGCAGGCGTGCAGCATCAACGTCGGGCGCACGCTGATTGGCGGCACGTTCCACAACGTACCCGATTCACCGCTTGTACAAGGCTTGCGCAATGCGGGCTTCAGCGATCCATTCGCGGGCGCGGCGCTCGAACTCTCGTCGACCTTTGTCCGCACGGGCCTGCCGCGCGCGCGCTTTGACTATCTGTGGACGTGTAACCTGCCGTCATCAGGCACGGGCGTGATGATGAACTCGTATGCGTCGGATCATCGGTTAGCGTTCAGCGAGGTCATTCTCAACCGCGCGCCGGGTAGCTAGAAGTTTTCAGTTGACAGTTCACAGTAGACAGTGAAAACCGCATCAACTGTGAAACAGCCCGATCGTAAGATGGGGCTTTGATACAGATCCACCAACAGACGTAGGGGCGCACCTGTGTGTGCGCCCGGAGAAGCGCGCAGACACATAGGTCTGCCCCTACATTCGGACTCTCGGAAAGCCACCTAACTGTCTGCTGCGGTTTGATTTGGCTTGTCTTCCATGCGTTTGAGCGCGTCGTAGGCGGCGGCGTGCGCGGCGGCCTGCTTGCTCCGTCCTATGCCGCGCCCTGCTACCCAATCGCCGATCAAGACTTCGAAAGTGAAGGCTTTCTCGTGTTCCGGCCCGCTGGCCTCAACAAAGCGGTAATGCGGAGTCTTGCCGTACTGGTACTGACTGCGTTCCTGTAACACGCTGCGCGGGTCTTTGTCGAGCTGCTCGGCGATGATCACGTCGAGGCGGCTTAGCAGCAGCGGCGTTACAAACAGCTTGACCGCATCCAGCCCCTGATCGACATACAGCGCGCCGACCACGGCCTCAAACGCGCCGCACAGATTGTTGAGCCGATCACGGCCACCGCTGTGTTCTTCGCCCTTGCCCATCCGCAGCGCCTCGCCGACCTGACACAGCTTGGCCAGCGCTGCCAGCGACTCCGTGCGCACCAGCGCTGCCCGGAGCCGGGTCAGTTCGCCTTCGAGCGCTTCAGGGAAACGGCGGAACAGCAAATCGCCCGTGACGAAATCGAGCACCGCATCGCCGAGGAATTCCAAGCGCTCGTTGTCGACCAGATCGGCGTCCTCATGCTCGTTGACGTACGAACGGTGCGTCAGCGCCTGCTGCAAAAGGTTGGCGTCACGGAAGCTGAGGCCAACCCCATTCTGAAATGCTTGCAAGTCAATCAATGCACATCAATTCTCAAATTGCTTGAAGATCAGCGACACGTTATGCCCGCCAAAGCCGAATGAATTGCTCATGGCCGTGCGGATACGCATCGGACGCGCCACATTCGGCACGTAATCGAGATCCAGCTCGGGATCGGGTTCGTTCAGATTGATGGTCGGCGGCGCGATCTGATCGCGCATCGCGAGGATCACGAACGTCGATTCAATCGCCGCGGTCGCGCCCATGCCGTGCCCGGTCATACTCTTGGTCGAACTGATCGCCACCTTGTACGCGTGGTCGCCAAACACCCGTTTAACCGCCTTCGTCTCCATCGAGTCGTTGAGTTCGGTCGCCGTGCCGTGCGCGTTGATGTAGTCGATAGCGTCCGGTTTCAGCCCGGCGTCATCGAGCGCCGCCTGAATCGCCAACCCCGCGCCAATCCCTTCCGGGTGCGGCGCGGTGATGTGGAAGGCATCGGAGGTCGCCCCGTAACCGACCATCTCCGCGAGGATGGTCGCGCCGCGCGCTTTCGCGCTTTCTAGCTCTTCCAGCACCAGCACGCCCGACCCTTCCGCGAAGACCAGTCCCTGCCGATCTTTCGCGAACGGACGCGACGCGCCCGCCGGGTTGTCATTCATGCGTGAGCACGCGCCGAGGCGATCAAACGCCGCAATGCCAATCGGCACAATCGGCGATTCCGAACCGCCCGCCAGCGCGTGATCCAGCTTACCGTAGCGGATCAGGTCAAAGGCATGGCCGATGCAGTCTGCGCCCGTCGCACACGCTGAAATCGGTGTAGACGACCGCCCCATCGCGCCAATTTCCATGCTGACGAGGTTACTCCCGCCATTGACGATGAACATCGGAATGCCGAACGGCGTGATCTTGCGCCAGTCGTTCGTCTCGTACAGTGTCTTAGCCTCGTTGTAATAACTGCCCACACCACCCACCGATGAGCCAATCACGACGCCCGTGCGGACGCGGTTGCTATCGTCGATCACCAGCCCGGAGTGTGCCAACGCTTGCTGTGCCGCTGCGACCGAAAACTGCTGATTGAGGTCGCGCTTGCGGGCTTCTTTCGCGGCCATATATTTGGTCGGATCCCAGTTCTTGACCTCCGCCGCGATGCGCACATTCGCTTCGCCGGGGTCAAACCGGGTGATCGGGGCGATTCCACACACTCCCGCTTTGATATTTGCCCAGGTGTCTTCCACGGTGTGTCCCAGCGGAGAGATAACCCCCATGCCGGTGACTACGACTCGCCGAACCATGTTTATCCTCTTTCTTGCCACGCCTGTAATGATTGCTCTAGTTGCGCGCCGCCTTAATCCCCCTGCCGCGGCGTGTAGTGCCCTTCAACCCACGATGAGCCATCGGGGCGAAATTCCTTCTTCCAGACCGGGACGATCTCTTTGAGGCGGTCAATGCCATAGCGAGCCGCTTCAAAACAGCCTTGGTCCCGGTGACCGGACGAACACGCAATCACGATGGTGTTCTGCCCAACTTCTAAGCGCCCGACGCGCTGCACAATCGCGATGCCCTGCACGAGCGGCCACTGCTGACGGATCTCCGCGGCGACCTGCTGCATCTTGGCGATCGCCATCGGCGAATACGCCTCGTATTCGAGGTGAGCGGTTACGCTCTGGCCGACCGTCTCGCCGCGCACCATGCCGCTGAACACACAGGCTGCACCCGTCGCCGGGGTCGTGATCGCCGCGACGAGTTCGTCCGGTGCTGAACGGCGCATCGGCGAGGCGAAACACCTCGGGATGCAGTGGATCCGCTTCGCCGCTGCCGCCGCTCACGGGCGGGAAGAACGCGACGCGATCCCCGGCTTTGACCGGATCATCAGCGTACGCGAATTCCTCGTTGACGGCTGAAATCGCGGAATGCAAATGTGCTTCCAGCGCCGGGTATTCCGCCGCGAGCGTGCGCCGCACATCACTGATCGTCGCGTGGTCGCCGCGTAATGTGAGCGAAAACTGTCCTTTGCCGGCGCGATCTTTCAACGTGGCGAACAGCAAAATCGTGATTTCCATGCTTTATGACTCCTGAGCGACGTAATCGCCGTGGACGCCGCCGCGCTTTTCCAGTAGCCGGATGTCGCCGATGCGCATAGCGCGATCCACCGCTTTCGCCATATCGTAGATCGTCAGCGCCGCCGCGCTCACCGCCGTGAGCGCCTCCATTTCGACGCCCGTCTGGCCGACCGTGCGCGCCGTCGCCACAATCTCGATGCGATGTGCATCGGTATTTAATGTCAGTTCGACATCCAAGTGCGTCAGCGCAATCGGATGACACAGGGGGATGAGATCCGCGGTACGCTTCGCCGCCATGATCCCGGCAATGCGTGCCACCGTCAGAACATCGCCCTTTTTGATGCCCCCCTGCCGAATCAATTCCAGCGTTTGCGGTGCCATGGTAACCGCCCCACCCGCGACCGCCATCCGTTCGCTGTTCGGTTTGTCGCCTACATCCACCATGCGGGCGTTGCCGCTCTCATCCACGTGCGTTAAATGATCACTCATCGTTACCCATAACACAATCATAGGCTTATTCGTTACGCTCATTATAGCCGATGCGCGGCGAAACAATCTTGTTTTGCCCTCGGGCGATCAGTACAATAAACACATTTCCCCCGGCGTTTCAGGAGCATACACCTTGGGTATTTTCCGCAGCGGCATGTCAAAAACGCGTACTTCGTTCTTTGGACGCATCGCGCAGATGTTGGGCAGCAACCAAATTGACGATGATACGTGGGACGACCTCGAGGCGCTCCTCATTCAGGCGGATGTCGGCGTAAAAACCACCGCCGATGTCATGAAGGAACTGCGCAACCGCGCCGCCCGCGAAAACATGAAGCGCGCCGACCAGCTCCACCTCGCGCTGCGTGACGCGCTGCTCAGCACGCTCAAAGACCCGCCCGTGCTCAACGTCAGCGGGCGCCCGCTCTCGATCATCCTCATCGTCGGCGTGAACGGTTCTGGCAAGACGACGACCATCGCCAAGTTGGCCAACCGCCTCAATAACATCAATCAGCGTAAGGTCATGGTGGCCGCGGGTGATACCTTTCGCGCCGCGGCGATTGAGCAGTTGCAGACATGGGGCGAACGGGTGAACGTCCCCGTGATTGCTAACAAGCCCGGTTCGGATCCCGCCGCCGTCGTCTATGACGCGACGGTGGCCGCCAAAGCCCGCAATCGCGATATTTTGATTGTGGATACGGCGGGGCGTCTGCACACCAACTATAACCTCATGGAAGAACTCGCCAAGATCAAGGCGGTCTCCGGGCGTGTGGTCGAAGGTGCGCCACATGAAGTCCTGCTGGTGCTGGACGGCACGAGCGGGCAGAACGCGCTGACGCAGGCGGAGAAGTTCCGCGAAATGGTCGATGTGACGGGCGTGATCGTCACCAAGCTGGACAGCACCGCCAAAGGTGGCATGGTCTTCGCGATCAATCATGATCTCGGCCTGCCCGTCCACTATATCGGCTTGGGCGAACGCGTGGGCGATCTCGTCCCCTTCCGCCCGGACTTCTTTGTGGACAGCCTGTTCGAAGACGAAGACGAGAAGAAATAAAACCCAATGGAAGCACTGAATTCCCGGTTTGAAACCATGCGCGACGAGATCGACGGGCTGATGCAGAAACTCGATCTCGACGGCAAGCAGCGCCGCGCTGACCAACTGCAAGCGGAGTCTGCCGATCCAGATTTCTGGTCGAATCCCGAAGCGGCGCAGAAGACCATGCAGGAGATCGCGCGGCTGAACGCGGAGATCGACCGCTGGAACAGCCTCAAGGGTCGGATTCAAGATGCGCTCGAACTGGCGTCGCTCGAAGACCCGGATCTCGTGCCCGAACTCCTCAGCGAAGCCAACGCGTTGGCCGAAGTCGTCGAGAAGATGTCGCTGCAAGTGCTGCTCTCCGGCCCCTATGACAGCGCCGATGCCATCCTTGCCATCCATGCGGGCGCGGGCGGCACCGAGGCGCAGGACTGGGCCGAAATGCTGGAGCGCATGTTCTTGCGCTGGGCCGAAGCCAACGGCTATAAGACCGAAATCATCGAACGGATGGCGGGTGAAGAAGCCGGCATCAAAAGCGTGATGATTGGCGTGCGCGGTGAATACGCCTATGGCTATCTGCAAAGCGAGCAAGGCGTGCACCGCCTGGTGCGCATCAGCCCGTATGATGCGGCCGCCCGCCGTCACACCTCGTTCGCGAAAATCGAACTGTGGCCGGACATTCAGGGCGACATCGACATCGAAATCAACGAAAAAGACCTCCGCATCGACACGTATCGGTCGAGCGGCGCAGGCGGCCAGAACGTGCAGAAGAACGAAACGGCCATCCGTATTCTGCACATCCCGACCAATACCATTGTCACCTGCCAGAACCAGCGCAGCCTGACGCAAAACCGCGAACGCGCCATGCAAATTCTCAAATCGCGCCTGTTCGAAATGGAACGCAAGAAGCGCGAAGCCGAACTGTCCGCGCTCAAAGGCGAAAACGTCGAAGCGGGCTGGGGCAACCAGATTCGCTCCTATGTCTTACAGCCCTACCAGCAGGTGAAAGACCTGCGCACCGGGTTCATCTCCACTAACCCGGCGCTCGTCTTGAGCGGTGAACTGAACGACTTCATGGTCGCATATTTGCGCGCCAAAGTCGGCTCAGGCACCCTGATCGCCGCCGAAGAGAGTGAAATCGAACCTTAACCCTGCGGAGTCGTGATGGGCTATCTGAATTTCGCCGTCGATGTCTCATCGCTGCCCAACGGGCGCTACCGCATTCGCGTGTCGGCGCCCGTCGGCGAGGCGAGCGTCGACCTTGACAGCCCGTTCACGCCGCCGGAGATCGCGAATTACCTCGCCATTCTCGGACGCACGCAGCGCGTCTCCAGAACGGAGGAGCTGGCCACAGCGCGCGAACTCGGTCAGCGCCTGTTCGACTTCGCCATTCGCGGCAGCAGCGACATCAACGCCGCCTATATCGCCAGCCTCGAACGCGCGGGAGCAAATGGTCTCCGCTTCCGGCTGACCGTTGATAACGCAGGTGACCTGCGTCAGCTCCCGTGGGAATACCTGCGCGACCCCAACCGCGACTTCCTAGCGCTCTCCCGCCTCACACCTATTGTGCGCTACACCCCGCAGTTGGATGTGCGCCCGCCTGTCGCCATCCGCTACCCGATTCGCGTGCTGGTGATGATCTCCGCGCCCGCCGACTACCCGACCCTGGATGTCGAGGGGGAATGGCGGCGGCTCAACGAGGCGACCGCCGAACTGCAAACGCGCGGCCTGATGATCCTTGAACGGCTGGACAGCGCCACGCTCATCGCCTTACAGCGGCGGCTGCGGCGCAGCGAGTATCACGTCTTTCACTACATCGGCCACAGCGATTTCGATCCGGCGACAGGTCAAGGCTTGCTCGCCTTTGAGAGCGAAGCCGACGAAACCAAAACGCAGGTCATCACAGGTGAGGCGCTCGGACGCGAACTGGGCGAGGAGACGACGCTCCGCTTGATCGTCCTGAATTCGTGCCACAGCGCCCGCCGACCGGATACCGACGCGTTGCAGGGCATCAGCAGCAGTCTGGTCGCGCGCGGCCTGCCCGCGGTCGTCGCCATGCAGTTTGCCATCAGCGACAGCGCCGCCAAAGTCTTCGCCGAGGAGTTCTACCGCGTCCTCGCCGAGATGTCGCCCATCGACACCGCTGTGAGCGAAGCCCGCCGCGCCATCGCCAACCGCCTGCAGAACAGCGAATGGGCGATCCCGGTGCTGTTCATGCGCTCGGATACCGGCATTTTGTTCAGCGCGCCGAGCGCCGACGAGACGCGCCCCGTCCTCAGACGCGTCGATGAGGAGACACGTCCACATCCTCGCGCCGCCGCGCTGACCCGTCCAACTGTGCTGTTTGGGCTTGTGGCACTCGTCGCCATTGCAATTCTCGTCGGGTTGCTGCGCGGCGTTGTGCCCGCGCCACCGACGCCAACCCCCGCCCCGCCCACGCTCGACCCGGCCAATCTGCCTGACTTACAGGTCGGCAACGTGCGCATTTCGCCGCGCCGCCCCGCACCTGGCGAAATCTTCAACATCAGCATCACGTTCACGAATGCGGGGAATGCCGACACTGGCGCGTTCACATGGTCATGGGATGCCAGCGCCATCCTGCTCGATGCCGTCGAAGGCCGTGTTGAAAACATCCTGCCGGGCGCGTCCAAAAGTATCAGTTTCTCGTATAACTACGGCTGGTGGGGTGAATTCGACTCGATTGTCAATGCCGATGTCGGCTCGGAAGTGGCGGAAAGCGACGAGCGCAACAACCGGCGCCAGTTCCCCATTACGCTCGCTGATGATTTGCCATTCGTCGTCGATTTCAGCCTGCTGCCGAACAATACGGTTGTCGAAACCCCGTTCCGCCTCGGGAGTGATGACTTCTTCCCGTGGAATCTCGATTTCACCGTGGGATCGTTAGCGGATGCGGGCTGCATCGATACGCCGCTCGATCTCGTTGATCAGGATGCCGACGACGTGGTTCTCACCCTGGGCGCAGAGGCGGCTCCAGCGTGTGTGACGCAACCGCTGAACATCACGATTATCCGCCAGCCAATCGCCGATGTGCAGCTTGAGATCATTCCGACGCAGGCGGGTGTAGTCACGCTGCGGCTGTACTCTAACCCCTCGGGCGGCGAACCGATCTTCGTCAGCGCGCCGCAAGCCGTCAACGCGGGCGAACAGGTGACGCTCGGCACGTTCGACGGGCAGCCGCGTCTGATCCGACGCATCGAAATCAGTCTCGACAACCAGCCGGTCCGGCTCACGCAGCTGACCCTACTCCCGGTCCTACAATCACCTTGACAACTTGTTAATTGATTGTTATACTAGCTATTCGTGTGGGAACTTTTTCTCCACCCACGTCACTTTATCGAACCAAGTCTCTCCTTGGCATAAAAAGGTGAGTCGGCGACGATATTCGCAAAAATGTTCATACGTACCTACAGAGATAAGCGATGAAAGAAGATTTCATTCGCTGTTTTGTCATCTGTAGCGCACGCCGCAGGACACAAACCATCGTTGATGGAGTCAATTTCTACCTTTTATAACGTCAGCAGCTTCAGTTCGAGCGCAGAGGAGGATGCCCTTGGAGGCAAAAGATTTTAGCGCACTGCGCGTTAGCCTTGCTTCGCCGGAGCAGATCAAATCTTGGTCGTATGGCGAAGTCACTAAGCCAGAGACGATTAACTATCGTCGTCTCCGCCCCGAGAAAGACGGGTTGTTCTGCGAGGCGATCTTCGGTCCAACGCGCGACTGGCAGTGCTACTGCGGTAAGTACAAGAATGTGCGCTACCGTGGCATCATCTGCGATAAGTGCGGCGTCGAAGTGACGCGCGCCTCAGTGCGCCGTGAACGTATGGGTCACATCGAACTGGCCGCTCCGGTGGCGCACGTGTGGTATACCCGCCGCGTTCCCAGCCATCTCGGCCTTCTGCTCGACATCAGCCGCCGCAATCTCGACCGCGTGCTGTATTTCGCGCAATACGTCATCACCGGCATTGACGAAGAAGCGCGCAACCGCGCGCTCGGTCGCATCGACAAGGAACTCCAGCAGAAAGAAGCCGCACTGCGCGGCGAACTGGACGAGCAGCAGGGTGTCGTCGACAACCGGCGCGACGAAGTGCTGCGCGAAGTCGAACAGCAGACCAAAGACATCAACGCCCACTTCAACACCGAACTGGAACGCCTGAGTGAAGAACTCGTGCGCGACGCTGACTCGGTGCAGAAGCGCATCGAAGCCCAGTTGAATCAGAAGGCAGTCAGCGACATCGACTTCCCCAGCGCGAACACAGTCATCGTGGCGCGCGGCGAGGTGGTCGACAACTCGCACATTGCCCGCGTTCAGTCGATTGTCAGCACCCGCTTGGGCAACCTGCAGGCTGAAATCGAAGAGGCGCGCCGTCAGGAACTCGAACGCCTGAACAGCGAAGCCAGCTCGATTGTCTCGGCGGCGGGCGTAAGCGAAGATGCCGTCGACGAACTGAACTCGCGCATCGCCCACATCCGCCAGAGCGCGGACAAAGCGCGCAACGAGATCGCGGAACTGCATGTGCTGCAGTTCCTGTCGGAGACGCGCTACCGCGAACTCAAACAGCGTTACGGGCAGGTCTTCCAGGCCGACATGGGCGCGGAAGCCTTCTACGAGATTCTCGAACAGATGGACATGGAAAAGCTGTCCGTCGAACTGTGGCACGAAGTCCGCACGACCCGCTCCAAGCAGAAGAAGAAGAAGGCGACCAAGCGTCTGCGCGTCGTCGAATCGCTGCGCAAGAGCGCGAATCGTCCGGAATGGATGATTCTCACCGTGCTGCCGGTCATCCCCCCCGACCTGCGCCCCATGGTGCAGTTGGATGGTGGCCGCTTCGCGACGAGCGATCTCAACGACCTGTACCGCCGCGTCATCAACCGCAACAACCGCCTCAAGCACCTGCTCGAACTCGGCGCGCCAGATGTCATCGTGCGCAACGAAAAGCGTATGCTGCAGGAAGCGGTCGACAGCCTGATCGACAACAGCCAGCGCGGCAAGGCGCTCAGCCGCCGCGGCCGCCGCGAACTGAAGTCCCTGAGCGATATGCTCAAGGGGAAGAAGGGTCGTTTCCGCCGCAACCTGCTCGGTAAGCGCGTGGACTACTCCGGTCGTTCGGTCATCGTCATCGGCCCGCGCCTCAAGCTCCATCAGTGCGGTCTGCCCAAGACGATGGCGCTGGAGCTCTACCGCCCCTTCGTCATCAGCCAGTTGGTGCGCTACAACTACGCCAGCAACGTCAAAGGCGCGAAGCGCATCATCGAGCGTGAACGTCCCGAAGTCTGGGAAGTGCTGGAACAGGTGATCAAGGAACGCCCGGTGCTCCTCAACCGTGCCCCTACCCTCCACCGTCTCGGCATTCAGGCGTTTGAACCGCAGTTGGTCGAAGGCAAGGCCATTCAAATTCACCCGCTCGTCTGCTCCGCCTTCAACGCGGACTTTGACGGCGATCAAATGGCGGTTCACGTTCCCCTGAGCGAACGAGCTGTTCAGGAAGCACGCGAACTCATGTTGAGCACCAAGAACCTGCTGAAGCCGGCAGACGGTCAACCGATCGTTGGTCCCGCCAAGGACATGGTGCTGGGCATGTATTATCTCACGCTTGACCCAACGGTCGAAGTGATCACACGTCCTGAGGACATCGAGAAGTTCCGTTCGCGTGAAAACCTGCGGGACCCGAACGTCAAAGTCGGCGTGCCGATGCGCAGCAACGGCTACTACCTGCTGAAAGACTTCGACATCCCCGGCGCGGTGATCTACGATGACACGAAGGAAATGCAGGACAATGGTCGCGTCAAGATCACCGAAAAAGCGATGGATCGGACGATCCGTGCGCTACTTGATGGCGAAGTGGATTGCATGATCGCGAACCACTTTGACATGAGCCTGCTGATCAAGAAGAAGAAACTGCAAGGCAAGGTGGCCTTCTCCAACCTGCACGAACGCCGCCACGTTGTCGACATCGACGAAGTCGAATACCTGTACAACATCGGTCTGGTCGAACTGCACACGCCGATTCTGCTCGGCAACTACTACGATCACCTGCCGCCGCAGGACGAACCCGAACCTTGCACGGTCGGGCGCGCCCTGTTCAACCGCATTCTGCCCGACGAAGTCCGCTTCGTGCAGGAAACGCTCGGCAAGAAGCAGCTCCAGACGCTGGTCGACAAGTGCTACCGCCGCCTCGGCTCGGAACGCACGACCGACATCGTCGACAAGATCAAGGACCTCGGCTTCCATTATGCGACGGTCTCGGGCACGACGATTGCCGTCTCCGACCTGACAATCCCCGATGAACGCGCGGGCATTCTCGCCGAAGCTGAGGGCGTGGTCGACCGCGCTGAACGTGACTTCCGGCGCGGTCTGCTGACCGAAGAAGAACGCTACCAGCGCACGATTGACGTGTGGAACAAGGCGAAGGATCAACTGCAAGACCTGATTCGCGACACCCTGAACCCGTTTGGCCCCATCGCCGTCATGGCGATCTCCGGCTCGACGAAGGGTGGTTTCGGTCCGATCACGCAGTTGGCCGGTATGCGCGGTCTCATGGCTGACCCGTCCGGTCGTATCATCGACCTGCCGATCCGCAGCCACTTCCGCGAAGGTCTGAACGCGCTCGAATACTTCATCTCGACGCACGGCGCGCGTAAGGGTCTCGCCGATACGGCGCTCCGTACCGCGGACGCGGGGTACCTCACCCGCCGTCTGGTCGACGTGGCGCAGGATATGATCATCAACCGCACCGACTGCGGCACCGAAGGCGGCATCTGGATTCGCCGCGCGGACGACATCGCCGGGCAGTCGATTTACGAACGTATCGTCGGGCGTTGCGCTGCGGGCGATATCATCCACCCGGACACGGGCGACCTGATCGTCGCGCGCAACGGCATGATCGACGAAGACGTGGCCGAAGCCATCCAGAACAGCACGCTGCAGGAAGTGTACGTCCGCAGCCCGCTGACGTGCGCGCTCATTCACGGTATCTGCGCGCTGTGCTATGGTCGTGACCTCGGTCGCGGCGAAATGGTCGAAATCGGGACGGCCGTCGGCATCATCGCCGCGCAGTCCATCGGTGAACCCGGTACGCAGCTCACGCTCCGTACGTTCCACACCGGCGGTACGGCGCAGGCCAGCGGTGATATCACCAGCGGTCTGCCGCGCGTCGAAGAACTCTTTGAAGCGCGCAAGCGTCCGAAGGGCGAAGCGGTCGTGACCGATATCGGCGGCACGCTGCGCCTCAGCCGTCGTGAAGGGGTGCGTATCGCCACCGTCATCGACAGCGAAGTCTTCAGCGAACAGCACGACATTCTGCCGGGCTGGACGGTCAACGCGGCGGACAGCCAGCGCGTCGAAGCGGGCTTCATCCTCGCGCAGGACGAAGACACCGGCGAGAAGATCATCGCCAAGATGGGCGGCACCGTCCACCTTGAAGATGACATGCTCTACATTCGCTACGAACGCCGCGAAGAGATGGAATACGAAATTCCGTCGAGCGGGCGTTTGCTCCCCGGCATGGAAGATGGTGCAACCGTCGCCCCCGGTCAGCAGTTGACCGAAGGCGCGAAGAACCCGCACCACATTCTGCGCGTGCTGGGCGGCGAAGCGACCCAGTTGTATCTGCTCTCCGAAGTGCAGAAGGTGTACCGCTCGCAAGGCGTGAACATCGCCGACAAGCACTTCGAAATCATCATCCGCAAGATGCTCTCGCGGGTGCAGATCACCAAGAGCGGCGACAGCAACCTGCTCCCTGGCGAGTTGATCGACCGCTTGCAGTTGATCGACATCAACCAAAAGCTGATGATGGACGGCAAAGACCCAGCCGGCGCCGTTCCGGTGCTGCTCGGCGTGACCAAGGCCGCCCTCAATACCGACAGCTTCCTCTCGGCCTCCAGCTTCCAGCACACAATTCGCGTGTTGGCGGGTGCGGCCATCGAGGGTAAGGAAGATAAGCTGTACGGGTTGAAGGAGAATGTCATCATCGGTAAGCTGATCCCGGCGGGTACGGGCTTCCATACCTATCAGGATCGCGAACTGGTGGCTCCGGTCATCAGCCTCGAAGCGCAGGGCACGCTCGACCACGACGCCGAGTTCATCGACACCGACGACCTCGACGAAGAGGATCGCGGACGTGGACGCGGCGACCGGGATCGGGATCGCGACCGGGACAACGACGACCACTAGAACCAAACAAACGGGGACGCTGCGAGGCGTCCCCTGTTTCAAGCTTTCGTAGGGGCGACCAAATTGGTCGCCCTTTTGCTTTGCGCTCCGGCTTACGCCATCGGCGGCTGATGCAAGCCGACCCTATTGCCTTCGGTATCCACGATGTGCGCCATGTACCCCTGCGGCGTGATATCCAGCTTCGGCATGACGACCTTGCCGCCCGCCGCCTCCACCCGGCTCAGAATGCCATCGAGATCGAAACCAGCGTTCAAGTAGATAACTGCCCCGTTCTCGCCGGGCTGGTAATCGGGAACCAGGACGACAGCGCCGCTCACTGCCTGTTCGTCAGCCGGGAAAAAGCCATGCGGAATCTCGTTGAAAGCGCCACGCCGCAGCGATTTGCCTAAAATCGTGTCATAGAAGGTTACCGCACGGTCGAAGTTCACAGCGGGGATTTCAAACCAGTTGATCGCATTATTCATGGTATCTCTCGCTCCTGTATCGTTCAACATCTACAGCCTATCAGGAGTGTGTGACACCATTATGGCAACAGCGATTCAGAGGCTTTTGTAAGTGTCTAGAATGGCGGCGGCAGTCTGCTGAATACGTTGTCGCAAACTGGCTGGTTCCAGCACTTGCACCTGCGCACCCCACCCCAACAGCCATTGGAAGAGATCATCATCGCGACGCGTCTTGAAGGTCATGACTACACCCTCAGGCCGTTCAACTTCGCTGACCAGATAAAATGGCTGCTCTTCACGCACCCAATGCACGATCTCCTTGCGGAACATGGCACGCACGGTGGTCGGCAAGTCGAAGTTCTTCTGGACAAGCTCAAATCCCTCCGGACGTTCAAAGGATGTACTGAGCACAGTCAGGTTGCGAATACGGTCGATACGAAAGTGACGGATATCCTGCCGGAGGTAGCAGTAGGCGACCACACTCCAGGCCTGTCCGTAGAAGACAATGCCATAAGGATCGACCTCACGCACCGTGCGCTCTCCCCCATGCCCACCACCGCTTTTGGAGTGATAGTGAATGCGAACCGTTTTGCGTTGGACAATGGCACGGCGCAGTTGCTGCAGCAGCAGCTTCTGTTCGGGGTCATTAGTATGGTTCACGGCGACGAAACGCATGGACTGCTGCAAATCACTGACTTGATCGCGCAGTCGTTCGCTCAACACCACGCCGATTTTGCTCTCCGCGCTGCGTGCCGCCGCGCGGTATTCCGCGTCGAAGTTCTGCGCCATGAAGTCCGCGCCGAGGAGCAAAATGATCGCTTCGTCCGCGGTGAAGCGCAGCGGCGGCAGAAAATAGCCCTCCGCCAGCGAGTACCCCTGCCCCGGCACGGCGACAATCGGCACGCCCGTTTCTGAGAGCGCTTGAATATCGCGGTAAATCGACCGTTTGCTGACCTCGAAGGTCGCCGCAAGGTCTTCGGCGCGCAAGCAGCCTTTGGCCTGCAATTCGAGAACGATAGCCAGCAAGCGGTCGACGCGGTTCATGGGCTAACTGCAGTCGTAGGTCGGCAGACTAACTTCCGGGCGTACCGCATCATAGAGCATCCAATAGAGTGGGCGCTCGGTCGTATCCGTGCTTTGCGGGTTGACCTGACAGGCCGTCCCCGGCACGACGATGCTGTAGGCGGCGCGTTCATCGCCGTTGTCGATCAGGCCGAGCAGCGTCGCGAAATTCAGGTTCCACAGGAACATAACGCCGATGTCGCCGCGGCTCTGCGCGATCTCGAAGGCGCGAATGGTGTAATTGCCCTGCGCCCAGCGGTCATTGAAGTCCATCCAGCCTTCGCTGGCCGGGCGGGCGCTCGGGAAACCATCCCACGTCGCCCAACCGAACTCCGTGCCCCACATCGGCGTCGTGGCGTGGCCGTTGTCCGTCATAATCTGACGGTAGTCGCGCAAGTTATCTGAAAAGAAGAAATGAGGATCGTCGTCCCAACCGCGCGTGCCGCAGCACGTCGCATCAGGCGCATTGCCCCAGCTATAGGGATGCACGCCGACATACACGTCTTGATAGCTGCTCAGCCCGGCCGCATACATCTGACGCAGATATTCGCGATCTTCCACCGAACCGTCAGTGCTGCCCGTCGGTGCTAACCCCGCCGTGATGATGCCGAGCGACGGTGAATAGGCGCGCACGGCTTGGTACGCGGGCGCGAAAAGCTGCATATACCCGGCCCCGCTGAACGGCAAATTCCCGCGCCATTCGCGAATGAGATTCGGCTCATTCCAGATTTCAACCGCATCAATCGAGCCGCCGACCTGCCGCAGCAGCAGCGATAGGAAGTTCGCGAACGCTTGTGGATCATCGGGTGGGCCGTCTTCCTGCACGTTCGCACGCGCCCAATTCGGCGCTTTGACCACGCTCAACAGGATATTAAACTGGCGCCGATCTGCATCTTCGATATACAGTTGGACTCGTTGGAAGAACGGGCTGATCTCGTCGGGGCCATTCGGCTGCATGTCTTCCCACGGGATTTGCAGTTTGATCCATTTGACGCCCAGATGCTCCCCAAGGCGGTACATGACATTATCCCAGTCCGCCTGTTCAAGGTTGCTGTCAATCTGAATCCCCATCCGGTTCGGGTCAAGGTTGGGGAGCGTGGCGGTCGTCTCTGGCGTAGCGGCGACCGTACCGGGAACCGCCGTGACCGCCGGATCCGGCGTATTGGTAACGATCGGAGTGAGGGTCGGCGGCTCGTAGCCGGGACCAATGACGGGGCCTCTCAGTGTGATGGCCGGGCGCGGTGTGGGAGTCTCCCCCTGCGCACCAGTCAAGCTTGCCGATGCGCCCAGAACCAACAGGGCGAACAACGTGATCATGGAGTTTATCAGTCGTTTCATCATGTCGACGATCCTAACATATCCGCTGACGGCAAACCATAGCCGCTTTTTTCGCTCAGATTGTGGTATAATAAGAACACATGTTCATTTGACAAGCGTGCAGTTGTTCCCTAGAATGATGCGCCTTACGCCGAAAGTAGCACAGGAAAACGTATGACATTAGGTCTCGTGCGCCAGGTTAACATCGGTCAGGAAATGCGTAGCGCCTACCTTGATTACGCCATGAGCGTGATTGTGTCGCGCGCGCTGCCTGATGCTCGTGACGGGCTCAAACCCGTGCATCGCCGCATCCTCTACGCCATGTACGACATGGGGATGCGCGCTGATACACCCTTCAAGAAATGCGCCCGTATCGTCGGCGAAGTCCTCGGCAAATACCATCCGCACGGCGACGTCGCGGTGTATGAAACGCTCGTCCGCCTCGCGCAGGATTTCTCCATGCGCTACCCCCTGATCGACGGTCAGGGTAACTTCGGCAGCATCGACGGCGACGGCGCGGCGGCCATGCGTTATACCGAAGCGCGCATGACCCAGATGGGCGAAGAACTGCTCGTCGATATTGACAAAAACACCGTCGATTTCGTCGACAACTTTGACGGCACGCTGCAAGAACCGGCCGTGCTGCCGTCCAGCATTCCCAATTTGCTCGTCAATGGCTCGTCGGGCATCGCCGTCGGCATGTCGACCAACATCCCACCGCACAACCTCGGCGAAGTGTGTGACGCGCTCGTCTTCATGCTCGCCCAATGGGACAAACTCGAAGACATCGGCGTCGAAGACCTGATGCGCTTCGTCAAGGGGCCGGACTTCCCCACGGGCGGCCTCGTCTACCGTCACATCGATGACACCGAAAATGGTGAAGACTCGTTGATCGGCGCGTATGCGACCGGGCGCGGCAAAATCACCATGCGCGCCAAAATTCACATCGAAGACATGGGGCGCGGCAAGTCGCGCATCATCGTCAGCGAGCTGCCCTATCAGACCAACAAAGCGGCGCTGGTCGAACGCATTGCCTATCTCGTGCGCGAAGGCAAGCTCGAAGGCATCGCCGACCTGCGCGACGAATCCGACCGGCAGGGGCTGCGCCTCGCCATCGAACTCCAGCGCGGGACGGAAGCAGCCCCGATCATCAGCAGTCTGTTCAAGCTGACGCCGCTGCAAGAGACGTTCAGCATCATCATGCTGGCGCTTGTCAATGGCGAACCGCGATTTCTGACGCTCAAGCAAGCGCTCAAAGTCTACCTCGATCACCGGCTGGAAGTTGTACGCCGCCGCAGCGAATATGACCTCAACCGCGCCAAAGAACGCGCCCATATCCTTGAAGGGCTGCTCAAAGCGCTCGACGCGCTCGACGAAGTGATCGCGACCATTCGTAAGTCGCGCAACGCTGATACGGCGCGCAACAACCTGATGAGTCTGCTGCGCATCAGCGAAGTTCAGGCGCAGGCCATCCTCGATATGCAGCTCCGCCGCCTCGCCGCGCTGGAACGCAAGAAGATCGAAGAGGAATACGAGGAAAAAGTCAAGCTGATCAAGCATCTCGAAGGCGTGCTCGGTAGCCCGCAGAAAATGCGGGATGTGATCGGCGAAGAACTGCGCACGATCAAGAGCGCCTACAATGACCCGCGCCGTACCATCATTGTGGACAGCGCCGCGACCCGCCAGATCACGACCGAATCGCTGCTCATGCCGCAGGAAGAAACGTGGGTCACCCTCACGGCTGAAGACAAGATCGGTCGCAGCTTCGAAAACACGCCGCCCAAGGTGACCGGCGACGTCAGCGACCCGCCGCGCTTCATCCTGCAAACCGATTCGACGCAGATCATTTACCTGTTCTCGACGCGCGGTCAATGTGCCACCATCCCCGTGCATCAGCTCCCCCAGGTGCATGACCCGGCGGAAGGCGTACTCTACAAAGACTTATGCGGCTTCAAGAATGGCGAGAAAGTTGCGACCATGCTCACGCTGCCCGCAGATGCCGAAGACGGCTTTCTGCTGATGGCGACGGAGGCCGGTGAGGTCAAACGTCTCAAGCTGGCAGATTTGCCCGGCATGACCGCAAATATCTTCAAAGCGATGGACTTGGAAGCCGAGGATAACCTGTTTAACGTGCTCGTGACCAACGGCGAGTGCGAAATCGTGCTGACCACCTATCAGGCGCAGGCCATTCGCTTCAAAGAGAGCGATGTGCGCCCGACGGGCTTAGGCGCGGGCGGCATGCGCGGCATCAAGCTGGCGGAACAGCGTGACCGAGTGGTCGCGGCGGCCATTGCGCGCGCCGACCTGCATCTATGGACGATCACCGACGATGGCATTGCGAAGAGTTCTCCGCTCAGCGAATACCCAACACAGGGACGCGCGGGCAGCGGTGTCGTCACGATGAAACTGCCCAAAGACAGCGGAGGCGTCGCCGCATCAGTCATCGCCCACATGGATGATCATGTCATCGTGCTAACCAACAAAAACCGTCCCAAAGATATGCGCGTCAGTCTTGCACCAAGCGGACGGCGGGACAAGCGTGGAGATATTGTGATCTCGTTGGGAGCCAAAGAACAGGTCGTTGCGGCGCTCATGCCGCAGCACAAAGAGGATGCGGTCCCGCAAGCCGCCCCCGAACCCACCACTTAGGCGGGGACAGCTCACGGACTTCGAGTTCAAACGCGCAGCGATTCACCAAATGCCTGCAGGCTGGGGAGCAGATCCCCGGCCTGTGTCCGCGCCAACTCCGCTTTGAGATTGTCCAGACACTGCCGCGCTTCCGCGGGCATATTCAACCCCGCATACAAACGCACTACACTTTCGACAATGTCCTGCCGCGTCCGCTGCATCGTCGTAGCGCGCAGATAAAACTGGAGCGCACGCCGATCATCACCGCGATCCTGCACTACGCGCCCCAAGGCGGCCAACGCCTCACAGAACGTCATCCGCATATTGGCGCGGCGCGGCTTAACCCATTCGAAATTCAGTGGGCTGAGGAACTCGCCATGATACAGCGACAGCGCCTGCATCAGCCTCACTTCCGCTTCATCCGGTGAGGCCACCAGCGCGTCCTGAACCAGCAGATTGAACAGCGACACGTCATAGCTCAACTGGAGGTGCGGCGCGATGTGATAGTAACCGGATCCGTACATCGTCAAATCCGTCTGCAGCACCTCATTGATCTTGCGTTTGGTGACATGGAACACATTCGTCGCCTCCCTGACCGGGAGATTCGGCCAGAAGGTTTCGAAGATTTCCTGCCGGGTAACCATGCCACGATCAATCAGGTAAAAGAACAGGGCGCGCGGCAAAACGCCGTCCCAGTTCTGGACTAAGCGCCCGTCCACAAACACGCGCCCAGCCCCTAGCGCATACACTTCCAGCAGCTTCGTCGGATTATTCAAGCGCTGGGAGTAATCCCACAGCATCGCCTCTTCAGCTACCGGCACAAGCGCCGTCAGCGGACGCAGTGCCGCATCCTGCAGCAGCTTGAGCGGCAAATAACGGGTGAGCAGATAGATCCGCGCGGCGGGTAATGCCGTGGACAGGCGCCGCAAAAACTCCACCAAGGCGTCGGCGTCGGCTCGGTCGCACTCGTCGAGGACGATCATACCCTCGCCAAGGTCAGCCTGCTCTGCCCGCGCACCATCAAACTGTGCCCATAGTTCGTCGCTCACGAGGCGATAGGATTGTTACAAGTCAGCCATAGGCGCCGACTTGAACATATTCTATTCTACTACATACATTCGAGGAAATGCTCACAAATTAACTCAATTGAGTCAGGAATACTCCATGATGATCGGCTAGATCGTGCTGCGCCGCCGGGCATCGGTGACGCTCGGAATGTTCTCCAGACGAGTGAGGATACGCGTTAACTGCTGCAAACTGTTCAATTCGATAGTCAGGTGGAACGTCGCGATATTGTGCCGCGTGTTCACAATCACCGTCGACATGTTGACGCGCTCATCGGCGAACATCGTGCTGATGTCGCGCATCAAGCCTTCGCGATCATACGCGATGATCTCGACCGGGACGCTGTAGCGCTGTTCGGCGCTCTGCCGGCCCCAGGCCACTTCGATCAGCCGATCCGTCTCGTGCGCCACGTTGACACAGTCCGAACGATGCACGGTCACACCGCGCCCGCGCGTAACAAACCCGACGATCTTGTCGCCGGGCATGGGGTTACAGCAGCGCCCCATGTTCACCAGTAGGCCGCCCGTCCCCATAATATTCACACCATTGGAGACATCAAGCGAGAGTGTCGGCGCTTTCGCCTTGAGCTGCGTGCGTTCGAGTTCTTCCTGCTCACGTCGTTCGACTTCCAAAATCTTGTTGGCAATCTGCCCGCCGTTGATGTCGCCCGCGCCCACATTCGCGAGAAAGTCGTCGAGCTTTTCGTGGCCAAACCACTTGGCCACCGTTTCGAAGGGTGTCACATCCAGCACGCCGAGGCGCTTCATCTCGCGTTCCAGCACTTCGCGCCCGGACAGAATGTTCTTGTCGCGATTTTGCTTGCGGAACCAGTAGCGGATCTTCTCGCGGGCGCGCGCCGTCGTCACAAAGCCGAGGTTCGGGTTCAGCCAGTCGAGGCTGGGACCGCCGCGTTTCGAGACGATGATTTCGACCTGATCGCCGGTTTTGAGCATGTAATTCAGGCTGACCAGCTTGCCGTGCACCTTCGCGCCGCGGCAGCGATGCCCGATGTCGGTGTGAATATAGTAGGCAAAATCGACCGGGGTTGCGCCTTTGGGCATATCGACGATATCGCCCTTCGGCGTAAAAGCATACACGCGATCCTGAAAGACCTCGGTCTTCATCGTATCAACGAACGAGGCGGCATCTTCGGTATCACGCCCAAACTCCATCAGGCGGCGCAGGAACGCGATGCGCCGCTCGAAAGCGTCGTCATGGCTGCGGCTCGTGCCTTCCTTATAACGCCAGTGCGCCGCGATCCCGTACTCGGCGTGCTCGTGCATCTCTTTGGTGCGGATCTGCACCTCAACCGTCTTGCCGTTGGAGTCGAGCACGGCGGTGTGCAGGCTCTGGTAGAAATTATCCTTCGGCGCGGCAATATAGTCGTCAAATTCGTTGGGAATCGGGCGCCAGAGGTTATGCACCACGCCGAGCACAATGTAGCATTCTGGCTTAGTCTCGACGATCACGCGCACGGCGCGCACGTCGTAGATTTGATCGAACGGCAGCCCTTTGCGATCCATCTTCTTGAAGATGCTGTAGATGTGTTTCGGGCGGGCGCTGATGATCGGGTTGTGGATGCCGTACTGCACCAGTTCTTTGCGCAGCGCGTCAATGATGCGGTTGAGGTACGCTTCGCGGTCAGCGCGGCG
Source organism: Candidatus Flexifilum breve (assembly GCF_016713355.1). Classification (NCBI taxonomy): domain Bacteria; kingdom Bacillati; phylum Chloroflexota; class Anaerolineae; order Aggregatilineales; family Candidatus Flexifilaceae; genus Candidatus Flexifilum; species Candidatus Flexifilum breve. The sequence continues at coordinate 395,053 of NZ_JADJPI010000035.1, forward strand.
CTCGTCAATACTGCTGGCGATCTGCCGGTAAGATTCCGAGTCCAGATAACGAAAGCTGAGGTCTTCCAGCTCCCATTTGATTTGCCAGATGCCGAGGCGATTGGCCAGGGGCGCGAAGATATCGAGCGTCTCCTGCGCGATCACGCGCTGCTTGTCCGGCGACATATAGCCGAGCGTGCGCATATTGTGCAGGCGATCCGCCAGTTTGACGAGCACGACGCGCACGTCGTCGCCCATCGCGAGCGCCATCTTGCGGATGTATTCCATCTCCCGGTCGACGTTGCGGCTTTTCTTCTCGTCTGACTTGATCGGGAGCTTCTTGAGCTTTGTCACCCCTTCGACAATCGCGGCGATGTTCGAACCAAACTCGACGCGCAGTTCTTCTGTCGTGACGTTGGTATCTTCGACGACATCGTGCATGAGCGCGGCGGCAATCGCCTCCGCGTCCAGCTTCATCTCGGCAAGGATGTGCGCGACCGCCACACAGTGCGTGAAATACGGCTCGCCGGACTTGCGAAATTGACCCGCGTGCGCCGTTTCCGCCTTGAAGTAGGCGCGTTCGACCAACGCCCGATCATTGGGCGTGAGATCCGGCAGCAAGTCGATGAGCGACTGCAAATCCATAGTGAGTACGGGGGTCTGATTCATACGCGCCAACCTTGCTTTAAGATTATTTTAGCCATTTTACCTCAAATCTTCATTAGATGAGCCGAATTAGGTGAGCATTTGTGCTATAATTTCGGGGCATTGGATAGGAGAGAATGTTTTGCCCGAACTTCTGTCTGTCGAATCTGCTGTTACCCGCATCCTAGAATCGTTCCGCCCCCTGCCCGTCGAACATGTTGAATTAGTCGAGAGTTTGGGTCGCGTACTCGGTGCCGATGTGCGGGCATCGTTCGATGCGCCGCCATTCGCCAATTCCAGCATGGATGGCTTCGCCGTGATCGCGCAGGATACGCAAGGCGCGGAACAGCAGCAACCCGCGCGTCTGCGCGTCGTCGCCGACATTCCCGCAGGCACCATGCCCACCCGCGCCCTGCTGGCGGGCGAGGCTGCGCGCATCATGACGGGTGCGCCGCTGCCCGAAGGCGCGAACGCGGTCGTCCCCGTGGAGCAAACCGACCAAAACTGGCGTTCCGGGGAAAATCACCCGCCCTCCGCCTATGTTAGCATCTACCGGACCGTCAATCCCGGCGCCTACGTGCGCCCACGCGGCGAAGACTTTTTCACAGGCGACACGGTGCTGCCCGCGCTCACGCCCATTCGCCCGCAAGAACTCGGCCTGCTGGCGGCGCTCGGCTCCCAGCGCGTCCCGGTCATTCGCCAACCCCGTGTCGTGATCTTGAGCACAGGTGATGAGCTGCTCGACGTGGATCAGCCACTCGCGCCCGGTAAAATCCGCGATGCCAATGGGTACACGCTCTACGGGCTGGTCAAGACCTACGGCGGTCTGCCGATCCGCTTACCCATCATTCGCGACACGCTCGCCGATGCGCGCGCGCGCTTTCAGGCAGCGCTCGCCTTACAGCCCGACATCATTTTGAGTTCGGCGGGTGTCTCCGTCGGCGCCTTTGATGTGGTGCGCGCGGTCGTTGAAGAACTCGGGGCGATCAATTTCTGGCGTGTGAACTTGCGCCCGGGCAAACCGCTCGCCTTTGGACACGTTGGCGGTGTGCCGTTCTTCGGTCTGCCCGGCAATCCGGTCTCGGCGATGGTCACCTTTGACGTGTTTGTGCGCCCCGCCCTGCTCCGCCTCACCGAACAGCCCGACGCCGTCCCGACCATCACCGCCGTGCTCGAGGAGGACACGCCGTCCGACGGCCGCCGCAGCTATCTGCGCGTCAAACTGCGCCGTGACGGCGCCACGTGGGTCGCGACCATGACCGGAACACAAAGTTCCGGCGCGCTCACATCGATGGTGAAAGCCGATGGCATCATCATCATCCCAGAGGGAGTTACTTTAGCCCGCGCCGGCGAGCCATTTGCCGTGCGCCTGCTTCGCGATATTCACTAGAGAGGAATTCATGGCTACCGTCGAAATGACCGCATCTCAGGGGAAAAACAGCCGCACGTTACGCATCATCAGCCTCGTCGTACTCGCAATTGCGCTGTTTGTGACCGGGTATTTGGCTTACACCAAAGCCACAAATACTCAGGTCGCCTGCTTAGAGGGCGCGAACATCAGCTGCGACTCGGTCAGCAGCAGCATTTACGCCTATTTTCCGCGTGGGACAGGCATTCCCGTCGCTTACCTCGGCTTTTTGACCTGGCTGGTGATCGCCGCGCTCCTGCTGCTCGAAAATCGCGTCGGCTTCCTGCGCGAATATGGCGCCGTACTGCTGCTCGGCATCGCCGTATTCGGCTTCCTCTTCCACAGCTACCTCACCTACACCTCGATTGTCTTTGTCGGCGCGATCTGCCCGTGGTGCATCGGGGCGCATGTGCTGATGACCATTCTGCTGATCGTGCAAGGCATTCGCACGTATCGGCAGTTCTTCGCCCGCTAGAATAAAAAGGGATGAGTCAGCGTGCGCTGAACTCATCCCTTTTGCGTCCTGAAGCTGCGGCTTACTTACTGAGGAACCACCGGCGCGAGCCAGTACTGATTCGCCCCGTAGATGCTCGAAACTTGGCTTTCCGTCGCCCAACCGACCAGACCATTGCCGTAATCGATCTGGAAGTAGACCAGCCCGTTAACGCAGGTCGGCCCATCGAGCACGGTGAACGTCGCCGGAGCATAGACAACGCGGAAGCCCGCGCCGCCGGGGGTGGCGCGCAGCGTGCTGAAGCGCTGAGCAATTTCGCCCTGCTGACCGATAACGAGCTGCGGAGCGAGCGACGCGCCGCACGGATCAACCGGGACAGGCGTGTTCGTCGGAACCACGGTGTACGGTTCCAACCAATACAGATTAGCACCATACTGGCTGGTAACCTGGCTCTCGTTCGCCCAACCAACAATGCCGTTGCCATAGTCCACGCGGAAGTAGATCAGGTTATTCACGCATTGAGGACCATCGACGACGGTGAAGACCGAACCGGCCGGCATAACGCGGAACGCGGGACCACCAGGAGCTTCACGCAGGCTGCTGAACTGCCGAGCCACGCGACCGGTATCACCGATCAGCAGACGGGGGGCAAGCGAGCCAACACAAGCCTGATTGAGCGTCGATTCAGCGGGAGCGGCGGTGTCCGCTGCGAACGTCGGCGCAACCATCAGGATGGCCATGCCGACGAGCAGCAGCGTTACCAGAAGGGTCTTTCTCATAAAATTCCTCCAAGGGTGCTAATCGAAAAATAAAAGGCGGAACCGCCGTGCACGAGGGGGGCGCTTCCTCTTTAGGAAAGTATACCATTACTCAGTAATTTTGGACTACAGCTAAGAGGGGGAATTTAAGAAAAGAGGCGAAAGTAATGAAGAATAACTTTCGCCCCTAGTGACTAACGTCGGCTCCCGCGCAGCGTCCGCTCGAAAATGTCTTCCATCTCGCGTTCGCGCTTGCGCTTCTGGTCTCCGCGCTTGCCCTTCTTGCCACCGCGACCTTCGCGTTCGGGCATGGTTTGACCGTTCGCTTCCATCGCCCGGCGTAATGCCACTTCCATCGCAGTCGGCACGTATTCTTCTTCTTCGTCCGGAATAGCCACAGACTTCGCCGAGGGTTCCGGCGGCATTTCCAGCGCCTTCAGGCTCAGGTCAATGCGCTTCTTCTTCTTGTTGACCTTGATGATCTGCGCGCGCACATCATCGCCCACCTTGACGACATCCGAGGGCGAATTGACGTAGCCGCTGGCCAGTTCGGAGACATGGATCATGCCCGGGCGTTCCGCGCCGATTTCCACGAACACACCGAACTTCTCCAAACGCACGACCTTGCCCATCACCACCGTGCCTTCGCGCACATCATCCCACGACATCATCGGAGGCTTGACGAGCGACAGCGCAATGCGGCGATTTTCGAGATCCACCTTGAGGACGTAGACGGGAACTTCTTCCCCCGTTTTCACTACATCTTCAACGTTGCGGACATTCGGCTTGCCAAGCTGCGAAATATGCAGCAGGCCGTCGACCCCGATACCGATATCGACGAATGCGCCGTACAGCTCAATGCGCTTGATCGTCCCCTTCAGTTCCATGCTAGTACGCAGTTCTTCAATCGAACTGGGTTTGTTTACCGTAGTTTCTTGCGTCATATCGCTCCCCTAGAACTCACGTTGTTTGTGTTTAACATCACCCGCCGGTAGCCGTCGGTGTTAATGTAATCGCCGGTGTAACTTCAAAGTCTTCGTTGGTCTCGCTGTACTGCTCAAACGAGCCATACCCTTCCCACGCATGCAGCGACGTCGTGTTGATCAGCAGTTCCATTTGCGACGGCACCACATACAAAGTCGCAAACACTTCACTTGTCTCGCTGATCGCGCCGGTCGCGCCTGCCGAGAAGACATAGATTACCATGTCCCGGTCTGGGTAGATGATATTGAGCGCCGCTTGATCGTCGGTGAACGGACTGCCGACCACGTAGGTCGGTTCACCGTAACGTTCAATGACGTCACCGAGGGTCATGGTCGGCGCGACGCGGAGCAGCAGCACCGAAACCGTTTCGCCATCGTCGCTGAACATCTGGCAGCAGGCCGAACCACCCTTTTGATTCCATTCGGCGAGCGCAGCATTGCTGTTATCGTCCGTCTGCGTATTCAAATTCTCGATGGTGGTGTCGTCTTCCAGAATGGTGAGCGCATCGCTCCACGTCGTCTCACCGGGGGTGATGCCGCGCCAGCATGGAGCTTCGCACGGTTCTCCCGAAACCAAACTCGTATCTTGCAGCATATTCGGATCACGAAGTTCAGGGGGTGGCGCACAGGCGGCAAACAACAATACCAGAGCCAACAGCCCCGGCAAAATGAAGCGAAGTTTCATTGGCAAGACACTTTCATCACGAAGCCTGAAAACGGCAGAATATTGACCGGAGCAGCGGGATGCTGCCCCGGCAGAGTTTGTTCGTGCTTGGCTACTGCGAAAGGGTGAGCGTATACGTTCCCGTTGTGCCACCGTACAGCGCACCGAAGTGAGTGGCTATGATAATATATTGTCCGCTCTCTGGCAAGGTGAGATCAGCGATTAGCGAATTTGTATTCTCGCCGGCCACCGCGTCGTCATTTTCCGCGACAAGGATGCCGCTCGGGCCGATCAAATACAGCGTCGGATCAAGCGTGCCGGACGTATTGTTCATGCTGATCGAGACCTGCGACCCTGCATCCGCCGAGAACACATACAGATCGAACTTGTTGTCGAACGTGATGCTGCCGTTGCGCGGTTCGGTCGCGCTGATCGGGAGCGCATTCTCCAGCTCGGACTGGTAGTTCAGCGAGTCAATGCCCGTGATGATGCCGCCTTCGCTCGGGAGTGCCGTGCCATCCGCCTGAATGGTGAAGCTCGTCAGGTAGCGGTCACCGACCAGCGGCTGCGCGGTATCGCTGAAGATTTCGCGACCATTGTAGGTCACGTATAGGTTGAACGAGACCGGAGCCGGGTCATTGCATTCATTCTGGAACCAGACTTCAACCTCATACGAGCCGGGCCGCGGGGGGGTATTGGTCGGCCAGTAGATGTAGGAGAACGGCGTTCCCGTCGGGACAGTGCAGTTGACATTGCCCGCTGCGGCCAGCGTTCCGCCGCTGCGAATGGTCGGCGAGTCATCGAACACCGCGTTCCCCGACGAGTCACGGACGAGGAGCTGCAGGTCGGCGTTGCTATTCCACAGCAAGCGCACTTCCAGCAGCCCGCGCGGCAGGTTCAGGAACGCCTCCGGCAGGTCGGTCGCCTGCGTGTTGAGCGACAACGTGTATGCGCCTTCCGTCCCGCCGAGGGCCTTCGCATAGCGCGAGGCGACAATCGTGTAATCACCAGCGGCGGGCAGCAGCGCATTGCTGATCAGCGAGTCGGTCGCGCCGACGCCGAGGTCATCATTGGTGCCAATGATGTTTCCCGCTGCATCGAGCAGGAACAGGAACGGATCAAGGCTGCCCGTGTCCGCATTCATCGAAATCGTGACGAGATCGTTAGCCGCCGCGCTGAAGCGATACGCTTGGTACGGCTGGCTCGTTGTAATCTGTCCGTTGACGAACGCGCCGAGTTCAATCGGCTGCGCGCCCGCGATGATCTCCGCGGCTGAGGCCGGTAGATCGTCCGAGACGACACCGCGCAGCGGGTTGATCGTACCACTGCCATCACCCGCGATGCGGAAGCTGCCCACGAACGTTTGCGTCGGGAGGAGCGTCGCTTCAATGGGCGTGAGCGCCACACCGTCAATCGTCGGCGTCACCGTGAACGTGACCGGATTATTGCCCGCGCACGATTCTTGGAAGTAGACGATCACTTCGTAGCTGCCCGTCGGCACACCGCCCGGCGACCAGGTCGCGCTTTCGGTCGGCGACTGCGCGGTCGTGACTTCGCAGCCCTGATTGATGTTGCCGCTCAACGCGCCGCCGCTAGCGACCGTGGGCGTCTCCCAGTACAGCGAACCACCGACCGGGTCACGCACTTCGAGATCGAGATCATCGGTCGAATTCCACGTCAGGCTGATCTGCATACCGCTCGTCGTCACAACCTGCCCAAAATCGAGCGTCGCCTCGGCGGTGGCGGGCTGCTCACCCGTCGCTTCCGGCGTCACGGCCTCGGTAGTCGGCTCCGCCGTCGCGGCTGGCTGCGTTCCCGCTGCATCCAGCGTGAGCGCCAGCGTGAACGTAACTTCGCTCACCGACTGTACGCCGCCCGCCTTGAAGACGGTGACGTAGTACAGGCCATCTTCCGGCAGCGTGATGCCTGACAACGTGCTCGTCCCGGTCACTTCGGTGTCGACCACCTGCGCCAGCGCATTCCCCGATGCGTCCGTCAGAATGAGCGCGAGCGGCACACCTATTTCATTCGACGCCAGTACGGACAGCACCTGGTTCGCCTGACCTTCCAGCGTATACACCTGCACAATTGCACTTTCATTCAGGATGCCGCTGACAGGCGTCCCCGGCGCCAATACGCGCCCGCCTTCCTGCGCCAACGCTGGCAGTGTCACCAGCAGCAGCGCAATCAACGGGAGCAGACGCGCAATTTTACTCAGCATGGAGTATTCCTCCTTCGCGAATGGTTAGCGAGGTTAGTTTAGCTGATTGCGTAGGCATATGCTACGTTCAACCTGACGCTTCCACTACGTTCGTCGGCTGAGCGTCAGGTTCGCGCGGGGTAAGATCGACGAAATTGGTCGTCCCTTCTACCACGTTGACGATCTGTGAGATGCGTTCGCCTTCGACATTGGCGATGACTTCCACCCGCCCAACGGGCACATCCCCTACCACGAAATTCTCATCCCAGATGGGGTCGGCATTCACGTCGATGCTCGTACCTTCGTAGATATACGTCGCCGTAGTATCTATCGTCAGCCCGGTCGCATACGAGCGAACGGTAATGTCGACGTCATCGAGCAGGTTGCCGCTGCGATCCGTCAGCCGCCCGGCGATGACGCCCGTGCCGACATACGGAACCATCCACAGCACCGGATTGACCGATGCGCCATAGATGTTTTCGCCGTAGCGCACTTCAAAGTGCACGTGCGGCCCGGTCACGCGCCCTGAATTACCGACCAAACCAATCGCGTCGCCCGCGTTCACCCGCTGGCCGCTGAAAACCAGAACCGCGGAGAGGTGCGCGTAAAGTGTATAAAGCGGCTGACCATCGTAGCCGAAATCATGCTCGATCAAGACGACATTGCCGTAGGATGAGGTGCTCTGGAACCCCGGCCCGGCCCACGCGATCATGCCCGAACCGGCAGCGCGTACCGTCTGCCCGATGTCGTTCGGCATGTCGATGCCCGTGTGAATGCGCCACGCATTTTCCGGGCCATCCGACCCATAGGGATAGTAGAACAGGCCGCGATTGGTCGCATTCGAATCGACCGGGCGCAGGAAGTAGTAATGGTCGCGCCCCAACGGATCACGCGAGAGCGGCGGAATCAGCGGTGGCGGCTGCCATTGGACCGCCGCGCGCGTCACCGCAATCGAGGTGAGCGGGATTTCTGTGGCGACCAGCTGGGGAGTCAACACAGGGCGCGTCGGCGTGGCGGGCACGCTGAACTGCTCCGCCGCCTGACCGCCGAGTTCACTGGCGGTGATGGGCGTGCTCCCTAAGCTGACGGGCGCGACGGTCGGCGGGACGAACTCGCCCGTCGGGATCGCCACGGTGGGCAGCGGCGTACTGTCCTCGCCAAATCCTGCTTCGAGGATTTGTTCCCACGCGTTCACGGCTTCGGTCGGCGCGCTCTGCGTCGGCACGATGACGCGCAGTTCGGGTGCGGGTTGCGCATTCGACCACAGCAGAAAGATGAAGCCGCCCACCACGAGCAAGACGAGGACGAAGGCCGTCACACCACTGCGCTGCATCGCCTACCCTTCCTGCGTTGCTACTGGCGCGGGCGTGGCGGTCGGCACAAACCCACCCAACTGCGACTCCGCGTAGATTTCGCGCAGCGACTCAAACAAACTCAAATCATCCGCTTTCGTGAACAGCCAATAGTTGATCGAGGAGGCGTTGGCGCGCCAATCGTCGCCTGCAGGCATCCGGTTCCAGCCATAATCGACGGCGAGTTCGGTCAGATCGATGTAGTAGCCTTCGGGCATCACCGACTTCAAGCGGCCGCCTTGATCATAGGCTTCGACATCGCCCTGGGTGCGGCTGGCGAAATCCCACGGCATATGGCGCAGTGGTTCGCCCAACTGACCGGACTGCGCGTCATCGGAAACGCGTACATACACGCGCCAGTAGGTGTTCACGCCGACATCCTCGCGCACAACTTCAATGGGCGGCGGGAAGCCCACAATCCCATTGCGGGTAATCCCGAAGGCGCGCCCGGTTTGCAGCCAGTTCGGGCGTGGCTCGCCCGGCTGCGGCGGGCGGGTAATCTCCCAGAAGGCATCATCCAGCCGCCCGAGGAAATCAACGCCGGTCGATTCGGCGACCTGTTCGCGCAGTGCGATGAAGGAGTCGTTGACCCGGTCGCTCAACACGGCGGTTTCGACCGACACGCCGCCAATCGTGTTCAGGCGGTACGGCGGATCCGCGTTCAAGCGTTCTTCCTGTTCAATGTAGAGCGGCTCAGTCACGGCGAGCGGCAGACCGCCCGCATTGACCAGCGTCTGCGGCAGCGCAGTCAACGTCCACGAGAGCGAGGTCGCGCCCGCCTGCGCCGGAATAATCGCCGTGCTCACGCCCGACCCGGCAAACGGCGTCACCACCAACTGCGTCCCGTCAATCGAATCGACCGCCGCGACCAGGCTGCCGCCATCCGGCGACCACGCGGGCGCGCGTCCCGGTGCGATCACCTGAGCGCCACCCGAGCCATCCGCGCTCGTGACGAAGACCTTCTCCAAGCCCACATCGAACGCGCTGTAGGCGATCCGGTCGCCATCGGGACTCCACGCCGGGTGATCTTCCTGCCGGGTGGGCGTCTGCGTCAGGTTGACGACGCTCTGATCATCGAGCGAGAACGAGTAAATGTCCTGATTGCCGTCGCGCCATGAGACAAAAACAATGTGGCGGCCATCATCGCTTTGCGGCGACCACACGGGCGAGAAATCCGGCGCGTCGGAGTTGCCGGGCAGACGAATCGGTGATTCGGAACCGTTCAACACGCCCTGAATATTCATCACGTAGATGTCAAGGTTGTTCCCCTGATAGCTCTCGTAGACCAGCCATTCACCATCCGGGCTCCACTGCGGCGCTGCCTGAAACGAGAGATCGTAGGTCAAGCGCGTGGGTTCTTCCTCGCCGATGTTCAGCACGTAGATTTCCCAGTTGCCGTCTTTGTGTGACGCATAAGCCAAGCGCCGACCATCCGGCGACCACGCGGGATCGCGTTCGTCCGCCGGGTCGTTGGTCAAGCGGATCGGGTCACGACTGCCAATGGGAACGCCCCAGAGGTCAGATTGACCACGTTCCCGGGCCACGTACGCCATGGAGCCGCGCACGCCGAGAAATGCGGGCTGAGGTGTGGCGGTGGGCACCGGGGTATTCTGCAAAATAATCGACTGTGTCGCCGTCGGTAACGCTGCTGCCGCGAGATCGAGGGGGGCACCGCCCGAAGTCGTCGTCGCGGTGCGCGCGGGATTGGTCGCCCACAGCACCACCCCGAACAGAATCAACAGCAGCACGACCGTTACCGCGCTCAATGTCCGGTTCTGCGCTTTGAGCGGATCTTCCGTAATGGTCGCCTTGATTTGCGCCCGCGCCGCGCGGCGCGCCATCGCGCCGCCGCCCGCCTGGGCCGTCTGGGCGCCGCCGCGCCGCAGGAGGTTGACGAAGATCATCAACACCGCCACCAGCAAGCCCGCAAACGGACGCAGAATGCGCCATACGGTGCGCGCGATGAACAACACCACGCCCGCCACCGCGCGGCGAATCAGCAGCAAGCCTTCGAGCAGCGCATCAATGAGCGCAATGCTCAGCTTGAGCAGTACCACACCTGATTTGTCTGTGAAGCGATATGCACGTAAAAGCATCGACTATGTACCTTGGTTTACAATCAGGAATTGTAGCCGCGAACAGTATTCACAGCAATCGTATGGAAATATGCTACAATGCCTACATCCACCCACAACGACTATAGGAGTTTTGGCCTCGATGTCTCGTTCAGTACTCCCATTGCTCGTAATCCTTGCCTTGATCCTGATGCTGGCCGTTGCGCCGGTGGTCGGGCAGGACGACAATGTTCATATTGTCCAGCCCGGCGAAAACTTGTTCCGCATCTCGCTCCAGTATGGCGTGCCGATGACGGAACTTGCGCAGGCCAATGGCATTACGAATACCTGGCAAATCTTCGCTGGGCAGCAACTGCTCATCCCCGGAGATGAAGCCGTCGCCGAGGCGGCGCCTGCCGTTTCCGAACCAATCACCGCGGTCGAAGAACCCGCACAACCCGCAGAATACCACACGATCGCGCGCGGCGAAAATCTCGCGGCCATTGCGCGCCAGTATGGTATCAGTGCGGAGGCGTTAGCCCGCCTCAATGATATCAGCAATCCGAACATGATCTACGCGGGTCAGCGGCTGTTGATCTCCGGCGTGCCGAGCGAAGACGCGCCTGCCGACGACACCGAATCGCTCACGCTCGACAGCGATCTCATCAACCCGAACAGCATTCGCCACACCGTGGCAAGTGGTGAGAGTCTCGCCTCAATTGGCACGCAGTACGGTGTGAGCTGGCTGGCGATTGCGCAGGCGAATAACATCCTCAACGCCGACCAAATTGTCGCGGGGCAGGAACTCATCATACCGAACGTCCTCGCCGGGGCCGCCGCCGTCGAAGGCGCCGCTGCTGCCCCTGCCCCCATTCATGGGGTCGGTCGCGAAGTGATCGTTGACCTGAGCGAACAGCGCGCTTACGCCTACGAAAACGGGGTGCTCGTGCGCAACGTCATCGTATCGACCGGGCTGCCCAACACGCCCACGGTTCGGGGCGACTTCACTATTCAGCGGAAATACTCCGCGCAAACGATGACTGGCCCCGGCTATTACCTCCCCGACGTGCCCTATGTTGCCTACTTCTATGCGGGCTACGCCCTGCATGGCACCTACTGGCACAACAACTTCGGCCAACCGATGAGTCACGGCTGCGTCAACCTACCGACGCCCGAAGCCGAATGGTTCTACAACTTCGTGGATATCGGCACCCCAATCCACGTTCAGTCGTAACCAATCAACAGGCGATCCGGGTGGATCGCCTGTTTTTTTCCTGTAAATCCCCTGAAAACTTACTGACCATCTAGGCCGAGGTCGGCGGCATGGTCCTGCATCGCTTTGAGCACCAGCGGCACATGAAACTCCCATAGGTCTACGCCAAGTTCCGCTGTCGCCTGTTCGATTTCCTCGCGATTCACGCCCGCGGCGAAGGTCTTGTCTTTCCACTTTTTCTTGATCGATTTCGGTTCTACGTCAGTGATATTCTTGCTCGGGCGCACCAGCGTGACGGCGGTGATCAACCCAGTCAGCTCATCGACGGCGTGCAGCGTCTTGTCACGCAGGGTGACGCGTTCTGCCAGCGGGCCGTGGCTGAGAATCGTCTGCACATCAGCCTCCGCCAGCCCACGTTCACGGAGAATCGGCGCGCCGTCCATCGGATGCTGTTCCAGCGTCGGGTGAATCTCCCAGTCGAAGTCGTGCAGCAAGCCGACTAATCCCCATGAGTCCGCGTTCTCACCGTAATGCTGCGCATATCCTCGCATCGCGAACTCGACTGACAGCATATGCTTGCGTAGGCTGTCTGACTTGACGAACTCGCACACGATCCCCCATGCCTGATCGCGATCCATGACGAAATTTCTCCAGTTTCCCTGAAAAAGACCAGCAACGGCGCGATTATACTGTTTATGGACGTTTCACGGAAACCGCATGATGAACGTCACTAGGGTCGCCGCTCCGACCGGATCTATGCTGCCAATAAATGCACCTTAGGAGACTGCACCATGTACGTCAAAATCAACCGCAACGTGTGTGACCATCAACTGCCGATCTGTGAACGCTGCTTAGGCAAGTTTCTGAAGAATCCGCTGGGTTACGAGCGCCAATGCTTCGAGGAAGTGCGCGAAGATGGCAGCGACCTCCTGACCATCGACCTGCACACGGGCAAAGACGACATTCGGTTGGAATTGACTGAGGAACAGCGCCAACTGATCGGCGGTGAAGGCTGGTCGGAATTTGTGGAGATTGCGATCCCCATGTACCGCGTCACCACAGAAGATCCCGTGTAACGCCCTGCCCAACTAACAAAAAGACCGCCGCGAGCGCTCGCGGCGGTCTTTAATTTCAGCAGTGCGCGCTACTGGCCTTCGAAGACCTGTACGGTGATCGTCAGCGGCTGGCCGATGAGAATTTGCCCCGGCGTGCGGAGTTCAAAGACGCCGCTGTAGGTCGCGCCCGTGCGCGGCGTACGTCCGGAGAACGTCAGCGTAACATCTTCCCCGACATTGACGCGCTCCCGCACAAAGATGCGATCCACGAGGTTGAAATCTTCCCCACTCACATACGTCAGTGATGTGTTGCGCTCCCACGGGCATGTCCCCGTGTTCACGAACGTAATTTGCCGAACATAGGGTTGGTCGGCGCGGAAGAAATCATCATCCGGCGGCTGTTGATCGCTGATCGCATAATCGAAATCACACGCGGCAATCGTCGCCGTCTGGAATTCGTAGAACTGCGTCGCCATGATCAGCGTCATCGTCAGGTCGATGGTCGGCGTCGGCGTGATGCTCGGCGTATTCGACGGCGTCGGCGTCGGCGTGAACGAGGCAGTGAACGTGCTAGTTGGCGTATTCGACGGCGTATACGTGCTTGTCGGCGTATTCGACGGCGTGAACGTCTCGGTCGGCGTATTCGACGGCGTGAGGCTGCTCGTCGGCGTCGGCGTGGGCGTATAGGTGAAGGTCGGGGTATTCGACGGCGTGAACGTCTCGGTCGGCGTCAGCGTGGCCGTGAAGGTGCTTGTCGGGGTTTCGGTCGGCGTCAGTGACGGGGTGAACGTCGCCGTGGGCGGCAGCGTCTCGGTCGGCGTGGATGTCGCGGTGGGCGTCGAACTCGGCGTCGACGTCGCGATCAGCGCGGCCAACCAGGAACGGCCATCATCGCGAGGAACGAGGGCAAACGCCCCGCCGCCAATGCCGATCACCGCGACCAGCAGCAGCCACAGCGGCCACGACGGACGGCGCTGACGCTCCCGGGGTTCGGGTGCCATCACCATATCATTGGGACGCGACAGGTCAATCGACGACCGCCGCATAGTGGAACGATCCCGCGGCGACAAATCGAGCGTGTCATATTCCGCCGGGACGGGTCGGTGCGGACGGTCGACTTTCACTACCTGATCAAAGCTGACGACTTGCCCGCGCTCGACCTTTTCGAGATCGGCGATCAGGTCGGTGGCCGACTGGTAGCGCTCGTCCGGGTCTTTGGCCAGCAGCCGCTGAATGATCTTGTCGACCGATTCAGGCAGGGACGGATTACTGACACGCGCCGACGGCACCGGATCATTAACATGCCGCAGGATGACGGCGATGGGCGTATCGCCTTCAAATGGCAGATTCCCGGTTACCAGTTGGTACATGATCACGCCGAGCGAGTAGAGATCTGACCGCTCGTCACCCGCTTCACCGAGCCCCTGCTCCGGAGCCATGTAGGCGGGCGTGCCGACCATGCCACCGCTCGCTGTGAACTGGATGCCCGTGACGATTTTGGCAATGCCAAAGTCCGTCAGCACAATGCGGCTGTCCGAATCCAGCATGAGGTTAGCTGGTTTCACATCGCGGTGAATCATATTCTGGCTGTGCGCATAGGCCAGTGCGCTCGCGGCTTCACGCACGACGCGCAGCGCCTCTTTGAGCGGCATGAGCTCGTGCCGCGTCTGCAAATCGGTGAGGACATCCTTCAGGGTCGGCCCCTGAATGAGTTCCATCACCATATAGTAGCTTTCGTTATCGGGGTCGTTCTCGAAGTCGTACACCTGCACGATGTTCGCGTGTTTCAGGCGCGCGATATGCTTGGCTTCTTTTTCAAAGCGTTCCTTGAATTCGGGATCGTCAGCGAGGAACGCATGCAGGACCTTGATCGCGACGAAGCGGTCAAGGCTAGCATGATACGCGCGGTAGACTTCTGCCATGCCGCCACGACCGAGCCGCTCAATTATCTCGTATTTGCCTAATTTTCGGGTCGCCACGATTGCAATGAACGCCTTATTACGGGACAGAGCGCACTGTTTTTTGCCTGCGCCATCAGTATACCGTAGATCAAGCGTGGCTCAAATGAGGAATCGCGTTATTGAGGGACGAAGTTGCCCTTGTCCCTCAATTGTAACAATTTTGAATCAACCGCCTGCCGACACGCCCTGGATGCCACCTTCGGTCATCTTGCGCGCGTCGAGCGCCGCGTCCGCCGCTTCGGCGGTCATGTAGCCGAGCTCGACCACGATGTCGCGGATGCTCTTGTTCTCCGCCAGCGACTTCTTGGCGACTTCAGCGCCCTTCTTGTAGCCGATGATCGGGTTAAGCGCGGTCACGAGGATGGGGTTCTTCGCCAGCCACGCGGTCGCGCGGTCGCTGTTCGCCACCAAGCCGACAACCAGCTTGGTCGTGAAGGCATTCACCGCGCCGATCATGACCAGTTCGCTTTCAAACAGGTTGTGCGCAATGATCGGCATCATCACGTTGAGTTCCAACTGCCCCGCCTGCGAGGCCAGCAGCACCGTCAAGTCGTTGCCCATGATGTGGAACATCGCCTGATTCAGCATTTCGGCCAGCACGGGATTGACCTTCCCCGGCATGATCGACGAACCGGGCTGCACGGGCGGGCACGTCAGTTCGGCGAGGCCGGTCGTCGGGCCGCTCGACAGCAGACGGATGTCGTTGGCGATGCGGCTCAGATCCTGAGCGGTCGTACGCAGTGCCGACGAGAAGAACGTCGCGTCACCCATCGACTGCATCGATTCAAACAGGTTGTCCGATTCGTACAGCTTCAACCCACTCAGTTGGCTCAACTTGGCAACCATCCGCTTGTGGTATTCGGGGTGCGCGTTGAGCGCGGAGCCCGTCGCCGTGCCGCCGATGCCCAGTCGCCGCAGCCCTTCCGCCGCCAGCGCCAGTTTTTCCATGCTGCGGCGCACTGCTTTCGCCCATGCGCCGACTTCCTGACCGAGCCGCACGGGGACGGCGTCCTGCAGGTGGGTACGACCGCTCTTGACGATGTCATCCCATTCAGCGGCCTTCATCTCGAAAGCTTCGGCGAGCGCGCCCAGCGCTTGCAGCAGTTCGTCGAAGCGCCACAGCGCGCCCAACCGGATCGCGGTCGGGATCGTATCGTTGGTGCTCTGCGCCATGTTGACGTGATCATTCGGGTTGACCGGCTTGCTGGGATCTTCCAACTGGTAGCCGAGGATTTCGTTCGCGCGGTTGGCGATCACTTCGTTGATGTTCATGTTGTGGCTGGTGCCCGCGCCCGCCTGGAACGGATCGACCACGAACTGCGCCTGCCACTTGCCTTCGAGCACTTCGTCGCCCGCCTGCATGATCGCGCGCGCCATCTTCTCGTCGAGTAGGCCGAGGTCGAGGTGAACCTCCGCCGCCGCCCGCTTGATGAGCGCCATCGACCACACGAACGCCGGATATGGTTTCAAACCACTCACCGGGAAATTCAGCACCGCGCGCTGCGTCTGCGCGCCGTAGTATGCGCCCGCGGGCACCTGCACCTCGCCGAGCGAGTCCTTCTCAATGCGATAATCAGTCACGCTGTTCGCTCCTAGAATTTTCAATAACAAAGGCGTTACGCATTGTAACGCCTTCGCAGAAATTAGTGTATTGTCGGGACGCAAGTCCGGCGGGTGACGAATGTCACCTAGCCGGGGTTAGCGGGCAGCGTAACGGCGCGCGACTTCCGCCCAGTTGACCACATTCCAGAACGCATCGACATAGTCGGGACGGCGATTCTGATACTTCAGGTAGTACGCGTGTTCCCACACGTCGAGGCCGAGAATCGGCGTCTGGCCGTCCATGACCGGGGTGTCCTGATTCGGGGTCGAGGTGATGCTCACCGAGCCATCCGACGCCACAACCAGCCACGCCCAACCCGAACCGAAACGGCCGGTCGCGGCGGTCTTGAACTGCGCCTTGAAGTTGTCGAACGAGCCAAAGGCCGCGTTGATGGCGTTCGCCAGATCGCCGGAGGGCGCGCCGCCGCCATTCGGGCTGAGGATCTGCCAGAACAGCGTGTGATTGGCGTGACCGCCGCCGTTATTGCGGACCGCGCCGCGAATGCTTTCCGGCACGGCGCTCAGGTTGCTGATCAGTTCTTCCAGCGACTTGCCCGCCAGTTCGGGCGCGCTTTCCAGCGCCTTATTCAGGTTGTTCACATAGGCGGCGTGGTGCTTGCCGTGATGGATTTCCATCGTCATCGCATCGATGTGCGGTTCAAGAGCCGATTTCTCGTAAGGCAGCGCGGGTAATTCGAAGGCCATGTGTGCGTACTCCTTAATATTGGTCGCGATAAAACTCATTTTAGTGTATCACGGGTAGTTTCGGTTTTCACGACAAACTGGTCTTTTGTACAGGGCATTCATCGAATGTTAAGATTGCCGACTGCATCGAAAGGCGCTCTATGACCAACCGAAAAACTGTGCCGTCACAGGTCTATTTTGTCATGCTCGCGGGCATTGCCGCGGTCTCGATGGCGGCGATTTTCATCCGCTTTGCCATGACGGAGGGGATCCCCGCCAACGCGATTGCCGCGGGTCGTCTCACTCTCTCCGCGTTGATCTTGACGCCCTTCGCCCTGCGCGGCCACTGGCCTGCCCTGCGCCAGCTCTCGCGCCGCGACCTGCTGCTCGCCGTCGCCTCCGGTTTCATCCTCGCCATGCATTTCGCAACGTGGATCGCCTCGCTCGGCATGACCAGCGTGCTGATCAGCGTGGCGTTTGTATGCACCGGGCCGCTGTGGGTGGCCATTCTCGAAGTGATCTTCCTGCGCGCGCGGCTGGCGCTGCTGGTGATCGTCGGCCTGGTCGTCGCCTTCATCGGCGGGCTGGTGATCGGCGTCGGCGGCGACTCCGCTGCCCCCTTGACGGGTGAAGCGTTGATGGGCGGACTGCTGGCGCTGGCGGGCGCAGTTGCCTTCGCGATCTATCTGGTGATCGGGCGCAAGCTGCGCGCCAAGCTGTCGCTCATTCCGTACATCTGGCTGGTGTACGGTTTCGCCTCCGTGTTCCTCCTGCTGCTCGTGGCGGCGACGGGCACGGCGATCACGGGCTACAGCGCGCAAGGCTACTTCTGGATTCTCCTACTCGCCATCATGCCGCAGTTAATCGGCCACTCGTCGTTCAACTACGCGCTGCGCTATCTGTCCGCGACCTTTGTCGCCGTCGCCACGCAGATGGAACCGATTGGCAGCGCGATTGCCGCGTTGATCCTGTTGAACGAAACGCCGACTTTGCAGCAGGCCATCGGCAGCCTCGCCATCATTGGCGGGGTGATTCTCACCAGCCTGGGGCAGCAGACCAGCGACAGCACCGAGACAGCCGAACACGCCGAGGAATTGTAGTCGGTTCCTCGGCGGTGTTCTCTGTGGAGTTCATCGTTGGGTGTTACCCTTGCAGTCCCGACAGGTTGAAGCCGAGATACTGCGTCGGGCCGGGGTAATACTCGAAGAGCGGCGCATCCTGCGGGTACATCACGGGCTGCAAAATGGGCAGCAGCGAACCATCGCGCGCCATTTCCTGCAGTGTATATTCGACGAGCAGTCGGAAGTCGATATCATTGCGCGGCACGGCCATGCCGAAGTATTGGCGGCTGTACCACACGGCGCGACCATCGGCATCCGTCAGCAGTTGGAGCGCGCCGTCGCTCCCTTCGACGTTCGGCATCAGCCTCAGGCTGTCGCCGATCACCACACGGGCATTGTTGTCCACCAGCATGGTATAGGCCGCGTCCTGTTCGCGCAGAATGATGAAGAAGTCATCGACAACCGCGCGTTGATCGGCGGCGAGCTGCGTCACTAGTTGGCTGACGCCGGATTCATCCTGAAACACGCCAACGATCTGCCCGCGCAGGTCGCCCAATCCGCCGATTTGCGCGTCGCTGCGCAGCATCATGCGCAGGCCGTGCAGCAGATAGTAGCTGCTGAAATCCACACGATCTGCCGCGTTCCAGTCGGGCGTGACCCCAATGGCGATATCCGCTTGCCCATCGGCGACCAACTGCGCCGGATCGTCGCCGGGAACAGGCTGGACCGTCACATTCCAGCGCATGGCCATCGCATTGATCAAGGCCCGGTTGACGCCATCCAGGCGCCGCTGGCTTTCTGGTGCATCCGGGGGCAGATCGCGCAGGCCAGCGACGCGCACCACGCGCGCCGACTGCAAATTCGGCACGACGTACTGGCGCGGGAATGGCACATCCGCGGCGAAGTTGGCGGGCTTCGGCGCTTCGTCGCCGATATTCGTCCACGTGACGAACGTGCTGCCGGGGTAAACCGCTCCCTCAAAGTAGGCTTGATGCAGTTCGTTCAAGCGACCGTTAGCGTAGAGATATTGCAGCGTCCGATTGACCAGATTACGCAGATTCACGTCCTGCCGCTGCAGCGCGATCGCGTACGGTTCGGAGAGCACTGGCTCGTCGACAAAGCGAAAGTTTTCGGCTTGAAAGCGAATCGTCCGCTGAACGCGCACATAATTGTCGACCACGCCGTCAATCTCATTCGTCATCAGTGCCGCGAGCGCCCGGTCCAGCGTCGGGTAGCGCGTCACACTGAAGGTGTAGTCGCTGCGCATTTCCCAATCCGCGACCGCAAGTTCACCGCGCGTACCCATCACGATGCCGATCTTGCGATCCGCCATGTGACCGAGCACCGTCGCGCCATCGCCATTGCGCACGAGCAGCACCTGCGTACTGGGATAGTAGGATTGGCTGAATTCCACGCGGTTGTCGAGCTCACGCAGATGCGGCTGAGCGGCGATCAGCAGATCGATGTCGCCATTCGCCACCAGTTCAATCCCTGTCTGTCGGGTCGCCTGCACGAATTCGATAGTCACGCCCCACGCGTCGGCAATACTGCGCGCGAGGTCAGCATCGAAGCCCGTTTGTTCGCCGCGCACGTTCAATTCGCCGAACGGCGGCTCGTTATACAGAATCCCGACGCGCACTTTGCCCTCCCGGGCAATGCGTGCCACCCCCGACTCCGACGGCAGCGCATCGATGAAATTCGGCGGAGTCGTCGGGACGAGCGTCGGCGGCACAAGAGTCGGCGCGGTTTGACCACTCGGCGCAGCGGTCAGCAAACCGCCGGAAAGGCTGACAAGGAGCAGCAGCAACAGGCCCAACCAGAGTCGTGATTTAGTCATCGTGGTATAACCTATTCGTTTCGATATACGATAAGACGGGCGCGGGCACAACATAACGCACACTGTGCCCAGCGACCAGTCGCGCGGCGATCTCGCTGGACGAAACCCCAAGCATGGGCGACTCCGTCATGATCACGCGCTCGACTAACCCGGGCAGAACCGCCTCGTGCATGTCCGGATAAGCGATCGCATCCGGTCGCCCCATTACCACCAGCGTACAGAGCGTGATCAGTTCCTGTGGTCGGCTCCACTTGACCAGATCGCGCAGCGAATCTCCGCCCATGATGAAATACAGTTCGGCTTCGGGAAATTGCGCCCTGAGCAGGCGCAGCATGTCGACGGTGTAATGCGGACCGGGACGATCAATGTCGACCCGCGATACGCTGAACTCCGGTCGATCCTGAATAGCCGCCGTGATCATCGCCAGTCGATGGTCGACCGCTGCGCGGGTACCGCGTTTGTGGGGTGGATCCGCGGCGGGCACGAACAGCACGTGATCGAGCGGCACGGCGTCGAGCGCGTATTCGGCCAGAATCAGATGGCCGATGTGCGGCGGATCAAAGCTGCCGCCCAGAATTCCCAGACGCATCGCTTAGTCTGACCACTCCAGCTCGTTCTCGCCGATGAAGACAGAATCGCCTTCCTGCACGCCCGCTTTACGCAGCGCTTCCGTCACGCCGAGCGTATCCAGCATTTTCTGGAAGCGGTAGACCGCTTCTTCGTAGTCCCAGTAGGTGCGGGCAGCGGCGCGTTCAATGCGCTGACCGACCACGCGGTACTCGCCATCACCGAGTTTCTCGATGGTGAAGACGGCTTCATCTTCTTCGGGTAGTTCGTAAATCGGCATCTCTTCAACCGTGAACGGCTCGGTTTCGGGCAGTTTGGCGAACTCTTCGAACAGCCGCCCGATCAGCTTCTGCACGTTCAGGCGCGTCATACCGGAAATCGCCATCGGCTTTTCGATGCCGCGGCTCTTGAGCGCCGCTTCGATCTCGGGCCAGCGTTCCTGCACCTCGGGCATATCCAGCTTGTTGACGACGACGATCTGTGGTTTTTGCGCCAAGCGGTCGTCGTACAGCGCCAATTCGGCGTTGATCTGGTTGAAGTCCGCGACCGGATCATCGGCGAGGCCGTTCAGCAGATGCACCAGCATGCGCGTGCGCGTCACATGCCGCAGGAAGGCGTGCCCCAGCCCCACCCCCATGTGCGCCCCTTCAACCAGACCGGGGATATCCGCAACCACGATGTCACTCATATCGAGCGTCACTACGCCGAGATTCGGCTCCAGCGTCGTAAACGGGTAATCGGCGATCTTCGGGCGCGCATTGCTGATGACCGACAGCAGCGTCGATTTGCCCGCGTTCGGCACGCCGACAATCCCCACATCCGCGATCAGGCGCAGTTCGAGGATCACCCACATTTCGATGCCGGGCTCGCCTTTGTCGGCGATACGCGGCGCTTGGTTGGCCGCCGACGCAAAGCGTGAGTTACCGCGTCCGCCGCGCCCGCCCTTGGCGATGATCACACTTTCGCCGGAGCGTACCAAATCGGCGAGGATCTGTTCATTATCAGCCCGGCGTACGACCGTCCCCGGCGGCACTTCCACGATGACATCTTTGCCATCACTGCCCGCCTTATTGCTCGTGCCGCCCTTCTCGCCATGCTGCGCGCGGAAGTGGATGCGATTGCCAAACGGCGCGAGCGTGTTCATCTTCGGGTTGACCTTGAAGATGATGTCGCCCCCCTCGCCGCCATCGCCACCTGCCGGGCCCCCGTGTGGGACGAATTTCTCGCGGCGAAAAGCGATGGCGCCGTCGCCACCGTTGCCGCTCTGCACAAAAATCTTGACTTGATCGATCATGATCGTCCTAACATTCGACTTCAGGAATCGTATCGGGCTGTCCCGCCCGATACCAAGCAATCGTCCGGCGCGCCCCTTCGAGGAACGGCGTCGGCACGAAACCAAGTTCGCGCTGCGCCTTGGCGCTGGTGACGCGCCAGTCATTATACACATAAGAACGCAAGGTGATCGGGTAGAACGGCTCCTGCCGTGTGACGTATGCGATGCCCGACAGAAAGCGAGCGAACGCTTCCCCTAACCAATCCGGGATGTTCAGACGCGGGTACCACAGCCCGGCCTCACGTGTGATGATGTCAAAGGCCGCTTGGTGCGTCAGCGTCTCGCCGCACACATTGTAGATTTCGCCGGGACGCCCGGCCGTCAGAGCGCGTACGATGGCCTGTGCCACATCGCCGATGTACGCCGGAAACGTGATATAGCTCCCACCGTTGATCTGCATGATGATGCCGCGCATCGGGTCACGGAAAAACAGGCGGTTGAAGGCATACGAACCGAGCGGACCATAGAAGGCGCCGGGGCGCAGCACGACCAGCGGCACACCGTGGTCGGCGTGGTAGCGGAGCGCGAGCTGTTCGGCTTTGTATTTGCTCCGCTGGTAATTGTCAGCCGGGTGTGCCGGGTGCTCCTCATCGACGATCCCACTCGGCGTGCCGATCAGCGCGACCGTCGAGACATGTACGAAGCGCTGCACGCCGTTCGCGGCCTTGAGGACATTTTCCGTCCCACCAACATTGGTCGCGTCAAACAGCGCCTGTTCGCCCCAAAACCGAAACAGCCCCGCCGCATGAATGACATAGTCACATCCGTCCAGCCCCGGCGCCAGACTCGTCGGATCGAGGACATCCCCTTGAACGGCACTGACCTGCGGATAACGTGTGAGCCAAACGTGCGCTTCGGGGTGGCGGGCAAGCACCCGCACGTGATAGCCAGCGCGACACAGGGTTGGAATGAGATGTCGACCTAAGAAGCCGGTCCCGCCCGTAATAAAGATCGTGGAGGTCAATGGGTTGCCTGACTGGTACTGCGACGCGGTGGTCTGACGCGGACTGCTTTAATAGTCGCGTCCAAACGATGTGGGCATATTCGACGTTTCGCGGATGCGCCGCCGCGCACTGCCCCACGCCACCGGGAGTTCCTGCACAAAGTGATCGATCTTCCAGCGGCGGGATCGACTGTCGTAGTGCATGCGGTACACGACTGCCCCATCGCCGAGATCCTGGGTGTTGAGGCGCTGCTGCGTTTCCCGGTTATACGTCGCCATGCGCCGCCCGGTCTGGTGATCGACGATCAGACAGTCGCCGCCCTGCGCGCTAAAATGGCGCACTTCGATTGTGTGATCGCAGCGCAGCACGCCGACGATCCCCGGCAGCGAGGAATCGCGGTTGCTCATGAGTGCTTGCTGGTGGCGCTTGAGGAAGGAACCACTCAGATGAGCCGGAGCCTCGGACCACTGCGCCGCCCACGCTTCAAACGTGCTGTCATGCAGCCAATTCACGGCTTCAAAATAGTGCAGACGGACCTGCTGCACGACTTCTTCTGGTGCCATCCATTCTGCTTCCGCATTTGTGCGGCGCATTTTGCTTTCCCAGGGTAGTTGAGACATGGCAAGACGCTCATATTCAGTCGGGCTGATTCTGAATGAGTCTACTGGTCACGCCCCCAAAACACAATGGGTGGTTAGCTCTTCAAAGCCGTCCAGATGTTCTGGCGCAGCTGCGGCAGTTTGATTGGTTTCACCAGATAGCTGTCGACCTTGGCGATAGTCAGGGCGAAGACTTGATCCGCTTCCGTCGCATGCGCTTCGGCCAGCACAATGACATGAATGGGCGTGCTGGAACCGATTTCCCGCACTTTAGCGATCAGTTCGTAGCCGTGCATATCCGGCAGCTGCAGTTCCATGACGACGACATCGGATGGCTGCTCTTCGAGGCTGAGCAGCGCATCACCGCCCGTCGTCGCCGTGCACACGTCCATCAATAGGCCAGTCAGCAGCTGGCAGATTGAGTGCGATTCCTGCTCATCCTTGACGATGACCATCGCGCGCTTGCCCGCAAACAGGCTCGTATCGGTCTGCGCCGCGATGATGTCGTCCAGATTGAGGTGATCGGTTTCCGGCGTGCGCAGCGCGAGATCATCGCGCTTGCGCTCGATGAACGCGACCGCCGTATCCTTAAAGATGTCCGGAGCCGCACCGCTCAGCATGCGCTGCACGGCCTCCGCATCTTTCAACTGAGCGAACGGCTGTTCGTCCTTATTGAAGATGGCGACGACGCCTTCATGTTCCGTCGCCCAATACTGGTCGATCAGTCCGAGCGCCTGTAATTGATTGAGCACATCATCAAAGCGCTCGACGGGCAGTGTTGTGTTCAGGTAATACGAGCGGACGCGGCTCGTCGAGCGTTCCTGCGTCCGCAGCATTCCGAAGCGATTATTCTCTGGCAGGGCATATACCCACACATAGGTCCGGTTGTAATGTTCGATGATGCCCGCGCTCTTCAGACGTTCGAGCTCGTAATCATGGATCAAGTGGCCGAAGTCATGCTGCGTGTAGGGACGGTACGTCCCGGACATCAAGTCCTGAACCGTGTGCTCGCTCCACTGCACGACCGGGTTGCCATCGGCCAGCACGAAGATCTGGTAGCGCGGGATTGCCGCTCCGTTGTAGGTCCTGTTCATAGGTCCGCGTCAATCGAGGTTGACGAAATACGATGCCGCGGAGCGGTCGATCATGTCCTTGCTCAACACGGGCGGTTTGTTCAGGTACGTCGCGATATCCAGCAGTTGATTGATCAAGTCACGCGGATGGACAGCCCGCAGCGCCCGGTTCTTGCTGATGTACCATTCCTTGAGCAGATAAGCCAGCGCCTGCTCATCGTACTTGACGCCCTTCGCGGTACATACGCGCTTAAAGATATCGCGGAACTGCTCGTAAGTCGGGTCTGTGATCTCGATTTTGTGGCGGATACGGCGCAGGAAGGCTTCGTCGACGAGATCGCGCGGGTCGATGTTCGTGGAAAACACGATGAGCACGAAGAAGGGGATTTCAATCTTGCGCCCGGTCGCCAGTGTCAGGAAGTCAACGCCCTTTTCGAGCGGCACAATCCAGCGGTTGAGCAGATCGCGCGGACGTACTTGCTGGCGGCCAAAGTCGTCGATGAGGAACATGCCGCCGTTGGCTTTGACCTGGAACGGCGCTTCATAGTACTTGTTGATCGAGTCGTAGACGAGGTCGAGGCCGCTGAGCGTGAGTTCACCACCGACCATGATCATCGGGCGGCGGATGCGCACCCAGCGCGGGTCCATGACGACGCCCGTGCCGAGCTTGGTCGACATATCGTCCGCGAGTTCATGGTTGACGTTGTCGAACACGCGCACGATCTGCCCGTCGACGTCGAAAGCATAGGGAATCCAGATGGTATCACCGAGCACGAGCCGCCCCACCTGCTCCGCGACGGTCGTCTTACCATTGCCGGGCGGGCCGTACAGGAACATCGAGCGTCCGGAGTTGATTGCCGGGCCAATGCGCGCCAGCATATCATCCGAGATGACGAGGTGATTGGTCACCGTCTTCATCTGTTCTTCGTGCACAATCAGGCGTTCTTTGTTCTGCGAGCGCAGCGAGGCGATGTACTGCTGAAGCGTCACGGGCGCCGGGCCGGCATACTGCGAGCGCTCCAGAGCTTCACGCGCCTTGGCCGCGCCCGCGTTCGAGATCAGATACTGGAAGCTGGCTTCACCTAGACCGCCGGAGCCCTTCACTTCGATGAATTTCTCGCGCTTGAGGAAGTCAATCACCGAATCGAGCACACCCGTAAAGGGCAGTTTGACGATGTCGGAGATGGTATGCCCGGACATATACCCGCCGAAGTACAGCACCTTCAACACAAGTTCTGCAACCGCCAGCAGGTTGAGCCCGGTATCGTTGAGTGAGTTGAGCGGCGGAGGCGACCATGCGCCGCCCAGTTCGCCCGTCGCCTGGCGCGGTTGGTTAGGATTCGGCTTGGGCTGAATTCGATTGATTGGAGGATTGCTCATCGATTGATCCCTTAGTCGTAAATGAAGGCTGTTTGACGCATTATCGCATGCCCATTATATATCCGGTTTGCAATCCGCATGTCGTCCGTTCATTGAGACTAGGACAAAAAGCTTGCTTGAACACCACATATGTAGTAAAGTTACGCTCCATTATGAATCAGACCCACTGCGTTGAGCTGACCAAACATGATTGACCAGATCCATTGGCTAGGACACGGAAGTTTTGTCATTCAGGGATCGCCGCTGATCTATATCAACCCGTGGCGCATTCTGCGGACGGATCAGCCGGCTGACGTCATCCTCGTGAGTCATGACCATTATGATCGCTGCTCGCTCGCGGATATCAATAAGCTGCGCGGCGACCAGACCCGTATCATTGGTAACGAACGCGTTGCGCAGGAAATCCCCGGCTGCACTGTGCTCCTGCCGTGGCAAAGCATTGCCGTCGACCGGGTATGCATCAAAGCGGTCCCCGCCTATGATCCGAGCGATCCCCGTCCAGCAGCGAAGGACAGCGGCCTCGGTTTTGTCATCTCCGCCAACTACTACGACATCTACTACGCTGGCGACACGGGTGTCATTCCGGAAATGGCCTCCATTCATCCGGATATCGCCATTCTGCCGATTGATGGACGCGGCACCCTCTCACCGCAGCAGGCCGCGGAGGTCACCGACCAGATGCGCCCGCGCTGGGTCATCCCCTGCAACTGGAGCTTGAGCTCGTCGGGCGCGAACAAGGTCGACGCGGCGTTGTTCCAACGGGAAGTCGGCAGCAAGTCCGAAGTTGTGCTGCTCACCCCGGATCGCTAACAATCGTTTAGACACCGAATCAAAACGGACGAGGTTAACCTCGTCCGTTTTTGTTGGTTCGTGCGTTTACGCCGCGGTATCGAGCGGCTTGTGCTCGTCGGCGACCTTGGCGTCGTCCCACGTGACCCGTTCGCCCGAGCTGTTGAACACCAGCGGCGTTGACACGCCCGTCACGACGTCCGCATCGATCACGACGCGCTGAATGTCATCGCGCCCCGGCGCTTCGAACATCACGTCAAGCAACCGGCTTTCGATGATCGAGCGCAGACCACGCGCTCCCGTGCCACGTTTCAGAGCGATATCCGCCGCCGCGCCGAGCGCCGAGTCATCAAACGCGAGTTCCAAGCCATCCAGCGCCAAAAGCTGCTGGTACTGCTTAACGAGCGCGTTCTTCGGTTCGACCAGAATGCGCATGAGCGCCGCCTTGTCCAGCGGTTCGACGTTGACCAGCACGGGCAGGCGTCCCACAAATTCGGGGATCAGGCCGTACTGAATCAGGTCTTCCGGCGCGACATGCTGCAGCAGTTCGCGTTTGTCGGTGATATTAATTCGTTCTTCTGTGTTCTGCGCGGTGAAGCCGATCGCGCCCTTGCCACCCACTCGCTTGCCGATCACATCATCGATCCCGGCGAACGTGCCGCCGCAGATGAAGAGGATGTTCGACGTGTCGACCTGCAGGAATTCCTGGTGCGGATGCTTGCGTCCGCCCTGCGGCGGCACATTCGCCAGCGTGCCCTCGACGATCTTAAGCAGCGCCTGCTGCACGCCTTCGCCGGAGACATCGCGGGTGATCGACGGGTTATCCGCCGACTTGCGCGCAATTTTGTCGATTTCGTCAATGTAGACGATGCCCTTTTCCGCGCGGGCGATATCACCATCGGCGGCCTGAATCAGGCGCAGCAGGATGTTCTCGACATCTTCGCCAACATACCCCGCTTCGGTGAGCGAAGTCGCGTCGGCAATGCAGAACGGCACATCCAGAATGCGCGCCAGGGTCTGCGCGAGGAGCGTCTTACCGCTCCCCGTCGGGCCCACGATCAGGATGTTGCTCTTCTCCAACTCCACGCCGTTCGCCATGCCGCCATTGCGGATGCGCTTGTAGTGGTTGTACACCGCCACACTCAGCACACGCTTGGCATGTTCCTGGCCGACGACATATTCGTCGAGGTGCGCCATGAGTTCACGGGGGAGCGGCAGGCGCTCAAGGTTGATCCCCAGCTCTTCGCGTCCATAGTTCGGGTTTTCCTCGAACAGGATGCGCTGGCACAGTTCAACGCAGTTATCGCAGATGAACACCCCATCGGGTCCCGCAATCAGACGTTCAACCTCGTCGTGACCGCGCCGGCAGAATGAACAGCGTTGGTTCGTTGGCGAAAAATTCACTTCGTTAATGCTCCCATAGGAACTTTCGTGCTTTCGAGCACCGAGTCGATGAGGCCGTACTCCACACCCTGCTTGGCGCTGAAGTAGATGTCGCGGTCGGTGTCGCGTTCGATGACTTCCAATTCGCGCCCGGTGTGGAACACGAGAATCTGATTCAGGCGTTCCTTCAAGCGCATGATTTCATTCGCCTGAATGACGATGTCGGACGCCTGCCCCTGCGCGCCGCCCAGCGGCTGGTGCATGTGGATAGTGGCGTTCGGCAGAGCATAGCGCAGGCCCTTGGCGCCCGCCGTCAGCAGCACCGTACCAAAGCTCGCCGTAATGCCGACCGCGGTGGTTGCCACGGGCGCGCTGATCTGCTGCATCGTGTCGTAAATCGCCATGCCGGAGTACACCACACCACCGGGGGAGTTGATGAACATCTGAATCTGGCGTTCCGGGTCCTGGCTTTGCAGGAACAACAGCTGCGCCACAATCAGGTTCGCGATCTGATCGTTGATCGGTGTGCCGAGGAGGATGATGCGTTCCTTCAGCAGCAGGGAGTAGATGTCATACGCGCGTTCGCCGCGGCTGCCCTGCTCAATCACCATCGGAATAACGTTTTGCGGGTACATTAGGCAGACTCCTCTTTGTCTTCGGTACTCTCGGTGCTGGTGCTTCCCGCTTCTGTCGTGGAAGTCTCCGCCGCCGGGGCTTCGCCCTTGGCAATCGTGATAATGCGATCAATCACCGCCTCACGCAGGAGATCATTCCGCACACTGTCGCGCATCTGCGGCGCGTCAAACATCTTGCGAATGTCGTCCTTGCGTTCCGCCCCAAACCGTTCGATGACGCGGTCGATTTCGGCGTTGATACTCTCTTCGGACACATCGAGCGCCTCAGAACTTACCAACTGCCGCAAAACCAGCTGCCGCTGAACTGTCTGCACCGCCATCGGACGGTAGTCGGCATACATATCATCCGCCGACTTCTTGTAAATCGACATATAGTCTTTGAGGGTCATCCCCTGCCGCCGCAGCCGCTGATCGAGGTCTTGCATGAAGTCCTCAACCTGATCCGCGACGACCGCTTCCGGGAAGCCGATTTCCGCCTTTTCGACCAGCGCGTCAATCGCACGGCGCAAGAAGTCTTCGCGGTAGCGATCCGAGGACGTCTTTTCAAGGTTCTCGCGCACACGCATGCGCAGTTCCAGCAGTGACAGTGGCTTTTCCTCGTCCTTGGTCACGCGCGCGGCGAAGTCGTCTGTCAGTTCGGGCAGCGTCACCACTTCGACCTTCTTGACCGTGGTGGTGAAGTGCACCTTCTTGCCCGATGCATCGCCGTACTTGTCCGTGTCTTCCGGCACGCTCAGTTCGAACATGCGCGTATCGCCTTCGACCACGCCGAGCAGCTGCTCATTGAAACCGGGGACGGGTTCGCCATCTGCATCCAGAATGAAGCCCGCGTCATGCTCGTGCATGAACGGTTCGCCATGCTGGTGATCGTGCGTATCCGCTTCGTCCTCGCCCTCTTCGCCTTCCGCGTGCTCGTGTTCTTCACCCTCTT
The DNA here is from genome assembly GCF_016713355.1 of Candidatus Flexifilum breve. Taxonomy (NCBI): domain Bacteria; kingdom Bacillati; phylum Chloroflexota; class Anaerolineae; order Aggregatilineales; family Candidatus Flexifilaceae; genus Candidatus Flexifilum; species Candidatus Flexifilum breve. Next base: position 424,597 of record NZ_JADJPI010000035.1, read on the forward strand.
CTATAATGTGCGAGTGAATATCGACCGTGACGCGGTTGCCGAGCACTGCGGGCTGCGAGCTCAATTCGACGACCGCTTGCTCCTCTTGCAGGTTGCGCAGCGCGAGATTCACGTCGCGGTCTTCAACCGCGGGCGGCGCAAAATCGAGGCGGAACGACTGGTAATCCTTGAGATCTACCGATGGCTGGAGCGGCAGCGCGTACACGAACGCCGGCGGTTCCGGCTTGAAGTCAACCAGTGAACCCGGACCATACGGATCAAGCCCCGTTTGCGGCAGCGCTTCCTGATAGATGGTGTTGCTCAACAGCTCGACGGCTTCTTCGAGGATCGCCGCTTCGCCGACGTAATTGGCAACGAGGCGGTACGGCGCTTTGCCTTTACGAAACCCGGGGATATTGACTTTTTTGGAGATTTCTTGCGCGGCTTGTTTCTTTGCCTGGTCGAGGCGTTCAGCTTCGAGTTCGACAGTGACACGAGCGGTATGATCTTCAAGACGTTCCGTTTGAATGTTCAAGAGACTATCCTTCGCAGAAGCGATTGCTTGCCATTATAGCAATTGAGTGTTAGAGAATTATATGTGGGGAAAGAGGGACCGTTCATGCCTGCTGTCGCCCCCATACTCCGCTAGTTCGCTTCACCAATTGACTAAAGCCGATTCATAATACTGTTCATTGTACAACATACGCCCTCTTAGAACAGGGGAAATTCGACCACAGAATCCGGCAACTGTGTTTGCCGTCCGTGCGCTCTACTCAGAATCGGGAACGTTCCACGCTCCAGCAGTCGGTTTGCTCTCAAATCAATTCTCCAGTACGCTGATGAAATCGACCACGGATAATTTAAGGGGAAATAAGATGGCAGCCCAAAGCTGGACCTATGAGTCATTGGCGCAGGCGGACAGCAGTACCCTTGAACAAGTCCTTCTCACCGGAACTGCTCCTGACCCGGAGCAGTTGAACGGCTATATCTACTGTGGCTGGAATCACGAATGGGTTGGGCATCTTTCCGGCAAAAAGTTCAAAAAGGGTTTTTGGAAGAAAGATGGTCGGAATTTCGGCTATAACGAAATTGTCATTCAGGACTACCAAGAGTACCGGGGCGCTTGGAACGTCAGAATGTGGCGGGGGCGGCCCATCCAGCTCGGGTACTTCAGAACGAGCCTTATCGCGCAAGAGCCGCCGCAGCCACTCTATGCCCCCTACCAGCATCTCGGACACTTCAACTACAACATCGATATCAACACCGGGATCAACCTGCCATTTCGCTTTATCCGCGATATGGTGGTGCTGCCTAACGCGGGCGATCACAGTCTGATGTTGTGCAAAGCCTACCTGCAAGGCTTCCACTGGCTCAACGTGTTTTACTGCTATTTCCTGCTGGGGCATCGCCAACCCATCGAATACTTGCCGTATTGGGCGCAAGAGACGGAGAGGGTGTGATGCAGCCCGACATCCTCTTTCAGACGCTGGCGTTTCGCAATCTAAGCGTGAAAAACCGGGTCTTCCGCTCAAACATCTCCGGTCGCTTCGACAACTATGACGGTTCTGGCACTCAGGCACGCATCAACTGGGAACTCAAGTTTGCGCGTGGCGGCGTCGGCGCAATCATCTCTTCGTTCGTGCCGGTGTCCATTCGCGGACGAATTCTGCCCAACTACGCGACTATCCATCGCGACGAAGCCATTCCGTTTTGGCGGCGCTTAGGCGAGCAGGTTCACGAACATGATTGTCGGTACATTTTGCAGTTAAGTCATGCGGGGCGACAGCAGGATGCCGGCGGCGTGGAAAATCTGGGCAAAAAGGCACTCAGCTCAACCAGTCGAACAGAATCATTTCACGGGTTCCAGTGTAGCGCCATGACGACCGCGGAGATCAAGAGCACTATTCAGGATTTTGCCGCTGGAGCGCGGCGCGCGCGAACGGCGGGGCTCGATGGGATCGAATTGCACGGCGCTAACGGCTACCTGATCACCCAGTTCCTCAGTTCAGGCATCAACGATCGCCGCGATGAGTATGGTGGTTCTTTAGAGAACCGCGCGCGCTTCGTGCTGGAGGTCGTCAGAGCGATTCGTCAGGAAGTCGGCGCGGACTTTCACCTCCAGATGAAGATCAGCGCGGTCGATGACAACAACGCCGTCATTCCGTGGGAAAAACGGGGCAACACGCTTGAAGACTCAATTCAGATCTGCCAGTGGTTGGAGGCGGCGGGGGTCGATGCGATCCACGTATCAGCGGGCAGCCTATTTCCGCATCCACGTAACCCTATGGGCGGCTTTCCCGCCGAAGATGTTTTGCGTGCGTATGACTCGATCATCTCCAGCGGCCTGTACACATTTCGGAATTTTCTGCTCCTCAGTTCTCCGCCGGGGAGAATGATTTTTCGGCTCTTGTGGAAGCGCGCACAAGGCAAAATCATTGAGGGTGTCAACGTCACGAATGCCCGCGCGATCAAGCAGGCCGTCACCGTCCCCGTGATCTGTACCGGGGGTTTCCAGACCGCATCGGTAATCCGGCGGGTCATCAGTGCGGGGGACTGCGATGCCGTCTCTATCGCGCGCTCGTTGATCGCCAATCCGGATCTCGTGCAGACTTTCGCTTCCGGCCTAGACCGTCCCAGTAATCCCTGTACCTATTGCAACAAATGCTTAGTCAATGTCCTGGAGAATCCGCTGGGATGCTATGAAGTCTCGCGTTTCGGTGGGGATTATGACGCGATGATCCGGGAAGTGATGTCGGTTTTTGAGACTACGGGTTTCGAATAGCACATTTAGGGGGAGTGTAGGGCAGGCAATCGGTGACACGTATCAGGTTTTCAAGTGGGGAAAAAGGGACTCGAACCCTCACCTCGTAAGAGACATGATCCTAAGTCATGCGCGTCTGCCAATTCCGCCATTCCCCCTCAGGCAACTACATTATAGTCAAGGCGAACAATCGCTACAAGGGCAAGTTGCCCTTCAGGCTCACCCCGTCATCCTCGCCTTCACCTTCTGCAACCTTCGCCAGAATCGCGTTGATCATCATCTGCGCGAACTGAAACAGGCCCTGCAGCTGCGTAATGCGTTCTACGTAGAGTTGAGCCAACTGCTGATCGGTCTCGCCCATCTCCGGCATAGCCGTCTGCAAGCGCTGGATATTGGCGTTCATCACTGAAATCGCCCGATCCACGTCGCGCATCTCGCGCCCTTTGATAATGTTCGTGATGATCGTCCAGAAGTCAGTTTCCGCTTCGTAGAACTTCCGGCGTCCGCCGCTGCCCCGCACCCACACCTGCCGCACCATCCCCAGGTTTTCGAGCGTGCGCATGTTCATGCTGGCGTTGGCTTTGGAGATATCCAGACGCTCGACCAGATCATCGAGGCAGAGCGGCTTATCACTCAACAACATGGCTGCGTATAACTGCCCCATGACTTTGCTAAAGCCGAAGTAGTCGAGAAGCTGCCCCAGACCGTCCAGCATACTCTCATGGACAGTTCCAAGAAGTGCCTCGGTCCCTAACTCTTTACCGTTCGGTTTTGCCGACATGCCGCAGCCTTTAAGAACTCACGCGGGGAATATTCTTAACGGTCATTGTAGCATCCTTAGGGGTAGAGAACAACGCTCATTCGCAATCCCGCACTTTCACGCGGATTACTCATAGCGCAGGGCGTCGATGGGGTTGAGCGCCGCCGCGCGATTCGCCGGATAAATGCCGAAGAATACGCCGATCCCAATCGAGATCAGCGTGGCGAGCAGAATACTCGACAGTTGCACCCGCACCTGCAGATCGGCTGACACCGCGGAGACCGCCAGCGATCCGGCCAAGGCGATGCCAATACCAAACGCCCCGCCCAGCAGCGAGAGCACGGTTGCTTCGGTTAGAAACTGGAGCTGAATATCGCGTTTCTGCGCGCCGACCGCCTTGCGCAGGCCAATTTCGCGCGTGCGTTCGGTCACCGTCACCAGCATGATATTCATGATGCCAATGCCCCCGACCAGCAGCGAAATCCCGGCGATGATCGCGAGAAAGATCGTCAGCAGGCTCGTGATTTGCCCCACCGACTCCAGTAAGTCGGTTTGCGTGAAGATCTGGAAGGTATCTTCGTCACGAAAGTTGATGTTCCGCGCCTCGCGCAGCGCCTCGCGCACCTGCGCCGCCACCAGATCGACGCTGTCCGCGTCACGCGCCTGCACGAGCACGTTCGTCACGCGTTTGCGACCGCTCGCATCCTCCCCCGTGTTCAGGCGGCTCTGCGCCGTCGTGACCGGAATCCAGATCAGGTCATTTTCGTCGCCGCCGAAGCCGCTCCCGCCCGCCTCTTCCATCACGCCGATCACGCGAAATGTGACCTCGCTGATGCGTATGTTCTGCCCAATGGGGTAACTGTCCGGGAACAGGCGCTCAACCACCGTCAAGCCGATCACGGCGACGCGCGCCTCGCTCTCCACATCCGTGCGATCAAGGAAGCGCCCCGCGACGACATCCCGGTTGCGCATGGGCACGAAGGCTTCGGTCACGCCGCGAATGCGTCCGTTCGCCTGCCGCCCTTCGACCGCGACCGGGCGGCTGAAATTCAACTGCGGCATCACGTTCAGCGCGTCCGGCACGCGGGAGAGATCGCGCAGGGTTTCGTAGTCGCGCATGGTCATCATCTGACTCGCGCCGCCTGTGCGCGCGTCCGCCAGCGAGGCCTCGCGCTGCGACACGAGCATAAGGTTCGTGCCTAAGCCCAAAAACTGGTTGCGCACAAAGGTCTCGACGGCCTGCCCGAGCGAGACCAGCACAATCACCGCCGCGACGCCAATCGTGATGCCAAGCATCGTCAGCACCGAACGCAGCTTATTCGACCGCAGGCCAATGAGGGCGATGCGCGTATTCTCGACAATCATGTTATTCGAACCTCAGCGCATCAATCGGGCGCATCTGGGCGGCGCGGCTCGCCGGGTAGAGTCCAAAGAAGACGCCGATCCCGGTGCTAACGACCGTCGCCAGCACAACCGCATCTCCGGTGACGCTCAAAGTGAGGTCGGGGACAAGCTGACCACCGATCCACGTCAGGAACCAGCCCAGCGCCACGCCGAGCACCCCGCCCAAAATCGAGAGGAATACGCTTTCGATCAGGAACTGCAGCAGGATATCGCTGCCCCGCGCGCCGACGGCTTTGCGCAGGCCGATCTCGCGTGTGCGTTCTGTCACCGAGACAAGCATGATATTCATGATGCCAATGCCACCGACCAGCAGCGAAACGCCCGCAATCAGGCTGAGGAACACGGTCAGCACCCCGGTGATCGACCCGAGCGAATTGAGCAGTTCGGCCTGACTGATGATGCTGTAATCCTGCTCGCCTTGAAACGTAATGGCGTGGGCTTCATCGAGATAGGCTTCAATCTCGCGCACCGCCTGATCCATCCGATCTTCGGAAACGGCCTGAATATTGAAGATGTCGACACGGTAGCCACCGTCACGGGTACGCGCGCGGGACAAACGTGTCTGCGCGGTGGAGATGGGGATGAAGATCACTTCATTCTGGTCGCCGAGCACGCCAATGCCCCCGCCCTGCTCCGCCATCACGCCGATCACCGTGAACACGCGCTCATTGATGCGGATAGTGCGCCCGACCGGGTCAAACGTCTTGTCGCCATAGATCGCCTCGACGACCGTCGTGCCGAGCACAGCGACGCGCGCGACATTGTCGATGTCTTCCGTGCTGATGAACGCGCCCTTGTCGGTCGTCCAACTGCGCACATCATCCCAGTTCGCGGTGACGCCGCTCACGCCCAGTTGAATGCTCACCGACTCGGCGACAACGGCGGCGGGCAGCACAAACTCCTGCGACAGTTGGCGGATGCTCGGCGCAACTGCTGAATTATCAAGATCTTCCGCTTCATTGGTCGACAGCGGCTGAATCGTCGTGCGCGTGCCGTTGGCGGGGGCGCTCGAAAACACAAACAGCAAGTTCGAGCCGAGCCCCTGAAACTCCGCCGCGATGAAGTTCTCGACGCCGCGCCCGAGGCTCACCAGGCCGATCACCGCGCCCACACCGATGATAATGCCGAGCGTGGTCAGCAGCGCGCGCAGGCGGTTGGTCAGCAGCCCATCGAGGGCAATGCGGATGCTCTCACCGAGGTTCAGTTGTACTCATCCTTCTGCCCACCGTAGTACGCATCCTGCAAAATCTCTTCCATCTCGTCGGCGAGCGACGGCCGCTCCGCTGCGCCCGCGACCAGTGGGCTTTTGACCGCTTGATCCGCAATGATGCTCCCGTCGCGCAGCATGACCACGCGGTTGGTGTGCCGCGCGATCCACGGGTCATGTGTGACGAACACCACGGTGATCCCCTGCTCGCGGTTCAGCCGCTGAAAAATCTGCATGACTTCCGTGCCCGAACGCGAGTCGAGGTTACCCGTCGGTTCGTCGGCGAGGATCATAGCCGGTTCGTTGACCAGCGCCCGCGCAATCGCCACGCGCTGCTGCTGCCCGCCGGAGAGTTCGCTCGGGAGGTGATCCAGCCGACTGCCTAACCCCACCGATTCGAGCGCCGCTTTCGCTTTCTTCTGCCGCCCGCTCACGCCCGCGTACATCAGCGGCAGTTCCACCTGCCGCAGCGCCGACGTGCGTTTGAGCAGGTTGAAGTTCTGGAACACGAAGCCGATCTTCTTGTTGCGCACCCGCGCCAGATCGCTTTCGCTCAGGCGGCTGACATTCACGCCGTCGAGGAAGTAATCGCCAGATGATGGCTGATCGAGCGCGCCGAGGATGTTCATCAGCGTACTTTTACCACTGCCCGACGGCCCCATGATCGAGACGAACTCGCCTTCCATGATCTTGAGGTCGACGCCGCGCAGCGCATGGACTTCGACATCGCCCATCTTGTACATCTTGGTGATCGCGCGCACATCGATGACCGCTTTGGGTTCGGTGCTCGTCGGCGGCGCGGCATCCCGTTTGCAGAGTTTGAACATCGCCTAGAATCCCCGGATTGGGTCAAAGGTGGCACGCGGAATCAACGCAATGGTCGCGCCTTCATCGACGCCGCTCACGATCTCGCTGTCGATCTCGTTGCGCAGACCCAGCACCACTTCGACTTCGCGGAAGCTGTTTGCGGCATCCTGCACCGTGAGGTACGCCCGTCCCGTCACGCGATCTAAGCGAATGAAGCGATTCGGCACCACCAGCACGTCGCGCAGCTCGTTCACGATGACGGTCGCCGTGGCCGTCATGCCCACGCGCACAGGCTGCTCGGTCGGGTCGAGCGCGACCCGGACCGGGTACGTGACCAACTGACCGAGCACCGTCGGCAGCAAGTTGATCCGCGCCACGCTGCCAGTAAGCACTTGATCCGGCAGCGCGTCAAAGTCCAGTTCGACAGGCTGATCAACCGCAAGATCGACCACATCGGTCTCGTCCGCCGCAATGTCCACGTAGTAACCGCTCGTATCCATGAGCAGCATGGCCGCTGACTGCGTGGGCGGGAGTTCACCGATAACGAGGTTGTTGAGGGCGATCACGCCCTCAAACGGCGCGATCAAGAGCGCGCGATCGACGCTGGCCTGCGCCGCTTCGACGGCCAGTTCTGCTTGCTGCAAGCCGATTTCTGCCAACTGCAAGTCGCGGTCACTCGCACCGTTCGTCAGCCGATCCAGCGCGATCTGCGCTGCGGTCGCCGCCGCCTGCGCGGAGGAGATGCCCGCCGCGTCACCTGTCCGGGAGAGAGTTGCGTTGTAGTTCGAGTCGGCAATCGCCACGCCATACTCGGCTTGATTCAGACCTGCGTTGAGGCTGCCCGTGTTGAGCGAGCTCGACGGAATGAGGCCGGAGAGTGCCGCATTTGCCTGATCGATAAGTTCCTGCGGCACGTTGGTCGCGCCGTCGGGCAGCAGACTGGACACATCGACCAGCGGCGAGGGATTCGCCGCAATGTCGCGCTGCAGCTGCGCTTGCCACAACTGATTGCGCGCCAATTCCGACTGAAGATAGGCGATTTGCTCGTCCTGCGCGGTGACACCCGTCGAAGCCGCCGCATTGAGCGCGGCGAGGGCGCTGTTGAGTGCCGCCTGCGCGACGGCGAGGTCTTCCGGGCGCGGTGGGCTGGTCAGCAGCGCATAGGCGCGCTGCTGCACATCGAGCGCAAGCAATGCTTCGTTGAGCGTCGCCTCGGCTTGCGCCGTATCCAACCGGGCGAGCACATCGCCCGCGCGCACGGTATCGCCGACGCCGACGAGCACTTCAGTGACCGTTCCGGTCGACTCAAACAGGAGCGGCACCTGTCGCTGCGGGCTGACCGCCCCGGTCGCGCTGATAGTCACGCGCAGGTTCCCCCGCTGCACGACCGTCTGGTCAAGGATCTCGACGGGCGGTTCGTCGCTCGCCTGCTGGGACTGCCGCAGTTCACGCGCGCCCAACAGCGCCCCCGCGACCAGTGTCCCGATCACGGCATAAGTGAGAAATTTCCGCATGCGCTTTTTAGCCCCCGAAGATCGATAGACTGTCACCCGCGAGGTCGACGCCGATGACAGCGCCTTCAGTTAGCCCGGCGATCACCTGACTCACGTCTTGCCCCTGCAAGCCGAGCGTCACCGGAATTTCGAGGAGGGTTCCGTCGGGCTGCAGCAGATTGACATAAGCATCTCCCTGTGCCCGATCGAGGCGAATGTACTGGTTCGGCACGATCAGCGCGTCAGCCTCTGCTTCGATGATGATATTGGCTTCCGCGGTCATGCCGACGCGCAGCCGCGGATCGGTGGCGTCGACATGCAGTCGTACGTCAAAGCTGACGATGCCGCTCTCGTTGGTGGCTACCAGCGCGATCTCGTCGACCACGCCGGGGAGTTCGACCTCCGGCAGCGCATCGAGGGTAATCCGCGCGGGCATGCCCGTAACGATCTGGCGCACGTCGATTTCGTCGACCTGCACGGTGAGGTGCAGCGGCGTGGCGTCGGTCAACTCAACTACGGCGAAACCGGGCGCGACCAGCGCACCGATCTCCGTGTTAAGCGCGCTGATGATGCCAGCGAATGGCGCGACCAACCGGGCGCGGTCCCACGCGGCCTGCGCTTGGTCGAGCGCCAACTGCGCGCGGTCGACGCCGGCAGCAGCGCGGTCAATCTCGGCTTGCGTTGGGCCCGCCAATAGGCGATCCAATTCCGCCTGCGCCTGCGCCACCCGCGCCGCGGCTGCCCCGACTGCCGCGGGATTGCCCGATTGCAGGCGTTCCACCTGCAGCCGCGCGATTTCGGCGTTGAAGCTCGCCTGCCCGATGCGGGCATCAAGGAGGTCATACGCGGCCTGATCCTGACCACCGGGCGCGGTCGCGCGGGCTTCCTGCGCCGCCGCCACCGCCGCTTGCGCCTGTTGATACGAAAGCTGCGCCGTTTGCAGGTCAGCGCTGGAGACCGCACCCTGCACGGCACCAACCGCGCTCTGCGCCGCGGTCACATTGGCGCGCGCGATAGTGATCTCACCCTCATCCGGCCCGTCGAGCACATCATCCAACTGCAATTGCGCGGACATAAGCGCGAGTTCGGCCTGCTGGTAGGCGATGCGGAGCGGCTCATCGGCTTGGACAAGGAGCACGTCACCGGGGGTGACCGCCTGCCCCACAACCACGGGAATCTCCGTGATGCGCCCGGGAATCGTGAAGCTTAAGGCCGCAGTCTGATCTGGCTGCATGGTTCCGAGAGCGGATACGGAGAGTTCCACAGCTCCCCGTCCGACGATGTACTGCTCAACCTGTGGGGCAGCACTCGCACTGCTCTGCGCCTGATTAGCGCGCAGCCCAAAGGCGACGAGCGGCAGTCCGAGCGTGACGATGATGAGGACAAATATGCTTCGGCTAACTGACATACGGTGCTAACGCTAAACCTTCCACCTAGTTCCCTGCTATATCCGATTCTACATGAAAATCAGTTCAGATTATTTCAACACTGTTAAAACTGTGCTGGCGTGAAGGTAGGCTTAATGGTACTATAGAAGTTGTCACATCTTTCACAATCACCATCGGCTGTTAGGAGAACCGCTCATTATGCCGTCCAGTATTCCCGACATTGTGATCAGTCGCCTGCCGGTCTACCTTCGGGCGCTCGAACGCCTGTCGCAAGAGGGACAGGAAGTGACCTCTTCGCACGAACTTGGCAAGCGTTTGGGCATTAGTTCGGCACAAATTCGCAAGGATTTGTCGCACTTCGGTGGGTTCGGGAAACAGGGCACTGGCTACCGAATTGCCTACCTCAAGGAACAACTGCGGCAGGTCTTGAACGTGGAACGGGATTGGGAAGTGGCACTTATCGGCGCGGGTGACTTAGGTAATGCGGTCGCCCGGTATCGAGGCTTCTCCAACCGCGGGTTTCACATCGCCTGTGTCTTCGACAGCGCCCCGGACAAAGTCGGTAAGAGTATCGGCGAGTTTTTGATTCTGCCGCTCGACAATCTCCACACCGTCATTACTGAGCGCGGCATCAAGATCGCCATGGTCGCCGTCCCCGCTGAGGCGGCGCAGTCCGTGGCCGATACGCTCATCGCCGCGGGGGTGCGCGCCATCCTCAACTACGCGCCGATCAACCTGAATGTGCCAGACAATGTGCATGTTCAATACATTGACCCGGTCATCCATTTGCAGCGCATGACCTACTATCTGGATTAGTTAGCTCCACACGCTCTGAGTGATCCGGCGCAGAATGGCAGGGTCATTCAGGGCACGCCCGGCTCCAATCGCCACCGAAATCATCGCGTTATCCGCCCGGTAGACCGGGACGCCGGTTTCCCGCGTCAGATATTGATCCAGTCCGCGCAGCATCGCGCCACCACCCGTCAGCACAATCCCGCGGTCGATGATATCTGCGGCCAACTCCGGCAGCGTATTCCCCAGCACCGCTTTGACCACTCCGGAAATTTCCCGCAGCGGTTCTTCAATCGCTTCGACGATCTCGCCCGTGCTCACCGTGATCGTGCGCGGCAGACCACTCACGTTGTCGCGGCCCTGCACTTCCATCGTCAGTTCGTCCATCAGCGGTACCGCGGCGCCCACCTGAATCTTGACCGACTCAGCCGACGGCTGACCGATAGTCAGGTTGTACTTGCGCCGAATATAGCTGATGATGGCGTCGTCCATCTTTAGCCCGCCAACGCGCCCACTCTCTGCGCGCACGATATTGTTCATCGTCATCACGGCTGCCTCGGTGATGCCGCCGCCGACATTCACGACCATGTCACCCGCCGGGGTGCTCACAGGCAGCCCTGCCCCAATCGCCGCCGCCAGCGGTTCCGGAATGAGGATCGCTTCGCGCGCCCCCGCATCCATTGCCACATCATGCACGGCACGTTTTTCTACGCTGTTCGCGCCATACGGCACCGTGATCATGATCGTCGGCTTGAACAAGCGGACGCGTCCGGCAATCTTGTTGAAGAACTGGCGCAGCATGAACACGGTGACATCGTAGTCAGCCACGACCCCATTTTGCAGCGGGCGCACCAACTGAATGTCTTCGTCGTCCACTTTACCCAGCATTTCACGCGCGGGCTGGCCGATTTCCACGACCGACTGATCTTCGACGGTCATCGCGACCAACGTTGGCTCCTGTAAAACGATCTGATCGTTGTCGGAGATCAGCGTGTTGATCGTCCCTAAGTCCACACCCAAGCGTTTATCGAACAGTCCCATAGCGACCCTTACTTGTTCTAGCGCGGTGATCGGGCTGTATTATAGCAAACAAAACGCCCGACGGGAGTTCTCCCATCGGGCGCTTAACCTGTGACAGAGATACGTTAGTCGCTCTCGCCCGTATCGTCGATGATACGCAGCACTGACGAGCTCCGCGCCTGCACCTTACGCTGAATCTTCAGCGCGAGTTCAGCGCGCCGGAGCGCGAGGGCGGCCGCGCGGTTTTCTTCCGGCGCGACGCCTTCCTGCAGCATCTTCTGGGCGTTGGCGCGCGCCGCTTCCATCGCCGCTTCGTCAATTTCATACGACGATTCGGCGAGATCCGCGAGGACGACGACTTTATCCGGGCGTACATCGACCACGCCGCCGTAAATGGCGAAGCGTTCTTCGGCGCGCCCCTTGCGGACGATCAACTCACCGTAGGTGAGCGTGGTCAGGACGGGCGCGTGCCGCGGCAGCACGCCCATCTCGCCTTCCGCCGCCGGAACAATCACCATATCGGCTTCCGGCTCGGAGAAGACCACTTTTTCCTGCGTGACAACCTCGACCGCGATTGGCATCAGTTTACCCTTGCCGCAGCGCTTCTTCGTGACGCGCCAGTACGTCTTCGATGGGGCCAGCCATGTAGAAAAGCTGTTCCGAGATGTGGTCGACTTCGCCGTCGAGGATCATGCGGAAACCGCGCACGGTGTCCTTGATCTTGACGTACTTGCCTTCACGACCCGTGAACTGCTCCGCCACCTTCATCGGCTGGCTGAGGAACAATTCGATCTTACGAGCGCGGGCGACCAACAGTTTGTCGTCGTCCGACAGTTCGTCGATACCGAGAATGGCGATGATGTCTTGCAGGTCCTTATACCGCTGGAGGATCTGCTGCACTTCACGCGCCACGCGGTAGTGATCTTCACCCACGACCAGCGGGTCGAGAATCTTGCTGGTGCTGCCGAGCGGATCGACCGCGGGGAACAGACCGCGCGACGCAATCGAGCGCTCCAACGCAATCGTGCCGTCGAGGTGCGCGAACACTGCCACCGGCGCGGGATCCGAGTAGTCGTCCGCGGGCACATACACGGCCTGCATCGACGTGATCGAACCCGTCTGCGTGGAAGTGATGCGTTCCTGCAATTGCCCCATTTCGTCAGCCAGCGTGGGCTGATAACCCACCGCCGAAGGCATACGACCGAGGAGCGCTGACACTTCCGCACCCGCCAGCGAGTAACGGAAAATGTTGTCGATGAACAGCAGCACATCACGGCCTTCGTCGCGGAAGTGTTCCGCCATCGCGAGACCGGAAAGCGCCACGCGCAGACGCACACCCGGCGGTTCGTTCATCTGACCGAACACCATCGCCAGCTTGTCGAGCACGCCCGCTTCTTTCATTTCGTAGTAGAGCGCCGTGCCTTCACGGGTGCGTTCACCTACGCCCGCAAACACCGACAGACCGGAGTGCTGGGTCGCAATCGAGTTAATCAGTTCCTGAATGGTCACGGTCTTGCCCACACCCGCGCCACCGAAAATGCCCGTCTTGCCGCCCTTGGTCATCGGCGCGATCAGGTCAATAACCTTCATGCCCGTTTCGAACACTTCGATGCGGGTGGTCTGTTCTTCGAATTCCGGCGCCGTGTTGTGGATTGGGCGGCGGGTGGTATCGTCCGCCACTGCCGCGCCGAGGTCAATCGGGCGACCGAGCACGTTGAACACGCGACCGAGCGACGCCGGGCCAACCGGCACCGTGATCGGCGAACCCGTTGCGAAAGCGGCGACGCCGCGTTTCAAGCCATCCGTCGTATCCATCGCGACCGTACGCACGGCGTTGTGACCGAGGTGCATCTGCACTTCGAGAATCAGGTCTTCTTCGCCTTCACGCTCAATGCGCAGCGCGTCGTAAATATTCGGCAGCTGCCCGGGCGGAAAATCGACATCGACTACCGCGCCGAGAACCTGCGACACAACCCCTTGAATTTCAGCCATCTATATCTCCCCAGTCCTGCCGCTAGACCACCGCGTGTGCCGCGAGATCCGCTTCAATATTCCCAGCCAGCTTGTCAATCGAGTTTTGCAGCGCCTCTGCGCCGCCCACAATATCGAGGATTTCGCTTGTGATGCCTGCCTGACGCGCCTTGTTGTAGACCAGTGTGAGGTCTTCGACCAGCGTGGACGCATTGTCCGACGCATTGCGCATGGCGACCATGCGCGCCGAATGTTCACTCGCCTGGCTTTCCAGGATCGCCTGATACATCTGCAGCAGCGTGAAGCGCGGCACAATTTCGTCGAGGATGGCTGTAGCACTCGGCTCATATTCATAATCAGCCGAGCCGCTCGACACGTGCGGCGCATTCTTGATCAGCTCCGCAACGACCTGATCTTCCGTCTCATAGGGCGAGAGCGGGAGCAAGCGCGTCACGCGCGGGCGCTGGGTGAGCAGGTTCACAAAGTCGGTGTAGGCGATGAACACTTCATCGACCGTCCCGTTCAGAAATTCCTCGGTGGCTAGGCGCACAATCGGCGAAATCTGCTGGAGCGTCGTCTCGGCGGGGTTTGAAAACTCCGCCACGACATTCTCTTGGACGCGGATGAGCGAGTCGCGCCCCTTGCGACCAATGGTCACAAAGCGCGCCGGCTTGCCCAACCGATCCTGAAAGCGCCGGGCCACACGCAGGATGTTGGTGTTGAACGCGCCAGCCAGCCCACGATCTGAGGTGATGAGGATCACCATCGTGTTCTTGACTTCCGAACGCGCGGTCAACAGGGGGTGCAGTGACGTCCCCGTCATCGAGTTTTGCACATTGAGCAGAATTTCCCACGCTTTTTCAGCGAAGGCACGGCTGGCAAGCACACGAGCTTGCGCCTTACGCACCCGCGAGGCGGAGACCGCCTCCAGAGCGCGCGTGATCTGCCCAATGTTTTTCACACTGCGAATACGCTTCTTTACTTCGCGTGCGGTTGCCATAGGTTAACTCCAGCTGGCGGTAAACTGTTCGATGGCGCTCCGCAGTGCCTTTTCCTGGTCTTCCGGCAGGGTCTTGTTGTTTTCGATGTGATCGGCAATCGCGGCGTACTGGCTGTGATAGGCACGCTGCCACGCGACCTGCCATTCCTTGACGCGTTCCACCGGAATGCTGTCCAGCAGACCACGCGTACCGGCGAACAGCACCGCAATCTGATCTGACAGCGAGAGCGGCTGATACTGCGGCTGCTTGAGCAGTTCGGTCAGGCGGAGACCACGGTCGAGCTGACGCTGGGTCGCTTTGTCGAGGTCGGAGCCAAACTGCGCGAACGCGGCGAGCGAACGGAACTGCGCGAGGTCGAGGCGCAAACCACCCGCAACGCGCTTCATCGCCTTCGTCTGCGCATCACCACCCACGCGGCTCACGGAGATACCGACGTTGATCGCGGGACGCTGACCGGCGTTGAAGAGTTCGGTTTCAAGGAAGATCTGACCATCCGTAATCGAAATCACGTTCGTCGGCACGTACGCGGAGACGTCGCCGAGCAGCGTTTCGATCATCGGGAGAGCGGTCAGGCTGCCGCCGCCGCGTGCTTCGGAGAGCTGCGCCGCACGTTCCAACAGACGGCTGTGGAGGTAGAACACATCACCGGGATATGCTTCACGACCCGGGGGACGACGCATGAGCAGCGAAACCTGACGGTACGCCCACGCATGCTTCGACAGATCGTCATAGACGATCAGCGAGTCCTTGCCGTTTTCCATGAACCATTCGCCGATAGCGCAGCCAGCGTACGGGGCGATGTACTGGAGCGCGGCTGCTTCCGAAGCGGTCGCCACGACGACGGTCGTGTATTCCATCGCGCCGTTTTCTTCGAGCAGCGCCACCAAACGCGCGATTTCACCGCGGCGCTTGCCGATGGCGACGTAGATGCAGTACAGATCCTTGCCCTTCTGGTTGAGGATCGTGTCAATCGCAATCGCCGTCTTGCCCGTCTGGCGGTCGCCAATGATGAGCTCGCGCTGACCACGGCCAATCGGGGTCATCGAGTCAATGGCGACGATACCCGTCTGCACCGGGCGGTTCACGTTCTGACGTTCCATAACACCGGGCGCAATACGTTCGATGTTGTAGTATTCCGTCTCACCAATCGGACCGCGACCGTCGACCGGCTCGCCGAGCGCGTTTACCACGCGACCGACCAGACCCATGCCCACCGGCACCGAGGCGATACGACCGAGCGGGCGGACTTCGTCACCTTCGTTGATGGTGTCGTAATCGCCCATAATGATGATACCGACGTTATCACGTTCCAGGTTGAACGCGATCCCGGCGACGCCGTTGCTAAAGCGAACCAGTTCGCTGTAGCGGATATTGCGCAAACCAGCGACACGCGCGATGCCGTCGCCAATTTCTTCGACATACCCGACCTCGACCGCTTCGATCTCAGGGGTATAGTCTTGTACTTGCTTCAGCAGGGACTCAAACATATTGCTGGAGATGTCCGCCATCTGGGTCTCCTCGATAGAGATAAACGATGCATTCAAACGCGCAGAGCGTCAGAAAGACCAACCGTAAGATTTATGTAACGCTGTGCGAAAACGTAATGCTGTAATTCTACCTTATCCAGTGCTACCTGTCCACTTTTTCACAAACGGAGATCAGCAATTTGTGATAGTTCGCACAAAACGCTCATCTTTCCATTTAGACGTCTTCGCTCTCCTCTTTACGCTTCTGCCCCTTGCCCAACGCGACCGATCGCTGGAACGCCGCCCAGACCGCGCGCGAGATCACCGTGCGCAATCCGCCCTTCTCCAACTGGTAAATCGCTTCCGCGGATGTGCCGCCGGGACTGGTGACCTGATTGCGGAGCTGCGCCGGATGCAACCCGGAATGCATCGCATAATCAACCGATCCGCGCACC
Source organism: Candidatus Flexifilum breve (assembly GCF_016713355.1). Taxonomy (NCBI): domain Bacteria; kingdom Bacillati; phylum Chloroflexota; class Anaerolineae; order Aggregatilineales; family Candidatus Flexifilaceae; genus Candidatus Flexifilum; species Candidatus Flexifilum breve. Next base: position 441,101 of record NZ_JADJPI010000035.1, read on the forward strand.
GTTTTGAGCACCAAACGCTCGGCATCACGGCGCGAAAAGCCCATATGCACGCCCGCGTCGATCAGCGCTTCCATAAACAGGAAGACATAGGCCGGACCGGTGCCGCTCAATGCCGTCGCCATGTCGAGGAATTTCTCATCGTCGACATACATCTCTTCGCCCAACGCGCCGAGCAGCGCGCGCGCTTCATCGCGACTGGCATCCGGCACTTCGGACGTTGCCGTCCACACAGTGATTCCTTCGCCGATCTGCGCTGGTGTGTTCGGCATGGCGCGGACGATGTTCGGGTTGAACATACCTTCCGCCAGTGCACCGATTTTAACGCCAGCCAGAATGCTCAACACCATGCTGGCGCGGCTGCCCCGCCCATTCAACGAGCTAAACACCTGCCCCACCACCTGCGGCTTGGTCGAAATCACGATGATGTCTGCGTTCTCGACGACTGTCGCGTTGTCGGTGCTGAAGCGCAGTCCGTAGCGGCTGACCAATTCTGCGCCGCGATCTTCGCGCGGGTCGGCAGCCGAGATCTGCGCGCCCGTTAGCAGTTTCTGCGTGATCAGGCCGTTGATCATGGCTTCCGCCATGACCCCACTGCCGATGAATGCGATGCGTTTATCTTGGAGCGGCATGCTGCTTTGTCCTTTTGCCTTAGCTCTGCTGATACGGGTATTGTTCGCGCCACAGCGCTGCGGCGGCCCGCACGCGATCCTCATACACATGCACGCCGATCCCCAACCCGGTCGGCACATTGATGCGACTGCCGGGCTGGAGTTCGAACGGCGGTTCGCTCAAATCCTGCGCGTAGTAGCGGCTCGTCGCGGAGATGTCGCACGGCAGCGTCACGCCCGGCAGCGACGCGAACGCGAGATTCGCCGCGCGCCCAGGCCCGGTTTCCATCAAGCCGCCAACCCACAGCGGGGTGTTGTGCTCCACGCACACTTTGTAGATTTCGAGGCTTTCCGTGTAGCCACTCACGCGAGCGGGCTTCAGGTTGATGATCTTGCACGCCCCGAGTTCCAGTGCCATGCGCGTGTCATCCGCCGACAGGATGCTCTCGTCAAGACAAATGCGCGTACTCATCTGCGGTTGGAGCTTGCTGTGCTGATAGATGTCCTCGTGACCGAGTGGCTGTTCCAACATCAGCAGGTTGAATTCGTCCAACTGCTTCAGGTGATCGGCATCGGCTAGCGTATAGGCGCTGTTCGCGTCCAGCATAAGCAGAATATCCGGATAGACCTTACGCACGCCGCGCGCCAGTTCGACATCCCAACCCGGCTGAATCTTCAGCTTGATCCGCCCGTACCCCTCGCCCAAACGCTTCGTGATCACGGCGAGTGTCTCTTCGACCGTGGGTTTAATGCCGATGCTTACGCCCACGTTCGCGTAGCCACGGGACTCGTGTCCAGCGGGCAGATGCGCGGCAAATGCCTGCGCCAGCGACTGTCCATTCGCCTGCGCCAGCGCGTCCCACACTGCCGATTCCACGGCGTGCTTCGCCAGCGGATGTCCGCGCGTCGCGCTGAGGAGCGCCGGGACTTCGGTCGCATCGCTGATGCGCTTGCCGAGCAGCGCGGGCGCGAGGAACTCGCTCAGCACGTGCATTGATGTGCCCATCGTCTCGTAGCTGTAGCCGGGATGAATCTCAGCACCGCATTCGCCCCACCCCGTGAAGCCTTCATCGGTGTGCAGCGCGGCAATGATCGCCGTCTTGAACGGTTCTTCACCGAAACTCGTGCGGAGGTTTTCGACGAAGGGCATCGCCACCGGGAAAAGCTCAACATCTTTGACTGTGATCGCGCGTGACATCAGGCTCCCCTTAGCTCATAGAAAAGGATTCGAATTGTGGGCCGTTGTAGCTCAACAGGTAAAATGCGCGTTCGCGCCCTTCATGCTGATCGTGCAAAAAGTCGGTGACGACAAAGCCGCGCTCAAACAAGTATTGGAACTGGGCACGGATGTGCATGCGCCAGGTGTGATGCAGGTCAGGGTCGGCCGTTTCGATTGCGGGCGTATTGGTCGGAATTTCGAGCAGCGCCAGACTGCTGGACGGACGCAGCACCTCGGTCGGCGGCGCGACAAGACCGCTCGGCAGCACCACCGTCGGGTTGAGGATCGGCGTCTCCGCTTCGAAATAATGCGCGAGGCTCAAATCGGCGCGGCGACCATACAGGCGTTCCTCGACGCGGCGATTCGTCACCCACCATTCGACCAGCAGCCGATCTGAGGAGCCGAGTTTGGCCAAGCCGCCTTCGCTCTCCGTGCCGTAGTAGTCTTGCAGGTACTGGTGACTAATCGCACACAGCTTGCGGATATTCAGGTGCGCATTGGTCGAAAGCAGCGGATCAAACGTCCACACGACGAGACGTATGCCCTGCGTGATCGCCAGACTGCGCTGCGCCCGCTTGAGGCGATAGCCAATGCCACCGCTGCGATACTCCGGCAGCACGACCATCCGTTTCGACACAATCTGCAGGTTGGCCATCGCGGGACGGTCTTCCTCTTCCATGTTCGTCCCGAGAAAACCCACCAGCACACCGACCATCCGGTCACCATCAAAGGCGGCGAGCACATGACCGCCGTGATTCGCCAGCGAGAACAGCATATGCGCGGGGATCACCGACTCGATGTCCGCGCCCCAATAGATTTTTTGCAGATCAACGGCCGCCCGCATGTCGGCAAGCGCGCGCAGCGGTCGAATCTCGATTTCTCGGTTTGTCATGCAACCACCTTTCTCTAAAGGACGCGCGGACGCCGTCGGAAGGTATACCGCAGCAGTTCCAACGCGTTGCGGCGCTTGGGCAGGTACGTCATCAGCGTATCTTCGAGCCGCCGCGGGTGAATGCCAAAATACTGAAAAGCCGTCCCTAACCGCGCCGTACGATTCGTCGCCAGAATGTCCAGCCACTGCGAGGTCATCAGCGAACGTGGGAGCACACGTTCAAACACTGCGGTCAACCAGCGCAGCATATACGGCGGCACACTCACCACCATCCGCTGCCGACCGGAAACACGCATAATCGTCCGCAGTAGATCGGACAAAGTGATGTACTCCGCGCCGCCGATCTCAACAATCGTATCGACTGTATCGACTGTTTCGAGGCTCGCCACCAGCGCATTGACCAGATCGTCGATGTAGATCGGATGCAGCACAATTTCGCCGCGTCCCGGCATCAGGAAAAACAGCGGATTCGCTGTCATGCCCAGCGCGATGTGATTGATGAAGGCATCATCTTCACCGAACACCAGGCCCGAGCGCAGGATCGTGTAGGCGAGTCCGCTCGCCTTGATCGTGTCTTCCATCTGACCTTTGACGCGCAGCAGCGTGTAAGCCGTCGAAGGTGAAGCGCCCAACTGGCTCACCGTGATGATCCGCCCAACGCGCGCGGCCCGCGCCGCCGTGATGAGCTGGCGCGTGCCCGCCAGTTCGACGCGTTCGAGGTCGCGCCGCCGTCCCCACCAGAAGGCATTCTCGAGGTGAATGACGACATGGACGCCGGTCACCGCTTTGAAGAGCGCCTCTTCGTCGAGGATGCTGCCGGTCACAATTTCCGGTGGATCTGCCCACGGCAGTTTGTGCGTGCGCTGTTCGGGCAGCAGCAAACGCACGTGGTGGCCACGCTCCAATAAGCGCGTTACGACGTGCCGTCCAATGTATCCGGTTCCGCCTGTGACCAGTATCACCCGACCCTGCCTCCGTAAAGCGGCGATTATAACATAAGCTTCCCGCAGAGTAACGACTGACCTAGCGCGGGGTTTCATCTTGTGTAGGGATAGAAGTTTGCTACCCTTATACGCGAAATGATCATCAAAAAGCGGCCGGCTTTTTGTTAGGAGAGACGATGGTGCAACAACGACGAGTTGTCGTAACCGGGATGGGAATCCTCTGTCCTACCGGGAATACTGTAGAAGAAGCGTGGACCAACGCTGCGGCGGGCAAAACGGGCATTCGCACGATCCAACGGTTTGACACGTCGCAGTTGGAGAACCACTTTGGCGGTGAAGTCAAGAACTTTGACCCCGAAGAGTTTTTGGGCCGCCGCGAAGCTCGGCGGACTGACCGCGTGACGCAAATGGCGCTCTACGCGGCCAAGCAGGCGATTGAAGACTCGGGCATCGAAATCACCGACGACAACCGCTACCAGATCGCCGCGGTGATCGGTTCTGGCATCGGCGGCATTTCCTCGATCTTCGACAGCATCAAATCCTTCATCGAAAAAGGGCCTAAAGCGGTCAGCCCGCTGATGGTGCCGATGATGCTCCCCGATGCGCCGTCGAGCAAAATCTCGATGACGTACGGCATCCGTGGACCGAACTTTGCGATTTCCACCGCGTGTGCCACTGGCAACAACTGCATCGGCGAAGCGACTGAGATCATTCGTCGTGGGCAGGCGAAAATCGCCGTCGCGGGCAGTTCGGAAGCGGGTTTGGTCGAAGTCGCCATCGCGAGCTTCAACAACATGACCGCGATCTCGCGCCGCAACGACGATCCGGAACATGCGAGCCGACCCTTTGACAAGGATCGTGATGGCTTCGTGGTCGCGGAAGGCTCGGCGATCCTCATCCTCGAAGACCTCGAACATGCGGTAGCCCGCGGCGCGAAGATCTACGCCGAAATTCTCGGCTACGGGCACACTTCCGACGCGTACCACGTGACTGCCCCGCTCGAAACGGGCGAAGGCGCCGCCACCGCCATCCAGTTTGCGCTGGAAGATGCCGAACTGTCGCCCGCGGACATCGACTATATCAACGCGCACGGTACGAGCACGCCGCTCAACGACAAGAGTGAAACGCTGGCGCTCAAGCGCGCGCTTGGCGAAACCGCCTACTCGATCCCGATCAGCTCGACTAAGTCGGTAACCGGGCATCTCATGGGCGCGGCGGGGTCGGTCGAAGCCGTGTTCACCATCATGGCGATGCAGAACAACTTCGTGCCGCCCACCATCAACCTGGAAAATCAGGACCCGGAATGCGATCTGAACTACACGCCGAATGTCGGCGTGGCGCGACAGATCGACGTGGCGATGAGCAATTCTTTCGGTTTCGGTGGGCATAACGCGGTGTTGATCTTTGGCAAGTACCACACGAATGGCCATGCATAAACGCGGCTCTGCGCCGCCGCCTCAGGCTGCGTGCTACGCGCACATCGTCGGATGGGGTATGGCTGTCCCCGAGACGGTGATGACGAATGATGATCTGTCGGCTATCGTCGAAACGACCGACGACTGGATTCGTCAGCGCACGGGTATTCGCGAGCGGCGCATTGCCAGCGACAAAGAAACCACGGCGACTCTTGGCCTCAAGGCCGCGCAGCGCGCGCTGGAAGTCGCCGATATTCTGCCGCTTGAGCTCGACATGATCATCGTCGCCACGTCGACTCCGGAGAATGTCTTCCCGAGCACCGCCAGCCTGATCCAATCGTGGTTAGGCGCGAACAAGGCGGGAGCGTTCGATCTGAGCGCAGCCTGTTCCGGGTTCGTTTACGCGGTCGATATGGCCGCTCAGGCGATCCGCTCCGGTCGCTCACAAAAAGCGCTGATCATCGGCGCGGAAACCATGTCCCGCGTGCTTGATTGGTCCGACCGTGGGACGTGCATCCTCTTCGGCGATGGCGCGGGCGCGGTCGTGCTGGAAGCCAGCTCGGTCGAAGGCGGCGTGCTCTCCGCCGTGCTGCGCTCTGACGGCTCGGGCGGCGATTTGCTCGGCATTCCGACGTTCGGCAGCACTGACATGGCCGAGATTGAGACGCTGCCCAACGGGCACAAGCTCGGCAAAATGCACATGAACGGCGGCGAAGTCTTTAAGTTTGCCAGCCGCGTAATTGGTGAAAGCATCAATCAGGCGCTGGATATTGCCGGGTTGACCATCAAAGATCTCGCGCTGATCGTGCCGCATCAGGCCAACCTGCGCATCATCGCGGCAGCGGCGCGCAGCCTCAAGGTCGAAGAAAGCCTGTTCTATGTCAATCTGGATCGCTACGGCAACACCTCCGCTGCCTCGATTCCGATCGCGCTCGTGGAGGCCATTCAGGCGGGACGCGTTAAGGAAAACGACCACATCGCCTTTGTGGGCTTTGGCGGCGGGTTGACCTGGGCGTCGATGGTCGTCAAGTGGGGCGCGCCGAAGCCCGATGACCGTTCGAAGATGCTCAATCGGCAGCGGCGTGAGGCGATTTACGCGTTTGCCTTCTGGCGGCAGCGCCTCATCCGTCTGAGCCGTCAGCTCAATGATCTGGTGAACCGCATCCGTCCCAACCGCGGACGCTTACAGCGCCTGCGGCGGCGCATCGACAGCGAAACGCTCGAATAAACGAAAAACGCCCGACTCACAGTGAGTCGGGCGTTTGATTTTGGTCGAGCTTTCGCCTAGCGCCGTCGATTGGCGAGGCTCACGAAGTACAGTAATTGCAGCACTGACGTAATCGCCGCCGCCACATAGGTCAGCGCCGCCGCCGTCAGCACCTGGCGCGCACCACCAGCATCGCTCTCCGAGGTCATCAGACCGGACTGCTGCAAGAGCGCCATCCCGCGCCGGCTGGCGTCGATTTCCACAGGCAGTGTCAAAATCATGAACACGACCATCACGGCGAACAGCGCGATGCCCGCCCAGATCAACCCGGTCATGCGCAGGAACAAGCCCGCGAAGATCATCAGGTAGCCAATTTGCGGCGCAAAGGTGACTGCCGGGACGAGGAACTGCCGGGCGGCGATCAGGGGCGAACGCTGCTGATACTGCTGCACGTGGCCGAGCTCATGCGCGACCACCGCCATCGCGGCAACCGACGGCGTCGTCGCGATGCCTTGCGAGAGCCGCACAATGTTGCTGCCGGGATCAAAGTGGTCGGTCAGTTGGCCGGGCGTACCCTCCAACCGGATTTCCTGTACATTCGTGCGACTGAAAATCGCGCGGGCGACATCCACGCCCGTGGCGCCAGCGCTGTTGCGCACGTTGCCCCACTTGGAATATGCCGAGCGCACGAAAAACTGCGCGCCCAACGACAACAGTAGGGTCGGGATAAACACCAGCAGAAGATAGTTAGTGTCAAATATCATCGTCAATACCCTCTCCGGTCAATACACATCTTAATATACGCGAAGAACCGCAAGAAGTCTCTTAGAAACTTGTAAAACTCATGTAACCTTTAGGCGACGATAAGACGTGCAGGTCGTATCATACGCCGAGCGTGGCGGTGAGACCCTCACGATTATTGAGTGACCACGGAAGCAGGCAGTTATCGAGCAGACGCGGCCGCCCGATCTGCACGGCCATCGACAGCAGCAGCGGCTGCTCTGCCGGTTCATGCACACCGATGAGCGTGCTCGGGTCGTTGACCGCGACGTACTCAATCTCGGCTTGCGCTTCTGTTTTCAGCACGTTCCGCGCGACCGCCCGCAGATTGGCGGGGGTGCGTTCGCCCTCATCGTAAGCCTGCGCCGCCGCAACCAGCGCGCGGTAGATCACACCTGCCGCCGCCCGCTGTTCCGGCGTCAGGTAGACGTTGCGCGAACTCATGGCGAGACCGTCGGCCTCGCGCACCGTCGGGATTACGGCCACTTCGAGCGGGAAATTCAGGTCGGCGACCATGCGGCGGATCACGACGACCTGCTGCGCGTCCTTCTGCCCAAAGTAGGCGACATCGGGCTGCGTCAGGTTGAACAGCTTGCTGACGACGGTCGCCACCCCGCGGAAGTGATTCGGGCGCAGGTCGCCTTCCAACCCCTGCGTCACCTGATCGACCTTGACGAACGTTTGAAAGTTCGGTGGGTACATCAGCGCCGGAGTCGGCGTGAACACCACGTCGACTCCCAGTGTTTCCAGCATGGAGAGGTCATGTGCCAGATCGCGCGGATAAGCGTTGAAGTCTTCATTGGGTGCAAACTGCGTCGGGTTGACGAAAATCGTCGCGATGACGGTGTCGTTGTCGGCGCGCGCCTGCCGTGCCAAGGTCAAATGCCCTTCGTGCAGCGCGCCCATTGTCGGCACAACCCCAACGCGCCCGGTGATTGCCTTCCGCGCTTTGCGCAGCCCCTCAATGCTGTCAATGACCTGCATGCTCATCCGCCCCGTTGATTTGCAGCGCCGCCAATACGTCATCCTTCATGTTGAAGCTGTTTTCGGGCGCGGGGAACTTGCGTTCCCGCACATCCCGCGCGTAATTGCCAATCGCCTCACGGATCACCCCACCGAGTTCGGCGTAGTGTTTAGCATGGCGCGGCGTGAATTCCTCGAACAGGCCAAGAATATCGTGAAAGACCTGCACCTGCCAGTCGGTCGCCGCCCCGGCGCCAATCCCGATGGTCGGAATTTGCAGCTTGTGCGTGATCATCTCTGCGAGCGGCGCAGGCACGGATTCGAGCACAACCGCGAATGCGCCCGCCTCTTCAATCGCCTGTGCATCGCGCAGCAGTTGGCGCGCGCCATCCAGGTCACGCCCCTGCACCCGCATCCCGCCGACCTTGTACACGCTCTGCGGCTGTAAGCCGATGTGCGCCATCACGGGAATGCCGACTTGGGTCACGCGGTGAATCGTCTCGGCGAGATACTCGCCGCCTTCCATTTTGACCGCGCCCACACCGCTGGCCTGCATGAGCCGCGCTGAGTTGGTCAGCGCCTGCTCAACGCTCACGTTGTAGCTCATGAACGGCATATCACCGACGATCAGCGCCGTGGCTGTCACGCGGGTCACAATCTCCGCGTGATAAATAATATGCTCCAAGGTGACCGGAACGGGCACATCATGTCCCTGAATCACCATCCCCAATGAATCGCCGACCAGCAGCATGGGCACGCCCGCCGCTTCGCTCAAGCGCGCGCTCGTCGCGTCGTACGCCGTGATCATGACAATGGGTTCACGGTCGGCCTTCATCTTCTGAATATCACGGATGCTCACTCGCATGGTACCCTCGCAACAGCATCTCTATCCTGTCAGTAGATAAACCCCGCGCCTCAAGCAGAGGATACGTCTGTCGCGCCAGCGCCACATAGATTTCCGCCAGCGCCGGATCATCTGCCAGCGCCCGCAAGTGTGATCCGATCGTGGTGACGTCCGCCCGCGTGAGCGGCCCCGTTAGCGCATCCGGAATGCCTTTCGTCCGTAGGTTCTCGACGGTCCCGGCAACCAGCGCGTTGAGCGCGGTGTCGGCCTGTTCGCGTCCCGCCCCAAGGCGCAGCAGCAGCGCTTCCGCCGCCGCATATAGCGTCACCGCGTAGTTGCTGGCGATCACCAATGCCGCGTGATAGAGCGCCTTCTGGCCGGGCGGGATGCGGATCGGATGGCCATCCAGTGCCGCCACGAGGTCGGTCAACCAGCCATATAAGCGCGGGTCATCCGCTTCCAGCGCAAACGCCGCGCCGGGCAGTCTTTGCACCGCCGTCTCGACATCGGCGAACGGAAACGCCGGATGCAGCGTGCCGACCAGTCCGCCGCGACTCTGCAGAACTGCCAGCGCCGCGCTGTCCCGGGATCCAGCCGTGTGAACGGCCGCTTTCCCCGTCCAATCCGCGACTGCCAGCGCCGCCGCAACCGTCTCGATCACATCATCCGGCACCGCGATCACGGTCAGATCGGCGTAGTCGACGACGTCCGCCGCTGCCGGAACCACCTGTGCCTCGACTCGCTCCGCCAGTGCCGCCGCGCGTTCCGGGCTGCGGCTGTACACCGCACTGATGCGATATCCGCGTTCAAACCATAGACGAGCTAGCGTTCCCCCAACCTTACCCGCCCCGATAATGCCGACAGAAACCGTTATGATCCGGCCTCCGTTCCCAGCGGAGTGGGCGTTGGGATGGGGTCGCTGATGTAGATCGTGACGGTGCACGAAGCACGGACAGCGGTAGTGATGTCAAACACGGTCAGGCGGAACTCGTATTCTCCCGGTTGATAATAGGCGGGCACAAATTGCCCCAACGCCGCTTCGACCGGCACGGCTTGCGTCCCGTCGACACCGATGATCGCGAAATTGCCGGACGTTGATTCGCCTTTGAGCTCAAAACGATAGAACGAGAAGTTTTCGGTTGTCGCCACACCCACTACGGTGATCGGCTCGAAGACGACCATGCCATTCGCCGGAATCGCCAGCGTCGCCTCTGGTGAGGTACACGCCGCGGGCGGCGCATTCGGCACAATCGTGCCGACCGGGGTCGGCGTCAGCGTCGGCGTCGGCAAAATCTGCGACGCCGGGTCGACTTCACCGAGCTGCACGCCGCTGGGGTCAATCACCAGACCACCGGACGGCGGCGAAGGCACGGGCGTGCGGAAATCGCCATCTTCGGCAATACTGACCAGGCTGACTTCGAGATTCAGCGTGCCGCGCAGCGTCGGCGCGACGATCTGTTGTAAGCCGATGATGATCAGCAGCAACTCCAGCAGCAGGATCACGACCGTTCCGGCGTTCGAGCGGTTGTAGCGCGCGACCTCGCGTTCGAGCTCGAAGTGCGTCGCACGATACGCGCCATTCGCTCGCAGCCACCAGCGCAGGGCGAGAAACAACAGCACGCCGAGGACGATATATAGTCCCGTCGCGATTTGTTCGATGAAGAAGACCAGGCTGGCAATCATTGCAATGACCGCAGCACTCCACGCAGAATGGTTTCCAGCTTTGGCACAAGGATGCGGCTCGCATCGAGCACTTCCTCGTGATTCGTTTCCAGTTCCGTATCGATCTGGTCGATGCACTCGTTGGTGATGCCGGAGAACGCCAGCACGCGCATCCCCGCATGGCGACCGACCAGCACCTCATGCACTGTCGACATGCCAACCGCGTCACCGCCAATCGTCCGCAGCATGCGAATCTCGGCAGGCGATTCAAACTGCGGGCCGGAGAGGCACACGTACACGCCCTGCTGCAGGTTGATGTTGTTCTCCGCGGCGACATTCACCGCTTGCGCGCGTAAATGCCGATCATACGTCTGCGCCAGACCGACAAAGCGCACTCCAAGCGAGGGATCATTCGGCCCCATCAACGGGTTGTTGCCGCCCATGCCGACGAAATTGATGTGGTCCACGATCAGCATCACATCGCCCACGCGGAAGCTCGTGTTCAGGCCGCCCGCCGCATTCGTGAGGATCAGTGTGTTCACGCCGAGCATTTGCATCACGCGGATCGGGAACGTGATCTGCTGCGCGCTGTAGCCTTCGTAGAGGTGGGCGCGCCCTTTTTGCGTGATCGCCGGCACGCCTTCCAGCCGACCGAGCACCAGTTCACCCGCATGCCCTTCGACCGTCGACTGCGGGAAACCGGGAATATCTTTATAGGGAATTTCCACACGATCTTCCAGCACATCGGCGAGGACATTCAAGCCCGAGCCGAGAACCAAACCCACTTTCACCGGAAGATCGGTGCGATTGCGAATAACAGCCGCTGCTTTTTCGTAATCTGCTCGTGTAAATGCCATTGCTGCTATGACTCCTTTTTCTCATCCCATTATACCTAGGACGCGTTACCCTTACGATGTCCAAACCAACGTCAACTATGCAGGCGGATAAAATTGTTGCTAAAATACGGAGAGATCAAGGTGGGGTCTGGGGTTTTGGAGATGAGCGCAGAACGGGCAATGCTACATTACGCCGATGCGTACAAAAAACTCTATAAACGGATGCCAAAAGACTTGCGCGCGCTCGACAGCAACTGGGTGATCGTCAATGGCGCGCGCATACAGGTCAACGAGCTGGAGCATTTGACCAAGCGCCTGCAGCACGAATATGATCAGGCGAATATTCAAAAGAAGAATATGGTCTCGCGCTTGATCAACTGGTTCAAGCAGTAGTCAGCTCAACCCGGCACGCCCGCGCTCCTCGCGGTAGTCGTCCGGGGTATCCACGTCGCGGAGCACACTGTCCGTCTCGACCGTGATATGCGTCACCGGATGGCGGTTAATCACATCACGCGGCGCGCCAGATTTCGGAAGATCGTAAATTTCCTGCCAATACCGCCGATCAATCAGAATTGGATGTCCGCGCCGCATCTGATAGCTTGGCGCGACCAGGTCACCCTGCCCTTCGGCATAAGCCATCATGACCTGATCCACCACGCGCGGCTGAATGCGCGGTTGATCCCCAAGCACAATCAGCGCGGCGCTGACATGCGCCGGGAGCGCCCGCAAACCAACCTGCAGCGACGACAGCATCTCCGCAGTCTCATACTCGGAATTATGCACGGTCAACGCGCCCGACCGCTCCGCTGCCGCCCGCACCTCATCCGCGCGGTTGCCCGTCACGACGACCACGGGTTCGACACGCGCCAGCGCCAACTGGTGCAGGATATGCTCGAGAATCGTCCGGCCATCCGACCACGGCAGCAGCACTTTCATCTCGCCCATGCGGCGTGACATCCCCGCCGCCAATACGACCGCGCCCACCGTGCGCTGCACTTCGCTCACCGGATCACTGCTCCTTGTCGAACCTAGCGCCACCGCCGTCACCCGCGGTGACCTGAGGATAAGCCGGGCGATCAGGCGCGCCCGTGCCCGCTGATACCCGCTGGCTGGCGTTGCGTTGAGCCACGCCACCACCCGCGCGCGATCCGGCACGCCCTTCAGTCCGAAATCCTTATCGCGCAGCACCTGCGCCACCCACGGCGACTTGATCGGTGCGCCGGGGTAAAACCCGAACTTGTCGATTATGGCCTGTGCGTTGTAGACATGCTCCTCGTCCAGCGGTTGCCCAAGCGCCTTTAGGGAAGCGACGGGCACGACGAGGGACGTTTCCGGCGGAATGACTGGCTCGTGCGCGTACGGCGCTTTGAAGACCATGCGCCGTGCCCCGTCTGCTTCAATGATCAAAGCGTCAGCATCGACCGAGTCCAGCAGCCACGAGACGGAATCGAACCCGTAGGCCTTGCCGCCGCGAATCCCCGTGTAGATAAAGCTGAAGCGGTGCTGCTCGAGTGCCGCCGAGATCGCCGCCGCGCCTACTTCAGGTTTGAGCGCATGAGGCATAGCCGCCAGTTCATCCTCGGCGATGCGCGTGGTGGTCGTTGCCAGTACGCGCCAACCTTCATCGGCCAGCTCATGCGCCAACACGGTTAAAGTAGAAGTCTTTCCACCCGCCCCCGTCAACGCGACGACCTCGCCGCGCGTGATGCGGAAAGCGTCACGCAGTTTCATCGCAGCGCGGCGCGCACCGCTGACGACGCGAGCACCGCTTCGAGCGTGCCGCCGCCCACCGCCAGCGACTTATCGGACAGGGTGAAGCAGTGCTCGCGCTCAACACGCGGATCCAGATCGCCGACTTTCATACCCGCGCGCACCTGCACCCGCTCGTGCATGAGGCCGCGCAGCATCCCCGTGAATGCGGCTGTGATGGGCTGTCCATCCACCGTGGCAATGACCTGCCTTGCTTCGATCACGTCGCCGATGGCGAAGCGCGGCTCGACATGGCCGTCAACTGGCGCGCGCAGCACGCGCGAATGCGTCTTATTCAGCACGCTGCCCGGTTCGCCTGTGTCTGGTTCGGCTGAGCCAGAGTAGAGAGCGCGTCCGAGGTTGTGCCCGCGATTCGTCTCGATCACGGCGTGGCAATCTACACCCGCTGTGAAACCGGGACCGAAGGCGACCACCAGCGGTGCGTCGCTGATCGTCGTGCCGAGGTTGCGCTTTTCCATCCGTGCATCGATCACGACCATCGGTCGGAGCGCTACCAGCGCGAGTCCCTGCGGATCAATCAGCACGGGGATTTCGCCCCGCGCACTGAGCGCATATGCCACCTCGGGGTCGGACACCAGCCGACTCGTCACGCCTTCGACGGTACGCGTGCCGCTGTAAACCGCATCGCCAAAGCACACCGTCCGTCGGACGAGCAGCGGCGCATCCAGCTCAAGCACGATGACCGGAAACCCCGCCTTGATCAACCGGAAGATCGCGCCGCTGGCTAAATCGCCACCACCGCGCACGACGACGCGCGCCTGCTCAAAGAACGCCAACGCCCTGCTCCCGCAGCTTCTTGACTACGCGATCCGGGATCAGAGGTAGATCGTCAATCCAGACGCCCGTCGCATCTTTGACCGCCGCCGCAATCGCCGGAGCGAGCGGCACGAACGGCATTTCCGCCATCCCACGCGCCCCAAACGGGCCAATTGGATCGGCGTATTCGAGTACCACCGATTTGACTTCAATGGGGATGTCGAGCACAGTCGGGATCAAGTACGTCGAGAGATACGGGTTGCGGATGCGGCCATCGACCGAGATCAGATGCTCCATGACCGCATAGCCCAGTGCCTGAATGACTGCACCCTCAATCTGCCCTTGCACTTGCTGCGGGTTGACCGCCTTGCCCACGTCATTCGTACTGACTACGCGCAATACACGGACGAAACCCGTCTCAATATCGACTTCGACTTCCACCGCCTGCGCGACATACCCGTAGGCGAAGTTCGGTTCGGACTTGCCCGTCATAGGGTCATAGGGTGTGGTCTTCGGCGGACGATAGCGATAAGTCGCCTTGGCCGGGCGTTCTTCGCGCCGCCACGCTTCGAGCGCTTCTGCCGCCGCGCCGCAAATCGCGTTGCCGGACATGAACGTCAGCCGTGATGCGGACGCGCTGCCCGCCGTCATCGTCTCCGCCGTATCATGCCCAATAAACTTGACGCACTCAATCGGCACACCGACCGCATCCGCTGCCATCTGCACCATGACGGTGTGCGTCCCCTGCCCCACATCCGCGCCACCGTGCCGCACGACGACGTGCTCAATCTCGGTATTGCCGTACAGTTCGACCGTTGCCCAGCTTTGTTCGGGCGCGCCGAAACTATAGCCGACATTCTTGAAGCCACACGCGAAACCAATCCCGCGCCGCAGTGCCGGGTTCTCCGGCTGTTCGACCGCCTGCCGCTGCCAGCCGTTCGTCCGCGTCCAGTAGCTTTCCAGCGCGCCGCGTTCAATCACCTGCGGCATGCTCACACCGGGCGGCAGCGGTGTCCCCACCGAGAGGAAGCTGCCTTCCCGAATGGAATTACGCAGGCGCAGTTCCACCGGGTCCATGTTCAGCGCTTCGGCGAGGCGGTTCATCAGCCCTTCCGCGGCTAAACAGGCTTGCGGCGCACCAAACCCGCGGAAGGCCCCCGTCGGGATGTTGTTGGTCAGCACAGCATACGTGTCTGTATGGACGTTCTCGCACTCATACGGGCCGGTCGCCATCAGGTTGGCATTCGCCAGCACCTTACTCGACGTGTAGTTGTACGCCCCCGCATCGCCGACGATCCGCGCTTCCATCGCGACGAGCTTACCTTCGCGGGTCGCACCCCACTTCGCCTTCACGGTGACGGGATGGCGCTTGTGGTGGTACTTGATCGAGTCTTCACGGCTCCAGATCGTCTTGACCGGGCGGCGCACGTAATGTGTCGCGAGCGCGAGCACAATCTGCACGGACATATCTTCGCGCCCGCCAAAGGCCCCGCCAATCGCCGGGTAGATCACGCGCACTTGTTCTTCGGGGAGGTTCAGCGCGTGCGCGATCAGGTACTGATCCTCGTGCGTCCACTGCCCGGCGACGATGACCGTCACTCGCCCCTGCTCGTCGATGTAGCTCAGACCCGCTTCCGGCTGCAAGTAGGCGTGCTCCTGATACCCCGTGCTGTATTCGCCCTCGACCACCACAGCGGCTTGGGCCCACCCAGCGGCCATATCGCCTTTGCGGATGCGGTAGTGAATCTCGATGTTATTGGGCTTATCCTCGTGAAGCTGCGGCGCGCCTTCAAGCATGGCGGCTTCCATGTCAAAGACCGCGGGCAGATCCTCGTAATCGATCTGGATCAGCTTGGCCGCTTCCGCCGCAATCGCTTCCGTTTCGGCGACGACCAGCGCGACATTATCCATGTAGCAGCGCACCACGTCCGCACCGCTGATCGTACTGCCCGGTCCACAAAGGACCGGCTGATCCTTGGTCACCAAACCATACTCATTAACCGGGACATCTTTCGCCGTGATGACCCGCACCACGCCCGGCAGCGCTTCGGCAGCGCTCGTATCAATTGACCGGATGCGGGCATGTGCGCGGTCGCTGAAGCGAATCTTCAGCCACAACTGCCCGTCCATATTGAAATCACCGGGGTACAGTGCCTCCCCAGTGACCTTACTTGTCGCATCAAAACGGCGGATGCTCTGCCCGACCGCCTTCAGTGGTTCCACCATGAACTAACCTTCCTTTGGCTAGGTTGCCGCCACCAACGGCTTGACCGACCGCATCCGCTCCGCCTCTTTCGCCATAATGCGGTGCAGGATGGCGACCGACGTTGCATAGGTGGGGTCAACGCCCGCGTAACTGAGGTTCGTCCCCAGGTTCTTGCCTTTGGTGAACGGGGTATCGGACGCGTAATGCAGGATACCGACATCGAACGGCGCGCCGTAGAGTGTGACGATCTCATTCTGCGGATGACGCTTGGGGCGTACCACTTCATAGACGCTGGACATGTACGGCCCACCTTCCATCTCGATCACGGTGTAGCCTTCCTGATAGAACACGCTCATATAGCGTGAATTCTGCAGGAACGTCCCCAACGCACTGATGGCTTTCTGATTATCGAGCACCGTGCCGTAGGTCAAAAACGGCGCAATATCCTGTGCGGTGAAGCAGTTATTGAACAGGTAGGTATTCTGCGAATGCTCATCGTGCACGACGTTCGAGATCATCACATCACCGATGCGCCCGTTGAGCGTCGCCGCCTTGCCCATGATGTACACGCCAACCAGGTGCGAGACCTGTTCCGACAAGCGGGTCAGCAGTTCATACGCGCCCAAACCGAGCGGGTAGTCAATGTTGAGGATGAGCGCATCGCTGTAGGGCAGCCAGTCGGTCGGCAAATCCCCCTTCACGCGCGGGTCAAGCCAATCGGCATGCAGCTTGTTGAGCTCGATCACCTGCGTCTCGATGTCAAACCCATGCTGACTCGGCACACGGTAAATGCCGGACTCGCGCTCGTCCGCCGCCATCTGATTGCGCGGCTTCTCGCCGACATCGGTCAGGTATTTTTTGAGCACGTAGTACAGAAAATTGTGCTTGTGTGTCAGTCCGCGATCAGCCTGAATCGCCTGATACTCGCTGAGCAGGTTCTGGTGACCGCGCGACTGCATGTACCGCAGGATGTTCGCCTCTTCGCGAATCGCGAACCCGGTCAGCGGGTTGACGACCGAGTGCGCGTTGCTGGAAACAAAGTAGATCGGGCGCTCCTGTAGGTTGACCGCATTGCCGACCTGCGCAACCACTTCATCCCACCACTGCGCGGTCGCCCGACGATAAGCCGCCAGCGACCCGGCCAGCAAACGCACGCCGAACTGCTTACGCCCGTGCGCCATCCGGTCGAGGGTTTGCACAAAGCGCCCGCCCCAAGCGACTTCCAAGCGCCGCAAATCTGCTGACTCGACATGCAGCGCGGTGGAGAGCATCTCGATCTCAGCGTCCGTGAGCGGGTCCTGCCGGTTCTGATACTGCGCGAGGAACAACTTCGGAATCTCGCCTTGCAGCAGGTGATGCAGCTTATTCCATTCGATCTGGTAGGCGGTCAGCATGGGGATGAGGTCGTCAATGTCCGACCGACTGGCGACGAACACGGCCATCGTCCGCTGCGCCTCGTTGAAATGCGTGCGGCGGCGGCGCCCCGACGAGTACACCTTCTCCCACTCGTTGATCGGGTAGCCCGCCGCGCTGAACTGCCGGTCAAGCTGACCGAGCACCACCAAATCCACGTCGATGATGCACGGCGGCATGCGCATGCTGCTGTAGACCAGCGTTGACACATCTGGCTGCGGACTCCGCGCCAAAACATGCAGCGACGAATCCATCGTCAGATGGCTTTCCACGAGCGTTTCAATCTGAATCGTTTGACTCGACCTGAGCAGCGAATAGTACGTTCGCATGTACAGTTCGATCTCTTCACTGCCAGTCTTGGGAACAGTCCGATCCATAGGCTACTTATTCTTCCCTTCCACATGTTCGCGATACTCGCGGTTAATGCGGCGCTGCTGTTTCTTGCGCTTCGCCTTGGCATCCACCAGTTGATCGCGTTCTTTCGCCAGATCGCTCATTTTGACGTTGATCGGCTTCTTGGGCGCGGCCACGGCGATGATCATTCCGGCGAACAGCGAGAGAATCAGGAGCGATGATGGCCGTAAATACCCAGCGCAGCGTGGTCTGGTTCATACCCGTGGTTCGGAAGCCACGCAGATTGTCGCGCAGCCAATCGATGACGCCCGGGGCGATCAGATAAGCGATCACTGTGAAGGCGACGATCAGCAAAAAGCCCATGACGGGCCATGACCGCCGACCGCGTTTTTTATCTTGAATCTTAACTTGACTGCTCATGCATCACCTCTTGTCTCTTCAACTTCGCGGCCGCGTCAAATGCTTCCAGAATCTTATAGTAACCCGTGCAGCGACACAGGTTGCCCGTGATACTCGTTTCGATCTGGGCGCGTGTCGGGTCGGGGTGCTCTTCCAACAGCTTCGCGCCCGCCATCAGGAACCCCGGTGTGCAGTACCCACACTGTACGGCGCCAGCCTCCACAAACGCTTCTTGTATGGGATGGAGCTCGTCGTCCGCCTGCAGCCCTTCCACGGTGACCACCGCCGCGCCGTGGGCGCGCGGAGCCGGAACCATGCACGCCATGACCGCCGCGCCATCGAGGAACACGGTGCACGCGCCGCATTCCCCTTCCGCGCAGCCCTCCTTCGTCCCGGTCAGGCCGACGTCTTCGCGCAGAAAGCGGAGCAGCGTCTTGCCCTGCCCCGTCGGCACAGTGATCGGCTGCCCATTGATGACCGTGACAATCGGTTCCGCTTCAGTGTGATCGATCTGCTGCTCGGGTGCTGAAGCCGATGCCCCCTGATGATCCCCCCACAGCATCGCGGGTTCGGTCGGGAAAGCCGCGGCTTGTGACTTGGCCAACAGCGCTTTGAGCACCCGCGTCACCAATACACGGATCATTTCTACGCGGTATTCCGCCGTGCCGCGCACATCGTCAATCGGGCTCGTCGCGGCGGCAGCCAGCCGCGCCGCCTCGCGGATGCCCTCGATGGTCAGTGGTTTGCCGATCAGCGCCTGTTCGGCGACACCCGCCCGAAAGATCGTGGGCGCGACGCTGCCGAGTGTGATCGCCGCCTTCGCGACGGTGTCTCCAGCGAACGACAGTACGACCGCAGCGTTGACCACGGAGATCGCCTGCGCGCGCCGCAGCCCGAGCTTGAGGAACGTCCCGCGTTCGTTTTCTGAGAGCGCCGGGAAGGTGATGCCCGTGAGGAGTTCGTCTGGGCGCATCACCGAACGGCGCACCCCAGTGTAAAACTGCGCCAGCGGTATCGTGCGTTCGCCTTCCAGCGAGCTGAGGATGACCGACGCGCCGAGCGCCATCAGCGGCGCGATGGTGTCGTTCGCGGGCGAGGCGGTGATCAGGTTGCCTGCGACGGTGCCGCGATTGCGAATCTGCGGCGCGCCGACTTCCCAACATGCCTGCGCCAGCGGCAGCGCGCGCTGCACCAGTAGGTCGCTGCCCACGACGTGATTATGCGTCACCAGCGGGCCAAGGCGAATCTCGTCACCGCGCAGTTGAATCTCGTCCAGACCGGATACGCGCGTGATATCGATGAGCACGTCGAGATTCGGGCGCTGGCCGCGCTCCAGTTCAATGATAATATCCGTTCCCCCAGCAATCACGCGGGCGCGGTCTCGATACTGCGCGAGCAGTTCGAGCGCCTCAGCGGTTGTGGTGACGGTGTAGTAGTGCTTCCACATGTTGGTCGACCTCTTGGACTAGGGCTCCGGCTCAATTTCGAGTAACGTCACAGGGTTGATATTCATGATGCACGTCTCGCCATACTGCGTGACCACCGTCGTTCGTCGATCCCATGTATGCACGTGTCCATGCACCATGTAGCGCGGCTTGAACCAATCCATGAAGCGCAGGAAGGCTTTGATCCCGTGGTGCGGTAGATCGTCGAGATCGTGGATGCCCTTGGCGGGCGAGTGCGTGACGAAAATATCAATTCCGCGTCCTTTCCGCATCTTGCGGGCGAGCAGCGGCATGGCGCTGTTGAGCACCATCCCCCCCATTTCGCCTTCAGAATATTGAATCGGACTGTTGTTATATTTGATAGAGCCTTCAATACCAAAAAAACTAATGCCGTTATAGTTCACAATGCGCCGGTGTAAGTTTTCACCGCCGGGTGGCCGCTCATCGTAGCCCGTATCGTGGTTACCGCGCACATAGAACAGCGGCACATTCAGCACCGATGTGATGAATTCGAGGTAGGCGGCGGGCATATCGCCGCAGCTCACCACCAGCGAAACATCGTTATAGCGTCGGCGCAGATGCGCCGCATTTTCCATCTGCTGAACGACGGTATCGCTCACACACAGAATCTTCACATCGAACTCGTTTTCACTCTGTCTCGTCGCCCAACCACTGCATCGGTTTGCCTGTGCCCCCGCGCCGGATCATGATGATTTCGGCGAGGATGCTCAACGCAATCTCTTTGGGCGTTTCTGCTTCCAATTCTAACCCGATTGGCGCGCGAATCCGCTTGAGCACGTCATCGCTGATTCCCTGTTCGCGCAGCGCCTTGACCGTGAGCGCCCAGCGGCGGCGGCTGCCAATCACGCCGATATAGGGTGCACTCGTCGCCAGCAGCGCCGGGATCAGGTGGATGTCAATGGGCAAGCCCCGCGTGACCGCGGCAATATAGGTTTGCCCGTGAATGCTCACCTGCTGCGGAATCTCGCCGGGTTTGCACACGACATAGCCATCCATTCCCGGCAAGAAGTCGGGGTTGCAGAATTCGGCGCGATCATCCGAGAGGACGACGCGCAGCCCCATCCACTTACCCAGTTCGGCCAGCGCCTTGCCGACGTGCCCCGCGCCGATGACCAGGAGCGTCGGCGGCACGGCAATCGGCTCGACGAAGATTTCGAGCGTTCCACCGCAAATGCCCGGGTCACCCGCGCCAATGTCGTTGAGCGTATAGCTCAGGCGGCGAGCCTGTCCGTCCGCGATCACCGCTTGCCCCTCGGCAAGCACGCGGCTTTCCATGGCACCGCCGCCAACCGTGCCGACGAACGAGCCATCGGCGCGGACGAGCAGCTTGCTCCCCACATGGCGCGGCACCGACCCGGAAACGGCGATCACCGTGGCTAAAGCCGCGGGTTCGCCCGTCGTCTGCGCCTGGAGAACTGCCTCATACACTTCGCGTGTATCGTCCATACCTACTCGACCGTTATTTCACCGATAACCAACCGTCCGAACTCGTCACCCCCGACCGGCATGAGCGGGGTAATCGTCACTGCATCATACAACCCCATCACAATGGTGTAACGCCCCGGCGGTGGCTGACTAAATTCTAGCGTAATTCTCTCACGAAACGAACCAGCTATCCAATTTTCGGGTGGCAAAGCGCCCGCGCCGGGGTACATATCCGACTGAGTGACGATCTGCCCGTCGGCATCCAGCACATGCACGAACATCTTGAGGTTGCCCGTCGCGCGTCCATCGGTCGACCAAGCCCATTCCGGCAGAAGCCGATAGTCGCCGCCCTCCGTCACCTCGTAACCAACACCTGGGTCGTAAATGGCAATCGCACCATCCTGAAATGTTCCAAGCGGCGCATCAACGAAAGTACTCACTGTAGCCGTGCCCTGATAAACCCAGTGCATGTAGGGCATGTAGTCGCCCGCCGTGCGTGGGATAATCCGAATTCGCGTAGTTTCCGTGACAAATTCCGCGGGGAGCAGCGTGGGGATCTCCAACCAGCTACCCGGCAGCGCCGGAATCAGCCGGGTGTCAATGAGCGTATCGCCCACATACACGTCGATTTCGCCGGGGTTAGCCGCATGCACCCGCGTGACCAGAATCGCAGCTTGCCCCGCCGTCAGATGCAGTGTGAACGCTTCTTCGCCGTTGATATGGCGTCCACCGTCCATCAGTTCACATGCCGTGCCGAGCAGCACCATGCAGCCCAGCGAGTCGAACTGGTTGTATTCAGTCGGAAAACCGCCGAGCGGCAGCGGACTCCGCCACAGGTAATCGTGCCGCCGCTCCGATTCGAGATCGGCCACATCGAGTGTTTCGATCATCTGCATGTTGGCGAGGTACGGCGTCACCAAATTCGTCGTTACCGGGTACGGTGCTTGCTCCGCCGCCGACCAGTTCGGCACAAAAATGCCCTGCGTCTCCGCCGCCAGCGCCACATTCGAGGTCGGGTCGAGCGTGACCGGGTAGCGCACGAGCGCCTCTGCATACAAGTCGGTATTTTCGAGATAGCCGAGGCCGAGGCCATGCCCCACCCCGTACGAGGCGATGTAGTCAGGACGCACCTGTTCGAGAAACTCTCCCACCGAACCTGGCCCGTTGCGCCAGTAATCCGCCGCGCCGGGGGTCGTCAAGCCAACCATATCCACGGTCGTGCGCCCGCCCATGTAGCGCATCATGCCCACATCATGCACGGCGATCACGCTGCCCTCGGACGTATTCTCGCGCAGCCAATGCGCCATCTGCAGCGGCTGCGCGGCGACATAACCCGTATTCGTGCGGTAATGCACCACGAATTGCAGGGTCGAGAGCGGCACGAACAGCAGCAGCGTCACCCACGCAAGCAAATTGATCAAGCGGGCCGAACGCGGCAAGCGGCGCAGCACATAGGCGATGCCCCACCCTGCCAGCGGATACAGCAGCACGATCAGCGGCATCTGGTAGCGTTTGAAATGCCAGAACGCCGTATCCAGCGTGGAAATGGCCGCGAAACCCACTAGCAGCCACACGGCGAGCACCAGCGCCGCGAAGCGCCGCCAGCGGAAAACGGCGAACAGACCGATCAAGGCGGGCACGAACAGCAGCGGCGCGTAGTAGCCCGGTTCGCGCGCGGCGCGCAGTCCGCTCAATTGCAGCCACATGCGCGAAAAGTTATCCCACAGTCGGCCAACAATCACGCCGAGGTCGAACGGGATCATGCCGAACAGCGATTTCGCCGCATTGCCCGACGCGACCGCCGTCCCCGTGATCAAGAAGTTGACGAGCGGTTGCACGCCGAGTGCCAGCAGGGGCAGCAGCAGGAGCAGCCATTCCCTCCGCCACAGCCACAGGCGGGGAATGCCGAATCGGTTCTGGACGGGGATCGTCTGCATCGCCTGATACAGCACGACTGCGGCGGCGATCACCGCCAGCATGCCACCCTCGGGACGCATCAACGCGAGCAGCATTCCGGCGACCGCCGTCAAGCGCACGTCACGGCGCACCGTCGCGTACAGGGTCAACAGCGTCAGCATGACGACGAGTGCTGTCTCCATGCCGCTCACCGCGTGCCAGATGAATTCTCCGCTCAGGATGAACACCAGCGACATGAGCCACGACACGCCTTCCGGCGCGAACTCCCGGCTCAGGCGGTAGATCAGCCAACCGGAAGCAGCCAGCGCCAGCAGGCCGATACCCGTCGCCCACCACGCGAGATTCAGCCCAGTGAAGCCGATCAGGTAGCCGAGGGCGAGGAGGTAGGGATAGAGGAAGCTGGTCGCGCCCGAGGTCGGCGGCAGACCGGGGTTATAGGCGTAAGGCTGTCCGGTCGCAATACTGCGCGCATATTGAAAGTGGATATAGGCGTCATCGAGCGGCAGAAGCGGCTGTCCCTGGTACGATCCAAGCGTCATATATAACGCGTAGACGGCCAACGCCAGCATGAGGCACACCAGCGCATTATAAAGCGAGCGTCTCTGAGAGACGCTCGCTTGAATGCGCTGCACATCGTCAGTGCTAATGTGAATAGCCATGCGCGAACGTATCGATCATCAGGCGCACATCATCGCCGAGCGGGTACAGGATCGGGCAGGTTGCGCCGTACTGCACGTACTCGCGCACTTTCGCCCGCACTTCGTCCGGCGTACCCGACGCGGTGATCATCTGCACCACGTCATCGGGCACGAGGCGCATCGCCTGTTCGATCTGTTCTTCGGTCGCCGGCCACGTCAGCACCTGCCCGATTTCGTCGAGCAATTCCTGGCTTACGCCGCTGGCCTTCATAATGTGAGGCTGCTGGCCGAGGTACTGCGTCACCAGCTTGCGCGCGTTATCGAGCGCCTTCTTGCGATCGTTGTCGACCGAGCACACGACCAACTGCGGGCGGTCGATGTCGTCAAGGCGGCGTCCGGCTTTCTTCGCGCCGACTTCAAGCTGTTCCAGCGCCTGCTGGTTATATTTCGGCGAAACGAGATAGTTGAGCACTGCGCCATCGGCGATTTCGCCGGTGAGCGCCATCATCTGCATACCGGTCGCGCCGATGTAGATCGGCACGTTGCGCGGTTCTTTGCGCCCATGGACTACATCGAGTTCGACATCATCAAGGTTGACGAATTCGCCGTGGAAGGTCACGCGCTTACGCGCCAGCAGGTCGCGCACCGTGGTCACGACTTCACGCATGGCGAGCAGCGGCTTGCTGCGGGTGATACCCACCTTTTGCGCCAGCGGATCCCACCATGCGCCAATGCCGAGAATGATGCGATCCTGCGCGAGATCGTCGAGCGTCAGGTACGTCGCGGCGATCACGGCGGGGTTGCGCGTCCAGTTGTTGATCACGCCTGAGCCGATCTTGATCTTGCTGGTCGTCGCGGCAAAAGCGGCCATCGGCACAATCGCGTCGCGCACGAGGCGGCTTTCCGCCTGCCAGACGGCTTCAAAGCCACGCGATTCGGCGTACTGCACGTACTTAATCGCATCCTGCAAAGAATGGGCGTCTTGCAAATAAAGTGCTACTCGGTCTGCCATGTCTATTCTCCCAGTGGGGTGCCTGTCGGGAACAACTGCCCCCGGTTAACACCAGTTAGCCGATAATAATCTTCGAGATCTGCGGGTGTATCAATATCGAGGGCCAACCGCTCCGAGCGGTAGACCGTCACGTCCGCGCCGACCTCCTGTGCCAGTTTCATGTGCCGCTCAAAGCTGCCTGCACCATACGCGTAGGGGATCAATCCCGGCGGGCGCGTCAGCATGGCATTGGTGCCGTCCTGATGATAGTCAGTGGCGATGACCACGCTCATATCTTCCTTGCCGAGCGCGATGATTTCCATCACGTCTTCCGCCGCCACCAGCGGCAAATCAGCAGGCAGCACGAGCACCGCCTCGCCGCGCCAGCCTTTGACGACCTGCGTCGCACGCATCAGCGCATTGTTGAGTTCGGGCGTGCCGCTCTCCTGCACCGTGTTCACGCCGAGGTCGCGCGCGATGCTCAACACCCGCGTATCCCGGCTGATCACCAGTGTCCCGGCAATCGCCGGGACGGACTTGACCACTGTCACCACCCGGCGAAACAGGGTTTCGGCCAGGACTTCCCGCTCGTGCGGAGCTAAGACATCCGCCAAGCGGCTCTTGGCGCGGCTTAAAGGCTTGACCGGTATTATCGCCCAAATGCTCATTATGTCTTCCTCAATGTCCATTCAAGAATGTGACGCGCCAAACTCGCCCGGTCAGCGTCCGACTGCATCACCGTATTAAATGTTACCGCATCCAGACCGGCAATCCGCAAATCTGCGTCTGTTTCATCATATACGAACCCAGTGATTGCATTGCCATAAACTTGTACGACGGTTTCCGCCGAAACGGTATAACCAAGTTCGGCCATGAGTTTCGCCGCCGGACCTTTGATCGCTTTGCCACCCACAATCGGGCTGACAGCGACCCGCGGCACGTCTCGCGCGACTAGGAGATCGCGCATCCCCGGCACCGAGAGAATCGGCGTGATCGACAGCCATGGGTTCGACGGGCCGATTAGAACGACATCCGCCGCCAATATGGCCGCACACGCCTCCGCGCTCACCGTCGCCGCCTCGATTCCGGCATAGCGGATCGCCTTGACGGTCGGCTGCCAGCGGTAGCGCACGAAATAGGGTTGAAATTCCAGTTCGCCCTGTTCGACCGTATCCAGCATCGTCGAAACGGTCGCGTCGGTCATTGGTAAAACCGTACAATTTACACCCAGCGCTTTGTTCAATTTCCCGGTAATCGTCGTCAGGCGTTCGCCCGCCTGTATCCAGTTCGTGCGCAGGAGATGCGTCGCCACATCCTGATCGCCAAGCCGGAACCACGGGGTTTCGCCGTAGCGTCCCAACGCCTCCAGCAGGCGGGTCGTGTCACCGCCTACTCCCCATCCGTTGGTTTTGTCAACCAAACCAGAGAGCGTGTACATCACCGTATCGAGATCCGGACAAATCTTCAGGCCATAATGCCAGAAATCATCGCCCGTGTTGACGATTACTGTCAGGTTTTCCGGCGTTAGAATCTGCGCAAGGCCATGCGCGAGCTTCGCCCCACCCACCCCACCGACCAGCACGACGACTTTGGCTGTTTCGATTAGCGCCACACAACCCCCGTTTCCAATGGACGTCGCGTTTTCTCTTTCGTTTCCGCGGGATACCCCAGCGTGATCAGCGCTTGCGGCTGCCAGTCCACGGGCAGATCCAATGCTGCGCTGACCACATCCGGGCAAAAGAGCGGCGCGCACATCCAACACGCCCCCAAACCTTGATCATGGGCCGCCAGCAGCAGGTTCTGACCCGCCATCGCTGTACTCTGCACGGCCATGATGAATTCTTTGTCGTTGCGCCGCGCATCCGGGTAGTGATCCATGTCGACCAGCGACAGACAAAGCGCGATCAGCACTGGCGCAGACGTGATCCGGCTGTACGAGCGCCCGGTATCCGCCGCAATGACTTCTTCGGACGTGCCGTCCGCTTCGAGATCGCGCCGCAGACGGTCGCCCATCGCCCGCGCCAACCGTTCCTTGTGCTCCGCTGACTGAATCACGCAAAAGCGCCACGGTTGGCGATTGTGGGCTGAGGCCGCCCATGTCGCCGCCGTCAGCACCGTTTCGATAACCAACTGCGGAACCGGGTCAGGCCGATACCGCCGAATCGAGCGGCGGCTGGTTATGGCTTCAAGCAAGGCGGAATCGCCCATCATCTATTCCAGTAAATACCCCGCGCCCCTCTCCCATGGGAGAGGGGTCAGGGGTGAGGCTAACGATACAAATCGTGTTCGGCCGGGCGGTTGATCTGGCTGGCGCGCCCGTCGATGTCGGGATAGGTCAGGCCGCGCACGAGCACGACGGGCAGACCTTCCGCGCCTTCCCCCGTGAGCAGCCCTGCCGCCCCCGCGACCATATCCGCATAGCCCTGTATGCTGATTCGCAGCGTACGTCGGAAAAGATCGCGTTGGCCGCGCAGATCAACCAGCGCAGGCATGCCCGCCACACCAATGGCGACGTTGACGTTGCCTAACCGGAATGGTCGCCCATGTGAATCGCTGATGATGACGCCAACGGCTACGCCAGTCACCTCCAATAGTCGCTGCCGGATGACGCGCGCCGATAAATCGGGGTCGACGGGCAAGAGCAGCACCCGCTCATCGCCGCCTTCGAGATTCGACTGGTCAATCCCCGCATTCGCTGAGACAAACCCGAGTCGATGCTCTACAACCAGCACGTTCGGCGCAACCCGCGACACGCCCCGACTCTCCTGCAGCACCAGTTCGACGACGCGCGGATCTTTGCCGGTCTGCGCCGCCAGCTCGTGCGCCTGCTCGCCCGGCGTCACATCACGCAGAGCGACGACGCGTCCTTCTGCTTTTGAGACGATCTTGGACGTGACGACGAGTACATCGGTGGCTTGAAGCGTGAGATCGTTCGCGGCGAGCGCGTCGAGGATCAAGCGCGCGAGATCATCCCCCGGCTGAACCAGTGGAATCCCTCGCAGCGCGGTTAATGTAAGTTGTGTCACCCTTAGATGCCTGTGATGCGAATGCCCGTTCCCTTGACGCCATATTTCTTGTTGATGTACAGCAGCACCGGCCCCATCGCCTCGACGGCGACCGCGTTGACCAGCGGCCCGGCATCGACGCCCCGCATGCCCGCCGCTTCGACCAGATGCATCACATCGACTTTGGCATCGGCATCATCGCCGCACACCAGTACGTCACAGTCCACCGTCTCGTTAACCTTCTTGAGCTTGCTCGAACTTACGTGCTGGAATGCCGAGACGAGGCGCACATCATCACCGAGGATCGCGCGCGCTTCGAGCGCCGCCGCTTTGCCTTCGGGTACATTGACAGTCGTGATGTTCGGCGGCAGGAGCGGCACAGTCACATCGACCACGATCTTGCCCGCCAGCTTGTCCTTAACGCTTTCAAGCGTATCTTTGTGCGCGGCATACGGCACGCTGACCACGATCAGATTACCAATCGTCGCCGCTGCCTGATTGTCCATGCCTTCGAGGTAATCGCCGCCCAGTTCCTGATTCAGTTCTACGGCGCGCTGCTTAGCTTTTTCGGCGTCGCGTGAACCGATGACCACTTTGTAACCATTTAAAGCCCAGCGCATCGCCAGAGCCGAACCTTCTTTGCCCGTGCCGCCCAGAACGGCGATACACAGCAGAATCGGGTCTTTGTCCGTCATGTTATCTCCTTGCGTAAGCCGCGTAGCGTTCCCAAACTCCCGGCGCAAGCGCCAGTGCTTCTTCGGCGATTGCCCGTTCATCCAATGTGGTCAACTGACGATCCCGCATCAACACGCGCCCATCGACGATAGTGGTCGTCACCATCGAGCTTTCGAAACCAAACAGGACATGCCACGGCAGGTTTCCGACAGAGAGCGGTGTGAAGGGGTGATAGTCGACCAAGATCATATCTGCCCGCGCGCCTTCGATCAACTGTCCAATTGGCGCACCGCCAAAGAATTGGCTCGCCATGCGCGCATTGTTATTGACTGCGGCCTGCCAGATCGCCCCGCCGTTCGCCTGCCGCGGATCACGACTGGTCACCTTGTGCAGCAGGTAGGCCGCTTTCCAGTCTTCCCACATGGCATTGCTGAAGCCATCGTTGCCAATGCACAGCTTGAAGTCTTCGCTGAACAGGGTATCCCACGCCATCGCGCCGACCGCGTTGTTCATATTTGAACGCGGCTGATGCGTCACCCAGACGTTCTTTTCCCGCAGGAGCGCTCGCTCCGCCGCGTCGATATGCACGCAGTGCGCCGTGATCGTCCACTCATTGAGTAGATCAAGGTCGGCGAGGCGCTGCGCGACGCGTTTGCCATACTTGGCGACGCTGTCTTCTTCGTCGGCCTCGTGCTCAGCAACGTGGATGTGAAAGCCACCTTTCGGATGCGCGTCCCGGCACTGACGGAGCGTCGCATCGCTCAAGCTGAGGCTGGCATGCAGGCCGAACGTCCCGCGCACGCGGTCGCGTTGAGCGTTGAGGAAGCGCTTGTTCTCGGCGATGCCGGCTTCAGCTTTGTCGAGGCCGTCGCGATCGGTGACTTCGTAGCACAGCACCGCGCGCAGCCCTGCCTGATCCACGGCATCGGCGATCACATCGAGGCTGCCCTCGATGAAGTTCGGGCTGGCATGGTGATCGAACAGCGTCGTCGTGCCATGCTTGATTGCATCCACGAGGCAGACCAGCGCACTCGCCCGCACGGCGTCTTTGTCCAGCGCCTTGTCGAGATTCCACCACAAACGGGTGAGGATTTCGGGGAAGTTCTTCGGCGGATCGCCGGGGATCGCCATGCCCCGCGCATACGCACCGTAGAAGTGGGTGTGCGCGCAGATATTCCCGGCCATAACCAACTGCCCACGCGCATCAAGTGTTTCGGCCTGCGGATAGCGCGCGCGCAGTTCGCCAGTGCGCCCGATGGCCGAGATCACCCCATTCTCAACATACAGCGCATGATCGGTGAGAATCGCGTCCGGCGTAACAATTTGTCCATTGAGTATCAACATAGGTCTATTCTCCCGACGGAATATTAATGGTCACTGCGCCGCCATTACTGGCAATCTGCTTGAAGATCGCCTGCAAAATCTCGTCGTCGTTCGCTGCCGCATCCAAAAAATACGCGCCGCTCACCCGCCCGGTCGAGGCGATGACGCTCGCGCCATTCTCACACAATATCTTCAACCCCGGCGCGAACGGATCGCTTCGGTGTTCCGCCGCCCACATACGCACCGGGTTCACCCCATGATCCCGCAGCGCATAGTAGATGCGATCCACGAAAAAATCGTCGGTGCTGTACAGGTCGGCAACCGTGTGAGCCTGATAAAACCGATCCCACGTCGTGTAGATAAAGCTGATCGGGCGGCGCGTGGGGTTGGTGATCGGCGGCGTTTTCGCCTCCAAATCACCGAGCGCCACCCGATAATACACGTTGTTCGCGCGCGGATGCTTGGGGTCGGGAATCAGGTCTTTACGGTAGACCAGTTCCAGCCCGCGCATCGGCGCGTAATATTGAATGGCTTTGCTTTTCTCCCCAAAGACCTTCCCGCTCAAAAAGAAGGCGAGGTACTCGGTCGTCACGCCGCGCGGCATCTGCGCTTGCGGGATGCGATACCAATGATCGTCCCGGGCGAACGCGAGATCGCGCTTGGTCTGAATGACACCCACGAGGACGCGATCTTCGGGAAACATG
Organism: Candidatus Flexifilum breve; assembly: GCF_016713355.1. Taxonomy (NCBI): domain Bacteria; kingdom Bacillati; phylum Chloroflexota; class Anaerolineae; order Aggregatilineales; family Candidatus Flexifilaceae; genus Candidatus Flexifilum; species Candidatus Flexifilum breve. The sequence continues at coordinate 471,513 of NZ_JADJPI010000035.1, forward strand.
ATTTAGGCAAACAGCGATTCCTGCGCGCGCAGTGCCGTCAAGCGGGCGTCGATCTCCTGCACCATCGCTTGATGGTTTTCCCACCACGCGGGGTCACGCTGCGCATCGAGTTCCTGCACGCTCTTGCCCTGCTGTTCGACCCACGTGTAATACTTCAGGTTGTGCCAGCGCTGCCGGGCTTCCGGGGTTCCCGCCTGCACCCAGTCGGTGCGCTGACCGTGGAACACGCCTTCAACGCGCCCGACCGCTTTCGCTTCATCCAGCGCGCCGTAGCATTCCGCCATACTCTGCATGACCGACGGGTAGCGATCCATGCCATCGGTCGCGACCGTGACAATGACATCGTCTTTGCCATAGCCGTAGTACTTGGCCGTTTTGATCGCACCGAGCACGTTGCAGATGCCGCTGATGCCGAACAACTGGCTCATATGCTCGACCAGCGCCTCGTCCAAGCCGTAACGCTTGACGAGCGCCGCGCGTCCCGCTTCTTCGGCGAGGAGCTGCAAGCCGAGCTTGCTCTCAATGTCGTCGATGCACATCATCGCGTCCATGTTGAGGACGTTGTGAATCCACGTCACATGCTTATCGCCGATGCCCTGAATGTCATGCGAGCCGTAGCCATTGTTGTAGAGCGTCGGGCACTGAATCGGTTCGAGCCCGACGATCTTGTGATCCGGCCACACCTGCTTGAGACGGTCACCCGCCGCAATCGTGCCGGCGCTGCCCATCGCAGAGACATACGCCGAAATCTTGCCCTTACCCACGCCCTTCGCCGCCAGTTCCGCCGCCAGTTCGACAATCGTGTTGCCGGTCACATGGTAGTGGAAGCGATAGTTGCCCATCACTTCGAACTGGTTGAGGATGCGGATGTTCGGGTCTTGGCGCAGGCGGTGCGTCTCGTCATAAATTTCCTTGACGTTGCTTTCCGAGCCGACCGTCTTGTTGACTGTCGCGCCATAGGTCGCGATGCGCTCAAAACGTTCGCGGCTCATGCCTTCCGGCAGCACGACGATGCTCTTGCAGCCCATGCGCCCGCCGACCCACGCGCCGCCGATGCCGTAGTTCCCCGTCGATGGCCACACGAGCGTGTGGACAGCCGGGTCGACTTCACCGAACAGCTCTTTTTCGAGCAGCACGGAATAGGCCGCGCCGACTTTGTGGCTGCCCGACGGGAACTGATTCCCGTAGATCACCACGATGTTCGCATCGACGCCCGTCAGCGCCTTGGGCAGCACAATGTGATAGACCTGATCATGTTCATTGCGCCATGTGATATTGAACAGGTTGATCGGATCCAGCGGATTATCCCGCTTCGCGGCCAACGCCTTCTGGCGGATGTGCGGCGCGATCTTCTGCGGGTGGAGCATTTCTTCAAACAGGGGTCCCGTAATCATGATTGTCTCGACTTGCTTATTCGTCGTCCGAAAGTAAGAGTTGTTCGAGCGCGCGCATCTCGTTGTAGAGTTCGTCGCGCTGCCGGGCTAGCGTGCGATAACGCGCGTGATCTTCCGGCGACATACGGTCACTGCGGCCTTGGTGCGCCATCAGCAAATTGTCGATCTCCTCGTCAAGCTGTTCGTACTGCAAGACGACCCGCTGATAATCTTCGACTCGCTGCTTCTGATCACTGTCGTTATCGGTCATAGATCTATTCCGTTTCCGGGTGCTCACGCGCATGCTGGGGCGATGGCAGCGACTGTTCGTCGAAGTTGCGGCGCAGCGCCACCACATACAGCGGACGGTTGCGCGCCTCGTCATACACCCGTGCTACATACTGCCCAAGAATGAACAAGAAAAAGAGTTGGAACGCGCTGAGGAACAACAACAGCGCAATCGTCGTCGCTTGGCCCCCCAAGAAGGCCACGCCGAGCGTCGCGCGCAAGAACGCGATCACTGGGATCGCGAGCAGCGACAAGATCCCCAGCACCAGCGCCACATACACCATCACTTGCAGCGGGAAGAAACTGAAGCCCGTCACCGCGTCCATCGCGAAACGCAGCATCTTCCGCAGCGGGTATTTGGTCTCGCCGGAATGCCGGGCCTCACGCACATAGTTGACGCCGGTCTGCTTAAAGCCGACCCAGCTCGTCATGCCGCGGATGAAGCGGTTGTGTTCACGCATCTGCCGCATCACGTCGACTACGCGCCGATCCATCAGACGGAAGTCGCCCGTATCCAGTGGAATATCAATCTCGGTAATGCGATACACCACGCGATAGAACCACTTCGCCGTGAACAGCTTGAACCAGCTTTCGCCCTTACGCTGTTCGCGCACCGCGTAGATCACCTGATACCCGGCTTTCCACCGTTCGATCATTTCGAGGATCAATTCGGGCGGGTCTTGCAAATCGGCATCGATCAGCACGACAGCATCGCCGCTGGCATGGTCCATCCCGGCGGTGACCGCCGTCTGATGACCAAAATTGCGCGCAAAATGCAGCACCTTGACGCGTTGATCGCGCCCCGCCAGTTCGTCCATCATTTCCGGCGACCGGTCGCGGCTGCCATCGTTGACAAGGACGAGTTCCCACGGTTCGCCCGTCGACTCCATTACTTGCACGATGCGTTCGTAGAGCAGTGCAATATTGCCCTCTTCGTTGTAGATGGGGGCGACAATCGAATACCGGGGTTGGCTGTTCATGAAACCTCAAGTTGCAATGCGCGTCTCACCGAATCAAGATTGGGAGCCACGCGCAGTCCACCGCTCACCGATTGCTGCGCGCGTTTGATGTCCTTCAAACCGTTGCCGGTGAGGAGAAACGCCACCCGTTCATCAGATCGGATCATGCCCAATTGTACCGCACGTCTCACCCCGGCGTAAACCGCCGCGCACGAAGGTTCGCAGAATACGCCGGTCAGCCGCGCCAACGTCGGAATCGCCGCGATGATTTCGTCATCGGGCACGGCGATAAATGCGCCGTTCGTCTGGCGGACTGCCTTCAATGCCCGCGACCGATCCCGCGGTAATCCCGCCGAAATGCTGTCGGCGATGGTGTCGACCTCCACGGGCTGTATGTCGGTGGCGCTCAAGCCCTGCTCCCACGCGCTGACAAGGGGTGAACTTCCCAATGCTTGTACACCGATCAGCCGCGGAATCCGCTGTATCCAGCCCAACTGATACAGATCATAGAAGCCTTTGTACACGCCGGCGATGATGTTGCCATCGCCCACGCCCACCGCGACCACATCCGGCACATTCCAGCCCAAGCCTTCGGCGATCTCATAGGCGACGGTCTTTTTGCCTTCAGATGTGTACGGATTCATGCCCGTATTGCGGCAGTACCACCCTTGTTCAAGACACACGTCTTTGCACAGGTCAAAGGCTTGATCGTACGTCCCCTCGACCAGAATCACTTCTGCACCGTAGACTAGCAGCTGGGCGATCTTGGCTTCGGGAGCAGAGGCAGGCACAAAGATGATGATGCGCATCTTACCACTTTGCACCGACGCGCCCACGCCGGAGAGCGCCGCTGCCGCGTTCCCCGTGCTCGCCGTGCTGACTGTGTCGATGCCCGCTTCGAGCGCCCGCGCGACGATCAGTGCGCTCGCCCGATCTTTGAGCGATCCGGTCGGGTTCGCGCCGTCATCTTTGAGCCACGCTTCGCGTAGACCGAGATCGGCAGCGAGGCGCGGCGACTGGAACAACGGCGTCCCGCCCACGCGCAGGGGTGGCACGACGGTCTCCGGCTTGATCGGCAGCAAATCACGGTAGCGCCACATCGACCGCTCCGAGCGCGGGGTGTCACGTTCCAGCGTGGCACGCAGGTGTTCGTAGTCGTAGAGCACATCCAGCGTGCCAACATCGCCGCATACCGGACAGGTATATTCCACTTCGTTCGGGCCGTATTCACGGTCGCAAACACTGCACTTGAGCTTCAAAACGTCAGCCATGAACTTATCCCGGGATAATGCGCGTGCCGGTTTCGCCGCGCAGCGCCCGTGCGAGGTTCGGCGGATCGGTGATGATCGCCTGTGGGCCGCCCATGCGCACAAATTCGACGGCGGCCTCGATCTTCGGGAGCATGCTCCCCGGCGCAAAATGTCCCTCGTCCATATAGCGCTTCGCTTCCGTCAGCGTCATCTGGTCGAGCACCTGCATATTCGCTTTATTGTAGTTGAGCGCGACTTTCTCCACGCCCGTGGAGATGATGAACAGGTCGGCGCGCAGCGTTTGCGCGAGCAAGCTGCTGGCGCGGTCTTTGTCGATCACCGCGTACGTGCCTTTGAGTTCGCCCCGCTCATTGCGCATGACCGGAATGCCACCGCCGCCCACCGCGATCACCAGATAGTCGTTCATGATGAGCGCGCGAATGGCGTTGATCTCCTGAATCGCCAGCGGTTTCGGCGAAGCGACCACGCGCCGCCACCCGCGCCCGGCATCTTCGACCACATTCCAGCCTTCGGCTTCGTACTTGCGCGCTTCCTCTTCGGTCATGAAGCCGCCGATGGGCTTGGTCGGCTTCTTGAAAGCCGGATCTTCAGGGTCGACGCGCACCTGAGTGACCACCGTCAAAATCGTGCGGTTGATGCCGAGGCGGCGCAGCTCATTATCCAGCGACTGCTGGAGCATGTAGCCGATGGCGCCCTGCGTATCCGCCACGATCAGGTCGAGCGGCGTGGTGTGAACTTCGTGTGCGGCCAGTTCGGAGCGCCGCAGGATGTAGCCCACCTGAGGGCCGTTGCCATGCGTCACGATCACGTTCCAGCCCTCTGCGATCATGCTGGCGATGTGCTTGCACGTCTCGTCGACCGCTTCCCATTGATGTGATACGTCCGGGCGTTTCGGGTCAAGAATCAGCGAATTGCCGCCAATGGCAACCGCCGCTAATTTTCCAACCATTTGGGATCACCTTCTCGCAAAAAGCACTAATACCTATATTCTACAACAAAGCCGTTAGCCCGGTTCGAGCTAACGGCTGTTTTGCACGAAACTAGCTGCTGCACCGCGCCTAGCGCATCGTGAGCGCCATGGCCGCCTTCTGCACGTGCAGGCGATTTTCGGCTTCGTCGTAGACGATGCTCTGCGGGCCGTCGATGACTTCGTCGGTCACTTCGATGCCGCGATCCGCCGGGAGGCAGTGCATATACACGGCGTGATCCTTCGCCAGCGCCATACGCCGCGAGGTCGGTGATCCAGTCGGTGTATTTCTTGCCAATCTTGGCCGATTCGTTCTTGTCTTCCGTGGTCAGCCACGAGCCCCAGCTCTTCGGGTAGACGATGTCCGCGTCCTTGAAGCCGTAGTCAAAGTCATGGCTGATGTCCAGCGCGCCGCCGCTCTTCTTGGCGTTATCCTGCGCCTGTTCCACGATTTCCGGCATCAGTTTGTATTCCGGCGGGTACGTCAGTTTGACGTTCATGCCGTAGCGGGTCATCATGAGGATCAGGTCTTGGGGCACGCTGATCGGCTTCTGGTAGCTGGCGGCATACGCCCAGCTCACATTGATCGTCTTGCCGCGCAGGTCGCGACCGAAGCGTTCCTGAATCGCCATGAGGTCGGCGAGAATCTGGAACGGGTGGTACACGTCGCACTGCATATTCAGCACGGGGACGCGGCTGGCAGCGGCGACTTCGCGGATGTACTTGTTGCCGAAGTTCCAGTCGCACTGACGAATGGCAATCCCGTCCGAATAGCGACCGATGATTTCACCAATTTCCTTCGCCGTGTCGCCGTGGCTGATTTGCGTCGTCTCGCTGTCGATGAACATCGCGTGACCGCCGAGCTGCGCCATCCCCGCTTCAAAGCTGGCGCGGGTGCGCGTGCTGGTGAAGAAGAACAGCATGGCCAACACTTTGTCGCGCAGCAGCGCGTGTGATTCGCCCAATGCGCGCTTGCGTTTCAGATCCCACGCCACGTCGAGCAGCGTGTCAATTTCGTCTCGGGTCCATTCCTGAGTCGTGATCAGGTCACGACCCCGCAAATCGGTCTGCATTTCCGTCTCCTAGAGTATGTAATGTGTTGTAATTATACCAAGCCCGGCAAAAGCGCGTACCACTCGGTCGCTTTGACAACATCGTCGAGTTTAACCTGATCGATCACGGTGTGCGCGTGAATTTCATCACCCGGCCCGTAGCCGATGCTCGGAATGCCCGCCTTGCCCATCCAGTAAATGCCGTTCGTGGAGAAGTCCCACTTGCCCGTCGGGATCGGCGTGCCCCACAGCAGTTCGCCCGCCTTGACGCCCGCCTGCACAAACGGATGACTTTCTTCCAGCGCCCACGCCGGGAAAATTTTGTCGACCGGGAACACGAAGCCCGTATAGCTCGGATCGTCGTAGAACAGAATCGACGCTTCGATGTCACTGCGGTCGCCAATCAAATGCTTGATGCGCTGCAGTTCGGCCTGCGGCTCTTCGCCGAAGGTGACGCGGCGGTCAATGTAGATGAGCGCTTCATCCGGCACGGCGTTGATGCTCGGCGTCTTGACGTGCATATCCGTCACGGTGATGCGTCCATGTCCGAGGAACGGGTGATCGCCGAGTTCTGGTTCCAGCTTGCTGATGCCGTCAATCACGGGCAGCAGCTTGTAAATCGCGTTGTCGCCGAGGAAGTTGCTGGCGGCATGGGCGCTCTTGCCCTTCGCGACGACCTGCATCTCCACGCGGCCTTTGTGCCCGCGATACACCTGCATCTTAGTCGGTTCGCCGATCACGACGAGATCCGGGCGCAGCCCTTCCGCCTCGACCAGGGCGTGCGGGGCGATCCCGTCACACCATTCTTCCATATTGCCGAAGTAGTAGCCGGTCACGCCGTCCAGCAGACCGAGGTCACGCGCCATCGCCAGCCCGTAGATCATGCCGGGGCTGCTGTTCTTCTCATCACATGCCCCGCGCGCGAAGAACACGCCGTTTTCGACCTTGCCCTTAAACGGATCCCATTCCCATGAGTCCGGATCGCCAATGCCCACGGTGTCGAGGTGGCTGTCATACAGGAGCTTCTTCGGGCCATCGCCGATCTTGCCGACGATGTTCCCCATCTGGTCAAACCAGACTTTGTCGAAGCCGAGTTTCTGCATTTCGGCGGCGGCGCGTTCGCACACGTCGCGAATCTTGCTGTCATAGCTCGGAATCGCGCACAGATCTTTCAAGAACTGAATAATGTCTTCGCGCTGTTCCGCCACGCGGGACTGGATCGCGCTGATTTTTGCCGCGTCTACCATCTAATTCCCCTTGAATGCAAACTCAATGAACGGGTCGTTGGTGTCCTTCGTTCGTCCCGAACTCAGGATGATGACCCGGTTATCCGCTCGTTTCATCTTCTCAATCCGCTCGTGATCCATCGTGTTCTGCCACTTGGAGAACACGGCGCGGAAGGTGTTATCCTTGCGCTGTTCGATATCGCGCGGGTCAATGCCTTCGTAGCTGAGCAGGGTCAGCACTTCGCCGACTGTAATCGTCGCGTATGTCGGGGCGGCAGGTGCGCTGACCGCAGCCGCGGCTTTGGGCACAGCCACAGGCGCAGCCGGAGTCGCGCTGATCGGCTTATCGCCCTGCTCTTTCAGCAGCGCCGCGAGCTCCGTCGCCGCGCGGTAGTAGCCTTCGGCATAGCCCTTGTGGTACGAGGATTTGACCTCGTCGGTCTCCGTCTTGGCGTCCCGGTTGAAATCACGCGCCTTCATTGCCCACCGGTTTGCCAGATTACGCAGTGCGCTCAACAGATCATCAGCCATGATCGTGACTCCCCCTCTCGGCTACACAAACAGGTCCACGACATTGAACTGCTCGACGTCGACGAGGCCAACATCGGTCAGCTTCAGTTTCGGGATGACTTCCAGTGCCATAAAGCTCATCGCCATAAATGGATCAGCCATCTCGCTGCCCATGCGGTGCGCGGCGGCGATCAGCGCGTCGTACTGGCGGCGCACCTCGTCGATGGGCTCTTCGCTCATCAACCCGGCGACCGGAAGCGCCAGCGTCGCGACCACCTGACCGTTGTCAACGGCGACCAGCCCGCCGCCCATGTCGCTGACTGCTTCGGCGGCGATGCGCATATCGTCGTCGTTCGCGCCGATCACCACGAGATTATGGTGATCATGCGCCACTGACCCGGCCAGCGCGCCGCGGCGTAAACCAAACCCGCTGATGAACGCCTTCCCCATGCCGCCCGTCGCGCGATGCCGCTCGATCACAACCATCTTCAGGATATCGCGATCTACGTCGGAAACAGCATAACCATTCTCGATTTTCGCATCAGCGAAATCGTGCCCGGTGACGACCTGCTCGTCTGTCCCGCCGATCACGCGGATGCGCCCGCTTTGTGCCGGAATGCGAAAATCGAGCGCGCTCCGGTTGACGTTCATCGAACTACGCAAATCAATCGGACGGAGCGGCGCTTTCGGCTGGACAACCGCTCCGTTCTCCGCCGCCAGCATACCGCCGCGAAATACGAGTTCAGCGCGCAGGTCTTTGAGATCGGAGAACACAATCATATCCGCGCGCCGACCGGGCGCGACCGCGCCGAGCTGGTGCAGGCGGAAGTAATTCGCCGTGTTGATCGTGCCCATGCGGATGGCGATGATCGGGTCGATGCCCGCCGCAATCGCCACGCGCACCATGTGATCAATCGAGCCTTCGTCGAGCAGACTTTTCGGCTGGCGGTCGTCGGTGCAGAAGCACAGCCGCGAGTGGTTTTCGGTACTCACGAGCGGCAGCAGCGGGCGCAGATTGTGCGTCGTCGTACCTTCGCGGATGAAAATCGTCAGGCCGAGGCGCAGCTTCTCGAGAGCTTCTTCGACCGTTGTACATTCGTGATCGCTGTTGATGCCTGCCGCGACATACGCATTGAGCGGTTTGCCCGTCACCGCTGGAGCGTGTCCATCCAGTACGTGTTTGCCGTACAGCTCTAACTTATCGAGTACGGCCTGATCGCCGTAAATCACGCCGGGATAATTCATCATCTCGGCGAGACCGAGCACCCACTCGCTGTTGAGCAGCGGCGCGAGGTCGTCCGCTTCCAGGCGCGCACCGCTCGTCTCCATATGCGTCGCCGGGACGCAGCTCGACGCCATGACGAACATGTTGACCGCGCCGTGCTTCGCCCGCTCCAGCATGAAGCGGATACCTTCCAGCCCAAGCACATTGGCGATCTCGTGCGGATCAGTGACGACCGTGGTCACGCCATGCGCCAGCACCGTCCGCGCGAATTCCGGCGGCGTGCACAGGCTGCTTTCGATATGGACGTGCGCGTCGATAAACCCGGGCGCGACATAGCGCCCCTTAAGATCGATTTCCTGTTCGCCGTTGTACCCTGCCCCGAGCGCGACCACATGGCCGTCATGCACGACGATGTCGGTCGAATGGATTTCACCCGACAACACATTGACGAGTTGCGCATTTCTCAGCACGAGATGCGCGGGCAGGTCGCCCCGAGCGGCGGCGATGCGTTCAGCCAGTGACATAAGTCAGTTAATCCCCTCGAATCAAACGGCGCGAAATCTGATTATGTTTTTCGAGCAGTACGGGCAAATCAACGGTGAGCAGGTGGCCGTCCTTGACCACCACCTTCCCGTTGATCATGGAAAAATCAACAGTGCCGGGCTGGCATAACACCAGCGCCGCCGCCGGATCGTGCTGCGCCCCAGCAAACGCGGGTGTGTCAACGCGGTAGCCGATGATGTCGGCAGACATGCCCGGCGCGAGCGCGCCAATGTCGTCACGTCCTAGCACCGCCGCGCCGCCCAACGTCGCCAGTTCGAGCGCCTGCCGCGCCGAAAGCGCTGCCGGGTTACCACCCGCCCGCTGCAGCAGCATAGCCATGCGCGCTTCGGTCAGCAGATGCCCGCTGTCATTCGATGCGGAACCATCCACGCCCAAGCCGACTTTGACTTTGGCATCCAGCATCTTGCGTACGGGCGCAATGCCCGACGCGAGGCGCATATTCGAACTGGGGCAGTGGCAGACGCCCGTGCCCGTCCGCCCAAATAGGCCGATCTCGCGCTCGTTAAGCATGACGCAGTGCGCGTGCCACACATCATCACCCACCCAGTCGACATCGCGGGCGTAGTCGCCGGGCAGCACGCCGAACTTCTCTAAGCTGTAAGCCACATCATTCGCGTTTTCGGCGAGGTGCGTGTGCAGGCGGACGCCGTAGCTCCGCGCCAGCGTGGCCGATTCGCGCATCAAATGCTGGCTCACCGAGAACGGCGAACACGGCGCGACGACCACGCGCAGCATCGAGTGCCGTTTCGCATCGTTCCACGCCTCGATCACGCGGCGAGTGTCGATGAGGATGGCTTCTTCGCCTTCGACCAGCTCGTCGGGCGGCAGACCGCCTTTGCTCTCGCCTACGCTCATTGAACCGCGCGCGGCGTGGAAGCGCATCCCGATCTCCTGCGCCGCGCGGATTTCATCTTCGAGCCGAACATCGTTCGGGTATATGTACAGGTGATCGCTGGAAGTCGTGCATCCGGAGAGGATCAGCTCGGCCATCGCCAGCTTCGCCGAAACATAGACCGCCTCACCCGTCAGGCGTCCCCAAATCGGGTAGAGCGTGCGCAGCCAGCCGAACAGTTCGGCGTCCGGCGCCAGCGCCCGGGTGAGGCTCTGGTACATGTGGTGATGGGTGTTGACCAGCCCCGGCATGACAACGTGCTGGCGCAGTTCGATCACGCGGTCCGCTGACTGCGCGGGCATCTCCGCGAGCGTACCCACCGCTTCGATCACCCCGTCCCGCACGAAAACTGCCCCGTCGCTGATCTCCCGTCGTTGGCTGTCCATCGTCACGAGGGTATGGATATGTTTGACCAGCAGCGTCGTCATGAACTAACCTTAAAAAAGTGGAGAGATATTGGCGCACAGTCTAGCACACCTGTACCAGTCTTGCTACGTTGTCGCTCCCACCGACCGCCACGCCGATTTGAGCGTGTTTTGCATGAGCAAGGTGATCGTCATCGGGCCGACGCCGCCCGGCACTTTGGTGATCGCGCCAGCGACCTCCTGCGCGGTCGCCACCTCGACATCGCCTACATAGCGGTAGCCTCTCGGCGCGGTCGGATCGTCAATCTGGTTCGTCCCCACGTCGATGACAATCGCGCCCGGTTTGAGCCAGTTGCCCTTGACGTAGTTCGGGCGACCAATCGCGGCGATCACCACATCCGCGCGGCGCACAATGTCCGGCAGGTCACGCGTGCGGCTGTGACACACGGTGACGGTCGCGTTGGCCTTCATCAGCATCAGCGCGACGGGCATGCCAACGATGTTGCTGCGTCCGATCACGACGGCGTTCGCGCCTTCCAACTGCGCGCCCATGCGTTCCAGCAGCACCATGCACCCGGTCGGCGTCGCCGGGGTGAACAGCGGTTCGCGCCCCTTCATCGCCAGGCGGCCAATGTTGATCGGATGGAAGCCGTCGACATCCTTCTCAAGGCTGACCATGCTCAGGATAGTCGGTTCGTCAATGTGGGGTGGCAGCGGCAGTTGGACGAGAATGCCGTGAATCGTTGGGTCATCGTTGAGAGCCTTGACCGCTGCCTCAACTTCGGCCTGGATCGCGCTGGCCGGGAGGATGTGTCCGACCGACTTCATCCCCGCCGATTCGCACGCGCGACGCTTCATGCGCACATACTGCGCTGACGCGGGATTGTCGCCGACGAGCACGACGCCCAACCCCGGCGGATACCCAAATTGAGCTTGAAAACGCGCGACTTCTGCGGCAATGTTAGTGCGAATTTCATCTGCAATCGCCTGTCCATCAATAATTTGTGCGCTCATGTAAACCTCTTTTGTGAGAACGCGTACAATTAAGCCTGAGGATAACACTCTCGCTTGGACAGGACGAATTGTCTAGGCATTAGCACAACTTAAGAACAATTTTATGCGCGCGCGATCACGGTGCGTTCGTTAAGATAGTGAATGTGGGAACATCCAAATACACGTGGGTTGGCTGCATGAACGCAAAGATTACAGGGACCTCTCTCCCTCATAAAGTTGGTCAAGCGATGGTTGAGTATGCGCTGATTATGGCGCTGCTCGCGATCTCGATGGGCGTCGTCCTGTGGGCGACTGGCCCCGCCATCGGGAACGTCTTCTGCAACGTCGCCTTCAATCTCTCGGGCGAGAACGCCCGGTTGTGCGGTGCGACGGACCAAGTCCTGTCCAATGAAGGTGGACGCCCGGATCTCTTCTGGGGCACCGTGACGTGGGTCGCGGCGAACCGGCAAGGTGAAACGCCCTTCCCGACACCCGTGCTGCGCCCACCGTTAGCGGAAGCGCGCGAATTCCGCACGGCGACGCCGACGCAGACGCTCACACCCTCCATGACGCCCAGCGAGACGGTCACGCCTTCGCCAACATTCACGGCCTCGCCCGGCCCCTCGCCGACTCCGTCAGATTTGACGTTCAGCGTGCCCCACATCGACCAGATGAACAAGCCCGCGTGGTGGCGCATCGATCAATTCGGCAGTTATGCCGTCGACTTGGGCACTGACCCATGGATCGTCGACTACTACGACGATACCGATCCCAGCACGCCCGTCAAATCCGATTTCAGTATGGATACGCCGGTTCTGCAAGATGTCAATATTGGCGTCAGTTCCGGCTTGACCTTTAACTGGGGCACGGGTAGACCGGCCAGCTCCGGTCTTACAGGCAGCAATTCCTGGGGCGCAGATTATACGCGCGGCATCACGCTGGCCAGCGCCGCCCAGGTTCAGTTTGGCCTGCAGGTCGGCTTAGATGACTTTGCTCGCCTTTATGTGGACGGCACGGAATATCTCGAAATTGACAATGCCGATGGCCTGAAGACGCTCGTGCTCAATCTCGCTGCCGGAACGCACACTATTCGCGTTCAATACGCCGATAACTCCGGTGCGGCTAGTCTGACCTTCACGATGGCCGTCGTCAACGGCAACCCGGACGATATCGTCAGCGCCAGTAACTGCGCGTGGGGTCCAGAGTCCGACGACACCAACAGCAACAGCCGCATCTACGTCATGGACGAAAATCCGTCGAGCAATACGTGGTCGGCGGGCACGACCTGCCATCTGGAACTGCGTGGTTCAATCGACCTGGCCAGCGCATCCAACCCCGTGCTCAGCTTCTGGGATTACTGGGATCTCGATGCCAACGCCGGCGCCAGCCTCAAAGTGCAAATCGGGAACTATGTGTTGAACGCGGGCGTGCTGGATCGCAGCGCCTTCAACTGGTGCGAAATCACGCTGCACAGCGGCAACACGGCCAATTACAACTGGACGCGCAATCAGATCAACGTTCGCTCGCAGTGCCCGGCTCTCGGCAATACGATCACCATGCGCTTCGTCGCTTCGAGCGCGACCTCCGGCAATTTCCGCTGGCGCATCGACGACATCGAACTGCTGGATCAACCAGCGAGTCCCACGTCATTCACGGTGGGCGATTACTGGAACCTCAACTCGCGCACGCAGATGAGTGATTTCGTCTACAACGCCGACAGCGATCACCTCGTGACCGATGTGTATACCAGCCTGCCCGGCAATACATCGACGGCGCGCCGTTGGGACCTGACCAGCAATATCTCGCGTGATGGCACGGCATGGGATGACAGCCCCGGCAGCAACTATCCCATTCCCACGACGACCAATTCACCGGTGAGCGCCAGCAACAGTCCGTATCGGATCCATTATCTGGAATTCAAGAACGATATCGACATCACGACGGCGCGCATTTCCGGTTTGACGACCGACTATGAAGGCGATACCGGCGCGCCGATCCTGTCGTTCTGGTTTGCCTACGATGTCCCGGTCGGCGCAAGCGTACGCTTGCAGTACACGCGTGATGCGCGCAACCGAACGGGCGCGCCGGACGTGCAGAATCCGGATAGTTGGACGGATATCAACGGTGGTCTGCTCCTGGACTTCGCCGCGCCCGGTGGGACGCCCGCGCTCAACGAGCAGGTCGCGCGTAACAACATGGCGATGCAGCTCATCGAAGTGCCGCTGACGAACGTGCCGAACTACGACACCGCGCCCTTCCGCCTGCGGCTCGCCTTCTACACGACCATGTACTATCCGGTCGGCGGCGGGACTTCATCGGTTGCGGGCGACGGCATCTATGTAGATGACATCCGCATCGAACGCTCGTCGACGGTCGCCTACACGTCCTACCCGTTTGCGGATGAAGCTGAAAGCTCCGCGCAGACCGCCGCCTTCTGGCAGATCAACGGCTCCAGTCCCCGCTGGGGTCAGGTCGGTTCGCCCATCCTCGGTGCGCTCGGCACGGCGAATTCGTATGGTGACAGCCCCGCGGGCAATTACGCGGCGAACGCCTCGACGTCCATGCAGTTCAAGAAGCTCATCGATTTGCTGAACGATACGCCCGAGAATGACGCAGACACGGCCGCTCGTCCCGCAGCGATTGATCCGCGGCTCACGTTCTACTTCCAGCGGCAGGTGAACGGCGCGGCAGTGGAACTCGCCGTCGATCTCTTCTCGCCCGTGACTAACACGTGGTCGGAAATCTGGGCTTACAACAGCTCGGCGGATACCAGCTATCGGACGCAAAGCACGTGGGAACGCGCGGAGATCTCGCTCGTTTACGCGCTGCAAAATGCGACTGGTTTGGCGTGGTCGACTATCGCCGGTGACGGTGACCTGTATAACGACGACTTCCGCCTTCGCTTCCGTTTTGATACGGGCAGCGACACAACGGCGGACGGCGTCTACCTCGACCAGATCGAGATCAAGGACGCGCCAACCGCCACGCATCGCCTGTGGTCGACGACCACGACGACGGCCTTTGGCACCGGCGGCGGGACGCTGGAAGACAGCATCGACTTCATCACGCCGACGATTGTGGCGGGCACCTGGGATGCGCGCTGGTACAGTGCCGCGTGGAACCAGACGAGCGCAGCGGGCTTTGTGCGCCGTGGCTCACTGGCGATCACCGACAGCTTGTCCGGTCAGTACACCGTCAACACGCGCAACATTTTGGAATACATGCCCGTGGTTGACCTGCGCAGCACACCTGTGGGTTCGCTGCCGCGCATGTTCTTCTGGACGCGTTACGAAATCAACAACAACGACAACTTCCGGGTCGAGATCAGCTACGAAGACACCGCGAACACGACGCTGGGCTACGACAATCTGGCTGGCTGGTCGGATTGGACGGCAGTCAACACGTCGGTGACGGGCAGCTCGGCAGTGGAAAAGACCAATTCGCAAGTGGTCAACTGGGTGCGCGAAGATGTGAATCTCACGTCGTATATTGGCAAGCGCATCCGCGTCCGCTTCGTGATGAACGTCCCGAATAACACGAATCAGGCCGACGGCGCGTACATCGACGACCTGACCTTCACCTTCGGCTACGACACGATCCCGCTCACCTTCACGGAACCGGCACAGAACCTGATTCGCTGGATCACCGAAGGCAGTTGGGGTATCACGCAGCAGTTCTTCGCGGGCACGGGCACCGATCCGGCCAACCTCGGCAGCTCCAATTGGATCGGCTATTACTTCGACTGTGAGAACAACGGGGGCGCGTGCAACTCCGCCGATTGGGGCGAGAACACGGGCGGGTTCATGAACCCCATCCTCAACCTGTATCGCCATGATATCGCCGCACCTGCGCCGATATCAGACCAGATCGTCGGGCCGGAGTCGCTGTCCAACATCAATTACAACTTCGGCACGGGCACGCGTCCGATGATCTCCTCGCCGAACTCGGCAGGCGGCGCCTTCTTCGAAGACTGGGCTGCCCGCTGGATCCGACAGGTACAGCTCTCCGCCGGGACGACCTACAACTTCCAGTCGCTCTCCGACGACGGCGTGCGCCTGTGGTTGAACGACTCGTCGGGGACGTCAGGCACGGTGGCGGGCGATGGTACAGCAGTTCCAGCCACCGCCGGGTTGATCATCAACAGTTGGTACAACCGCTCGGTCACGCTCGACTACGGTCAGCTCACCATCACCTCGGCCACCGACCTCACTAACCGTTACCTGTACTTCGACTACTTCGAAAACGGCGGTGATGCCATCGTCTCGCTGTCCGCGGCGGTCAACAGCTACTCGATCTCTGACAGCCCGAACACGTGGAATGGCAGCGGTTGGAACGTGGTGACATCGACCGTGCCCGGCAACGTGTCGCTGATGCTCAACGGCTTCATCGATATGTCGAACGTGGCGAACAACTACAACATGCAGTACCTGCGCATGTACGATGCTGGGACGAACAACGCGTTCTATCTCGAAGTCTCGACGGACGGCGGCTTCACGTGGAGCACTGTCGGCAGCGAAACTCTTAGCGGTGGGAGCGCAAATATCCGACCGGCGAATGACTGGCAGACGCGCACCGTCAACCTCAATGCCTACCGCGGCAGTGCGACGGTCACCTTCCGCTTCCGAGTGGATACCCGCAGCGCCTCAACAGGTGGGGACGGCTACTACGTCACCAACATCGTCGTCATCGAGAACTAACCTCAAGCAAACGGAGGGTGGAAACAGACAGTTTCCACCCTCCGCTTTTTCTTAGCAATCCCCTATCTTTTCTGGCAAATTCTCCATCGTCTGATCTGCACCTGACTGATACACTAGGTGATCAATCAAGCAGAACGAGGACGATACACAGTGAGCATGAAGATGGCTGGATTGCTGGTTGCGCTGGTTGGGCCTGCCGGAGTCGGCAAGAATCAACTGATGAAACACGTGATGGCCAACAGCCCAATCACCCAACTGCCGACGGCCACCACCCGCGCCATTCGCGACGGCGAACTGGAAGGACGTGAACATTTTTTCGTCACGCGCGACGAATTCCTGAAACTGATTGCTGACGATCAGATGTTGGAATACCAGGAAGTGCACCGCCGATTCTACGGCATGGTGCGGCGCGTCGTGGAAAATGCTTTCACCCACGGTCAACCGATCATCGCCGATATTGACATCTATGGCGCGATGACTATCCGCCAGCGCTACCCTGAGCAAACCGTCTCCGTGTTCATTCAGCCACCGTCTATCGGCAGCCTGATTGAGCGGATGCGCGCCCGTGGGGATCGCGAAGCCGAAATTAGCAAGCGCCTGCTCCGCGTCCCACTGGAGCTGGATCTCGCCTCCAACTGCGACTATATCGTCATCAACGACGAATTCGCGCAGGCGGCGCACGGACTGTTGGAAATCGTGCGCGCCGAAATCGCGGGCACACCTGACCGCCCAGCCAGTGTTAGCGCCCAGCTCGCGCATCCGTATAAATACGTTGCCCGCGTGATTCCGCTGCGCGGCGATCAGGTTCTGTGCAGTGACGGCAGTTTCCCGACAGCCGTGATTGGCAAAGATGATCAGCCGTTCGAGCGCGCCCTGTTCGCGCTGCGCAGCCAGCTCGGTATCGAACCGAGCCTTGAGCGCCTAATTCACGCCGAACTTCCGCACGACAAATATGTGCCGCCGCTCTCGCTCGACTACGAGCTCACCGCGACTGGTGAAGTGATCACGTTCAATTACCTGTACCGCTTGGAAGACACCGCGACGCTGCCGCAGCGCTGGCAGTGGGAACCCATACAGCAACAGACCAATCTGGACTTCGTCAAGGGGTTGGTCGGATGAGTCTGGTCGAGCGCCATACCGCGTTAGGGGCAGCGCTGGCGAACGACGGCATCCCCCTGCATTACGGCGACCAACGGCGTGAATATGCCGCCGCCCTCAACAGCGCCGTGCTCATGGAACGGTCGCATGAAGGCCGCCTCCTGCTCACCGGGCGGGATCGCCTCGCCATCATGCATCGCATCTCAACCAACGATCTGGAGTCAATCCCGGTCGGCAGCGGGCGACCGACCATCTTCACCAACGCCACCGCGCGCGTGCTCGACCGGGCAACGGTGTATGTGCTGCCCGCCGACCGGGTGTTCGTGCTCACCGAACCGGGTCGCGGCGACGCACTGCGCGGGTATCTGCAGCGCAACGTCTTCTTCAACGATGAACTGAAGGTAGCCAGCCTAGCGACTGAGCGCCGCCAGTTCGTGCTGCACGGGCCAACCGCTGATCAGGTCATTGCCGCCGCCTTCCCCGCCGCCGCCGATCTCCCGGTGCTGGGCCTGGTCGAGCTGGACGATCTGCTGGTCGCCCGCGACAAGCCGCTGGCCGGGTCGCACTGGCGCGTTTTCCCAGCGGCTGAACAAGCCGAAGCCGTTTGGGATCACCTGCTGACGGCCGGCGCGGCCTTCGGGTTGCTTCCGGCAGGTTCGCTGACCTACAACGTCCTACGCATCGGCGCAGCGCGTCCCGGTGTGGGGCGCGAACTCACCGCCGATTACATTCCGCTCGAACTGGGCTTATGGGATGAAGTGAGTTTCAAAAAGGGGTGTTATACCGGTCAGGAAATCATCGCCCGCATGGAGAGCCGCGGACGCATCGCCAAGACCATCGTCGCGCTCGAACTAGAGGCCGCCGTGACCGCTCCCTGCCCGCTGCTGCATGAGGGGCGCGAAGTCGGCACGCTGACGAGCAGCGTCACCGAACCGCTCAATGGTCAGCATCTTGGCATAGGGGTCGTCAAACTGGCGCAGGCGGAAGTTGATCAGGTCTTCACCGCGCACGGCGTCAGCGCGCGCGTCACACGGCTGCCGGGCGTTCAACCGCCCCTCTAGAATTCGGGCGGCGCGTTGTCGAAGAACAACTGCCACCACAGCATCCACGGCTCGGGTTCATCAGCCGTCGTGCGCACATCCTCCAGGCTGATCTGAGGCGCGGGAGTCGCCTGAATCGACCGTCCCGAAGGCACAGGCACCACCAGCACTTCGCCGGGACGAATCATCTTGCCATCATCGCGCGCCCACTGCTCGACATACGCATCGCTGCGCACATAATCCCGCAGTGCGGTCAAATCGGCTTGTTCTGCCTGGAGCTCGGAGATCTCAGTCTGTACGCGATTATATGCCGCTTGGAGCGGCTGCCCAGCGGAGATGCGGGTGCTGAAGTTGATCGCGAGGATGAGGCCGATCGAAAGAATCGCGGCGAACATCACCTGTACGCCGGAGATCTGACTACCGCCCCGTTTTTTCTTGTCTGTGAGTGTCCGTTTGTCTGCCATGAGCCTTATTATAGCAGAAATAGAAAAGACCCCGGAGGTGAACCCGGGGTCTTTTGTCAGTGCCGAAGGTGGGATTCGAACCCACACTCCGTTTCCAGAACTACGCCCTGAACGTAGCGCGTCTGCCAGTTCCGCCACTTCGGCGCTAATGAAGGGTATTCTAGCAGAGCCAAACGGGGAGTCAAGGGGAAGTTTCCCACAAAAGTTAATGCTATAATGCGGCCTGCCGAACGAAGTTCAAGGATGTTTAACTTTGCGATTCAAGCTCCTCATGATATTTTTCGTTCTCGTGATCGCGATGAGCGTTAGCGCCCAGACAGGCGTCACCGCCGAAGCGATTCAACAGGCAAACCTCCGCGCCGCCACCGATGTAAACGCCGATCTGCTCGGCCAAATTACCGCTGGCACTCGCTATCCGGTCGTGGGGCGCAGCCAGTTCTACCCGTGGCTGCTGCTCGGCGATCCGACCAGCGGACAGCCGCTCGGTTGGGTCTTTCAAGACCTCGTCACGGTGCAGGGCAACCTCAATACGATTCCCTTCACCGAAGCCACGCTGACGGGCGCGCTCATGGTACCCACCGTGCCCGCCGCAACGCTTGCGCCCAACCTGCCCACGCCCACGCTCTCCGCGGCAGTCGTCGCGACCACCCCGCCGCCCGCCGCCGCGGTCACAGGTACCGTCATGAACGAGATCAACATCCGCTATGGCCCGGGCACAGAGTACGACCGGGTCGGCGTAGGACGTGCGGGTGAGGTGTATGAGATCCTCGCATGGCACACGCAGCTCCAATGGATTCAGATCCGCTACGATGCCTCGCCCAATGGACTGGCGTGGGTGGCAACTGATCTGCTCGAAATTCAAGGTGACCTGTATGCGCTGCCCTCCATCAGCCAGTTGACGTTTGCGCTGCCAACCTTGACGCCGACACCCTCCGCTGTCGATTCGGCTCAGTTTGGCGATGTGCCGCTCAGCCCGGAATTCCGTGCGCTTGGCGCCGAACTGTGGGATCAGATGATCGCCGCGGGCTTCGACCCGCAGACCAGCCGCCTCGGCGCGTTCTTCGTCAAAGACCTGCAAACAGGCGAAGCTTTCACCATTGGGACGGACACAGCCTTCAGCGGCATGAGTGTCAACAAGATCGCTATCCTCGCCACCTACTACAGTCAGATCACCCTGCCCCCGGATGACGCCTCCGCCAACATGCTGGCCGAAGCGATGATTTGCAGCGAGAACATCTCGACCAACGAGATCCTCGCGGCAGTCGGCAGCGGCAACCCCTACACGGGTGCAAACACCGTCAGCGCCTTCATGGATGAACTCGGCTTTGCGGACAGCTTCATCTACACGCCTTATGCCAATGACCCGTTCATCACGCCGCAGGCGCCGCGCACCGAAACCACGACCGTCGATCAAGTGCGCGCCGAACCGGATCCGTACAACCAAATCAACGTGTCCGAAATCGGCACGCTCTTGGATGGCATGTACCAGTGCGCGACCGAGGGTACCGGGCTGCTCATCGACTCACTCGGTTCCGCGTTCACGCAGACCGAATGCGCGCAAATGCTCAACCTGATGACCTACAACCGCATCGGCTCGTTCATCGAAATGGGCGTGCCCGAATCGGTGCGCGTGGCGCACAAGCACGGCTGGATCGAAGACACACACGGCGACGCGGCGGTCGTTTATTCGCCCGGCGGCAATTACATCTTCGTGGTGGTGCTGCACAACCCCATCTATCTGGAATTCTTCGAGACCGCGCCGCTCATCGAAAACATGTCGCTCACGATCTACAACTACTTCAATGCCGATGCACCAATGACGGAAATCCGCACCGAAGGCGGTTCGGAGACGTGTCAACTGCTGGGCAATCCGGTCATCGATCAACTGACATCCGGCCTGATGCCTTAATTTCAGGTATAATTACTGCTCCAATGAGTGAGGAGCAGGATGTATGGCAGCTCAGCGTTTCACTTTGACGCGGCAGGGCTACGAGCGGCTGCAGGTTGAATTGGCCGATCTCGAAGCCCGCCGTCAGGAACGCCTGGATCAGTTGGCGGATTACAAAGACGACGTCGGCGATAACCCGAATGAGGAAGCCGCGTTTTTCGAAATCGAGACGATGAAGGAGCATTTCGACGAGCAGATCGGACACTTGCAGCTCGTCCTGGCGCACGCCGACATCGTCGACGAAGATCCTGATCCGACCACGGCGGATCCCGGCGACCGTGTCACGGTGTGGGATCTCAACGCGCGCGAGGAACGCACCTTTGATCTGGTCGGCAGTACGGAAGTGACGTATGGACGCGCGGGGGTCTCGATCGAATCGCCCGTTGGGCAGGCGCTGCTCGGCAAGCGGGTCGGCGAAACGGTGGAAGTGAATACGCCGGATGGCCGGGTGTACTACGTGGTGCGTGCCCTCACCCGCATGCCCGGCGCGTGATACAAAGCGGGGCAGTCGCGTGACTGCCCCAAACCCGTTTCGTTAGTGAACGAGCCCCCGGTCACAATCGGTGGATGCCCATGAGTCGCGCACCGACAGCACATGCAGCCCCATCAGCCAGTCGCTGAGGTAGTCGTAGAGATGCTCGGCCATCATCACATCGTGGTAGAGCTGCGTTGCCCGATCCAGCGAGGTTTGCAGCATCTTCTTGAGCACCAGCCGATCATCATCGGATAAGCCCGAGTTCTGCAGGTGGAGATAGCACAGCGCATCTTCTAGGCTGAGCAGATGGTAGTTCTCAAGCGTATTCGGCGGGACGAGCGGGCTGAGATCGACCTTGAAGTCGACCCGCAGCGTTTTCAACACATCATCGCGCACTTCAAAGTGATTCTGGCGCAGTGTCATCAAACGCTGGTGCACGTCCTCCGCGACCTGACTCAGCAGATCGAGCGGCGGCTGTTCTTGGGCAAGTTGGCGCTCAATGAACCCTTCCAGCGGATACGACTTGTGTTCGGCCAGTGATCGGTCAAACAGCTCCATCGCCTCAAGGCGGAGCGAATTCATCGAGGCCAGCGACCACAACCCGAGTGGTTCGCTGTCAAAGTTGTTCATGCTTACTTTGCGTCGGCTGTCGGACATAAACGCCTCAAGTATTCCCAGGTGTAGATTCCAGTGTGATGTCCATCATCCCAGGTAGGCAGCAGTGCGTAATTGCCCACAAGTTCGATGTTTTGAATGGTATAGGTCCGCTTCGGTGTCAGCATGAGAATATCGTCCGGGTCGTACTGTCGTCCCATGTACTGGTGTCCACCGCGACATTCAACGCAGGGGCAGGCCTCACGCAGTTCCGAAAGCGGATAACGACACAATTGATCATCGCCCCAAATAATCTCAAGGAATCCTTCAGTCTTATTGAGCGTTACGGAGCGCGGCTTCAACGCGTTCGTCATGTCTGTACCTATCCTTCGCAATTCATATACAGTCTAACATGGGAAGTTTAGCATTCTCGCTTAAGGCTGGACATATCAATTTGTCTTGCATACGCGTTAGGCTCTGATACAATCGGTTTTTGGCGTTTCCGCGCCAAACCAACTATTCACAAGCGCTCAATGCTTGTGCTGGAGAAGAACAACGTATGCGTCTATTTCTCGTGTCTCTGCTGTTGCTGCTGGTAACAGCGGCCTGCGGCACTCCGACGGTGGTTTACGTAGTGGTCACCGCTACCCCAGAGACGACCGATGAAAGCCAAGTCGTTTCCCTCCCGACAGCAACTACCACACTCACTAATGTTCCCACCTTGCCAACTGTGACGGAAGCACCGTCCGCGCTCCCACTGGCGACCACCCCCGCCTCCACGGCCAGCGCGCCGACGCTGCTGCCCGCCGACTTCCCCACTCCGTACATTACGCAGGTGCAGGTCGCCGAGCAGCTCTTTGAACATGGGCGCATGTACTGGGTCGGGCGCGTGCGCCAAATCTGGGTGCTCGTGATCACGGGCGAAGGCCGCGGCGACTGGTATGTGTATGAAGATAACTTCGTCGAAGGTGAACCCGAAACGGATCCCGCGCTCGTACCACCGGAAGGCCGCATCCAACCGGAACGGGGCTTTGGCAAGCTGTGGCGCGAAGTCCCCGGCCTGCGTGACCTGCTCGGCTGGGCGGTACAGCCGGAAGTCGGCTACATCAGCCGCTACGAGTACCATGTCACCGATCAACTGGACGCGGCGGGCAACCGCACGGGCTATCACGTCGTATATAGTCTAGGCGGAGAGCAGTTCCGCTTTAACGAGATTGATTCGACGTGGCAGTTAGGCGGAGCATAGGACAGTTCACATGAGCGAGAGACGTTGGCAGTTGACGCCGCACAGCCCGACAGCCCTGCAGATCGCTGCCGACGCTCGCCTGAGTTCAACCGACTACCTCGACGATCAAGTCTGGGAAGTGGTGCTCGGCCAGGCTGAGTCGCCCGCGCTGGCGCTGCAAACGCGCTACGGCGGGCGCGTCGGTCTGGCCAGCCTCGTCCCCATGTGGCTGGTTGATCGTCGTCCCGTCTACCAACACCAAGCCTATGCCGCGCCGCCCGTCGTGACGCAGTTCGCGCCGGGATACGTGCGCCTTGAAGGCAAAATCACGCCGACCATCAGCCTCCGCGCCGAATACTGGGCAATTGAATCGCATGTGGTGGGCGGGCGCTTCACCGTCAAGAACACCTCAGCCAGTGCTCTACCTGAATTCGCGCTCGATCTGGTCGGCTTTGCGGCGGCCTCTGGCAAAGAAATCAGGCTCAACGTTGTAGCACGCCCCGAAGGCGGACATGCGCTGAGTCTGGGCAACCTACCCCGCTTGCAGCCAATTGTTCTGCTGGAAAATGGGTCGGCGTCGCCGGACAGTACCTCGAAACTTAATGTGAAGCTGCCGCTGCCCGCACGGGGGCAAACGGTGATTCGCTTTGTCCATGCTGGCTTGACCGATGCAAACGCCTCGCTAGGTCTGGCCCAGAAGCTGCTCACCGACAATTGGACGCCCGCGCTGCGCAAAGTCGCCAGCGGACTGAACGAGATTCCGCAGATTGAGACGGGGGATTTCGCCCTCAATGCGGCCATCGCCTTCAGCTATCACCACTTGGTGCAGTCGTTCCTCAAGCCGACCGCCAGCCTCCCGTATGCCTCATTTGTTGAGACACGGCAGCCAGAACATGGCTTCAGCCCGCGCGGCGATGGCACCGATCACCCGCGTTCGTGGCGAGGTCAAACGCCGACCACCGCCTACCTGACCGCGCTCGCTATCGCGCCGGTGCAGCCGAAATGGGCGTGGGGCGTGCTCAAGAATTACCTCGCCATACAGCGACCAGACGGCTGGATCGATTGGCGACCGGGTTTAGCCGGGCAGAAACAAGGCTTGCTGAGTTTGCCGCTGCTCGCGCGGTTGGCATGGGGTCTCTACCAATATACGGATGATTCTGCCGCGCTGCGCGACGTTTACCCCAAGCTCGGCCTATTCTTCGAGCGCTGGTTTGCGTCCGAACTCGACGCCGATCAGGACGGCTTCCCCGAATGGCAAAGCGAACTGCAGACGGGCTATCCGTTCTTCCCAACGTTCGCGCAGGGCTTGCCGTGGGGACAAAACGCCGATATTCGCGCCGTCGAAACGCCGGATTTGCTGGCCTATCTGCTCTCGGAAGCCGTCAGTCTGCGCGAAATCGCTTACTGCATTGGCGACCCGGCCGGCGAACAGCATTTGACCGAGCGCATTACCACGCTCAAGGCCGCGCTCGACACGTTATGGAACGGCGAACGCTATACCTACCGCGACCGCGACACGCACGCGACGCCCGTCGGACGCACGCTGTTGGAGAACGGGCGCGGCGATGACGAGCACTTCCTCGCCGAACAACTGGTTCCGCCCAACCGCCTGATCGTGCAGATCAACGGCGGGGTGGATACGCCCAAGATCGGCCTATACATTGATGGTGTCACTTCCAGCGGGCAAAAAGTTCGCGAAGTCGCCGACAGCACCCACTTTGTCTGGTCGACCGGGCGCGGCACGTATACCACTAAACACGCCTTCCAGCAGGTCGACCGCGTGCATGTCGAGGGCTTGTCCCGCGTGTTCACCGTGAGCGTGCGCACGCTCGACCTGACCGGGTTCGATATCAACGCGCTGTTGCCGCTCTGGTCCGTGGAGATTGCGCCGGAACGCGCCGCGCGCCTCGTCGCCGACCTCCAAGCGCAGTTTCTGCGCCCCAACGGTGTGACCATGATCTCCACGCACGACCCGCGTTTCGATCCGCAGGCCGCGCAGGGCAGCGCGGGCGTGCATCCCTATTGGCTGACGCTCATCGGCGAAGGCTTGATCGAGACAGGGCATGTCGATCTGGCGACTGATCTGCTCCAGCGACTGATCAATGCGCAGGTCACCGTGCTCACCCGCGACAAGCGCTTCTACGAGTTCTACCACCCGGACGAACCCCGCGGCCTCGGTGAGCCCGGCAGCGTCAAGGGGATCATCCCCGTCCATTTGCTGCTGCGCGTGCTCGGGGTGCGCATCCAGTCGAAGAAACAGGTCTGGACAGGCGGCGCGTACCATTGGGGGAAAGCGGTTTCTGTGACACAATACGGAGTCACCGTCACCCGCAGCGCGGACGGAACCCACATCGAATTTGCATCAGGCAACGTGGTAGATTTGCCACCCACTGCAGAGTGGCAGCAGGTGCTGGACGAGGCGTAACATCGTGGATGCTCTGGTTAGTGAATTTTTGTATCGTCGTTCACCTGATGGAATCCTGCTGGCGGATGACACGGGGATGATCACCGAGATCAACCCGGCGGCAGCCGCGCTGTTGGGCGTCACCCCGGACTCGGTCATCGGTCGTTATCCGATTCAAGTCTTCAAGGCACTTCCCGCGTTGATGAATCTGTTCAATCGCGAAGGCGACCAAACTCTCGATGTGCGGTTGCCGCGCAAACGGCTCGCGGCGGGCATGGCCGCGACGCTGGCGGACGGGCGCCGCATCATCCTCCTGCACGATGTCACCGAGCAGCGCGAGCTTGAATCACGCCGCGAAGCGCTTTCGTCGACAATGACGCACGATCTGCGCAACCCGATCAGCGCGCTCACGGGCTACACCGACCTCGTCGCGCGCACCGGCGAACTCAACGATGAGCAGGCGTATTTCCTCAAGCGCGTGCAGCAGACCACCCAGAAGCTGTATGACGTGGCGGGCGATCTCGTCGACCTCGTGTGGTTGGAAGCGGGTATGCCAATGAAGCATATCTCAATCAACCTGCGCGATGTGATCAGCGATGTCATCGCCACGCTCAACCCGCTGGCCGAGAAAAAGTCGATTTCGATCTTCGTGGCC
Source organism: Candidatus Flexifilum breve (assembly GCF_016713355.1). Taxonomy (NCBI): domain Bacteria; kingdom Bacillati; phylum Chloroflexota; class Anaerolineae; order Aggregatilineales; family Candidatus Flexifilaceae; genus Candidatus Flexifilum; species Candidatus Flexifilum breve. The sequence continues at coordinate 497,798 of NZ_JADJPI010000035.1, forward strand.
ATTCAGGATCCGCTGCCCCCAGTCATGGGCGATCCGGATCGCATCAAGGTCGTCCTTAGCAAGCTGCTGCACAACGCCCTGCTCTATTCCGATGAGGAACGCATGGTCGCCGTGCATGCGTGGGGCGACACCACCGCCGCCTTCTGCTCTATCGCCGACCGCGGCTTCGGCATTTCGGAAGACGAAATCGAAATGGTCTTCGACCGGCTGTTTCGGTCCAAAGACGAGCGCGTGCAGGCGATTCCCGGCGGTGGCCTCGGTTTGACCATCGCGCGGCGCATCGTCCAGCGGCACGGCGGCGAAATTTCAGCCTCCAGCAGTCTCGACAAGGGCAGCACCTTCACCTTCCGGCTGCCATCAGCACAAGCGTAGTCCAACCAGTTTACGGATAAACAGCACATGGGTATGTTCTCACGGCGGTCGCGGCGGGGCACGCAGCCAGAAGAAGAAACGCCGGATATTCCTGTTCCGTGGAGGCGGCTGTTCGGCTACCTCCGCCCCTATCTCGGCTACATGGGCATCGCGTTCGTTGCGCTGGTCGCCAGTTCGGTCCTCAGCTTGGTCTTCCCGGCGACGATTCAGCGCGTGGTCGACTCGGTGCTGGTCGCGAACGACATCAGCCTGCTCGACCAGATCACGCTGGTGCTGATCGGCGTATTCCTGCTGCGCGCCGTCACCCAGATGATCGAAACGTTCACCCTTAACTACGTGGGCGAACGCATCATCATGGATTTGCGCGCCGACCTCTACAAACACATGATCGCCATGTCGCTTGCCTTTTTCACCAAGCGGCGTTCCGGCGAACTCATTTCGCGCCTTTCGAGCGACGTGACCATGATCCGTCAGGTGCTCACGGACAACATCAACACGCTGCTTCAGCAGATCATCATCGCCATCGGCTCCATCGTGATCATGCTGGCGCTCAATTGGCGGCTGACGCTGTTCATCCTCGTTCTCGTCCCGGTCATGGCGGTGATTGCGCTCGTCTTGGGACGGCGGCTACGCAGTGCCAGCACCCGCATTCAGGACGAAATCGCCAAAGCGACGACCGTCGCCAGCGAAGTCATTCAGAACGTGCGCGAAGTCAAAACTTTTGTGCGCGAACCGTATGAAGAAGTGCGCTACACCGACGCCATTCGCGGCGCTTTCAAAGTCGCCCTGGAAGCCCTGCGGCTCCGCGCAGCCCTCGGCTCGCTGATCGCGTTCGTGGCCTTCTCCAGTCTGGCGCTGGTGCTGTGGTTCGGCGGGCGCGAAGCCATCGCCGGACGACTGACCGGTGGCGAGCTAATCGCTTTCCTCGTCTACGGCTTGACCGTCGCAGGCAGTCTGGGGTCACTGCTCAACCTGTACAGCGTGTTCCAGCAGGGGCTGGGCGCGACCAAGCGCGTGTTTGACATTTTGCAGCAGCCGTCCGACATTCTGGACGCACCCAACGCCGCTACGCTCAACCGGGTAGATGGCGAAATCCGTTTCAACGACGTATCGTTCAGCTATGAGGAACGGCAGGAAGTGCTGCATACGCTCAACCTGACGATTCCGGCCGGGCAGATTCTTGCGCTGGTCGGCCCGAGCGGCGCAGGCAAAAGCACCGTTTTCAACCTCATCCCGCGCTTCTACGATCCGAGCAGCGGCAGCATCACCATCGACGGCACGGATCTGCGCGCGGTGACGCAGGCCAGCCTGCGCCAGCAGATCGGCATTGTGCCGCAAGAAAGCTTGTTATTTGGCGGCACGATCTACGAGAACATCCGTTATGGGCGGCTGGAAGCGACCGAAGCCGAAGTGATGGCCGCGGCGCAAGCCGCCAACGCGCACGACTTCATCATGGAACTGCCCGACCAGTACCAGACGATTGTCGGCGAACGCGGCATCCGCTTGAGCGGCGGTCAGCGCCAGCGCGTAAGTATTGCCCGCGCCCTGCTCAAAGATCCGCGCGTGCTGCTGCTCGACGAAGCGACGTCCAGCCTCGACAGCGAGAGCGAAGCCGAAGTACAGGACGCCCTCGCCCGCCTGATGCAGAACCGCACAACCGTGATCATCGCGCACCGCCTGAGCACGATTCGCATCGCCCATCGCATCGCCGTGCTCGACAAAGGCAATCTGATTGAGGTCGGCACGCACGAAGAACTCATGGCGCTCAACGGCACGTATGCGCGCCTGTACAATCTGCAGTTCCGCGACGAACCGGACGAAAGCGAACCCGCGCAGGCATGAGCACTGAAGGCATCATCGTCAACACAGGCGCGCTAGTCGCCACGGTCATCTTGGCGCTGCTGCTGGTGGCCCTGTGGCGCTTCCGGCGGCGCCGTGTTGTCGCGGTAGTCCTGACGATCCCGGTTCTGCTCAGTGGCGTCACGGCGGCGGTCTGCTTCTGGTACGGTCATCGACCGCTGCCGAGCCCCGTGTACGAGCAGCTATTCCCCGGCGTCGAGTATGTGCGGCAGGTTCGCGCCAATCCGCGCGCACTGGTGATCCATATTGTCACCATCGACTTGACCACGCCCGGTCTGGAATTCCTCGTCACTCCCGGTATGCCGGGTGAGGATTTGCCTGCCCGCACCGTCTCCGAGTTCCTTGACGAGTTCGATCTGCAGTTGGCGATCAATGGTGGATTTTTCGATCCATGGTGGGATCGTACCCCATGGGACTACTACCCCCACCCAGGCGATCCGGCACATCCCATTAGTGGCGTCTATGCATCGCGCGGCACGATCTACTGGCAGGACGAGCTCACCAGAGATGTGCTGTACATTTCCTCTGATCACCAAGTTTCGTTTGGTGTCAGTAGCGGCGACATTTTCGATGCCATCACCGGCTATCAATTCCTGCTAGTCAATGGAGTGAACATTATCGAGGCAATTGACCTGCCGGACACTGCCTTACATCCGCGACAGCCGTCGGCTTAGATGTTTCTGGCGAGAAATTGATCCTAATGATCGTGGATGGACGGCAGCCCAACTACAGCGAAGGTGTGACCCTCAGTGAACTCGCGGAACTGCTGCGCGGTTATGGCGCTTATCATGCGCTAAACCTCGACGGCGGCGGATCGAGTACACTCGTAGTCGCCGGAGTCGATGGTCAACCGCGCGTGCTCAATTCGCCGATTCACACGCGTATTCCGGGGCGTGAACGCCCAGTCGCGACGCATTTGGGCGTATACATCACAGGGCGTTAAGGGAGAAAGAATGTCTCTACAAGGTGAACAAGTTCTCGTCACCGGGGCGACCGGGTTTCTCGGCGGCGCGCTGGCGCTTAAGTTGGCGGCGCAGGGCGCGCGCGTCCGTGCCCTCGTGCGCACCCCCGCGAAGGCCGAATTCCTCCCCCCGGAAATCGAACGGTTTCCGGGTGATGTCACCGACACCGCCGGCATGCGCCGCGCCGTCGAGGGCTGTTCAGTCGTGTTTCATGTCGCGGCTGTCTTCAATGGAGTGGCGCCGCAGTTCGCCGTGAATGTCGACGGCACGCGCTCCGTCGCTGCCGCGGCGGGTGAAGCGGGCGTGAAGCGGTTGGTACATGTCAGCTCGATTGCCAGTTACGGCGTAAACTACACGACCGATGTCACCGAAGACATGGCACTCGCCCCCGGCGCGATGCCCTACAACATCACCAAAGCACAGGGCGAAAACGTTGTGCGCGAAATCGCCGCACGCTACAACCTGTCCTACGCCATCATCCGCCCCAGCATGATCTACGGGCCGAAGTCGGGACTGTGGACGGAGCAAATGTTCCGCCTCGCCAGTCTCAATCCAACGCCGTGGATCGGTGATGGCAGTGGTTCCGCCTATCCGATTTATGTTGATGATGTAGTTGATCTCCTCATCCTCGTGGCGACCCACCCCAACGCGCACAATCAAGCGTTTAACTGCACGCCCGACCCGTCACCGACGTGGCGCGACTACCTCCAGAGCTATTCGCGCTTGGCTGGGCACGACAACTGGCTGGCCATCCCGCCGCTGCTCATGCTCGCCGTAGGCGGGATCGCCATGCTGGTCTCACCGCCGTTGAGCGAGGGCCGCGACCTGCCGGACATGATTCAATTCGCCCGTCGTCACATCACGTTCAAGATGACCAAAGCGCGTGAGCTGCTCGGCTGGCAGCCACAAGTCGACCTCGCGACCGGGATTGCCCGTTCCGCCGACTATCTGCGCTCCATCGGCAAACTCACGTGAGCGACCTCCTGACGCTGCTCCTCGCCGCCGCTCTGCTGGCCGGGGTGATCGCGCTTGGTTGGTGGCTGCTCATCGCCACCGAAGGCGTGTATCTTGGTCGCCGTATGGTGATCTGGCTCTATGACCTGTACGCCGGACGCTACGACGGCATCAAGCATTTCCGCCGCGAATACGATCACATGTACCTCGCGCAGCCCATTATGGAACGCATCGCCCCGATCAAGTCACCGCTCGTCCTCGATGCCGCTACGGGGACGGGGCGCTTACCTCTCGCCCTGCTCCGGCACGCGCATTTTCAGGGTCGCGTGATTGGCGTGGATCTCAGCCGCCGCATGTTAGGTCACGCCGCCGTCAAGTTCAACGACGCGCATGCCAATCTGCTGTGGGCTCCGGCGGAGCATTTGCCGTTCGCGGATAACTGCTTCGACGTCGTGACCTGCCTCGAAGCCCTCGAATTCATGGGACACCCTGAAACCACGCTGATCGAACTGATCCGCGTGCTGCGCCCCGGCGGCATTCTGCTCGCGACCAACCGCATCAACACCAAGCTCATGCCCGGCAAGACTTACGTCGACGATGACGTGGCCGCCATGCTCCAGCGCAACGGCATGGGGCAAGTCGAGATCATGGGCTGGCAAGCCGACTATGATCTCGTGCTGGGCTACAAAAAGGGCCAGTCCACGCCTACCCTCGCCCGTCCGCTCGGGGAACTGCTGCTGTGCCCGCGGTGTGGGCACGCTCACCTGACCGACGAAGGCGATCACTGGGTGTGTTCCAACTGCGGGGCGCGCGCCCCCGTCGGTCACGATGGCGTGATCGAACTGGCTCACCTTGCGCGGCGCGGCTGAAATCCATACAATGCGTCCCAATTCGGACTACAACTGATGAGGGACATCTTGAAACTCCTCCCCAACGAACTCACCCGCATGGTCAATGAGGCGATTCGCGCCGCGCAGGCCGATTCGTCACTGCCCAGCTTTGACATTCCCACGCTCGACGTGCGCCCCTCCAAGCGCGCCGATCAAGGCGACTTCAGCGTCGCCGTCATGGCGCTGAGCAAACTCGCCCGCGGCAATCCACTCGACATCGCTAACAAGATCGCGGCGCATATGCCCACCGCCGACTTCCTCGCCTCAACCGAAGTTGCGCCGCCCGGCTACATCAACTTTCGCGTTGATCCGGCGTGGCTCAAGTCTCAAGTGGAGACCATCATCGCGGAAGGCGATGAATTGTTCCACTTGGAACTCGGCCAGGGGAAGCGCGCGCAGGTCGAATTTGTGAGCGCCAACCCGACCGCCCCGCTGCATATTGGTCGCAGCCGCGGCGCCATCGTCGGTGATGCCGTCGCGCGCGTACTCGAAGCGACAGGCTACGAGGTTCAGCGCGAATACTATTTCAACAATGCCGGCGTGCAGATGACGAATCTCGGCAAGAGTCTGCGCCTACGCTACCTGCAAGCGCTCGGCGATGCCATTGACGAGAATGAACTCTCGTATCAGGGCGAATACCTGAAAGACATTGCCACCAAACTCGTCGCTGATCAAGGTGCAGCGCTGCGCGACGCCGATTGGAAGCCCTTCAAAGAATACGCCGAAGCGCAGATGTTCGAGATCATCAAGACGACGCTCAAGCGCGTGGACATCCGGCACGATCAGTTCTTCAACGAGAACAGCCTGTACGACAGCGGCGCGGTGTGGGATACGCTCGAAGAACTCGACCAGCGCGGCTATACCTATAAAGCCTCCGTACCTGAAGACGCGGATGCCGAAGAACGCGCCGACGCGGGAGATAAGGGTGAGGCCGTCTGGTTCCGCAGCACGCAGTTTGGTGATGCGAAAGATCGCGTACTCGTCAAGGCGAATGGCGACCCGACCTACACCCTTCCCGATATCGCCTATCATAAGAACAAGATCGAACGCGGCTTCGATATCTGCGTGAACATCCTCGGCGCGGATCATTATGTGCAGCATCAGGTGGTCAAGCATGGCCTCACTGCGTTGGGCCTCGATGCCTCAAAGGTGCGCGTCATCATTGTGCAGATCGTGCACCTGCTGCGCGGCGGCGAAAAGGTCAAGATGAGCTCGCGCAAGGGCGATTTCGAAACGCTGGACGACCTGATCGACCAGACCAGCGCCGATGCAGTGCGCTATGGTCTGTTGGCGCGCACCAGCGACTCGCACCTCAATTTCGACCTTGACCTCGCCGTCAAGCAGACGAACGAAAACCCGGTCTACTACATCCAGTATGCGCATGTGCGCTGCGCGGGCATCTTCCGCGAAGCGGCGCTGCGCGGCGTGACCGACGACGGCGCGAATTTGAATCTGCTTGGCGACGCCGAAATGAGCTTCCTGCGCAAAGCGCTGGAACTCGGCGAAGTGCTCGAACTGGCGGCGACGCACCTTGAACCGCATCGCGTCGCGTTCTTCGCGCTGGAACTGGCGAACACCTTCCACCCCATCTTCGATAATGTTCGCGTGCTGCACAGCGAAGTTCCGCCGGAAGTCGCCAAAGCGCGCCTGCGCTTCTACCGTGCCGCGCAGATCGTGCTGAAGCGGGTGCTGCGCCTGATGGGCATGACCGCGCCGGAAGTCATGTAAAGCGGCGAATTTTCGCAAATCGATTTATCCTGTAAGGGCGCACGCTGCTGCGCCCTTTTCTGACACTGGAGGGAAACTCATGGGACTCAAGGCCGATGTCTGGATTCGCAAAATGGCGCTCGAACATGGGATGATCGAGCCGTTTGTCGAGCGGCAGGTACGCGAAGGCGTCATCAGCTTCGGGCTGTCGAGCTATGGCTATGACATGCGCGTGGCCAGCTCATTCAAGATCTTCACGAATGTCTACTCTGCCATCGTCGACCCGAAGAACTTCTCGCCGCAGTCGTTCGTCGACGTCGAAACCGATGTGTGCATTGTGCCGCCGAACTCGTTCGCGCTCGCGCGCTCCGTCGAATACTTCCGCATTCCGCCGAATGTGCTCACGCTGTGCGTCGGCAAATCGACCTACGCGCGCACGGGCATCATCACCAATGTGACGCCCTTTGAGCCCGGTTGGGAAGGCTACGTGACCCTCGAAATCAGCAACACGACCCCCCTCCCCGCCAAAATCTACGCGAATGAAGGCATCGCCCAGGTCGTGTTCTTCGAAGGCGACGAACAGTGCGAAGTCACCTATGCGGACCGCAAAGGTAAATATCAAGGGCAGGTCGGCGTCACCCCACCGAAGCTTTAACAGGGAGGCTTGGGCCCGCCGCCGCGCCCCCGCCCGCCCCCGGGGGGCCGGGGCCCGCGGGGGGGGGGGGCCCGGGGGAAGCGGGCCGCCGGGGCCCGGGGCGTCCCCCCCCGACAGGTTACGGCCGGGGGGGCGGAATTGGGCCGGCCGGGGGGCCAGGCGGGCGCGGGGGGACCGGCCGGCGGGCGCGCCCCCGCCCCCCGCCGCCCGCCCCGGCCCGCCGGGCGCGCGCCCGGGGCCGGCCGGGGGGGGGGACGGCCCGAGCGCCCCCCCGGCCGACGGGGGGGGGCCGGCGAGGGGCGGGGGGGGGGGGGCGCGCGCCCGCCCCGCCGCCCCGGCCGGGGGCCGGGGGGGGGGGCGGGGCGGCGGCGCCGCGGCGGGGGGGGGCGGGGGGGGGGGGGGGGCGGGCGGGGGGGGGGGGGCGGGCGCGCGGGGGGAGGGGGGGCGGGGGGGGGGCGGGGGGGGCCCCGCCCCGGCGGGGCGCGGCGCGCGGGGGGGGGGGGGGGGGGGGGGGGGGGGGGGGGCCCCCCCCCCCCCCCCCCCCGCCCCCCGGCGGCCGGGGGCCGGGGGGGGCGGGGGGGGCCCCGCGCGCGCCCCCCGGCGGGGGCGCGCGGGGGCCGGGGCCCCGGGCGCCCCCCGCCCCCCCCCCCCGCCGCCCCCCCCCCGGGCCCCCGCCGGGCCGGGGCGCCGCCGCCGCCGCGCCCGCGCCCCCGCCGGGGGCGGGCCCCGCGGCCCCGCCCCGGCCCAGGGCCGCCCAACGCCCACATTTATAGACCCAGTGGAACCCGTCCTGATGGCGGGTTTTCTGTTTACGTCGGAAACTGGCGTTTGCTTTTTCCCTCCAATCCGTGATTTAATTACACTAGTCTTGTTTCATGTTCCAAACTCGTAATCTGTATTGCGAGAAATGTTATGTTGACAGCAACTGAGCAAAATCGACACATTCTAATCGTAGAGGACGACGCAGATACGGCGGAGATGGTCAGCATCTTCCTTGAAACTGCGGGCTATACGACGGCGACTGCCGACAGCGGTGAGATCGCGCTGAACGAAATCACGGCGCAGCAGCCAGACCTCGTCCTACTCGACCTCGGCTTGCCCGATATGTCGGGGCTGGATGTCCTCAAGCAGGTGCGTGCCAGTTCATTTCTCCCTTTGATCGTCATCAGTGGGAAAACGCAGGAACGCGACAAAGTTGTGGCACTCGAACAGGGCGCAGACGACTATATGGGGAAGCCCTTCTCGCAAGAAGAACTTCTCGCGCGGGTGATGGCACTCTTGCGCCGCGTGGGCTGGACGCCGATACCCGATCCCAAGCTGAACGTCCGCCATCTCGAGCTCGATATGGCACGGCGGCAGGCGAGCATTCGCGGCAAGCGACTGCAGGTGACGCCCGTCGAATACGGCATCCTCGTCACGATGATGCGCAACGCGGGCGAGGTCGTCAGTCATGATGAGCTGCTGCACGCCGTATGGGGTGAGCAGTATCAAGGCGATTACTCGGTGCTGCGCGTGAATATCTCCCGCCTGCGCCAGAAACTAGAAGAGAATCCCCGCCACCCGTCCTATGTGGTCACAGTGCCCGGTCAGGGCTACATCATGCCGCTGAAGCGTCCGTAGTATGCGTTTACGCCTCTTATTGTTGTTCATTGGGGCGATCCTTGTGGTCGCCACCTACACGTTCCCCTTCTGGCAGCCGCTCGTACAGCAAGACGCCGCCGTGCAAGAGATCGCCTTTCCCGGTCTCGCGCTTGATCTGCAAGATGAGTTCCTCAGCTTACCGCCCGAACAGCAGCGCGCCTACCTGAATCTGCGCCAAACCGAGCCCGAGCAAGCACTGGCGATGCTGGTCGCAGCCCTCCAGCCCCGCCGCGCCGCCCCCGAAGATGATCAGGAAATGCCAGAGCTAAACGCGCCGATCACGGCGGCGACCGGCACCTTCTTGACGCTGGACGCCATTCGCTCAGCACGCGGGACGGCGACCATCTTCCAGCAAGCTGATAACAGTTTGCTCATGCGCTTCGAAGACTTCGCCATGCCCAACGCGCCCGATGCTCGCGTCTATCTTTCGCCCGCCTCCGAACCAGCGACCTCCGAAGAGATGCTGGCCGAAGAGACAGCGGTCGAAGTTGGGGAACTGCGTGGCGCGATTGGCAACCAGAACTATGTGCTGCCCTCCAGTGTCGATCTCACGCTGGTGCGCAGTGTAGTGATCTACAGCCCCCAACTCGACCTGATCTACACGTATGCGCCGCTGTTCGTGCGCGTTGGGTAAAAACCGAGCATGACTGACGACTACGCCGCGCTCGCCCCGGTTTACGACCGCTTGGGCTTATCCGGTTTTGCTGAAATCGTGACGCCACAGATCATCGCCTTCGCCCAAGCTCAGGATTGGGCGGGTCGGCGGGTCGTCGATCTCGGCTGCGGCACGGGCGCCAGCGTCCGCTGGCTGACGGCGAACAAATTTAGCACGGTCGGCATCGACCTCTCGTCGGCGATGCTCACACTCGCGCAGAAATCGATCGCCAGCTCGGGCGTCGGTTTGCGCTGGCTGCAAGGTGATATGCGGGCGCTGGATGATCTCCACGACATTGATCTCGTGCTCTCGCTGGATACGCTCAATGAGCTGAACAGCCTGCGCGATCTGGAAATGGTCTTCGGCGCCGTCTTCAAAGCGCTCGCGCCCGGTAAGCTGTTCGTCTTCGACCTGCACACCATTGAAGGTCTGGCGCAGCGGACCCCGCTCAGCTACATACTTGATACGGATGACTTGACTGTCCTCCGCGCTGAAGAATTCGACCATGAACGCCTCGCCAACATTGCCCAATACACCGTCTTCGAGCGAGCGGGTTACCTGTGGCGGCGCTGGAGTACGACGCGTACCCTGCGCGGTTTCCCGATTCAGGTGGTCAACGCCTTGCTAGGACGCGCGGGTTTCGGCATAATGGCGCTCATGACTGAACAGATGCAGCAGTTTGACCCCACCGCAATGCGGGCGGGGCGTGTCGTCTTCTTCGCACAAAAACCGGAGTCGGTGTGAGCCAGTTCGAAAAACTCGTCGTCCAGCTTGACAAAGAACACTCGGCGCTGCGCGCGACCGTGATTGTTGCGTTCATCACCTCGTGGGCGATCCTGTTCCTCGTGTTCAGCAGCGTGATCGCCGACGCCGGCTTCAATCTGTTGGCCGTTTTTCTCGCCTCTGCGGGCGCATGGGGGATCACAGCGGTGCTCGAACGCTACCTTCAGGGCCGCTGGACGAGTGGGCGGGTGGTTGAAGTCGATGCGGACGGTGTGCGCCTCAAGCGCAAAGGCACGGTCGAGGGCGAAATCCTCTCTGAAGACCCGGCGCAAGTGGCGCTGTGGCGCTTCACGGTGACCAAGCGCGCCCGCGTGCCCAAAGGCCACTCTGTGTTCGCCTGTGCGGTCTATTTCGAAGACACCTACGTCCCCGTGTACACATTCTTCTCGCCCAAACAGGTCGAAGCATTCGCGGACGCCGAGCGTTTCGCCAAACTTGCCAGCTCCAAAGCGGCCGCGGGCGAACGCGAAGACTTGCGCCTCGCGGGTGAGCAGCGACGACTGCGTGAAGCCGAAAATCACCGCTGGTCGCATGGCGGCGAAATGTCCGCCGACGACTTCCTGACCTATTATGCCCGCCTGAAGGCGCAGTATCCCGAATGGCTCGACTCAAAATCTTCTTGATCTTCATCGCGGCGCTGATCCCCTTCGTGGGCGTCCGCGCGCAGACGATTCTCACACCCTACGTGGAGATGTCCGGCAGTGTGCCCGCGGGCGGTTCGCAGACATTTACCTTCAGCGCGCAGAGCGGCGCGGTCGTGTCGCTCATCGCGCAGGCTGAATCGCCGGAGCTTGACCCGATCCTGTCCCTGAGTGATCAGGCCGGACGACCGCTGTACAGCAACGATGACTACGCCTATCCCGATAGCCCTGACGCCCTGCTCGAAGCCGTCACCCTGCCGCGCACCGAAACCTACACGGTCACCGTAACCGGCTTTGAGGGGAGCGCGGGCGACTACGCACTCACCCTGCTCCCCGGCTACGGCAATCCGCTCACCATCGAAGACTTCAGTGGGAGCGATTGGGACAGCCCAGACGACGCACAGGCGACCCGTTCGAGTAATATTCTGTCGATGTCGGTGGAGGGCGTACGCGCTACCGGAACCGCGCAGAACACTGATGTCGCAGCGCCAGCCAACTTCATGGCGCAGGTCGACGTGATTGAGGTGACCAATCCATCCGGTTGGACGGCAGGCATCACGGCGCGGCGGCAGGGCAATTCCTATTATCTGTACGAGATCAGTGCGCAGGGGTTGTGGCGCTTCTCGCGCTATGCCGACGGCACCGCGACTGTGCTGCGCGACTGGACAGGGCATCCGAGTATCCTTGCGGGCGAACCGACTTTCACGCTCGGTTTCATGGCGAATGGAGTCGGCTTTGACTTCTTCTACAACACCGCGTATGTCGGCAGCGCCAACGATGCCACGCTGACCGAAGGCGGAACCGTCGGCTTATCCATTGGCACAACCTCATCGCTCACCAGCACCACCACGGCGCAGTTCGACAATCTGGTGATCACGACGCCCGTAGAAGTCAACGGCGCGCGGCTCATCCCGAACGAAATCCCACTCGCCGAAGGTACCGGCTTGGTCATGGCGCTCAAACGCCAGAACTTGATCGCGCCGGATGGCGTCATGTCGCTGACCCTACCGGAAAGCTCCGTACAGTTCGCGCGCCCCGGCATCAACCGCTTGATGCTCGGTCGGGGGACGAATTACACGAATTTCGCGCTCGGGGGCACGGTCAATATGCAGGGCGGCACGCCGAGCGGTGACGTCGGCTGCGGCATCGTCTTCCGCTTCACCGATGAGACCCACTACACCCTTGCCTACATCGATCAACGCGGGGGTTATGGCATCTCCGAACGCGACGGCGAAGACTTCCTCCCCGGCCTGTACGGAACACGCGAAGGGCTCGGTCAGGGTCAGCATCACTTGCTCATCATCGCAGACGACAATACACTCTATTTCTATATTGACCGCCAGTACGTCGGCACCGTCGACGACCCACCGCGCGAAGGTCAGGTGGGGATCGCCGTCGTCAACTTTGAAGCCCTCAACACATCGTGCAGTTATACGAACCTCTGGCTGTGGGAATGGGACTGAAAGGCACCACGTGACCCCGACTGAATCCGCGATCTTGCGCACGGTGCTGTATGGAGATGTCTTTGACTTTGCGCTCACCGTACCGGAAATCCACCATTTCCTGATCGCGGATCAGCCTGTCCCCTACCCTGAACTTGTCCACACGCTCGAACACTCAACCTATTTACGTTCCATCCTCACCGTCGAGGCGGGCTATGTCGTTTGCGGCCACCGCCGCGACCTCATTCCCCTGCGCCAGGAACGCGACCGAGTCGCCGCGCAGCTCTGGGAACAGGCGCAGCGCTACGGCGTGTGGCTGGCGCGCCTGCCCTTCGTACGGATGGTCGCGCTGACCGGGGCGCTGGCGCTGCGCAATCCGGCTGGGCTGGCCGACGACCTCGACTATCTGCTGGTCACAACGCCGAATCGCGTGTGGTTGGCGCGCGCCTGCTCGATTCTGCTGGTACGCTGGGTTAAGCTCCGCGGCATTGTGATCTGCCCCAATTACGTGCTCGCGGCCACGGCGCTCGAACAAACCCGGCGCGACCTGTTCATGGCGCGCGAAATCACGCAGATGATTCCGCTCTATGACACCGGCATTTATTCGGCGCTGCGCGCGGCCAATGGTTGGGTCACCGCGTATCTACCAAATGCTAAGGCGCCCTTCTATCCGCAGCCCGAGCCTGCCGCCGGACGGGGGTGGAATGCGCTAAAACGGCTGGCTGAAGCGCTTTTGGGCGGCGCAGTGGGGGACAGACTAGAACAGTGGGAGTTTAAGCGAAAATCGCGGCGTTTTGCGCGGGAGCTGCACCAGCCCACCAGCGCCGCGCAGATCGATGCCGAACACGTCAAAGGGCACTTCAACGATCACGGGCATCCGATCCTCAGAAAATATCAGGAGCGCCTCCGCCGATATGAACTCGACGCAGAAACGCTCCCGATAGCCGGTGATTGATTTGTCTGTAGGGGCAAGGCGTGCCTTGCCCCTTCACAAGCGGATTACTTTGGGTCAGCGGCGCATGACCGTGCCGAGCGCGTCGCACGCGGGGCACGAACCATCCGGACGGATCATCGCGTAACCACCCTGCGGATCGTCAGCCGTATACAGCGTGAAATCTACATTCCACACAATCATCAAACGCACGCGACCACTTTGCGCGGCGCGGGTCGCCGCATCAGCCAACCACGACGCCTGTTCGGCGACCGAGGTATTTTGACCCCACGCGAAGTTCGCAGGCAGCGGCGCGCTGAAACCATCGGGGCTCAGGTAGCCGAGTTCGGAGAAGCAGGCCGGTTTGCCGCCAAACGGTGCGAGGCCGCGGCCCAGCATCGACTGGAAGTAGTAGGTCGGGTAACCACCACGCGGATCACCGCTGGTCTGGCTCGGCGCGATGATGCCTTCGTTGTAGTGCAGACCAACGCAGTCCATGTAGTTCGCCGCGCCCGCCGCCGCCATCTGCTGCATGAACGTATCGTCGTTGCAGCCGCCAGTGCCACAGCCCGCCGAGCCGAAGAAGCCTGTCGGAGCCGGAGCGCCGCTGATCACGATGGTGTTCGGGTTGCGCGCCTTGATGGCGTTGAACGCCGCCGCCAGCATGCGCGTGTAGCTGCCGCCGTTGATCTGGCCAGCCGGCCATTCACGGTCGATGTTCGGTTCATTCCACACTTCGATGGCATCCGCGCCGAGCGCCGCGACACCGCCGAGGTAGGTCGCGAAGCCCGCGACATACGAGTCAAAGCTGGCGCCGAGCGCCGCCGGATCACCAACGATGCCGAGCAGCACCTTGAAGCCATTCTGGTGCGCGCCATTGATCAGGTTGGCGACACCGCTCGGGTCAGCGCCCGCCGCGTACCGCACCTGATGCTTGACCCACGACATACCAGCGCGGCGCGCCGCATTGACCGTGTTCGTGCTCAAGCCGAGGACGTGACCGCCCAATTCAAAGGCGCCTGTCGCCCCCGCGCCCGCCACCGGAGCCGGCAGACCAGCCGCGCCCGGAGCCGCGGTTGCTTCGGGTGCCGACGGAGCCGTTACCTGATCGCACGCGGTCACAATTGTTGTGTCGAAGCTGGTACGGCCTTCAAATTGGCGGCCATCCAGCGCGGTGATGACGAAGCGCCAGCCGAAATACAGGCTGCGAGCCGTCGTCGGGTCTTCGAGCGCTACGCAATCGTCAATCCCGTTGACGAATTCGACTTCTTCAAACGAGTAATTCTGGACAATCGTCAAGTCGACGTTGAACTTCTCTTCAACTGCGGTGCGCGCCGCCGAAAAAGCGCGCCAAAGGGGATCGTTAGGGGTCGGCGTAGGGCCGGTCTGCGCTTGGGTCGCCGTCATCGGCGTCATCGAGAACAGCGCAACCAGCACGAGAAGCAGCAGCGCGCTGGCAAATTGAATGCGTCGTGGCATGTGGGATTATCCTCTAAATCTTCGAACAAAAAACCGGACTACCCTTACAGGTAATCCGGTCATGAAGATTACATCACTTTCGACCGATTTTCCATAGCGTAGGAAAATCGTAGGTTCAGCGTCATTGAAGCGCTTGCACTGCGTCCTGCCGCAGCGTCGCGAGTTTCTCCAGCAGTTCCGCCTCACCGCGCGACGACAAAATCTCGTGCACGGCATCCATCATCTCGATGAGCACCGGGCCAAAATCAGCTGCTTGTTCAGCCAGCGCTTTACGTGCCTCGGCTTCCGGCTGCGAGAGCAAATCGTTGATGAAGCGCAGTTCCGGCTGCATGTTATCGCGCAGCGCGGCCACCACGCGGTCGTAGACCTGCTTCAGCCGCGCGGACATTTGAATGTTGCCCGTGCGCTGCGCTTCCTGGATGTTGGCAGAGAGCACCGCCATGAATGTATCGTCGAGATACGGCATATTCTCTTCCACCGCGGCGTCGACATCCGGACTGTTGACGAGCTGCTGCAAGAGCTGTGCCGCCTCCTGCACGACCATCTGCTGCTGCTGGTCGACCAACTGTGTGAGCTGCACGAGCTGTTCGCGTACCGATTCCATATAGTCACGTTGATCGGCGGGCGCGCTGCCCACGCGGGTCGTAAACTCGGTGAAGAACTGGTAATCGAACGCCGGTCGCGCCAAACCAACCAGCGCCTGTAAGCGGTTGGCGTCCGCGCCGTAGCGCAGCGCCAGCTCGATGAAATCGGCGCGGGTCGCCCCATTGCCGAGCGCCTGCAGTTCGGTCGCCACTTCGCGCACGATCTCTTCCTGCTGGCGGTTCTCCTCCAGCAGCGTCTGCCCGAAGCTGGAATAAGTCGCTACACGTTCCTGCACGGCGAGCACCTGCTCGGCGAGGTCCGGGCGATTCTCCTGGACCATGCGCTGCGCCATGAGCGACATCGTTTGCAGGAACTGCGCGTCGACTTTGGCGTCGTTCTGCTGTACCACCGATTCAAGCAGATCGGCGGGTGTCGACATGAAGGTCTCGATCAAACGCACACGGTCACGCTGCTCGTTCATCATTTCGGGCGTGACGCCGTCGGCCTGCAAAATCGTATCCATCATGCCTTGCAAAGTGAGCGCCTGCTTGGGGTTGAACAAATACCCCTTCATCGCCTCTTTCGGCAGCTTGGAAGTCAGTTCCTTCATCAGCTCGCCGATGACCTTCTCCTGCTGCTGCTTGGGGAGCGGCGTTTCCATCGGCACATACACCAGCAGCAGCTCTTTGCTCCCGTCGTGGTACAAAATCGGCGTGGCGATGTTCACGGGCGTGCCGCAATTCGGGCACGTGACAGCGTTCAGCCGTCCGCTGAGGAAGCGGGCTTTAGCTTGCGGATCGGACGTGACATCGATGACCGATTCGACCACTGCCGTAATCGGATTCCGGCAGTTTGGGCATTGGATATTCATTTGTCGAGCCAAGAGTTATCTCCAGAACTAGAAGTGGTTATTGCTGCGGTAATGTGAAGGTAAACGTGGATCCTTTTCCCGGCTGACTTTCGACGGTGATTTGCCCGCCGTGCGCTTCGACGATGGACCGTGCGAGAAACAGCCCCAACCCTGTTCCCTGCGTGCGGCGGCTCAGTTTACCATCCACGCGGAAGAAGCGCTCAAACACGCGCTCCTGATCAGCTTCGCTGATACCGACGCCCTGATCTTTGACGAACACGCTCACCGTGTCATCGGTAAAATAGCCGCCCACGCGGATTTCACCGCCCTCGGGCGAATACTTGATCGCATTGCTCAGCAGGTTGTCAATCACCTGACGGAGACGCTGCTCGTCCGCCTGAATGACGGGGTAATCGTCCGGGAAATCAACAATCAACGTATGCTTGCGCGTCTGTGTGCTGAAACGCTCAGCAGCGCTCGCGCAGACGTGATTCAAACGCACATCGTCGAGATTCAGTTCCAAGCGCCGCTGCGCGTGGATTTTGCTCGTCGTGAGCAAATTTTCGATCAGCACGTTGAGCCGATCCGCTTCCTCTTCGATGACGCCGGAATACTCGCGCACGACCTCCGTGTCCCAATCGACATCTTCGCGGCGCAGCGTCGCCGCATGGCCTTTGATGAGCGCGACGGGGGTCTTCAGTTCGTGCGAAATGGTGGAGATGAAGACGTTCTGCATCTCCTGCGCCTTGCGGAAGTTGGTGATATCGCGCACGTTAGCGATGATGTTGGTCAGGTGACCATCCGCCGAAAGCAGCGGCGCATACAGAATGCCAATGCTGATGGACATGCCATCGCGACGGAGCAGATCCCCCTCGACATATAACGTTTTGTTGTTCGCACCGTTGACATCGGTGAACGGATAGCCGTGCTCCAGCGCCTCTTTAAGGTCGGTACTGTCGCGCCGTTTCCATTCGAAGACTTCGTCGTAATCGAGCCCGATAGCGTCGTCAGCGTGCCACGCAGTCATGCGTTCCAGCGCGTGGTTGAACGATACGATGCGCCCACGCGCATCGAGGATCATCACGCCGTCCGCGCTGTACTGCACAATCGCCGCGAGCTGTTTGCGCTCGTGGTCAATGCGCTCATAGAGCTGTGCATTGTGCACCGCAATCGACGCCTGATCGGCGAAACTTTGCAGTACCTGAATATCATCGGGTGTTGCCGTCGTCACGACCGAGCGAAACACCACCAGCAAGCCGAGTGGTTCGCC
Organism: Candidatus Flexifilum breve; assembly: GCF_016713355.1. NCBI lineage: Bacteria > Bacillati > Chloroflexota > Anaerolineae > Aggregatilineales > Candidatus Flexifilaceae > Candidatus Flexifilum > Candidatus Flexifilum breve. The sequence continues at coordinate 515,475 of NZ_JADJPI010000035.1, forward strand.
CGCGAACACCAGCGGCAGCGCGAACGACTGGCGCAACCGCTTATCCAACAGCGCCGCCATTTCGCGGAGCTGCGCATCGAGCGCGTCGAAGGCAGGCATCTCCAGTTCAAAGATCTTGCTGAGCTGCTCGTTGAGTTCGGGGTAACGCTCGCTGTCGATACCAACCGTCGCGCGAATGCGATAATCCCCGGCCACATCGCGTAAGGTGATCAAACCAACCGTGCCGCCGAGCATCACGACCGACGCGTTCAAGACGCGCTTCAACACCTCGCTCAAATCAAGTTGAGCGGTGATGGCCCGCGAAATTTCGAGCAGAAAATCGCGCTGGCGGACGCGGTAGTCAAGCAGCATTAACATGCGCGGCATTGTAACATAGGACGCAACGCGCTTCAATCAGCCACGTCTCTAATTTGCAATTTCCTATACGGTTCTTATATACTAGAACACATATTCTAATTCTTCAGGTGACGATTATGGCTGAGAAAACACTCGCTCAAAAACTGAGCTTAAAACCGGGGTATCGCGCCGTCATCCTCAACGCGCCCGAGAGCTATCTGGAGGGGCTGCAGCCGCTGCCGGAACGCGTGAGCATCGTCGAGGAAGTGCGCGGCGTGTACGATTTCGTGCAGGTGTTCGTACGCAGCCGCAAGGACATCGAAACACAGGCGCTGGACGCGATCGCGGCGCTGCAGCCGGGCGGTGTGCTGTGGTTCACCTACCCCAAGAAGTCGAGCGGCATCAAGACGGATGTGACGCGCGATTTCGGTTGGGAGACGGTCTACGGGGCGGATTATGGCCCGGTGTCGAACGTTTCGCTGGATGACACCTGGTCATGCCTGCGCTTCAAGCCCGAAAAGACTATCGACCGCAAAGCCGACTCCCAGTTCCGGAAGAAATGACTAAGTGTAGGGGCAGACCTACGTGTCTGCCCGTTTCGGGCGCACACACAGGTGCGCCCCTACATCTGTTCGTGGGTTTCTTTCGAGAACCTACTTTACTCGGTTACTATGGTTTGTCGAGCTTGTGCGCAACCGCGCCCACGTCTTCCATGCCGCCCTTCGTCACGACCAGCGCCGCCGCGCCGACGAGGCTGACGTTCTCGCCCAATTCCGCCGGGCGGATTTCGAGGTCTTGCCAGTAGGAGCTGTCCAGCGCATGTTTCTTGATCGCGTCGCGCATGGGGTTGAACAACAGGTCGCCAAGCGTACTCACGCCGCCGCCGAGTACGATGATTTCCGGATTGAACACGTGCAGGAACGTCACCATGCCCAGGCCGAGGATGAAGCCCGCGCGTTCGACAATCGCCAGCGCCAGTTTGTCGCCCTGCACCGCGGCCTTGCCGACCGTGCTGCCGTTGACCTGCGTCAGGTCACCGTGGACTATGTCGCGCATCATCGACGTTTGTCCGGCTTCCATCGCGGCGACGGCCTTACGCGCCAGCGCCGGGCCAGCCGCTTCGCGTTCCAACGAGGAGACGCGGTCACCGTCCACAATCATCTGAATATGGCCGAGTTCGGCACCCAACCCATCCTTGCCAAGCAGCAGACGCCCATCGCTCACCACGCCGCCGCCAATCCCAGTGCTGACCGTAATGAAGATCACATGGCGGAAGCCGCGCGCCGCACCCCGCGCGATTTCCGCCAGCGCCGCCACATTCGCGTCATTGCCGAGGTAGGTCGAATAACCGAATTCCTTCTGCAAAATCTGCACGAGCGGGACGTTATGCCAACCGGGGAGATTAGGCGGCGCGACCACCACGCCGGTATTCGGATTCGACGGCCCCGGCGCGGAAATGCCGATCCCGGCGACATGCGTGTTCGGATCGCTCGGCAGCATCTGCCGGATCATCTCTTTCATGCGTTCAATTGTGCTCTCCGACCCCTGCGATGCCAGCGTGAGGATCTCTTTGCGGTCGACAATGTTCATCTCGCGGTCGACCTGCGCCACCCGCAGGCGCGTTCCGCCGAGATCAACACCAATGATGCATTCGTTCATGTTCGCTCACTTTTCCTGCACAGTTGTAACAGGCGAGGCGCGCCTGTTAGAATAACTGTTCATATCGACAATATGTACTAATTTTGCCGTGTTACCGCGAGTACAGCAATGTCCCAAACCACGCCTTTGCGTCAGCAATATCTTGACATCAAGCGCCAGTACCCTGGCGCGATTCTGTTCTTTCGCTTAGGCGACTTTTACGAGACGTTTGATGAAGACGCGGAGGTCGCCGCGCGCGAGCTCGATCTCGTGCTGACGAGCCGTCCGGTCTCACGCGATCAACGCGTGCCAATGGCGGGCGTCCCCCACCACGCGATTGACGCCTACATCGCCCGCTTGATCGAAAAAGGCTACCATGTCGCGATTTGCGAGCAAGTCACTGAGCCGAACGGCAAAGGGCTCGTCGAACGCGAAGTCACGCGCGTCGTCACTCCCGGCACCGTCGTCGAACCCGAACTGCTCGCCGAAAACCAGCCGAATTACCTCATGGCGATCTTCCCGGTCGGCGAAGCGAGCCAGTGGTCGAAAGCGGGCATTGCCTACGCGGACATTTCGACGGGCGAGTTCGCGTGTACGCAGCTCGAAAGCGACAATGCCGCCGTGCTCGTGCTCGAAGAACTAGCACGCCTCGCCCCGCGCGAAGTGATTATGCCCGCCAGTTGGGTGGATCGGGGCGTCACGCTGCCGCCGGGCGTGTCGCTCACGCCAATTGCCGACTGGCGTTTCGAATTCGGGCAAGCGCAGACCGTGCTGACCGGGCATTTCGGCGTCAAAACGCTGGATGGCTTTGGCCTCGCCGAGATGCCCTATGCCGTGTGCGCCGCGGGTGCCGCGCTTCACTACCTGAGCGATACGCAGCGCGGCAATCTGGCGCAAATCGCCACGGTGCGCCCGTACACGACGGCGTCGTTCATGGTGCTCGACCAGTTCACACGGCGCAACCTTGAACTGACAGAGACAGTGCGTTCGCGTTCCAGTAAAGGCAGCCTGCTCAGCGTGCTCGACCGAACGGTCACGGCGATGGGCGCGCGCCTGCTGCGCACCTGGATCAGCCAGCCCCTGCTCGACTTGCCGCGTTTGAACGCGCGCTTGGATGCGGTGGAATCCCTCACCAGCGATCAGGTGCTGAGGACAGAAATCCGCGACTATCTGCGCCTCGTCTCTGACCTTGAACGCCTGACCAATCGCTTACTCATCCGGCGTGCCGGTCCGCGCGACCTGCTGGCGCTGCGGCAAAGCCTTGAAGCGGTGGCGCCGATTCGTGAGTTGATCACCAAAGTGCCTCAGCTTGAACCGCTCGCGCAGCGCCTCGACCCGTGCGACCACATCCGCGAACAGGTCGAGGCGGCGATTTCGGAGGATGCCCCCGCCGTCATCAAAGAGACGATTGGCATCATTCGCCCCGGCTTCGCGCAGGAATTGGATGACATTCTCAACGCCACGCGCGACGCCCGCGAATGGATCGCCAATCTGGAACCCAAAGAGAAAGAACGTACGGGATTCCGACGCTCAAAGTCGGCTTCAACAAGGTCTTCGGCTATTACATCGAGGTCTCGCGCGGGCAAACGAGCCGCGTTCCTGAGGATTACATCCGCAAGCAAACGCTCGTCAACGCGGAGCGCTACATCACACCAGAGCTGAAAGAGTACGAAACGCTCGTGCTCAACGCCGAGGAACAGATCCTCGCCGTGGAGAAGCGCATTTTCGAGGATTTGTGCTACCAGTTCTGCGAGTCCGCGGATCGTCTGCTGAACACGGCGCGTTCATTGGCGCACCTCGACGCGTTCCTGTCACTGGCGGAAGTTGCGGTGCGCGAGGGTTACTGCCGCCCGACCCTCACCGAAGATGATCTGCTCATCGTCAAGGATGGCCGTCATCCGGTGGTCGAACGCATGCTCGACGGTGGCGCGCGCTACATCCCCAACGACACGCGCTTCGACAGCATGTCACGCATCCACATCATCACCGGGCCAAACATGTCCGGGAAATCGACCTATATCCGGCAGGTGGCGATCATCACGCTCATGGCGCAGATCGGCTCATTCGTGCCCGCCGACGAAGCGGTGATCGGGCTGGTGGATCGCATCTTCGCCCGCATCGGCGCGCAAGACGAAATCCACGCAGGCTACAGCACTTTCATGGTCGAAATGGTCGAGACTGCACGTCTGCTTTCCGGCAGCACACGCCGCAGCCTGCTGATTTTGGATGAAGTTGGGCGCGGCACATCGACGTATGACGGCTTGGCGATTGCCCGCGCGGTGATCGAATACCTCCACAATCACCCGCGGCTCAACTGCCGCACGTTGTTCGCCACGCACTATCACGAACTGACCGAACTGCCGAACATCCTGCCGCGCGCGCGCAATTTCAACGTTGGTGTGACCGAAGAAGGCGAACAGGTGGTGTTCTTGCACAAGGTGCTGGCGGGGGGCGCAGATCGCAGTTATGGTGTACATGTGGCGCAGTTGGCGGGCATGCCGCGTCCCGTGGTGGAACGCGCCCGCGAACTGCTCAAGCAGCTAGAAGAAACTGGCAATAACTTTGAGCACCCATCGCTCAAGAAGAAGCGCCAGAACCCCGGACAGTTGAAGATGTTCGACGACTCGCCGAACCCCGCGCTCAGCGCCCTGCGGGATCTCAAAGTCGATGATCTCAGCCCCATCGAGGCGCTGACGAAGCTGTACGAACTCAAACGCTTGGCGGCGGAAGAGAAGTAGCCGGGACACTCGCCGATTTCGGAAGCGCGTTCGGCGTGCGGTCATACTCGGCCAAATACGCTTCGGCCTCGGCGCGCGTCTTGAAAATCTTGAACTGCGTCACTTGCCGCCCATAGACGCGGTCAATCATGTTGGCGACGGTCATGACATACGGCGAAGTGGAAACGATTGCGGCAACGGTGAACTGCCGCGGTGGATGCTCCATTGACGACTGGATATTGGTGAGCAACCCAGTCGGAAACAGGCGCGCTTCAGAGAGGTCGAGCAAGATGTTAATGGTGTGCGGCAGATCTTTTGTCAGCGCATACCCTTGCTCAATCGACTGATAGTACTCGGCCCATGTCCAGTTACCCGTGTACGTGAAGCACGTATAAGTCTTCTCAGCGTTTCCCCAGGAGACATGAATTGGCACGATGCAGTCACCTCAGTCACATATGATGGCCTGCGATCATTATACTGAGTTTTCTGCAAACGTTTCCAATTTCGTTTTCAATCAGCGAGGGCAATTGGTACCACAGCAACTTCACTGCCCGTTGCTGTGGTACGCGGGCAGACGTTTTAATCGCCGGGCGCGGGAGCAGCTTCAGTCACCACATCCGTCACCGGGGGCGCTTCCGTTTCACTCAACAGACTCTCCGACACCAGCACGCGCTTGAAAGATGCAATCGCCACTTCGATCATTTGCAGATCGGGCTGGCGCGTGGTCAGATGCTGCAGCGCGAGGTTCGGGATGATCAGAATGCGGATGATCGGGTTGTGCAGGTTCTTCGCCGTGAAGCGAATGATCTCGTACGAGATGCCCGCAATCACCGGGACGAGTAGAATGCGTGAAATCACCAACCAGATGAACGAGGGACGCCCCAGCAAACCGAACACGACCACGCTCACCAGAAACACTGTCAGCAAGAACGCGGTGCCGCAGCGCGGATGTTCAATCGGGTATTTGGCGACGACTTCGGGCGTCAGTTCCGCACCCGCTTCGTACGCGTTGATCGTCTTGTGTTCCGCGCCGTGATAGCCAAACAAGCGCTTGACATCGGGCATGAGCGAAATCAGCGAGAGATAGGCCAGCAGCAGCAGCAGACGAATGACGCCTTCGGTTAAATTCACAAGGAAGGGAACATCCTGCCAGCCGAGCAACGTGTCAATTCCGCTCGCCGCCGCCGTCGGCAGAATGAAGAACAGCCCAATGCTGAACAGCAGCGACACCGCAATCGTCCCAACCGCGACCGGGCCGGAGAAACTGGTCGTATCCTCTTCGTCTTCTTTGATTGCGACATCCGCTGACCACATCAGCGCGCGCGTGCCCAACCCGAGCGCATCCCACAGGCCGACCAACCCGCGCACGAACGGCGTTTTGGCAATCCGACCGCGGTAGAGCGCCGCATTCAGCGGTTCTTCGTGGATGACGATTTTGCCCTGCGGGTTGCGCACAGCGACCGCGAATTTGTGCGCGCCACGCATCATCACGCCTTCGATCACGGCCTGCCCGCCATACGAAAATGGTTTTGGTGTGCTGCTCAAGTTAACTACTCTCCCCTACCAGCGGCACAAGTCCTGCTGGCGTCATCTCGTGAACGATGGTTGCGCCTGCCCCCTGCACCAACAGCGCAGCGTGACCGCCGACGGCACAGCCATCGACACGGTTGCAGCGGGCAGCCGGTAAAGACAGCGTATAGACGCCGTTGAACGGGCGTATGCCCATGATACTACCAGTTTGGTCGATCAAATAGGCTTTATCCGATGTGGCGGTGATGGTGATCTGCGTCGGCACGTCTGTCCGCGCCCATGCCACCCACGTTTCGAGGCCGCTCGTATGCGCCAGGCGCACCACATCGGCTGTAGCGGAACGCGTAAAGGTTCCGCTCGTCGCATCGCTGAAGCGGTTGATCACCATGTGCCAGGCGTCAAACGCCGGACGGCGGGTGCCGTCTGGTCGCAGAATACCGAACGATTCCGCGCCAGTCGGCAGACCTTGATCGAACAGCTTGTACACGGCGATATGATCCGCGCCCGCCGCCAGCGCCAGCGCCGCCGCCTGGACGACATAAGCCGCCTGCTGTTCGAGGTCAACCTGCCAGTTCGGACGCTGGACGAGCCAGCCCGGATCGAGATTCGGTGCGGCGTTGGTCTCCGCCAGCCAAATCGACTTATCGGTTAGGCCATAGCGATCCAGCAGCGCGCGCGTCTCACTTACGATCTGGTAGACCGTCTCGGTGCGAAAGTAGATGTGCAGATTGACCGCGTCGAAATAGTAGTTGTTGGCCGCCGCCTCCGGGTCAGCGGAGATGCGTTCGAGCAGGCGGTCGAGATACAGCCGCCGCCCCGCATTGACGTCGTGCCAGTAGGTCGTCCCGGCGATGTTGATCTGCGCGCGGGGATTGGCCTGCTTAGCGGCCAGATAAGCGACGCGCAGGAGTTGGTAGTAATCTTCAAGGGTGCCTTCAAATTCGTAGCCGTAAGTGCCCGGCTCGATATCCGGTTCATTCCAGATGATGAAACGCTCGACGCCCCGGCTGTCATAGTATTCGGCGGCGCGGCGAATGAAATTTGCCCACAGGTTATTCGGGTCATCGACCGGGAGGTACAGACCGCGCGGCACACCGATCATGGGCGTGCCGTCGGTCGCCCAGGCCGGCGTATGCTTGATCACCGCGACCACTTCGCGCCCGCAGTGATTCGCGGCTTTCAGCCAGCGGTCATCGACGTTGAGCGTGTACCAGTCTTCGCCGCTGTCGGGCTGATGCTGCGCCCAATCAAAGATGATACGCTCCCATCCTGCGCCGAGCACACACGCCTCGTCTGGCACCCAAAAGCCCTCGATAATGCCAAAGGGGTTACGTTCATCAGCCCGAACGGCGAATGTTCCGGAGATAAACACTACTCCCACCAGCACCACAATCACCCAAAGGCAACTGTGGGGACGAGGCATGCCTCGTCCGTTCATCGCTGAGGACGAGACATGTCTCGTCCCTACACAGGCGAACTGTTTTCGCGCCACTGTCAGGTTTCGGGAACAGATCGGCGTTGGCGTCAGTTTTCCCATTTCACCACGACCCCGTCCGTTTCACGTCGAGCAACCGCAGTTGGGCGGTCGTGTTGCCGTTCCACTCGTTGATCTCCAACTGGTACGCTACGTCGACGTAGTCCCCATTCTTGGCGTTCCAGTTATCCGCGAGGTTGAACCCAATCGCATCCAGTTGCCCTAAACCGGGGCGACCTAAACGCAGCTTCAGGTGCTGGTCTTTCTGTCCGACCGTGCGCCAATCCTGCACGCGCAGGTTACGCGTGACGAGCGTCGGTGTCGGGTTCATGTGCCCGGTCGGCTCAAGTTGGCGCAGTTCCAGCGCCAAGTCGAGCGAAATATCGGCGGCCTCGACTTCCATGTCGATTTCGAGCGTGGGCAGCAGATCCTGCCCGCGGAGTGCATTCCGCGCCAACGCAATCAGCTTGTCGCGGAATTCGGGAATGTTCTCGTTGAGGATGGTAAAGCCCGCCGCCTGCGCGTGCCCACCATGCCGCACCAGCAGCGTCGCACATTGATCGAGCGCGTGGGTGATATCAAACTGCGGGATGCTGCGGCACGAGGCGCGGCTTTCGGTATCACCTTCTTCCATGACGACCGCTGGCCGGTAGAATTCCTCAGTGAGCCGCCCGGCGACCAAGCCAACGATCCCCGGCTGAAAACCGCGATCCCCGGCAAAAATCAGCGGCATACCCTCGGGATCCTCGATCTTCTCGCGGATCATGTCCTGCGCCGCCCGCGTGAGTTCCTGCCGTTGCAAATTCAGCGTTTGCAGGCGCACAGCCAGCTGTCCGGCCTTGTTGGGATCGGTGGTAGCGAGCAGTTCATAGGCGAGCATGGCATTATCCAACCGCCCGGCTGCATTGATGCGCGGCCCGATGCCAAAGCCAATCGACCCGGCATCGATGCTGCCCATCTTTAACTGCGCGACTTCCGCCAGCGCCCGCAGCCCGGCGCGCTTGGTTTCGTTCATCACCTTCAGCCCGCGCTTGACGAGCATACGATTTTCGAGACGATTCAAAGGCGCCAGATCGGCCACAGTGCCAATCGCGACGAGGTCGAGAAAGTCATCCGGGGTGAGCGGGCGACCGTTGGCGTTTTTCGGCTGCCCCGCCCCGGCAATGGTGAACAGGGCTTCCGCGAGGCGATAGGCCACCCCCACGCCCGCCAGCATATCTTCGGTATACTGGGCATCATCGCACTTGGGATTGATGACAGCATAGGCTTTCGGGAGTTCCGGCCCGAGCGAGTGATGATCCGTGACGATGATGTCGAGACCGAGCGCCCTACCCTCTTCGACCTCATCGACTGAACGGATGCCGCAGTCGACCGTAATGACCAGTTTGACGCCCGCCCGCGCAAGCTTCAGCAGCGCCTCGTTGTTGACACCATAGCCTTCGTCGACGCGATGCGGGATATATGGGGCGACACGCGCCCCTAGCGCTTTCAGCGCTTCGACAAGCAGCGCCGTGGAGGTCACGCCGTCTGCGTCGAAGTCGCCGTACACGATGATCTGCTCATTGGCGCGAATCGCCTGCCGGATGCGCGCGAGCGCCCGGTCAATCGATGGGCGTTTGCCCTTGAGCGTGAGTAAACTCCCTGAGCTAAGATCGTCGGCGTGCAGGAAGCGATACGCATCCGCCGGATCGGTCAGCCCGCGATTGTACAGCACTTGCGCGACAATCGGGCTCATCTCACGGTATTTCGCGAGGTGGTCAGGCGGGGTCTTCGGGGCGACGATCCAGCGTTTTTCGAGCGGCATAAGCATTCGGTCTATGATTGACAGTTTTAGTGATTATGATCGAGTTTAACAGTGTGGACAACCCTCGGAGTGAGACAGTGGCAAAAGTCGTCTTTATGGGAACCCCCGATTTCGCCGTCCCCGTGCTGCGCCAGTTGATCGCGCACCATGAAGTCATCGGCGTGGTCACGCAGCCTGACCGCCCCGCCGGACGCAACCGCCAGTTACAGATGTCGCCGATCAAACAGGTGGCGTTGGCAGCGGGCATCCCCGTGCAGCAGCCCGAAAAGATCCGCCGCGCCGAAGCGGTGACCGAACTGCGCCAGTGGTCGCCGGACGTGTACATTGTCGCCGCCTTCGGACAGATTTTGCCGCAGGCGGTGCTCGATATCCCGCCGCACGGGTCGATCAACGTGCACGCCTCCCTGCTCCCGCGCTGGCGCGGCGCTGCGCCGATTCAGGCCGTCATTCGCGCGGGCGACGCTGAAACGGGCATCACCATTATGAAGATGGACGCGGGATTGGATACGGGTGCCATGCTCAGCCAGCGCGCCATCTCACTGGCGCCGGACGAAACCGGGCAATCGCTGCACGACAAGCTGTCAATTTTGGGTGGTGAACTGCTCATCGACACGCTCCCCGGTTACCTGAGCGGCACCATCCCACCCGTCCCGCAGGATGATTCGCTAGCGACCTTCGCCCCGCGCATCGAGAAAGAAGAAGGCCGCATCAACTGGCACGAGAGCGCCGCGCAGATCGAACGCACCATGCGCGCGTTCACGCCGTGGCCGGGCACGGTTACCTCATGGGACGGCAAAGGCTTGAAGATCCACGGCGGCACGATTGGCGCAGGCAGCGCTGAAGCGGGGCGTGTCATCGAACGCGGCGGGCAGATCGCGGTTGGCACAGGCGACGGACTGTTCTACCCAACCCGTGTCCAGCTTGAAGGCCGCGGCGTCGTCAGCATCACCGATTTTGTGCGCGGCTACCCGGCATTCGTGGGTGCGGTGTTGGGTGGCTCATGACGCGCGTGCTCACCGTCAACCCAACCGTCCCCGAAGCCGATCTGCTGACCGCAGCCGCCGCCGTGATTCGCTCCGGCGGGCTGGTCGCCTTTCCGACCGAGACGGTCTATGGCTTAGGCGCGGACGCTACCAACGCGGCGGCCATTGAGCGGATCTACGCGGCCAAGAACCGCCCCGCCTCCGACCCGATCATCGTGCATATTGCTGCGCTCGATCACTTGGCGGGCGTCGCCCTCAATTTACCCGATCTCGCGCTCGAACTGGCGCGGACGTTCTGGCCGGGGCCGCTGACGCTGGTGCTTCAGCGTCACCCCAACATTCCGGCGACCGTCTCCGCCGGACGCAACACGGTCGCCGTGCGTATGCCGAGCCATCCCGTCGCTGCCGGGTTGATCGCCGTATCCGAACGCTCCATCGCCGCGCCGAGTGCCAACACCTTCAGCCGACCGAGCGCGACGACCGCCGCCCACGTGCTCGAAGATTTGGGTGGGCGCATTGACCTGATCCTCGACGGCGGTTCAGCGTCCATCGGGCTGGAATCGACCGTGCTGGATCTGACAGGCGATCCTGTCGTACTGCGTCCCGGCGGCGTGACCGTCGAACAGCTCCGCGCGCTCATCCCGGCGGTGCAGGTGCGGTCGCAGTACCTCGCACTCGACGAAACCGCCGAAGCGCCCGGCCAGTTGATCAAGCACTATTCGCCGCATGCTGAAATGCGCCTGTTCGACGGCCAGTCCGCCGCCGTCCTTCAGCACATGCAGAGCGAAGCGCGCGAACGGTCAGCGCGGGGTCAGCGCGTCGGCGTTATGACGATTGAGAGCGAACGCTCCCATTTCAGCGACTTTCCGGCGGAGGTGATCAGTCTGGAAGCGGAGGCGGCGGGCATGGGCGCGCAGCTCTTCGCCGCGCTGCGTGAGTTTGATCAGCGGGGCGTACAGGTGATTCTGGCGCGACTGCCCGCGGCGGGCGGCCTCAGCACCGCCATCCGGGATCGGCTGATCCGCGCCGCCGAGGGCCGCATCATTCGTGTGGAGTAACTAGGGTTTAGCCGCCTCGCCCTTGTCGCCCCCCTTCTGCTTCTTGGTGAGGAACAGCGCAACGCCGACCAGCGCAATCCCAACAGCCAGCATCAGCAAATCGGTGACGGCCTCATATTTCAAGTGCAGCGCCTGCTGGAAGAATTTGACCACCAACACGATGAGTACAACACTGGCGAGACGATCCTTGAAGTCGTCGAAGCTCTTGAAGAGCAGCAGGCGCTCGGCAAAGATCGAGTTCTCGGCCTGATCAATGCGGGCGACGAATAACTCATACAAGCCGAGCGAGACCAGCAGCATCAGCGCGGCGATCAGATACACGTCCAGCGCACCCACGACTCCTGAAATCGTGTCAATCTGGAGGGTGTAGCGGGCGCTTTCCTCCAACGTTGGGTACTGCAAGAGGTTGCGCATGAGGATAATGGTGTCAATCGTCGCCATGAGGAACAGCGCCAGCGCGATCAACATGCTGAAGATGACGGGCAGCAGCACGATATAGCGACTACCCCACAAGATACCTTCTAACCAGCGTTCCACGGTCTTCATCAATGCGTAACTCCGCGTTTCAGCCAAGGGGCGAGAGGTGCCTGATAAATAAAAAGGACGGGGCACAACCCCGTCCTTTTCTTATAGCAAGTCTCGATGAATGGCGGATTAGTAACCGAGCACGCCCACGACCGACTTGACGGCGTTGGCGCTCTTTTCGAGCATTGCCTTTTCTTCGTCGTTCAGGTCCATCTCGATGATCTTCTCGACGCCATCCTTGCCGAGCACAACCGGCACGCCGACGAACAGACCATCATAGCCGTACTGGCCGTTGAGGAGCACCGCCGACGGGATAACGCGCTTCTGGTCACGGATGATCGCCTCGACCATTTCGACCGTGCCCGCTGCGGGCGCATACCACGCGCTCACGCCAACCAGTCCGACGATTTCGCCGCCGCCCTTGCGGGTGCGTTCGATGATCGCCTGCAGCTTATCTTCGGGCAGCAGTTCGCGCACGGGGATACCGGCAACCGACGTGTGCCGCGGCAGCGGCACCATTTCGTCACCATGCCCACCGAGCACGATGCCGTGAATGTCACGGACGCTCACGTTCAGCGCTTCGGCGAGGAATGCCTTGTACCGCGCGGTGTCAAGCGCGCCGGCCTGACCGATCACGCGATTGGCCGGGAAGCCCGTTTCGTGCAGGGCGACATGGCACATGGCGTCGAGCGGGTTCGACACGATGATCAGAATGGCATTCGGCGAATACTTCGCCACTTCGCGGGCCACTTCGCCGACGATCTTCTGATTGGTACGCACAAGATCATCGCGGCTGGGGAACTGCCCGGTGACCGGGTCTTTCTTGCGGGGAACGCCCGCCGTAATCACCACCACATCGGAATTCGCGGTGAGCGCGTAGTCGCTGCCACCGGTCATCTTCAGGTCAAACTTCATCACGGGGGCGGCTTCGGCGAGGTCCAGTGCCTTGCCCTTCGCCACGCCATCGAGGATATCGATCAGGACGACATCCGCGATTTCCCGGCTGGCGATCCAGTGCGCGCAAGTCGCACCGACATTCCCGCCCCAACCACAGTGACTTTGCTGCGTGCCATTTTGCTTTTTCTCCGCATAATTGTCGGTAAAGTCAGTTGATCATACCACCTGCACCCGCGGGCGCAAATGAGACATGTTTCACAAAGATTCGTGATCTTTAGCGGCCACCAGGTGCGATGTATCCGCGAATTTGATCAGTCGCCACGTCTGACCGTCTGTCTCCAGCGTGGTGACGCTGGTGTTGCTGATCGACCGCTTTTCGATCTGGTGCTCCTGAAACAGCTTGAGCAGCACCACGCGGATCGTGCCGCCATGCGACACAATCGCCGTCGTCGATGCCTCCGGCTCACGCGCAACGATCTCCACCAACGAGGCATACGCACGATCCTGCATCGATTGGCGCGACTCGCCTTTCGGCGTGGCGTAGCCCATGTAGTTGGTCTGCATCCGTTCAACTTCCTTCGGGTAGCGCGCCTTGATTTCGTGCCACGTTAGTCCTTGGAACACGCCGAGATTCAACTCCCGCCAGCGCGGATCCGCCTGCGCCGTCAGCCCATGCGCTTCGGCGATCACGTCCGCCGTCACCTTCGCGCGCGCTAAATCGCTGGAATAGACCGCGGTCAGCTTCTCTTGTTTCAGCCGAGTTGCCACTGACCGGGCCTGCGTCAGCCCTTCGGCGTTCAGCGGGACGTCCGTGTTCCCCTGCCACCGTTCTTCCATGTTCCAGTCAGTTTGGCCGTGCCGGATCAGCATAATTCGTTTCATTCGGTATCTCGTCTCCAACCGCGTATCAGGGTTGACGCGTTCCACTTGAACGGGCAAAATTGAGTGATGTTTTTACACGCAATAGATGACAGGAGCAACAATTCCGTGAACATTCGCACGAAACACACCAATAATCCGCTCACGTTCGGGTTGGCGCTCGCTGCTGGGATCGGCGTCATTCTGATGATCCTCGCGCTTGGGGTCGGCGTCATTCAGGGTGAAGCCGCGGATGCCAACGCGCTCGGCTTGCTCATCGTCGGCGGGCTGATCCTGTTCATCGTCGGCGTCGCTGGCTGGACCGGCGTGGTCCAACCGTTCCGCAACTTCGACGACATCAATCAACCGAAAGATACGGGCCATCATGGTCACGCGGCGCACAGCGCGGATGAAGCGCACGCCAGCGAACCGGATGCGACCGCCCATGCTGCTGCGGCGACGCACGCCGCCCCACACCACTAATGCCGAAAGCGATCCCACCCCGCCAGCCGATCTCCGATACGCTGGATGGCGCCATCGTCGGGATCGGCGGGCTGCACGCGCTGACGCCGCGCGCCTTCGCGCCGGACACTGCCCTGCTCAGCGCCCTGCTGACCCTGCGCTATGCGGTGCGTTTCCTCGGCAAGCCGCATCTCTCGATTGTGCCGGAACTGGTCGCGGTCGATTACGGCGATATGTTCGTCGGCGAAGAGGCGTGGGATTTCATTCTGAATAAGAGCAATCTCTACCCCCGGGCGGAAGTCTTTGGTCACCTCAACAGCGGCCAGGACGAGATGATGTACGTCAAGCATCTCGACTTGGTGCAGCCGATTGAAGTGCTGGTGTACGCCAAACCCGCGGACACTGTGCCCGCGGGTCGTCCCATTGCGTTAATCGCCCCGGAAGCCGCGACCGCGACTCTTCCGCCACGTTTGCTCCAGCATTTACCCCGGTTCGCCACGCTGGCGGATTGGCAAGACAGTTTCTAGTTGAAAGAGCCTATGATCAACCTCGACGATGTGTTCAATGATAATTTGCCGGAAGATCACCGCTCCGGCGTGGTGGCGGTCGTCGGACGACCAAATGTCGGCAAGTCCACGCTGATCAATCGGATCATCGGGCAAAAGATCGCCATCGTTAGCCCCAAACCGCAGACCACGCGCAAGCGGCAGCTCGGCATTTACACCTCGGAACAGGGGCAAATCCTGTTCATCGACACGCCCGGCCTGCACGCGCCCCAGCATCGCCTCGGCGAATACATGGTCAAGGCGGCGGAGACGGCCTTCCGCGACTCTGACGTGATCCTGCTGCTGCTCGATGTCTCCGAGAAACCGGAAGCGGGCGACCGCCATCTGGCAGAAACGGTCGCGCGGCTGCGCGGTGACACGCCCGTCGTCGTCGCGCTCAATAAGATCGATCTGCTCAACGACCACAATCGCGCGGCCAATATCGCGGCGCACACCGCGCTCATTCCCCACGACGCCGAATTCCTGATCAGCGCACAGGAGGGTACAGGCGTTGACGATTTGTTCACCTACATCGTCGACAAGATGCCAACGGGGCCGCGCTACTACCCGTCCGACCAGACGAGCGACATGAACATGCGCTTCATCGCTGCCGAAGTCGTGCGCGAGAAGATCATGCTGAACACCGATAAGGAAATCCCGTACTCGGTCGCGGTGGAAATTGATGGTTTCTCGGAAAAAGAGAACGTCAACGCAATTAGCGCGACGATTTACGTGGAGCGCGACACGCAAAAAGGGATCATCATCGGCAAAGGCGGCGAGATGATCAAACGCATCGGGTCGCAAGCCCGCGCTGACCTCGAAGACATGCTGGATGGCAAAGTCTTCCTCGAACTACACGTCAAGGTGCTGAAGAACTGGCGCAGCGACGAGCAGTTGATGAAGCGGCTCGGCTATCGCCTCAAGGATGAGGATTAGCGGTCAGGTAGTCGCGTCCGGCCTGTGCATCCAACGCGATTTGCGTCATCAACTCCTGAATGCCGTTGAACTTCTTTTCGGGACGTAAGCGCGTCTCGAAACTAAAGTTCATGGTCTCGCCGTAGATCTCCCGGTTGAAGTCAAGCAGATGCGCTTCGACACGCAGGCTGTCGCCCTCAAACGTCGGGCGCAGGCCAACGTTGGTCACAGCCATGTAGTGCTCACCGCCAACCGTCGCCCACCCCGCGTACACGCCGTTCGCCGGGACGAGCTGTTCGCTCCACACGGCGATGTTGGCGGTCGGAAAGCCGATGGTGCGCCCCCGGTGATCGCCGTGCACGACCTCACCCGACACGCTGTACGAGCGACCGAGTAAGCGCCGCGCGGCCTCGAGGTCACCTGCGTTCAGCGCGTCCCGAATCGCAGTGCTGCTAAAGGTGGCGCTGCCATCTTCGCCAATCAGATCAATCGCTTCGAGCGTGAAGCCCTTCGCCGCACCCTGCGCCCGCAAAAACTCGACGGTGCCTTCACGCTTGTATCCGAGCGCAAAATCCGCGCCCACCCACAGCGACTCCAGCTTGAGGTGTTCGCGCATCAAGTCGACGAAGGCCGCTGCGCGAATCTGCCGAAATTCCTCGTTAAACGGCAGCGTGATCACGTGATCCACACCGAGTTCGCCCATCAGTTCGGCGCGCTGCTGTGGCGAAGTGAGGTAATAACGTCCCGTCAATCCGCGGAGCACTACGTCGGGGTGGGGGAAAAACGTCAGCACCACCGCTAGCCGCCCACTCTCCCGCGCCGACCTGACCAATCGCTGAATCAAGTGCTGATGTCCGCGATGCACGCCGTCAAACACACCGATCGTCACGACGGACGGCTGGTCAAGCTGGATGGTAGCGAGATCGTACACGTGGTTCATGCTGATTTCCTCTACGCGGAGATACGCGCTGATTCTACCCTAAAAACACTTTTTCCGGTTTCCAAAAGTCACCCGCTGCCCGCAGCACACACACGGTTTCACCGCGCACATTCGACGCCAAAGCGAGCGTGTCAGTGGCGTACGTCCCGGCGAGGGGCAGCATCCGTCCGTGCCTGACATCATTTTCCATGTCAGCATTCAAGGTCAGGGGAATCATGCCGAGTAGTTCCGGGCGTGGGGGAATGAGATAGGTTTGAGGATCATCCGCGGTGAGCAAACTATCAAGCGGCACGGCCTGCGCCAAGCCAAAGCGACCGCTACCCACGCGCACGAGGCCGGCCAGATGTGCGCCGACGCCGAGCGCCTCCCCAAGATCGTACGCCAGCGAGCGGATATACGTTCCAGCACTGCAGATGACGTCGAGTGTGAATTCTGGCGCTTGCCAATCGGTGATGGTCAGCGCGTCGATGCGTACGGAGCGCGGGTCGCGTTCGACCGTTTCGCCCGCCCGCGCCAGATCATACAGCTTCACCCCACCCTGCTTGATCGCGCTGTACATGGGCGGAATCTGCTCAATCGCGCCGAGAAACGGCGTGAGCGCCGCTTCGACATCCGCCTGGGTAATGTGCGCTGCGTCGCGTTCGCTGACAACCGTCCCTTCAGCGTCATAGGTCGTGGTGACCACGCCCAGACGCACGCGCGCACGGTACTGCTTGGTCGAATCCATGACGTATTCGCTCAAGCGGGTGGCCGCACCCACACACAGAATCAGCACGCCGGACGCCAACGGGTCGAGCGTCCCGGCGTGGCCGATCTTCTTGATGCCGAGTTTACGCCGCGCTTTGGCCACCACATCGTGACTGGTCAGGCCGAGCGGCTTGTCAATATTGAGAAAGCCGAACATTACACAATCGTCAGGTTGCCAGTGGCGACCACCTGCCGCAGCAGCGGGAGTACGCGCAGCTTCGCCTGTTCCAACGGGCCAGCAATGGTCGCGCCGGACGCCTGCTTGTGCCCGCCGCCGCCGAGGCTGAAGGCGAGCGTCGCTACATCAAAGCCCGGTTTGCACCGGAACGACAGTTCAATCCGCCCATCCGCCAATTCCTTGAAGATTGCCGAGACCATCGCTTCGTTCGCCGTGAGCAGAAACGTCACGAGGCCGCCGCTGGAATTGTCGCCCGCTTCGACGTTGGGAAAGTCTGCGCGCCGGATCGACGCGTGAATTACGCCGCCGTCGAGTTCGACACTCGGCAGCACCTGTTTCCACAACTGGATCGTCTGGTAGGGTGTGCTGCCCAAGGTACGCGCCGTGACTTCCGTCAGCGATGCCCCCGCCTCCATCAGCCGCTGCGCGACCTCCAGCGTCGTCGACTTGACGTTGCTGGTGCGGAAGCCGTTAGTGTCGGTCACCAACCCGGTGAGCAGCGGCAGAGCGACCGGACGCGTCACGGGTTGGTTCATCTCGACCAACCACCGATACACGATTTCAGTGGCGGAGACAGCATCCGGAATGATGACATGGATGTGTCCGAACCGGGTATTCGTCGGGTGATGATCCAGATTGATGATCGTCTTGCTGTGCGCCTGTCCATAGATGCCGACCTTGCCCGACCGTTCCGCATCACTGGAATCGACCGAGATGACGAGATCCCATTCCCCTTCGCTGAGTTCGGACAGCACCGTCTCAGAACCGGGGAGATACTTCAGGAAGCCCGGCACGCCGCCATCGACCGCCAGCATGGGCGATTTACCGCGTTCGCGTAGACCATTCGCCAGCCCGAGCAGTGAGCCAATGGCATCACCATCCGGGTTGACATGCGTCACAATCAGAATCGTCTGCGCGTTATCGACCGCAGCGGTCGCTTGTGTCCAGTTAATCGTCGTCATCGTCGTCATCCAGCAAATCGTCGTCCAGTAGTTCGTCCATGGGGTCGGGCGGCGGAATCTCAAGGCTAGAGATCAGTTTGTTGATGCGTTCTCCGCGTTCGAGGCTGGCATCCCACACAAACGTCAGCTCCGGTGCTTTCCGCAACCGGACGCGCTTCGCCACCTCACGCCGCAAAAAGCCTTTGGCGTGGCCTAACGCGAACAAGATTTCGTCGGCGCGTTCTTCTTCGCCCAAGGCATTGACTTTGATGCGGGCATACATCAGTTCGGGGTCAAGTTCCACGTCGGTGATCGTAATGCCTAAGAGGCGGGGATCAGACACTTCGCGCAGGAGCAGTTCGCTGAGGATTTTGCGAATCCGCCCACCCATCCGCGCTTGTTTGATACTCATGCTGTACCTCCTTCCGATACCGGAGTAAGGTTGGAAAACAGCCCAACCCTACCCCACACCAGTCAACAGATCGCAGCCTTAACTGACCCGTTCCGAAACATAGAATTCGACGATATCGCCCACCTGAATATCGGGGACGTTGTTCAAGGCGATACCGCATTCGAAGCCCGCGCGGACTTCGCGCACGTCTTCCGTCAGGCGCTTGAGCGAAGCGACCGAGACATTCTCGGCAATCACATGCCCAGCCCGCTTGACGCGCGCGCGCGCGTTGCGGCGAATTTCGCCTTCCTTGACCATTGACCCGGCAATCGTGCCGACCTTCGGAATGCGGAAGACCTGACGCACTTCGGCCACGCCAATGGTTTTATCGGCATACACGGGTTCGAGCATACCTTCGAGCGCCAGTTCAATGTCTTCCAGCATCTTGTAGATCACGTCGTACTGGCGGATTTCCACGTGATGCTGTTCCGCCGAGCGCCGCGCCGCCGAGTCAACGTCGACGTTAAAGGCGAGCACAATCGCGCCGGACGCGCTGGCCAGCATGATGTCGCTTTCGCTGATGTTGCCCACATCGGCCGACAGGACCCGCAGCTTGATGCCCTTGCTGCTCTTTTCGGAGAGCTGTTCAAACGAATTGACGACGGGCTGCAGCGACCCCTGGAAGTCGACGCGCACGATCAGGTTCAATTCCTTGATTTCGCCCGTTTTGTACTGCGAGAAGATGTCTTCCAGCGTCAGCGCGCGGGCGGTCTGCGTCTTGCCTGCTTCGGCGGCATCCTTGCGCTCACCCACCATCTGGCGCGCAACCTTCTCGTTCTTCACCACTTCCCACGTATCACCGGCCTGCGGCAGGTCATGCAGACCGAGCAGAGCCACCGGCGTAGACGGCCCAGCGGAGCGCAGCGGCTTACCGTTCTCATCGTACATCGCCTTGACGCGACCGTAGGTATTACCCACGACCACTTCCGTACCGGGTTCGAGTGTGCCGTTCAGGACGAGCAGCGTCGCCATCACACCCTTGCTGCGGTCGACTTCGGCTTCGAGTACCACACCCGCCGGGTTCGCCTTCGGGTTCGCCACGATATCGCTGTCGTCGGCCACAAGGATGATCGCTTCGAGCAGGTCTTCAATGCCTTCCTTCTGCACCGCGGCCACCGGCACGACGAACGTATCGCCATCCCAGTCATACGGCGTCAGGCCGAGTTCGGCGATTTCCTGCTTCACGCGTTCAACGTTGGCGTTACGCTTGTCGACTTTGGTGATCGCCACGATGATCGGGACATTGGCGGCACGGGCATGGGTGAGCGCCTCGCGCGTCGTCGGCATGACGCCGTCGTCCGCCGCTACGACAAGGATCGCGATATCCGTCGCATTCGCGCCGCGGGCGCGCATAGCCGTAAAGGCCTCGTGACCGGGGGTATCAATGAAGGTGATCTGGCGGTCATTGTGCTTGACGCGGTACGCGCCGATGCGCTGGGTGATGCCGCCCGCTTCGCCTTCCGCCACTTTCGTACGGCGAATGGTGTCGAGCAGCGTCGTCTTGCCGTGATCGACGTGGCCGAGAATGGTCACGATCGGGGGACGTTTGATGAGGTTTTCGGATTTCTCTTCAGTGTAGATGCGCCGCCATGTCTGCGCCGTCTGCGCCCGCTTATCACGTTCCGCTTTGGCAGCGGCGGCGCTGGCGGACTGCGCTTCGTACCCAAGTTCTTCGATCACGATCGCGGCTGTGTCGTAATCGACCTGCTGATTGATCGACGCCATGATGCCATTCGCAATCAGGCGTTTCATCACTTCAATGGGGCTAGCGGAGATCAATTCCGCCAATTCCCGAACGGTTAAGTAATCGGGAACTAAGACCACCTGCTTTTCCTGTGCCATCGTTACCTCCACGCACACGGGCGATGGATCAGGAGAAGCAGAGTCTCGCTTACATCCTACTGATCCACCACGTTATCTAGAGAATAGAATTGCGTTTTATGCCGGGTCATGACTTGAACCCGGCGTTACGCAGTCGTTCACGATCCGCCTCTGTCAGCGGCGCACGCAGCGCCTTGGCTAGTACATCTGAACTCACGGCGCGTTCCCAGCAGTTCTCGCATAGATATGCCCCTCGCCCATTCAGCTTACCCGTCGGATCCACATAGACACCTTCAGGCGTACGGACGACCCGCGTCAATTGGCGTTTGCCCGCTTTATCGCGGCACACGACGCAGGTTCGAATTGGCACATGCTTACGAGGCTGCCCGTTCATCATCCCTGACTACCTAATTGTCGTCCCACTCGTCCCAATCACCGCGCCCACGCTTGCGCTGGCGCTTGACGACCATACCGCCCGCCTTCTCATCATAGACGAGCTGACGCCCCTTCTTCTTCTTGCCCTTCTTGCCACTCTTGTCGAGGCCAGTGCCATCGTCTTCAAAGTCCTCGTCGAAGGCCACGGGGGCAAAAGCATCGTCCTTCCCGGCGACCTTGCCCCGACGCGCCAGATCGAAATCATCCGGCATCGCCTCAACGGCGGGCGCAGGCTGACCGGGTTCGGCAGCCGCAGCGGCTTCGACGGGCGGATTCTCGGGGAACACGATCTGATCGAGCGCATCCTGAATGCGGCGCAGCGATTCGGCGGGCGCATCATGCAGCAGACGGCGGAGATGGTTTTCGTCGAGCAGATAGCGCAGCATGATCTCACCGACCGTGCCGAGCGGTTGCAAGGCTTCGATGATATTGTCGGGGAGCTGCAGCGTCGTCACCGGCATCTGGAAAGCGGCTTGCGGCAGCGTCGCGCGCAGAGCCGCGATTTCGGCGAGGCGCTGCTGACGAGCAGCTTCGCGCGCCGCGATCTGCTTGCGCTGCACGAGGTCAGCAAACTTGCCCAGCAGCGTGTACTCTTCCGGCATCACCGCGCGCCCGAGCGAGCGCTTTTCCATGATACGGCTGACTTCGCCGAGTAATTCCGCCTGCTGGTTGCGCACGTCTTTTAACGGCGGCTTGCCCAGGTTATCGAGCGCTTCCTGAACAGCTTCCGTGACGCTCTTGATATCGATGCGCCAGCCGGTCAGTTTGGCCGCCAGACGCGCGTTCTGCCCTTCGCGGCCAATGGCCAGCGAGAGCTGATCGTCGGGCACAATCACGACCGCCGTGCGTCCGGCGTCCGGATCATCGTCCAGATACACGCCGCTCACCCGGGCGGGGCTGAGCGCCTTGGCGATGAACACTTCGTGATTCGGGCTCCACTCGATGACATCGATCTTCTCTTCGTGGAGTTCCTTGACGATGTTCTGAATACGGTTGCCGCGCATGCCCACGCACGCGCCAACCGGGTCGATGCCCTCCTGGAGCGCTGCCACCGCGACTTTCGAGCGGTAGCCAGCTTCACGGGCGATATTCTTGATTTCGACCTGCCCGTTGTAGATTTCGGGCACTTCGTATTCGAGCAAACGACGGAGCATGTTGCGGTGGCTGCGGCTGACGACGATTTGCGGGCCGCGGTTCGTCTTCTTGACTTCGACGATGTACACACGCAGCTTATCATGCGGCTTGTACTTCTCACCGGGGATTTGCTGGTTGCGCATCATGACGGCTTCGGTGCGCCCTAAGCTGAGCGTCACCATGTTGGCGTTCACGCTCTGCACCGTCCCGTTGACGAGATCGCCTTCGCGTTCGCTGAACTCCGCCATAAGCGAATTGCGTTCAGCTTCGCGAATCTTCTGCAAGATGACCTGTTTGGCGGTCTGCGCGGCAATACGACCGAAGTTCTTGGTCGTGTTGTCGGCGCGCACCATCACCATGTCACCCAACTGCGCTTCGGGGGTGTAGTAGCGAGCATTTTCGAGATCGACTTCAGTTCGTCTATCCTGAACGTCTTCGACCACTTCTTTTTCAACTAAGATATTAATTCTGGGACGCGGACTGTCGAGATCGACATCCGCCTCGACTCGCTGCGATTGCCCAATCCCTGCATCGCGTCGATAAGCGGAGATCAGCGCGGTACGGAGTGCTTCGAGCACCGTATCGCGCGGAAGCGCGCGCAGTTCCGCAATCTCGTTAAAGGCGACCTCAAACTCGCTTTTCATGCTGCTAGTTCTCAACTCCCGTAAGGACGGTTGGGGGGGATGACGACGCGACAGTTCATGCCGCGAATACAAGAAAAGTGGGGGTTGCCCACTTTTCACTGCCCTTATCTTATCATAGCTTGTGGTGACTGACAAGACGGCTTATGACCGCCTATTAGGGGTCGCGTCGGGGCACGGTCTCCCCTGCCCCGACGTGAGTATGTGGCGTTATTCGGTCGCTTCCGCAGTGGCTTCAGGCGTCACTTCCACGCCGATGATCACGCTGCCGCCGCCGGACTGGACTTCCAGCGAAGTCTCCGCGGAAACTTCCGGCGTCACTTCAACGACCGCCGCTGCGTTGCCCTGCACCGCAACTGGCTCCAGTACGAACGGCGCAAAACGCAGAACGCGGGAGGCCGACGCATCTGTCACGTAAACGCGCCCTTCGGCATCGACCGCGATGCCGCCGATTACGTCGAACTGGCTGTTATCCGTCGGCGCATCGCTCGGCTGACCAAACGAGCCGAGGCAGTTGCCGTCGGTGTCATACACCAGCACGCGCCCCGCATCCGGATCAGTGACATAGAGCAGATGGCGGAATTCATCAATCGCGACGTACGGCCGGTTGCCGAGGTCTTCGTACCACCCGCGCACATCATAGGTCGTGATCGGCGTGCCATCCCGGTTGAAAACCGACACGCGGCGATTCCACGTATCCGCGACGAACAGGCGGCCATCAGCCGAAGTCACCACGCCGCTCGGCTCATCAATCTGACCGAGCGCGCTGCCTGCCATGCCGATATCGCGCACATATTCACCGGTCGCGGTGTACACGCGGATCCGTTTGTTGCCCGTATCCGCGACATAGACAAAGCCTTGATCGTCGACCGTCACGTCACGCGGCCCCCAGAAGGCATCGGTCGGCACGGTTTCGGCAAACGCGCCGAACGTTCCCATCTGCCCCCAACCGCGAATGAACTGCCCGTCCTGCGTAAACTGCACGATGCGGTAATTCCACGTATCTGCGACGTACAACGTGCCATCCGGGGCAATCGCCACGCCATTCGGGCGCAGAAGCGGCTGCCCGCCGCCCGTCACGCCGTCGATGTAGTACAGGAAACCTCCATCGAGATCGAAGACCGAAATACGGTTATTAAACTCATCTGCTACAAACACGCGGTCACTGCTGACGGCAATATCCAGCGCGTGATTCATCGGTTGGCCGTCCAGCGTCGAACCGAAACTCACATCGCCATACAACTGCTGCCAGTTCGCCGTACACTGGTTGACCGTCGTGCTCTCCAGCGGGTTTAACACCGTGCCATCGCCAACGCCGAGGTTCCACACCTGCGCGGCGATATCCTTGCGGATGTATAGGAACAGCCGTTCCGAGACGGGCCACGTTTGTAAATCATAGCCGGAGCCGACTGCCTCGCCGTAGCGCTGATAGTCGCGCGACCACCAGATGTCGAACAAGCCGCGCCGCAGTTCGCTGGAGATCGGATTATTCCCGCTAAAATCGAGTACGTTATTGACGCGCGTCGAGTTCAGGTTGAAGTAGTCCTGCATCGGCCACCACATGCGGATGTACTCGAAGCGGTAGTAGCGATCTTCGAGGATCGGCTCAATGCGCGCGCGAATATCTTCGCTCACGTAGATCGCCGCGGCATCGCCAATTGCCCCCGGCGACGGACTGTCGCCGAAGAAGCGGGCGTTCTTCAGGTCCCGGAAGTACCACGTCACCGGCCATGCGTTCCCGCCCCACGCAAAGTTGATGTTGAGGCCATCGGTGGTGCGGCGGCTGACATCCTCCACCTGCTCCATCATCAGCTTGATACCGGGCGCAGCATGCGCGTACACGATGAACTCGTTGGCGAAGTCATAGTTGATGAAGGCCGCCGCCCACGCGGTGCGTGCCGTCAGCAGGGCTAAGCCCACGAAGGCCGCCACGCCGAACATGCGCCGGAAGTGCATCCAGCCCGTGTGCCGCATCACCTGCACGATGATGAACACGATCACGAGGATCAGGAAGACCATCGCCAGCCACTGATTGAACTCGGTGAGCTGCGCCTGCTGCAAGCCCGCGAATGGCGATTTACCGACGAGGAACGGCGCGAGCGTCTGGAACCCGGCGACGAACAGGAACGGCAGCAGGAGCAGATAAAGCCACCCGCGCCGGAAGAAGACCGCCCAGTCGATATTCTGGAACACGCGCCCGAAGTACCACGCGGTGACGAAGATCAGCGGCAGCGTGATGTGTGTGGTCAGCCACGGCATCTTCTCGCCTGCCATCGTATACGCGAGGAAGTTGAACAACCCCCACCAGGCCGCGAACAGCACAAACGAGAGTCGATGCAGCGCCCGCGGGTTATTGACCAGCACCTCACGCTCGATCACCGGTTCGGCCGCGGCAGCAGCGAGACTCGCCTCGTCGCTGGCCGCTTCCGGGAGTTCACGCTGGCGTTGGCGGAAGAAGATCGTCAGCCCGGCCAGCATGGCGAGGAAACTGCCGATCAGCGGCAGGTACTCGTAAATCGGCATCATGATCAGCGTGTAGTAGTACTGCGGCTGACTTCCGCGCTCCACCCCCTGCTGCTTGAGCCAGTAGCCGAGGCTGCCGATCATGCCGGAGGCGAGCCCCTGCGGATTGGTGAACATGGTCGTGAAGAAGAAGATGTACAGGGCATAGAACACCGCTGCCGCCGCCGTCCAGCGCCGCCAGTGCCACGTCAACCCCACGGCGATCGAAATGGTCATGAACGGCACCAGCGCAATCGCTGTGCGCGTGATCCCCGTGGAAGAGTAATCGGTTGGATCAGCACCGGCCATTTTGATGACCGCCGCTGTCAGCCACGGCAGCACCAGTGACCCCATGAGCAGCAATATATCCAGTTCACGGAAGCGGTACAACGTGCGCCACCAATTGACCCGTCGTGAATAAACCAGCACAGCCAGCACGATCAGCGCAACCGGATACGTTGCAACAATCGGCAACCAGTTGATGCCATCCACGGTCACCGGATCGACGCTTTCGAGTTCAGCCGTGCGTTCTTGCCGCGTCGGTTCCTGCGAGATTTCTTCCACGACGATCAGGCCGATGAACGCCGCCAACGTGAGCAGCAAAATCACGACCACATCGCGCGGGCGGAAGCGGCGCGTCTTGAGTGAAGCCCACCACGATGTGAGCAGCACAACCGCCAGCGTCCCGGCGGCGACGAGCAGCGTCCAACTGAGGAAAGTGCGATACGAGTCCGGCGTTACCCCCCCAGTGAGCATGACCCCGGTTTGCTGGACGACATAGCCGACGCGTTCCACCAGCGTTTCAAATTCTGCCAGCGAAATATTGAGGACGGCCACCATCACCAGCGTGACCGTACAGCCGAGCAAAATCGCCAGCGTGACGAACTGATACAGCGCCTTACTCGGTCGACGAAAGAGGTGCTGAAACAGGCGAATCGCCCAGAAGAGCGTTAGGAACAGACCGAAAATGGCGATGTAGATGAACGCCGATTCTTTCGAGCCAAGATTCCAGAGCATCGCGCCCGCGAAAATGTACAGCCAGATCGGTTTACGCCTGGCTTTGAGCGGTCCATCGACATATTGAAATAGACAGTAGACCATCACGAGCGTCGCGAAAATGGACGGCGTGTCCTCGCGAATATAGCGATGGTGGAACAAGAGGAGCGGCGAGATCAAAATCATGATCGACGCCAGCAGCGCGCCTGTTCGCCCTAACCATCTTCGAAAGAGGATCGGGAACATCACCATCATCACGCCCAAAATCGCGGGATACAGGCGCGCGGTGTAGTCGTTATCCCCGAACAGAAAGTAGAAGAACGCTGTCGCATGGAAGAGGATCGGCCCATGCATGAGCGGCGTATGCTGGAAATCGCCTTCGGTATACAGCCGCCACGAGTAATACGTGTGCAGGCTTTCGTCGTGGCTCATCACGCGGTCGCCCAGCCCGGCAAAGCGGGTGATCAAGGCAATCGCCAGAATCACGATGTAGGCGACTACTTCCCAGTTGATGGTATACGTGCGCGCCCAGAGGCGGCTGAGCGCATCAGAGCGGGACGACTGCGGGTATTGATCGTACGTCGTTGCCATAAAGAAAACCCCTAAGGAGTATCGGTCGCGCCGAGGACGGGCGCGTGATTCGGCTGCACAGGCGGCAGAAATTCGCTGGTGGTCTTGGCCGTGAGCACTGCCGGTGTCGCGGGTGTGTTGATCGTCGCGGGTGTCGGCGGCGTCGGCAGGTTGAACTGGTGGGCGCGCAGCGACCACGGCAGCAGCAGCACTATCATCAGCAGCACCACGGCCACACTGTAGCGCGCTTGCTCAAAGCTGATCGTCGGGCGCTTGGGCGCGCGCATCTCCGCTTCCACCCCCGCCCAGATGCGATCCAGACTGGGCAGCGGATTGCCGAGGCCGGGCAGCGTGCGGCTGAGTTCGCTGCTCAGTTCGCGCTGATGCACATACGCCGCATAGCATGCGTCACAGGTTTGAATATGTTCGGCCACCTGAGACCGCACGGCAGGTGCTAGTTCACGAGCAATGTATCCGGGCAGATGTTCCCGGCAAACACGACAAGCAATCATAGTTTAGAAACTCAGTAATTCGTCCAACAACCCTTGACCCACGGCTTGCAGCGAACCGCGCAGCGCTTCATGCGCCAACCGGACGCGGCTTTCGGCGGTTTTCTGCGGACAATCCATCACTTCGGCGATTTCACGGTACGTCAGTCCGTGACCATAGCGCAGCACAACCGCTTCGCGCAGCCGGGGTGTCAGCGAGGCCAGCGCGCGGCTGACCGCTTCCCGTGCCGACTGCTGCGCCAGCGCGGCTTCCGGCGTCTCTGACCGGGGCGCGGGCAGACCGTTATTCAGGAACGGCGCGAGATCGCACGTAGGCACCTGACTTTTGCGGTACATGTTGCGGCAGCGGCAGATGGCAATGGTATACAGCCACGTTTTGAACGACGACAGCTTGGCATCGTAGCGCTGCAGATTGCGAAACGCATACACGAACGATTCCTGCGTCACGTCTTCCGCATCTTCCCGGTTGAACAACAGGCTGTAGCACAACCGGTAGATGCCGGGCGCGAATAATTCGTATAACGCGGCGTAACCGCTTTGGTCGCCCCGCAGCGCGCGGCGCATGCTCGACTCAACTTCTTCGGGTATCATACCGTTCCTAACCCCTCAGCGTGCGGTTATTGTACAGCACGCCTTGGAGAATTCCTCACCTCGTGGGTTCATCCGGCGGCATCCTGCGGTTCGACACCCTCGTAAATATCCTGGCGCAGCCACAGCACGGTCGATTCCAGCGTCATCCATGTGAAGCGAGCATGGCGCTGCATCCACCACGTCGGCACATCGAGTGCATAGATGGCCAGCGGCGTCCATGTCAGCGCGGTGATGAAGTCCTGCCCGACGTAGCTGGTGCCAAGCGCGGGCGGATCATCAAAGGCAGGCAGCAGCACAACCTGATCACCGAGTGCGTCGCGTAAATCGGTGATATATTCGGCCTGCGTAAAATCACGCACCACCCACGCGATCACCCCGTCCTGTGGCGCCATCACGCTGAGCGGCAGCACATTGAACCCACCGCTGTTGCGTTCGGCGAGTTCGTGCAGCGTTTCGCGCAGCAGCAGCACATCGGTGCTCGTCGCGTAGAAGTGGAAGGGTTCGCGTGGACTGTCGGCCTCGCTGACCGCGGCGCCCCACCCGCTCCCCAATGAGGTGATCGCGCCGAAAATCAGCACGCCGAGCCCTACGCCCTGGAGCGCGCTGGTATTGCCCCACACGCTCGCCACGAGGAAGAAACCGATGATCAGGAACATGATCGAGACGATCACGAGGATCACGCTGTTGGCATTAAGTGTAGCCGTCGCCAGTGACTCGCTGGTCGAGGTCAGCAGCGAACGTCCGAGCGCCTGCGCTGAAACCGTGAACACAACCAGCACGGCGATGAAGGCGAGCGCGATCACCCAGCGCGCCCACGCGGGCGGCGCGAAGATTTCGGTCTCGCGCACGGGCTTGAGCATCGCCATAACGGCGGATGTGGTCAAGCCGATCAGCGGTACGGTGAACCACAGCGCGTGATACGCCTCCGCCCCAACGAACACCAACGAACCGATCATCGCCACGACCAACCAAGCAGCCAGAAAGCGGTCGATTAAGGTGAACGACTGGCGATTGATCAGCACGACCACCCCGGCCAGCGCCAACGCCCACCAGAACGGCTCATAGAACAGGCTGACGTACAGCGCAAACGGCGTAATCGCCCCATCCGGCGCTTGCGTGAAGCCCCGCCCGAACCCGGCGAACACCTCGCCGACCGCGTTCAAGCCACTCGGGTTAAGGAGCGTCCCGGTCGCGACGAGGATCACGAAGGCGCCCGCTACCAGCAGCGGCATCCCCCAAGTACCGAAACGGGCTCCGACGAATGCGCTGGTCGCGGCGGACTTAGCCTCCGCCTCCGCAAAGTTGAAGGTCTGTGCGCGCCGTTCCCACACGGTGACAATGCCCAGCGCGCCGAGCAGCATCAAGGCGAGCAGCAGGCCACCCGCCTCGCTCAGGAAAATCAGGCTGCCGCCGCTCACCGCCGCGACGATCTTGATCCACGGCGCATCATCACCGCCGCGCAGGCGCAGAAGCGCCCACAACAGGGCGATCGCGCTGAGCATCGACCAGATCACCGGAGCGCTGAAGCGCGCTGCGACCAACCCAACGGGCGATACCGCCAGCAATACGGCGAACACGAACGCGCGTGTGCTGCCCAGTTCGCGCCGGAAGAGGAGCGGCGTGAGGACGAGCAGCGCGCCCCCCAGTGCGGTGAACAGCCGCGCGGTAAATTCTGACGTACCGAACACGGCGAACGCCAGCGCCTGCACCGCAAAGAGGAGCGGGCTGGTCGCGGTCAGCGGTTCGCCCGACGCCTCCGGCACGACGACGCGAAACGCCGCCAAGGCATTGTGGGTCTCCGACGCCGCCATCGGCACCGCGCCTAGACTGGCGAGGCGGAGCACCAGTGCCAGTGCAATCACGGCGAGGTAGGCGACCGTTTCGAGGCGAATCGCCAGCGTCGGACGTTCAAGAACAGGGGCAGTCACTACAGTCTGCATACGGCTTCCCTACTGGCTGAACTGAATCGCTTCCGGCGTGACGCGATAGATGCGACTGCCGCCGGTTTCACAGACAATATCAAGATTATCGAGGAACTTGATTTCGCTCTCCGCGCCAAACGTCGAGCGTTCGATGGTGCCGAACACGACATAGTCGACGCCGTACTGATTGAGCAGAATCGCGGTGTCCCGCCATGTTGGCGACGTGTACAGAGTCTGGATGTCCGCGTCGCGCGTGCCGCCGAGTTCGGCGTACCCCTCGACACCGCGCCACTGCTGCTGATGCCCGACCCAGTTGAGCAGCACGGGCAGCCCGGTCAACGTAGCGACCGTGCCAAATTCGCCATGATACTGCCCACCCACCGCCTGCGCGACCGTCACATCATTGCCCTCGACTTGTTCGCCGAGGCAAAGCGCGACCTGATAATCATCCGCCCACGTAAACGACGGGCCACCGTCAAGCGTGACGGGCACTTCACTGAAAGTGCGCCCCGCTTCGACAATGGCGCGGTGATACACCCCGGCGACTGGGAACATCAGCCCGAACGCCATGACCAGCGCCAACCCGCCGATGAACACGGCGCGCAGTGAGACTGGCGGACGCATCAACTGATGATCAGAGACAATCGTATACACGGCATAGGCGGCAGCCACACTCCACACCAGCCACGCGCCGTAGTAGAACTTGAACACGGTGTTCATGCGGGTGCTGAAGTTATCGCGCAGGTAGACAAATTCCGGCGTGAGCGTGAGCATCAAGCCGAGCCCAACCAGCAGCAGCGCAAAGCCGGTTGCGGGCGGGTAGATCGGCGCGACTGCCGCCTCCGGGTTGTTCAGACTTGCGGAGCGCCGCGGGAACATCCGCGCCAGCACGAGGATCACGCCGAGTGTCAGCACAAGCGCCGTGAGTGAGTGCGTCACGCGTTTGCTCAGCGCCAGGCTGACCACGCGCCCAAGGCCGCCATTGCTTTCAATGAAACCGCCGACCTGATTGCGCAGCGCGGGGATCACATACCCGACGACCGAGAACAGGACGAGCAGCAGAATCAGCCCGCCGAGAACGATCAACCCGGTGCGGATGGCGAAACGCCAGTTGAGCGTCCCCCAACCGCGCCACAGCTCCAACACTAAGAACGGCCCGAGGATGAGCAGCAGCGGCCCGAACATGATGAAGAACTGGCGGAACAGCGTCGGGTAGACGAGGTTGGGCACGACGCCTGCCGCCTGCGACCGGAACGAAATGATGAATGGCAGGTAGGCGACGACCGCCACGACCACCAGCGTCAGCGCCAACCAGAACACGCTGAGCAGATCGTCAAGCGTCAAGCGTCCGGTGCGAATCAGGCGGCGCACCGCCTCTGCGCCAAGGAGCGCCGCCGCGTAAATCGGACCATCCCACGTATTGAGGAAGATCAGCCCGCCGATCACCAGACCATAAAGCACCGTTTCGCTGCGGTTGGGCTTGCGTCCGCTGAGGATGACGTTGAGCGCTAGCCCGAGCGCCAGCACGGCGAAGGGCAGCGACAGCACATGCGGATGATTGTCCGCGAGCAAGAAGCTGAACTGTGGGAATTCGTCGATGACTTCTTCGCGCGAATTATCGAAGTTGCGGTCGTTGAGCACGCGCGCGCTGCGGAACCACCACCAGTTGCCCCAGTCGTTGAGGTCCGCGCTGCCCGGCCCGCCGATCTGGTTCTGACGTTCGTTCATATCCCAGAAGGCGAGGTATTCCTGCGGGGCCGTGTTCGTCTGATACGGCACTTCGACCAGCGCCAATTGGAAGTTGCCGAGCAGCACGACGAAAATCATGCCGATGATCCCCGTCCAGATCGCCGCACTCCGCTTCGGTTCACCGGAACCGCTAGCCCGCGACCGAACGAGGTTATACACCACACCGAACGCGCCGATCCCGGTCAGCGCGAACAGGAGCGCCGCCGTCATGTTGAAACCAATCGTGCTCGTGATGCCGCTCAACTTGGAGAGCATGCCCGCGATCACGTAGCCGAAATAGTAGTAGCTGATGGCGTAGCCGGAGAGCCACGGATCCGCCGGGGGAAAGACTTCCGAGCGCATGACCGACGAGAGGAACGCCAGTTCCATCGGCTTTTCGGTGAAGGTGATCGCATTCTGGTGCGCGCGGTAGATCGCCCACGCAAACAGCAGCACGAAGAACAGTACTTCGCCGACGATCACGACGGCACGGTTTTCCCGCCACCACGCCCGCAAATCGATCGGTTCGCGCAGATACACAATCAGCCCGGCGACCAGCACAATCACCCACGCGAGGATCATCGAACCGGGGGTATTGCGAATAAAGCCGAACATCGCCAGCAGCCAGAAGACGAAACCCGTCAGCAGCAGACCAAGCGCGCGCGCCAGTGTGTAACCGCGGTCGGGCAGGCAGCGGAGCAGGCGAAAGCTCAGCGGCAGCACGCCGACCCCGGCGGCGGTCACCAACGCCCACCAACTGAGGACGATTCCCCCTTCGCGGGGCAGCCAATCAAACACGTTCACCGGTTACCCTTCCCCGTCAGCCTTGATCCAACAAGCGCGCGTCTTTATTCACCTGATATAACGTCGTATTGCCTTGCTGGTAGACCACCGAGAGCAGCCCCCGCTCAACCATGGTATCGAACTTCGCCAGTCGATCCGGTCGATAATAGGCGCGCTCAATGTTGCCGACGACGACATAGCTCACGTCATAGTATTGGAGGAACTGCCACGCATAGTCGATGCTGGGCGAATTGTAGAACGCGACGACATTTGCGTAGCGGTTGTCGTTAAACTGGCGCGTCCACTCCATCGTCCGCTGCTGCCACTGGTGGAAGTGCCACCCGAGCACGGCGGGTAAACCCGTATAGATCGAAATGCGCCCATTCCAGCGGTACTGCGTGTTATCGCTCAGACCCTCGACAATCGTCGGCGAGCCTTGAATGTTGTCCTGCATCCAGCGGATGAGCTGGTAGTCGTTATCCAGCGCGAACGGCGTCACCGTGGGGTCAAGCGCCATCACGAGGTCGTCGGCTTCCCACTGGCTGGCGTACTTCATGAACTCCGCGCCATCCAGCGTGAATGGCTGCTCGTTGTCGAAACGGAAGATGGACTTCCCCTGTGAGGCCATGATTGGGAACATCGCGGCGATGGTCACCAGTACGGCGAAGGCCACCGACCACGCATTGCGCAGACCCGGTCGCCAGTTGTCGAGGCTGGCGAACATCCACGCGGCGACCGCGCCACCCATCACACTGAAAATCAGCCACACCTGCATGTAGAACTTGAAGATCGTGTTCTGGCGGCCAATATCGCCGTCCAGCACGACGTATTCCACGCCCAGCGTCAGGCCAAGCGCCAGCGCAGAGATCAGCATCAGGAACTGCATCGGTCGGCTTTGACCGGGTCGCAGCAGCAGCGCCGCCGTCCACAACAGCAGCGGCACCACAATGATCGTCACCTGATATTCGCGTAACGCGAGGAACAAGGCGATCAAGAGCAGCACGCCGATGAGCACCAAGCCGACCAGCAGGTACGGAGCCGTGCCACGCAGCGCCTTCACGCGCACGCTGCGGAACCAGCGCCCGGTATCCCACACCAGCAGCGTCACCAGCAGGAAGAGGAACAGCCCGTGGATGTCAAAATACGCCCAGATCGGCGTTTTGCCGTCATTCCACGGCAGAATGCGGCTGTACACGCTCGAATACCAGCTCGTGAACGGCATCACGGCGATGAAGCTGACCGCGAGGAATCCACCGACACGCCACGCGGCATCGATCAGCGAGCGGCGGTTGACACGCTTCCACGCCAACCACCATGCCAGCGCCAATCCCACCGTGCCGAGGATCATGTAAGTGATCCAGTCCCACGTATTCGTCGCGCGCAGCATGCCCGCCAGCGCGCCGATCAGGAAAATCGCCAGCGTGCGCGCCCAGCGGGAGCGCGTATCTGACCCGGCGATCAGGATTTCGTTGAGCAGCAAGCCGAGCAGAATCAACTGCATGGGCATAGAGATCATGTGCGCGTGCAGGTCGCCATACACGAACGTGAACATGGGCATTTCGGTGATCGCCTGCCCTTCCACGCCCGGCGTTTCGCCTAACACACGGCTTGGCCCCCAGAACCAGCGCTCCGCCCCCACCGCGAGGGGTTGGCCACTGAACAGCTTGCCGAAACCGTTGCCCATATCGACCAATAGATCAACAGCGATGTCGACCTCGTAGCGCACCCGGTCAATGATATTGCCGGACTGCACCCGGTTGCTGATGTCCTGAAAAGCCGCGGCATCCGGCGGCATGCCGTTGGTCTCGGTGTAGTCGAGAATCAGCCACTGTTCGATCCCGGTTGGGCGCGTATAGCCGCCCATCTGCGCGACGCCGGACAGAAACACCCGCGGCGTATCGAGGTTGCCGAACAGCACACACATCATCAGCGCGGCGATGCCCGCAAAATACGGGTTCGCCCGCTTCCAATTGAGGCGGCTCACCACGTTGAACGCGGCGGCAAACGCGGCAATTCCGGCGGTCGCGAACAACGTCGGCAGAATGAGGTTGTAGGCAATCGACGGGATGACGCCGAGCAGCAGCACCGGCGCGCCGACGATCACGTAGCCGAAATAGTAGTAGTTGATATACCCGCCTGCGTACCACGGGTCATAGGGTGGGAAGACCGAACTGCGCAGGACGCCATTGAAATAGGCGAAATCCATGGGCTTTTCGCCGCCAAAACTCGGATGCCAGAGATCGGGGTTGGTCAAGCGGATGAACAGGAATAAACCGAAGGCCGCCAGCGTCACTACTTCGATGATGAGCAAGCGCCGCCAGTGCGTCTGCAAATACTCGACGAATTCGCCGCGCCGCCGCCACATGACAGCCATGCCCAGCGCGGCGACGAGAATCAGCGCGACCAGCACGCCGATCTGCGACCAGACAGGCACACGCAGGCTGGCGACAAACCATGTCAGCCACGCGACAAGGAACATGCCCGTAAATTTGCTGATCGCAAACCCACGATCCGCCAGCCCGGGCAGCAGCGCGAACAGCAGCGGGAAGGTCAGCCACCCAAACAGCACAATCGTCAGCCACCACATGCTGATGGTGACCGCCGGGCTGGTGTTGATGATGCTGGTGACGTCAAAGCGTTCCGACCACGTACCGCCCGTCTCCTGAATCTGCTGTAACTGGCTGGTGAAGCGATAGTTGGTCGGGGCGCGGTCGATCTCAGCAGATTCGACCGTCGAGACATTGGTGATCGTCGTGTCGCAGTAGCCCCAATCGAGGTCGGGTTGGCAGTTCGCGTTGAAGCCCCCAACCCGCGTCACCGGGATGCTGTAGAGCAAATCCGCCACCGCCTGCCGGTCGTAGTCGGCGCGCTTCTGGAAGATCATAACCACCGGGTGATCGTAGACGTGGAAGGCTTCTTCCGCTTCGAATTCGTTCAGCCAGTCGGGCGCATCGTAGAACGGCAGATACTGGTCGCTGACGCGCAGCGGCCCCCATTCATAGGTTTCCTGAACGACGTTGACGAGGTCGTAGCCGAGTTCGCCCGCGAACAGCTTGTCATAGTAGAAGTTGGTCCACGGCCAGCGCGCCGGGTTGCGCGAGAGCGTGTCATAGAAGCGATTGCTGCTGATGACGATGTAGTCGCTGTCGTCCAGCGTGCGCAGCACGTTCGTGCGCTTGAATTCTTCGTCCTCGTAGACGATGTCCTGCTGATAGCCGCTCACCAGCGACCATCCCGTATCGAGGCGGCGGCAGTCGCGCGCATCCATGATTTGTCCGGGCGGCGGGCTGTCGGCGAGAGTCACGCCTTCCGGCAGTTCGCACACGCCAATCGGGAACGGGTCATCCCACGCGCCCTCCCACGTGAGAATCGAACCGCCGCTGATCACTTCATCGCCTAACTGCACGTTGACCTGGAAGCTGTATTCCTGACCTTCGACCACCATCAGCGGTTCGGAGAGTGGGATTTCGTAGCTATCGCCGATGGGGCTGTTTTCCCGTGTGAAGTTCTCTTCGATGCGCGCCGTCGTCAGCAGGGTGCCGTCCGGTTCAGTGATCGAGAACGTCAGCACTTCGGGATCGGGATCATCCAGTGGGTCGCCGAGGTGCGGCGCGTAGATGGTCGTGACCATGCCCGACGCCTGCGGCGTAAAGCTGTACGTCGACAGCGGGAAACCCGAATAGAAATGCGTCACATGCTGGGCGAGGTCATCCGCGGTCGTCGTGCCGTACATGGCATTCGTGACCGCAATATTGATCAGCGGCGCAGGCGAACCATCCTCCGTCTCGATCTGCATCGAGAAATCGCCAGAGACGTTTTCCCACACCCAGTAACTCGCCTGCACGCGGGTGAGCATGTTGCGGTAGATATTCGTGAACATCAGCGCCCACACGATGGTGAAGGCCGCCGTTACACCGATCAATCCGCCTGCTACCGTCCGCCGTGATCCGCGCGCTGAGCGGTACAGGCTGACCAAGCCCCATGCCGCTAACAGAACTAACGTCGGGTAAATTGGGATGAAGTAGCGCATGGTCGTCACCCAGTTGCGCCCCATCCAGCCGAAATACACGAGAATCCAGACGAACAGCAGAATGTTCGCCAGCGCGCCCGGTCGCCCGCGCACGATGCGATAACCGGCCACGCCCCACGCAATCCAGCAGGCGATCCCCAACGGGATGCCCATGCCCCACACCACCATGTTGTTGAGCGGGAACAGATAGGCAGCGCGCGCGACCCACTGGAAGTTTGGCGGGCTGTCAATCGTGCCAGAGTTGAGCGCCTGCGCCGTGCCCATGTTGTCCAGCCAGCGCGAATACGGCATTAAACCGAAGAAGCCCGGCCCGGTGAAGGTGTAGGGGTTCGCCACGCGGAACACGAGGAAGGCAAAGATGCCGGAGATTACTAACCCCGTGAGATGAATCGTCCACAGGCGCGACCGTTCCGCGCTGGAGGTTTTGGCGTCGAAGACCGGCGCAAGCTGGATGGCCGCAGCGATCACAATCAGCCCGGCCAGCGGCGCTAAGTTGATGCGCGACGCCACCGTCGCGCCGACCATCACGCCGAACAACGCGTAATCGCGGATTTTGCCGTGGCGCTGCACACACACACCGTAGAAGATGGCCAGCGTGGTGAACAAGTTGCTGATTGAATCGACCGTAGCGAAGTGCGCCATCTGAATGGAGAACACCGTCCCGGCATACAACAGTGACGCCAGCAAGCCGATCCACTTGTCATGCAGCTTGCGCCCAATGGCGAACACGAGCACGATGGCGCTCATCTCGCACAATGCCGAAATCGCCCGCCACACGAGGTGGATGCCGTCGTAAGATGTCCAGTGCTGGCCTTCGTAGTCGGGGTTGCCGAGCACAGTCGCTGCGTACCATTCGGTGCCCACGGCAAAGGCTTCCGCCGCGCCACGCGCCATGAAGAGCGGCAGCGTACCGTAGACGTACAGCCCGTGCGCCTGATTCGCATTTAGCGGATTCCACGGTGAGCAGCGCGCATCGAAGAACGCGCCTCTGCCGCCCGTATCGGGATACCGTGACAGGCAGTCAGCGATTTGCTCGGCGCGGGAAAGTTCGTCACCGCTCGGGTTGAGCTGGCGACCTAAACCCTGCACCACATCCGTCATGAAGCGTTCGTCCGGGTGCAAATGCGTGAAATCATCCCAGTTCAAGCCGACGAAGCGGAAATAACCGCCAGCGAGCATAGTCACGAGGAGAATCACGCCGACGAGCACATTGCTGTTCACCGCAGAACTTGAGCGGACGCGCGGCGGCGCTGTAAGCTGTTGAACGTCTTGCATAAAGTCCCTTGCACATAAACCGCGGCGGGCGCGGGATCATCATTTCGGCGCATGGGTAGAGGCGCAGCAGGCTGCGCCTCTACGACGGAATTTGCCCCATTTTACACATTTCGCCCCAAAATACCTCACTGCGGTGGGGCAGCGATGTTCTGCTCCAAGAAGTCCACAAAGCCTTCATCTCCCAGCGCCGGCGCCCAGTAGACTTTGAAGTCTTTGCCGGGGATCGATGTCTGGTATAACTGCCAGAAGCCGTCCGGGAAATTCGTTTCCAGCCAGTCCTCGGCTTCAATATTCGCTGTGTTGTAGAAGAAGATCGCCGGGCTGTTCGGGTCAAACTGATATTCGCCGCTGCGCTGCGCCTGCGCATCCCGCAGGTACCCTGCCGCCTCGCCAATACTCAAAATCGTATTCGGGAAGTCGACACGTCCACCTTCGATGCCGACCGCGCGATGATCCCACCAGTACGGCGACGACAAGATGAAGGCGTTGCCGTAGCGCCCGCCCTGCTGCCCCACGAAACCGCGCAGCACTTCACCGCCTTCGTGATGCGGCAGCGAATTGAGCAGATAGAACTCGCGGTATTCGGTGAACAAGGTGAACTGGTTAGCGCTAAAGGCGAACAGGAGCAGCCCTAACACAGCCACCGCGCCGATCAGCGTGCCGAAGCGCCCTGCCAAGCGGCTCAGGGTGCGCACGATCAGCGCCAAGCCGAAGGCCGCCAGCAGATACACGCCCGGCAGCGTTCCGCTCATGCGCGTGGCGCTCGGGTTTTCCTGCGGGTAGGCAATGGAGAGCGCCGACGGCAGCATCATGATCAGGATCATGGGCAAAATGACCCAATCCCCCGCATCGCGCCGCTTCAGCATCCGTGTGATCCACGCCGCCGTGCCAATGATCAGCAGCCCGCCGGTGATAATGTCCATCGCCGGATGCATGGGCGCGTTCTGGAACCACGCGATATCCCCTTTCCAGTTGTACATCAGCACGCTGTTGCGGATGTTGCTCAGCAGCGCGGGAAAGTTCTGGTTGAAGGCGTCGATGCGCTCCTGCAAGCTCGGCACGCGCATGACGAGGTTGCCGTTCTCGTCTGTTTGCTGTGTCAGATCATCGCCGAATAGCCGACCGGACGTACGCCGCCAGAAATCTTCAGGGAAATCGACTGAATAGCGGAACAGCGGAATAAACACGCTGAACGAGACGATCACCAAGACGATGAAGTTAACGACGAGTTCGCGTCGGACCGTCAGCGTGCGATATTTGAAGATCAGCGCGATCAGGAAGCCAAGCACCACCACCACCGGGAGCATCCGAATCGCCTGATAGGCATACAACCCGACGCCGAGTGTCAGCCCAGCGGCGATCCAGTCGGCACGGCGACTCTCACGCAGTGCGCGCGCCATAAACCCGACGAGCAGCGCCACGAACAGCGGTGTAAGCACAATCCGCAGCCCTAAACTGCTCAACACGCCATGCCAGTAGCTCACCGCGACCAGCGCCGCCACCAGCACCCCGACGAGGTTGCCCAGTTTGCGGTTGTCGCGCCCGATGACCTCGCGCCCCATCCAGAACAGTACGGGGAGTGTAATGATGCCCTCAATCGCCGTGAGGGTCTTGAGCAGCATGAAGTTCAGTTCCTGCCCCAGAAAGCGCGCTGAGAACGCCAGCAAATAGAACTGAATCGCATCCCGACCGTGATTGTTGGCGAAGAACACATTCGTTTCGCCGTTAAGCACGCGATTGGCATCCAGCAGCTTTTCGACGTGATCGCTCGTCATCTCTGGCGGTGTGCTGACCAGTCCGCTGAAGCGGAAATACGCGCCGAACAAGGTGATCGCGACCACGGCGATGAACACCCAGCTTAGACGCAAGCTGAAGATCGCATCGAGCAGCTTGGTGAAGGGCGTAAGCGGCGTCCACCCACTCGGCGCGACTGTCCAGATGGTCAGGAAGATGCACGCAAACCACATGATCACGCCTTCGAGCGTGAACAGATTGTTACCGTTGAGCGTCCACGCGAGGATGCCCGTCACCGCGGCCCCCACCGCCGTGAAAATCCGCCACGTGACGCTGCTCATCGACAGCGGTTCAAAGCGGAGCTTCGGGCGCAGGGACAGCGCCGCCCATCGCGGGCAGGCGGAAGAACATCCCATCGGCGAGCAACCACAGCACAAACGCCGCGACCAAATACGGCGCACCAACATACAAACCGAATTCGTCGACGTACTGCTGGCTGACGAACATTTGCACGCCGCCGTACACCGCCAATCCGAATGCCCCCAACCGCAACAAAAGCTGGATCGTCTCGGAACGAGCGACCAGCACAGGCTCCCCGGCTGACATTATCGGCGCATCGGCGGCGCGGCGGACGCGCGGTTTCGGCGTCGGCACAACCACCGGGATCGACTCGACCAAGGCGGGCGGCGTGTCCGGTCGCTGCGAAGCGACCCGCGCGAGCGCGGCTATCGTCGCACGCGGCTTGCGCACGAGCAAATCCAGCGCCTGCGCCAGCGTCAAATCTTCGAATTCGGTCTCGACCGGTTCGGCGGCGAGGATCGCGCCGCTCGACGGTTCCAAAGGCAGATCGCTCCGGTCGTCCGTGCTGCCATGCAGATCGCTCATGCTTTACGCCCCTTGATCGCGAGATTGACCGTCGACCGTCCGACGGGTTCGCTGATGGAGTTGTTCCGGTCAAAGAAGTTGAAGACCTTCAGCCCCAAGTTGATTGGATTAAGCAGGCTGCCATCATTCTGGTCGAAGGTGATGCGGTTCGCCGCCGTCGCCATGTTGCCCGGCAGCGCGCCTGATTCCAGCAGCGGCATCCCAATGCCATAGACCAGATTATGAATGAAGGGGAAGCTGTCATGCGTGAAGGCGCGTTCCTCCTCCACTTGGAAGCCCGCCGCCAAGACCGAGGCACGCAGTTGATCGCGGCGATACAGGCGGACATGATTCGCCCAGATACCCGCGAACATCCCGGTGCGAATCGGGCGCTTGAACAGAAATTCCAGCGTCCGGTTGATCGGATCCCACCAGAACGGGTAATCGGCATTGGGCACCGTAATGGCGACCACACCGTTCGGCTTCAACACGCGATAGACTTCCCGCAAACCCGCCACATCATCGTCGATATGTTCAAGGATTTCAGAGAGGATCACTGCGTCAAACGTGTTGTCAGGGTATGGCAGCGCGTAGATGTTCGCCTGATTAAGCTGAATATCCGGCAAGTGACCGACATTCGCCTGGGCCTTGCGGATCACGTCGCCGTCAAGCTCCGCACCCACCAATTGACATTTACTCACATAGCGGATCATATTGAGGTAAAAGCCGCGTCCGCACGGAATGTCGAGAATCACATCATCATCGGCAGGCATCACCCAGTCGAAGATGGTCTGCACGCGCTTCTTGAATGCCATGTCCGCTTCATTGCGCGTCATCCGCGCGATCAACTGCGGATCAACCGGGGCACGCCCGCTCTCAGTGCGCGCGTTGGTGGGCGTAAGTGCGGAAGAGTCGTTCATAAGTATCCACCGTTTCTTGGAAGGAGAATACGTCTTCGATAAATTCGCGGGACTTGGTGTACTTCTCCGGCTCGTTGAGCACGTCGACCAACGCCTGACCGATGGATTGAGCATCTCCCTGCTTGGCCAGCTTGCCCATCCCCGTCTCTCGCACCGGCACACGACCGCCGGGGATATCCGTCATGACGACCGGCGTCCCGCACAGCATCGCTTCGACCTGCACCAGCGCGAAGCATTCGGTATCGCTCGGCAAAACCAGCACGTCGCACGCCGCGTAGAAGTTGGCCACTTCCTGTTGGTCACGGACGATCCCAAGGAATTTTAGCTGAGACTCGTATTGACGCACCAACTCGCGCTGCCTAGTCCAAGTGTCTTCATACGGAATGTCGTACTCGCCCATGAAAACCAACCGGGCGTTAGGGTACGTCTGGTTGATCACATCCAGTGCTTTGATCGCCAGATCGGGGCGTTTTTCCGGCACGAAGCGCCCGGCATAACCGATGATTGGCCCGCCGGTCTGCGACCACTCGGCGCGCATCTGCGCCACGCGTTCCGGCTGTGGCGGCGGCATGTGGATTGGCGGGTAATTCGGCACCACTTTGTCGCGGAACGGCAGCAGATAGTAGGACTGATCCGCGTAATCTCGACTGTAGGCGATGATCTTGGGCGCAACCAGGGCGGCAATGCGGTATAGCAAGAACATCGTGCCTTGGATGAAGCGGTTCAGCAGCGCATCCGGCAAAACGAGGTCGCCGTGATGGGTGATGATCAGCTTGCGCCGCGCGAGCACTGAGATCAGGGCGACGAGCGCTGTCTCCAGCATCGGCGTGTGAATGCTGACCACATCGTGCTGGCGCATCAACTTGAAGGCCGCCCACGGATACGCGGGCATGATCATGCCCCGGCTCATACGAATTGGAGCCCACAAGCGCACAATGCGCACCCCCTTGTGCGTCAGCTTATCATCACGCGGCAGGTCATTGCTGTAGCGCGCGGTCAGTACCGTCACATCGTGCCCACGCCGCACAAGTTCTTCGGCGATGCGCTGCACATGAATAGTCAAACCGGTTGTATGCGGATAGTAGTACAACAGGCTGATGAGAATTTTGAGTTTGTCACCGTGCATGATTTACCCCGACGGACGCATTTCCCGCACCCCCTGCGAGAGCTGCTGCAGCGAAATACCCTCTTGAATAAAGCCAATCACCCCCATGCCCGCGTTGATGAACAGGTTCACCGCGTGCACGGCCACGGCAAACGCGCCGACCGTCGCCGACGCATCGCCGAAATTCATCGCTTGCAGTGCCAGCAAAATCGACAGCTCGTACGTGCCCAGATTACCCGGCACCGCCGGCACAGCGACGGCCAGCGAAGCCATCGACGTGAACAGCAGCGTCGCACCCCAATGCGCTTGATCGAAGAAAGCAAACATCAGCACATAACCGGAGACAACCGAACTCACCCAGCTCAAGACATTGAAGAAGCCCACGAGCGCAAAGCGCCGCCAGTCAGTGAGCGGACTTAAGCCATCGAGAAAGTGCTCCATCCACCCGACAACATTCCAGCGGATCGGCAGACGGGCGACCAGCGCACCTACTACGCGGAGGGTCCGCTCCCGCTGACCAGAGAGCACCACAAGGATGACAAAACCGACAACTGCCAGCGGGGCGAGAAACAAGGCTGTCCGACGCAAGTCCTCCGGCAAATCGCCCTGCGACACCGCCAGCAGCGTAATCACAAAGATGGAAATGAGATCAAGCAATCGTTCGACGATGATCGTGCTGGTCGATCTGAGCACTGGAACCGGCGGCTCAGCGCGGGTCGCGAGATAGATCTTGGCCAGCTCCCCAACTCGAAACGGAATCAGCCCATTGATGAGATACGCGACATTGTTGATGCTGAAAGCTCGCCAGAACGACAAGTCATTGTTGAGAAGGGCGCGCCAGCGTGCCCCACG
Organism: Candidatus Flexifilum breve; assembly: GCF_016713355.1. NCBI lineage: Bacteria > Bacillati > Chloroflexota > Anaerolineae > Aggregatilineales > Candidatus Flexifilaceae > Candidatus Flexifilum > Candidatus Flexifilum breve. Next base: position 558,886 of record NZ_JADJPI010000035.1, read on the forward strand.
CGCAAACAACCCCGCCGCGATGATCAAGGCACTGAGCGCGACATAGGAATAGCGCGCATTCCTTAACGCCGCCCCAATCAACGAGAGATCGTTGTCGCGGAGCTGCGTAAAGATCAGGTAGATCGCGGCGAAACTGACGACCGCTCCCAGCACAATCACACGCCCGTATTTAACCAACCTACGTACCCTATTCGTTCCTCGCTGATGGGGCATTATAGCATGATCCGCCCTCGCGTATAGGGATGCGACCTTGACAATCACGGGAGAGCGGCATAGAATTCAAACTGTAGTGCGGGTTTAGCTCAGTTGGTAGAGCGTTTGCTTCCCAAGCAAAATGTCGTGAGTTCGAGTCTCATAACCCGCTCTTCTTGGATGTCATCCCCTTAATCAAGAGCGGATGACATTTTTATTTTTGAGCACCGGGCAACCACGCCGGACCACCGTTTCCAACCGCCTCCCGAAGGTCATCACTGTTTCCAATCGCATCCTACGTCTCTTCCTAGCCCCACCATCCGATCCCGGGAAACCTAAAGTTTCAAGCCTGTTCAGAGAAAGTTAGTGCTTATGGAAAGGGACGAACCGTTGAACGTCTACATCAGTGCCACCTCCCGAGGGCTGCTGCGTGAACGTGAGGTCATCACCGAGTTGGTGACCGGCATCGGTCTGCGTACGTCGGACTTCGCGAGTGTCGCCGCGGCTTCCCCAGACAGCCGTATCTATCAGCTGTGTTACAACGAAATGCTGCGCGCCGACATCTTCATCGGTATTTACGCCCATTACTACGGCTGGATTCCCGAAAAAGACCGTTTCGGAGAAGGCACCCCCGACGGCAACCGCTCGTTTATTCATATGGAATACCATTGGGCCCTGGAGCGCAAAATCCCCATGCTCCTCTTCTTCCTGGCACGGGTCGATAAGGAAGGCAATGACATTATCGTGCCCGATAACGAGCGAGAACAGGAGGAGGAGCGCAAACTCAAGCTGACACAGTTCAAAGATGAGATTCGCCGCTCCAAATATGTGTATGAATTCCGCTCGCTCGACAACCTGCGTCGGCTCGTCGGCGTCGCCCTCGTCAAAACTGTGCATGCGATGCTGTTTGGCGGGAAAGTAGATCAGTTAGTGTTTATCAGCCATTCCACCAAAGATGATGCGTTTGTGGATTTGCTCGCCGCGAAACTGCATGGCTGCGGTGTGCAGACCTGGGTCGACCATCACAACATTTTGCCGGGTGCAGATTGGGATACGGCGCTCGAATCAGCCCTTCATGCCTCGGATGCCCTGATCGTGGTACTGACGCCGCCCTCCAATCGCTCAATTGTGGTCAAAGCCGAGTGGAGCTATTTCGGCGAATCCGGCAAGAAGATCTATCCGATTCTCTTGGGGAATACGGGCATTCCGTTCCGCCTGCGCGTGCTGCAATACACCGATTTTCAAACCGATCCGGTTAAAGCCTTCCGGCGGCTGAAAGATGCGCTGGGCGTGGCGCAGTGCTCGGTCGAGTGGAACAAAACGTAAATGGGGAAGAAACCGCATGGAGCGCATGTACTCATTGTCATTCCTACCCAAAACACTGAGGCAAAATATAGGAACGAAGTCTGAGTTAGGTTGAGCTGGCGACAACCACTTGGGCGTACTATCCGGAGTCCGGAACTCTACAAGTCCTTGTTCATAATGAAAGAGAATGACGAGTATGAACGCTGGTGCGACAGATCTCGATCAGGCTGTAATGCAAGTGATCACCGCTGAAACGACGGCATTTTGGATGAAGGATTATGCGGCGTGGGCCAACTGCTGGCTGCAGACTGCGGATATTCGCATGGTTGGGTGGTGGGCTCGGGGTGGAATTCGGGTGACTGAAGGCTGGGAAACCCTCAGCACTTCGGTTCGGCAGTTGATGAGCAGCAATCCGACACCTAATCCTCGAGCTGCCCAAGTTCGTCGGGAAAAGCTGCACATACGCACGAGTGAGCAGATGGCATGGGTCACCTTCGATCAATATGGGGCGGATACAGGTGAACCGGATATGGATATGCCGGGCTTGAGCCACGAAACGCGTATCCTCGAAAAGCATAACGGGCTGTGGAGGCTTGTTTACGTCGGTTGGCTGCTGGTTGGCGACTAACGTGCCGTCGCTGGCTGCGTAAACGGCCACCAACGAGGTACAGAAACGTTTTGGTGCTCTCACTCGCTGTCCGTACCTTGCAGGTGCGTACATCATCAGTACGTACGAAATCGGCCACCGCTCCAAAAGAAATGATAACTGCGGCCCGCCAGCTTGCCGTACAGATCCGGCAGTTCCAGGCCGTGACCGATACGCAGCGGCAAATCGACCGAGGTGTAATCCAGATAGCCGAGCTTACCCGCCCGCGCCCAGCGCTGAAGATCATACTTTTCTTGCCCGTGTGGTAAACGCGATAGCCTGAGGCAATAGTATACGGGTAATAAGTATCATCGCGCGCCATCGAATCGGCTTGCAGGGCATAGGTCGCTTCAATCGTCTGGCGCGGATTTTGGCAGAAATATGTCAGGAAGAACCGGGTATATCTGGGGACGAGTCTGCCCTGTTCGACGCGGCCGATCGGCATGGCGTGCAGGACCACACAACCCTCTAGCTTGTCTAGGAACCATGGGGTGACTAGGGGGACTTCGCCGCTGTCAAGCTGAAGATGGCTCACTTCTTTCGGAACGTGACCATGTAGATGGAAGAACTCATGCGTGCCCACCAGATGCGGACAGATCGAACGTGGATAGTTCAGCGACGGCAGCGCATTGTACAGAATAGTGTAATCGAGCATATTGGTAGGCAGCACGCCAGTGTCCAGCGCGTTCTCACAGCGTGCACCACACAAGGGGCAGCGCGCATAGAGCAAAACCGGCAGGTAGCGTTTGTACGCGTCGAGCCGACGGTAGCGAACGTAGAGTGATACGGCATCCGGATCAATCTTCGCCCTGAGGTACGCTTCCAGCGGTGCAGGCAGGAGCCAATGAGCCAACAGTGGGGTGAGCGGATATGGGTTCACCATCGAATTTCGCTACCTTGTCACTTGATTTTGACCCATTTTACCCGGATTCTGACCCACGCCGATGGATCGGTTATCGACAAGCGCTGAGTCGTCAGAACCCACGTTAAGTTGTGATGGGTCTAGGATTTGCGAGGCACAGGTGTAGGGATCGCCTGCGTAACTAGGGGGAGCAGATTTTGCCGGATCGCTTAGAATAGAGTTGGTTGAGCAGTCATTGCCCGCACGCAGATCAGGTGCGCCACACCCACGCACCTTCCGTAGTGCCAGCGCGAAGGCTCAGCCCAATTGTCCTCTCACCTGCGCGAGCATTCCGATGTTTGGCTCATGCAGCCGCTATGACGGATTGAACTCCTTTGATGAATATTGTCTTTTCCAAACATGCACGCGAGCGAATGCTTGAGCGTCAAATTTCTGAGGAGCTCGTCATCTGGACGGTGCTCACTCCCGATCGAACCTATTTTGAAGACGATGGCGATACGAAGTTCATCCGCCGTATGGATGGTGGCAACATTCATGTCGTCTGCAAACCTTTGCCCGAGGAAGAAAAGTGGTTGGTCAAATCGGTGTGGTTTCGCCCCTCAATGATCGCCGTCAACGACCACGCTACAAGAGCGCAGTTGCCAGCCCACAGCCGCAGAAGTCAGGGTTGAACAAGATTGACTTTTGGTTGATCGTGGCGACATTCGGCCTGATCATCCTCGGTCTTATGTTATACATGCTGACACGTTAACACTCGGCCTGAACGCCGTATGTTTGCTCCAAATGCCCATGCAGGCAGCGGGCAGGTCGCCGCCCGGCCACTGCCTGCATGTCGATGGGCTATAACTGCCCGGTACGGGCGACAGCCCCCAACCAGTGAGCGCTCGGCCTGGGGGTCCGCGCCTGGGTAGCGCGATCCACATCGATGATGCCGAACTTCGGACGGAAGCCGCCGACCCATTCGAAGTTATCCAGCGCTGACCAGCAGACGTAGCCGCGCACATCCACGCCGTCGCGCATGCGGTCCGCGAGACTGGCCAGCGCACGCTGAAAGTAAGCGACCCGCTGCGCGTCGTCGGTGGTGGCGAGGCCGTTCTCGGTCACATAGACCGGGCCACCGCTGACCTCAGCCGCGTAACGCACTGCGCCACCGAGCGCTTCCGGATAGATTTCCTCGCCCATCTGGTTCACTTCGACGTCTGAACCCGGATGGATAATACCCTCCACGCTGATCAACATGCGGGCGTAGTTCTGCACACCGACGAAGTCGTCACCGCGCAGGCGTTCGAGGTAGGCGTCGGCGATGACGGCGCGCATCTCTGCCATTTTGCGCTCGCCGCCGGGTGCCGTCTTAGAATCGTGCAGCGTCAGCCCGGCGAGCGTCGTCTCGACCCACGCGATGTCCCCATTGGACAACTAAAGCGGTTTGGCTTTGAGATCGACGAGGCGCCTCCCCGCCTTGCTGCGCCGCTTCGAGCGCCAGCAGCCATGCGGGTTGCGCCGGAATCGGCAGCACGAGCCGTTTCTTGAGCCATCTGCCCGCCAGATCGATCCATTGTTCGGCATCCGCGTCGAATTCCAGCAGCGAGCCCGCCGTCGCTTGGTTGGCGAGGCTGAGGCCATGTCCGCCGCTCTCGAACACATGAATTTCAAACGGGACGCCCGCCGCGGCCAGCGCGGTGGCCATGCGCGTCGAATTTTCGGCGGGGACGAGCGCATCGGCGGCGGTCGCCCACAGGAAGGTCGGCGGGGTGTGCTTGGAGACGTGCAGGGTCACACTGGAAATATCAAGCTCTTCTTTGGTCGGCGTCTTGGTGCCGAAGTACGCGATATCAGCGGCATCGCCCAACTCGCGCGCAAACGGGTCCGGATTGCCTCCGAACATCAGGTGGTAGTCGAGGACGGCATAGCCGAGGATCGCGGCGGCGGGTTTGAACAGCTCGGGCGCGACACCGAAGTGCTCGGAGAGCACCGGGTCGTTCCAGTAGACCGCGTACATGCCGCAGTTGTGCCCGCCCGCCGAAAAACCGCAGATGGCGATCTTGTCCACATCAACCAGCCATTCATCGGCATGCGCGCGAATGGTCAGGAATGCCTTGCCCATGTCGCGCAGCGGCGCGGGATAGAGACTGTTCGGGTTGACCGGCATGTCCTTGGGCGGCGGAAACGTCCCCACGCCCTGAAAGTACGTGGAATAGCGCAGCACGAAAGCGTGATAGCCCATCGCGGCAAAGCGCAGCGCGACCGGCTCAGCCTCCCGGTCGGAGCAGTTGAGGTAAGCGCCGCCCGGCACGACCAGCACCGCGGGACGCTTTTGGCCGTTGAGCATCTCCGGCGAATCTGCCAGCACATAGGTGGTGAGGGTGACATCGTCACGGTTGTCATAAAGTTTGATGGTTTGACTCAGCATCGCTGTATCCCTTTGAAATTCAACCTGGTTGTAGGGGCGACCCGATGTGGTCGCCCAAAGAGTATGGGGACATTACCCCACCCATTAAGCGTATCGGAATAGTCGTCGATTGTCCCGTCGGAACACAGTGCGAAATCACTGACAAAGCTCAGATTCCTCCCCTAACCCCGGCTCCTTCCCAAATTGGGGTGGGGAGACAGATTAGGGCATTTATGTAGGGACGAGACAGGCTGATAGCTCCGCAGAATAGCGTGATGTCTGTTTGGGAACAGCGGATTCAAGCCGCCCGTTTCCAGCAGTTCGACGACTTTGGCTTTGACATCCTTGCCACTGGCGATCTTATGAATCTTGAGCGGGCATTCCAGATGATGCCCGCTGGTAGGGTTGAGCTTTCAGTCCATCAAGAAACACGCGGCAGATCTGCGCGAAGATCGACTGCACATTGATGCCGTATTCGCCTTCGACCTTGCTGCCAAACTCCCCTAAGCGGCTCAACAGGCTGCTGTTAAAGTTGAAGACCACGGCCAGCAGCAGGTCGTCTGACATGTCCGTGCGGACGAAGCGTTCAACAACGCTCAAAGCCGGTGCCGGGGATGCTCCACACGTCGCATTCCTCGCGTTCGAACCAGCAGCGTGTGACGAGGCGGAAAATCTCCTGTGCCATGTGCTCTTTGCTGGTGAAGTACTTATAAAGCGTGGCGCGGGTATAGCGAGCGGCTTCGGCGATGTCGGCAATGGTGACCTTTTCGATCCCTCTGTCGGTGAACAGGTCTTCGGCCACCCGTAGAATCCATTCGCGCTGCGTTTCGCGGTGATTAGCGTAAATTCGTGTGCTCATCTGGTATTCTCGTGAGCTGAACTAGCCGTTCAGCACAGGGTTACAACACTGCGCAAAACTTAACATAAGGTTCAACTTTAAACTCTAATTATAGAATTAAACTTACAGTTCGTTTTGAGTCTGTAGCGTTCTGCACAGCTGTCAAGCACTTGGCGCTGAAATCTATGTAGGTTGCCTGGGTTGAGGGAGGCGAACTACTCACAGCGGCGCGGAAACACACCACAACGAGCCGCCTAGCGGTGTTTCGGCGATTGGAACATCTACAAGAAGTGGCCAAAATGGAGTCGGCGCTGCAACAAAAACGCGCCGGAGCAGCGGCGCGTCTGGGGTCGTTGAGAGCGAAGTAGAACTGCGGATCACCCGCCGATGCGGCTGGTCGGGACACGATCCATCGGTTGTTTCACATCATCCTCCTGCCGGAAAAAGACGCGCAGGGTCAGCGTGCCAAAAGTCACCTCATCACCATAGCCGACCATGTACGGATAATGGGAGCGCAGGCGAGCCTTATTCAGAAAAGTGCCATTCGTGCTGCCCAAATCAGTCAGCAGGAGCGTGTTCTCGTACCAGAAGAACATGGCATGGCAGCGCGATACGCCCTTCTGCCACCCCCTCATACGGCGTACGATCGATGTGCGGCGGTGTCGGTGTATCTTCATCCGACCGCCCAATCACCGATTTCGTCGTGAGCGTGTAGCGCAGCAGCTTCGGCTTATTCATGCCCACCTCTAGGGCGAACACCAATTTGACGCAGAAACGGCGTTTGCTCGCTAGTTCCAGGTCGAAGTTCGCTTTGTCAAAGATCCGCGCCCGTTGCAGCAGACCAGTTGGTTTGTCGCAGCGTGTGCAGGTGCTATGCCCCAGCTGGAGATCCATGCCACAGGATGGACAAGTATTCATGCCGTCTCACGTCCCTGGTACTTGTGCAGGCCGATTTGTAAGGAAAAGATTATGTGTTGAATGCATTGTAGCGCATAAAAAAGACGAAAATTGTAAAATCCAAATAGGATAGTACATTGGTACATAAGCCCATCATAAAGACTTGACGAAAGTCAGAGGGCTAACTGTGCAGAATCGCCAGAATTCGAAAACTTAAGATTTGAAAACACAAACGTAACATAAAATAGATACACATCAGATTATTTCAATGCTGGGTTATGTTTGTGCGTGCCGAACACTCGCTCGTTCGTTACCGGTTCCCGTCTTCGGTCATCGCGCTGATTTTCTTCGTGATCAGTACGCTGCTCTTCACCTATCCGCTGGTTGCGCACTTCAATACTCACGTTCTAGGCTGGAACAAGCTCGACAGCTACGAAATTCTCTGGTTGTTCCGTTGGGTGCCGCATGCGCTGTTCGATCTCGGCACATCGCCGTGGTTCGTGCCCAACATCTACTATCCGTACGGCTATCATCTGGTGTCCGGCGAAGTCACGTCGCTGCATTCGTTTGGTCAGCTGACTATCACAATGCTGGTCGGCGAAATCGTGATCTAAGTATGAATTATCTACAAAGATAAAAAACGTAAACCGGCTTATAATGGGATTACGTGACAAGCTGACTGTTGAGAATAACCAATGACGCTGTCCATTGATCTGCCGCATCCTACCCACCATGTCACCATCATCGATCACGATAGCGTGCAAGCGGCACTACTCCATACACAAATTGTCACCGCCCTGACTGACGTCGTCGTCGATTGTGTGACCGTCACCTCGGTCAACGAACTTCCTATCGCACCCCAAAGACAGTTCGATGTCATCATCTGCGATGAAGCGTGCCTTGCGCTGGCGGGCAGTGACTGCCTGCGCGAGATTCAACTCCGGAGACCGGGTGCCGCAGTCATTGTCGCGGCCAACACTGGCACAGTGCAGGATGCCGTGGATATGATGCGCCACGGTGCCCGCGGTTTCGTCGAAAAAGCGGATACGCCGCGGCTCATTCGGCTCATTCGCGAAGAACTGGCGAGCGCCCCGCTGCCTGGCAGCTCATCAGGAACGATCATATCGGGTGAGCTGACGACCACCAGCACGCTCGTCGATCTGCTCGACGATATGGTCGACGCTGCCGCCTGCGTTGATCTGCGTGAACGAACCATTATCTACGCCAGCGCAGCTTTCGAAGGCGTGTTTGGTTATCCGCTGCGCCGCCTGATGGAGGAACCAGAGTTCTACCGGCAAGTTCTCCATCCCGACGATGTGGAGCGCGTCACCGCGGCCATGCAGGACTGCCTCCAGACCGGAAGCACTGACCTCGAACATCGCATCATCTGGCCGGATGGTCAAGTCCGCTGGCTGCACCGGAAAGCCCGGGTGAGTTTCGACAGCGCCGGACGCCCGCTGCTGCTCAAAGATTCAGCCCGCGACATCACCGAGCGCAAACAAATCGAACACACGCTGGCCGCGGTCGAGGCGAAGGAGCGGGCACTCCTGGCGGCTATTCCGGATATCATTTTTCACCTCGACGCGGAGGATGTGATTCTGGATGTTCGGGGAACGATCCCCGACCGCGGCCATCCAATGCTCACGCTAGTCGGCGAAACGATGCAGGGCTTACTGACCAAACCCTTGTTCCCCACCGATATCATCCATCAGATTATCGCCATGCTGGCTCAGGTGCGAAGCAGCCGGCAAACGCTAACGGTTGAGTATCGTACCGTCCATCAGCATCAATATGAAGCGCGCTTTGCGCCGATTGGCGATACGGATGAAATCCTGGCGCTCGTACGCGACATCACCGAACGCAAACAGGCGGAACACGACTTATATACAAGCCGCGAACAATATCGCAGCCTGCTCGAAAGCTCGGATGCCGCTATCACCATGTTAAACGCTGACGGGCACTACTTGTATCTCAATGCCATTGCCGCGCAGCCCTTTGGCGTGCCTGCTGACCAACTCGTCGGCAAAACCGTGTTTGATCTGTTCCCTCTCGATCAGGCGAATCAGACTTTGCGGGATCTGCGCGCCGTGTTTGCCAGCAACAGCGGCATGAGTTTGGAACCCCAGGTCAGCATCGGCGGCCAAACTCATTGGTTCAGCACACGTATCGAGCCGATCCGCGCTGCTGACGGCAAGCCCTATGCGGCACTGATCCACGCCAGCGAGATCACTGCCCGGAAGTTGATGGAACTAGAACTACGGGCCAGCGAAGCACGCTACCGCAGCATCGTCGAAGACCAAACCGATCTCATCTGTCGCTATGATCCGGACATGCGCATCACTTTTGGCAACGAGGCGTACTGCAAGTCCTTCGGGATGAAACTGGACGAGGTGATCGGTAGATCGTTCTTCGAGCGCATCCCGCCCGAAGAACACGAGGCCGCGCGCGCCTATATCCAGTCACTGACCCGTGAGAATCCAACGGCGGTGTCCGTCCATCACTCCATTCATGCCGACGGCAGCATGCGCTGGGTAGAATGGCGTGATCGCGCCATCTTTGATGAACGCGGAGAGATTGCCGAATATCAGGGCGTAGGCCGCGACATCACCAAACAAAAACGCGCCGAGGCCGCACTGCAGGGCTCGTATGAGCTGTTAGAACAGCGGGTCGTCGAGCGCACCGCCCAGTTGCAGAGCACGACCAACCGCCTCGAAGCGATTTTCCAGCACAGCGCCGACGCGATTCTGCTGGTGGATGTCACCCGCGGCATTCAGCAAGCCAACCGCGCCTTCGGCGACTTAATCGGTCGGGAAGCTGTTGCCATCCTTGGGCGTCATCTGGCCATGTTCTGCCAGCCCAGTGCGACCGAACAGATCGAGGCGGCGGTGCGGGCCACTGTCCTCGGCAAACAACCGCAGCAGATCGAGACCCGGGTGCTGCACGCTGACGGGTCCACGCGCGATGTCGAGATGAGCCTCGCGCCCGTCAATCCGTCAAGCCACGAGGTGACCAGTCTCGTGTGCATCATTCGTGACATGACGGCGCACAAGCGCGCGGAAGCCGAACTATTGGCGCAGGCGCAGCGCTTACAGCTCGCCGCTGAAGTTGGGGGTATGGGGGTGTGGGAATGGGATATTCCGAGCGGCCTCATCACCGGTGATGATCAAATGCGCGCGTTGTATGGCGTCACCAGCGAAGAAACCATGTCGATCCTCGATGTCTGGGCGAGCACCCTCGTCCACCCCGAAGATGTACCCCGCCTCCAGGAAGAAGCGACCTATTATCTCGAACACGGTTCGATTCTGGATACCCATTTCCGCATCAATCCGGATAATGCGCCACCGCGTCATGTGCGTTTGCGCGCCGTGATGCTGCGCGACAGTGACGGCAACCCGATCCGCTCCATTGGCATCAATTGGGACGTGACCGATGAGAAAGCCGCCGCCGAAGCGTTGGAACGCGCGCTTCAGCGTGAAAAGGAGTTGGGCGAACTCAAGTCGCGCTTCGTCTCGATGGCGTCGCACGAGTTTCGGACGCCGCTCGCCTCAATCCTCGCGACTACCGACAGCCTCGCGCTGTACCGCAGCAAGATGGATGAAACGAAAATCGATGAACGGTTGAATCGGATTCGCCAGCAGGTGATGCAATTGACCGACCTCATCGAAGACATGCTGCAGCTCGCCCGCATTCAGGCGGGGCGCGTCAAGTTTGACCCGGCGATGGGGGACATCGGACGGTTGTGTGTCGAACTCATCGAAGAATACGATACGCAGCCTGACTATCAGGGGCGCATCATTTTTGAGCCGGATGCAGCGCCAGTGACGGCCAGTTTCGACCGGCGGCTGCTCCGTCAGGTGATCGGCAACCTGCTGCACAATGCCCTGAAGTACTCGACGGCGGGGCAGATGGTGCTGATCAAGGTCACGCAAAGTGAGTGTCACTTCAGCATCACGATTAAAGACGAGGGGATTGGTGTGCCACAAGACGACCTCAAACGGCTGTTCGAGCCCTTCCACCGCGCCAGCAATGTCGGCGCGATTGCCGGGACAGGGCTCGGGTTAAGCATCGCTCTGGAAGCCGTCGAACTTCACGGTGGGGCAATTACCGTGGATAGTGAAGTCGGCACGGGCACGATCTTCACGGTGGTGCTGCCCAAAACCCAGACGCAGAACGACCCGGAATTGCGCGCCCACCGCCGAAACGAATGAGGCATGACTCGCGTTAACGAGCGAATCATGCCCCATTACTCGTTGTCCTAATTACGGCACCGTGGTCACTTCTGGCGTGGTCTCCGTCGTGGGCACAGGCACCGTCGGCGGCACCACAGTCACGACAGCGGTCACTTCCGGCGTAACGTTCGGATCCACGGTCGCGGTGACTTCAGCAGTCGAGTCCGGCGTGAGCGAGACGGTCGGTGTCACAATCGGCACTTGATTGCACGGACCGGCGGCGATCACAACCGAACGCGCCACCCAACCGGGCGATCCCAGCGCCAGCACCGAATACCATTGTCCATCAGCCGATACACCCGTCACGACCAATGGCTGCTGCGCCGGCCACACGACCAGAATCGCGTTTTGCAGCCCCGGCCCGGTGCGGACATTGAAGTTGCCGCTGCTGCCAATCGTGCACGCCCCATTAATCGGCGTGACCTGGAATGGCGGGACAACCACGGGCACTGGCGGCTGCGTACCCACAATGCACGGCCCGCGCCCGAGCGTCAGGGTGACGTTGCCGACGATTTCGAGGGCGGCTGCGATCCGCACTTCGTTCAGTTGATCACCGGGACCAAAGCTCAAACAGGCATTGTCGAGATCACCGCGCAGCAGCGCCACCTGCTGACCATTCGCGTCCCGCACTTCGAGATAAGCGTCTACCACCAGCGGATTCGCGTCGATCAACAGTGTGGTTGTGTTGACCGGGTCCGTATTGAAGCTGTAGACCTGCAGACCAGCGGGTTGTGGCAGCACAACACCTACGGGACGCCCAACTTCCAGCCGCGTGGTCGTCGTGGCCGCCTCGTTGAGACTCAGCGCCAGCACATAATTGCCTGTCGTGCCGCTTACGATGATCGTATAGTTCCCGCTCACGGGCAGGCGGTACGTCAGCACCGCGCTGCGCTCAAAGGCCGCCAGCAGATTGTCATTCGCTGCGAGCGTTTCACCAGATGGACCGACCAGTCGCACATTCGGGTCCATGCCGGTGCTCGCCCCGTTGACGCGGATGCTGACCACATCGCCCGCCGTGCCGCTGAACATGTATTGGGTCGGCGCGTTGTCCGCACCCACCACCCCTTGAATTACCGTACCATACGTGAGAATGCCGCTGTCCTGCGCCGAGATCAACGTCGCGGCGATGACCAGCAAGCTGACGGTCACCAACACCAGAAATCGCTTCATATCTGCTCTCCTCTGGATAAGCATCGCTCCATTCTAGTTTATTATTCTGGAAATGTTTGTTGATTTGGAAGATTTAGGCAGCAGTTGCATAGCAATCTTTAAGTTAAACGATAAAATCGCTTCTTTCAGGATTGACGCTTCGCCTCGTCATCATTAGAATCGACCCATTTCTGATCGTTTCCAGCGTGTTTCCTAGACAAACTCGCCATATCCCCTCAGGTGCAGCCTGAGCAAGAGGAGAATGTAAATCGTGGCAGATAATTACACCATAGATGCACAGGCGCGCAGCATCACCGGCAAGAAAGTGAGCCAACTGCGGAATCAGGGTTTGGTTCCGGCGGTGGTTTACGGTGAAGCCGTTCAACCTGTGCATGTGCAAATCCCCTACCGGGCGCTCGAAGTGGCTCTTATGAAGGCGGGCGGTACGCACCTGATCACCCTGTCGGTGGAAGGCCAGGCGCACACGGTCATCACCCGTGACGTCCAGCGCGACATCCTCAAGGGCAAGATCACCCATGTCGATTTCCTCGCTGTTTCGGCGACGACCAAGCTGAAGACGGAAGTGCCCGTCCACTTCACCGGCGAAGCTCCGGCGGTTGCGCTGCGCGTCGGCGTGCTCAACACCGTGACGCCCTACGTGGAAGTGGAAGCCCTCCCCGCCGACCTCATCGATCATATCGACGTCGATCTGTCTTCGCTCAAAATGGTGGGCGATGCGATCCACGTGCGTGATCTGAAGCTGGGCGACAAGGTGGTCGCAGTGACTGACGAAGACACGGTCATCGTGGCCGTTGGTATCATCGGCGCAGGCGCGGCCGAAGAACCGGTCGAAGGCGAAGTGACGTCGGCAGAACCCGAAGTCATCCAGAAGGGCAAGATCGAAGAAGACGAGGAATAGTCCTCGTTTCGCTCTGCAGACAAAAGGGCGATCTCCGGTGGGAGATCGCCCTTTTTTTGATTCTGATTATCTTTGTGGGAGACACCCCGTCTGCCCCGACACTCCGCCTCTTGAGCTGCCGCGCTAGCTCACGGCCTCTTCGTACGGACCATCGCCGTTGAGGCTGACGCCATCTTCCGACATTTCCGACATTTCCGGCACTTCCACCGAACCATCCATCACGGCCACGCCGATGATGTAATCGCCACCCGCCAAATCCATCACTTTGACACCCTGCGTATTGCGCCCGGTTTCGCGAATTTCGTCCAGCTTGGTGCGCAGCACGATGTTCTCGCGTGTGATGAACAGGATATCGTCTTTAGGATTAATACAGCACATGGAGACAACCGGCCCCGTCTTCTCATTGCGGGAGAGCGTGCGCGTACCCAGGCCAAAACGTCCCTGAATGCGATATTCATCGACGGCCGTGCGCTTGCCATAGCCATTGCGCGTGATGATGACGATGTGCGAATGTTCGTCACCGACCACATCCATGCCAACGACCGTATCGCGGTCAACGAGCCGGATCGAGTTGACACCCGCCGCCCCACGTCCCATGACGCGCACTTCGTCTTCATGGAAGCGGATGCTCTGCCCGTCTTCCGTGACGAGGATGACATGCTGATCGCCGTTGGTCGTCTTAGCCGAAATCAGACGGTCATTATCTTCCAGCGAGATGGCAATCAATCCGCTCGGGCGCACTTCCGCGAAGTCGCCGAGGTTGACGCGCTTGATGCGCCCCAACTGCGTCGCCATGACAACTGCCCCGCCCTCGCCAAACGAGGAGACAGGCAGAATCGCGGTGATATGCTCATCGCCCGTCAGCGCGAGGATACTCTGGACGTGTGTGCCCTTGCCGGCACGCTGCCCTTCCGGGATGTTATACGCCTTCTCGCTGTAGACCTTGCCCTTATCGGTGAAGAACAGCAAGGTATCCAGTGAGATGGAGGAGACGATCTGCACCACGCCGTCGTCATCTTTGCCCGTCATGCCCATCACGCCCTTACCACCGCGCCGCTGCGCGCGGTAAGCATTCGACGGCACGCGCTTGATATAACCGAAACGGCTGAGCAGCACGACGACTTCCTCTTCACGCACGAGATCCGACTCGGCGAACTGCGTATTCACACCGTACACGACTTCAGTGCGGCGGTCATCGCCAAATGTTTCCGCCAGGTCCGTCAAATCCTCGCGAATCAACGCCAGAATCTTGGGCGGCGTCGCCAGCAGATCTTCGAGATAGGCGATGCGCGTCATCACTTCGTTGAATTCCGACTGCAGCTTCATCTGTTCGAGGGCGGCGAGGCGGCGGAGCTGCATTTCAAGGATGGCGTTCGACTGTGCTTCCGACAGGCCGAACAGCGTCATCAGGTTAGTGCGCGCCGTATCGACATCGTCCGCCGAGCGAATGGTCTGAATAATCGCGTCAAGGCTGGAGAGCGCTTTGAGCAGCCCTTCGAGGATGTGCGCCCGACCACGGCGTTTATCCAGTTCAAACTGCGACCGGCGCGAAATCACCTCAAAGCGGTGATCGATGTAGATTTGCAGAAACCGCTTCAGGCTGAGCGTCTTCGGTTCGCCGTTGACCAACGCCAGCATCTGAATGCTGTAAGTACTCTGGAGCTGCGTGTATTTATAGAGCTGGTTGAGGACTTTCTTGGGCTGCGCCCCGGCCTTCAGCTCAATAACCAACCGCATGCCCTGCCGATCCGATTCGTCGCGCAAATCGCTGATCGCCGTGAGGCGGTCTTCGCGCACGAGGGAGACAATGCGCTCGATGATCGATACTTTGCTGATCTGGTACGGAATTTCGGTGATGACAATCCGCTGGCGATCCGCGCGCCCCTGCTCGATGTGCGCTTTGGCGCGCACCACGCAGCGCCCGCGCCCGGTCGCATAGGCTTCTTTCAGCTCATCTTCGACCACCACCGCCGCGCCCGTCGGAAAATCTGGCGCTTTGACGAAATGCATCAGGTCGTCGACTGTCACCTCGTCCATGAGTTCGTAATTGTCAATCAGGTAGGAGATCGCCGCGGCGAGTTCGCGCAGGTTGTGCGGCGGGATGTTCGTTGCCATACCGACGGCAATACCGCTCGCGCCATTCAAAAGCATATTGGGCAGGCGGGCGGGCAGCACACTGGGTTCCTGCTGCGTGCCGTCATAGTTATCGACGAAATCGACCGTATTCATGTCGATATCGACGAGGAGTTCTTCCGCCAGCTTGGCGAGGCGCGCTTCGGTGTAACGCATGGCCGCTGGGCTGTCCCCATCGACGCTGCCGAAGTTCCCCTGCCCGTCCACCAGTGGGTAGCGCAGCGAGAAGGTCTGCGCCATACGCGCCATCGAGTCGTAGACCGCGACATCGCCGTGCGGATGATACTTACCGAGCACTTCACCAACGATACGCGCGCTCTTTTTGTACTGGGAATTGGACCGAATCCCCATATCATACATGGCGAACAAAATGCGCCGATGTACGGGCTTCAATCCATCACGCGCATCAGGCAGTGCGCGGGCGACGATCACGCTCATCGCGTAATCCAGGAAGCTGCCGCGCATCTCTTCGTTGATGTTAATCGGGCGGATCGTTCCTATCGAGTCCATAGACATAGTGCGCGCAATCCCCCTTATTTTTTCAGGTGGAAGAAGCGCGTGCTCCTTCATTAGAAGATATACCAGTCTACAGATTATACCTTAGTTCTCCGTGTAAATCCAGCGTTTTCCCAAATGTAACCAGTGCAATAATAGCACAAGTTTTCGACTTGTTGTTTCACCAGCCGCGCGGCACAATATCTATAAATCAAATTGCCATTTGGTGAACTGAATCGCTTTTTTGGAGACCGCAACCATGCGCAGAAAATGGCTTCTTGCTGTGATCGTGGTGATCGTCGTGCTCGTCTTCGGTGGTGGGTATCTGGCAGCGGGGGCGGTGGTCTACAACACGCTGACGCGCGTCAACCCCGACTGCAACAACCGCCCGGACGATCTCGACAACGCCCCCGACGCCTTCGACTTGCCCAATGACGGTGATGCCTCCGCCTACCTGATGCCTGACTACGAAACGGTGAGCATTCCCAGCCGTGACGCGGGCATCACCATCTCGGCGTGGTATGTGCCCGCTGCCGAAACGCCGGAGAGCGCCCCGGCTGTCCTGCTCGTGCACGGTTTAAACAGCTGCAAGCAGGCGCCCTCTGTGCTGCTGCCGGGCGGCATGCTGCATCATGCGGGTTTCAACGTGCTGATGATGGACATGCGCGATCATGGCGCATCCACCGTCGAAGACGGCCGCTACGCCGTCGGCACGGAAGAGTATCGCGACGTGCTCGGCGCGTGGGACTGGCTGATCGCCGAACAGGGCATCCCCGCCGAACGCATCGGCCTATTCGGTGTGTCCCTCGGTGCCGCCACCATGTTGATCGCGACCGGAGCCGAACCGCAGGTTGCCGCGGTCTGGGAAGACAGCGGTTTCGCCGATATTCAGGTCGCGTTGGATGCCGAACTCGCGCGCAACGGTTACCCGCAGTTTCTGGCGCCTGCCGGGCTGTTTATGGGCCGCCTTATGAGCGGTGACAATGTCACCGCGATCAGCCCCCTGCAAGCTGTGCAAACGATCGGCACGCGCCCGTTGTTCATCACGCACGGCACAGCGGATCGCCGCTTAAGCGTGCAGTACGCCTATGACCTCGCTGCCGCGGCCAACGCGGTCGGCAACCCGGTCGAACCGTGGATTATCGACGGCGCGGATCACGTTCAGGGGATGTTCATGATCACCGACGACTATGCCGCGCGCCTCGTCGCCTTTTTTACCGAGCACCTAGGAGCCTAACGCAGTGAAAGTTTTACGAATAGTTCTTTTGATTCTGCTGCTCATCGTCGTGGTGATCGCCGTCGGCGGTTTCCTCATTTTCAACGACACTACGCGCGGCCCGCTTCCGGTCACCAGCGGCACGCTCAACGTCACCGGTTTGCAGGCGCAGGTCGAAGTGCTGCGCGACGACTGGGGCGTCCCGCACATCTACGCCAGCAACCCGCATGATCTGTTCTTTGCGCAGGGCTTCACGCAGGCACAAGACCGCTGGTGGCAGATGGAATTCGCGCGGCACGTGGGCGCGGGTACGATTCAGGAACTGACGGGCAAGACCGCCAGCGTCATGGGGAGCGACCTCTT
The DNA here is from genome assembly GCF_016713355.1 of Candidatus Flexifilum breve. Classification (NCBI taxonomy): domain Bacteria; kingdom Bacillati; phylum Chloroflexota; class Anaerolineae; order Aggregatilineales; family Candidatus Flexifilaceae; genus Candidatus Flexifilum; species Candidatus Flexifilum breve. The sequence goes on from NZ_JADJPI010000035.1 coordinate 576,519, forward strand.
CATCCGCACGGCAGGCTGGTATGAGGCCGCGCAGCGCGATGTCGCACTGCTGGATGAGACGGAAACCGCCGCGGTGCAGGCCTTCGCCGACGGCGTCAACGCATATATCACCAGTCGCCCGCAGGACGACCTCGCGCTCGAATACCGCCTGCTCGGCGTGACGGGGGTGAACATTACCATCGCGCCGTGGACGATTGCCGACAGCCTCGTGTGGGGCAAAGTGATGGCGTGGAACCTCACCGACTCGTACGGTTCGGACATGGACAACGCACTGCTGCTCGACGCGCTCGGTCAAGCCCTGTTCGACGACCTCACCCCGCCCTTCCCCTTCGACAGCAAGCCGACCATCCTCCAAGCTGAGGATTTGCCCATCACAGAAGCGAGCCTGAGCACGGCCTACGCGGGCAGTCGCGCCGCGCTGACCGTGCCGGCGAGCCGTGCAGCAGCAGGCGGCATCGTGCGCGGCGACTGGGTCACGCGCAGCACCGACGTTGGCATCGGCAGTAACAACTGGGTCGCCACCGGGACGATGACCTCCAACGGGACGCCGCTGTTGGCGAATGATCCGCACCTCGGGATCCAGATGCCGTCGATCTGGTACGAGATCGGGCTGCACTGCTACCCGGTCACGGCGGAGTGCCCGTATGATGTCGTCGGCTTTGCCCTGCCCGCGTCGCCCGCCGTCATCATCGGTCACAACGCGAATATCGCGTGGGGCGTGACCAATGTGGGCGCGGATGTGCAGGATTTGTACAGCCTCGAAATCAACCCAGACAACCCGACGCAGTATCGTTGGGACGGCGAGTGGCGCGACATGAACGTGCGCGAAGAGACGATCAACTTTGGTGACGGCGACGAGCCGGTCACGATTCAGGTACGCGAAACGCATCTCGGCCCCATAATCAACGACAACCGCTACGACTCCGAAACGGGTGAAATCTCCGGTTGGAACAGCGAAGATCCTATGGTGCTGCGCTGGACCGGCTTGGACGAAGGCACGCTCTACAAGTCCGTGCTGCGGCTGAACCTAGCGAGCAATTGGGATGAATTCCGCGCTGCGCTCAGCTACTGGAATGTCCCGGCGCAAAACTTTGTGTACGCGGATACGGCGGGCAATATCGGCTACCAGACGCCAGGCAGCATGCCCATTCGCCCCGGTGACCGCGATGGCCGCTTCCCGACGCTCGCCACCAGCGACGCCGACACGTGGCAGGGCTACATCCCGTTTGACCTGCTGCCGCGCATTCTCAACCCGGAGCGTGACTTTGTGGTCACGGCGAATCAAGCGGTCGTTCCACCGGATTACTACGCCGAACTCGAAACAGCGCTCGGCGCGGACAACTTCTACGAGCTCGGCTATAGCTGGTCGTACGGCTACCGCGGCGAACGCATCAACGAGCTGATGGATCAGCTTAAGGCGCACAACGCCAGCACGTATCAGACCATTCATGGCGATGACCTGAACATCAACGCGCGGGAAATCGTTCCGTTCCTCAACGGCTTGCAGTTCACGGATCAGTCGTCGACGGAAGCTCGCGACTTCCTGCTGTCGTGGGATTACCAGATGGTGCGTGACAGCGGTCAGGCGGCGCTCTACGCGGTGTTCAGTGTGCGTTTGCTCGATAACCTGTTCAACGATCAACTGCCTGAAGACATCCGCGCGAACACGGGCGATCTTTATCCCGCTTCTCGCCTGATGAACGATCCCGAAAACGCGTGGTGGGATGACGCCCGCACCGCCGATGTGGTCGAAACTCGCGACGAAATTCTCGTCCGCGCCTTTGACGAAGCGGTCGTGGAGATCGTGCGCCGTCAGGGGAATAACCCGGCGGAATGGAGTTGGGGTGAACTGCACACGGCGATATGGGAGAGCAACCCACTCGGCTTGAGCGGCATCAGCCTGATCGAAGATATGGTCAACCGTGGGCCGTACCCGGTAGATGGCGGCGGCGAAATCGTCAACGCGACGGGCTGGGGCATCGACTACGGGACGGACGAATTCGACGCGACCTACACCGTTCGCGCGCTCCCGTCGATGCGTATGATTGTGGATGTGGCTAACTGGGAAAACAGCCAGTCGATGCACACGACTGGTCAGAGCGGGCACCCGTACAGCCCGCACTACAACGACATGATCAGCCCGTGGACGGAAATTCGGTATCACCCGATGTTGTGGTCGCGCACGCAGGTCGAACGCGCCACCGCGGATCGGCTGATTCTCAGTCCCGCAGGCTAAGGATGCCAGTCAGGGACGGGAGCACGCGCTCCCGTCCCGCTGTGATTTAGAGAACCCAGCGCCCGGTCGCCAGCAGCAGGGCTGCGCCGATCACACTCGCCGCGAGGAAAAAGAAGATCGAAATGAACATGCGCTCGACGGCCGTCATGCCCAGAAAGCGCTTCTCGACGACTTCTTCATCGTCGTCGTTGGACATGCGGATCATCGGCTCTTCGATGTCGCTCTCGCCGCTCGATTGAGTACTTTTACGCAGATCGTCAAGCATGGCATCATCTCCCCTCAAGATGTCATCATGATAGCATGATTAGGCCGTCCGCCGCCACAGCCCGTCGACGAGCTGGTACACGATTTCCGTTTGCAGCGTGCCGGACTGCACCTGCGCGCGTATCTGCGGAACGCCGTCCGCGCTGTACTCGACGGTCGTGCTCAGCACGTCGAGTTCCTGCCCGCTCAGTTCCTGACTCAGCCGCCATTCAATATAATCGCGCCAATCCAACCCTGCCTGTTCCAGCGGCATCCCCGTTACCTGACTGAGCACGGCCGCAGTCGCATCGGGGGTGAGCGCGCTGAGCAAGCGGCCCACCGCGGGAGCGTCATAGCGCGCGGCGAGGCTGTACACGAGATACGACTCCATTTGCACCTGCGCGAATCGCTCTACCAACCAACTCACCACCGCATCCCGCAGGAAAGCCGCTTCACCTGTCAATCCGGTGGCGACCTGTTCGTCCACTAAGCGCCGCGCCATCAGCACAGCCAATTGAAAGCGCGTCCCCGGGGTGAGCGGCGCGTCAACCGGCGCGCGTTCCAGATACGGCGAGGGGATTTGCAGCATCCAGTTATCCACCCACTGCACCTGAGCCAGCGGATTTGGCACGATATCGACCGTCAAATGGGGCACGGCCGCGCAGCTCAGCGCCTCACAGCCCGTCGTCAGCCACGCCGTGAGCTGATCGAACGCCAATTGCGCGGCGGGCTGGTCGAGCTCCCGGTAGTAGAGCGTCACGCGGTCATTCTGGAGTGTTTGCGGTGTCCCCCAGAAGGTGTAATCCGGCGGGACATGTCGCCAGCCATCTTCATAGCGCCAGTAAAACCACGTCCGCACATAACGCGCGCCATCGATGATCTCTTCGACCTGCACGCGCCCGCGCTGCCCATCCACGCTGGCGGCGATCACGTGCCCGGTGAGCTGCACGTTTTCGCCTTTTTCGAGCAGCAGCGTCTGATATTCGCCGAACAACTCATCCTGCCGCGCCAACCACTCGTCGGTGGCGCTGCGCTGCATATCCTGAAACGTGCGGTGATCGCCAATGCGCAGCGTTGCGACCTCAGTTTCGACCGTATCCCGCAGCGCCTGCTCGATCTCCCAATCAACCTGCCGCAAACGCAGCACTAAGCCGCCAATCACCATGCCGGCGAAGGTCAACACGACGAGCAGCAGCCCAAACAAGCGCAGACGCGCACGCCAGCGCCGCCGCAGCGACTCCGGGTCTTCGCCCGCGCTTTCGACCCGTTCATTCTCGGCTTCGATTTCCCAGTCCAGCCGGATTCCCATGCGTCCTCGCTATCCCAGGGCGATATCGCCCGCAATCACGCGCTGGAGCACTCCGTGCGCATCGCGCACCACGAGCGCCCCTTGGCGCTCAACAGCTTCAGCCGTCCCGGTGATCGTTCCGGTCACCGTGGTAATGGAAACCGGGCGTCCAAGCATCACCAGACCAGCCCGCCAGCGTTCAAATAGTTCATCAGCCGACAAGCGCGCCGTCCACGCATCGAGCCGCTCGGCCAGCTGAGCCAGCAGTTCCGCCCGATCCAGCGAGGGCACGCGTTGTTCCAGACTGATCGCCGTGTGTGCAAACGCCGTGCCCGCAAAATCGATGCGCACGTTGATGCCGATCCCCAACACGACGCCGAGCAGCGTGCCATCCTGCCACGTGGCTTCCGGCAGGATGCCGCACACCTTCCGCCCATCGATCTGCACATCGTTCGGCCATTTGAGGCCAACGCCGCTCATGCCCAACGCCTGAATCGTCTCCAGCACGGCGACCGCGCCCGCCATGCCCACATACGGCAGGTCATCAACCGCCGGGCGCAGCACATACGACAGCATGAGCGCGGTTCCCGGCGGCGCGTACCAGGTACGGCCTAGCCGACCGCGTCCCTGGACCTGCTCGTTCGCCGTGACGATACTCCCCACGGGCGCGCCGTCCAGCAGCCACCGCATGGCGACATCATTGGTACTCGCCGTCGTCTCCAAGTATTGGAAGGGACGGGCCTCTAGCGTCTGTTCCAGCCGCTCAACCGACAACATACGTTTCCACCTCGCGTGCGCTGCCTGAATTTTACCACTATTGCAGGGCGCTCAGGACGCTGAGCGATGAGAAGACGATCAGCATCTGCGCGGGTCCATAGGTCAGCCACACCACATCGTCGACCAGCGGAAAGAACACATTCCGAAACAGCCGCGCCGCCAGCAGCAAATCGCTGAGCAGAAACAGCGCCGCGCCGACCGCCAGCGGAATGAAGCGCGCGTCCGCGACGGCCATGCTCGTCGCGAATCCGGCGGTGCTGGACAGCAGCAGCGCATACGGCAGCGCCGCCATATGCATCGGAGTGCGTTCGGTCACGCCCCGCCACACGGCGATCCACCATCCCACCGCGCCAATCACCCACCAGATAACCACCGGAATCGGCGACAGCGTCAGCCTGAGCAGGTTCGCCGTCCCGAGAAACCCGATCACGTAGAAGATATGCCCGATACCAAACGAACCGATGCCGCCTAACACATGCTGCGAGAAGCGGATCAGCCGCGCCATAAATAGATCGCAGAGAAACCCAAAGGTCATTCCAAGCGCGGCGGGCAGTGTGTAGACCGTCGCCGTGCTCTCAAGGGTGTAGATCCACCACGCCGCAGCGACCAGTGTCAGCGACGACGCCATGCGCGTCCACACCGGCATGCGCCGCGTGCGATCCGTCCACAATTTTCCAAACACAAACCCGCCAAAGAGCAGAACCGCCCACAACAGGATGGGAATAAGCAAAGGTTGGAGAGCCATGCGATCGTCTTTCGCCAGAGCCGCGCTGCCCACCGACTCTACCGCGTTTTGCAGACCATACCTACCAAAGCGGGTAGTTTTTCGTAAAATCACTTCCAACGCATTCCTGATCGTGGCATGATAACATCTATAAAGAGTTATCTGGCACGCTTATTTGGAAAATAGGGACTTCATGGATCATTTGTATACCCCGTGGCGTATGGCGTACATCCGCGGTGAGAAAAAGCCGCTGGAGGGCTGCGTCTTCTGTCAACTGCCCCACACTGACGGCGAAACGCAGATCATTGCCCGGTCTCAGTATGTGTACGTCACCCTCAACCTCTACCCCTACAATAATGGTCATGTGATGGTCGTTCCCTACGAGCACATCGCCTCATCCGAAGCGATGCCGGTCACAGCGCTGACCGACCTGATGGTCACCGCCAACAAAACCCTCGGCGCGCTGCGCAAGTTGTACGGCGCGGCCGCCTTCAACATGGGCGCGAACCTCGGGCAAGCCGCGGGTGCGGGTATCGCCGAACACTTCCACTTCCATATCGTGCCGCGTTGGGCTGGCGACTCCAACTTCATGACGGTGGTCAGCAGCACCCGGGTCATCCCGGATACTCTCGATAACATTTACCGCGAACTCAAGGCGGTCTGGACAGAATTGTACGGAGCAGAAGAGACACCATGAACAACGGCAAAAGCAGTCGGGACGCAGTCATTCTCGGGAGCGCGCGTACCCCCATTGGCAAATTCCTCGGCGGGCTGTCCGGCTTGAGCGCCGCCGAACTCGGCAAAGTCGCCGTGCGCGCCGCAGTCGAACGCAGCGGCGTAAACAGTGAAGACATTCACGAGTTGATTCTCGGCAACGTGGTCAGTGCGGGCGTCGGGCAGGCGCTGCCTCGGCAGGTGAGCATTGGTGCGGGCCTGCCGGAAAACGTCGGCGGCGTCTCGATCAACAAGGTGTGCGGCAGCGGCTTGAAGGCCGTCATGCTCGCCTCCAGCATGATCCGCGCGGAAGATGGCGACCTATATGTGGCGGGCGGCACGGAGAGCATGAGCCGCGCCCCCTTCCTTGACGACACGCACCGCATGGGCACGAAATACGGCCATGTCACCCTGCGCGACTCGCTGCAAAGCGATGGTCTGTGGTGTTCGCTGTGCGATTGGGGAATGGGAAACGCCGCCGAATTCATCGGACGCCAGTTGGAGATCAGCCGCGCCGAGATGGATCAGTTGGCCTACAGCAGCCATGCGAAAGCAGCAGCGGCGACCGAGGCGGGCAAGTTTAAGACGGAGATCGCGCCGATCACCATCAAGAATAAGAAAGGCGACATCGTCATCGACCGCGACGAATCGATTCGCCCGGATACGACCGTCGAAGTGCTGGCGAAACTCGCCCCCGCCTTTGAGCAGGATGGCAAGGTCACCGCGGGCAACGCGCCGGGGATGAACGACGGCGCCGCAGCGCTGGTTGTCGCCAGCCGCGATTATGCCGAAAAGCACGGGCATCAGCCAGTGGCGCGCATCGTCGGCTACGGCCACGCTGCCGTCGAACCCGCGTGGATCTTCTACGCGCCCGTCAAGGCGATTCCGATTGCGCTGCAAAAAGCGGGCTGGTCAGCGGAAGATGTCGACCTGGTCGAAGTCAATGAGGCATTTGCCGCGCAGGTGCTGGCCGACATCAAGGGTTTGAAGCGGGATGGCTATGAATTCCCGTTGGAGAAGATCAATGTGAACGGCGGCGCGATTGCGCTCGGTCACCCGCTCGGTGCGAGCGGCGCGCGCGTGCTCATCACGCTGATCCACGCGCTGCAGGACCGCGGCCTCAAACGCGGGCTGGCGGCGCTGTGCCTCGGCGGCGCGGAAGCGGTCGCGCTGGCGGTCGAGCTGGAATAGGCGGCGCGAGTCTCGATAAAACAAAGGGGATGCCGAGCGCATCCCCTTAAAGTCCACAGCACCAACGGTGTCAGCGTAGCTCTACCGCTTCACCCGTGTTGCGTTACTTGATCGCCCCATGCGGCAGCACCGCATGCACGCCGCGCACCTCGTTGACCATCTGAGTCACGCGCAAATCAACAACGAGACTCGCCAGCGCCAGCGCATCATAGCGCGCTAGTCCATGAATGCGCTGCATTATGCCGAGCATGCCTTCGACCGCCAGCGCTGCCGCTTCATCCAGATCTTTGTCAAAGCCGAGCGCCAGCCACCCGACGGGGGTCTGGGCGACGGGCATTGCCAGCGGCATGTCATCCAGCAAATCGAATGTGACATCCACCCGGTCGACCGGGCATTCAATCGCCGTGACCGAGATTTCGCCGTCCCCCTGCACCGCGTGACCATCGCCCGTACTGAACAACCCACCTTCGACTTCAATCGGCAGGTAAAGTGTGCTCCCAACGGTCAATTCTTTGCAATCGATGTTGCCGCCCGTGCGGCGCGGTGGCACCGTCGAATGCACACCGGGTTCAGCGGGCGGCATGCCATACACACCCATAAACGGACGGAGGCTCACCGTATGTCCAAACTGATTGCGGGCGGTTTGCGCCACGCGATCCAGCGTCCACACGTGCACTGTGCCTTCCGTGGTCGCTTTCAACCGCCGATTCCACTCGCAGTCCCAACCGCCCGCAAAGGTTGTCCCCCAACCTCCGACCTCCAATCGGTTCACGCGGACAGCCAGCGTCATCCCGGGTTTCGCCCCGCGAATGTAGACCGGACCCGTTAGCGCGTGACCGGAGTCCAGTTCCCCTTCACGGCGTTCGGCAAAGGCGCGTGGACGGATATCCGGACTGGTAAAGGGTTCCAGCCGCCAACCGGAATCAATACACTGAAACTGTACCGTATCGCCGGAATCGATCATCAGCGCCGGGGGCAAGTCTCGTGAGAAATGCCCGTGCAGCGTCGACCGTTCGGGCTTAAGTTCGTAGTGCGCCATCTAGACTGACCCTGCCCGTTCCATCTCTTGCGTATCGGCGTATTTGCGCGCGTTTTCCACATAGTCGAGCGATTGATGGCGGAAGTAGGTGTTGTAGAGCTCGGCGTAATGCCCGTGTCCCCTCATCAACTGCTCGTGATTGCCCTGCTCGATAATGCCACCGTTCTTGAGCACAATGATGCGGTCGGCACTGCGCACCGTGCTCAGACGATGCGCAATCAGAATCGACGTGGAGCGCTTGAGGATGAGGTCGAGCGCCTCTTGAATCTGCGTTTCGGTGAACGGGTCGATGCTGGCCGTCGCTTCGTCAAGGATGAAGATGGCGGGCTTCTGCACCAGCACGCGCAGCAAGCTGACCAACTGCCGCTGCCCCATGCTCAACCGCGCGCCGCGTTCGCCCACATCGCTGTCTAGGCCCTCCGGCAACGTTTCCAGCCATTCGCCGTGACCGACGCTGTTCGCGATCTCTTCGATCTCGGCATCCGTCGCACTAGGCCGCGCATAGCGGATGTTCTCGCGGATCGTGCCGCTGAACAGGAAGGGCTGCTGCGGCACAATGCCGAGCTTGCTGCGGTAGGACTGCAAATTGAAGCTGCGAATATCCTGCCCGTCGATCAGCACTTGTCCGCCCTGAAACTCGTAGAAGCGCGCGACAGCCTTGGCAATCGTGCTTTTGCCTGCGCCGGTATGCCCGACAAAAGCGATGCTCTCGCCGGGCTGAATGTGTAGGCTGAAGTGATCGAGCACCCGCTCGCCGTTGCTGTACTCGAAGATCACGTCCTTGAATTCGATCTCACCGTGCATGGGCTCGGGTGCCGGGCGATCAGCCGTCTGCTTGATGGTGTTTTCGGCATCCACCAGCGCGAAAATGCGCTCGACCGCGCTCAGACCCGCTTGCAGTTGGCTCCAGAAGCCGGACAGGTTAATTACCGGAAACCAGAAGCGGTCTACGCCTTGGATGAACAGATACCACGCGCCCGCGCCGATCACCCCGGCAATCACATAGGTCCCGCCGATGTACAACAGCATGCCGATGATGATGCCAGAGACAGCGTTCAGCGTAGGGAAGACGGTCGCCAGCACGAAACCGCGCCGGATGTTGATGTTATACGACTGCGTGTTGACCCGCGTGAAGTCGCGGTAAATGCCCGCTTCCTGGCGGTAGTTCTTGGCTACGCTGATGCCGCTCACGCTCTCCTGAATGTTGTCGTTGACCGCGGCCATGGCGCGTGTGCCCTGCCGGGTGACGATGCGCGCGAAATGGCGCAGCAGAATCGTCAGGCCGAACACGATGGGCATGGCGCCCGCGAGGATCAGCGTCAAACGCCATTCTCGGGTGAGCAGCACGACGAACAGCAGCAAAAAATCGAGCACCTGACTGATCAAATCGGTGCCGATGACCAGTACATTGTTTAATTCCTGCGTGTCGCTGGTGATACGACTGACGATCTTGCCCGATTTGTTCTCGTCATAGAACGACAGATCGCGCTCAATCGCCGCAGCAAACGCCGCCTTCCGCAGATCGCTCACCACTTCCGCAACCACCCGCGCGGTCATGCGGCGGCGCACCCAATAGATGCCGTAGTCGATGATGCCGACGGCAAACAGCGCGCCAATGATGATCCACAACGTCGATTCCGGCGCGCTCGTGCTCAACGCATCGACGCCCGCCGAAATTACGACCGGAATCACCGAGCCAAGCACCGCGTACAGAATGACCATCGACGCGATAATGAGCACACGGCGGCGGTGCTTCGCCAGATAATCGCCTAAGCGCCGCAGCAGATACCCGTCATCATACTGGCGGTCGTATTGTTCGGCCTGTAGGCCGCCAAAAATACCCATCGGTTAGTCTCCTCCGTGCGGCGCGCGCTCTGGCGCTTCGTACCGGGCGAAAATGCGGCGATACGCCTCAGAGCTCGCCAGCAGTTGATCGTGCGTTCCTTGTGCGACCACTCGGCCTTTCCGCAGTACCACAATATGATCTGCCCAGCGAATTTGTGAGAGACGGTGCGTGATCAGCAGCGTGGTGCGTCCCTTCGCCGCCGACCAGATCGCCTTCTGGATTTTGTCTTCGGTCGCGCTGTCAATTGCGCTCGTGCTGTCGTCGAGGATGAGGATCGGCGGGTCGGTGACGAAAGCGCGCGCAATCGCGATGCGCTGCCGTTGGCCGCCCGAGAGCGTCACCCCGCGCTGCCCCACAACCGTGTTATAGCCTTCGGCGAAACTGGTGATGAACTCGTGCGCCTGCGCTTTCTGCGCCGCTTCAATGACCTCTTCGAGCGTAGCTTCCGGCTTGCCAAACCGGATGTTGTCGGCAATCGAGCGCCCAAACAGGAAGATATCCTGCTCAATCACACTAATTTGCGAGCGCAGCCGCGCCATATTCCAATCGCGCACATCGACACCGTCGATCAGCACACGACCTTTGTTCACATCGTACGTGCGGTTGATGAGCTTGGTGAGCGTCGTCTTGCCCGCCCCCGTCTGCCCGACGATGGCGACCGTCTGCCCCGGCTGCACTTCAAAACTGATCTCGTGCAGAATTTCGTTGTCGTCGGTCAGGTAACGGAAGTCGACGCCCTCAAACTTGATCGCGCCTTTGCTGTCACCTGCATAACCAGCCGTGTTCTGATCCAGCTCGGTTTCGGTGTTGATGATGTCGAGGATGCGCTTGGCGCTCGCATAGCCCGACGACACCTGCGAGAATGACCCCAACGACGAGAAGACCGGGAAGCCGTACAGCATCAATTGCCCGTTGTAGGCGACCACCGTCCCGATATCAATCAGTCCCTGCTGAAACAGGCTGACGGAATGCATAAAACCGACAGCGATCACCAGACCCAGCAGCAGCATGGGCAGGTAGCGCGCTTCGATATCGCCCTGCGCTACCAGATGCGTCCGTACCTTATCGGACAGTTCACCGAACTCGGCGGCCTCGCGCGCTTCCTGCGCCGTCCCCTTGACAACCTGCAGCCCTTCCAGCGATTCCGCGACGCGCGCGTTCATTTCGCCGAACGAGGCGCGCACGCGCTGCGTCACCGGGGCGAGGCTACGCAGATAGAAGACCTGCGAGGTTACGTAAGCGATGAGAAACAGCAGCGGCGCGAGAATTAGGTCAGGATGCATGCGCGGCGCGGCGATGAGCGGCGCAATGACGAAAAAGCCCGAGCCGATCAGCAGATTCATGCCGGGGTTCATCATCAGGTTGAGTTCGCGCACGTCGTTGGTCACGCGCGCCATGATCTCCCCGACAGGCTGCATGTCGTGGAAGGTCATGCTCTTGCCAAGCAGACTGGCGTACAGTTCATCGCGTACATCGCGTTCAATGCGCTGCGCGAAAATCTCCGCGGAAAAGTTGCGCATGAGCTGCAGCGTAGCGCGGAAAAACTGCGACACGAAGACCGAAACGGCCGCCGCACCCAACGCGTCGAGGCCGCGGCCTTCCGTCAGGGCATTGAAGCCGACCCCAATGTAGTAGGGAATGGCCGCGGCTAAGGCCGCATTTGAAAACGCTCCGAGCACCATCGTGACGGCAAAGATCGGATGCCGCCGAATATGGGACAGGATGAAGCGAAGTGGACTCGAATGGTCTGTGTGAAAGCTCTCACGCGCGACAAATTCAGATGTCATACGTTCCTCTGCTGGTAACACGTTCCCATGTTAGCCGATCGTTCCGGCTGACTTAGTACCAATCCGGTCTATTGGAGTGTAATGGTGTTAATCACATAGCTATCTGCGCCGTCGACAGCTAGCCGAACACCATCCCACCACTGGTATACAACTAAGCGCAGCGAATAACCACCGTCCAATCGATCAGTAGGCAGCGACAATTGTCTATGATCTATGTAGATTCGCCCCGGTTGGAGTGACGAAGTCTGAAGAATCTCTGTGCCGTAATGTTGAATGGGTCCGTCGCTTTGCGCAATCAGCTCCCCGGCAGGATTGAGCAAATGCACGGCAATCGAGTAATCGCGATCTGGGGTTTGGTCGACGCGCCACCACAAACGCAGGTCCAGTGTGGTATCGGTCAGTCGATCAAGATCCGCGCCCCAGAACTGCATTTGCTCACCAAACGCTATCGGCTCACTCAGCGGCGGGGCTTCCATCAACTGCGCTAAGTAACACCACGTCCGGTCACATTGTCCGAGCACCTGCTGCACCGGATGGGTCGCTTAGTTGGGCGAAAGCCGATTCAACTTCAAGTTAAACCAATCGCCCGTGATATACCAAATGCGGCGCAGGGCCTGCACAGCGGTCAGATTGTGATCGGCTACCACGGTATAGCTGGACTTGAGATACTGATCCATTTGCCAGCGTAGAAACGGCAAATCGCCTTCACCAGCATGATCTAGGTAAACCGCATCGCCGTCACGGATACTCATTGACCGAAAAATATCGCGGTATGCGACATTATTCGATATATGCTCAGGTTGAGCAGCCAACAGGAGCAGGCTGCAACCAAGCAGCAGCGCCCCGGACAGGGGAATGCGCCGGATGCGCGGCAGCGCGAGGATTGCCGCGCCACTGGCCAACGCCAGGCCTACACTGAGGTACGCAACGTAACGGGGGGTGTAGACTGCCGCCACCAGATTGACGACTAAAGCCACGGTGGGCGTCCCCAACGCCCAGAATAATGTCAGGCGGTACGCTGGCCGCCGCCACAAATACACGATCCCGAGCATAAGCAGCGCCGCATAGAGCACTACCTGACCGTTCGTGCTCAACACAGTTAAGCGCTCGATGGTCGCAAGATCGGTCGCCTGCGTCGTGGCCGGGGTACCTAAGCCGCTCCCGTAAGCATTCCCCGACTGCGCGGACAGTGAGCGCAGCAGCAGCACTTGATTGATAAAACTCGGCAGCCACGGCAGCCAAACCAGCAATCCGACACCTGCCGCGCCGACCAACTGCTTCCAAATCTGCCGCGACTTGGGGGTAAACAGCAGGAAGTAGATGCCCTGCGCGGCGACCACAAAGGCCAGAAAATAGTGCACGTAAAACATGAGCGCTACACCCACACCGTAAGCGCTGGCGGCACGCCACGTTGGCTTGCGCAGCCAGCGCCAGAACAGCCACATCGACACGCTGGCGAGCAGCATCGTCGCGGCATAGGGGCGGATCTCCAATGCGAAATTCGCAAAATACGAATTGAGGCCAAGGAAGATTGCGGCGGCCAGTCCGACACTCACCCGCCCAAACCAATCGCGACCGAGACGGTAGGTCAGCGCCAGCGTCAGCATACTGAGCAGCAGTGACAACATGCGTCCCGCAAACTCGCTGTCGCCGACCAGACTGCGCCAGATATCGAACAGGCTGAACCAGAGCGGCGGATGCACATCCTGGGTCGCCTGATACAAGATCGTAGACTGCAGATCAAACCGGGTCTGGAAATAGACGAGGTACTCGTCGGAGTAGAGATACATCCGTGAGGTCAGGTGCAGCAGATTGAAGAAGAGCAGCAGCAGCACTGGAAGTGTAAAGAGCCACGTCAGACGCAGTTTCATAGTCAGGGCAAGGTCCGAGGCCAATCAAATAGGCCTATGATTCTACGCTAAACCCGGTAACAAGCCAGTGCCGTTCTGTGGTACACTCCCGGTCGCTACGAAAGGGAAGTCACTATGAAACCCAAAGTCTTCGTCACCCGGCAGATTCCCGAAATCGGGCTCGCCCGCGTACGTGAGGTCTGCGATCTCGATCTATGGGAGCACGAGGATCCAGCCCCGTATGACCAGCTTCTAGAACGCGTACGCGGCGTCGATGGCGTCCTGTGCACGCTGACCGAGCGTATCGACGAGGGGTTGATTGCAGCGGCAGGCGCCAATCTCAAAGTGATCAGCCAGATGGCCGTGGGCTACGATAATATCGACGTGCGCGCGGCGCACGCGCGCGGAATTCCGGTGGGCAATACGCCCGGCGTGCTGACCGCTGCCACTGCCGATCTCGCCTTTGCGCTGCTGCTGGCCGCGGCCCGACGGCTGTCCGAAGGCGTACAGTATATCCGCGGCGGGCAGTGGACGACGTGGCAGCCCCGGCATCTGCTCGGCGCTGACCTGAACGGAGCGACGCTCGGGATCATCGGCCTCGGGCGCATCGGGAAAGCCGTTGCCCAACGCGCGCGCGGCTTCGACATGAACATTCTCGCTTACAGCCGGCACCTGACCGACGAAGAAGCCCGTGCCCACGGCGCAACCCGAGTCGATCTACCCACGCTTCTGCACGAGTCCGATTTCGTCTCGCTGCACACACCGTTGACGCCGGACACGCGCCATCTGATCAACCGTGAGACGCTGGCGGAGATGAAGCAGACGGCTATCCTCATCAACACGACGCGCGGAGGCACCGTCGATCCGCACGCACTTTATGAAGCCCTGCGCGACAACGTGATCGCGGCGGCAGCGCTCGACGTCACCGAACCCGAACCGATTCCGCTGGACGATCCGCTGCTCACGCTGCCCAACTGCCTGATCGTACCGCACATTGGCAGCGCGACCGTCAAAACGCGCGACAAAATGGCGCTGATGGCTGCCGAAAACCTGATCGCCGGAGTCACGGGGCAGCCGCTGCCCACCGCGGTCAAGCTCGGCTAACATGCAGACGCTGAGCGCTTGGCTGCTGTTCGGGCTGCTGCTTGCAGCCGCATACCCCACGGCGACGTGGATTTTACGTGACGAACCAGAGCGTTTACTCAAGCTGCTGCTGGCGCTGGGGCTGGCACCGGGCATTCTCTCACTGCTGATGTTCGGGGAGTCGTTGATCGGCTTGCCCTTCAGCGTCCTGAACATCGCTGCGCCGTATTTCGCACTCATGCTGCCGGGCACACTCTGGTGGCTGCGCCAGCCGAAGTCATGGTCGCTGGCTGTACCGCCACAGGCGCGGCTCACACTCCTCCTGCTGACCCTCGTCTGCACGGCAGTTCTGTTCAATGCGCTCTATTTCCCGTTCTACCGTGATGACACGCTTGGCATTTACAAGCCGCAGGCACAGCAGATGTACGCACTGCGCAGCCTGATCCCGCTGATCGGTGCGGAGAGCCTGTATCTCACCTATGCGCCACACCTGCCGCTGGTCTACACCTTCGCGTATGTTGCTTCGGGTTGGGAGAACGACTATCTCGCGCGCTTTGTGCCCGCCCTGCTCGCGCTCGGCTGCCTGCCCGCGACTTATCTGCTCGCCCAGCGCCTCGGTGGTGCGCGCGCCGGGTGGCTCGGCGCAATCATCCTCGCACTAACGCCGACCTTTGCGCGGTGGGCATCGTCCGGTTATGTCGACCTGCCGATGGCCTTCTACTACACGCTGGCGGCTATCTTCGCGCTGCGCTTATGGGACGAACCGCGCTCTCGGGATGCGATTCTAGGTGGAGTATTGATCGGCTTGGCGGCATGGACGAAAAATGCGGGGCTGCTCATCGCCGCACCAGTGCTGACGCTATGGCTTGGCTGGTGTTTACTGCGGCGGCGCATCCGCTGGCGGCATGCCCTGCTGAGTCTCATCGCCTGTGTGGCAGTCGCAGGGGGTTGGTACCTGCGCAATCAGATCGGCGCGGGCTTCGTCATCCCCAACACCGCATGGACGGATCAGGCGCGGCATACGCTGGACAGTCTGCTGGTGTTCGTCACCCGGCCCGAGAACTTTGCGCTGACGGGCTGGCTCATCCTGATCAGCGTGGCCTTGTCCGCCGCTGAAGTCATCCGGCGGCGGCTGAACGCCCCCGAACACCTTTTGATTCTGATGTGGACGCTGCCGTTCTTCGCGGCATGGTGGCTGTTCGTCTCGTATGACCCGCGCTTTCTGCTGCTGTTTCTGCCGCCGCTGTGCGCGCTGGTCGGGGTATGGTTGAGCGAGGCCTATGCGCGGCTGCCGGTGCGGTGGCAGCCGCGGGCGCGCGTGGTCGCCACCCTCGGCGCAGTGATCTTCGCGCTCTACATCCTCACGATCAGTGTGGACTATAAAGACAGCATTCTGCGCGATCCGTTCATGTCGCACGAAGCGAAGCTCGCCCTGGTGCAAACGCGGTAATGAGCAGAAGGGTCAGGACGCGAGTTTCTGCGTCCTGACCCCGGGTGGACACTAACGCATCAACTGGTTGTAGCTGACCTTGATGCAGGTATCCATGACCATCGTGAGACCCGCGGCTTCGGCTTTGGCGGCAGCGTCATTGTCGAAGACACCAAGCTGTGCCCACACCGCCTTGGCCTGGACGGCAATCGCCTCGTCCACTACCCCCGAGAGATACTCTGAGCGACGAAACACATTCACAATATCGATGGGTTTGGGCACATCGGCCAGCGTCGCATAGACCTTCTCGCCATCAATTTCGCTGACGCTCGGGTTGACCGGGTAGACTGTGTAGCCCACCTGCTTGAGAAACTTCCCAATCTGGTAGCTGGTGCGGGTTGGGTCATTCGAATAGCCGACCACGGCGATCACCTTGGCGGTTTCCAGAAGCTGTCGTTCCTGCGCTTGCGTTACCATATCACCTCACTTGAATGCGAACGGGTAGAACGCCGATCACGCCGTCCAGGGCTTCGCCGCTGGTTACCGGCAGGTCATGCGCGGCATCGGTAAACTCGTAGACCTTGACCCACAACTGATACTCGCCTGCGGGCAAATCGGCAGGCAGTTCGACGGCGCGGTTATCCCACACCGGGGCGTCAGGGATCCACGTACTGGTCGGCCTAAAGCCGCCCCCCGGCGCGAGATCCAACTGCGCAATCGGCGCTCCATTCACATCTCTGACGAAGAAGGCGACCGTGTAATTACCTGTGATCGGCACATCGGTTTGCCAGTACAGGGAAATTGGCAGTACCGACCCCGACGCATACATGTCGCCCGCAGGCAGTTCATATCCGCTCAGATGCAGCGTCGAACCAAACACCAGATCCGTCGTAGCTTCAGGAGCACGATAGGCATACTGATCGGGCGCGCTCACCGTGCTGTATTCGACCAGCCACGTGAAATCGCCGAGCCGCCAGTATTGCACAGGATAGTAGTGGGCGGACAGAAAGCGCTCCACCGGACGCGCGCTCCACCAGATATCCGGACTGCCATCTTCGAGCAACCACAGACGGTCATGCGTCAGCGCAAGGTTGTGCAGCAGGCGAATCGTCTGGCTCGTCAGCAGCGCGGCGGGGTTATCGGCGACGATCTGCGCGGGCTGCTCCTCGCTGGGACGCTCGCCGGGTTGCAGGGGTAAGCTGATCACCCGTCCGGCGTTCCACAATTTCCCGGCATTCGCGAAAAACGTCTCGTAGCGCGGGCTGCTCAGAAGGATCACGTCGCCGGGATCAGTTTCCGTCTCCAACAGGGGCAAGGCCGCGACCAGCGATTGATCGAAGGCCCGATAGCGGGCATCTGCGCCATAGAGATCGACTAACCCGACTCCCAGCACGACGACGAAGGCCGCGGGCAGCACCGGCCAACCGCGACTCCGGCGCCAGATAAAGAAGCCCGCCCCGATCACCATGAGCGCGAACAGCCCCACATAGATAGGACGTTCAATCTGCGTCCACGCAATGTCCGCCGGATAGACGCCCCACAACTGCGGAATCATGACCGGGCGCAGATACTGCACGACATTCAGGCCCCCGCCCCACTCGATCAGCCGATCCGCCTCGGGAGGCAGGAGGTCGACATAAGCATCCAACCGCAGCGACGCGCCCGTGATCTGAATCCACAGGCCGTAGAGCATGAGCGGCGCGGCGACCCACCACCACACAGATCGCCCTTCGGCAAGTTGGTCGAGAATGGGCAGCGCGCCAATGAGCAGAAACGGGATCACTGGAATGAGGAAGCGGGGTGGAAACGACAGCCCGCCGAACCAATGCACGCCGTTCAACCACGCATAGGCCAGCGCGAAACTCAGCAGGAGGCCACTGATTGCCACGGGGTAGCGCACCTGCCCACGGCGCAGCAGCACCATCATTCCCGGCAGCGCGAGCAGCACGACGGGCGATGTGCCCCACACACTGCCGCCGGGGCTGACCAGATATGTATGCAGGGCGGTCAGAAAGTAGCGCGGCGTCCCTTCGCCCAATATCCGCAGCAGATTGAAGCGACTGCCCGCGCCGAGGACTTCTCCGAACAACGTCAGCGCTGTGAAGATCACCGTGAGCAGCGCCAGAATGACACCGCCAGCGATCAACAACCGCCGCCAGGGCACACCGTGGAGCGGCGGCAGCGCCAGAATCAGGAGTGCGGGCACCGCGAGCACCGCCGAGGCTTTGGTCAGAACGAGGCCAATGAGCGCGAGGAAGAGCGCCGCGGCCAGCGGCAGCGAGCGATAGCTGCGGAGGCGCAATCGTTCGATGAGGTAAGCGCTGGTGAGCAGCAGCAGCAGCATGAGCGGTTCGCGGAAAAACGTCTTGCTGTAGACCCACAGCACGGTGCACGCGGCGAACACGACCGCAGCCAGAATCGACGTGCGTTCACGGTAGCCGAGCGTCCGTGCGTAACTGTAGAGCACGCACACGGCCAGCGCGCCGATGATCACATTGAGCAAATAGACGGTGTGCACCAACCCGAGCGGGGTCAGTTTAGCGAGCGCGTACAGGGGGGCCGCCGCCAACACCTGCAGCGGTTCGACATTGCCACTTTGCAGGGGCAGCGGATGCGCCGTGTCAAAGTTTTCGGGTGGGAACTGCCACGCGGAGAGGTCAAGCAGGTAGTCGCCGTAGTCGACGACACTGCTGACCGTATCCAAAAGACGGCGCGCATCGCCGCTTTCGACGTGCGCGCTGTAAGTGGTCATGTACAAACTGGTGATGAGGACGAACAGCAGGATCAATGTCTGCGTTCGTCCCCGTTGGGAGGCTGGCATGAGTTACGAGCTGCCGCCCCCGGTCAGGCGATTGCGAATGCCGATCAAACCCTTGAGCACCCGCTGTGACGGGGTGAGGTTATCAATCTGCTCCAGACCCACTTCATAGGTGGACGCGCCCTGCATCAGCTTACCGTCGCGCACCTGCAGGTCGCCCATCGCCATGAGCGTGTCAGCGTACATCTGCTTCTCGCCGAGTTCCTCGAACACATCAGCGGCTTGACGATAGCAGGTATACGCTTGTTCCTTATCGCCCAACACCCGGTAAACCTTGCCCATATTGCCGAGCACCATGGCGGCGCGCTTGGCGTCACTCTGATTCTGGAACATGCGCAGGCTTTCCTGCATCGAATCGAGCGCCGGTTGGTATGCACCGAGAGCATGGTGCACTAAACCAATGTTGACGCCCATTTCAGCGGCAAGATCTGCTTGCCCTTCAGCCGTATAGGCTTCCTGTGCCTGATGGAACTGCTTGAGCGCCGCTTCATATTCTTTCTGCTGGAACAGTTTGACGCCTTGTTCTTGAAGTTGTTTTGCGCTGCTCATTCTATCCTCTACATCGAAATATTCAGGACGCTCTCGCCCACCTTGCGGAGCTTGTCGGCAGGCATCGTGCTAAACATGATCGCGATTTCGATGAACCCAAGGTTGATCGGATTCGCGGCGAACTTGCGAATGTCGTCAGGGAGCTTGGTGAAGTGCTGCCACTCTTCGCGCAGCGCTAACCACTCACCCAAATGACTTTGACTTTCCAAAAAGAAGGGGATGTTCTTCCGAACACAGTTCGAGAGCACGGTCAGCTCGTGCATGGGCAGCGGCATCTCGCCCAGTTCATAGGCGTTGATGCGGTCCACGGGCAAGCCGCTCTCGTCGGCCATCTGTTCCAGCGTCATCCCGCGTTCTTCACGCGCCAAGCGCAGCAGCGCGCCGATCATGCGGGTGCGCAGCGCGATATATTCTTCCTGCGCGCTGGTCTTTTCATCCGCATCCGCCTGCAAGGTATCCATGCCCCAGAAGTGGCTCACCGGAACATCGAGATAGTAGGCGAGCAGTTCCAACTGCGGTAAGGATGGGGACGCATCGCCGAATTCCCACGCTTCGATCACATCGGGAGTGGTTCGCAGCAGGCGCGCGCAGTCGTCCAAACCTCGGCCAGCCTTCTCCCGCGCATCGCGCAGCAGTACGCCGATCATCTTGCCCCGAATGCGGTACGATTCACCAAAGTCCATCGGCTTTGGCTCAGGCTGTTCATTGTTATCTGCACGCGCTTTTTTGAAGCGAGCGCCAAAACCTTTCAACATCGTCGCCCCTCCCAGAAGTCTAGGGCGATCTTACACGTTTTTACAACAATCGACAATTCAGAAGCGCGTTATAATGACACTGTGAATCGAATACATGGGTCTAGACTAAATATGGTTGCCCCACCGCAGGAAGCTTTCTTACGAATCGCGCATGATGTCATTCTTCGTCTGGGAACGATTCTCGACCTACCCCGACTGATCGCGGCCATTGTTCAGGAGACGCGTGGTCTCACGAACTGTGAACGCGTCGAGGTCTTACTAGTCAACGAAGAAGAAGGTATTCTGTCGCTGAGCCGCAGCGAAGGCGTCTCGCTGTATGCCGAGTATCCGGCAGTAACAGCGTGGAAAGCCGGTAATCTTTACACGGCGACCACCGGAGAGCACTTTATACTGGCGAAGACCGATGCGTTCGTCGGCTTGCCCTTGCACAGCGAGTCCAAGTTCATTGGCGTGCTGCTGCTCGAAAACCCGGGTTCGCTCCAGCCCGTGCCCGCCGAAACGCAGGCACTGCTCAATGCCATCGCCCCCGGCCTCGCCATTTTGCTGCGCAATGCCCGACAGCACAGCGAGACGGTCAAGTCGCTCGATACGCGCATGTTTGAACTCAGTATCTTCAATCAGATCGACCGCGAGCTGAGCGATACGATTGACCTGCCGCAGGTCTTCGACATGACGCTCGATTGGGCGATGCGCTATACCAATGCCAACGCCGGTTCACTGTCGCTGTACAACCAGAACGATGATGAGCTCAAGTTTGTGGTGGATCTCGGCTACGAATCGACTCCGGAAGACATGGCAATGCTGCGCTCCGTCTCATCGGGCGGTATCGCGCATCGTGTGGCGCTGTCGGCCTTCGCAGAGCTCGTGCCTGATGTGATGACGGACAAAGATTATCTCGAACTTTCGAATTCCATTCGCTCGCACATGTCCGTCCCAGTCACCCGCGAAGATCGCGTGATCGCGGTCATTTCGATTGAAAGCCGCCAGATCAACGCGTTCACCGAAGGCCATATCAATTTTGTCGAGAAGCTGGCGGCACGCGCCGGCGTGGCGATTGATAACGCCCGCCTCTTCACCGAGACCGTCCGCGAGCGTGAAAAGCTCTCACACATTCTCGCCGAAGTCGCCGACGGCGTCATTGTTGTCAGCGAAGATGAGCGGATCATCCTCATCAATCAGGCGGCCATCGCCGCTTTCCGGTTGTCACCGGAACCGGACTATGAAGGTCGCTTCCTGAGCGAAGTCGTCGATGATCACGACTTTGTCGAAGTGCTCCGCGCAACCACCAGCCTGAAGAATAAGGCGCTCGTCGAAATCGTGCTGCCCAACGGTAATACGTATTATGTCGATTTCTCGCCGCGCCCGGACATCGGCTGGATCATCGTGATGAACGACATCACACCGCTGCGCAAAACCGACCAGTTGAAGCGCGACCTCGTCGCCACGGTGTCACATGACCTCAAGCAGCCGCTCAGCGTGATGAATGGCTATCTCGATCTCATTCAGATGAGTCAGAAGCTGGACACGCGCGGTGAAGGCTATGTGCGCATGATCGTACGCTCGATCCACAACATGCGCCAGTTGATCGATGACCTGCTGGATCTCGCCAAGATCGATGCGGGTGTGGAGATCAACATGCAACCTGTCCCCATCGCCTCGCTCATCACCGACTGTCTGGAAGGCACCAAGCGGTTGGCCGACGCCAAAGCGATGCGCGTGGAAGTCGATGTCGCGCCGGATTTACCCTATGTGAGCGGTGACCCGAATCGCCTGCTTCAGGTCTTCAACAATCTCGTCAGCAATGCGATCAAATACACGCCGCCGGAAGGCACAATCCACATTTCCGCGGAATCGCTCAAAAATGCCGTGCGCATCAAAGTCAAGGACAGCGGGGTTGGGATCAGCCCGGAAGATCAGGCGCGCATCTTCGACCGCTTCTACCGCGTGCGGCGTCCCGAAAACGAGAGTATCGAGGGAACAGGGTTGGGGCTGACGATTGTGCAGAAACTGGTGGAAGCCCACCACGGTCAGATCGGGCTGGAAAGCTTTCTCGGCGAAGGATCAACCTTCTATGTGACCCTGCCGCGCCATGAGGATAATTAAAGAGGGGACTTGTCGTCCCCTCTGGTTCACTGCTGTTACTGCGCCGGACGTGAAGTGGCCGCGCGCTCTTCCTCTTCCCCGACCAGCATATCGTGGCCCCCTTCATCGGTATGATGATGAATTTGATAAGGAACGGTGGTGACCACCACCCGCTCCAAACCGGCCAGCGCTAAGTTGAAGATCACCGCCGTGTTCTGGTGCAGCGCCTGTTCCCAGTACGTATCCATCACCAGATGCCCCATGATGACGTGAATATAGCATTCCGGGTCGCGTGCCTGCAGGCTCAGGATATATTCGCGCAGCGGCTCGGCCAGCAAGCGGTACGGCGAGTCAATCACGTGCAGGCGACCTTCGCCGATGCGCTTCTGCCACTTCTCTTGCACGAGCGCCGTCTTCTCCGGCTTCACGCCGATGTGGACCGCGTGCCAGTCTTCGCTGAGCGCCTTCGCCACATTGACCATGCGCACCGTTTCGGCATGCACATCGTCCACGAGGATGAGGGTCTGCACATTGCGCTTCATCGTGTCCGGTTTCGCGCTGATTTCCCAGCTCAAGGCCTTGGCGACGTCCTTATAGTGCCGGTGAATGCGGAAGAAGATCAGGACGAGCGTCGGGATGATGATGACGACGAACCACGCGCCGGTTGCGAACTTGGTAATGGCAAACACCAACATGACGATGCCCGTGCAGATCGCACCAATCGCGCTGATGGTCATCTTCAGCCGCCAGCGCGGATCGTAGTGCATGGGCGCTTCCAGGCCCTGCACCACTTCACCCGGCTTGAGTTTGCCGACGCGGCGCAGGTGGATCACCATACCCGCTTGCGACAGCGTGAAACTCAAGAACACGCCGACCGCATACAACGGAATCAGCGCCGTCGTTCGCGCATCGGCGATGATCACGAGGATGATGGCGAAGAACGAGAGCGCGACGATCCCCCAAGAGAACACCAGACGGCCACCGCGGAAGGTCAGCTGACGGGGCAAAAAGCCATCACCCGCCTGCAGCGCGGCTAAGCGCGGAAAGTCCGCGTAGCTGGTGTTCGCCGCCATCAACAGGATGAGCGCAGTCCCCGCCAGCAGCAGCAGGTGGAAGATACTGTTCTCGCCGTAGATCGCATGGCCCATCTGCGAGATGACCGTTTCGACTTCGCTCGGCACCGCATGCACCTGATTGGCGATGAACGTCACGCCGAGGAACATCAGGATGAGGATCGAGCTCATCCACACCAAAGGTGATGGCCGCGTTCTTGCTCCGCGGCTCCTTGAAGGCCTGAATGCCGTTAGAGATGGCTTCAATCCCGGTGAGCGCCGTGCAACCACTGGAGAACGCGCGCAGCACCAAAAACAGCGTGAGCGGTTCGACCACGTCGTGATGAATGGCTTCAACGCCAGTCACCTGATCGATGGTGCCAGTCGCCACCTTGATCAGGCCGACGATGATCGTTATGAACATCATGCCGATGAAGAAGTACGTCGGGACGGCAAACACGCGCCCGCTCTCCTTCACCCCGCGCAAATTCACCACCATCATGAACAGAATGACGACCACGGCGATTTCGACGCGATAAGGCAGCAGGAAGGTGAAGGCCGAGGTGATCTGCGCGACACCGGAGGAGATACTCACGGCGACCGTCAGAATATAGTCGGTGAGGAGCGCCGCACCGGCGATCTGCGCGGGCGTTTCGCCGAGATTATCACGGGCGACGATATACGCGCCGCCGCCATTCGGATAAGCGAAAAATCGTCTGGCGGTAGGAGATCGTCACAATGGTGAGCAAGATCGCGATGGCAATCGCAATCGGGATAGAAATGCCAAGAATATTCCCACTGGCCACCCAGGCCGCCGCGCCACCGCCCGTCGCCAGCGCGAGGATGAGAAGGATTTCCTCGGTCGCATAAGCGGTTGACGAGAGCGCATCTGAAGCAAACACGGCGAGACCGACGGGCTTGCTAATCGCCTGATGCGGCAAATCTGCGGTTTGCAGTGGCTTGCCAAAAAGCAGGCGTCGTATGCTTTGCATTGACTTGATTCCCTGTTCAGCTATCGAGAAGACTAGAAGGAGATTATACGGGATATTGACTCTATCGGCGGCAATCTTGATCTTTTCTTGATGTGCCTCTTAGCTAAAGTTGACGAGTTTTGCAGGGGACAGTATCCTAAACGTAACATTTTTCTCTATTTTTGTGGCAAACGCATAATGACTTCCGTACTTAATTCACAGATCAGCACAAACAGTGAAGAATATCGGCGGAATGACACGCATAACCGCGCTCTAGTGGCTCAACTTGAGGAACGGCAGGCTCAGGTGCGGGCGGGCGGCAGCGAACGGGCCGTCCGGAAACACCTGCAAGCGGGCAAACTCCTCCCCCGCGAGCGCGTCGAACTGCTGCTCGACCCGGGTACACCTTTCCTTGAATTGAGTCCACTGGCCGCGTGGGGCATGTACAACGATGAAACGCCGGGCGCAGGCGCGGTCAACGGCATTGGGATCGTGAACGGCGTCGAATGTATGATCGGCGCGAATGAGGCGACCATCAAAGGCGGCACCAGCTACCCGATCACCGTGCAGAAGTCGCTGCGCGCGCAGCAAATCGCTGAGGAGAACCGCCTCCCGTTCATCTATCTCGTGGAATCTGGCGGCGCGAACCTGCCCCACCAAGC
Organism: Candidatus Flexifilum breve; assembly: GCF_016713355.1. Taxonomy (NCBI): domain Bacteria; kingdom Bacillati; phylum Chloroflexota; class Anaerolineae; order Aggregatilineales; family Candidatus Flexifilaceae; genus Candidatus Flexifilum; species Candidatus Flexifilum breve. The sequence goes on from NZ_JADJPI010000035.1 coordinate 601,615, forward strand.
CGATCTGTTCGTCATGGGTGGGCGCGGCTTTGCCAATCAGGCGCGCATGAGCGCGCAGGGCATCCCGCAGGTCGCGCTGGTGTTCGGCAACAGCACCGCGGGTGGCGCATACATCCCCGGCTTGAGCGACTACACCGTGCTCGTCCGCCAGCAGGCGCTGGTTTTCCTCGGCGGGCCGCCGCTCGTCAAAATGGCGACGGGGGAAGTCGTCGACGAGGAAACGCTCGGCGGCGCGGCGATGCACGCGCAGATCTCCGGTCTCGCCGACTACATCGCGGAAAACGACTCTGATGCCATCCGTCTCGGACGCGAAATCGTCGCGCGGCTGAACTGGCGCAAGTTCACCCCGGCCAATCGACAGACGCCGGAACCGCCGTGTTATGACCCGGACGAACTGCTCGGCATCATCCCCAGCGACACGATCCGCCAACCGCTCGACATGCGCGAAGTGCTGGCGCGCATGGTGGACGGGTCGCGCTTCATGGAGTTCAAGCCCGACTATGGATCAACGCTGGTGTGCGGTCACGCCTACCTTGACGGTTACGCGGTCGGCATCCTCGCCAACAACGGTGTACTGTTCTCCGAGTCGGCTAACAAAGCTGCGCAATTCATTCAACTCTGCAATCACGCGCGGATTCCGCTCATTTATCTGCAAAACATCACTGGCTTCATGGTCGGCAGTCAAGCCGAACAACAAGGCATCGTCAAGCACGGCTCCAAGATGATCAACGCGGTCGCCAACAGCAACGTGCCCCAGTTCACCGTGCTGATCGGCGGCTCGTATGGCGCGGGCAACTACGCGATGTGCGGGCGTGCCTACGATCCGCGGCTGCTGTTCGCGTATCCCACCAGCCGCATCGCCGTGATGGGAGCAGAACAGGCAGCGGGCGTGCTCGGCATCATTCAGGAAGAAGCGGCGCGCAAGCGCGGGCAGGAGCCAGATCGTGATACGATTGAAGTCATGAAAGCGCTGACGCGGCAGAAGTTTGAGGAAGAATCCGACCCCTATTATGCGACTGCGCGGCTGTGGGACGACGGCCTCATCGATCCCCGCGCGACCCGCATGGCGCTCTCAGTCGGCTTGTCGATGTGTTATAACCGCGACTGGGTGAACGATTCCCCGCCGCGCTATGGAAACTTCAGGATGTGAAACATGGGACGCTACGTTGATCGATATAAAGGCTCTTCGCGCTCGTCAAAGAGCGTGTTCTGGATCATCCTCGCGGTGATGATCATCGGCGGCTTGATCGCCTTCTTCACCTCGGAAGCCGGGCGGACGGTCGCGCTGGTGTGCTGCGGCGGGCTGATTCTGCTGGTGGTCGTCGGTCTGGTCTCCGAAAGCGGAATGCGGCGTCCACGATGAGCCATGGCATCGGTTTCGCCTACAGTCCGGAGATCCACGCCCGTTATCCGCAGTTGGTCGGCGGGGTGATCTTCGCGTCGGGTCTGCGCAACGGCGCGACGCCGCCCGATCTGTTGGCACTGTATCAGGCCGAACAAGCGGCGGTCAAAGGGCGCATCGGCGATACACCACTCAGCGAAATCAAGTCACTGGCCGCGTGGCGCTCCGTGTTTCGCAGCTTCGGCGTCGACCCCACGCAGACGCGCAGCGCCTGTGAAGCCCTGCTCCGCCGCCTGACCAAACAGGGCGACATTCCCAGCATCAACGCGCTGGTGGATATGGGCAACCTGATCAGCATTCGCTACGGCTTGCCCGTCGCCGTGCTGGATGTCGCTCGCGCCTCCGGCACAATCACCGTGCGCTTCGCCGACGGCACGGAACGCTTCACCAATCTAGGACAAGCCGAAACCGTCGCGCCCGAATCCGGTGAAGTCATCTTCGCTGACGATACCGGCACCGTCTTTGCGCGGCGCTGGTGCTGGCGTCAAAGCGACGAGAGCGCCGCTCGTGAAGCTACAACGGACGTCATCATCACGATTGAAGGACAGCACGCCGACGCCGAGTCGGATGTCACCGCCGCCATCCGCGATCTGACAGCACTCTTGGCGCAGTACGCGGGCGGAGAAATCACCAACCAACTCTATAAATAGCTTATTTGGAGGTTCGCGATGGTGCTTGAATCCCAGCCGACGCAAATCAATCCTTACCAGCCCTTCACCGAAGAACATCACATGTTCCGCAAAGCCGTGCGGGCATTTGTCGAGAACGAACTGAACCCGCATGCCGACGAGTGGGAAGCGGCGGGCGGATTTCCCGCGCACCAAGTGCTCAAAAAGATGGGCGACCTCGGCTTTCTCGGACTGAGCTACCCCGAAGAGTACGGCGGCGCCAACGCCGACATCTGGTTCACGGTCGTGCTCATGGAAGAGCTTGGCCGCTGCGACTCGGCGGGCATTCCGATGGGCATCAGCGTGCACACGGATATGTGTACACCCGCGCTGGCGAAATACGGTTCCCCTGAACTCAAGCAGCGTTATCTCGTGCCCGCGCTCAAAGGCGACATGGTGGGCGCAATCGCCGTGACCGAACCGGGCGCGGGGTCCGATGTGGCGGGCATCATCACGCGCGCGGACGATGGCGGCGACGCGTACATCATCAACGGCAGCAAAATGTACATCACCAACGGCACGCAAGCCGACTGGGTGTGCCTGCTCGCCCGCACGACGCCGGGCACGGGCTACAGGGGCATGTCGCTCATCATGGTACCGACCGACACACCCGGTTTCATCGTCAGCAAGAAGCTGCACAAGCTCGGCAACCATTCCAGCGATACCGCCGTGCTCACGTTTGAGGACATGCGCGTGCCCAAGACCAACTGCATCGGTGTAGAAGGCATGGGCTTCTATATGCAGATGGAACAGTTCCAGCGCGAACGTCTGGTCGGCGCGGTGAGCGCGACCGCGGGCATGGAACGGGCGCTGCGCCGCACCATCGACTACCTGCGGGAACGTCAAGCCTTTGGCATGCCGCTCATTCACAACCAGTGGATTCACTTTAAGCTGTGCGAACTGCTGACCGAAATCGAAGCACTGCGCCAGCTCAACTACTACACCGCCAGCCTCATGGCACAGGACGAGACCTCGCTCGAAGTCGTCAAGCTGGCGTCGATGTGCAAGCTCAAAGCGGGTCGACTGGCGCGCGAGGTCGGCGATACCTGCTTGCAGTTCCACGGCGGCATGGGCTATATGGAAGAAACGCCCATTTCCCGCTACTTCCGCGACGCGCGTCTGCTCTCGATTGGCGGCGGCGCAGATGAAGTGATGCTCGGCATCATCGCCAAGCTCGAAGATATGCTCCCACCGCGCAGAAAAGAATAATCAACCCCGGAGAACGCAGAGGGAGATTGATCAAATTCTCTGTGTTCTCTGTGGTTCAAAAGGTCGTTTATGGTTTTTCGAATCGGATCTGCTCAGGGATTTTACGGAGATGATGTGACACGCGCGCTGCCGATGATCACGGGCGGGCACGTCGACGTCGTGTGCTTTGAGGCGCTCTCCGAGCTGACGATGGCGATCTTGCAGAAGGATCGCCTCGCCAACCCGGCGCGCGGCTACACCTTCGATTTGCGCATCATCGCCGCGCAGATTCTGCCGCACGCGTTCGCCCGTAAGATTCCGCTCATCACCAACGGCGGCGGGCTGAATCCGTTGGCGGCGGCAGAGATGGTACGTGAGAGCGCCGCCAAGCTCGGCCTAAGCGGACTGAAGATCGCCGCGGTAACGGGTGACGATGTGCTGGCGAAACTCGCCAGTTTCGGCGACCTCACCAACATCGACACGGGCGAACGCCTCGCCGACGCGGCGAATCAAAGTTGGGTGACGGCCAACGTCTATCTCGGCGCGCAGCCGCTTGTCGAGGCGCTGCGTCAGGGCGCAGACATTGTCATCACTGGGCGCGTCGCCGATCCATGCCTGTACCTCGCGCCGCTGATCGCGCATTACGGCTGGTCATGGGATGACTGGAATCGGCTGGCGGCGGGCATTGTCGCCGGGCATCTGCTTGAATGCACCGGGCAAGTCGTCGGTGGCAACAGTCTCGCCGTGATCAATACGCTCGATCCACTGATCTGCCCTTCCTCGGCTATCCCATCGCCCACGTTGAAGAAGATGGCAGCTTCGTCATCACCAAAGTGCCGGACAGCCCCGGCTGTGTGAGCGTCGAGACGGTCAAGGAACAGTTACTCTATGAGATTCACGACCCGACCAACTACCTCACGCCCGACGTGATCGCCGACTTCACGACTCTGCGCCTCACGCCCGATGGGGTGGATCGCGTACGTGTGACCGGGGTGACGGGCAAACCGCGACCGGACACGCTCAAACTGAACCTGAGCCGACTTGAAGGGTACATGCGCGAACTGATCTTCACGCTCGGCTACCCGGAAGCGTGGCACAAGGTCGATCAACTCAAGGCGATGATCGCCGAGTCGTGGAAGGAACTTCCGATTGAGCGCGTGGAGTATCACTATTTGGGGATGACCAGCCTGTTCGGGGCACTCGCGCCGCTCCCCGCCGATCCGCTGGAGATCATTGTGCGCGTGACTTTCACCGCCGCCGATCCCGACACGCTCAAGACGGCGGTACGGCGCGTCATGGCGAACGCCTTGAGCTGTCCCGCCGGGATGAGCGTGAGCGGGACGACCGTCGGCGCGGATCCTCGTGTGATCGTCGGCCTATGGGCGACGCTGGTCGACCGCGCATCGGCCAAACCGGAAGTCACATACTTTGAGACGTAAAGCAAGATTCAACGCAAAGACGCCAAGGCGCGAAGCCGCAAAGGAAGTTTGATCTCAATCACTTACCGTTAGCGTCTTTCCGTCTTTGCGCCTTTGCATTAAGCCTTTGAGGTATTTATGACCAAGCGACTGTATGACTTAGCTTATGGGCGTTCCGGCGACAAAGGCAACATCGCCAACATCAGCATAATCGCGCGCTCGCCGGAAGCCTACGCCGAGATCAAAGCCAGGTTGACCGCCGAGCGCGTCAAAGCGCACTTCGGCGATCTCGTCCGCGGGCCGGTGATCCGCTACGATCTGGACAATATCGAGGCGCTCAATTTCGTCCTGTACGAGGCGTTGGATGGCGGCGGCACGCGCTCGCTGCGCATCGACAGCCTCGGCAAATCACTCGCGGGCGCGCTCCTGTACATGGAATGGGAATCATGACCTATCAAACACTCTTGCTCGACATCCGTCCACCCTTCGCCTTCCTCACGCTCAACCGCCCGGAACGCCGCAACGGCATGAACTTCGCCATGATGGGCGAGCTGCTCGATGCGGTGCAGGACCTGAACGCCAACCCGGAGATCCGCGCGATCATCCTGAGCGGCGCGGGCGGCGACTTTTGCGCGGGCGGCGACATCGCCGACCTGCAAGCGCCCAACCTGAGCGAAGCGGAGCAGGATCAAATCGTCGGGCGGCTCGACGCGGTGCTCAAGGCGCTCAACGAGTCGCCGAAAGTGATTGTCGCCAAGTTGGAAGGCGCGGTGATGGGCGGCGGTTTCGGGCTGGCGTGCGTCGCCGATATCGGCATCGCCTCAACTACCGCCGAATTCGCGCTGCCCGAAGTCCGCCTCGGCCTCGCCCCATCGCTGATCGCCCCATACGTCATTCAGCGCATCGGCTTGACCCGCGCGCGCCTGCTCATGCTGACCGGGGTACGCTTCGACGGCGTGAGCGCGCACGAGTACGGGATCATCAACGAGGTGTGCCCCGGCGAAATCCTCGACCAGTGCGTGAACGCCATCCTCGACCAACTGCGGCTGTGCAGCCCGGCGGCGCTCGTCGCCACTAAAGCGCTGATCCACACCGTGATCAACCAACCGAACGAGCAATCACTGCCCTACCGCGCCCGCCTGCTCAATCAACTACGTACTAGTGAAGAAGGTCAGGAAGGCATGAGCGCGTTTCGTCAGAAGCGCCCGCCCCAGTGGGCATCGAGCAGTAATGAGTGACGAGTAACGAGTGATGGGTCTGGGATTTTCGCTTTAGCTCACCACTCATTACTCAGCCCTGAAAGGTCAAGCCTTGATGATTCGTAAGCTCTTGATCGCCAACCGCGGCGAAATCGCCTGCCGCATCACCAAGACGTGCCGGGAGATGGGCATCGCCACCGTCGCCGTGTACTCCGATGCGGACGCCCGCGCGCTGCATGTTGAACTGGCGGACGAAGCGGTGCACATCGGCGCGAGTCCGGCGGCGGAGAGCTATCTCAACGGGGCGAAGATCATCGCGGCGGCGCAGCGCACGGGCGCGGATGCGATCCATCCCGGCTACGGCTTCCTGTCGGAGAACGCGGCCTTCGCCCAAGCGGTGATCGACGCCGGGCTGATCTGGATCGGGCCGACGCCCGCCGCTATCGAAGCGATGGGCGACAAACGCCGCGCCAAGCTGCTGCTCAAAAACATTCCGCTCGTTCCCGGCTACAGCGGTGAAGACCAATCCGACGAAACATTGATCGCAGCAGCGGGCGAAATCGGCTACCCGCTGATGGTGAAAGCGGCGGCAGGCGGCGGCGGTAAGGGGATGCGCCGCGTCAACTCAGCTGACGATTTACCTGACGCTCTAGCGTCTGCGCGGCGTGAGGCGCGGGCCGCCTTCGGCGATGCCACGCTCATCTTAGAGAAGTACATCGAACGTGCCCGCCACATCGAGATCCAGATCTTCGGGGATACGCACGGCAATGTGATCGCCCTCGGCGAACGCGAATGCTCGATTCAGCGCCGCCACCAGAAGATCATCGAGGAGACGCCTTCGACCGCGCTGGACGACGACTTGCGCCAGCGCATGTGCGACGCGGCGGTCTCCGTCGGGAAACAGATCGGCTATGTGAACGCAGGCACGGTCGAATTCATCCTCGATGAAGCGAAGGCCTTCTACTTTATGGAGATGAACACCCGCTTGCAGGTCGAGCACCCCGTCACCGACATGGTCACAGGACTCGATTTGGTGCGCCTCCAGATTGAAGTTGCACAAGGTGGGTTTCTGCCGCCACTGATCAATCGCTACGGTCACGCGGTCGAAGCGCGCATCTACGCCGAAGACCCGTTCAACGACTTTCTGCCAGTGTCCGGCAAGCTGTTGCGCTGGCGTGAACCCGTCACCCAGCATCTCGTCGAGAGCAAGCGGGTCTGGGCATGGTCGAAAACGATCATTGACTCGGGCGTACGCACCGGGGATAGCATCGGCACTTTCTACGATCCCACACTGGCGAAACTTATTGCTCACGGTGATAACCGCGACGATGCGATCCGCCGTCTCGATTACGCTTTGGCACAACTGCAAATCTTCGGCATCCGCTCGAATATCTCGTTTTTGCGCCGCATCCTCCAGCACCCCGACTTCAGCGCCGGAAACCTCAGCACCGAATTCATCGATCAGCATCCCGAACTGCTTGCACCCGAGCTTCCGCCACCGTCGGTCGCTTTGATCGCCGCCGCGCTCGCCAAAACAGGCGATACGTCGGCGTACTGGCGCAATAACGCGTTCCGCCCCATCCAGCAAACGTTCAAGCACAATGACCAGCCAATAACGGTGAAGCTCGCGCCTAACAGCGGCACACATTCATGTGCTGTTCACATTGGAGCGGATTCATATCATGTAGAATTATGGAACTTCTCTGATTCCCAACTCGATCTGGCGGTGGACGGGTACCGTCAGCGTGTCACCGTGCTGTGCGGCGATGCGGACGATTGGTGGGTGCACTGTTCAGCCGGGACATTCCGTCTGGATTGGGTCTCACCGCTGCCCCAGGGTCGCCCGGCTGAAGAAGCGTCGGGAACGCTGCGCGCGCCGATGCCCGGTCAGGTCACGCGCGTGCACGTGGCCGAAGGTCAGCGGGTTGGAAAAGGCGAGGTTTTGCTCGTCATGGAGGCGATGAAGATGGAACATCGCATCACAGCGCCCCACGCGGGCGTGGTGACGAGTTTGTATTTCAGCGTCGGTCAGTCCGTGCAGCAAGGGGTAAAATTACTCGATGTGCACGCGTCTGACGTAGAGTAAGCGGACTAAGCACCGCTTCTCACACTTCACCCTACAAGGAGATGCAAATGGCAGTACACAAGTCTGTACGACTCGTATTGTTCTTGCTGTTTACCATGCTGCTCGCCGTGGGCGTCGCGGTCAGCGCCCAGGATGCCGGTGTTCTGCGCGTTGGGATGAACGCGCCCGTCGTGCTCGATCCGGCTCTACACTCGAATGATCCGGAAACCGCGCTCAACCGCGCCATTTATGATTACCTCGTGGAAGTCGCACCGGATTCGACCATCGTCCCGAACCTCGCGACCGAGTGGACGATCAGCGAGGACGGGCTGACCTACACCTTCATCCTCGCCTCGGGCGTCACTTTCCATGACGGTTCGCCGTTCACCTCGGCAGATGTTGTCTACACCTTCGAACGGCTGAAAGAAGTCTCGTCCCCGGCGATCAACCTGCTCGGCAGCGACTTCACCGTCTCCGCGCCGGATGATGCGACCGTCGTGTTTACCCTGACCAGCGTCAACGCCGATTTCCTGTACGGTGTGGCCGCGCGGCAGGCGCTGATCGTCAAAGCGGGCGAGGCCGCGCCCAACACCATCGGCGAAGGTGATGCCGCCTATGCCAGCTTCAACGGCACCGGCCCATTCATCCTCACCCAGTTTGACCCCGGCGCGCGCGCTGTGTTCACGGCCAACGCCAACTACTGGAAGGGCGCGCCCGCGCTCAGCGGCATGGAACACGTCTACATTGACGATCCGGTCGCGCAGGTCGACGCGCTGCTCAGCGGCGAACTCGACTTCATCTTCAAAGTCCCGAGCGGCCAGATCAGCCGCCTCGAAGGCGTCGAAGGCATTAATGTGCTCTCGATTGCCACCAGCCAGCACCCCGTGATCCGTCTGCGCACCGATGCCGGTTCGCTCGGCGAGGATGTGCGCGTCCGGCAGGCGCTCAAGTACGCCACTGACCGCGATTTCCTCAACGAACTGCTGCTCGAAGGGCGCGGCGTGGTCGGCAACAACGACCCGATTGCCCCGGTCTTCGAGTTCTTCTATGACGGTTCGATTGAAAACCAGCCGTATGACCCGGCAATGGTCTGTCAGCTCCTGACTGATGCGGGCCAGAACCCGCTGGAAGCAACACTCTACGCGCCCAACGCCTTCGAATATCCTGACCTCGCCGCTGCGCTCCAGCAGATGTGGGCGGAAACCGGCTGCATCAACGTCGATATCCAGATTCGCGAAGAAGGCTACTATTACGACACGAGCAACCCGGACAACTACTTTGACGTGCAGTTGGGCATCACTGGGTGGGGCGCGCGTCCCTCGCCGCAGCTCCTGCTGAGCGAAGCGTATGTTGAATCGGGCATTTCGACGGGCTATAACGAAAGCCGCTACGTGAACCCGGAAATCGAAGCCTTGGTCGCGCAGGCGCGTGAGACGACCGATAACGACGCCCGCCGCGCAATCTACGCGCAGATCAGCGCCATTTTCCGCGAAGACGGCCCGATCATCATCCCTTACTTCGCGCCGCTGTTCGGTGGCACGAGCGCCCGCGTCCAGAACCTGACGATGGCGCCCTTCCCCGGCCTGACCGACTTCCGTACCGTCAGCCTGAGCAGCTAAAGCATTCCCAGCGTAGGGGCAAGGCATGCCTTGCCCCTACATTTCGCCTATGACCATTACCTCAACAGACATCTCCCATCCAGCCCGCCGACCAGCGGCCTTCTCCAGCGCGATCCGCCAATTGACCCGCCGCCCCCTGACCCTGATCGGCGTGGTGATTGTGCTCGTGTTTATTGCACTGGCCCTGTTCGGCTCGATGATTGCGCCCCACCGCTACGACGCGATCATTCGCGGCGCGGCGCGTCTGCCGCCCTCCGCGGAATACCCATTTGGGACGGATCGGCTGGGACGCGACGTGTACAGCCGCGTGCTCTGGGGCGCGCGCGACATCATCGTACTGCCGACCGTGACGACCATCCTGTCGGTGATCTTCGGCGCGGCCATCGGCCTGACGCTCGGCTACGTCGGCGGTTGGTTTGACGATGTCATCTCCCGCGCGCTAGACAGTTTGCTGGCGATTCCGCGCTGATTCTCGCGCTGGTTATGCTTGGCACCATTGGCCCATCCGCCGTTGGCATCATCATCGTCGTGGTCATCCTCTACACACCGATTGTCGCCCGCGTCGTGCGCGCCGCTACGCTGAGTCTGCGCTCCACTGGATACATCGAAGCGGCCAAGCTGCGCGGCGAATCGACTGTTTACATCCTGTTTCGCGAACTGCTGCCGGGGGTACTGCCCGCGCTCATGGTTGAAGCGTCGCTGCGCTTCACCTATGCGATCTTTCTCACCGCTTCGCTCGGCTTTCTCGGCCTTGGCGTGCAGCCGCCCTCGCCGGATTGGGGACGCATGGTCAACGAAGCGCGGGATTCGTTCGCGCAAACCCCGTGGGCGCTGTGGTTTCCCGCCGGGGCGATTGCGCTGCTCGTCATCGGCGTGAACCTGCTCTCCGACGGTTTGCGTCGGATTTTCCGCTATGAAGGTCAACTTGGATGACGCCGATTATTCAGGCTGAACATCTGTACCTCGACTACAAGCTCAACGACCGCTGGGTGAACGCGCTGCACGATGTGTCGCTGACGATCAACCCACTGGAAATTCACGGCCTCGTCGGGGAGAGCGGCAGCGGCAAATCGACACTGGCGCTGGCACTCATGCGCTACCTCGCGCCCAACGCCCGCATCAGCGAGGGTACGCTGACCTTCGACGGCAACGACCTCCGCGCCAAAGCCCCGAAGGACATGCGCGCGATCTGGGGACGCGAGATGAGTCTCGTGCCGCAGGACTCGCTGGCGGCGCTCAACCCGTCGCACCGCGTCGGCGATCAGATCGCCGACGTCTTCCGGCTGCATGAACAACTTTCTGCCAAAGACGCGCACGACCGCGCCGTCGAGATGCTGCGCCGTGTCAAAATTGCTGATCCGGTGGGCACAGCCAAGCGCTACCCACACCAGTTGAGCGGGGGCATGCAGCAGCGTATCACGATTGCGATGGCTCTCAGCACGCGCCCACGGCTGCTCGTCCTCGACGAACCGACGACCGCGCTCGATGTGACCACGCAGGCCGTCATCATCGATTTGTTCCGCGACCTGATTCACGATAATCAGGCCGCGGCGCTCTATGTCTCGCATAATCTCGGTCTGGTGGCGCAGCTCTGTGACCGCGTAACTGTGCTGTATAGCAGCGAAGTCATGGCGTCCGCGCCTGTCAAAGAGATCTTCACCCGACCGATCCACCCGTATACGATCAGCTTGCTGGCCAGCCTGCCCCGCTTGACTCAGGGTACAGAGACCCGCCTCCCGACAATTGAAGGGACAGCGCCTTCGCTGGCTGAGCGTCCACGCGGCTGTGTATTCGCTTCGCGCTGCCCCGTCGCCCTGCCGCTGTGCCATGCCGAAAAACCGCCGCTGGAGCAGATTGACGACGGGCGCTGGGTCAAATGCCACCGCTGGCGGGAAATCGCGAGCGGCGAACTCGCGATCGAGACTGCGCCCAAAGCCGATACAGTCGCCGCGCCACCACGTGATACCTACGTGCTGACGGCAAACGACATGCACAAAACGTTTGGCGCGCCGTCGCTGCTGGATCGACTGACAATGCGTCAGCCCAAAGTGGTGCGTGCCGTCGATAACGTCTCGCTGCGTCTGCTGGAACGCTCTACTCTCGGTCTCGTCGGCGAAAGTGGCAGCGGCAAAACGACGCTGGCGCGCCTGATCGTCGGTCTGGAAAGCGCCGACCGCGGCCACATGGAACTGCTCAATCTGCCGCTGCCCAACGCGCTCGATCAGCGCACGCCGGAACTGCTGCGCAGCCTGCAAATGATTTTCCAGAACCCGAACGACACGCTGAATCCGTACCAGACAGTCGGCGCGCAGATCGCCCGCACGATCAAGCGGCTCGGCGATAAATCTCCATCGAAAGCAGCGATCAAAGCGCAGGTCGCTGACCTGCTGCAGGCCGTGCGGCTCCCTGCTGACTATGCGAACCGCTATGCCAACGAGTTAAGTGGTGGCGAAAAACAGCGTGTCGCCATCGCCCGGGCCTTCAGCACGCACCCGGCGCTCGTACTGGCCGATGAGCCAACCTCATCACTTGATGTGTCGGTGCAGTCAGTGATTCTGAATCTGCTCAAGGATTTGCGCGCCCAGCAAGGCGCGTCGTACCTCCTCATCTCGCATGATCTCAACGTCGTCAGCTATCTCGCCGACTGGATCGCGGTCATGTACCTCGGCGAAGTCGTCGAAGAAGGTCCGCCCGCCACCGTCTATACCGCGCCGTCGCATCCGTACACCGAAGCGCTCGTGTCCGCCATTCCCAATCCTGACCCGACCGCGCAGGACAAACGCATTCGACTGGAAGGCGATCTCCCAGTTGACCTGCCGACCGGCTGCCGCTTTCACACGCGCTGCCCGCGCAAGCTCGGCGCGATCTGCGAGACGGAGGCGCCACCCAACCGCGACGCGGGCGACGGCCACATGATTCGCTGCCACATCCCGGTCGACGAACTCGTGCGTTTGCAGCAATCCCCCCCGGAGAAACCCTAAATGCTGCGTTTTCTCGTCCGGCGAATTCTTCTGCTCGCGGTGACGCTCCTGCTCACCTCGGTGTTCATCTTTGCGCTGACGCAGGTCCTGCCCGGCGATGTGCCGCGTCTGATCCTTGGGCGCGATGCGCCGCCGCAAGCCGTCGAAGATTTGCGCGAGCGCCTCGGCTTGAACGAGTCCGTGCCGCAGCAGTATGTTAACTGGCTGATGGGCTTCGTCTCGGGCGATTGGGGCACCTCGTTCACGGGTGGCAGCGCCCCGATTCGCCCATTGGTCATGGAACGGCTCGGCAACTCGCTGCGCCTGGCGGCGGTGGCGCTGGTGATCAGCGTGCCGCTGTCCATCGCGCTCGGCGTACTTGCAGGCTTATTCGAGAACACGTGGATCGACAGCCTGATCTCGATCCTCACACTGTCGGTGGTCGGCCTGCCGGAATTCGTCACGGGACTCATCCTGATCAACGTGTTCGCGCTCGGCCTCAACTGGCTGCCCGCCAGCGCATCCGTGCCGAACAACGCTGCGCTCGGCGACTGGCTGCGGCAGTTGATCCTGCCTGCGTTAGCCGCCTCGTTCGTGCTCATGGCGTATGTCGTCCGCATGACGCGCGCGGGCATCATCGACGAGTTGAAGAAGCCGTACGTGCGCACGGCAATCCTTAAGGGCGTCCCGCAGCGCCAAGTCATCACGCGGCATGTGCTGCGCAACGCGCTGCTGCCGACGATCACGGTGATCGCTGTATCATTCGGCTGGTTGATCGGCGGGCTGGTCGTCATCGAGAACGTGTTCAGCTTCCCCGGCCTCGGTCGCCTGATGACGAATGCCGTCGAACGCAAAGACATTCCGCTGATGCAGTCGGTCGTCATGGTGACGATCTTCTTCTTCGCTGTGTCCAACCTCATCGCTGACCTGCTCTACGCGCTGCTCAATCCGCGTATACGACTAGAATGAACCACAGAGAGCACAGAGCATTTCGTATAATCCTCTGTGTTCTCCGTGTTCTCTGTGGTTAAATTGTTTTTGTTGATGAGGAGTAGTCCGATGCCCTTATACGATTATCGCTGTGCCAACGGCCACACTTTTGAAGCCCGCCACGGATTCAACGATCCCGCGCCCGCCTGCCCGGAATGCGGCGAAGCGCACGTGCAGCGCGTGATCACGTCCGCGCCGGGGGTCATGCAAGGCATCAACGCCAGCGCGGGCAAGAACGCCAGTAAAGCCGACTTACAGTCAAAATGGGCGGAAGAAACCCCCAAGCTACGCGAAAAGCTGGTCAACAAGCTCGGCGAGGATACGGTCAACAAGTACGCGCCGACGCTGAATACGAAGTACGATTAGCAATTTGCCGTCGGCTGTTAGCTAAATCAGCTTTTTAGCTAATTGCTAACCGCTAAAGGCTAAGCGCTTATGGTTCACCCCCTGACACTCAAGAATGCCGTGGTGTATGGCGGGTCAAAGCCCGAACCGCGCGACCTGTACCTCGCCGATGTCCTGCTCGACAAACCGAACCGCAAATCACTCACAGTCGATCTGAGCGGATACGTCTTGTTTCCCGGCATGATCAATGCCCATGACCATCTGGAACTCAACCACTTTCCGCGAACGAAGTTCCGCGAACGCTATGATAACGCCCATCAATGGGGGGAAGATGTCAGCCAGCGCCTTGATCAGGAACCCTTCAAAACGCTGCGCGCCTACCCGCTCGAAGATCGCTGTTTCATCGGCGGGCTGAAGAATCTACTCTGCGGCGCGCTGACCGTCGTCCACCACAACCCGCCGCATAAGCCGCTGTTTCGCAGCGACTTTCCCGTGACCGTGCTCAAGCGCTACGGTTGGGTGCATTCGCTCCATTTCAGCACCGAAGCCGAAATCGTCTCGTCGTACCAGCAGACACCGCCGGACGTCCCGTGGTTTATCCATCTCGCCGAAGGCACCGATGCGACGGCGGCTAGTGAGTACCGAAGACTCAAGAAACTTGGCTGCGTCGGCAAAAATACCCGTTTCATCCATGGGGTAGGCATTACGGATGCAGATAGCTATGACGGCAATCTGTCTGGCGCGAAATTAATCACCTGTCCGACTACCAATCTCTATCTGCTGGGGCAATCGGTCTATCCATCATCGGCATTTTTGACGTCGCTGACGATGCTCGGCAGCGATTCCCGTCTGACCGCCGAAGGTGACTTGCTGGACGAACTGCGCGCCTTTCATACGCTGTATCCCCTTATTCCCAATCCGTTCTCCTATGTCTACCATGCACCTGAGCGACATCTCGGGTTGCGTCCCCATAAGTTCCGCCGTGAATTCATCTGGTGGGATGCAGGTGACGCCCCCGATTTCTTCCTCATCAAGCATGACTACGAGCTCACGAAGATTGAAGCGCTGGTCGTCAATGCCAGACGCGCCGATCTCGCGCTGATCGTTCGGCATGGCGTCCCCCAAATCGGCGATCCTGACCTCATGGCGCAGTTTCCTCACATTGAAACCGTGCGCGCCGAGCTGGACGGCGTGCCCAAAGCGATCAATATCCAGCTTGCCCGGCAGATCGCGAAATGTACGCTCAAAGAGCCGGGCTTGGAACTGATCGACAATCCACAGGGCAGACGGCGCACGTTGTGGTAATGTAGAGCGGGTAACGGATGATTCATCGGTGGACGCTCCCGCGGGTGTCCCGACAACGTCGGCAGCAGTGTTCGAGAGGTGCTTGTGACGGATATTCTCTTCGGTCAGTCCTACTACCTGCGCTTTGACCCCAAGCTCTACACGGCCATGCAGCCCTACCCGCCGCTCGGCACGCTCTACGCCGCCGCCATCATGCGTGACAAGGGCTATGCAGTCGCTCTGTTCGACGCCATGCTCGCCGAGTCAACCGCCGAATGGGACGCAGCGCTGCGCCAGCACCGCCCAAAGTACGCCGTGCTGTTCGAAGATAACTTCAATTACCTGAGCAAAATGTCGCTGCTGCGCATGCGAGAAGCCGCTTTCGCTATGATCGACGCGGCGAAGGCGCAGGGCTGCGCGGTGATCTGCTGCGGCGCGGACGAAACCGATCACGCCGACCTGTATCTTCAGCGCGGCGCGGATGTGGTGCTGCTCGGCGAAGGCGATTTGGCGCTGCCGGAAGTGATTGCGGTACTGGAACAGCAACTTCACCCCCCGCCCCCTCTCCAAGTGGAGAGGGGGAAACAGGCTTAGCGGAGATTCGCGGCATCGCCTTCAAAGCGGCGGATGGGTCGATTACGCGGACGCTCCCCCGCCCCGTCATCGCCAAGCTCGACTCGCTGCCCTTCCCCGCATGGGATCTCGTCGACCGCGACAAGTACGCGGCGATCTGGCGGGAACGGCATGGCTACTACTCGATGAACCTCGTCACGACGCGCGGCTGTCCGTTTCACTGCAACTGGTGCGCCAAGCCGATCTGGGGGCAGCGCTACAATGTGCGCTCCCCGCAGAACGTCGTCGACGAGATGGCGTGGCTGAAAGACCGCTTCAACCCGGACTCGATCTGGTTCATGGACGACATCATGGGCATTCAGGATCGCTGGATCGAGGAGTTCGCCGACTTGCTGGAACAGCGCCAGCTGCATATCCCGTTCAAGAGCCTCAACCGTGTCGATTTGCTGCTGCGCGGCCAGACCATCCCGGCGCTGGCGCGAGCGGGCGCGAAGATCGTGTGGGTCGGCGCGGAGAGCGGCTCGCAGAAGATCCTCGACGCGATGGAAAAGGGCACGACCGTCGAGCAAATCTACGCGGCGACCCGCCAGCTCCACGCGCACGGCGTACAGGTCGCTTTCTTCCTGCAGTTTGGCTACCCCGGCGAGACGCGCGAAGACATCGAACTCACGCTCAAAATGGTGCGTGACCTCATGCCGGACGACATCGGCATCTCGGTCAGCTACCCGCTGCCGGGGACGAAGTTCTACGAGACGGTCAAGCATGAACTGGGCGAACGCGAGAACTGGGTCGATAGCCAGGACCTTGCCATGCTCTACCGCGGCCCGTTCCGCACAGAGTTTTACCGCCAGCTGCACACCGTCATCCACAAAGAGTACCGCTCGCGTAAAACCCTGCGTGAACTGCAAACGCTTGTCCGTCAGCCGCTGGCGGCGCGTCCGGCGCATCTCCGGCGCACCGCGAGCATGCTCTATCACTGGGCGACTCTACCCCGCGCCGTGAGCAAGCTCGATCAACTGGCGGCGCTCCCCCACGAGCCGACCCGCCTGTCCAACGTCGCCTTACACTAGAAATTACTGAGTGTCGATTGACCGCGAGAGAAGCGACGCTATACTAGAGGCAATGTTGAAAGCGAGGACGACACATGGCGTTGAAGGTAACGTTGTTTGGGGGCACGGGTCAGGGTAAGACCTGTTATACGCTGGCGCTGCTGTATCTCATGGTAGACGGGATCGACGGCTTTCGCATTGAAGATGAAGATGTGAACACCACGACGAAATACATGAAGCCGTGGGCGGATTTCGTTATGGAAAAAGAATGGCCCGCGCCGACGATGGGTCGCCGCGAAGACACGTTCCGCCTGTACTTTCAGGATCAGTTCATCACCGACTTCCTGTGGGTCGACTATCAGGGCGGCGCGATCAACCAACCGACCGACGAATCGGATGCGGCAGCGCAGCTCCACGCCGACATTCAGGAGAGCAATGCCGTCATCATCGTGGCGGATGCTTACACCATCGCCACCCGCCCGCTGATCGAAGCCCGCATGCTCACCTCCGCGCCGCTGATCTTCCATCTGCTCAACACCTACAAATTCCGCCCGGCGCAAGAAGGCGAAATGGGCGTCAATGAGGGGATCACCGTGGCGATTGTGCTGACCAAAGCCGACGCGCTCCCCGATGAATTCAAAGAGAATAACTTCGAGAAACTGTACGCTCGCGCCCGGCAGGTCTTTCAAGGCGTGCACGACTTCGTCGCCGAAGAACGCGCGAAGATCAGCGGTTTGCGCCCGTGGCTCTACCCATCAGCGATGCTGGCCGTCTCGATTGTCGGCGAAGGCAACGCCACGCTCGCCGCGGAAGGCAAAGGCTACGAGCTCGCGAGCTTCAACCTCGCCGGGTCGCCGGAACCCGAAAACATTCAGTATCCGTTCCTCTACTCTATCGGCAATGAACTGGATCGCACTGCGCTGATCCTTGAGGAACACATGGGCGATCTGGAAACGCGCCTCTCCAAGCTCGACAAGAACGTGTTGGCGCGCATTTTGCGCGGGCGGACGATCAAGCAACTGCACGAAGAACGCGTGGAACTGGCGGAGCGGCTCAAAGAGATGGAACCGAAAATCCGCACCGTGACGAAAACCGCCAACAAGAAGATGCGACCGCTGCTGGTCTAAGCCGATGCGCTACGAACAGTTTTTGTTCACCCGCAATCAGGAACGCGACTTCACGGCGTTTGTGCGTCCCGCGGCGCTGACGAATAAAGACATCAGCACCATCGGGAATATCTTCAACTACGTGCACGAGATCGCCCGGCTGGCACGCGACTTTCCGAGCGTATACTGTTTCGCCCTCGGCGAGTACTACCTGCTCGTCCGCCATTACAACAGCGGTCGGCGCCATGCGGGGCGCGCCATCGGCGTGATCGAGGGGATCGCCGTGCATCAAAGTGAGGGCGGCGACTTCGCGCGCGCACTGCCCGACTTCATGGCCGACCTCGAACAGCTCAACGTGGTGGATACGCTGCCCGATCTCGAAAGTCAGGCGACCAGCCTGTCGCCCGTCATCATCTGGCAAGGGAGCGCCGCGCCGCGCCTCCCCAACGATGACTTCGTCGGTGAGTTTCTCGGGCGCATTGACGAGGATCGGTTGTTCCTGCCCTTCTCGCAGCGCGGTTGGATGATGCTGCGCGCCGTTCTCAGCTATCACCCTTATGCCGCGCCGCCGCTGTTCGCGTTCGGCACCAATTCGAGCGCGCTCGGCGAATTCGCGGCCCGCGGCATCGACATGGATGTTGTCAGTTACTTCAACACGGATCTTCCCGCCTACCGCAGCCGCGCGACCGGGCACAAGAGCGGCCCCGTACTCGACTTTCCGTGGGAAGACCCCGAGCCGGCCATTGCGCCGTCGATGGCCATTCGCCCGCCGACCGGGGACGACACGATCCCGGAGTTCCTCGGCGAACGCCCGAAGGCCGCTCCGGCGGCGCCACCGCCGCCCGCTGTCACCCCACGCGCCCGGCTGGATAAGCCGCTCGACCTGATTTCCGACGAGACGCCGCTGCTCACCATCCGCGAGATGCGTGACCGCATCCGCGCCGAGTCCCAAGTCGAACCACCCCCACCGCCGACGGGTTTCGATCCACTGCGGTGGATTGTGCGCCTGTTCGAATCCCTAATTTCCAAGAACAAATAGGAGAAAAACACAATGCGCGGCACTTGGATCAAGTACACGCCGAGCGACAGCACGGTGGAAATTTTCAATATCGACAACGCAACGCGCTTTCGCCATGTCGATACACCGCACGAAGCCTTCGTCGAAGTGCATGCGGACGACGCTGTACATACGATCACCCGCATGGTCGACCCGGAAGCCTATCAGATCGTTTTGCGCTACATTCAGCAGACGACCGGGTTTGAAGTCGGCTAGCCGATGGATATTCTGCTCACCCACGGCTACTTCCTCCACGAAGATCCGCACGAACAGCAGGTGATGAAGCCCTACCCTCCATTGGGTATTCTGCACCTCTCGTCGTACCTCAAGAGTCAAGGTTATGCTGTGGGCGTCTTCGACGCGACGTTCAGCCGCCTCGAAGATTTCAGCGGGTTAATTGCCCGTGAGCGCCCGTCCTTAGTCGGCATCTACACCAACTTGATGACCAAGTTCAACGTACTGAAGATGGTCAGCATGTGCAAGGCGCAGGGCGTGAAGGTAGTTTTGGGTGGGCCGGAGCCGCCGTATTATGCCCAGGAGTATCTCGATCACGGCGCCGATGTGATCGTCGTGGGCGAAGGCGAGCTCACGCTCGCCGCCTTGATCCCGCACCTTGCTCAACACGGGCTACAGGATTTGCACCAGATACAGGGCATTGCCTATCTGGATGCGGAGGGCTGCGCGGTCAAGACCGAGCCGCGCCCGCTGATCGCCGACCTGAGCGCGCATCCGTGGGCCGATCGCGAGGCGATTGACATCCCGCAGTACATGCGGGTGTGGAAGGAGCATCACGGGCGGAGCTCCATTTCGGTGATTCAGGCACGCGGCTGCCCGTATACCTGTACGTGGTGCAGCCATTCGGTCTACGGCAACACGCACCGCCGCCGCACCCCCGCCGACGCCGCCGACGAACTGCTGTGGATCAAAGAGCAGTACAATCCGGATATGATCTGGTACGCCGACGATGTGTTCGCCATCAACCACCGCTGGTTCTTCGAATATCACGCGGAGCTGAAGAAACGCGGTGTCCGCATCCCGTTTGAGTGCATCTCGCGGGCGGATCGACTGAACGAGGACGTCGTCAAAGCCTTCGCGGATATGGGCTGCTTCCGCGTGTGGAATGGCTCCGAGAGCGGATCGCAGCGCATCCTCGATCTGATGCAGCGCAAAGTGCAGGTCGCCGATGTGCAGGCCAAAACGCACCTGCTGCGGCGCTACGGCATTGAAACGGGTATGTTCATCATGCTCGGTTATGAAGGCGAAGAGATCCGCGACCTCGAAGAAACGGTTGATCACCTGAAACGCTCGAACCCGGACGTATTCCTGACGACCGTCGCCTACCCCATCAAAGGCACGCCGTACTACACCGAAGTCGAGAACCGCGTCCTGAGCCACAAGCCGTGGCACGACCGCAGCGACCGCGATCTCACGGTGGCAGGGCGGCGTTCGCGGCGCTTCTACAGCTATGCGACGCGCTGGATGGTCAGTGAGGTTGCGCTCAGCAAGGCAAAGGTCGACGGTGCGCCCGCGCTCAAACAGATCAAGCTGGCACTCAATGCGCGCCTCGGGCGTATCGGGATGGAAATCACGAAAAATGACCTAGAAAGATCAGGCTAGCGCCAGCGGATTATGCTTTACACTGAGAACGTAGCGCCACCTATGCTTTGGCTTGTTGATGACTTTTGATGCTTTAGCGACGACCTACGACGACGATTTCACCCACTCCCCGATTGCGCAATATCTGCGCCGTCGGGTCCATAGCCGTTTGGATCGGCATTTTCAGCGTTGCGACAACATCCTTGAACTCGGCTGCGGCACGGGCGAGGATGCGCTGCATCTAGCAGAACGGGGCATGCATGTCACCGCGACCGATGCCAGCCCCTCCATGCTGGAGATAGCCGCGCACAAGACAGCGCACACGCAGCGGGTCACCACTCGTCAGCTTGACCTTGACCAATTGCCGTCGGTCACGCCCGTGTACGACGGCGTGTTCTCCAACTTCGGCGCGATCAACGTGCTCCCCAAGTGGCGACCGTTGGCGAAGTGGCTGAAAGACCGCGTCAAGCCGGGTGGCATCGTCGCCTTCGGCGTGATGAGCCGCGTGTGCCTGTGGGAGATCGCCTGGCACAGCGCGCACGGGGATTTCAAGACAGCCTTCCGCCGTTCGCGTGGCACCGCCGCGTTCCGCCCTGCCGTCACGGCCACACCAATCCCGATCTACTATCCGACAATCCAACAACTCGATGAGGCTTTCGCGCCCCACTTTTCGCGGATCCATGTCGAACCGCTGGGCTTCTTCCTGCCACCGAGCGACGCCTATGGGGTGATCGAAAAGCGGCCGCAGCTCCTCGCCAAACTGCTCGCTCTAGAGTCAAAGTTCGGACGTTCACCCCTGTTCGCTAATTTCGCGGATCACTACTGGATCGAATACAAACATCAGTGACGCTCAGCCGCCTCCCATCCAACACACTGACGCTCCTCGGCAGCAACCTTGGCGGCGCGCTCCTGTTGTTCGTCCTCTCCGCGCTGATTGGCCGCACCTTCGGCAGCCCAGGCTTAGGTGTGTATGCGGTGGCGCTGGCGTGGGTCTACCCGCTGAGTCTGGTGGTCGAATTCGGCTTGACAACGCTCATGACGCGGGCAATCAGCGCCGATTCCACGCAAATCCCCGCCTACATGGAGTCGATCACCGTCGCACGACTGCTGCTCGGCGGCGGGGTGCTGATCACCTTTTACTTGGCAGCGCCGCTCATCAGCCGCGATCCGGTGGTGATCACCGCGCTGCAAATCTCCGCGCCGCTGATCGTGATTCAGCCGTTCTACAGCCAGTTCACAACTGTGTTCAAAGCACAGGGGCGTTTGTGGACGATCCCCGCGCTCAACCTCGGCATGATCGGAGCGCAAGTTGTGCTGACCACCATCGCACTCGCTTACGGTGGAAATGTCCTGCACGCGCTCAGCCTGAACACCGTGACTTCTGCCGGGCAGTTAGTCGCAGCATGGTGGTTATATCAACGCCTCACTCTCGCCGAACAAGCTCGTCTCCTCCTCTCCCTTGGAAGAGGGGGTTGGGGGGTGAGGTTAGTCACCCTTCTCCGCGCGGCATTTCCGTTCGCGCTGGCGGCAATCTTCGCGGCGCTGCAAGTGCGAATGGTCTTTTTGCTGCTCGAACAGCAGGTGATCGAAGCCGGTTACTTCAGCGCGGCGAACCGCTTCATCGAAGCGGCCAAACTGCTGCCGAACGCGTTCTTCGCCGCTTTGTTCCCACTGATCGGCTCGGCTACGGTGCAGAGCGCCTTTCGCCCCGCGGCGCTCGGACTAGCCGCCTTCGGGCTGGTCGCGGGGATCGGCTTCACGGTCGCCGCGCCGCTCTTACTGACGCTGGTTTTCGGTGGCGGCTTTCAGCCCGCGGTCCCCACCCTGATTGTACTCGGTTGGTCGTTGCTTTTCTTTGCGCTGCGCGGCGCACGTACCATCTATTGGTATGCGCATAGCGGGGAACACTTCGTCAATGGGGTGAACGCATTCGCCGTTGTGGCGATCTTCGTGCTCAGCGCGGCGCTGATTCCGGCGTATGGGGCCGTCGGCGGCGCGGTCGCGGTGCTGCTGACCGATTTAGGGGTGACGACGGTGCTGTATATCCGCAATGCGTAGGGGCGCACGGCCGTGCGCCCCTACTGATTTGGCTTTGAAGCCATCTACGGGTTCTTGACCTGCACCGTACGCCCCGGCTTGATCGTGACATTGCCGTTCAGGTCGCCGAGCAAGTCCCAGTCGTTTGTCGCGACATACGCTACCCAGAAATCACCGCGCTGCTTGAGGCCCGGCGCATTCAGCTTAACCGCCAGCTTATTCATGCGATCCTGCCGCACTTCCGCCAGCTTGGCGATCAACAGTTTCTCGGTCGCGAGGTCGGGTAAGCGGCCGCGAACCGGAAGTGAGAGCGCGCCTTCCGCCAGCGCGATCATGTCGTGGCGCAGCCCGTGATTGATCGCCATATCGAACAGCAGTGCGCGCCCCAAGGCGCTGTTGATGTTGCGCGGCACGGCGCTCAGATTCATGGCGGCGTTCCAGTACACGTCGGTCGCGACGGCGTCCTGCGCTTCTTGCATAATGGGGTCGGGCGCAGCGGCAACGAGCAGATTCTTGAGGTTCTGGTCGTTGCGCAGATTCGCGTCCCGCGCCTTGATCGGCTCGTAGTACTGCGAGCGCAGTTGATCGGCAATCGACCCAGTCGCCTTCTGCAAATACTTATCGAGCACCGAGAATAGGCTGCCCGACGCCAATGTGAATTGGAAACGCCCGTAGCTGATGACGCCGTCGTCGCGGTTCTGGTAGGTCGCGTAGCCGCCACCTTCAAACCCCGCCGTGATATTGAACGCAGCTTTGCGAACCCGCTCCGGATCGCCCGGCGGCCGCACGATCACTTCGACACGCGTCAGCCCGAACGCCCACGTCGGCGTGGACAGGCTCGAATAGCCAACCGAGCCGCAGTCGCCGACAATATCGAGGAGGTCATCGCGAATCCAACCGCGCCCACCATCTGGCAAATCCACGTTGAACCACTGGTAGACCTTACCTGACAGCGCCGCTTTCTGCTGCTGATCGGGCTGCACATCGCGCACCGTCAAATCCATGGTGCCAACGGCCAGCGTGGTTAGGATTTCGGTATTCGTCCCCGACCCTTTGCGCACGTTGATGCGGGCAAAGTCCGACTCGGTGCGAACAGAGGCTTTGCAAAGAACATTTGCCATGAGGGTTTTTCCTAAAGAAAAGATGTCCTGTTGCTAAACAGTATACGCTGAGAATGCTTTACCGATGCTTGTGCCACATCCCCGTCCATTCCGGCAAAAGGCTGCGCCCCTCCGCGATGAGGCGATCCGCCAGCGTGTCGCCAAAGAAGAAGCGCGTCTTGGCGGCGGCGTCTTCTGGCGAGGCAAACTGATAATCTGTGGGGATCACGGTGCGCGTGAAGCCGTACGTCGTCTCAAGGAATTGATAGTACGCTTCCAGTCCCGGCGTCGGCGCGCCGGGGCGCTCTGTCCCCGTGCCGAGCGTCTCGAAGATGATCGCCGTGCCGTCCGGTCGCAGCGCGCGCAGCATTTCCCCGACCGCCTGACCGATTACCTCGCGCCACGTCTCCGGAAACCACCCGCACGAATGCCCCAGACTCCACCCCGCAATGGCGAGATCGGCGGAAGCGGAGGGAACCGGCAGCGCGCCGTTATCCGCGACACCCGTGCGCGCGTTCGTCAAACCAGCGGCATGGAGTTTGGCTTCGGTCACGCTGAGCATGTGTGCCGACTGGTCAAACGCGCTGATCGAGCGCACGCGTGGCGCGAGGTACAGCGTCAAACGCCCCGTGCCCGCACCGAGTTCGATCACATCCAGCCCGCCGAGCGGCCGTACGCTTTCCAGCGCCCTCCATAGGTTACCCTGATAATCTTCGGCGGCGACCATCGCTTCGTAGGCGTCCGCCTGTGCCGCGTAGATCTGATGAAAATCGGTCATGAGTTTGTCTCCTCAACGAGCGACAAAAAGGACGAGGCTGAGCTCGTCCTTTGTGCATGAAATGGCGAAATGGTTACTTGCTGAACGCGCTGATCTGATCCTGCAGCTTACCCAGATCGACTTCCGGATGCTTGCTCAGCAGGTCTTTAAAGCGCAGCATGTATTCGACCAGCTTGGGCGCGGTGTAGGCTTCAAAGCGCAGCGTGATCGCGGGCTGCGTGTTGCTCGCACGGACCAAGCCCCAGCCTTCGCTGAAGATGGCGCGCACGCCGTCCAGCGTCACGACCTCGAAATCTTTCGCCAGTTCGGCGGCCGTTTCCTCGATAATCTGAAACTTGAGCGCATCCGGCGCGCTCAGAATGATTTCCGGCGTCGCGACCAGCTTGGGAATCTCGTCAAACAGTTCACCGATGGTCTTGCCCGACCGCGCGATGATCTCCAGCGTCTTCAGCGCGACCAGCGGCGCATCGTCAAAGCCGAAGTAATTTTCGCCCACGAACAGGTGACCGCTGACTTCGCCACCCAAGGGCGAGTTGATTTCGCGCATCTTGCGCTTCATCAGGCTGTGGCCGGTCTTCCACATCACCGGGACGCCGCCGTACTTGCGGATTTCGTCGGGCAGCGCCAGCGACGCCTTCACGTCGAAGACAATCGGCACACCGGGCTGACGGCTCAACAGGTCACGTGCCAGCAGCGCCAGCAGGCGATCCGCCGCGATATGATGCCCGTGATTGTCGATGAACCCGCAGCGATCCGAGTCGCCGTCGAACGCCAGGCCGAGATCCGCGCCGACTTCGATGACCTTCGCTTCGAGATCTTTGGTCATTTCCGGGTCTTCCGGGTTCGGCAGGTGGTTCGGGTACGTGCCGTCCGGTTCGCAGTACAAGCAGGTCACGTCGAGGCCGAGGTCGCGCAGAATCGGCGGCACCGCGCCACCGCTCAAACCATTGCCCGCATCCAGTACGACCTTGAGCGGGCGTGCCATCTTGACCTTGCCCTTGATGGTTTCCATGTGCTTGTGGAGCATCTCATAATCGCGCACCAGTTCGCCCTGCCCCGTCGCAAAACCATCCGTCTGGATGATCTTGAGCAGGTCGAGAATCTGCTGATCGGCCAGCGCCAGCGAGCCATACGCCATCTTGATGCCGTTATAGTCGGTGGAGAGGTGGCTGCCCGTGATCATAACGCCCGCGCCGCGGTCGCCGTGGCTGGCTGACGCGAAATACACGGTCGGGGTCAGCACCGGGCCAATGTCGGTGACGTTGAGGCCCGTCGAGAGCAAGCCTTCAATCATGGCGAGGCGCAGCGGTTCAGAGGACAGGCGGTTATCCTGCCCGACGTACACGCGCTCCGTCTGGAACTGCTGCGGCAGGTAGGTGCCCAGCGCCCGACCCACATAGCGCGCCAGTTCCGGCGTCAACTGGGGGTTCGCACCGGTGACCGTCCCACGAATATCATATTTCCGAAAAACTGTGGTAATTACCTGAGCCATGCCGTCTCTCCTTATTCGGTAGCAACTTTGATTTCTTGACCATCTACGTTCGCGGCGAAGTGCAGACCGGTCTCGTTCGCGTCGATGCGCACCAGTGTCCCGGCAGGCGGATTGGCGCGGAGCAGGAAGTCCGCCAGCGGCTCGCGCACGGAACGGCGAATAATGCGCCGCAGTGGGCGTGCGCCGAATTCCGGCTCGTCATTCTGGTCGAGCATCCAGCGCATGGCCGCCTCAGTGAATTCCAGCTTCAAGCCGCGTTCCTCGCCGAGTTTCGTCTCTTTCTTGAGCAGCAGCTTTAAGATCGTGTACAGGTCTTCCTCGGAGAGCGCGTTGAACATGATGATCTCGTCCAGACGGTTGAGGAATTCCGGGCGGAAGAACGTGCGCACTTCTTCCATCACCTGTTCGCTAACGTTCTCATCAACCACGGGGATCGATAGGTACTCCGCGCCGAGATTGCTGGTCAGAATGATCACCGTCTCGCTGAAACACGTCGGATTGCCGCGCCCATCAGTCAGGCGGCCTTCTTCGATCATTTGCAGCAGAATGTCCAGCACGCGCGGGTGCGCCTTCTCGACCTCGTCGAACAGCACGATGATGTAGGGCTGCTGGCGCACGCGTTCGGTGAGCTGACCGCCCGCCTCACTGTCCACATAACCGCTCGGCGAACCGATCAAGCGGTTGAGGCTGCTCTCGTCTTTGAATTCGGACATATCGAGCGGCAGCATAGCATCTTCGTTGCCGAACATGAATTCGGCTAACGCGCGCGCCAACTCGGTCTTGCCGACGCCCGTCGGCCCAAGGAAGAGGAAGGCGCCAATCGGACGTTTGGGGTCTTTCAAGCCGACACGCGCCGTCTTGATCGCACGGCTGACGGCCAGCACCGCCGTATCCTGCCCGATCAGACGTTCTTTCAGGTGTTCGACCATGCTGGCATAACGCACGCGTTCATCCTGACCGAGCTTGCTCACGGGCACGCCCGTCATCTGCGAGGCCGCCAGCGTGACATCTTCCGCGTCAAGCGATGAATCGTCAGCCACTTCCGATTTCCCGCTTACCTGATTGCGGCTCATGGCGACCATCGCCGCCGCGCGGTGCAGCAGTTGTTCAGCACTGCGGGGCTGCGGATTGGCCGTCATATAGCGTTTGGAGAGACGCGCGGCTAAGGCCAGCGCCTCTTCCACAACTTTCAGATCGTAGTCCGCTTCGATGTGCGGCTTCATCACCTTGAGCATTTCAATCGTCTCTTCGACGCTCGGCTCCGGCACGCGCAGAATTTGCGTGTGTTCGGTCACCGCGTTCACGCCGACGATGCGCTGCGCGAATTCCTGCTCGGTGGTCGTGCCGATGATGACCGGATCGTTGGCGAGAAATGCCTTCTGGATCATGGGCGTGGCTTTGGCGAATTCCGCTTTGATCGGCCCCCCGAAGAAGCGGTGAATGTGCGGGATGAACAGAATGCCGCCCGCCGCCTGACTCAGCCCGGCACGGATGGCCTTCTGGTCGCTGTCGAGCAGCGCAGTTTCATCCACCTGCACGAGATTGCGCAGGTTCTTGGGGCCCTTGCCTTCCGACATCAGCAGCGCGAGGCTGTAGGCGAGCGTTCGCTTGCCCACGCCATCCGGCCCGACGAGAATCACGTGGCGGTTGACCGACTGCGACAGGATATTATTCAAATCACGGAGCAGGTTCTCGCGGAAGTAAACCGCGCGCAGGTCGCCCTTCTTCGCGCCGGCAACGTAGTCTTTGGTCGTGCCATCCGTGCGGATGATCTGCGAGCTGTCCGAGAGCACATCGGCGATCGCTTTAGGGGTGATGCCGTGCTGGCGCAGCAGACCGCTCGTACTGATGGTGCTTTCGGCCATCACCGCCAGCATATGATCGGTGTCGACGCGCATCTGATCCTGCGAATTGGCAAGGCTGAGCGCATCGTCAATTAGAATGATCGTCTGCTTGGAGAGCGGGACGGAGCGGTTACCCTTCGCCACATAGTCGAGGTCGCCGTTGGTATCGCGCCGCGTCTCAATCGCCGTGATCGTCTGGCGATCCAGCTTATCAAGGTCGGCCCCCCGCCCGCTCTTGAAGGTGTCGAGCAAGCGCGCCGCCGCCGTCTCTTTTCGCCGCACCAACGCCAACAGAATCACTTCCGGCAGTAACACCTGTTTCTTGTACTGATCTTTGAGCGCGACAGCGTCATTCATGACCTCATGCAGGTCTTTAGACAAGAGATCGGGGTTGAGGGTTCCCATGATACGTCCTATCGTCGTGTGTGTACGAGGATATAAGGTAGCGTGAAATGTCGGTTGACACAAGGCTAAACTGCGGCGGTCAGAGCGAGTCTGACCGCCGCGCACACCCGCCCTCGGTGAGCTACGGTACGTCGTGGCTTCCGGCGAGCAGATCCGGCCCCAGCGTAAGCGCGAGGCGTCCGGTCGCGGACTGCGCGCCGAACAAAATGGCGCACGCCGCCGGCACAGCGGGTCGAGCAGGTGTGTACGTCGCCATATACGCAGAAACCTGCGGAAAAGTTTGCCAGTCATAGGGCGACCAGATGGCAACGGCAACCGTCTTCTCGGGCGGGAGCGCATTGACCAGCGCCTGCTGCTCTAAATTGCGGATCGCGTCCTGCGTAAACACGATCACCACATCAGAGAGCGCCGCCGCCCCAACCGCCCAGCCGATCTGCTCTTGATCGGGGTTGTCGGCCACACCCACCCAGCGAATATCACTGCGATACTGCGCGCATTCCTGCTGAATCTGGTAGCGCGTGGCGAGGAAGATCACGGCGACGCTTTTGTCGGCGGGCACCGGCACAAGGTTGTTCCGGTCATAGGCGACAGTCGCCCCGGCCTGATACAGCCGATCAAACACGTCGCCATGCGCGGCGAGGTTCATGCGTTCATCAACCGTTGCCGGGTCGAGGGGCTGCCAGTTCAGCACATTGAAGCGCTCTTTCGTCGCCAGAATGCGCTCGACCGACTCGTCGATGCGGCTTTCGGGAATGTTCCCGGCGTTCACTTCCGCTACCACACGCTGAATCGCCTGCTCGGCAATTGGCAGGCCGATGCCCGGCCCCATCGACACCACATCCACGCCCGCATTGACCGCCATCACCACCGCATCATAGAAGTTGTAGTACAGATCGACCGCATTCATGTCCATGGCATCGGTCATGATCAGGCCGTCGAAGCCCATATCCTCGCGCAGCAGCCCGGTGATGATGTCCGGTGACAGCGAAGCCGGCAGGTTTGGTACATCATCCAGCGCCGTAAAGTCGATGTGCGCCACCATTACCGCCGCTACCCCCGCGTCAACTGCCATTTGAAACGGCACAAGTTCGCGCGTTTCCAGCGTTTCCCGCGACAGGTTGAGCACGGGCAGCGTCCCATGCGAGTCTTCGCTGGTGTCACCGTGGCCGGGGAAATGCTTAACCGTCGACAGCACATTGATCGACTGTGCGCCCTGCACATAGGCGGATACGGCCTCGCCCACGAGCGTAGGATCGCTGCCAAAAGAACGCCGCGTGATGATCGGATTGTCAGGGTTGGTTTCGAGATCGGCGACAGGCGCGAGGTTCATGTTGATGCCCACGGCGGCAAGCTCTTCAGCGGCGGCTAAGCCCGTCTCAAAGGCCATCTCTGCGCCCGCCGCACCGATCAGCATGGGCGTGGGGAACATAGTGAAGCCATCTGGGAGACGCGTCACCACGCCGCCCTCTTGATCGACG
Organism: Candidatus Flexifilum breve; assembly: GCF_016713355.1. NCBI lineage: Bacteria > Bacillati > Chloroflexota > Anaerolineae > Aggregatilineales > Candidatus Flexifilaceae > Candidatus Flexifilum > Candidatus Flexifilum breve. Next base: position 631,268 of record NZ_JADJPI010000035.1, read on the forward strand.
GCGATGAGCAGCGGCACGCCGCCCGCCCCCGTGATAGTCTGCTGGTAGCTGTTGGTCAGCCGCGTTACGGCGTCGGGCGTCCCAGCATTCGACGTGAACAACACGACCAACCCCGGCTGATACCGTTCCAAGAAGGCCGCGCCATCCTCGGTGAGCACGCTGCCATGCAGCGTGACCATGAACATCTGCGCGACTTTTTGTTCGAGGGTCATACGATCAATCAGGGGCAACTGCGCTTGCGTTGCCCCTGAGATGATGACGATGATGAAAACTACAAGGAAGAAGCGTTGCTTCAACTAGTCAACCTGTTCACTCAACCGGTAACCGATGCCGCGCACGTTGACGATCAGGTCTTCGTCCTGACCCGCCGCCTTCAGCTTACGCCGCAGGTTGCTGACGTGCGGGCGAATCACTTCGCGGGCTTCGGCCTCATCGACCGCATAGCCCCGCACTTCGCGCACGAGTTCATGGCACGACACCACGCGGCCACGATGCGCCGCCAGATACAGCAGCAGATCAAACTCAGTCGGCGTAAGGTCGATGCGGTGCTCTTCGACGGAAATCTCATAGCGACCGGGGTAGATGGTCAGCGGGCCGAGCGTCATCACGCTGCCGAGCGGAATTTCGCCCATGCCATCCGGGACGAGCTGGTGCTCTTCCACCATGACGCCTTCGCGCACAGTGACCACCGTCTCTTCAGCCGCGCGGCTCAGTTCCGCCACATTGCTCCGAATGAGATCCAGCAGGGCGCGGCGGCGCTTGAGGCTGCGCGCGCGTTCGATGCCCCGCTGCACACTGGCGCGAATATCCACGCTCGAACTCGGCTTGATCAGGTAGTCGTGCGCGCCCAAGCGGAGTGCTTCGACCGCCGTGTTGAGGCTGGGATAGGCCGTCATGAGGATGACCACTGTGTCCGGGTCAGTATCCTTGATGCGCCGCACCAGTTCGACACCGTCCAGACCCGGAGGCATGCGAATGTCCGTCAACACCACGTCGAACATTTCGCCCCGGATGATGTCGAGCGCGTCCTCACCATTGGAGGCTTCACGGACGCTGTAGCCGACCCGCTGGAGAGTCTTGCTCACTGAATAACGGAGCGCCGCTTCATCGTCGACGACCAAAATGCTTGCCGATTCTAATCCGTTGTCTGTCATTGACTTTCAGCCTAGCAATTAGGGTGAGGGCATAACGTTTATCTTTTCTCAAGGATAGCCAGATCGTCGCAATTTTGCAACTTCCAATAGTGAATCACTTACCCAATTTTTTCTGAAAATTAACGGAGATGTTCTAACCAGAAGTAAACCACCCGTGAACTCTCTGGTTTGACGGCAAAATTCTCGCTGATCGGCCACTGCCGACCCCGTAAAATGGCCGCAATTTCCCCGTCGATGGTGAGGAGCGGCAGCCGATCCCGCACGGCCTGTGGTACTTTATGGTCAATCAGCCATTCGGAGAGCTTTTGCGTGTGCCCACCGAGGCCGAGCGGTGCCCAGCGGTCGCCGGGTTGGCGCACACGTAAACGAACATCCGCGCCCTCACGGATCACCAGACGCGCATTGTAAACTTCAGGAAGCACGAGGAAAGCATGAATACGCCAATCCTCATATAAATCAATACTACCGGGACTCTGAATAATTATCTCCGGCTTCGGCAGCAGCGGCGGATTCCACAGCGCTGAATTATCTTCGATGACAATGTCCTCATAGTCGATACGGAGCTGGCGCGTCTGGTCAATGGGCAGGCGCGCGCCGACTTCGCCAAAGCGCGCCAAGTTGACCATGCGCGTCACTTGATCGTAGGTCGGGTCAATCGCGTCGCCTTTCCATAAGATCCAGAGCATGTAGCGCCGCATCAGCGCTTCGTGCAGGCCGCGAAACAGCGCCTTGGACAGCAGATAGCGTTCCAGTCGGTCGCGCCGCCCGTCGCTGGTGGTCTCATATTTCACCTCATGGCGCACCTGCGCCTCGACCAACCGCCGGAACTCACCATCGACGAAGTCCTCCTCCAGTCGCGCGATTTCGCCCAAGCGAATCAGCGCTCGGTTGACTGCAGGGTTGACCGTGCGCAGAACAGGCAGCACTTCATGGCGGATGCGATTGCGCGTGTAGTCGGTGTCGTCGTTCGTGGCGTCGTGGCGCGGCTGAAGATTATTTTCGAGGCAGTACGCTTCGATCTCGGCGCGGGTCACGTGCAGCAGGGGACGAATCAGCGGTAGTTCTCTCCCTTGCGCGGGCAACCGACCGCTCAATTCCATGCCACCTAAACCATTCAGGCCCGCCCCGCGCAGCAGGTGCAGCAGCATCGTCTCGGCCTGATCATCGGCGTGGTGACCCACTGCGACGCGATCCGCCCCGACAGCTGCGGCAGTATCCTGTAGGAATTGATAACGCACGCTGCGCGCCGCTTCCTCAACCCCGCATTGCTCAGCCCGCATTACTTCCTGCACGCTGCGGTGCTCGCGGGTCCAGGGGACACCCCACGCCGCGCACACCGCTTCAACATAGGCGGCATCGTCCGCGCCTGCCTGCCCGCGCAAGCCGTGATCGAGCGTCGCGGCATGCAGCTTGCACTCAAGTCGGTCTTGCAGCGCCAGCAGAATGTGCAGCAGCACCAGCGAATCTGACCCGCCTGACACTGCGACCACCACGCTCGAGCCTGAGGGGATTAACGCATGGCGCTGTATAAGCTGGAATACACTTGTGTGAAGGTCCATCTTTCACCCGTGCTTTGTAATGGCTCACGCTCATGTTATAATGCCGCGTTGGTTATGCCGCTAGGAGATCAACTTTGTGCTGAGTCCGTTAGATTACTTCTTCGGCTTATTCTCTCTCGACATCGGCATTGATTTAGGAACCGCCAATACCCTCGTCAGTGTCCGCGGCAAGGGCATTGTGATCAACGAGCCGTCCTTCGTCGCCATCGATCGCAAAACCCAGCGCCCGATCGAAGTCGGCGCGCGTGCCAAAGAGATGTGGAATAAGAACCCGAAAAACATCATGATTGTGCGCCCCATCCGCGACGGCGTCATCGACCAGTTTGAGGTGACCGAAGCCATGCTTCATCATCTCATCGGTAAAGCGCACGAGCAAAGTTGGGTTCCCATCCCGCGTCCGCGCGTGGTGGTCGGCATCCCCAGTGGTGTCACCGAAGTGGAAAAACGCGCGGTCTATGATGCGGCGGTGAGCGCGGGTGCGCGTGAAGTGCATTTGATCGAAGAACCGGTCGCAGCGGCCATCGGCGCGGGCTTACCCGTGCAGGAAACACGCGGCAGCATGGTCGTGGATATCGGCGGCGGCACGACCGAAGTCGCCGTGTTCTCGCTCGGCGGCATCGTCATCAGCCGCTCGATTCGCGTGGCGGGCGACGAGATGGACGAAGACATCGTTCAGTATATGCGCAAGAAACACAATCTGCTCATCGGCGAACCTACCGCGGAACGTCTGAAGCTGGAACTTGGCTCGGCCTATCCCCTCCCCCGCGAAGATATTCGTCCGGTCAAGGGCATTCATCTGGTGACCGGGCTGCCGACTGTCGTCGAAGTCAGCTCGATTGAAATTCGCGATGCGATTTCTGGCTCCGTCGGCATCATCGTCGATACGGTCAAAGATGCGCTCGACGATACGCCGCCGGAACTCGTCGGCGACCTGATGGAGAGCGGCATTTGTCTGGCGGGCGGCGGCGGTCTGCTGCGCGGCCTCTCCGACCGTATGCAGGAAGAAGTCAACATTCGCTGCTGGGTCGCAGATGACCCGCTGACGTGCGTCGCGCGCGGCGCTGGTCGCATCCTCGAAGACTACAACAATCTGCGCCGGCTGCTGGTCGGTTTGGAGCGCGGGAGCACGCGCCACTAACGAGGCGGCTAGATGAACAGCACCAATTTTCGCCGTGGCTGGCGCTCGAACCGATCCGTTTTCCTGATCGTCTCCCTGATCATCGCCGTTGGCTTGATCATCGCCAGTCAGACCGGCCTCCTCTCCCCACTGGAAGACTTGGTCTCCGCACCGCTCAACGCCGTTTCGGGCCTGTTCAACCGGGCGGCACTGGCGATCACCGACAACATCAACCGCTTTGGTGACGTGCAAACGCTCCAGCAGCGCATCGCCGACCTCGAAGAAGCGCTCGCCCTCTATCAAACGGAACTGGTCGAAGCGCGCGAAATTGTGAGTGACTACGGTCGCCTTGCCAACCTGCTCGATTACCGCAACACCGCGCAGAATCAGGAAACGCTGACCGCCGATGTGATCGGTGTGGATGTGGGCGGCGGGCTGCGTACCATTGCCATCAACCGCGGCACGCGTGACGGCATCGCGGTCGGTATGCCCGTCGTGACCGGTCAGGGCTTGGTCGGGCGGATTATTCAAGTGAGCGCCAACGCCGCGCGCGTAATGCTCATCACCGAAACGACCAGCCGCGTCAGCGCGCGCATGCAGACCAACCGCGTCGAAGGCTCCGTCGTTGGTCTGGCGTCGGGCAATCTCATCATGGAACTGATCCGGCTGGACGCGCCCGTCCGCGAAGGCGATCTGGTGCTGACGTCCGGGCTCGGCGGTAACTTCCCGCCCGATATCGTGATCGGGCAGGTGACGAGCGTGCGCCCCTCCGAACGTGGCCTGTATCAGGAAGCGCAGGTGCGCAGCCTGATCAACTTCGACACGCTGGAATTCGTGCTGGTGGTCACCAACTTCCAGCCGACCGACCTCTCGGTGTTTGAGGAAAGCACGGGCAATTGAGCAATTACGCCGCTCTCCCGATCGTTTTTCTAGCCGCTGTGCTGCAAGCGACCTTCATCCCGCAGATCCGCATCTTCGGCGGCACGCCGGATCTGGCGTTTCTGTTCTTCCTATCATGGGCGATCAATTCACCGCTCGAAACGGGCGTGATCTGGGCGTTTGCCGGAGGCATCGCCGTCGACCTGCTCTCTGCCGCGCCGACCGGGACATCGGTGATCGGCTTGCTGCTGATTGTCTTCGCTATCGATGCGCTGCGCCGCCAATTCGTCAATATCAGCTTGCCGCTGGTGGTCGCGCTGCTGGTCGGCGGAACCATGCTGCATAAGCTGGTGTTCGCCTTCGTCATGATTCTTTCAGGCTTTGGCATCAACCTTTTCGAATACTCGATCTACGTCGTCGCCCCGACCATCGCCTATAATCTGATCTTCGCGCTTCCCGTGTTCTGGCTGTCGCGCAAGCTGCGACCCCGACGCGAAGGGCGCGTGAGTCCTTAGTGGAGAGTCCACCATGCAAAGACCGACTCCTTTTCAAGGCTGGCGGCTGACCTTTTTTCAAGGCATGGTTTTCGCCGTGTTTGTTTTGTTCGGCGTGCGCATGTATCAACTGCAAGTCTCGGAACACGATGACGCGCAGGCCGCGGTCAACGAAAACCGTTTGAGCGAACTACCCGTCTCCGCGCCGCGCGGCGTCATCCGCGACCGCAATGATGTACCGCTGGCCGTCAATGTGCCTGCCTATAACGTGACCATCATCCCGGCGAGCGTGCCGGCCAACGAAGACGAAGTCCTGCGCATCTACAACCGCCTCTCGGCGCTGACGGGCGTGCCGCCCACGCGCGCCATCGCTATCGCCAGCGGTCAGGATGTGCGGAGTATCGAAGAGCTAGTCGCCGAAGGCGAAGGCTTCCGCCCGTACAGCCCCGTCGTGATCGCGCAGGATGTGGGTCAGCGCGTCGCCATGCAAATTCTTGAAGAGAGTTACCGCCTGCCCGGCGTGGCTGTCGAAGCGGCCTCCGTGCGTGAGTACCCCAGTGGCGAACTCACCGCGCAGATCATCGGCTACATGGGTCGTATTCCCGCCGAACAGGAACTGGAACTGCTGGAACAGGGCTACAACCCCGCCTATGACCGCATCGGCTACGCGGGCTTAGAAGCTTATCTCGAAGAGCTGCTCGCCGGGACGCGCGGTCGCATCGTGCGAGAAGTCGACGTGGTCGGCCAGCCCATCGGCGACCCACTCGTGAACGTCCCGCCGCAGCCCGGCGTCAGCCTGCGCCTGACGCTCGACTCAGAACTGCAGCAAGCCGCCGAAACGGCGCTGCGCAATCGGATCGCCGCGCTGAATGCTGAACGTGGGCAAATCGTCAGCGAGACGGGCGTGGTCATCGCCATGAACCCGCAGACGGGTGAGGTGCTCGCGCTGGTCAGCTACCCTAGCTACGACAATTCCCGCTTCGCCCGTAACATCGACGTGGAGTATTACCTCGACGTCGCCGCCGACCCGCTCACGCCGCTCGTCAATCACTCGACGCAGTCGCTCTACCCGCCCGGTTCCGTGTGGAAGCTGATCACAGCGCTTGGCGTGCTGCAGGAAGACGTGATCGACCCCAGCACGTTCCTCAACGATCCCGGCGACCTCCTGCTGCCCAACCGCTATGCGCCGAATGACCGCGCCGCCGCCCAGCGTTTTGTGTGTTGGTTGCGTACGGGTCATGGCAACCTCGACATGATTGGCGCGATTGCCCAGAGCTGCGACGTGTATTTCTATCAGGTGGGCGGCGGCAACCCGGAATACTCGACGGCGGTGCTCCGTGACGGCGGTCTCGGCATCAACGACCTCTTCCGCTATGCCACGGCGATGGGTATTGGCTCAAAGCTCGGCATCGAACTGCCGTTTGAGAACGCCGGGCGTATGCCGGATCAAGACTGGAAGCGGCGCTTGTACGGCGAAAACTGGTCAACGGGCGACACCTATAACGCCGCCTTCGGTCAGGGTTACATCAATGTGACGCCGCTCCAGCTTGCCAGCGCGGTCGCGACCATTGCCAACGGCGGCACGCTCTACCGTCCGTCCATTATTCGCGACACGTTCAATGCGGACGGCGAAGTCGTGGATTCGTTCGAGCCGGAAGTCATCCGCACTGTCAACATCGACAACCTACCGCCCGACCAGCCGGTGACACTGCTGCTGGTCGAAGACATGATCATGCGCGGCGAGGAAAGCCTCGCCTGCACCTGTGAACCGGACAGCGAGTTCTACAACCCCATTCGCTGCAACCCCGCCACCTATACGGGACAGGTGAATGTCGCTCAGGATGAACTAGAGACAGACTGGCGCGAATACATCGTCAACGTGCCGGATAACTATGACTTCGCGGACAGTTTTTGCGCGCCCATCCGCTTTGACGCCCGCTACCGACCACCGTTTGTGACGACGGAAAACTTCAGCATCGTGCAGCAAGGCATGCGCTTCACCGTGACCAACGGCACAGCGCAGACCGCTAACCTGCCCTACGTGATGGTCGCGGGCAAGACGGGCACCGCCGAATACTGTGATGAAATCGCCCGCCCGCTCGGTCTGTGTCGACCGGGGAACTGGCCAGCGCACGCCTGGTTCACCGCCTACGCACCGTATGAAAACCCGGAGATCCTGATCATCGGATTTGTCTATAACGGTGGCGAAGGTTCGGCCGTCGCCCTCCCAATTGTCGTCGAAACGATGGAAGCCTATTTCCGCCTGCAGAATGAACGTGAAGGCGGCGCTCCCACCGAAATCACCATACCGGAGACTCCATGATCGACCGCTCGCACCTGCCATCGCTGCGTGACTGGCTGCCCGCGCTCAGTGCTGCGTTTCTGGCATGGTTGGTGTTCCTGATCGTCGGGCAGACGCCGCTCATTCGCGCGTCCGGCATGGCGTTAGCCGTCATGGGAATGGCGCTGGCGCTCCGTTCCATGGGGCCAGCCCTCTCAGTCATCGGTGGGCTGGCGCTCGCGCTCAGCCCCTCGTTCTGGATTCAAACGGGCGGCGCGGAAAGCCTAAATGCGCTCGAAGTTGTGGCCGCGCTGGTTGCGGTGACCCTTGTTGGCGTGATCGCTGTGCGCTTCAGCCACAAACCATTGATCGGGATTGGGATTATCGTCGTGGTGTTCGTGGCGCTGTTCCTCTCGGTCATCGGCACGCCGCGGTCACTGCGTCTGACAACGCTCCTCACTGCGTGGTCGCTCTTTCTCCTAATCGACGGCTTGCTCGTCAGCAACCCACGCGCCGACGCGCCGCTGCCGGGAACGTTCGGCCCGCAGCACAGCTACGGGCTGCTGCTGCTGCTGGTGCTCGGCGTCCTCAACGATCCACTCTTTACGCTCCTGATCCCGGCGGCGGCGCTCGGTTTCTTTCTCGCCAAGCAGCGGCTCGCGCCCGTGTTCTGGATTGCGCTGCTGGCGCTGGTCATCTTCGGCGTGACGGGCATCATCAACACCTACTATTCCGATTATTTCTGGAACCTGACGACGGATCGTATCGTGTACAGCGGCGCGCGACACATCCCCTTCCTCGTGGCGGATGGCTGGCGCGAACCGCTGCGCTGGATCGGCCTGTCAGAGCTCATCATTCAGCAGTTCACCTGGGCGGGGCTGGCGCTCGGCATTCTGGGGCTCGCGCGCTTTGCCCGCTGGTACCCGTTCGTCGGCGTCGTGACGATGATTGCTTTTGGCAGCTATGCGCTGTTTGGCCTCAGTTATTTCGGCGAAGACCGCCCGGTGCTGATGCTGCCGCTGCTCATGGTGCAAATCGTATGGATGACCTACGCGGTCTATACCTTCGGTCAGTGGCTGACCAAAAGCCGGTTCACGAACCAACCACGGGCGAATTGGTTCGCGGCGGCGGCCTTCACGCTGCTGCCGCTGTTCATGTTGTTACGGATTGTTGGCGCGATCTAGCGCAAAATTTCAAAATCGTATTATCATTCATCTTGAAACTCTGTCGCAACGGGGACGCATGAGCGAGCAAACAGTAGCAATCAAGGGTGTGAAAGATGGCTTGCTCGTCACGGTGAGCGAGAGTGAGGATTGGCAGATTATTGTCAAAGACCTCGCGGCGCGCATCGATCAACAAAGCAGCTTCTACAGCGGTGCGCGCGTCACGCTCGACGTGGGAGCGCGTCCCGTCCGCAAGGACGAACTCAGTTCACTCAAAGCGATGCTGGAACGGCGCAACATCAGCTTATGGTCGCTGCAAAGCGACAGCGCCACATCGATCGAGGCCGCGAGTGCGCTGGATCTGCGCGCCCATCTGATCACGACCAACGCCGGAGCGGAAAACCCGGACGCCATCCCATTTAACCCGGAAGAAGACGGCACCATCGGCGTCATGATTCGCCGCACGCTGCGCTCCGGGCGCACCGTCCACAGCGACGGACATGTCGTCGTCTACGGTGATGTGAACCCCGGCGCGGAGATTATCGCCGCGGGTGACGTCATCGTGTGGGGCCGGTTGCGCGGCAACGTCCACGCGGGATCGGAAGGCGATGAAACAGCGGTCATCTGCGCGCTCGACATGACGCCGACTCAAATTCGCATCGCGGGGCTCATCAGCATCCCGCCGAAAGACAAACGGCACAAGCCGAAACCTGAAATCGCATCCATTCGCGACCGCCAGATTGTGGTTGTCACGTGGGGTTAACACACCGAGAGGAAAAAGTTCGCATGGGAGGCAAAGTCGTCACCATCACATCCGGTAAGGGCGGCGTCGGCAAAACGACCACGACCGCTAATATTGGCGTTGCGCTGGCTAGGTTGAACAAGAAAGTCGTCATGATCGATGCGGACATCGGTCTGCGCAACCTTGATATTGTGATGGGTCTGGAAAATCGCATTGTGTATGATCTCGTCGATGTGGTCGAAGGCCGCTGCAAACCGCGGCAGGCGATGATCAAGCATAAAAGCTTCCCCGAACTGTACCTGATCCCCGCGGCGCAAACGCGCGATAAGACAGCGGTCAGCCCCGCCGACATGGTACAGTTAACCGACACGCTGCGCGCTGAGTTCGATTTCATCCTGATCGACTCCCCGGCTGGGATCGAACGCGGTTTCCGCAACGCCGTTGCCCCTGCCGACGAGGTACTCATCGTCACCAACCCGGAAGTTTCGGCAGTGCGCGACGCTGACCGCGTCATCGGTCTGCTGGAAGCCGAAAACAAAGGCCCGGGTCAGCTCATCCTCAACCGTGCCAAGCAGGACATGATCCGCAAAGGCGAGATGCTCTCGCCGGAAGATGTGACCGACTTGCTCGCGATCAAGTTGATCGGCATCGTGCCGGAAGATGAGATGGTTATCCCATCGTCAAACAGCGGCAATCCGGTTACGCTGAATGATAATTCGAAGGCGGGTGAGGCCTTCCGCAATATTGCCCGGCGGCTGATGGGTGAAGATGTCCCGTTAACGCCCTTGACCGAGTCCAAAGGACTGTTCAAACGCATTGCGCGTCTATTTGCAGGGGGGTAACGATGATGCCGAGTTTATTTGACCGAGTTTTCGGTCGTAGTACTCCGCCCGGCAGCAAAAAAAGCGGCAACATGGCCAAGGAGCGGCTGCAATTCGTCCTGATCCATGACCGCATCCACCTGCCCCCTGAAAAGCTTGACGCCATGAAGCAAGAGATCCTCGCTGTCATCTCCAAATATGTATCCATAGACAACGATCACGTCGACATCGCCCTCCAGCAGCGGGACCGCAACAGCCTGCTCATCGCCGAAATCCCGTTTTTGAAAACCAACGAAGGGGTCGAAAAGGACGATTTAGACCTCACCGACGACGATCTCTAAGCGCCAACCTTCCCTATGCTCTGCTCCTCCTCTATAATGCGGGGAGTGTTGGAGATAGTCTGGACTCAGCTTCATGACACAGGGAAGTTGGCGTCAGTTCGACTGGCTGCTGCTCGGCGCAACCATCATTCTGACCGTCTTCGGGATTTTGATGATCCGCAGCGCCACTCTTGGCGCAATTGACCCCGATCTCATCAATCGCGTCCCCGATCAAATTCGTTTTTCAATTCTCGGCTTGCTGGTGCTCTTCGGTCTGGCAACGCTCGACTATCGCCTGCTTGGCGGTCTGCACCAGTGGCTGTACATCTTCATGATCGTGCTGCTGTTGCTGGTGCAGTTCTTCGGCGTCGAAGGTGACGGCGGCGCGCAGAGCTGGCTCAACATCGGCATCCGCATTCAGCCCTCAGAAATCGCCAAAGTGCTCATCATCATCACACTGGGCATGTTCCTCGCGCGAAATTGGGAGAAGATGGGCGAGCTGAGCACCATCATCAAGTCCGGCATTCACATCGGCATCCCCACCGCCCTGATCTTCATTCAGCCCGACCTCGGCATGACCATCGTATTCGCCGTGATGTGGATCGTGATGGTGTGGGCGTCTGGTTTGCGGCTCAAGCATATCGCCACCTTTCTGCTGATCGTGGCGATCAGCGCGCCGGTCACTATCCCCGTGGTCTGGTCGCAGATGGAAGGTTACCAGCGCCAGCGCATCACCTCGTTCCTGTTCCCAGAGAGCGACCGCGACGCTTATTACAACATCTTACAAGCGCGTATCACCATTGGTTCCGGGGGGCTGCTCGGCAAAGGTTACGCTCAAGGCCCGCAAAACACCGGGCGTTTCCTGCGGGTGCGCCACACCGACTTCATCTTCGCGGTGATCGCGGAGGAATTCGGCTTTGTCGGCGGCGTCACCGTCATGGGGCTGATCGGATTCGTCATCTTCCGCATTCTGCGCGGCGCGCGGTTAGCCCCTGATCCGTTCGGCAGCCTCGTCTGTTATGGGGTCGCCACCTTCATCTTCTTCCAGACGATGGTTTCCATCGGCATGAACCTCACATTGATGCCCGTGACCGGGTTAACGCTGCCCTTCATCAGTTCCGGCGGCACGTCACTGTTATCGACCTTAGCGGGCATTGGACTGGCGCAGAGCGTCATTATGCGCCGCCGCCGCATCTAGTTAAAGGATCGCCATGAAAGCGTTAGCTGACCTGCTGTTTCCGCACATCACCAAAACGCCAGCCGACTACTACGCGCAGTTTCCCCCGCGCGATCTGCCTTCCGGCGCAAAAGTGACGCGCATTGCGCCCAGTCCCACCGGTTTCGTGCACATCGGCACGCTGATGACCGCGCTGGTCAACCGGCAGTTGGCGCACCAGACCGGCGGTATCTTCTTTCTGCGCATCGAGGACACGGACAAAAAACGGGAAATCCCGCGCAGTGTCGAAGAAATCATCATCAACCTGATCAACTATGCCCTCACGCCCGACGAAGGCTACGTGAGCGTTGATCCGCTGGTGGAACGGGGTGCGTATGGCCCCTACATTCAGAGTCAGCGGGTGGAGATTTATGAAACGTTCGCCAAATATATGGTCGAACAAGGCGTAGCGTACCCGTGCTTCTGCACAGAGGACGAGCTCGACCGCCTGCGCAAAACGCAAGAAGCGCAGGGAGTCGCGCGTCCCGGCTACTATGGAGATTGGGCGGTCTGGCGCAACGCGACGTTTGAACAGATCAAAGAGCGCATTGACGTGGGCGAACGTCCGGTCATTCGCATCCGCGCACCCTACCCTAACGAGGCGCGCGTGCGCTTCAAGGACGTGATTAAAGGTGACATCGACATGCCCGCCAATGATCTCGACAGCGTGCTGCTCAAGTCGAACAGCCTGCCGACCTATCACTTCGCGCACGTCATCGACGACACGCTCATGCACGTCAACCCGATCATCCGGGGCGATGAGTGGCTGTCGTCCGCGCCGCTGCATATCCAGACGTTTGAATACCTCGGCCTGCCCGTGCCGGATTTCGCCCATGTCGCGCCAATGGCCAAAATGGATGGCACGTCCAAGCGCAAGATCAGCAAGCGCAAAGACCCGGAAGCGAATGTGATGTATTACTATGAGGCGGGCTATCCAGTGCGAGCCGTGAGCGAGTACTTGCTCAACCTCGCAAACTCCGGCTTTTATGACTGGAGCAAAGCAAACCCCGGCCAATCGTATCAGAATTTCCCGATCAACCTGGATGCGATGGGCGTGTCCATGCCGCTGTTCGATCTCGTCAAACTCAACGACATCAGCAAGGATGTGATCGCCACCTACAGCGCGGAACAGGTCTACGAGTATGGCTTAGCCTGGGCGAAGCAGTATAGTCCGCGCTTGGGGACGCTGCTCGAAGCCGATCCGGGGTACAGCATTGCCGTATTCAATCTGGAACGTACGGGTCAAGCGCCGCGCAAGGACATTGTCAACTGGTCTGATATTGACCGCGCATGCGGTTTCTTCTTCGACGAGTTGTACGCCGAAAGCATCGCCGTCAATCTCCCCTTACCCGCTTACGGGGAGGAAGTGATCACTGCGATTCTGGAGCGCGTCCGCCAATTCGATGCGAGTGCCACCAAAGAAGCGTGGCTGGATGGAATGCGCGCGCTCGGCGAAACGCTCGGCTTTGCCCGCGACGCCAAGACGTTCAAGAAGAATCCGGAGAGCTTCAAAGGTCACTTTGGCGACGTGATGATGGTCGTGCGCGCGGCTCTGACGGGGCGCACGAATACGCCGGATCTTTACGAAATCCTGAAGATCATGGGGCAAAGCCGGATTAATCAGCGAATCGATCAAATTCTGGCACGATTAGGCGAGAATCAGCCTTGATCGCCTGAGGGGCGCATGCTACAATACGCCCCATTGATGAGGGATAGTTCAATGGTAGAACAGTGGACTCTGGATCCATTAATCTTGGTTCGAATCCAGGTCCCTCAGCACACGCGAAGAAAAGCCCTTGAGAGTTTTCTCAAGGGCTTTTTTCTTACTCAAACAATGTTCGACTCCTGTCCCCGTACTTTTTTCCTTAATTGCAGACGTTCCTATAGATTTAAGCTCAAGTTGACGTACACAGCATTCGAATCCAAGTTCTGAAGTCCGAGAGAAGATTGGCCCTTGAGACGGTTCTCAAGGGCTTTTTTCTTGCGTGGACATAGTTCGAGTACAACCTGCGTATCCGCGAAAATCAATACTTATTTTTATATAATATACTTTATCATACATATTCGAAATCATTTGAGTTAAGACCATCGATCAGAATCGCTGTTGTGATGAGATTCATACCACTGTTCTCGAAGATGTTTCTCGAAATGGTTACGGCTATTCGATGAGGCGTCAGGTCCATCAAGCGACGCACTTTCCGCCCCTTCTATACCTTCTGCAACTGCCAGAGCCCAGTTACCGCTGATCGGTGTATAGCCATTGAGGGAATTGCTCGACGACCTCGTTAAGCGTTTTTCCTTCATGTGATGCTAGTGCTTCCAGCCGTTCAACCAAATCAGAACGCAGCGTTATTGTTCGGTCAGTCATAGTCCCAACCTCCTCTCAACCCCAGTCTGATTGTTCGGTGTACACAACAGGCGGATTGGGGTTCCCTGTATCCGTCCCTCTGAGTCGAAGCCGGAGCGATGCACCATATCGACCGGCGTTGCTGGTGGGCTGATGTGCTACTTTACGAATGAAGTCGCGCCTCAAAAACAGCGCGGGAGAGGAGAAGTGAAGTGCAGCGCCGCCGTTGAGTGGACGAACCGACCCGTATGATCGCCCTCCGACTGCCTGGTTGCACTTCTCGAATGTGATGTTCATCACTGCTGCATTAGATTGATAAGGCATAAACTACATTCAAGAACATGAATATAGGTTAAGGGCTCCTGTGATTTACGGCGAACTCGCGGAAAAGCTCAAAGGGCTGGCGCATCCCGTCCGGTTGCAAATCCTCGATATGCTGCGCGGCGGCGAAGTGTGTGTCTGTCACATTGAGCTAGCGCTCGATCGACGGCAGGCGTATATCTCGCAGCAGTTGATGGTCTTGCGCGACGCAGGGCTGGTCGAAACCCGCAAGGATGGGCTGCAAGTCTTCTATCGTCTGGCTGATCCACAGCTCCACCGCTGGCTTGACCTGCTGTTTGAACGTGAGTTTACACCCATCCAAAAACTTGCGGGTTGCACCTGCCCGCTCTGTTCGATGATCGCTGTGGAAAGCATTCGCTGAAAGGATTCATGATGCTGCAAGTGAAAGTCTTAGGGTCGGGCTGTGCCAACTGCAAACGTCTGGAGGCAGAAACGCGCGCCGCGCTGGATGCAGAAGGCATCCCGTACACGCTGGAAAAAATAACGGAATATGCCGACATCGCCGCCTATGGCATTCTGAGTACGCCGGGGCTGGTGATGAATGAGCAGGTCAAATCGGCAGGACGTATTCCGAAACGGCAGCAGATTGTCGAATGGGCGTCTCAGTTTCAATCTGCCGAATAAGACTGTCCAAGTCAGAAGGAAATCATGCGTATGCGCTTATCCCGTATTGTGACGAGCCGCGATGATCGCCCCGCTTTTATCATTGTAGGCGTGGTCGCGGTCGTTTGGCTCATGCTGTACAACAACCTGCAGCACATCGCTGATTGGCTGACGTATTCGCTGCTTGGATTAAGCCCTGACAGCCAGCTTGGCGAGGCACTCAATTTCTTCATCTATGATGTACCAAAGCTTCTTCTGCTGCTCTCCGGCATGATCTTCCTGATCACGTTCGTACAGACCTTCATCGACACCGAAAAGGTGCGCTCGCTAGTTGAACGACGTGGTGAGGGTATCGGCAATGTTATGGCTGCCGTCTTCGGCGCAATTACACCGTTCTGCTCGTGCTCATCCGTGCCCTTGTTCATTGGTTTCGTGCAAGCAGGCATTCCGCTAGGCATTACCTTCTCGTTTCTCATCACCTCACCCATCATGAATGAGGTCGCGTTCGTCATGCTGCTGGGGCTGTTCGGTTGGAAGGTGGCTCTGCTCTATCTGGCCTCCGGCATCGTCATCGGCGTGGTGTCCGGGTTAGTCCTCGGTCGCTTGAAGCTGGAGCGCTATGTCGAACCGTTTGTCTATGAGATCCGGGCAAAACATGTACAGCCGGATGCCGTGCAGCGAAAGCTGAGTTGGCTAGAACGCTTCGGACAAGCGGCGGACAGCACCCGTGAAATCGTGGGAAAAGTGTGGTTATTCGTCATCATCGGGATCGGCATCGGCGCGTTTATTCACGGTTTTGTGCCGGAAGATGCGCTGACGGGGATCATGCGCGAACGCGCGTGGTGGTCAGTGCCAGCAGCGGTATTGCTGGGCATTCCGTTGTACTCCAATGCTGCGGGAGTCATCCCGATCATCAGTGCCCTGTTGGGCAAAGGGGCAGCACTGGGAACCGCCCTAGCATTTATGATGGCTGTGGTCGCGCTCAGCCTGCCGGAAATGATCATCTTGCGGAAGGTGTTGAAACCGCGCCTGATCGCCATCTTCGTCGGCGTGGTCGCGCTCAGCATTGTGTTGACCGGGTATTTGTTCAACCTGGTTGTGTAGCGGTAGTGGACGCGCGCAGCGTGCCCCCTCTTTCGCGTCCGGCAAGGATCACCACGCCAGTGGCTATGACCGCAAAGATCACGACCATCCACAGGACAGGCGTGTAGCTGTCTGCTCCTTCATACAGCAGGCTAGCGATCAGGGGGGCGGCAGTGCTCGTGAGCGTGAGAAACAGCGCCATGATGCTCGAAATTCGCCCGTAGTGTGAAACGCCGTATAGCTCGGCAATTAAGGATGGTCGTGAGAGCGTCGCTGCACCTTGCGCTGCACCAAAGATCAGGATGAACACGCCGATCAGGATCATCGACTGCCCAAACAGCAGAATCGACAACGCCACGATATGGAGCGCAAATACGCCGATCACGATGCTGCGGGTGGAGAAGCGTTGATCGAGGGGCGCAAAAATGATGCGCCCGACGACCTGCATGATCCCAATCGCACCGGTGGCAAACGCGGCGGTACTGGAATCAATCCCCGATCCCATCAGGAACGGGATGAAGTGAACCCGGATAGCGGCGGCAGAGACCGAGATCAAGCCGAACGCGAGCGTGAACAGCCAGAAGGCGCGCCCATGCAGTGCAGCGCGCAGCGATACGCCGCGCAAGGCGGACGGCAAAGCGTCGACCGTATGTGATGCACCATCCGGTTGCAAGCCGAGGTCAGCGGGACGGCGACGGAGCCGGAGCGCGTGCAGCGGGATCGTAATGCTGGCGAGGAAGAGTCCGAGCAGCAGTACCGCCGTGCGCCAGCCAAACCCGCGCAGCAGCGCATCGGACAGCGGCAGGAAGATCGTGCTTGCCAGCCCTGCGGCAAACGTCACAATTGCCAGAGCAGTGCTTCTACGTCGGTGAAACCACTGAGCGATGACCGCAAAAGCGGGTTCGTACAAAACGGCGGCAGCACACACCCCCAAGCCAGCCCAGATCAAATAGAAAGCCGTCTCTGTCGTGACCTGTGACCACAGGATCACCAGCAGTGATGCGCCCACCGACCCGGCGGTCATCAGCGCGCGCGCGCCATGTTTGTCGATCCACGTGCCGACGGGAAACGCCATCACACCTGTTATCAGCCACATCAGCGAAAAGCCACCCGTCAGCGTGGTGCGCGACCAGCCGAGGTCTTGCTCCATCGGCGCGAGAAACACAGAAAACGAATAGTAAATGATGCCCCATGAAATCGTCTCGGTCACTGCTAAGGTGATCGCGAGATACCAACCGTAGTAAGGCGCGGGTTTGCCGGCACGCATTCGATCATCCCGATGGTTGAGTTTGGAGAACACAAAGGGTGATGGGAGAACTGCCCATCACCCGTAAAACAAGCGAGTCCCTCAGCGCGAAACCATTACGAGCAGCAGGCGGTGTCGCAGGCACACGTCTGTGAACGAACGCCATCCCCACAGCAGTCGTCCGCGCAGCCACAATCCCGGTTGGTTATGGTCGCTTGGGCGATGGTGTTCAGCGCGACGGGGATAACTTGGAGTGGAATGCTCGCTACCGGAATGCTGTTGATCGCCAGTATCGGAGATGCCGTCGATTCCGGAGCGCAGCACGAGCCGCCGTCGACGAGATCGGTGCTGCATACGCCGGTTTCAGGCAGATTCAACTGCACAGCGTGCGCGGCTTCCCAATCGCCCGTGAGCGCCGCGACGACCGAACGCACCTGCTCATAGCCAGTCGCCAAGAGGAACGTCGGGGCACGCCCGTAACTCTTCATACCGACGATGTAGAAATTCTTTTCCGGCTGGCGAAGTTCGGCTTCGCCATGCGGGCGCACCGTGCCGCACGAGTGAACGTTGGGATCAATCATGGGAGCAAGCAGACGAGTGCTTTCGAGCGCTGGATCGAGATCGAGCCGCAGTTCGCGCAGCATGTCGAGCTGGGGACGTGCTCCGGTCGCGACAATGATTTCATCGACCTGGACGGTTTGCAGACCTTCAGCGGTTTCCCCGATCACATCCAGTCCGCCTTCGTTCGCTGTAACTTCCCGCACGCGGAAGGGCGATACGATTTGCACAATGCGCGCATCGACCGCTGCTTTCAGGCGCGTTCCCAATTGTCCACGCGCCGGGAGCGCGTCATCTTCTCCACCGCCATACACCCGGCGCAGGTTATCGCCGCGCATCGCCCACACGATCTCGGTATTCGGCGCGGATTGCCAAGCGCTGCGAGTTCGAGCAGGGCATTTAAGGCAGAATGTCCACTGCCGACGACCATGACGCGCTTGTTGGCATACCGCGATTGTGCGCTGCCGAGGATGTCGGGAATGCCATAAGCGATCTGATCTGCGTAACGCCGCTCACCTACAGCGGGTAAACCATTCGCGCCCATCGGGTTGGGCTGCTGCCACGTCCCCGATGCATCGATTACGGCGCGGGCTTCAATCAAAGCTTCTTCGCCGCTGGCATACTCGACTTGCAGGACGAAGGGGGCAGTGTCGCGTCCACCATCTTTCATCTTGTCCACATGGCGGCGGCTGACTGCGACCACCCGCGCGTTCAGATGTAAGTGCGGCGTGATTTCGGGGAGCGCTGCGAAGGGCATAAGATACTGCTCCACCATGTCACCTCCGGTCGGCAGTTGGTCTTTCGGCGGCATCTGCCAGCCATGCGCTTCGAGCAGTCGTTTCGTCGCGCCGTCCACCGTGTATTCCCACGGGGAGAACATGCGCACATGCGCCCACTGACGCATACTCGCGCCGACTTCCGCGCCAGCTTCGAAGAGCAGCGGCGTTTCGCCGCGTTCAATCAGGTGGGCAGCGGCGGCTAGACCAACTGGACCCGCGCCAATTACCGCTACAGGAAGTGCGCTCATCTCTAACCTCCAACGTATTGATGTTTGTCGATTTATTGATAGTGAGCAGTCTATGGTTTATATCGATGTTTGTCAATACGTCAACTTTGACGAGACTATCTGGGACAAAGTGCCCGCTTGACACATCGACAAATATCGATATGATAAGTTGTATGAACACGAACCAAGTCCTGTTTGCCAAAGCGATAGCCGATGAAACTCGTCAGGAGATCATGAGTCACTTGTGCTGCGTGTGGCTCAATGTGAATGATCTGGTCGAGAAGATGGGCGGCAAAGTGAATCAGCCGACGGTCAGCCACCATCTGAAAAAGTTGGAGGAGGCCGATTTGGTGTACGTCCGCGAAGAAGGACGTTTTCGCTACTATACCCTTAATCAGGAACAGTTTACGCTGTGCTGCGGTCTGCTCATCCGTAATTTCGCCCCGAATTACGCGGAAAAGGTGATCGCCGTGGACGAGATTCCGATCACGGGCGAGTAAACCTCTTTTTTTGGCACAACGTATCGATACTTATCAATATGTCACATCTTTGTGGAGGGAAACACATGGAAATCTATGATGCGCTTGTGATTGGTGGCGGGCAATCCGGTCTAGCTGCCGGCTATCATCTGCAGCGTGCTGGACTGCGCTTTCTCATCCTTGAAGCCAGTGACGAAGCCACTGGTTCGTGGAAACGCTATTACGACAGCCTGAAGCTGTTTTCGCCAGCACGCTACTCATCGCTGCCGGGGATGCGTTTTCCCGGTCACCCTGAACGCTATCCCACCCGCGATGAAGTCGTGGACTACTTACACGCCTATGCAGAACACTTTCGCCTCCCCATTCGCACTCATGCGTTTGTGAAACGCATCGAACGACAGGGCGTGAACTTCATTGTGCACATGAACGGGCAAGGAACGCTCACAGCGCGGAGCATCATCGCCGCAACAGGCGCTTTCAGCCGCCCGCACCTGCCACAGTTGGAGGGGCAAGAGCGCTATCAGGGGAAGATTCTGCACTCCTCGTCCTACCAGAACCCGACCGCGTTCAAACACCAGCGCGTTTTGGTGATTGGCGCGGGGAACTCGGCGGTGCAAATCGCCGTTGACCTGGCACAGACCGCCCGGGTCACGCTCACAAGCCGCGATCCTGTGCGGTTCCGGCAGCAGCGCATCTGGGGGAGCGATGTTCACTTCTGGATTCGCGTCACCGGCATCGATACGTGGAAACGTGCTTTTCCAAGCTGGAATCCGGGCGAGACCAAAAAAGCCGAGGTTCTGGATACGGGGGTTTATCAAGCGGCGCTGGCATCGGGCAACCCTACCTACCACGCCTTACTCGAGCGGTTTACCGAAACCGGTGTTCAGTGGGAAGATGGGCAAGCAGACGAGTTTGACACAGTGATTTTCGCTACCGGTTTCCGCCCCAATTTCCCCTACCTGGCAGCATTGGGCGCGCTCGATGAGAATGGGAACGCGCTGCACACGGGCGGCGTCAGCACGACCGTTCCGGGATTGTACTATGTCGGGATTTCAGGGCAGCGTTCTCACGCATCCGCGACTCTGCGGGGCAGTGGCGCTGATGCCGCCTATGTGATCCGCGATCTGCGCCGCTACTGCAAACGTCCGGTTACTACCGAGGCACGACGCTGCTGTGACAGTCTTCAGCCTGCCTGAACGGGCTGGCGCTGAAAAGAAACCGTCTATGCCGTGTGGTGTTCCTCGACACCACACGGTCTGTTTTAAATCTCCTTCTCCAAAACTTAACATGACTCCTCTTGCTCGCTTGCGATGTCTCGAATAAACTTCAATTTAAATTGAACTAATCTAGATTGGAGTAAATGTGATGCCTAAGCGTGTTTTGTTCCTCTGCACGGGGAATTCCGCTCGCTCGCAGATGGCGGAAGCGTTCCTGCGCACGCTCGCGGGTGATAAGTACGAAGCATACAGCGCGGGCATGGAAGCCAAAGGTTTGAACCCCATGACTGTGCAGGTGATGGCTGAAATTGGGATTGATGTCAGCGGGCAGAAGTCCAAAAACATTAAAGAGTATATGGGGCGAATGACGTTCGATGACGCCGTGATCGTCTGTCGCAAGGCAGAAGATGATTGTCCTCGCATAAACGCCGATGCCAAGCGCATTCATCGCTGGCTGTTTGATGATCCGGCGCGGGCCGACGGCACCGATGAGGAGAAGCTGGCGCGTTTCCGCGAAGTCCGCGATCAAATTGAAGCGCGCATTAAGCTGTGGTTGGCGGAAACCGAAGAAGCGGAGCGTGTCATTTGACTCCGCTGGCACACGCTGACCAATCGCCCGATTTCATCAAGCTGCTGGCGAACGATGCGCGCTGGGGCATACTTAAGGCACTAGCCAGCGGCGATCATCAGGTGAACGAACTCGTCACACTGCTCCAGCAGCCGATGAACCTCGTGTCCTACCATCTCAAGAAGATGCGTGAGGAGGCGCTCGTCACCACGCGCCGCAGTGAAGCCGATGGACGGGATGTGTATTACACGCTCGACCTCGAACGGCTTCGCGATCTGTATCTGGCGGCTGGCAGTGCGCTGCATCCCCTGTTGTCCGAACCGCGCCGCGTGATCAACCTCGATCACCTGCCCGCCGCGCGCGTTCTGGTCGTGTGTACGCATAACAGTGCGCGCTCACAAATGGCACAAGGACTGCTGCGTGAGCTTTCCCAGAGGAAAATCACCGCCTGCAGCGCGGGCAGTCATCCCACCCAGGTGCACCCGGATGCGATATTTACAATGGACAGCCTCGGCATTGATATTCGGGCGCAGTCGGTGCATCACGTGAGCGAATACGAGGGACAGCCCTTCGATTATGTGATCACGGTTTGTGATAAGGCGCGCGAAAACCGCCCGACCTTCCCCGGTGATGGGCAGCAGCTCCACTGGGGCTATTCCGATCCGCTGGCGATCCCCAATGCCGAACAGCGCCAAGCAGCATTTATGCAGATCGCGCAGCGTCTGCGAATCCGCATCGAGCATTTTCTCATCACCTTGGCACAGCAGTAGCTCTCGGAGGGCTTTTGAACGCAATCACGATTTTTGGCGATATTCACGGTAACCTGCCCGCGCTGGAAGCGGTATTTCAGGACATCGAAGCGCGCGGATTGTCCCGGCTGTACTGCCTCGGCGATCTCGTCGGCTATGGGACATTCCCAAACGAAGTGGTGAACTTGATTCGTCAACGGGGTATCCCAACCCTGATGGGGAATTACGATCAGGGTGTAGGCAGCAGCAGCGATGACTGCGGCTGCGCGTACAAAACCGATGTCGAGCGGCGGCGCGGCGAGCTGTCGATTGCGTGGACGAACGCCCATACCACCGAGGACAACAAAGCGTTTCTGCACGATCTGCCTGCCCATATTCCCTTGCAGTTAGGCGATCTCCAAGTGCTGCTGGTGCATGGCAGCCCGCGCAAGGTCAACGAGTATCTCTTTGAAGATCGTCCCGATGACTCCTTTGAGCGGATTATGGATGCCGCGCAGGCAGATGTGCTGGTCTGCGGGCATACGCACCTGCCGTATCACAAGGTGCTGCCGAGCGGACGGCATGTGATCAACGCGGGCAGCGTGGGCAAGCCGAAAGACCATGATCCGCGTGCGGGGTATATCACCCTCACCATCACCGGGTGTGCTGTACAAGTGGAATTCATCCGGGTCGCCTATGATGTCGAACGCGCCGCCCAGGCGATTGAGGTGACACCCGAAGAGGGTGGGATGCCACATCATTTCGCTCAACTGCTGCGCAAAGGATCTGGCTGATGGAGCGCAGCCTACTGCGGCGCGCAGGCGCAGAATTCATTGGTACATTCGCACTGGTGACAGCGGGCTGCGGTGCGATCATGGTAAACGCGCAGACTGGCGCACTGACGCATGTCGGGATCGCGCTCACCTTTGGCTTGATCATCACCGTGATGATAGCGGCAACCGGGCATATTTCCGGCGCACACTTCAACCCGGCAGTGACCATCGCCTTTGCGGTGACACGCCATTTTCCGTGGCGTGAAGTCGTCTATTATGTCGTCGCCCAACTCCTCGCGGCGGTTTTGGGTGCGCTGACTCTGCGCTTGCTCATTGGCGATCTGGCAGCGTTGGGCACAACAATCCCCTCCGGTTCGATTGGGCAGTCCTTCGGATTGGAAATTCTGCTCAGTGCGGTGCTGATGTTCGTCATTATCTCAGTCGCCACCGACACGAAAGCTGTCGGTACACCTGCCGCACTCGCCATCGGTTTCACGGTCGCGCTGGATGCATTGTGGGGTGGACCAATCAGCGGGGCATCAATGAATCCGGCACGCTCACTAGGTCCAGCGCTGATCGCGGGCGTACTGGACAATCAGTGGATATATCTCGTCGCGCCGGTCATTGGAACGGTACTGGGTGGCTTCGCCTACCAACTCATCCGTGAACCCATGCAGTATAGTACAGCCTAGAGGCTTTCGGGACTGCCCCGTTGATTCGCTTAAATCTGCCTTAAATCTCTCCAATCAGCGGTAGAATCGTGTGCAGTGGATAGGGCCGCACACAATGACACACATTCTCCTGATTGATGATGAACGCAAATTGACCGATCCCCTTCGCTCCTCGTTTGAGCGCGGAGGCTACCGGGTGACCGTCGCCAACGACGGTCATGCTGGATTGAGCTTGGCACTGGTCGAAAAACCGGACGTGGTAGTGCTTGACGTGATGATGCCGGGCTTGGATGGTTGGCAGGTGTGTCAGGCGATCCGAGCGCACAGCACCATGCCAATCATCATGCTGACCGCGCTCGACGACAGCACCGATCGCATCAAAGGCTTGGAACTTGGCGCAGATGACTATCTGGTGAAACCGTTTGGCTACAAGGAACTGGAAGCGCATGTCCGGGCGATGCTGCGCCGGGTGCGCCTCGATCAAGGGCAGCAGCTGCCGCAGCGCATCATGGTCGGGGAGATTGTGCTGGATCTTGAAGCGCATACGGTCACGCGCAGCGGGCATGAACTGACTCTGCGCCAGAAAGAATTCGAGATTTTGTCACTGCTCATGACCAATCTCGGCAAAATTGTCACGCGCGACCGCTTATTCGATGAAGTGTGGGGGACGGACTGGCTCGGCGATACCCGGACGCTCGATGTGCATATGAGTTGGCTGCGGGCGAAACTGGAAACCGATCCAGCGAATCCGGTTTATCTGCAAACGATTCGCGGCGTTGGCTACCGGTTTACCGATCCGGAAGGGAGTTAACCGCTATGCTCAACCGGCTGACCATTCGCCAGCGTATTCTGGTGATCTTCATCGGAATCGCATTTGTGGGCGGAACGGTGCAGTTTCTCATCGCTGGACGACAACTGGAAGCGGCGACGCTGGAATTCTATCAGCATCATCTCGAAACGGATGCCCTGCTGGTTGCGGCGACTTTTGCCGAACCCTTAGGCCACTACCTAGAAGGCGAGGATGAAGGGGGCATCGGGCGCATGTTGGCGGCCCTTCAACAAGAAGTGGGGCACGACTATCTCATTCTTGACCGAAATTATCGGGTCGTTGGTTACACGGCAAATACCGGCTACGAGCAGGTGGATCGCGTCCCAGTGTCCCCCGAACTCGTCGAAGCCGACAGCGTACAAATTGGATCGGACATTCGCCCGAATCACGTGGGGGAAGCGGCGTTATATCTGGCCGTGTCGGTCAGGTATGAAGGTGAGGCGCTCGGATATTTGGTCTTGTCCGAGCCCATGGCTCCCGCTTATGCCGAGGTGAACCGCCGGTACATGGAGTTGGCGATAGCCACCCTCCCCGTGCTCGTACTCGTGGTTGCGGCCTCGATGTGGGTGTCGAGTACGATTTCACGCCCAGTACAGCATCTGCGCAATTCGGCGCTCAACATGGCGCAGGGGGCGCTGGATACGCGCATTCAAGTCACGACGCAGGACGAAATCGGTCAGCTGGGCAAGACGCTCAATTTTATGGCGGGACAGCTTGAAACGTTGATGAAGACGCAGCGGAACTTTGTCAGCAATGCTGCCCACGAACTGCGCACGCCGCTGATGACCCTCAAGCTGCGCGCCGAAGCACTCAGCGATGAGACACTGCCAAAGGCTGAACGCGAAACCTATCTCACCGAGATCCAGCAGGAGATTGATCACATGGCGGAACTCGTCTCATCGCTGCTGCTGCTGGCACGCATTGACGAAGGGCGGCACACCCAGAATGGTGTCGTGACCGATACCGCATCGATTCTGCATGACCTCATTCGGCATTGGCGCATCGAAGCCGAAGCCAAGCAGCTGGAGTTCGCCACTCAGATCGATCCCGATTTGCCGGAACTGCCCATGAGCCCCAACGATCTACGTGTCGTCGTTGACAATCTCCTGTCGAATGCTGTCAATACACCGAACAGGGACGCATTCAGATGACAGTTGCGTCCACGCTTCAGATGGTCACGATTCAAGTGAGCGATACCGGCATCGGCTTTAGTGAGGAACAGCAGCGGCATCTCTTTGAGCGCTTTTACCGCTCGGACACCGTGCGGGGCAGATACAACGGGAACGGTCTAGGGCTGTCCATCATCGAAGCGATCCTGGAGCACTACGGCGGACAAATCACGACTGTCAGTCGTGGCCCTGGACAGGGCGCAATATTTACGGCGACGATCCCGCTTGTCAAACCGTTGACTGCCCGTCGTTCTCACCTGCCGCATCGCCAAGCGGTTCCAGATGGATCGTCACACTGATGTCATTTGCAATACCACGTATTACCTGTTCAATTTCTTCGGACAGGTCGTGCCCGGCTTGAACCGTCCATCCGCCGGGAACCAGAATATGCGCCTCGACGAATGAGCGTGCGCCTGACTGCCGGGTGCGTAGGGCGTGCCATTTTATACCGCGTGACTGGAACTCGTTGAGCCTCGTGGTGATGGCTTGCAGCGTTTCCGGCGGGATGGCGCTGTCCATCAAACCGCTGATCGAACGCCGCAGGAGTTGAATCCCTGACCGGATGATATTGGCAGCGACGAGGAGCGCGATCACTGCGTCCAACCACATCCACCCGGAGAGCGCGACCGCGCCGACGCCCACAATCACGGCGACGGATGTCCAGACATCGGTCATCAGGTGATGCGAGTCCGCTTCCAGCGTAATCGACTTATACTGTTTGCCGACCCGCAGCAGGACGCGCGCGACTGCGAAATTGACGACAGAGGCGATCACGGAAACGATCAGCCCGAGGCCGACATTGTCCAAGGGCGCGGGGTTGAGCAGACGATCAATGGCGGTTGATGCGATCCCGAAGGCGGCGACGAGAATCAGCGCGCCTTCGACCCCGCTGGAGAAATATTCTGCTTTGTCATGACCGAAGTTGTGAGCGTCGTCGGCGGGACGGGCGGCAATCGTAAGCGCGCCCAGGGCGACGACGGCCGCAATCAAGTTGACGCCCGATTCGAGCGCGTCAGACAGCAGGCCGACCGAACCGGAGAGCAGATAGGCCGAACCCTTGAGACCAATGGTCAGCAGGGCCGCCGCAATTGAGAGCCAAGCATAACGGGTGAGAGAAGCGCGAGTCATCAAGCGTGACCTTTCGGGTGCTGGCGGCGAAGCGCTCAATGCCACCACCATCCATTCTACTGCGAAGCAGGCAGCGTTTCGACAACTGGCGTGCTCACTTCGACTGGCTCAGAGTATGCGTTCCGCGCGCTTTTGCGGCGGGCTGGACTTGGGTTTTTCCCATGCGCATGCCGAGCAGCAGCACGACAAACAAGACACCTGCTCCGATGAGCAAGCGTAAGCCGATATTCGTGCCTTCAGTGCCTGCAAACAATCCGTGCAGCGAAACCAGCCCGAAAGCGGCATAGCTGGCATAGTGCAGCTTCTTCCAAACCGTATGACCGAGCCGCTTCTTGAACGGAAAACTCAACGTCACCACGATGATAATCCAGAATGCCAGTGTCCCTAAACCAACTGCTTCCGGGCGATACGGTCCCGTGAACGGCACAAACAGATCGCCGAGCGTATAGGCGAAATACT
The DNA here is from genome assembly GCF_016713355.1 of Candidatus Flexifilum breve. Classification (NCBI taxonomy): domain Bacteria; kingdom Bacillati; phylum Chloroflexota; class Anaerolineae; order Aggregatilineales; family Candidatus Flexifilaceae; genus Candidatus Flexifilum; species Candidatus Flexifilum breve. The sequence continues at coordinate 658,220 of NZ_JADJPI010000035.1, forward strand.
CGTCGAACAGCAGCAGCAGCGCATGGATTAGTCCAAGTACGAGCGACAACCATGAAATCGTACTGTGCAGCGTGAGCGACACGACACCCGGCGACCAGTCTTTAACGAACTGCGCGCTGATGAACAAACCCCACAGGGTCGATCCCATCAGCAATACATAGGCGACGATCCCTGATGAGCGGACGAGATGCCAGGCCAGTTTGCTGTCTGCGCTCAGCGTCACGTTGAATACACCCGTGTCGATCATCCACACCGCCGAGACGCCGATCACAATGAGGCTGGCGATTAGGATAATGATGTCAAGCAGTTTGGTCGATTTGTCTTTGTTCATGAATGCACTGCTCCTAACGGTGGAAGGTGTCCCCCCCCACCGAATTGTGACGAGGCAAATTAGCGGAAAGTCGCGCGAATGCCCGCCATCAGCGTTTCTTGCTGCGCGGCGGTCAGGTTTGCTTCCGGGTGCATGGTCAGGTAGATCGGCAGCGGCATTTCGCCTTCTTCGATCTTCTCGATCATTTCATCCCACTCGACCCGGCGGTCGGTCGAAATATTGAGTTCATCACGCCCTTCATGTACGTCGTGTGCGACCAGCCAACCGACCGGCGCGATGTATGAGTACCACGGGTAGACCGTCTCGTTTGAGTGACAGTCGGCGCACGCCTGCTTCCACAACTGTTCCGCTTCCGGCGAACTCCACACGACTTGCTGTGTGACGGGCGGGTTATCCAGTTGAAATTCCGGCACGACGAAGCGCACCAACTGCAAGAGGGCGAAGAGGACGATGATGATCCCGATGAACCCCAGGAGGGCTTTCGGGATGCGGCGAGGTGTAGTGCTGGTCTTGTGGGTCATATTGGTTCAGTATCCTTGTGGGTAAGTTGTGGTGTCTGCCCATCCTATGAGCAGACACCGGAGAACACTAATCGTCGTCGCCTTCTTCGTGCTCACCATCCTCGTGCGCTTCGTGATTCTCATGATCATCGTCATCATCGTCGCTGTAACTGCCAGATGATTGACTTGACCCGGTGATCACCAGCGGTGCAGGCTGCGCATCACGGAGGGGAATATTGAAAGCGGTCAGAGTAGCGCAATCGCCCTGGGTTTGCACGGTGCTGCGCGAAACCCACGCCGACGCACCACCGGCTAAGGCGACCAAGACCCAATTGTCTTCTGTGTTACGCCCACCCACCGTGAACACCTGATCGCGGTAGCCGTACCCGATGACGGTGTAACCGGTGCCGGGGCCGCTGCGGAGATTGGTTGAACTCACCGCGACCAGGGCGGTACAGGTCGTGTTCGCCGCGACGACGACTGGCGTGCTGACCGGCGCAGCCACCGCCACAATGCCCACATCACTTGCAGACACAAGGCGTACCCCTGCCGCAGCTTCTGCCGACAAACCACTGCTCACTAGAGTAAATTGGTACGTGCCGGGATCAACGAGCAGGCTGATCCCATCGACATGGCCGCCGACGGACTCGACTACCAGCGTACCCGTCGCATCAACCAACTGCGTCGTTGCGCCCACGCCGGGGAACGTCGCCGTCAGCATGCCAGCCGACGTGCCCGCAACGGTGACGCTGACGGAATCACCGGGATGATCAGAGCTCAGCGGCAGCGAGACTTCCTGATTGGACCCGACCGCCAGACCGGAGACGAGTTCAGTCGTGCCATAGAGGGTCAGTTCGGGCAGCGATGATACCCGCACGACGGCTTCGGTGATACCGGGCAGACGTTCAACCGTGAGGGTATGCGAACCGCTGTTGGGCGCGATATTCAGTTCGAGTGCGTGGAGGCGTTCGTCGGCAGCAGAAAACACGACCGCACCGGTTGCATCAGACAAGCGCACCGCTGCGCCGCTGAAATCCAGCGCAATGGTGCCGGTCGTATCGGCGGGCAGCGTCACGACCACATCAATTGCCGGACTGGCATCGGTGAGTGTGATGAGGTTAGCATCGGATTGGGCGAGTGTAGGCAGCACCGCCGATAAGCTCAGCGCGAGCACGATCAAGGCGAAGACGGACAAACGTTTCATAGCGTAATCCTTTGGTCGGAGTGAGATAAGAATCGAGATGAGAACAGGGCTGTAGCGAGTACTGCGCCGTCCTGACGGACAACCAGCCCGGACGCATCCCAGCGTCTATCAAGCCAATGCAAGCCGTTTTCCGCGCCGCGCAGCAGCACCGCTTTCGCGTAGGCTTCAGCAGAAACGGCGCTCGGATGGTGGACGCTAACGGTCAAAATGTCCGTCTCGGCGGAGCACCCGGTGCGCGGGTCGATGATGTGATGATGGACAGTGCCGTCGTCTGCCGTCCAACGGCGGAAATCAACGCCGCTGGTGACGAGACTGGCATCTTGCAGCCACAGGCTGCCGAGCGGCACTGTTTTCCCCGGATCGGCGATAGTCATTTCCCAACCGGGGAGGTCTTGCGGCGCGCCCCGCGCCACCAGATCGCCGCCGAAGTTGACGAGGCACGCGCCAGAGGTGGCGAGATCGATTGCGACCCGCTCCGCTGCCCAGCCTTTAGCAATGCCGCCGAGATCGACGGCGCTGTTTGCCGGGATGCGGACTTCGTGCGTTTGTGGGCGCAGTTCGATCCCACGCCAATCGGCAGCCGGAACCGGGTGGTGCGTTTCCGGAGCTGCCAGCGCATCGAAGGTCTGGTCGTAGCCATTGGCGATCAATGCGGGCAGCACCAGCGGGTTGAATGCGCCCTCGGTCAGGCGGGCAGCATGTTTGGCGGCGCTCAGGTTGGCGAACAGCACCTCGCTGACACTGACCCATTTCCCGGCGCGGGCGTTGAGCCGCATGAGTTCGCTTTCCGGGCGGAAACGGGATAGGCGATCTTCGAAGCTATCTACTTGCGCGGGAACGGCGCTTAAGATCGCCTGACCATCACCTTCCGTTTCAAGCTGGACGGAAACGGCACAGCCCATCGCCCGCCAGGCGAGATGAAACAGGCGCTTCATCGGCTGGAACGGCTGGATTGAACGACAGGCTGCTGTACGATGACGGGAGCCGGCGCGGCGACTTCCGCCGGGGCGGGCGGTTGAATAACCACCGGACTGCTGGCAACCGGATTAGCTGCTGCTTCACCGGATTGACCCGCGCGGCGCAGAATGATGATGCTCGGCGCTGCCTGCTGGATGACGAGATCGGGGGCTGCACGTACCACTGGAACGGGCGTCGTGACTTCCGGCAGTGGGTTGACGATGGCGGCTTCCGGCGATGGTGTGAACAGCGCTTCGAGGCGCGTCGCATCGAGCATTGCCAGATTTTGCGCACCAACAAAGGTCGCAATGGTCGCGCTGGTGACGAGCGCACTTCTCACCAAGAGTTTTCGAGTGCGGTCGGGATTTGCCATGTTGGGATGTCTCCGCTGTATCGTCATAACTGTCTCTACGATACGCGATTGGGCACATCCTTGTTTAAACCCGCACTCAACGTTCCCTTAAATCTGACTTAAATGCGCCGATGGGCAGCGTGAACGCGAACGTCACGCGGTTCTCTCCGCTCTCGACGGTCATCGATCCGCCGTGCAGCGCGACGATCTCGCGGCTAATCGCCAAACCGAGTCCGCTGCCGCCGCTGTCCCGTTCACGCGCCGCGTTCGCTCGCCAGAAGGGTTGAAACACGCGCGCCGCGTCGCTGTCGCTCAAGTGACTGCCGGTATTCGCCACGCTGAAGCACAGCGAGTCGTTCTCGCGCTGCACGCTGACGGCGATTTCGCCTCCGGTTGACGTATGGCGCAGCGCATTGGTGAGCAGATTCGAGATCACCTGACGGATGCGCGTCCCATCCCCATAGAACACGGGCAACCCAGGGCTAATATTGCGGATTAGCCGAACTTCTCCATCGATCATGAGGGGTTCAAACGCTTCAAGCAGCTGATTCACCAGCGCCGCCGGGTCGATCCTCGTCCGTTCAAGCGGCAGACGTTTCGCCTCCGCCAGCGTCAGCACGCGCAAATCTTCGACCAAGCGTGCCAGATGAATCGTTTGATCATGGGCGACCGCGATATGCGCGCTGTCGAGCGGATACACGCCGTCCAGCATCGCTTCGAGGTGTCCGCGCAGCACGCTCACCGGGGTACGGAGTTCGTGCGCCACGTCCGCTGCCATGCGCTGACGAAGTGCCTCGGCGTCTGCCAGCGCTTGCGACATAATGTTGAACTCCGCCGCCAGCGCGTTCACTTCGACCGTGCCGCGCACATTCACCCGCCGCCCCATCTGCCCAATGGAAAGATCACGCGCCGCTGTCGTCAGTTCGCGCAGCGGACGCGCCAGCGAATAGGCGAGGATCACACCGACGAGCAGCGCCAGCGCCGTCGCGCCGAGTCCGGCAAAGGTCAGCCAGCGGTTCGCCTCATTGAGGAAGGCAACTTCTGCCGCGCCGAGCGCCTGGATTCCCGGCGATGCGCGGTACAGCCAGCCGACTTGCACATCATCCACCGTCAGCGGGTATGCTGATGCCAGCAACGCCGCATCAACCGTCGTACTTTCGAGCGCGGGATCGGTGGAGACGAGGATCGTATGATCCAAACCGAGGATGGAAAAGGTTGCGCCGCGTCCGGTTTCGCCACCGCCAGCACCGTTGCCCGCGCCATTCCCCGCGCCGCCCGCCGATCCGCGCCCGCTCACGAGCGATTCCGCACCCGCCCATGTGCGGTTCGCGGCATAATACGCTTCCAACCGTGACACCTGTTCCGGGTTGATCTCGCTCTCACGGCTGATGACGTACTGGCGAAAGCCCGCGTCGAGCGTGCGCTGCACGACCAAGACCATCGCCGCGATGCCAATCCACGCGGAGAGCAGAAACGCCAGCGACAGCCGGACGGATAGACGATTGAACATGCTATGCCTCTCGCATCCGATAGCCGACGCCGAATACGGTTTCGATGTACTGCGGGTCACGCGGATCGGGTTCGATCTTGGCGCGCAAATTCTTGACATGCACATCAATCGCGCGCTCGAAGGCGGCGAAACTCTGCCCCTGCAAGCGGTCGAGCAGTTCCGCGCGGGTGAAGACGCGCCCCGGTCGGGCGATGAGTGCCGCCAGCAGTTCAAATTCAGTCGGCGTGAGTTCGATGCGCTCCCCGGCGCGGGTGACGGTATGCGTCTCGCTGTTGACTTCCAGATTACCCGCACGCCACACCGGAGCGACCGTACCTAAATCCCCATAAACGCGGCGGAGTAGGGCCCGCACATGCGCGACCAGCACACGCGGGCTGAACGGCTTGGTAATGTACTCGTCCGCGCCAATCTCCAGCCCGGTCACATGCTCGATGTCATCGACGCGGGCAGTCAGGAACAGCAGTGGTATCTGACTCTCCTTGCGGATCAGCCGCGCCGCTTCCCATCCGTCCATCTCCGGCATCATCACATCGAGGATGACGAGCGCAGGCTGTTCGTGACGGAAGGCGTAGACCGCCTCCCGTCCGTTTTTCGCCGTCACGACCTGCATCCCCGCTTCGATCAAATATGCGCGTACCGTATCGAGGATCGCCGCTTCATCGTCTGCGACCAAAATCTTGTGCGCCATGTCATCGCCCTTTCGTTCATGCGATTATAGTCACGGCTGTGCAGGTGCGACAATCGGCGCGGTCGGCTGCAAACTGCGTAGATACGCCGTGATCGCCGCGATGTCGGCATCCGTCAGGTAGCCGCTCCACGCGGGCATGACCGTGCCCATCACACCGCCCGCGATGATCGCCTGAATCGCCGCGTCAGGAGTCGTACTCAAGAACGTTTGATTATTCAGCGCGGGCGCAATCGGTGAGCCGTAGCCGTCGATGCCGTGACACTGCGTACACAGCAGGTCAAACAAGCGCTGCCCATTCGCCACTGCTTGCGGACTCATGTCGAGCGGCGCGGCTTCGATGGTCGGCAAGCTGACCCCGGCGGCGTTGAGTTCGCCCCACCGGCCGATCAGCGTCACGACGGCTTGCTGCTGCGCCGCGTCCAGCGCGCTTGACCACGACGACATGAGCGTCCCCGGCACCCCATCCGTGATGGTACGGGCGATGTCCGCATCGCTGAGGCGAACGCGCAGTTCGTCGGTGTTGAGCGCGGGCGCGAGCGTCGAGCCTTCGCCGTTCGCGCCGTGACACGCCGCACAGTTCTCCGCGTAGACCGTTAAGCCCACTGAAAGGGGCGCACCATCCGGCAAGGTTTCAACCAGCGCGATGGTTTCGGCGGGAATCTCCGCGACAACGATCTGCGGCGGCGTTAAGCCAAGTTCCGCCACACGCGCGGCGACGGTATCCCATGTGTCGGCCTGGAGCATGGTGACGAGACTTTGAATTTGCATCCCGGTGAAGATGCCGCCTTCATCCACGCCGAACGCCGCCATCCCCGTGTTGTAGCGCCCGCGCTCGATGGTGTTGTAGATCATCTGCGCATCCATGCTGACCGCCGTCGTGAGCGGCGGATAGGCGGCGATCCCTTCGCCGTTCGCCCCATGACAGGCTGCACAGTTTTCCGCATAGACATCTGTGCCTTCCGCGATCAGCGCCGTGTTAAGCGCCGCTGCCGCTTCTGCCTGCCGTGCGGGTTCGCGCAGCACGGCGATCCCGAATGCCGCCGCGATCATGAAGGTACCGATGAGGGCGATCCAACTCATTTGTCGGGTCATAGCTGCACCTCCGCGTAGACCAGATCGGCATCGCTGGCGTGATCGCGCTGGATCGGCGTGCCGGTATCGACCTTGACCATTTCGTTTTCAAGCGTAATGGCAAAGCGATCCAGCGGACGCGGCGCGGGCGCGTTGATCAACTGCCCATCCTGCTCGAATTCCGAGCCGTGACATGGACAAATGAACTTGCCCTCCGCCGGATTCCAGGGGACGGCGCAGCCCAGATGCGTACACTTGCGGTAGAGCGCCACGAAACCGCCGTCAGGCATCCGTACCAGATAAAAGCGTCCCTGTGTGAACGGCGTCACGCTGCCGGGTGGGAACGACTCGACCGCGCCCGCTTCGATCACCCCGCCGAACTCACCTTCGACCACACGCGGCGCGAAGAAGCTCAAGACCACGCCGCCCGCTTCGGCGGCTGCCAGCGCGCCCGCCGCGCCCCAGGCGATCTTCAAAAAGTCGCGGCGCGAAACATTTTTGTCCGTCATCACAGCACCTCCCACGGGAGCATCAACGCCATACCTTCACCCCGAAACGCCACGCCAATCACCGTCAGCACGATGAACGACACGACCAGCAGCACGAACACACTTTGCCGGGTTTCACACGCTGTCGCTTTGAACAGCCGCTTCATACCGTCGTAGTAGCCGATCACGAGCAGCAGCAGCGCCGCCAGCGGAATCCAGCCGTTGCTGATGAGCGTCGGCAGACTGGGCAGCATTCCCGGCAGATCGAGTCCGTATTCATCGAAGATCACCAGCAGGGGCACGGCGATCAACGCGGTCAGCGCGCCCACCAGCGCCATGCGCCGCCCTTTGGCGGAGCGGAACCACACGCCCTCGGCACTCAGGTCAAAGCGTTGATACGGCAGCAGCACCAGCGCCCCTAACCCTAACGCTGGGATGATGATCGCGCCGAACACGGGATGAAAATGCAGCAGGAGTTCTTGTAAGCCCATGAAATACCAGGCGGCTTTGGCGGGGTTAGGGCTGTGATCCGGGTTGGCGGCGGCTTCGAGCGGGGCATTCACCCACACCGACCAGAGCAGGATCGCGCCCGTCATCACCAGTGCGAACACGAATTCACGCGAGACGAGATGTGGCAGCGTCGTGACCTTTTCAACCTGATTGCCGTTCGATCCATCGACTGCGCCATCCAGCTTGTGTGGGATGGTCAGCGTATCTTTGCGCACGCGCCAGATGTGGAACGATGCGATTCCCATCAACGTGAGCGGGATGATCGCCACATGCAGCCCATAAAAGTTGGTGAGCGTCGCCGCGCCGACTTCCGGTCCGCCGAGCAGGAAGTTGCGCAGCGGCTCACCGATCAGCGGAACGTAGCTCAACAGACTGGAGCCGACCGTCACCGCCCAGTACGCCAGTTGATCCCAAGGCAGCAGATAGCCGGTGAAATTCGCGCCGACGACCAGCAGCAGCAGCCCAACCCCTAAAATCCAGTTGAACTCACGCGGTGTCTTGAACCCGCCCGTGAAGAACACGCGCAGCAGGTGCAAAAACGCCACGATCACGAGCAGGTTGCCGCTCCAGTGGTGCAGATTGCGGATCAACTGCCCGAACCAGACTTCGGTTTGCAGGTTGAGCATGTCCTGATAGGCGAATTCCGGCGATGGTGTGTACACAAACATCAGCATCACGCCTGTGAGCGAGAGGAGCGCCACCAGCAGCAGCGCCAGCCCACCGAGTCCCCATGTATAGGTGAATTTGAGCGTCGGCTTGGCGACTTTGCTCGGATGCAGATGCAGGATCAGGTTGTTCATCACCACGCGCATCCGCCCGCGATCATCTTTGGGCGGGAGTTCATCCCGCTGGATGGACTCCCACACGCGCTGTTTCAGGTCTTCAGGTCGGGGATCGAGGTTGTCAGTCATAATCAAGTCTCCGGGTTGTCAGTTTAGGCGGAAGGCATCGCGGTAGCTTCCGGCGTGACGTGCGTTCCCTGTCCGCCGTTTCCACCATTCCCGTTGCCCTGACCGCGACCGGGCCCCGCCCACAGCGGGCGACCGTTCGGGTCACGCAGCAGGATACGTTCGCCCGTCGCCGTCTTCGTCACCTGACCGGGGCTGAACTGCTCGCCCTGCCAGAAGCCGAGCATCGAGATCGCATCCCCAACCGCAAACGTCACCGTCTGCTGTTGCCAGAAATCCGCCCGCCCGAACGACACGGTGAGCGCCGCGCCGTCCATCGTTTGCAGGATCAAGCCGTTGTTGGTGAGTGCCGTCACTGTGCCTTCGACCGTCACCCATTGATCCGCCGGGATTTGCACTTCGCCCTGACCACCGTTTGAACCCTCGCCGTTGCCGCCTGACCACAGCGGCGATCCAGCTTCGTCGCGCACGGTCAGCACCGCGCCGCCGCTCGTCGTGACCGCACGCGCGTGATAATCCGTCCCGTTGAAAAAGCCGTCCACGGTGACCTGTGCGCCTGCCAGCAGCGTCACGCCCTGTGCGCTCCAGTAGCTTTCCGGTCCCAGTTCGATGAAGATGTCGCCCCCGTCTGCCAGTTCCAGCGTCATACCGACCGCCGTGAGCTCGAGGATGGTGCCGCTGCCGCTCCACACATCACCGACGCTGCTCACCGCTTGATTGACCGGTTCGCGGGTGACTTCCGGCTGCCGACCCTGTCCATTTTGTCCGCCTTGTGGAACATGCGTCGGAGTGGCAGCCGCTGTATCTGGCGTGACCGCGCTCGGCTGACTGAGCAGGGCAACGCCCACGCTCCCGATGACGGTGATGAGCAGCAGTCCGACGATGAGTTTCTTGACCATGATGGACATCCTTGTGCACTAAGTTTCGTGTTCAATGTGCCAAGCATGCCGGGAAGTTGTGTAGAGGTTGTGTGGGTCGCGTGTGGCGGTTGTGTAGGGGATGAGCATCAAGCGGAAACAAAAAGGACGAGGCATAGCCTCGTCCCGACATCTTGGAGCGGTTGTGTGCGGTTAGCTGGCACAGTTCTCGAAAGCGCTCAGGTGCATGTATTCCGAGGCATCACGCAGAGCTTCGGCGACGTACGTCAGATCCGGGTACGCTTCGAACGCCGCCAGCATCGAGTCATACAGGTCAAAGTTGGCCACTTCCGCCGCTGCACCCAGCGCGCAGGCGTCGGCGAGCGAGGCGAATGCAGGCACATCGAAGCCGGGAACTTCCGGCACAGCAATGCCATAGCGTTCGAAGAGCGTTTCCCACGCGGCGATGTGCTGCGCTTCACTGCTCAGAATGTTGGTGAAGGGGCGCACGTCGCCGAACTGGGCGATCACCGCCGTGTAGACGGCATAGGCGTGCTGTTCGTCCATCCACCCATCGAGCATGAGCTCGACCGTGTCTTCCGGCAGTTGATCGACCACACCATCCGGCAGGTTGAGCATGAAACCGCCACCATTCATCCCAGCATCCGGGTTGCCACCACGCTGACCAAACTGATTGCCCGTCCCATCCAGCGGCCCGGTCTCATTCTGCGCGGCGTTCTGCTCCATCAGTTGATTGCCCGTTCCTGTTTGCTGAGCATTCTGGTTGCCATTGCCAGCACCAGCACCGTTACCGCCTTGTCCACCGCGACCGTTACCCATTTGCGCCGATACTGCCGTCAAACCGAGCGCCAGCACGGCGGCCAGCACGACCAATACGATAACCATCCGTTTTGCGTTCACGATTTTTCACTCCGTGTAGTTCCGTTCAAGTTGGCTCTACGATAGAGCGAAGATGTGTAGAAATGATGTGTATCGTGTGTCGGGGTGATGTCGATTCGTCACTCACACGGCTGATTTTGCACAACGTTTCGCCCGTGCCAAGCTGACTGTCCACTAAACGCGAGTCAGTCCATTCGCTAGCGGGGTCGAGCAGCAGAATCCAGAGCAGGTGAGCCTTCATTGCTCACCCGCTGAAATGGTCAGGCTGTCCGTTCACGGGTAAAGCAGCGCCGCACGCCGCAGGCTGTCAAAGGCGACCAAAGCGTCACCCCACGAGTCGACAATCTGATCCGCCGACTCACCCGCGTCGATCTGCTGGCGCAGCGTCGAATTTCCGGCGAGCTTATCGAAGAATGACGTGTTCCATTCAAATTGATTGGGATAGCGATGCCGAATCGCGCTGATGACACTGATCCACACCGGCAGCGGGCGAAAATCATCATCCAACCGATGCACCTGTATCCCCTGACAGACTTCGCCGGCGAACTTGCTGCTCGACGGCTGGAAGCTGTGCGGGCGAAATGCAACGCCGCGCAGGCCGGATTTTTCAAGTTCGGCGATCAGCGGGTAGGGGTCGATAAAGGGCGCGCCGACGATCTCGAATGGCAGGGCGGTGCCACGGCCCTCGCTCAGGTTCGTCCCCTCGACCAGACACGCGCCCGGATATTGGTACACCGTGTCGAGGTGCGCCATTGCGGGCGAAGTCGGCACGAAGGGCAAGCCTGTGTCTTCCCAACGCAACCTGTGCTGATAACCACGGCATTCAATCACACTTAACTGCGCGGGAGTGGGATTCCACTGCGTATTGAACAACCGCATGAGTTCACCAAGTGTTAGCCCATGCTGAATCGGAATCGGCGCGCGTCCGACCGCTGAGGCGAGCCGTATGTCGAGCACCGGGCCATCAATACGACCGCCGAGCGGATTCGGTCGATCCAGCACCATGACCGGAACGCCCGCTGCGCCTGCCCCTTCCAAGACCTGACTCACCGCCCACGCATAGGTATAAAAACGCGTGCCAATATCCTGCAGGTCGCACACGAGCACGTCAATGTCGGCGAGCATCGCGGGCGTCGGTTGGATCGACTGCCAGTTGCGGTACAGGCTGTGCACGGGAATTCCGGTGCGCGGATCAAGGTGTGATTCGATGCTCTCTTGATCGGCGGAAGCGGCAAAACCGTGTTCTGGGCTGAACAAAGCCGCGAGATGAACGTGTTCGCGCAGAATATCAACCGTCGAGCGCAATGCGCGATCCACAGCGCTCGGGTTCGCCAGCAAGCCAACGCGTTTTCCGGCCAACGCCGCGAAACCATCGTCCCGCAACCCTTCGATACCCGTCCGTACCGTCATGTGACCGCCTTGAGTTCAAACGGCAGCTGGCTCGTCGGCTGAAAGTCACCGGCCAGTGCCGCAACGGCCGCTTCAAGCGCCGGGACTGTGTCGCCCAATGTGCACAGAATGGCATCGGCGTCGCTGAGCACTACCGCGTCATACGGGCTGCGCAAACAGATGACGACCGACCGCCGCGCTGCGCCAATCAACTGCTGCGCCGCCGCGATCAGTTCCGGGCGCAGATGCGCCGACCGTACCGCGATGACCGCCGTGTCGGCAGCCCGTACCAGCGTTTCCGCCGCATCGAGCGGTGTGCCGGGCGGGAGCGTCATGCTGCGCGCGTCCGGCATTCGCGCCGCGAGCGCCTTGCCGAGCCCGGTCAAGCCGCCCGCTTCTTCTATCCCGCTGTTCAGCGTGGAGACGAACTCCACCAGTGCCACGCTGCCCGTCACCGGGAGCGCAGCACCGGCTTTGACCACACACAACCCGGCTCGAGCCGCATCCGCTGCTGTTCGCAGGTGTTCCGGCGTCCGCACCACGTCGAGATCACCGGGCGGGGCGCTGAACCGGGCTTTGAGCGCAGCCATGCGGCGGTTAGCGTCGAGTACAAGATCCGTAGGCACACGCCCGGAAATAACGGCGTCGAGCACCGCCGCATATGCGGCTTCCTGCACAGTGCGCGTGTGCGAAAACAGGATCGAATCCATGCCCGCCAGTGCTGCCAGCACCGCCGATTCGCCCGCGCCATAGTGCCGGGTGATAGCGCCCATTTCCATGCAATCGGTCGAGATCACACCGTCAAAGTGCAGTTCTTCCCGCAGCAACCGCTTCGCGACGATGGGCGACAGCGTCGCCGGGTAATCCGGATCGAGCGCGGTGTAAATCGTGTGGGTTGCCATGATCGAGGCGATGCCCGCGCCGATCACCGCGCGGTAGGGGATCAAGTCGAAAGCCAGCACATGCTCCAAGGGTGTCGCGAGAGTGGGCAAGTCAACATGCGTGTCAACAGCCGTGTTGCCCAAACCCGGAAAATGTTTGGCACACGCCGCCGCCCCACCCCGCTGCACCCCGCGCGCAAACGCCGACGCCATCACCGCGACCTGTTCCGGATCACGACCATACGAGCGCGTGCTCAGCGACGGGTTGTCGAGGTTGTAGAGCAAATCGACGACCGGGGCGTAGTTCCAGCCGATGCCAAGCGCGCGTAGTTCTTCCGCAATCGCGGTGCCTACGTCTTCGGCCAGCGCTTCGCCATTGCGAGCGCTCGACAATGCCATCGCCGACGGAAACTCAGTGAAGCCTTCCCGCAGGCGCGTGACCGTGCCACCTTCCTGATCAATGCTGATGATTACGCCGTAGGTCGCAGCTTCATGCAGCGCGCGCGTCATGGCGGCAACCTGCTGCGGCGTGCTGATATTGCGCGCGAACAGGATCACCGTGCCCACGCGCCCGGCGCGCAGCCATTCCAGCAGATAATCGGGCGGGGTCAGCCCTTCAAAGCCGACGCCCATCATTTGTCCGACCAAGACTTCGGTGCTTACCATGCCTTATTCCTAGTTATGTTGTATTCAGTCGCGCCGTTTGCTTAGGGTTGATCGTCACTTTTGAGCCGGCGCATCACAACGATGGTGCCGACCACCAAGACAAGCCCCAGCGCAGCGCTGCACACGCTCAAAACGAACTGTGGACTTTCGCGCGGCTGAACGAAGGTCATGACCAGCCCACAGCCGCCAATCATAAAACCGAGCCGCAAAAAGCCGCCTAGGGCGTCGGCTGCCATAGTTCAAGTTTTCCCTGCTGTAAGGGGATGCACGCCACGGCCTGTGGGTGATCCGGCGCGGGCTGCAGCGGCGGCACATCGACATCGCACACGCCCGGCACGAAATATGGGCAGCGCGGATGAAATGCGCAGCCGCGCGGAATCGCCGTCAGGCTGGGAATATCATCCGAGCGCAAGCGCAGTGCCTGCTTGTGGCGCGTCAGGTCGGGGTCGGCTTCCGGCACGGCAGCCAGCAGCGCCCGGGTGTAGGGGTGCGCGGGGTTAGCGATCACATCCGGCGTCCGCCCAATTTCGACAATCCGCCCCAGATACATCACCGCGATGCGTCCATCCCACGCGAAATACTTCGCCAGCGCCAGATCATGCGTAATGAACACGATGGAGAGCCCCAGACGGTCGCGTAAATCGTGCAGCATCTTCAACAAGCTGATGCGGATGCTCACATCGACCATGCTCACCGCTTCATCCGCGACGATCAGGCGCGGCTGCACGGTCAAGGCGCGGGCGATGCTCACCCGCTGTCGCTGCCCACCGCTCAACTGATGCGGGTATTTGCCGACAATATCCCCCGGCGGCGTCAGATCGACCATCGTGAGCAGTTCCCAGATGCGGCGGCGCAGTGCCGCCCCCCCGTTGACCATCCGATGGCGCTTCAGCGGAAAACTGAGGATGTCGCCGATGGTGTGCGCCGGGTTGAGCGAAGCGAACGGATCTTGATGCACAATCTGCATCTCGCGCCGGATGAGTTTACGCTCTTTCGGGTTGTACTCCTCCAGCGTCCGCCCATCAATCAGCAGATCACCGCCGCTCGGGTCAAGCAAACCGGAGATGATTTTGCCCGTCGTCGTCTTGCCGCAGCCGCTTTCGCCGACCAGGCAGATGATCTCTTGCTGGCCGACTGTCAGATTGATGTCTTGGAGCACGGGGATATTCTGGCGATCTTTGACGAACGACCGGGACACGCCGCGTAGTTCGATGACGGGTGGCTTCAACTTGAGGTCGGCTTTCCCATTGCGATTGATCACAGCGTATCCACCTTCCGCGTCGCTTCTGCCGCCACGATCACCTGTTCCGCTTCATGGCACGCCGCCCATTGATCTGCTCCGTAATCGACCAGCGGCGGCACATCGACCTGGCAGCGATCAGTTGCAAAGGCGCAGCGCGGATGAAACTTGCAGCCGGTCGGCGGTTCGATCAAATCGGGCGGGCTGCCGGGAATGCTGGAGAGTGCTTCGGTTTTCGCGCTCAAACGCGGCGCGGCATTGAGCAAACTCAGTGTGTAGGCATGGCGCGACCGGTAGAACACATCGTTCACCCCGCCGATTTCCACGATTTCGCCCGCATACATCGTCGCAACTGTATCGGCAATTTCCGCCGCCACCGCGAGATCGTGACTGATGAAGATCACGCTGAAGTTAAGTTCGGCGCGCAGCACCTTCAACACTTCGAGGATCGACCGCTGCGTGAGAATATCGACCGCCGTGGTCGGCTCATCCATAATCACAATTTGTGGGCGCAGCAAGAGACTCAGCGCGAGCAGCACACGCTGGCGCATACCGCCGCTCAATTCGTGCGGGTAGGCGTTGTAGACGCGCGCCGGGTCGAGCCGCACCTGCTCAAACAGCTTGAGCGCCCGCTTACGCGCTTCCGACCCGCTCATACCGTGCGCCGCCGCCGTATCACTCACCATATCGCGGATACGAATCACCGGGTTGAGCGAATTGAGCGCGCCCTGAAACACCATCGAACATTCTGTCCACAGGTAGCGGCGCATCTGGCGGTCGCTCAACTTCAGCACATCGATCTGCTTGCCGTCCCGGTACGTATAGTTCACGCGCCCGCTGTCGATGCTGGCCGTTTTGGGGAGCTGGCGAATCAGGCCGAGGTTGAGCGTCGACTTACCGCAGCCGCTCTCCCCGATCAAGGCGAGGGTTTCGCCTTCGTGCAGTTGAAAGGAGACGTGACTGACGGCACGCACACGTCCGCGCTGCGCTAAATAGCTGATGGATAGGTCTTTTACGTCGAGGACAACGCTCATGTTATAACCCCGTGCGCAGACGCGGATTGAAGACTTCTTCGAGCGAACGGGTAAACAGCACCAGCGACAATTGGAACAGCGCAATCGCGATGATCGGCGAGAGCAGCATGCCCGCCGCCTGCGGCAGGAACAACACGCCCTGCTGCCGCCCGGTGAAGATCATCACCGCCCAGTCCGGTTCACGCAGCGGCACCAGACCGAGGAAGACCAACCCCACAATCGAGTACATGGCGACGCGGATGGTGAAGATCAGGTTCACGGCGACATAGCTGACCATGTTTGGGAACACTTCGCGCGTGATGATGTGCCACAGCCCGAGATCGAGCGCAAACGCCGCCTGCACATAATCGCGCTCGCGCAGACTCAACACCTGCGCGCGCACTGCTCGCATCAGTGTTGGCCAATTGAGCACGGCGAAGATCACCGCCAGCATAAAATCGCTGTCAAAATTAATCAACGCGGCCAGCACAATCAGCAGGGGAAACGCCGGGATCGTCAGGATGAAATTGGCAATCGTCCCCAAGACCTGATCGACGACCCCGCCGAGCAAGCCCGCCGCCGCGCCGAGGATGACCGCTATAGCCGTCGCCAGCAAGCCCGCTTCAATCGACGTGAAGATCAAGCGCTGCCCGCCCCACACCATGTGCGAGAGCACATCGCGCCCTTTCCAGTCCAGCCCGAGCGGAAACTCGTAGCTCGGCGGCGCAACCAGCGCCAGCGCGCCGGGCTGGCGGCGGTCGGTATGGGTCGCGCCGTCGTACTCGATGAACAAAGGTCCGAAGGTCGACACGAGCAGGAAAAACATAATCCCGCAGAAGCCGAGGAAGCCGGCACGGTTGCGCGTCAAAGCGACGAGGAACGAACGAATCCCGCGCCCCAAGCCCGCCAAGCGCCGCTGAACACTTTCGAGGCGCGTTTCTTCAAACGTGATTTCGGAGAGTGCCGCCCGCGAGGTGAACGGATCCTGCCGGTTCACATGCGCATAACTCAGCACGACCGCGTAACTCAGCACAATCATCGGCAGACCGCCAAGGATACCGCAGCCAAAGCCGCTGAGGGCACACGCGACAAAGCCGAGAATCCCGGCGCGCCATTGACGGTAGCGCGCGCCCGCGGCCAGCGGCACCAACCCGCACACGAGGCCAATGATCAATCCCTGCGGCGTAGCAACCGTTTCGATCATGGCTAATCCGCCTTCTTCGCCACGCGCACGCGCGGATCGAGCCAGCCGATGACGAAATCGGCGAGGATGTTAGAGAACACCACCGCGCAGGTGATGACGAGGAAGATACCCTGCATCACCGTATAATCGCGCCCGGAGATCGCGAGGAACAGGTTTCGCCCCAAGCCGGGGTACTGAAACATATCTTCGATGATAATGCTGCCGCCGATCATAAACCCGACGCTGATCGCCAAGCGCGTCACCAGGGGAAGCATCGCATTGCGTCCGATATAGCTCGTCAGAACTCGGCTTTCCGGGAGACCGCGCGCCTTCGCCACGGCAATGTAATCTTCGCCCAACGTGCTGATCGTGCTGCTCTTCATGGAGAGCGTCCATGTGCCAACGGACGACAACACGTACACCAGCACGGGGAGGAAGGCATATTGCAGGATGCTGCCGATATATTCCAGCGTGAAGCCCGGCGTAATGCTCGGATCGACGCCGCCACGCGATGCGCCAACACGGAACCACTGCAACTGCACCCCAAAGATCAGGATGATGAGCAGCGCGATGATGTAGTCGGGAATGCCGGATACCGTCGAGGCGAAGGTTGTGATCAGGTTGTCGAACCAACTACCACGCCAGTACCCCATCGCCAAGCCCATCAGCATGCCGAGCGCGAAACTCACAATCAGCGCTGTGCCGACGCAGAACAGCGTCCACGGGAGGTAATACAGGATGATGTCGGTAACGGGCACGCCCACTCGCGTCAGTGAATCGCCGAGATCGCCGCGCACCAGCCCGCCGACGAAATCAGCATACTGTAAAAGAACCGGGCGATCCGGGTCGAAACTGAACATCGTCGCGACGGCGCGGTAGGCTTCATCATAGGTCATGGTGTTGCGCCGCATGAGTTCTTCGATCTTGATATCGATCGGGTTCCCCGGCATCAAGCGAATGAGGAAAAACGTGAAGGTCGTCACCGCCCAGATCGTGACCAGCCCCTGCACAATGACGCGCAGCCAGTAGTTTTGCGTCACGCGGCGCGCGCGTTGCAAAAACGTGAGTTGGGTACGCATGTCAGGAGCGGCGGACGTGGTCGGCGGTACAGAAATGGAAGCCAAATCGGAGTCCCTTAAGAAGACTAACTTCGGAGAGGCGGTCGGGGCACAGCAAGCTGCGCCCCGACGAACAACCCCGCGTCCCGTTGTACGGGACGCGGGGCAAACTCACTTACTGCGCTGCCTCCGTCGGGGCCAGCGTGCCATTGAGAACCAACCAGATCGTGCCAATGTCCACACCACTCGGGTTTTGCCAGATGGGATCGCTCTGATCCGGCAGACCACTGATGTAGGTGGTGTTCATCGGTTGAACGCTCAGTTCCATATTCAGCGGAATGTACCACATATTCTCGTTGATGAGCTTCGCCAGGGTGTCGGCGTTGGCCATCTGCTCGGCCGCATCCAGACCATCGCTCACATGGAGGATCATGCTGTTGAGGTCAATCGTCTCGCCGTTAACTTCCATCGCCGAGAGGTCGATGCCGATGCCGGGTTGATCGGCGGGCAGCGTGGCGCTCGTCCAGCGGCGCAACGGGTTGTTGAAGTGACCGTAAGCGAACGGCGAGGCCGCGCCCCAGCTCCACACGGACAGTTGGAAGTCGCCGGCGCGCACCGCATCGCGCGATTCCTGCCACGGCAGGGCGCGTTCGCTGATGTCGAAGCCAAAGTCGTTCAACTGCGCCGTCGCATCACGCGCCGCCGCGCTGAAGTCGGCGAAGTCCGCCGGGAAGGTGTATTCGACGCTGATCGTCGCGCCGGAAGCATCCGCCCACTTGCCGTCGGCGTTGAGAGTGTAACCGGCCTGTTCCATCAGGCTGGCCGCCATCTCGAGGTTGTATTCATAGCGATTCAGCGAGTCCAGCGTTTCCTGCGAGAGCAGAGTCTCTGCTTGCCCATCGAGGATGCCCGCCATATAGACCGTACCGGTGGCGCCCAAGCCGTTGGTCAGCAGGGCGTTCTGTTCGCGGTTGATGGCGTACGCCATCGCCTGACGGACGAGCACGTTGTCGAACGGCGCAACGGTCAGATTGAACAGCAGCACCGGGCCGTAGCCGAGCGGCATGCTCACCAGATTGATGCCCGCATCCGCGAACGCCTGCATGGTCGCCGGAGGGAACACGTTCGTCGCATGCGCCACGTCACCGCTCAGAACCAGAGGCGTGCTGGCTTCGGTTTCGCCCGC
Organism: Candidatus Flexifilum breve; assembly: GCF_016713355.1. Taxonomy (NCBI): domain Bacteria; kingdom Bacillati; phylum Chloroflexota; class Anaerolineae; order Aggregatilineales; family Candidatus Flexifilaceae; genus Candidatus Flexifilum; species Candidatus Flexifilum breve. The sequence continues at coordinate 677,112 of NZ_JADJPI010000035.1, forward strand.
CCACAACTTGATGTCACCAAACTGAACCGAGTCAGAGAACACGCTGTTCGGCTGCCAGTGCAGCGTCATGAAGGCTTCGCCCACATCCGACAGCGCGTAGGTGTACGGACCGCTGGCGATCAGGGTTTCGGGGCGGAATTCGGCGAGAGCCGTACCAACCGCCTGCCATTCCGCGCTGTCCGACGCTGCGCCGGAGTCGATGACTTCGCGGGCCTGCGCCGCAAGTTCGCCGTAGTTGGCGCTGGCGGTGACGTATTCCTTGAGCAGCAGGCGTTCCATGTTCAGCGACGCGCCGCCTTCGGTGAAATTGAAGCGCACGGTACGTTCATCGACCGCTTCCACGCTGGTCAGCGAGTTCCACTGCGTCCAGTTGAGAATGCGGCCGAGCGTGAAGGTATCGACCACGTCCTGCGACGTCACCGGGCTGCCATCACTCCACAGCGCGCCTTCCTTGATTGTGTATTCGTAGGCGGTGTTGTCGTCCACGAAACCCCACGATTCCGCGAGCAGCGGCATATATTCATTGGTCGCCCACATGTAGAACGCGGGCGGCAGTTCAACGTATGAACGGTACACGACGCCGAGGTTGTCATTCAGACCACCGCTGGCATAACTGTTGAGGTGATGAGTTCCCGGAGCCACATAGGGCCACGTCCCAAGCCAAGTACCCGTGGGGGCGTCTTGGGCGGCCGCGGGCGCAACGACGAGACTGAGCGCGAAAATCAGCAGCGCGATCACGAAAAGCAATCGTTTCATGCGATTTTCTCCAACCAAGAATAGTCTATACGTGGTCTAGTCCACACTGTACCACGATTTCACTCTATCACCTTGTTACCGCCTATGCAAGCAATTCGTCAACATTGACAAACGGCGTCTTAACAAACGAGCCTCTCCGATTGGGAGAGGCTCGTTTGCTACCAACATCAGCGGTGAACGCCACGCTTTAGCCCGCGACCCACTGCTCCACGTTGGCGAGACGGTCAATCGCCTCCTCAAACCACACCAACCCGACCGGCGCATTCGGGTCACCGTCGTAACGGTTGATCGCCTTGAACTGATCATCCCAGGTCAAGGACGTGTACACATACGATTGATCGGTCATGAGTTGGTTGAGATACTCATCCTGCCAACCGAAGTAGCCCGAATTCGCGGTGTGCATGGCGAGGAATTCAACCTGATCCGGCTCAACCTGAGCGACGCGCACACCCAGCTGGTCAACATGATCCATCCCCAGATAGACCACAGTGCCATCCGCAAAGACCGCCACGCCATACACCGGGCAGGTACCGAAGCACGCCGTACGCTCGAGCGTCATGACAGGCGTATTGAAGCCTGACAGTGTCGCGAACTGGGGCGCGACGCCGGTCCACTGCGCGCTGGTCGTGACGATATCAATCCATGCCTCAATATAGGGCAGCGCCAGCGGGGCTGAACTATCCCCGGCATAGCGGGTGATCTGCTTGGTTTCGCCATTCTGCGTGACCGAGGTGATGACGGTCGGCAAGTCGGTGACGGTCATTTCCGTATACTCGTCAGCCCACTCAAAATAGCCGAGGGCAGTGATCTCTGCGACCAGCTTCTCGACCACTTCCGGTTCGAGCGTGAGCGTCCGTGTGCCTTCGGCGGCGACAAAGCGCTCGCCCTTGTAGACGACCGTGCCGTCCGTGTAAATCGTGATGCTGTACGCCGGGCACGTGCCAAAGCACACCCCACGCTCCAGCGTAACGGCGATCTCTCCGTCTTGGGCCGCGACCGGTGCGGCGAGCGCTGTGACCAGCGTCAGCAGGACGGCGAAGATCGAAAAACTGCGCAAGCTAGACATACCTGTTTAACCCTTTCAGCTAGACAATCCTAGCGTGTTACTCGACTTGTAGGACGTTCCCAATGGGTGAAAAGTTCCCACCGTGATCTGCGGAGACTAGAGCTGAATGGTGAGCGTGATGCAAGTCCCTGCGCCAACAGCGCTTTCAATCGACAGCGTCCCGTTGAGGGCGGTCGTCCGCTCGCGCATCGACTTCAGCCCGAGATGCCCGGGGAACGACTGCCCGGTGTCAAAACCCAAGCCGTCGTCGCGGATCTCCAGGCGATAGCCCGAAGCGTTTTCAACGAGCGAGAGCTGGATGTGACTCGGCTGCGCATGCTTAATAGCATTGTGCAGCGCTTCCCGGGCGATGCGATAAAGGTCAGATTTGGTGGCCAACGACAACGGCGGTTCGGCACAAAACTCCGTGGTGATGTGAATCCCGTGGCGCGCTCGCAGCGCATCTGCCTGTTTGGTCAGCGCGCTGATTAAACCTTCCTCTTCAAACGACTCCGGGCGCAGTTCAAAGATCAACGTGCGCATTTCCGCGAGGCCCACTTCGGCCAGCGAGAGGATGTAGCTCACCGATTCACCAATACGTGAGGGATCGCTCTTGATAAAGGCGCGCGCGGAATGCCCCCACAGGCTGATGCTGTACAGCACCTGCGACACGGAGTCATGGAGTTCGCGGGCGAGTCGATTGCGCTCTTCCAGCGCCGCCAACTGCTGCGCCTGCACCGCAAACCGTTCTGCCGCCTGCCGCGCGGCCTCCGTCTCTTGCTGCAGGCGAATACGCTCCACCGCGCCGCGAATGTAGTCGCCAACGCCGGACACAAGGCGGCGCTCCTGCAGAGAAAAGGATCGCGGCACGCTGCTCTGAAAGGTCAAGGCGCCAATCCAGCGACCATGCACATAGAGCCGGATGCTGATCACCGCCTGCAGCCCGCGGTCCAGATACCGGGCAACAGTGGCCGCATCGAGACGATCATCGCGGGCAACATCTTCGATGACAATCATGGAGTCGTGCGCCAATTTTCCGGTGTAGGCGAGCGCCTCGCGCGGAATTTTCTGTCCGATCAAGACGACAAGTTCCCCCGTCCCAGCGACAAGCTCGACATGAGCGGCGCGCTCGTAATCCCACCCCTCCCAGAAGTACAACCCGACCATGATGGCACCGCTGATAATGCCCAGCATGGCGTGCACCAGTTCAGTATAGGTATTGGCAGAATTGATCGTCTGGCCGATGTGATACAGCAGGTCGATCTCCTGATTAGCCGCTTCCAGTTCGGCGGCGCGGCGTTGAGTCTGCTCCAGCAGATCACTGTTGATGCGCGCCAATGCTTCCGCCTGCTGGCGTGCTGCTTCCGTTTCCTGCTGCAAGCGCACGCGCTCCACCGCAGCCACGACCAGATCGCCTATCGCGGCGAACAGGCGGATTTCGCGCTGCGAGTAGTGGCGCGGACGCGAGCTGTGGAACGTGATGCCGCCCTGCCAGCATTCGCCAATGTACAACGCTGGCCCCATAAACGCGCGGATATTGAGCTGCCCCCAGTTTGCGGCGGTGACCGCATCGACGCGGGGATCGGTGTGAGCGTCCTCGAAGAGCCACACCCGCTGACCAAACATGTGCCGGGCGATGGGAAAATCCGTTTTTGGCAACCGCGCCCCAGATTGCAGCACCCCGGTCCCGGTGCGGTCAAAAACGACCACGACTTCCAGAAAGTCTGCCGCTTCCCAGTCGAGATTTTCCCACAGCATGAGCGTGACCACATCGGCTTCGGGGTCAAAATACGCGACCGCTTCGACGATCTCGGCGTAGCTGTTGGCTTTGTTGATCACCTCGCTAGCGCGATACAGCAGATTCAGTTCTTGATTCGTCTGCTCCAGCTCGAGCGCGCGCCGCCGCGTCTGATCCAGTAGGCGCAGCGAGTCGATCACGGGCGCGGTTTGGCGCTGCAGTGCGGTCAGAATGCGCTCGTCGCGGGCGTCGAACTCGTGCGGGCTATCCCACAGGAAGTAGATGACGCCAATCCAGCGTCCTTTGCTGATCAAGGGGAGCGCCACAAACGCGCGCACCCCGAAACGCGCCAGCAGCGCCCGACTGGCGCTGTTCGCCCGCTCGGAACTCATGACATCGGCGATCAGCGTGGGCTGCTCAGGATGCGATAGCCACCGTTCCGGCAAGCTACGATCCGGCACGGAGAGCTGCCAGCCGATTCCCATCACCTGCGACTCGATCAACGACCACTCAGCCACCAGTTCGAGCCAACTGCTGTCCAGTTCATCGACGTAGAACAGATGCCCGCTCGCCGCGCCGTTATCGCGCACATAGCCGCTGACCGCTTCGAGCACCTCCTGCGGCGTGACGGACACCAGCAGTTGACTGGAGAAGTCAAAGAGGATCTCGATCTCGCGCTTGGCAATTTCCAATTCGACGGCGCGATCCAGCGTTTGTTTGAACAGGCGAATGGTAGCGACCGCCGACGCGGCGTACTGCTGGAGCGCACTGAACAGGCGCAGGTCATGGTCACTGAAGTGATGCGGTTCACCCCAACTGAAGCTGATATTGGCGATCCAGCGACTATTGGCATATAGGGGCAGTATCGCCACCGCCCGAATACCAAACTGTTCCACCAACAGCAGTGTTTCGGGGCCAACCAGCTCCGAATTCAGCAGGTCTTCGACGAACAGCGGCGTGGTCGGCTCGGCGAAGCTCTTTTGCAGCAAGCGTCGATCCGTCACTCGGAGACGTTCGCCAATCAAGGTGGTCGTACCCGCATCGAGCTTCCACTCGGCGACGATTACGAGCCATTCGGGCTGGAAATTCTCAAAATACCCCAACGAGCCGACGATGGCACCTTGGGCGCGGGCATAGCCGCTGACAGCTTCCAGGATTTCTGAGGGTGTTGAGGCAATGATGAGCTGCTGCGAGGCTTGATACAGAAAATCCATCTCCTGAGGCAGTAGGATGGGTTGAGTCACGCCGCAGTATCTCCCACTTTCATGCTAAGACGAGTCCGGTAGATCGACCAACCCGATGCGGACGGCATGCAGTGCGGCTTGCGTGCGGCTGACCACGTTCAGCTTGCCCAGAACATTGCTCACATGCGTACGCACCGTCTTCTCACCGATTTGCAGTTCCAGCGCGATCTCTTTGTTCGACAAGCCTCGTCCGATCAGCTTGAGGATTTCCGTTTCGCGCTGGGTGAGGCTGTCCGGGTTTTCCGGCGCGCGCATGTCGCGCATCAAGCGCTGCGCAGCTTTCGGCGAGAGCTGCACCTGTCCCGCCGCCGCCGCCTTAATGGCCTTGGTCAGCTCATCCGCCGCCGTGTCTTTGAGCAGATAGCCAATCGCCCCGGCACGCACGGCATCACTGACCGAATTATCTTCGAGCACACTGGTGAGCGCGATCACTTCGACATCGGGCAGTTCACGGCGAATTGCGGTGATCGCATCGACCCCACCAAGGACGGGCATCACCAAATCCATCAACACGACATCCGGCTGCAGTCGATGCGCCAATTCGACCGCCTGCTTGCCGTTGACCGCCTCCCCGATGACTTCCAGTTCCGGGTCAACGCTGAGAAATACGCGGAGCCCCTGACGCACAATAGCGTGGTCATCCGCAATTACGATCCGAATAGGCATCTCGCTCTCCCTTGTTCCGAACGTTTGAGAACCATCCTATTCCCTGACTACCCTTTCGTCGTCCGCAGATCATCGCATTCCTAGCAGACATTCGACCTAGACCGATCCCGATCTTACTGCAAACCCGCAGGCGCGCCTCCGACATTTGTCCTAAGTCGCTGCCTGCCGGGCGACGCGTTCAGCCGCGCGTGGTGAAGATCACGGCGCGCACCCGCCCGCAACCGGCAAGCAATCCACGTGAACTCCGCATGTCATACGTGCAATCATGACGAACATCATGTGTACTTGCGCCATTAAGTCCGCTTAATCCGTCTGGGGAATTGTCATAAACTTCGTCTTCTATGCTTTGGGCAGCCTTGAAAAAGGCCACATATCTGTACGTCGTTGCCCAAATGGGGGGATTTACGAATGAAGTCACGCATTATTCTGTCCACACTCGTCTTACTGTTCGCCACCGTCGTTCTGTCGTTTGTGCTGCCTGTGGCCGCCCAAGACGCCACCGGCAACATGATCCCACTTGATCATCCTTTTGCAGCCTTCCTCGAAAGCCGCGCATACGGCGCATCGCTCGGCGCGACTGCCGAGTTCAACAAGATGGAATGGGTTGTCGTTGACAATACGAACATGCGCCTGTACATGGCCATGAGCGACATCACCGGCGCGATGACCGACGGTACGGGCGAAATCTCGGTGGATGAGAACCGCTGCGGTATCGTCTATTACGCCGACCTGGCCGAAGACTACACCATGAGCGAACTGCATCCGCTGGTCATCGGCGGTGGCCCGAACAATACCGATGACGGCCCGAACCGGTGTGATGTGGACAGCATCTCGAATCCAGATGGTGTCGGTGTCGATGCCATGGGTCGCGTGTGGATTTGGGAAGATAGTGGCCGTCATCACAATAACATGATTTGGGTTTACAACCCGGCTGATCAGTCGCTCAAGCGCTGGGGCTACGTTCCCGCTGGCGGCGAAGTGACCGGTGTCTATATCGCCGCGGACGGTACGGTCTTCTTCAACGTGCAGCACCCCGACGCGACCAACCTGTATCCCTACAACGCGGGTGTGGTGATGGTCGTCAACGGTTTCAATGCCAATACTGACGACTTTGAACCGATCGCCGTTCCGGAAGGTGACGCGCAGCTGCGGGCGGGCGTGGCGGCGGGTGAAATTCAGGTCATCGCGCGCGTGGGCGATCCCATTCCGAACAGCTACAGTGGCGACGTCTTCGGTGGCATTTACGATGTCACAGGCTCGCTGATGTTCGTGAGCAATGATCCCGATGGCAATATGTGGCTGCCGACCGCCGAAGATGGCTCTGAAGGCTGGCTGTACACCAACATGGAAACTATCCCGGGCGGCGTGGGCCGTTTATACCTTATCAAGTCAGAAACCGGGTGGGAAGTGGTTGATGGCCAGATGGTCAACTTCAGCGGCGTCAACGGCACGTGGACGAACTGCGGTTCGAGCGTAACGCCATGGAACACCGGTATGACTTCGGAAGAATACGAACCCATTGCCAGTGACTTCAACAATGTGGCGGGCATGAGCGAGTATGTTGGCGCGGATGCCAATCCGTATGACTATGGCTGGCTCGTCGAACTGTCACCCGATGGTCTGGACGACGAAGTGACCAAGCGTTTCGCCTTGGGTCGCTTCAGCCACGAAAACGGCACATTTGCCGCTGACGAAATGACCGTCTACCACGGGGACGATGGCGCGAATGTCATGCTATTCCGCTCGGTGGCTGCCGAAGCTGGCGATCTGTCGACGGCGACTCTCTATGCTGGCAAGGTGACGCAGATGGGCGGCACTGGCGCGGAACATTACTTCCAGATCGAATGGATCGAACTCGGCACAGCGACGGACGCCGACATCGAAGCCGCGATCCGCGAACTGGATCGCTAAGCTATCCGGTGGGACGGGGCGCTGGCCTCGTCCCACTTTTGTCTTGTCGAGAGCCTAACGCATGATCATGCACCTGTTTCGCGCCATCTTCGTTGTGTCACTTTGCGGCTTGACCGCCTGCGGCACAATTGCCCTGCCCCAGTGGGAACTCGACGCCACCGCGACTGCCATCGCCCTACCTCCACCGACTGCGACGCTCGGGCCTGCCGTCGCCATTGATGCTTCCAGCGCGCAAACGGGGCGTTGGCTGTGGACAAGCTTCCACACAAACCTACCCGCTTACCCGCCAGTCCAACTCTGGATGGATGTAGCCGCCGATGCGACGGTTCAGGGTACACTGTCCGTCTACCCCACTCCGGTGGACATTCCGCCCAACGCGCTGAACTTAATCCAGCAAAACGGGTGTAATGTCACGTTCTCCTCATTGGCCGAAGCTGGCATTCAGGGGGTTTTCATCAGTTCCAACACGGCACGCGTGCAGATAACTGCGACAGAGTGCGCGGTGAAATACTTTGGCCCGGTGGTGCTTTCCGAACCGCTGGTTGGCGAGTTCGTCGTCGAATACAACGAATCGGTCACTGTGGCGCTTCAGGCCGCGGCTAACGCGCCCATCTCACCCGTTGAACGTGGCAAGGCGATTTTTGCACTCTACTGCTCCGGTTGTCACGGTGCCTACGCAGAAGGTGCGCCCGGTATTCCGAGTCTCCACACGGATCAAGTGCGCGGCTACACTGATGACGAACTGCTGGAAACGCTGCGCAATGGCCGGATCAATACAGTGATGCCAGCGTGGGGTGCGGTGCTGAGCGCGGAAGACCTTGACGGCGTATTCCAGTTTATTCGAAGTATCGATACCGCGATTCCGGCAAATTAGGTCGTAACGCTCAAGCTGAGCCAAGTCTAGAAGGGCTAAAGCACCTTCTCGAAAATCATCGTGTAGGGCAGACCTATGTGTCTGCCCGGTTTTGGGCGCACACACAGGTGCGCCCCTACATCCGTTCGTGGATTTGTTTCGAGAACCTACTTAAGCTGCTATCCCAAACGTGCCGCCGTCGGACGCCAAACGAGTCTCTTTCTCGTTTGCGTGGTTGCGGTACAATATTACGATGTGACACCATTTACGCACGGGAATGCAGCATGACAACAGACGTCAGTAACGCCCCTAGCGAAAACCTAGAGGGAAAGAAAGATTTTATCCGCGAGATCGTGGACGCGCACAACGCCAGTGGGCGCTTCGGCGGGCAAGTCTATACGCGCTTCCCACCGGAACCGAACGGCTATCTGCACATTGGTCACGCTAAGTCCATCACGCTGAACTTTGGACTGGCGGATGAATATGGCGGCAAGACCAACCTCCGCTTTGACGACACCAACCCGACCAAAGAGGAACAGGAATACATCGACTCGATCATCAGGATGTGCGCTGGCTCGGCTTTGAATGGGAAGAACTGCGCTATGCCTCGGATTACTTCGAACAGCTCTACCAATGGGCGGTCGAGCTGATCAAGAAGGGCGTCGCCTATGTCGATGATCTCTCCGCCGATGAAATCCGCGAGCATCGCGGCACACTGACGGAACCGGGGCGCGAAAGCCCTTACCGCAATCGCACCATCGAGGAAAACCTCGATCTATTCACACCGGATGCGCGCGGGCGAATTCAAGAACGGCGCTAAGGTGCTGCGTGCCAAAATTGACATGGCGTCGCCAAACCTCAACCTGCGTGACCCGGTGCTGTACCGCATTCTGCACTCGGAACACCCGCGCACGGGTGACGCATGGTGCATTTACCCGATGTATGACTGGGCGCACGGCCAAAGCGACTCGATTGAAGGCATCACACACTCGATCTGTACGCTGGAATTTGAGGATCACCGCCCGCTCTACGACTGGTTCATCGATCAGCTCGGCATCCATCATCCACAGCAAATCGAGTTTGGCCGTCTCAACGTCACCTACACGGTGATGAGCAAGCGCAAGCTGCTGCGTCTCGTGCAGGAGAAGCATGTGCGCGGTTGGGACGACCCCCGCATGCCTACCCTATCGGCGGCACGGCGGCGCGGCGTGCCCCCCAAGGCGCTGCGCGATTTCGCCAAGGCGACGGGCGTCTCCAAGACGAATGGCATGGTCGATGTGCAGATGCTGGAATACTACATCCGGCAGGAATTGAACAAAACCGTCCCGCGCGTGATGGGCGTGCTGCGCCCGCTCAAAGTGGTGCTGACGAATTACCCCGAAGCTCAGGTTGAGGAATTCGAAGCGCTGATCAACCCGGAGAATCCGGCGGAAGGGACGCGCAAAGTCCCCTTCTCGCGCGTGCTCTACATCGAACAGGAAGACTTCATGGAAAACCCGCCGCCGAAATTCTACCGCCTGTCACCGGGGAAAGAGGTGCGCCTGCGCGCGGCCTACTTCATCAAGTGTGACGAGGTGATCAAGGATGCAGACGGTAACATCGTCGAACTGCGCTGCACATATGATCCGGCCACCCGTGGCGGCGATGCCCCCGATGGTCGCAAGGTTAAGGCGACCATGCACTGGGTGAGCGCCGCGCACGCGGTCGAAGCCGAAGTGCGCCTATACGACTATCTGCTGACCATCCCCGATCCGGCGGACATGGACGAGAACAAAGACTTTCTCGACTACGTCAACCCGAAGTCAGAAGAGGTGATTGCGCGCGCGTTCGTCGAACCGAGCATCAAGGGTGCGGAGATCGGCAAGCAAGTGCAGTTCGAGCGCCTCGGCTACTTCACCGTCGATACCGACTCGACGCCGGACAAGCTGGTCTTCAACCGCACGGTCACGCTCAAGGATGAGTGGACGAAGCTCCAGAAGAGCGCAGGCAGCAACTAGTTCAAAGGGTGAGTTCGATCTCGTCCTGTTTTTCCAGCTTTCGGACACGGGCTGAGCGCATTGCTCAGCCCGCGATCTACCCCACACCAGCTGCAGTTTGCGGACCACTTTCCACTGTCTTTACCCACACTTTGCGACTACAATCAGCGCCGAATTCGAACTTGGGGATAGTCATGAGTAACACACCGCTCAACGGGAACAACTTGCCGCGCGTCGCCACTGCGGGGGCGATCTTGGCCGTCGTCGGAATCATCGCCTTCATTGCCCTATGGGTGCTGATGGGCAGCGCGGGAGTCGCGACACTGCCGCGCCTGCTGGTCTCCCTGTGCATTCCGCCCGCCCTCATTGCGCTGATTATTGGCGTCTATATCCTCGTGAGCCGATCTAAAGCTTAACCATCCGGTACACGATCACCACGGGCGACTGGCCGTAGCGCGGTTCGCTGACGGCATCGATCTGCAAGCCAGCGGCGGCCGCGGCGCGTCCATAATCTTCGTACAGGTGCACATGATGTTCAACTGCATAGGCGCGGCCATCCGTCCCAGTGAAGGTGCGCTCAGCGCCATTCAGGGCGACAAAGGGGTGCACATCGCTGATCAGCGCCACGCCGTGCGGCCGCAGCACGCGCCCAATCTCACAGATGGACGCGCCTAACGCCGGCAAATGTCCTAACGCCAGACCGCACACGATCACATCAATGGATGCATCCGCCAGAGGAAGCGCCTCGGTCGTCGCACAGACCCGACCTGTGAGCGGATTGCGTTCCAACATATCCGGGCTGTTGTCGAGTGAAATGATTCGTGCCGCGCCCTGTTCCTGCGCCAGCAGACCATAACGCCCCGTTCCCCCCGCCAAATCGAGCACGAGCGCGCCAGTCAGCGGCGGCAGCAAGGCGCTGACCGCCCGCTGTTCCAGTTCCATCAGCGGGTTGTGGGCGTGCGGTGGATAATTCGCTGCCCACAGCGCATAGGCCGCCGTGCTAGGCAGTGGGCGCTGTTTTCCCCGAAGCCACCCGCGCAAACGTAACATAGGTCTCACTTAAGTTCCCCTCGGCAATCGCCGTCGTCTCTTTGTCTTCGACCGTGTGGGAAACCGTTCCGATGATTATTAGATCTGCCCACAGTTGAAACGCGTGATCATTGGCGCTGTAGGCCAGGCGGGTGCGCGCGGGCAAATACAGCCAGCGCCACGCGATCCGGCGGCGTTCCTCGCGCGTTGTCCGTTCCCGCAAATTGGCATACCACAGCGGCAGCGCCATGAACAGAAATGGGAACTGCTGCGCGAAGCGCCGAGAACGCAGCATCAGCCACGCGATGAGATAGATCAGCGCTACCATCACAACCGGCAGCACAGACCGGAAAAAGCTTTCGATGATCAGGCTCGTAACGCCAAAGAGCAGCAGCACAAAGCTCATCAGCAGTTCCGGCATCACAGTGTAGCTGTCATCGACCACGCCGTACTGTTCCAGTTTACGCAGCAAGGGCGCTTTCATCCAGCCCATCAGAATGAGGACGTTCCGCCCGAAATAGGCGAAACTCGCCAACGTGATCAGCACAAGATAAATCATAATTGGAGCAGCGCTCGCCCCCCTTTGTACAACGGACACACACAACGCTCACACTCGGGTCGTTCGCCCTTCCGGTATGCCCGGCGCAGTGCGATCGCTTCCGCCCCATTGATGGCCTGTGGCAAGGCGTCGATCTTCAGGCTGCCCATGGTCGGCAGGAAGTAACATGGGCGCAGCGACCCATCAACTTCGATGACCGTGGAGAGATGGGGCGCATTGCAGCGGACAACAGGAGACCGAGCCGTTTCATCGTACAGCGCGCGGAAATAAGCGATCATCTGCCGCAGCTTGTCCGGCGACTCAGCGATGCGGTGACTGGCGAAATCTTCAGCGAAGCGTACTTCGATCTCCGCCAGTAGGCGTTCCAGATGCAGCACATCGTCCGGCAGCAGCGCGGTCGGCGGCAGTTGCTGTTCGACAGGGATGAGGCGTGATCCGAAGGCATGCGGGTTGCTGACATCCACGGTCAGAAAGCTGATCGTATTGACATCGGCGGATTTGGTCACTTCGATGATCAGGGGGATTTCGGCGTAGTTCGCGCGTTGCACGGTGGTGCGCGTGGTGACGGGCAACCCGCCCGCGCGAACGGCGCGAATGCCATCCAGTACGAGGTCAAACGCGTCCACGCCGCGAATGGCGGCGTAGGTGGCGGCCGTTCCGGAATCTAGGCTGACGACGACTTCGTCGACGCTCGCCAAGACTTCATCGATCTGGCGGCGCAGCATCAGCCCGTTGGTGAGCAGGATGACGCGCACGCCTTCCGCCCGCAGCCGCCGCGCAATCTCCGGCCACTGGGGATGCTGCATCGCTTCGCCACCGCTCAGCACCACCCATTTAACAGCCAGGCGTTTGAGATCGGCGGCGATCGTATCGACGAGTTCCATAGACATATTGCGGCGGGGGTTGCGCCAGATATCGCACATGACGCAGCGGCTGTTACAGCCATCGGTCAAATATAGAATCACGATTGGCAGTGTCCGGAGGTGATCTCCGGTCAGGTTGAGTAAATGCTTCGCGCCCATGCCTTCCAGTATAACACTCCGCGGCGCGAGATCATCACTGTCTTAGAAATTGAAAACAGGCTGTCGACCCTCCGCACTAAGCTGGGACTGAAGCGTCCCTTTGCCGATCCCCAAAACGTGCTAAAATGAACTACGTCTAGCCGCCCACCGAGTCTTCTTATGCTAAATCCCGATTTTCTCAAGAATGGACCTGGTCCACGTTTAGCCTTCATCGAAATCCCGGATGCCAAGTTAATCGCCGAGACGCTCGTCGCCTTTGCGAATACCGAAGGCGGGACGCTGGTGGTGGGACTCAAGCACAACGGCGACGCAGGCGTGAAGATTGAGAGCGAAGCCCTGCCGAAAGCGCTCAAAGAGGCGGACAGCTTGTGCAGCCCCTCAATCGTCACAGGGAACTGGGAACCGGTTGAAGCGGAAGATAACGGCACAGTCTACGCGCTGCGGGTGCCGCGCAGTATTGAACTGCATGCCCTGAGCGATGGCCGCGTGCTCATCCGCGATGATCAAGTTAATCGACCGCTTGGCGGGCAGGAGATTCTCAAGCTTGCGAGCGCCAAGTCGACGGGTGACTATGAAAGCGAACCAGTCCCCGGCGCAACCAAAGACGATCTCAGCAAAAAAATGATCGAGGAGTACATCGCCAAACGCGCGGAACGCACCAAGCGCCCCTTCAACGGCAAGACCGACGATTTGCTGCGCGAAATCGGCGCGATTGACACCGCCGACCGCCCGACCGTGAGCGGTATTCTCCTCTTCAGCGAATATCCGCAGCACTGGCTGCCACAGAGCGGCGTCGTGTTTGCCAAGTTCGTCGGCAAAACGCCGCGCGGCGAAAACGGCCTCGCCGGGTACACCCGCCGCGAAGAACTAACCGGACCGCTCCCCCGCCTGATCGAATCAGCGTGGAACCTCATCTGGAGTGAGATGGCCGTGAGCGCGGTCGTCAAAGGGCTGGAACGCGAAGAGACGACCGAATATCCGCAGTTTGCCGTACGTGAAGCTATCGTCAATGCCATCTGCCACCGCGACTACCGTCTCAAAGGGCGGCGCATCGAAATTCGCATGTATTCAGATCGCCTTGAAGTGATCTCCCCCGGCGGCCTGCCCGGTTTCATCACCGTCGAAAACATCGTCGACGAGCACTTCAGCCGCAACCCGCGCATCGTCAACGGCCTGTTCCAGTGGGGTTACATCGAAGAGCTCGGGCTGGGCATTGACCGGATGATGGAAGTCATGGAACAGTCCGGCCATCTGCCGCCCAACTTCGACGCCCGTCCGTACAGTTTCGCCGTCACCCTGTTCAACTCTCGAGAGCGTCAAGTTGTGCCGGAATGGGTGCGCAACACCAATCACCGGCAGGCTAGAGCGCTGCAATACATCCGCGATCATGGCTCGATCACCAACCGTGAATACCGTTCCCTGTGTCAGGGGGTGTCGGCGGAAACGCTGCGCCTCGACCTGGCGGATATGGTTGAGCGCGAAATCCTGCTGAAGGTCGGCTCGAAAAAAGGCACGTACTACATCCTCAAGTAATCGTTTGGGGGAAGCCCGAATGAATTCAGTGACCAGCACATTAGTGCTCGTGTGCCTGATCGCGCATATTGTCGTGGTCGGCTTTTTGATGATTCGGCGGCAGCGGGTTCGGGTCGGCTTGCCATGGCTGGCGCTGACCATTCTCTTTTCCGCGCTCGTCGCCGCGACGCTCTATCCCGAATTCTCATCGCTGGCACTGTTTATGCAAGCGCTGACCCTGTTTACCTATGGCGCGCTGAGCATGCGCGACATGGCCAACCGGGTGCCGCGCCTCTGGACGATTTTTGGTGTGCTCTGGCTGTTCACGCTGATCGGCAGCGTGGCGCTGCTGGGCAACACGCCGAGCTGGGTCTTGAGCGCGTTCGCCCCGCCCTATCCGGTGAGTGCGTTATTTATGCTCGGCGGTTTCGCGCTCGGCGGCATCATCTTGATCGCGTCGGCTTTCTATAAGTTTTATGTGGCGCGCCTACCCGAAGTCGCCAACCGCGCCCTCTTCTGGGGTATCAATTCGGCCTATTTCATGATCGGCATCTTCCTGGTTGGCACCGGAGCGAACGCACTGGGAGCTCCGGGGAGCTTTGTGCTGCTGTTTGGCACGCTCGGGGCGGCCTACGCGCAGATGAACTACCGCGTGCTCGACATCCGCCGTGAACTCACCTCGACCATCCGCATCATGATTCTGCTGCTCATCACCACACTGGTCATCTTCGGCGCGTTGATCGTCGCTGATGGCATCGACGCCAACCCGACCGCGCTCGTCTTAGCGCTCATCGCGCTCGCCGCTGCGATTCTCTACCTGCCGATCCGCCAGTTGGCGGAGACGCTCATCGGTCTGACCCTGCGCGGGTCGTTCAAAACCGATACGACAATGATCCCGCGGCGCTACACGCAGCAGATCGCCAACGCCGTCGAATTGAATGCATTGGTCGAAGCGGCGACACAGGCGCTCAACGAACTGCTGCGCGTGCGCCGGTCGGCGCTCATCCTCGTCAATGAAACAGGTGACACCGCCGAGCTCATGCTGCTGCCCGCCCTACTGGATCGGTCAGGGCGCGCCTCCCTGACCAAAAGCGGCAGCCTGTACCAGCATTTCGCGGTCGAAGGAAGTTCTCTGTCGCAGTTTGATCTCGAATTCAACCCGCGTTTCAAAGACCTGCCGGAGATCGCCTTCTTCCGCGAGAGCGGGCTGAGTGCCTACGCGCCGATCCTGATGGACCAAACGTTGATCGGGGTACTGGCGTGCGGAGCTAAACTCAGCGATGCGCCGTTCACCGTGCATGATTTCCAACTGCTCACGACGATGGCCAGCCAGACGGGAACGGTACTGCGCAATGCCCGCCTCGTCGCCGATCTACGCAAGCTGAATCAGGGCATGCAAACGCTGAATTCGAGCCTCGAAGATGCCAAGGAGCAGATGGAGCGGCTCGACGAGGTCAAAACCGATTTCGTAACCATTGCCAGCCACGAACTGCGCACGCCGCTGGCGCAGATTCGCGGTTACACCGATATCATGGACGCGCTCAACGAAGGCGGCGCGCTCGAACAGGACAAGATGGCCGGGCTGGTCTCCAATCTGCGTAAGGCCACCGAACGCATGGAAGAACTGATCGCCGCCATGCTCGACGTCAGCCAGCTCGATGTCAACGCGATGAATCTGCACTTCACGCAAACCTCGCTGGAAAGCGTCATGCGCATGGCTATTGAGCCGCTCACCGACGCTATCAAGCAGCGTAAGCAGACGCTGGCGGCGCGCGGCATGCGCGGTCTCCCTATCGTGCAGGCGGATCTGCAGCGTCTGGTGCAAGCCTTCCGCAATATCGTCGTCAACGCGATCAAATTCACGCCGGATGGTGGCAAGATCGACATCACCGCCATGCTCGAACCTGCGCAAGCGCCCGGCGAACAGGACTATGTGCTGATTACCATCAAAGATACGGGCGTAGGGATCGAAAAAGAGAATCTCGAGCTGATCTTCCGCAAGTTCTACCGCGCCTATGACCCCGGCCTGCATTCGACGGGGACGTATAAATTCATGGGCGCGGGTCCCGGCTTAGGCTTGACTATCGCGCAAGGTGTGATCGAGGGGCATGGCGGTAAGATCTGGGCGGAAAGCCCCGGTCATAACATGCAGACGTACCCCGGCACGACATTCTTCATTCGCCTGCCCGTGGTGCCGCCTGAAGACGCACGCCGCGTCATGCCGTTCCAGATTCCGGAAGCGGTCTCCAAAGACCCAACCATCGTGCACACCTCATAGCGCCTGCTGCACCGGAGCGTCGATGCCCAGCAACCGGTTGAGCGACCGCTGAAACTGCGCCGGATCACCGGTCGTGTAGTAGAGGTGAGCGGCGTCGGCAGGCACCACGTCGGCGGGCAGCACGCGCGTAACCTGCCGCGCAACCGCCGCGCCCGGGTCAATCAGCGCGATGTCCGTCAGCGCCTGCAGTTTGTCGGCCAAAAATGGGAAGTGCGTACAGGCCAGCACCAGATAATCGGCATGGGCGGCTTCCAGCGGGGCCAGGTAGCGCCGCAGAATGGCCTCGCCTTCGGGCGTGTCCTGCGTACCCTGCTCCACCATCGTGACCAGTTCCGGCGCGGGCTGGGTGATGACCTGTACGCCGCGCGCGAAGCGATCCACCACCTTGCGATACAACTCACTTTGGGCAGTCACCCGCGTGGTCAGCACGCCGATCACACCCGTCTGCGTGCGCTCCGCCGCAGGTTTCACAGCCGGTTCCATGCCGACAATCGGGATGTCGCGATGCCGCGCGCGCAGGTCGTGCAGGCTGGCGGCGCTGGCCGTGTGACACGCGATGACGAGCACGCGCGCGCCATGCGCGATCAGGAACTCAGCGGCCAGATCGACAAGCTGGCGCACATCTTCGGGTGTCCGCATGCCATAGGGCAAATGGGCTTGGTCAGCATAGTAGATGGTGGGGATATTGGGCAGGTGTCCGTGAATTTCACGCAGCACGGACAACCCGCCAACACCAGAGTCAAACACTCCGATGCGCTTACTTGCCGAGGTTTCAGGCACGGTCATTCACGCGTCAGTTAACGCTGGGACTGGCGGGCAGCACTTTCACGCGCAGCGTTGACGAACTCCGTGAACAGGCGCTTCATCATGCCGTCGTCCTCATACAGGTCTTCGGGATGCCACTGCACGCTTAAGACGAACTGCTTGTCGGGGATTTCCAGCGCTTCGACCACACCATCCGGAGCGAACGCGGTGAAGTCCACGCCCGGCGCCGCGATTTCGGTGGATTGGTGATGCAGGCTGTTCACCACGACCTGCGTCGTCCCCAGAATCGAAGCAAGCCGGCTTTCCGGCTTGATGTCAACCGTATGCAGGCGGGTGCTGCGCGGATATTCGTCTGGCAGGTCATGCGTCAGGGTTGTTTCGACCTGCGACGGGATATCCTGCACCAACGTGCCGCCCAGCGCGACATTCATCACCTGATGACCGCGGCAGATGCCGAACAGCGGGCGGTCATCTTCGACCGTCCAGCGCGCGAGCGTCAGTTCGAGCGCGTCGCGCGGCGCATCGATGATTTTGGTCTGCGGGTGGCGTTCCTGCCCGTATTCAACCGGATCAACATCCGGCCCGCCGGGCAGCAGCACCGCATCAAGGCGTTCATACAGCTCACGCAGGAGAGAGAGTTCGAGTCCCGGTGGAATGTAGACGGGCAAGCCGCCAGCATCCGCGATCGCAAACGCATTCAGCGCATACGCTCGATGATACAGCTTGCCCCGTTCCGCATAGACGTCTGAAGCAGTAATCCCGATGAGCGGACGCACGGCCTAGCGCTTTTCCTTCAGGCGTGCCGCCTTGCCACGAACATCGCGCAGGTAGTAGAGCTGCGCGCGGCGCACTTTCGCCTTACGGGTCACTTCGATCTTTTCGACGCGGGGGCTCTTGAGCAGGAACGTACGTTCCACGCCAATCCCGTGCGTCGCGATACGGCGGACGGTGAAGTTGGCATCATTGCCACCACCACGGTAGCGGATCACGACACCCTGAAACATCTGGGTACGTTCGCGGTCGCCTTCAACCACCTTGACGTACACTTTCACGGTGTCGCCGGGGCCAAACTGGGGATGCCCACGATCCGGGGCTTCCAGTGCTTTCAATAACTCGTTCACGGGCTTCCTCGTCAAAAAAAGTACGCTCATCCAACTCGGAGGGGCGTACGCATTCAAAATCAAGTCGCATTATACAGGGGCGAACCGTCTCTCACAAGGGTCACAGCCCCAAACGCCGCGCCACCTTCAACAGACCGCTGATACTTTTGCCGTCAATAATCTCGCCGCGCTCGATCATCGCCAACGCTTCCGTCATGGGCACAAACGAGGCTTCGATGAACTCGTCATCGTCCATCTCCAAGCGTGATTCAGTCAGATCGGTGGCGATGAAATGGTGGATGAACTCAGAGGTGTAACCGGGCGCGACGTAAATGCCGCCGAACGCTTCCAGCTTGCCGGGGCGGTACCCGGTCTCTTCTTGCAGTTCACGTTCGGCGCACACCAGCGGATCTTCGCCCGGTTCGAGCGTGCCCGCCGGGATTTCCATCATCACACGATCCGCCGCCATGCGAAACTGCCGCACGAGCAGCACGTTGTTCGCCGCATCCAGCGCGATGATCGCCACGGCACCCGGGTGCTTAATCAGTTCGCGGCGCGAGGTCTTGCCATTGGGCAGGCGCACATCCAGCACTGACAGCTGGATGACGCGCCCGCGGTAGATTTCTTCAGAGTTGAGGACCGTTTCCTGCATGGTTACGGGATGACCAGCGTCTGCCCGATATAGATCAGATTGACGTTGGTGATGCCGTTGACTGCGGCAATATCCATCACACGGCGGCCCCACTGCTGCGAGAGGCCAAACAGCGTGTCGCCGTCCTGCACGATATACGTACCCGCGCCGCCACCGGGGATCGGCGTCACCGGCACACCACCGCCCGTCGTCGTCGCCGTGGAGGTCGCCGGGGGGATATTGCCCGTGGTGCCGCAGCCGGGGATCACCAACCGTTGTCCAATGTAGATCAGGTTCGGGTTGACGAGGTTGTTATAGGTCGCCAGCGTCTGGTAGGTCACACCATAGTTCAGGCCGATGCGGAACAGGTTGCGATCGGTCGCGCGCACTTCGTGCACACAATCTGCGCCGGAGGGGACGACCGCAGGGGCGGTCACGCCGGCGGTAGTCGCCGTCGGGAAAAAGGCTGAAGTCGGCGTGATGCCGAGCAGCGCCTGCGCGGTCTGCGTGAGCGGCGCGGCCGCCGTCTCCGTCGAACTACGAATGATCGCCGTCGCCGAGAGCAGCAGCGGGTCAACCACGGGCGGGACTTCCGTCGTGGCGGCCTGCAGCGGCTGGAACTGCGCATTCGAGGTCAGGAAAATGGCCGTGGATGTTTCCGCGACGATATCCTGCAGCGCCACATCCGCGACTTCGGTGCCGCCCGGAACCGTCGGCGTCGCGGTCGCCGTGACGACGCGCGTCAGCACGATGATCGACTGATCTTCGGTGGGCGTCAGGCTGGGGAACGGCGTCGGCGTTTCGGTTGGGGTTTCACTCGCCGTCGGCGTAAAAGTCGGTGCCGACTGAGCCACGCTGGTCGCTTCCAGCGCCCCACCAGCAGACTGGAAACAGCCCGACGCAAATATGACAATTAGAAGGGACAGGATTAACAAGCCCTTATGCGTCCAATCTGCTCGCATGAATGAAATTCCCCCTCACAGGCGCAACGCGGTCCTATACTTAGTTATTATAGCGGAGTTCTTCTAAAGGACAACGCGAGCGTCACTCCCCTTTGTCGAGCGCTGGGGCATCATACTTGATCGGCATCCGAATCTGGACCGTGATCGATTCGTCAGGCACGCTTTCGATGTTGAACGAACCACCATGCATTTCGATCAGGCGTTTGGAGATGACCAGCCCCAGACCTGTGCCCTGCTGTTCGTAGATGCGGCGTTCAAACTGCATGTACGCGCCGATTTTCGCGATCTGTTCCGGCGTCATAGCGCGCCCCGTGTTGGAGACGCTCACCACATAGAAATCACCCTCGACTTTGCCTTTGACGACAATCGCCGAATGTTCGTTGGAGAACTTGCAGGCGTTATCGATCAACTCCTCGATGATCTTCTTCAGGAGTTCTTCTGACAGGCTGACGGCATCAACTTCATCCAATTCCAACTGCAAGTCGTCGACGCGCCCCGCGGGTGTCGCCTGATGCTTGGCGTTGCGCGCAATCGACAGGTGCGGATAGATGCTGTAATGCTTGCGGTATTCGTCGATCTGGTTGCGGTCGGTGAGCACTACTTCGATCTGCGCGTACAGCAGGAAGTTTTCAATTACGCGCAGCAGGCGCAGCGCACCATTGTTGATCAGCCGCGCCATATCCGCGATCCGATCCGAGTCCATGTTCGGTGCGTCCATCATCATGAGGTCAGAGAAGCCGAGGATGATGTTCAGCGGCGTGCGCAGTTCATGCGGCAGCGCGATCATGATGTTGTTCGTGACCTTGCTGACTTCCACTTTGGTCTTTTGGTCGTGGTCTTCCTGCTTCTTCAGCCGCGTACGCACGGTGGCGAGCAGCTCCGCCGCATGGAACGGTTTGGTCAGAAAGTCATCGGCGCCGAGTTCCATCCCCTGCCGCACATCGACCCGATCCGTGCGGGCGGTCAGGAAGATGAACGGGATTGTTGAGGTCAGGGTGTCCTTGCGCAGCTCTTCGAGCACCCCATAACCATCCAGACCCGGCATCATGATGTCGCAGATAATCAGATCCGGCAGAACCTGCCGGGCACGATCAACACCTACTAGGCCATTTTCGGCCCCAATCGCTTCGAAACCTTCGAAGCCCAACATCTCGACGATGTCTTTCCGGAGGGACTGTGCATCCTCAACGACTAGAATTTTTTTCATCACTTCATCATCTCGTAGACTTATGTGGAAGCGTAATAACGAAGGTGGTACCCGTGCCGAGTTTCGTGGAGTAGGTTATTTCGCCGCCATGCAATTCTACCCCTTGCCGAACAATCGCCAACCCTAGACCGGTTCCGCTTACATTGTCAACGTTGACGGCGCGGTGGAACACGTCGAACAGATGGGGTTGATCCATTTCGGGGATACCTATCCCCTGATCCTGGACACGGATAACGGTCTCGTGTTCAGTACAGTTGATCACTAGAAAAATCGGGCTACCGGGCTCGGAATACTTCACCGCATTTGAGAGCAGATTTTGGATGATGCGGCGAATCCAAATGGGGTCAGCATACAGGTACGCCTGTCCGGAATACTCATAGTGCAGGTCATGGTCAGCCCCCGCGCCTCCGCGCAGCGACCGAACCGCTTCGCCCGCCAGATGCTTCAGGTCAAACATGTCCGGGCGGAACGTGGCCTTGCCGTCATCCCCGTTCACGCTGATCGTCAGAATATCGTCGAGCATCAGCGTCAGGCTGTTGACTTCATTGCGAATCCGGGTCAGCTTTTCCGTCCGTTGATCGTCATTCATGCGATCACCGTAGTTCATGAGCAGGTCGCTCGCCGTATTCATCACCGCGAGCGGCGTCCGGAACTCATGCGACACTCGGGCGATAAACCGGGACTTGAGGTCGCTGAGCTCGCGTTCGCGTTCCAAGGCGCGATTCAGCTCCCGCGTGCGCTGGGCGACGCGCCGTTCAAGGTTATCGGCGTGCTCGCGAACCTGGTTGTACAGGATGATATTCTCGATGACGACGGCGACCCGTTCGGCAAACGCCGTCAGCAAGCGGCGGTCGGAGTCATTGAAAGCATCGACGTCGGCGCTCTGCAAGTCCAGCACGCCGATCACACCCTTCGCGGTCCGCAGCGGAACGACCAACTCGCAGCGGGTCAGCGGGTTGTTCGGCGCATAGTGGGTGTCGCTGGTGACATCCGGCGCATAGACCATGTCGCCCGTGCGCAGGGCACGCGGCACGAGGCCATGCCCGTTGATATGCAGCGACTGATTCGCCTGCACCTGAAACTCCCCCGCGCGGGCAAGCCGCGTCAGGTGGCCGGTCTCGGCATCGAGCAGCATCAAACCACAGTCGACCGCGCCGAACTCCACCACGACCGCCCGCACGATCTCTTCGCCAACCTCGAGCAGGTTGTCCGCGGTGAACAGGTTCACCTTGAAGAGAAAGGCGGTCGCCCGATGCAGCGACTGATTCTCGACTGCGTCGCGCATCAGCTCATCGTACAGCTGTGAGTTCTCCAGGGTGACGGCCGCAAAGTCCGCGAAGACCCGCAGGCGCTCCACATACTTGGCGCTGAAGGCCTTCGGCTGATCCGAGTCGATGCCCAGATGCCCGATCACGAGATCATGCGCCACAATCGGCACGCTGAGATGCGAACGCAGCCATTCCAGACCGGGCGCAAACACCCAATCGGGCTGTGTCCGCGTGTCGGGCACGATGATCGGCATCCGATTGGTCATGCTCTCCTGAATTGAGCGGCCACTGGTTGACAACCGGAATCCCTGAAGCGCCGCTGTTTGTTCCGGGGTATAGCCACATACGGTAACGATGCGCGCTTCATGACCAAAAAAAACACTGATCGTGCCGCGGTCGTGATCAATGGCCGCGAGCGCCTTTTCAAGCAGAGATTTGAGCGTGAGTTCAGGATCCAGCACGCGGGTGAGCAAAGCCGTCGTCGCGTAGACACCGCGCGCAAACCGCAGCTCCTCCTCGACCTCAGCCGGCAGAGGCAGCGCCTCACCAGATGCTTGGCTCGGACGTGCACGCCGTTTCAGCCGAACAGTCTGTTGAGAGCTGATATACGGATCGTGGTTGCCACGAAGTCTGTCTGCCATGCGGGAATCCAGATACCCTGTTGGTAGGTGTGGCACAGCCTGATGACATCCTTTGCTCGGCGGAACCACTTCTGCTTATGTTTCGAGTATAAAGCGAAATTGAAGTGACAAGTCTAAAGGTTGTAATACTTCAGACTAAATTAAGGAAAGTGCGATCAAGATCAAAATCACGCTGCCCGCTAAGATGCGGTAAATGCCGAACGCGGTGAAGTCGCGCCGGGCGATGAAACGCAGGAGCCAACTGATAGCGAGGAAGGCCACCAACCCGGAGACCAACGCGCCGACCGCGAGGAAGATCACGTCGTTACCGCTGATTTCGTCGAGGCTGAGCAGCAGGTCGACGATGGTTGCGCCGCCGAGAATCGGGATGGCCAGATAGAAGGAGAAGCGGGTCGCTGTTTGCCGATCCAGCCCGGTCAACATGCCGCCGAAGATCGAAGTGGCCGCGCGTGAAACGCCGGGGATGAGCGAGAGCGCCTGCAGCCCGCCGATCACCGCCGCCTGCCGCCACGTAATCGCCGTGACCGCGGTCGTGGTCGGCGTGGGACGGTTCGCGAACCAGCGTTCGAGCACGATGAACAATATCCCGCCGACGATCAGCGAAATGGCAACCGTCAGCGGGTGAAAGAGCACGTCTTTGATGAAGTCGCGGAAGAGAAAGCCGACCAGCGCGGCTGGAATCGCACTGATGACGATGGCTAACCACAGGCGGCGCACACCGGCATCCTTGTGCACGGTCATGACCTGCTGAATCAAGTCCCGCCGGTAATAGAAGACCACCGCGATCACTGCGCCGAGCTGGATGAAGATTTCAAATGTGCCCTCCAACGCTTCGCTGAAGTTCGGGCGGAGGAGCGCAGTGGCGACGATCAGGTGTCCGGTGGAGGATACGGGCAGAAACTCCGTGATCCCTTCAACAATACCGAGAACGACGACTTTCAGAAGGTCAATTAGCATAGGCTCTCACGACCAGCGGTCAAAATCCGTTTGGCGGCGTTGATTGATTTGCACAACCTGCGCCCCGAGTTCACGAATATAGCGTATGACGTACGGATTGTGAATGACCAGCATTTTGGCATCTTCGCCATCCCGTTCCAGATCGATATGGAACAGGCACACACGGCGCACTCCGGAGAGCCAAAACTCCTGCCGGAAGATTACGCCTTTAATGCGCCAACCACTCTCGATGGCTGTGGTGAGGGTATCACCGCCGCTGTAGCGTTCCGAGCGGTGGCTCCAATGGCGGTAAATGCGGCGAACATCATCAGTGCGGGTAGTAGTGAGGGTATCCACAACTTTACTCCATAAAACTATAGTTTGTGTTTTCCTCAACTCTACGCCTAACGGCAAAAGAATCAAATTAAGGTTCGGATTTCCGCATCAGTCAGCCGCAGCGGTTGCGGGCTCTAGTTCACGCTGCTCGAAGTGCCGTGTGAGCAGCAGCCAAATCAGCGCCGGAATCAGCGCGACCACGCCGGTGCCCAACGCGATCAAGCGCACGTTCGCGCTGCCCACGGCGTCGATCAACCAGCCGTGCGCCACGGTACTGATGACCGTCGCCAAGTAAAAACCGGCCATATCGAGCGAGAACACCCGCCCGAGGTACAAGTTGGGCACGGTCTTTTGCAGCGCAATCGTGCTGTATGTCCAATTGGTCGAACCGCACACCGCGCGGATGAACAAGCCAAGGCACAGCAGCACGAACGTGGAGGCCGAACCGAGCGTCAACCACCCGGCGACCGCGCCGAAAAACGCGACGAGCATCAGGCGGCGCATCACCTTAATTGACCCGTCGTTGAAGCGGTTGAAGATCAGCGGGCCGATCACCGCGCCCACCCCGAACGCGCTGTACATGAGGCCGAGGCCGAGACCGCCGCCTTCTCCATATACAAAGATCTGCGTCGCATAGATGGCGACCAACGTGTCGACGTTGCCAAGGCTCATGCCGAACTTGGCCAGCAGCAGCATGGCCGACTGCGGCCTGCTCCGCAAAAAGCGCAGGCCATCCCGGAAACTCGTATCCGCTGTGTGCGCGTGCTCCTGCACCACGGCGATCACGCGCGGCACAATCGGCAGCACCAACCACGCGGCGACGGCAAAGGACAACGCATCGAAGATCAAAGCGGCATACGCGCCAAGCACGGTCGCCACCACCCCGCCGATCACCGCGCCAATCGCCAGCATCGACGACCACGTGATGCTCACCAAGGTGTTCGCCACAATCAAATCCTGTGGCGGCACGAGCATCGGCAGCAAGGCCGACTGCGCGGGTTCAAACACCGCCGAGATCGCGAACTGCACCACCGTCAGCACATAGATCAGCCACAGCCATTCCGGCCCCTGTGTGGTAATCAGCAGCGCGGCGACGACGAACACCCGCAGTACGTTGCTCCAGATCAGCAGGCGCTTGCGATTCAGCCGATCCACCAACACGCCGGTGATCGGGCTGATCAGCATGGGCGGTACCACGCGCGCCAGCACAAACAAGCTGACTGCCACTCCTTCCCGGCCGGGACTGTACGCGGCGACCAGCGCAAACAGGACGACGGTGTTGAACCAGTCGCCCGTCATGCTGATCACTTGAGACAACCATAGGCGGGTGAAATGCGGATTTTCGCGCAGTAACTGGAGGTAGCGGCTCATAAAAACTGTCCTTGCGGGCTGATGAGGCTATCAGCATACCGCAAGGACAGCGTGACGGGAACTGTCAACCCGTACAGGTGTTTAGAAGCGGTCGTGCGGCGGCACCGGCGGCACGGGCGGAACCGGAGGCACCGGCGGTTCCGGCGGCTGACGCTTCGGCTTTTCGTCGTCATCCTCCGTATCGATTTCGATGCGGATACGCCGCCCCGACTCCGAATGCGAGGCATGGTAGCGGTTGAGATCCGATTCACGCTGGTATTCTTCGCCATTGGGCAGCGTCGCGCCTTCGAGGATCGCCCCCACGAGGTTCGCGCCGTCAATTCGCGCGCCCGTGAAGTTTGCCCCCTCAAGGACGGCATCGCGGAAGTTCGCCCCGGTGAGATTGCAGTTCGCAAACCGCGCCCCGGTCGCGTTCACGTTCTTGAGGTTCGCGCCGCTGAAGTTCGATCCCTCGAAATCCGCGCCCTCGAGCAACGCATCCTTCAGGTTCGCCCCGCTGAAGTTGCCCATATGGGCGTGAACCCCGGTCATATTCGCGCCGCGCAGGTTGCGGCCGCTGAAGTTCGCACCGTCCAGCGTCGCGCCTTCGAGGTTGGCATCGCGGTAGTTTTCACCGCGGTTGGTCTGCACGTCCACGTCGATGTTCGATACGGCTCGCTGAATGGTCTCGCGCGTCAGCCGCATCATCTGTTCTTGAATTTCGCGCCCGATGCCGCGCCAGTCGCCGCGGTCGATATTGAGATCGCCGCGGAACTCAAAGCCGCGTCCGCCTGCATTCTGCTCGCGCAGCAGGCCTTCCAGGTAGATGACCATCTGCCCAGCGGCCAACTGCACCTGACTGAGCATATGGCGCTCCGCGATCTCTTCATCGAGCTCCAGCGTCAGCGTGTCCGTCACGTAAAAGTCGTCGGGATACAGCTCGGCGACTTTGCGCTGAATTCCGCTGTACTGTTTGACGGCCATCCGCCCCGTCCCCTGAAACACGTCCATCTGCACCGCGCGTTCCACCGACCGCTGCAGCGCCTTCAGCGCCTGCAGATACTGCTGAAGCTTCTGAATCTTCGTTTCGTCCATGATCAACTTCCTCTCCTGCGGGGGTATCCCGCTTTTTCACTAATGCGGCGACAGGTACATCGTCAATTTCGTCTTCAATCGCTTCGAGCGTTGCCGGCCGTAACAGACGGCGAAGCGTTTGCTTGGCGTGAAAGATGCGTGATTTGACCGTGCCCATACTCACGTTCATGACTTCGGCGATTTCCGCGTACGACAGCTCTTCTTCGGCGTAGAGGATGAGCGCCTGACGCTGAAGTTCCGGCAGGCGTTCAATCGCCTCGGTGACTTCCAGATGCAGCAGCAGCCAGTGCGATACTTCTTCGGGCAGCTGCGCGCGGTCGTCCGCCAGTTGGAACGACACGCGTACATTCATCCCGTCATCCTCGTCGGCGTCAATCGACACCTGTTCGAAACGTCCCTGCCGCCGCAGAATGTCGTAACAGCGGTTGCGCGCAATGCGGAACACATATGGGCGGAGCTTTTCGGGTGGGTCGATCTTCACGAGGTTCACGTACAGGGACATCAGCGTGTCCTGCACGACATCCTGCGCTTCGTACCCATCCCCGATCAAGCGCCGAACAAACCGCGCCAGCCCCGGCTCTAAGGCAGTGTAGAGCGCCTCAAAGGCGTCGTAGTCGCCCTCTTGAGCCAGCTTCAGTAGTTCAGCTTCTGTCACGGTCATCACTCCCCTGTCTACAGGGATTTACGGATGCCCGCGCAAAAGTGTTCAAAATTCGCGCAAAGTGCTTTAATCAAGGGAGCGGAATCCGGCTTTTCGGCGCACTTCCATCTACCAAAAATGTCGATTTTGAGGTAGAATTTAGAATATATGGTCGAAAAAACAAATCTCAAATCTGAGCAGTTGGCCGTCGTGGAACGCCCGATCAGCGGGTCAGTGTTCCTCGAAGGCGCGGCAGGCAGTGGCAAAACGACGGTCGGTATTCATCGTCTGCTCTTCCTGCTTGAGTCGGGTGTGCCTGCGAACGAGATCCTTGTGATTGTGCCGCAGCGCGCGCTCGAATATCCGTACGTGGATGCGCTGCGCCAAGCCGATTTGCCGCCCGGCGGTCAGGTGACCGTCACCACGTTGAGCGCCTTAGCCGTCGAAACCGTGCAGTTGTTCTGGTCACTGGCTGCGCCGAAAATTGGGTTTATGCCCGACCAGCAGCCGACGATCCTCACGCTGGAAACTGCGCAGTACATCATGGCGCGCATCGTCGATCCGCTCATTCTGGAACACGGCTACTTCGACGCTATCACCATCGACCGCAACCGCCTCTACAGCCAGATCCTCGATAACCTCAACAAGGCGGCGGTCGTCGGCTTCCCGTACACCGAGATCAGCCAGCGGTTGAATGATGCCTGGCTCGGTGAGAGCGCGCAATTCAAGACGTTCGATCAGGTGCAGGAATGCGCCGAACTCTTCCGCCGCTACTGCATTGATCACAGCCTGCTCGATTTTTCGCTGCAGATCGAATCGTTCCGGCAGCTATGGGAGGTGCGGCAGGTGCGCGAATACCTGCTCGCGCGCTACGCTCACCTGATCGTCGATAACGCCGAGGAAGAAAACCCGGCCTTCATCGACATGCTGGTCGATTGGCTGCCCGACGCCGACTCGGCGCTCATCCTCTACGACACGAACGGCGGCTTTCGCAGCTTTTTAGGCGCCGACCCGGAACACGCCCGCTTCAGCTTCACGCAGCAGGCGGACGAGTACATCCAATTCAGCGAGTCGTTCGTCAACACGCCGGAATTGGACGCGCTCGCCAATGAGTTCGCGCGGCAGATGCAGCCCGATGACTACCTGAAAACCGACGTTGATCCGCGCGCTGCGCTCGAATACCGCGATCACCGCTACTACCCGGAGATGCTCAACTGGATCGCCGACGAAATCCGCTATCTGGTCACCGAGAAGCAGATCCCGCCCGGCGAAATCGTCGTGCTGGCGCCGTTCCTCTCCGACGCGCTGCGCTTCTCGCTCATAACGCGGTTAGAAGGTCTGGGTATCGCCGCCCGGTCACATCGACCATCACGCGCGTTGCGGGAAGAACCCGCCGCGCGCTGTCTGCTCACGCTGGCACAGTTGGCGCATCCGCAGTGGAACCTCAAGCCGACGCGCTTTGATGTCGCCTACGCGCTCATGTTGTCGATCAGTTCAATGGACGCGGGCAAGACGCTGGACCTCGTACGTGCGCAGCTCTTGGCTGAGGCCGCCTATCCACACGTCGAAAGCAAGTCCGGCCTCGCGCCGTTCGAAGTGCTGCCGATTGAAGTGCAGGAGCGCGTCAGCTATCTGATCGGCGAACGCTACGATGCGCTGCGCCTGTGGATCGAGGGTTATATCGCGGATCATCCTGTCCCGGAACCACCGCCCCCACCGCCACCCGACACGCCCAAGCGCCGCCGTAAGAAGAAAGCCGAGGCTGAAGCGCCGCCCATCCCCGAGATCGAACTCGATCACTTCTTCAGCCTCATCTTCGGGGAAGTGCTGTCGCAGATCGGCTTCGGCATGTACGGTGACTTCGAAGCCGCGCGTGTCACGACCAACCTGATCGATTCCGCGCGCAGTTTCCGCCGCTCATTAGGTGGCATCATTCCGGCGGGCAAGCCATCCGGCGCGGAATACATCGAAATGGTGAGCGGGGGGTTGATCGCCGCGCAGTATGTCCGCCGCTGGCAGACCAACGCCGAAGACAGCGTGCTGATCGCGCCCGCCTACACGTTCCTGATGAACAACCAGCCGGCCACTGTGCAGTTCTGGCTGGATATTGGCAATCGCGGCTGGTTCGAGCGGCTGTACCAACCGCTCACACATCCGTATGTGCTCAGCCGCTGGTGGAAGCCCGGCGACAAATGGACGGATGAGCAGGAAGTGGGCATCCGCCGCGAGACGCTCTACCGCCTGATGATCGGCTTGATCCGGCGCTGCCGCGGGACGATCTATCTCGGTTTGAGCCAGCTCAGCGAGAAC
Source organism: Candidatus Flexifilum breve (assembly GCF_016713355.1). Lineage (NCBI taxonomy): Bacteria > Bacillati > Chloroflexota > Anaerolineae > Aggregatilineales > Candidatus Flexifilaceae > Candidatus Flexifilum > Candidatus Flexifilum breve. The sequence goes on from NZ_JADJPI010000035.1 coordinate 706,942, forward strand.
GGTTACGAGAGTCAAGGCGAACTGCTGCAGGCGATTCAACGCATGCTGCGCCGCCTGGGAAGGGATCAAGCGCATGGCGACGTTTAAACCGCGCCCGAAACAGGCGGAAGTCCTCGCGTATACGAGCGGGAAAATGGGCGTGTCTGCTGTGCCCGGCAGCGGCAAGACCAAGACGCTCTCCGCCCTCGCCGCCAAGCTAATCGCTGAACAGTTGGAAGACGACGAGGAAGTGCTGATCGTCACACTCGTCAATTCAGCCGTCGACAACTTCGCCCGGCAGATCGGCGCGTTTGTGCGTGAGCGTGGCTTGCTGCCCAACGTCGGCTACCGCGTGCGCACGCTGCACGGCCTGTGCAATGACATCGTCCGTGAGCGTCCCGGTTTAGTCGGCCTCGCCGACGATTTCCAGATCATCGATGAGCGCGAAGCTGACACCGTACTGCAGGACGCCGCGCTGACGTGGGTCAAACTGCATCCCGAAGCGGCGGGTCAGTTCCTCGCCGGCGATCTCGAAGACAACCGCCGCGAGTGGGTCACGCGCGAACGCTGGACGCCGCTCGTCACCGACATCGCGCGCGCCTTCGTCCGGCAGGCGAAAGATGAACGCCTGTCGCCCGACGAGATTCGCCGCCGCCTCGATCTGTACAAACAGCCGCTGCCGCTCGCGGAGATGGGCTACAGCATTTATGTGAGCTACCAGCGCGGCCTCAATATGCGCGGCGCGGTCGACTTTCAGGATTTGATCCGCTTGGCGCTGCTGGCGCTGGAACTGGACGACACATTTCTGGCGCGCCTGCGCCGCCGCTGGCGCTACATTCTCGAAGATGAGGCGCAGGACAGCAGTCGCTTGCAGGAACTCATCATCCGCCAGTTAGCGGGCAAAGATGGCAATTGGGTGCGCGTCGGCGACCCCAACCAGTCGATCTACGAGACATTCACGACCGCCAAGCCAGAATATCTGCGCGACTTTCTGCGCGAACCGGGTGTGTCGCCGCGCGAACTGCCGAACTCCGGGCGCTCGGCGCTGCCGATCATTGAACTGGCAAACCACTTGATCACCTGGACGATGGACAAACATCCCAACGCTGACGTGCGCGACCGCGATCCGCTGCTCCCGCCGCTAATCCAGCCCGCGCCGCCCGGCGACCCGCAGCCCAACCCGCCTGCCGACCAATCGAAGGTCGTGCTCTACCCCGCCGCGCTGCCGCCTGCCGAAGAGTTGCGCGCCGTAGTCGACTCGATCCGCCAGTGGCTGCCCGCCCACCCCGATCAGACGGCGGCAATCCTCGTGCCACGCAACAAACGCGGCTTCGATATCGTGGACGCGCTCAAACGGGAGCGTGAACCGCAGATCGAATACGTCGAACTCCTGCGTTCGACCACCTCGACGCGTGAAGCGGCGGGCGCGGTCGGCAACATCCTGCAATACCTGAGCAACCCCGGCGATGTACGTCTGTTGGCGCGGGTGTATCAGGTGTGGCGGCGCGCCGACCGTGACGACGATGCGCTGGCCGCGCGGCTCGAAAACACGGTCAAGGCACTGCGCAAGTGTCCCCGCGTGGAAGATTTCATCACGCCGCAGTTGGGGCGCGACTGGCTGGCCGACGACGAAAATGTCGCCAAGCTGATCGAAGCCGACCCAGAGATCGGCGCGCTGCTGACCGAGTTTCGCGGCATCGTCCGCCGCTGGCAGGAAGCGGTCATCCTGCCCATCGACCAGTTGATCCTGATTCTCGCCCAAGACCTGTTCCAGAGCGCGGCGGATCTGGCGATTGCGCACAGCATGGCCGTGCTGCTGGCGGGTTACGCCGAATCCCACCCCGCCGCCCGCCTGCCAGAATACACCGAAGAACTCGCCGTCATCGCGCGCAACGAACGCCGCTTCCTCGGCGTGGACGATGCGGATCGCGGCTTCGACCCCGAAGCGCACAAAGGCAAAGTCACCGTGGCGACCATGCATGCGGCCAAGGGGCTGGAATGGGATCGCGTCTATCTGCTCTCGGTCAACACCTACGACTTCCCGTCCGCCCTCCCCGGCGATCAGTTCATGTCGGAGAAACGCTTCATTCGCGAAGGGCTGAACCTCGAAGCGGAGGCGCTGGGGCAGTTGATCGCGCTGGCGCACAACCTCCCCTACCGCGAAGGCGTCGCCACTGCCGACGCGCGCGTCGATTACGCCGCCGAACGTCTGCGTCTGCTGTATGTCGGCATCACTCGCGCGCGCCGCGAGTTGGTCATGACGTGGAATACCGGGCAGCAGGGCGATCAGCAGATGGCCGTGCCCTTCGCCGCGCTGCAAGCGTACCTGGAGGAGCGTTCCAAGTGAAACTGCCGCCCCATTTCCAGTTTAGCCAGAGCAATTTGCAGGATTTCGTCGACTGCCCGCGCCGCTTCTACTACCGCTACGTGCTCGACTTGCAGTATCCCGCCCCGCAGAGCGCCCCGCTCCGCGACTTTGAACTGCACATGCAGCAGGGCGATCAGTTCCACCGACTGGCGCATCAGGCGGTGCTCGGCATCGAACCGGACGCCATCGCCGCGACGATTGACGATGATCGCGTCTACGGCTGGTGGGAGAATTTCCGCGCGCGCGGCCTGAAGGATTTGCCCGAACCCCGCTACCCGGAAATCACGCTCTCTGTGCCGCTGGCGGGCTATCGACTGGTCGCCAAATACGACCTGATCGCCGTAGGCGAACGCAACGTGATCGTCGATTGGAAGACGGCGCTCCGTCACCCTAAGCGCGACACGCTGGCGCACCGTTTGCAGACCATCGTCTATCCCTATGTGCTGGCGCAGGCGGGAGCGCATCTCTACAGCAAACTGCGCATCCCGCCGGATACGATCAGCATGCAGTACTGGTTCACTGAGTTTCCGGATCAGCCCATCGTCTTCGACTACAGCGCGGCGAAAATGGCTGAAGATGGGGCGTATCTGGAACGCCTAGCCGCCGACATCCTCTCGCGCGCGACCGACGCCGATTTCGCGCTAACGCCGGACGTGAATAAGTGCAAATTCTGCACCTACCGCTCGCTCGATCAGCGCGGCGCAAAAGCGGGCGACTTCCGCGAACAGGTAAACGATGAACCGGAGGCCGCGCCGACAATTCTCGGCCTCAGCCTCGATCAGATTGCCGAAATCGAATTCTAGGAGACCGCATGGCCCGCATCATCAACGGCGACCGCATCGCCAAGACCGCGCAAATTCGTACGGGATGCGCGGCGCTCATCTGGAATAACGACAAAACCGAAATTCTGCTCACGCGGCGCACGGATAACGGGCTGTGGTGCTTGCCCGGCGGCGGCGTCGACCCCGGCGAAACCGTCGAAGAAGCGTGTATCCGCGAAGTGTGGGAAGAAACCGGCTTGCAGGTGCGCGTTGAGCGGTTGATCGGCGTGTACTCGTCGCCCAACCGCGTGATCCAATACGCGGACGGCAATCGCTTCCAGATCATCGGTCTGATGTTCGCCGTCGAAGTCACGGGCGGCCAACTAACACTCAATCACGAAGTCAGCGAATTCGGCTACTTCGCGCCCGCGGAGATCGCCGAACTGGCGCTAATGGAACATCATCGCGAACGGATCGTTGATGCGCTCGCCGATCAAAGCGTGACGTTCATCCGATGAAAACCTGGCTGGAGCCCGCGCCTGTCACCGTGCCCGACGAGCTGGCGCAGTTGGTCGGCCATCCGCCGATCATCGGCGAGCTGCTTGTTCGGCGGGGCATGGAAACTACCGGCGCTGCGCGCGAGTATCTCGACCCCGACCGCTACCGTCCGGCGTCAGCGGTCGACCTGCGGGGCATGGAACGCGCGGTTGAACGGTTGTATACGGCCATCAACCGTCAAGAGAAGATCGCCGTCTGGGGTGATTTTGATGTCGACGGCCAAACTTCGACGGCGCTGCTCGTGTCCGCCCTGCGTGGCCTGCACGCCGAAGTGAGTTACTACATTCCTTCGCGCCAGAGCGAAGGTCACGGCGTGCACATTCCAAGTCTGACGCGGTTGCTCGATATGGGCGTTACGTTGATCATCACCTGCGACACGGGCATCTCCGCTCATGAAGCTGTTGACTATGCGCAAAGCCGTGGTGTCGACGTGATCATCACCGACCATCACCATTTGCCGCCCGAACTGCCGCGCGCCTTTGCCGCCATTAACCCGCAGCGCCTGCCCGCTGATCACCGCTTACATACGCTGCCCGGCGTGGGCACAGCCTACCAACTGATCCGCGCACTGGCGGGCGACGAACGCCGCGATCTGCTCGATCTGGTCGCGCTCGGACTGGTGGCGGATGTCGCGCTCCTGGTCAACGATGCGCGCTACCTGCTCCAGCGCGGATTGGAGCAGCTGCGCCATACCGAACGTCTTGGCCTGCGCCTGTTGTTCGAACACGCGAAGTTGGAAGCGGGACGCCTCACCGAGGAGCAGATCGGGTTTGCGATTGCGCCGCGTCTCAATGCGCTCGGTCGGCTGGGCGATGCGAATCTCGCCGTCGACTTCCTGACGACGACGGATACCGAACTCGCGCGCACGCTGGCCGTGCAAATCGAAGGCTACAACGCCGAACGCAAACTGCAAGTGGAGCAGATCTATGGCGCAGCTCAGGCCCAGCTTGAGCGCGATCGGTCGCTGCTGGATTCCAGCGTGCTCGTGCTGCATCACCCGCAGTGGACGGGCGGCATTATCGGCATCGTGGCGAATCGGCTGGCTGAGGACTACAACCGCCCGGTGATTCTACTGACCACCCCGCCGGGTCAGCCTGCGCGCGGTTCAGCGCGCTCCGTGGCCGGCATTGACATCACCGAGGCGCTGACAGAACACCGCGATCTGCTGCTGACGTTCGGCGGGCACACTATGGCGGCGGGGCTGAGTCTTACCCCGGAACGCATCCCCGACCTGCGGCGCGCCCTAGCGCGCACAGTGAGCAAAACGCTCGGTCACGTGGCCACCACGCCCACGCTGACGATTGAAGGCTACGTTCCTTTGGAACAGATCACGCCGGAGTTCGTGGCGGCGGTCGAACGTCTCGCCCCGTTCGGCGCTGGCAACCCCGCGCCGACCTTCGCCGTGCGCGATCTCGCGCTCAAGGGCCAGACGTCCATCGGACGTGGGGGCGATCATCTGCGCCTGACGGTTGAAGATCGTGCGGGCACTGCGGCACGGCTGATCTGGTGGAATGGTGGTGGGCAGCCCCTCCCCGTCGGTCGCTTCGACGTGGCGTTTGTGCCGCGCATGACCGATTACAAAGGTGAACGCCAACTGCAAATCGAGTGGATTGACTGGCGCCTGACCGAAGGCGCGGTCGAAGTCGCGGGTCTGCCCTTCCAGATCGTGGATCACCGCGGTGATCGTGCGATCACATTGGATCAACTCCGCGCCGAACACGCAGATCTGCAAGTGTTAGGTGAGCCGGAATTTTCGCGCCTCAAGTTGGGACGCGGATCAGCCTTGGCGGTGTGGACGATCCCGCCGAGTCCTGAAGTGCTGGCGGCAGCCGTCAAAATCGTCGAGCCGCAAGTGATCTACCTAATGGATCACGATCCTGAACTTGACGATCAAGAGAAGTTTCTACGCCGCTTCCTCGGCTTGGTCAAGCACGCGCTCACGGCGAAAGCCGGCGTGGTGCATGTTCCGACATTCGCCGCGCTCATGGCGCACCGCGAAGCGACCATCCGCGCCGCGCTCGAATGGGTGGAGTCAATGGGTGTGGTCTCAATCACGGAGAAGTCTGGTGACGAGGTCACGCTCGGCGGTAGTCGGCAGAATGGCACCGCCGATCCAGCGCAGACCGAGCGGATGACGCGCTTGCTCACGGAAGCTGCCGCTTATCGCGCTCACTTTCGCCGCGCCACCGCGCGGCACCTGTTCTAGCGAGTCGCTTTGAGCGGCAGATACACCTGAAAGCGTGTGTCGCCGGGAATTGAGGCAAAGCGCACTTGGCCGCGATGCCGCTCGACGACGATGCGCTGTACGGTTTCCAGCCCGAGCCCCTTCGTGGGGTCGCTGGTCTGGTTGGCGAACATCGGCTGGAACAGTTGATCCTGCATGGCGCGCGGAATACCGCAGCCGTTATCCGCAATTTCGACCACCAGCCATTCGTCTTCGCGCGACGTACGCAGCGTCAGCAGGCCGCAGGCATTCGTCGCTGTGATCGCGTTGTCGATGAGGTGCGTCCACACCTGGTTAATCTCGCTGCCGCGCACGACGATGCGTGGCAGATGCCGGTCATACTCGCGCACAATCTGCGTCTCGGCGAGGCGGTGGCGCAGCATGATCAGCGTGTTTTCCAAGCCCTCGTGAATGTCAATTTCCTGCATGGGCGACTGATCCATGTAGGTGTACGCCTTGACCGAGTTGATCAGTTCAGAGATACGCGCCGACGAGCTGATGAGCGACCGGGAGAGCGTCACCACATTCACCATGGCGTCGAGCCAGTGCAGCACCGCCGACATCCGGCTCATACCCACCTGCGCCAATACCTCGTCCATTTTGGCGACATCCAACCCGGCGGCGACGAACTCCGAGACCGCGCTCTTGACATCGCCGCCCTCGTGCTCGTCGAACCACACTGCCAACTGCTGTTCGCATTCGGCGCGCATCTCCGGCGAGAGCGGCACGGGAGTCCGGGTGATCAACTGGCGCTGTAGCGTGTTCAAATAGCTGATCTGCGGCGGTTCTAAGTCCATGTGACCAATCCGCATCGACAGTGCCTGTGATACATCGAGGGCCTTAGGCAGGTAGCGCGCGGCGTTCAGGCTGGCGGAGGCAGGTCCGCCAAGTTCGGACGCCAAACCCGAGGCTAATTTGCCAAGCGAGGACAGCCGTTCGTGCTTGCGGATGGCCGCTTCGGTATTGCGCATGCGCCGCGCCATCGTCGTAAGCAGCAGGCGCACGATCGGCGAACTGCGCGCCGAACTGAAAAGACTCGGATCAAATTGCAGAAGCTGGCTCTTCTGGATGACGCGCGCCGCCGCACTGTGGGGCTGCCCGGTGAGCAGCGACATTTCGCCGACAAATTCACCGATCGGGATATGTGCGATCAGCACATCCTGCGCACCCGACTTCTTGAGGATCTCCAGCCCACCTTGCAGCACGAGGAAGAGCCCCTTGGCCGCGTCCCCTTCATGAAACAGGTAGTCGCCCGGCTCAGCATCGATCACTTTGCCCTGACTTTGCAGATCACCAAGCTGTTCGTCACTGAATGCGGCAAACAGCGGCATACGCCGTAAGTATTCAGCCATTCCCATACCCCTCTGTGCTCTAATTATGATACCTGTTCCGCAGCAATCTGTCCTCCAACTTAAGACCAATCAGGCCGGATTGGATTCAATCTTCCATTAGCAACGGGATTATCTTAAGCTGCTGATGTTTGTCCGACGAGGAGTTCTGTTTTGAGTAGTTTGACCGTTTTGAGGCGCATGCTGCGTTATCTGCGCCCGTATTGGGGCTGGGCCATCATCGCGCTCATCGGGGTGTTGAGCAGCACCGCCCTGTCGATTGCCATCCCTACCCTGCTCCGCGATGTGATCGATATCGGCGTCAGCCGCGGCGACAGCAGCTATATGCTGGCGGCGGGCGGGCTCGTGATTGGCTTAGGCGTACTGCGGGGTATCGCCGGGTTTGTCTACCGCTATTTTGGCGAACGTATGTCACACTTTATCGCCTTTGACCTGCGCAACGAAATCTACGACAAGGTGCAGAACCAGTCGTTCACCTACCACGACACCTCGCAGACGGGCACGCTCATCACGCGCGCCATCAGCGATGTCGCCGAAATGCAGCGCTTCTTCGCCTACGGGCTAATCGATGGGCTGAACACGCTCCTGCTGATCGTGTTCGCGGGCGCGATCATGCTGGCGACCAGCCCGGCGCTGGCACTGCTAGCGATGATTCCGCTCATTCCGCTGGCCTTCTTCTCGCGCGGGTTCGCCAACGCCGTTGACCCGGCATGGCGCAAAATCATGGATCGCCTGCAAACGCTCGGCAATTTCATCCAAGAGACGGCGCTCGGCGCGGAAGTCGTGCGCGCCTTCGCCCGCGAGCAGTACGAGATCCAGAAGTTCGCCCGCGAAAATCAGGAACTTTACTACGACCAGATCAAGCTGGTCACCAAATGGGGCACCTATATCCCCCTAAGCACTTTCATCATCGCCTTCTCGACCGCGCTGGTCTTGTTCTTTGGCGGCTGGATGGAACAGACCGGTTTCGGCGGCGTGACGGTCGGCATCGTCGTCGCCTTCAACGCGTACGTGCTGCTGCTCGCCATGCCGATTCGCTTTCTCGGCTTCGTGATTCTGCTGGTCACACAAGGCTTGAGCAGCGGGCGGCGCGTGTTTGAAATCATGGATGCTGAAGAGAAGGTCACGACGCGCCCGAATGCCAGGCCGATGCCAGAGCTGCGCGGGCATGTGCAGTTCAAGAACGTAAGCTTCACGCACGAGGGCGCGACCAAGCCAACGCTGCGCAGCATCGATCTCGAAGCGCGTCCCGGCGAAATCATCGGCTTGATCGGGCAGACAGGCTCAGGCAAGTCGACGCTCGTCAACCTCATCCCGCGCTTCTATGATGTCTCCGACGGCTGTGTGAGCATTGACGGTGTGGACGTACGCGATATGCCGCTCAGCGACTTGCGCCAACACATCGGTTTCGTCCTACAGCAGTCACTGCTGTTTTCGGCCACCGTGCGCGAGAACATCGCCTACGGCAACCCGGATGCCACCAATGAGCAGATCATCGCGGCGGCGAAGGCGGCCAATGTCCACCCGTTCATCAGCGAATTTCCCGAAGGCTATGACACGCTGATCGGGGAACGCGGCGTGACACTCTCTGGCGGGCAAAAGCAGCGGGTGGCCATCGCGCGCGCCCTGCTCATCAACCCGCGCATCCTCATCCTCGACGACTCAACCAGCAGTGTGGATACGCGCACCGAGCGCCACATTCAGCAGGCGCTGGAAACGATCATGCAGGGGCGCACCACGTTCATCATCGCGCAGCGCATCAGCAGCGTGCAGAAAGCCAACCAGATCCTTGTGCTCAAGGATGGCGCAATCCTTGAACGCGGCACGCACGACGAACTACTGGCGATCAACGGGCATTACGCCGAAATCTACCGCCTGCAGTTGGCGGATCAGGAACGGGTGCGGCAGGAGCTGGCCGACTTCAGCAAATTGCGCGTTCCGATTGAAATTGATAAGCGGTCGACGGACGAGTACCGCCGCGCCATTGCCGACGAAGCGACGGGAGACTGACGATGACGGCCATTACCACCGACGAAAAAGATCGTCTCGATTTTGACTGGCAAACCACCAAACGTCTGGCGCACTACCTCACGCCGAACAAGACGCGCATCTACTGGGCGCTGTTCGCCTCACTGATCAGCGCGGTCGCGAACGTCGTCGGCCCGCCGATCATCGGGTGGGCGGTCGATCAGGGGGTGCACACCCAGAACCTGAGCGTCGTCGGCCTCGGCGTATTCGGTTATCTGGCGACGCAAGGGATCGGCGCGCTCGCCTTCCGCATCCAGATCACGCTCATGGCGCAGGCCGGGCAGCGCGCGATTCAGGATTTGCGCGATGACCTGTTCAGCCACATCCAGCATCTGTCGATCTCGTTTTTCGCCAAGTACGAAACAGGGCGCCTGATTGCCCGCATCATCAACGATGTGAACACCCTGCGCGAAGCGATCACCTGGGCGGTCGTCGGCACCTTCCGCGACCTGCTCTCGCTGATCGGCGTGGTCATCACCATGCTGCTGATCAACCTGCCGCTGACGTTCGTCGCCTTTGCGGTACTGGTCGTGCTGGCGTTCGTCGCCAACGTGTGGCGCGTGTACGCCCGCACCACTTATTTACGGGTGGTGGAAACGAACTCCAAGCTGAATGCGGAACTCGCCGAAGCCTTCAACGGCGTACGTGTGACGCAGGCGTTCAACCGGCAGGCGCATAACCTCGACCGCTTCAACACGACGTTCAACGAGCGCAACCGCGCGGCCAACCTGCGCGCGACCCTGGTCGCCTCGTTGTTCTTCCCCAGCATCGAACTCATCGGCGGCGTAGCCACCGGGCTGATGATTTATGTCGGCGGTACGCTCGTCTTGCAGCAGCAGCTTTCAATCTTCACGCTGCTGACCTTTGTGCTCTACATCGACCAGTTCTTCCAGCCGATCCGCCAGTTGGCGCAGCGTTACAACCTGTTCCAATCGGTGATGGCGGCGGGCGACAAGCTGTTCCACCTGCTCGACCGCCCTATCGAAATCAGTGATCAACCGGGCGCGGACACACTGCCGCGCATCACCGGCGCGGTGCAGTTCGACCATGTCAACTTCCGCTATGACACCGAAGACGAAGACGCTCCGGTACTGCACGATGTCTCACTCGACGTTCCCGCCGGGACGACCGTCGCGCTGGTCGGGCATACCGGCGCGGGCAAGTCGACCATGATCAAGCTGATCATGCGTTTCCACGATGTAGTCGATGGCACGGTCAAGATCGACGGCGTGGACGTGCGCAACGTAGCGCAGACCAGCCTGCGCAGTCAAATGGGTGTGGTGCTGCAGGAAACGTATCTGTTCTCCGGCACGGTGATGGACAACATCCGCTATGGGCGGCTCAACGCCACCGATGAGGAAGTCATCGAAGCGGCGCAAGCCGTCGGCGCGCACGATTTCATCAGCGCGCTGGAAAAAGGTTATCACACCGAAGTCCGCGAGGGCGGATCGCTGCTCTCGCAAGGGCAAAAACAACTGCTGGCCTTCGCGCGCGCCCTGCTCGCCGACCCGCGCATCCTGATACTCGACGAGGCGACCAGCAACATCGACACGCAGACGGAAAAACTGATCCAGACTGCGCTCGCCCGCCTGCTGGAAGGCCGCACCAGCTTTGTGATCGCGCACCGTTTGAGCACGATTGTCAATTCGGATCTGATCGTCGTGATGGATCACGGGCGCATCATCGAACAGGGTTCGCATTTAGAGTTGCTGGCCAAGAACGGCGCGTACGCGGGCATGTACACGATGATCTAGGCGCGCTTGCCCGCCGTGCTCAGTCTCAGCTATCATTAATAGTATGGGATACCGTCAGAGAAACCGCCAGCGGGTCGCCGACCGCTTCCGCGCCGCCACAGCGCGTGACCACGTCATTTTCACGGGACGGGGCGCGACGGCGATCTGGGCGGCTTTGAAAGCTTGGGGCTTCACGGATCAGCCCGTGCTCATCCCCGCCAATACCTGCTATATCGTCCTGTGGGCGGTGCTGCTCAGCGGGAACCGCCCCATCCTCGTCGATGTTGACCCCGCTACCGGGATGATTACGCCCGAGACCCTCAGCGCGGCAGGCATTGAGCGACCCACTGCCGTCATTCCCTGTCACCTGTACGGACTGCCCGCGCCGATGGCTGAGATCTGCGCGTGGGCGACCGAGCACGGTGCTAAAGTCATCGAAGATGCGGCGCAAGCCATGATTATGCCCGACAGCCGCGTCGGCAGTTGGGGTGACGCCTCGATCTTCAGTTTCGGTTCGGGCAAACTGGTCGATGTGGGTTATCGCGGTGCATTGCTGTGCAGCGACGCAGAGCTCACCGCCGAGATTAAACGCCACGTGGAGCCGCTGCCGCTGTACGCTGATCATCTGGCCGAGTTGGAAAAGCAGTGGCTGACGATCTACTGGGCGACCCACCAGTTTGAGACCGAAAATATCCCAATTTCGAGCCTTTATCCCACATTATTCCAAATCTACCGTAACATTACTCTTTATAATGCACCGTCACAGGGCTTTGTCGATGTGTATCAGCGGCTGTCCACGTTCTTGAGCAGCAGCCCTGCCTCCGATTTCAGCAGCGTGCGGCGGCAACTTCGAGCAAACGAGTATGATCGACTAGTCAGCGGTACATGGCGCACTCTTCCCCGCGCCGACGATACCGTGCTGTGGCGCTATCCGCTGCTCGTGCCGCCAGAAGTCCGCGGCGACCTATTCGACGAACTGCAGGCGCGGCGCTTGGACGTGACGCGCTGGTATCCATCGCTGCAAGCGATGGCGCACGCGCTGTGTCCGAAGGTCGCGCAACCGCCTACCCCGCACGCCGATCACTTCGCGGAGTGTATTCTCAATCTGCCGCTCACGTGGCCCGGCGACCCGCCTGAGCGCATCATCGACGCGATTCTCGACTACCGAAACGAGCAGAGGCTATGAACGACGTTGAACTCCTCCATGTCATGCGCGGTGACCACATCGAATCGGTGCACCGCGGCAGCCTTGCCATCTTCGGCCAATCTGGCAAGCTGATCCACGCGCTCGGCGAGCCGATTCAGCCCGTGTGGCTGCGTTCCATCGCCAAGCCGTTTCAAGCCGGGTATGTGGTCGAATCGGGTACAGCAGAACGCTTCGCCATCACGCAGGAAGAACTGGCGGTGATGTGCGGTTCACACGGCGGCACGGCCGAGCAGGTCGCGCTGATGCGCGGCGTACTGGAACGCATTGGCGCATCCGTGGCTGACCTGCACTGTGGTGTCTCCGCGCCGCTGGATCGCAAAGCCGCCGAAGCGCTGGCGAACCGGGGTGAGAAACCAACCGCGCTGCATCACCCGTGTTCCGGCAAACACACGGGCATGCTCGCCATCTGCCGCGCCATGGGTTGGGACATCGAAGCGTACGAACACGCGGAGCACCCGCTGCAAATCGCCATCCGCGAGTATCTGGGTCAGGCAACCGGATCGACGCGCATCGCGGTCGCCCTCGACGGGTGCAGCGTGCCGACCTTCGGCCTGTCGCTCTACGCGGTCGCGCTGGCGTTCGCTCGCCTGAGCGCCATCCCGCGTATCCCGGACGCCATGCGTGCTCACCCGGTGCTGATGAGCGGCCAACGCCGCATGGATACGACGCTCATGCAGGTGACAGGCGGGCGCATCGTCGCCAAAGATGGATCCGAAGGCCTGTTTGCCCTGTGCATCCCGGAAGCAGGCATCGGCCTCGCGCTCAAGATCAGCGATGGGTCGACGCGCGCGCTCATGCCCGTGCTCGGCGAAGTTCTGGCGCGCTACGGCCACTTGTCACCTGAAGAACACGATCGCTTACGCGCCGCCTACCCGACCGCGATCCCGATTCACACGGGAGCCAACGCGGGTGAACTGAAAGTAGTCATCTGATGTATACGCTTGACCGGCAGGAGCGCATGCGCGCCCGCTATAAACAGATCAAAGCGGGTTATCGTCCCGCGTTGGAAATCTACGACGAACTGCTCGACAACCTCGTCGACGCGGATACTTTGCTGCTCGATGCCGGCTGCGGCCCGGGCGGGTTGGTCAAAGGCATGGTGGGGCGTGCGCGCCGGGTGACGGGCGTGGATCGCTACGTGTCCGCCTTCGCCGAGCAGCTCGAAATCCCGGAGGCGGTTGAAGCCGACCTGAGCGCGCTCCCCTTTGCCGACAACTCGTTCACGCTGATCACGTGCTCATGGGTGCTGGAACATTTACCCGATCCGGCGGCGGTGTTCAGCGAGTTCAGCCGCGTGCTGAAACCGGGCGGCCGCGTTATGTTCATCACGCCGAACAAGGGCAACTATGCCGTGTGGCTGCGCCGCCTCGTGCCCAGCGCGATCAGTCAGCGGATCGTCCATGCGATCTATGCGCGCGACGAGCATTTCATCAACCCGACCTACTACCGCGCCAACTCGCAGCGGGACATTGACGCGGCAGTGCGCGGCACGGCGCTGCGCCCCGTGCGCTTCGATCACATCAGCGACCCGTCGTATCTGGCCTTCAACGAAATCCTGTTCCGCGTGAGCATCGTGATCGAAGCGCTGATCGACCGCTTCAACCCCAGAAGCCGCGTGCATCTGGTCGGCATTTACCAGAAACGGTAGCCGCCCAGAGAATCAAAACGGGACGCTCGCTTGAGCGTCCCGCGAGTCTTGCCCAACGCGGTCGAGTTACAGACCTGTCGCCGTCACCCCGTATTCGCCCGAACTGTACACGTACACCGGTACGCTGGCATCGCGGGTGACTTCCCAGTCAGAGCCGCCGTGCATCCACGTGAACACCCAACGCGCATCGCTCACCGTCAGGTTAACGCAGCCATGGCTCTGTCGGTAGCCGAACAGGTCATGCCAGTATGTTCCATGCAGGCTGATACTGTTGTCAAAATACATCACCCACGGCACGCTTTGCAGCGCATAGGCGCTCGGCGCGCCCGTCGCCCCGGCCATCGCATCGGCGGGCAAGCTCGCCCAGACATCGAACAGCCCTTCGTTCGTCTCAAAGCCTTCCAGCCCAGTCGATACGAGCGTCGCGAACACGGGCGTATCGCCTTCGTAAGCGACGAGTGTCTGCTCGTACAGGTCAACAGCGATCCACTTGGCATCTTCGGCAACGCCTTCCGGGCGTTCGGTGCGCTGCGCTTTGGCGACAAACCGCTGTTCGACCCACTGGTTTGGCCCGATCATGTACCAGCGCCAGCCTTCATCGTCATACGCGACCGAGAAGATGTTGACGCGTTCGTAGCGGTCAATCCAGCGATTGGTGGCGGTCGAATACGGCCCGCCGGGATATTCCGACGTATAGATGCGGCTGAGATCCAGCACCCACGCGAACGGGTATTCCAGCCCATCGTCAATCGTGACGCCTGTGAAGTATGAAGGCTGCGTCCAGCGTGCCAAGTCGCGGTCAATCCAGCGTCCATCTTCGATCTGCATCCACCCCTCGACGCTGAGGTCAATCGCGCGGACGAAATTGAAGCCCGCCGGAATTTCGCCGTTCGCTTCACCACCCGCCGCCGCATAAGTCGGCGTAGCATCCGGGCCGATGCGCCAGAAGCTGTAGGTGTCGAGCGTGTACGCGTCGAGGTCAATTGCCTCGACATGCGGCGGACGAGGGAACGCTTCGATCATCGCGAGGCAATCTGCGCCGAGTTCGCCGCCATCGTCGTATTCGGCGCACACCGTCGGGTCAAATTCGAGCGTTTGCGCGGACGCCGCCGGGACAAGCACCAAGAGGACCAGCAATAGCAGTAAAAGTCGTCTCATATCCGGACCTCTAACCAAACGAAAGCGTCCAAAACTCTACAGAGGCCGCGCTCGTTTGTAAAGGGGCGTACGGGAAACGGTGGTTTGTGCAGGTGGGGTTCTCTCCTCCAAAAATCATGGGTATTTGGTGACTCTCAACGCGCTGAATGCGGACTACAATGACCGAAGTAGTGAAAGAAGCCTCGTACATGACCACCCGCGCCCCGCAAACCAAACGACTCGACCTCCGCCCAGCACTCTTCATCTGGATTCTCGTCTTCGCGGTTGGCAGTCTCGCTTTCCGCGATTACCTGCCCACCTTCATCGTGATCGACCTCATCATCTCGGAAGCGCTGGCCATCACGTTATACGTAGTCGCGCCGCGCAAGCAGCGCAACGCGGTGCGCCGCCTCATCATCTTCCTGATGGGCGCGATCCTGTTCAGCATGACGGTCTTCTCCGGGCGCGGCAACATGCAAATCGAAGGCCTGTTCTTCGGCGCTCTGCTCACGCTGACACATCCCGCCGTGCTGCACTATACGCTGGCGAAGATCGCCGGGCCGCTGCTGTTCGGTCGCGTGTGGTGCGGGTGGGCGTGCTGGTTCGCCGCGCTGTTCGACCAACTGCCCTACCGCCGCAGTAAAGGACGTTTACACGGTCGCTGGGGGTGGCTGCGCTATGCCCATTTCGCCATCAGTTTGGGGCTTGTATTGCTTTTCTGGTTTGGTTACGGCTATCGTGATGGTGCGAATGGGGTGAGCGGTTTGCTGTGGTTTCTCGTCAGCGCGGGGCTGTATATCCTCTCCGGCATCCTGATCGCCGTCGTCCTCAAGGATAACCGCGCCTTCTGCAAATACGTGTGCCCGATCAACGTGCCGCTCAAGCTGAGTTCGAGCCGCGCACTCCTACGCATCACCGGGGATGCCGCCAAGTGCAACGACTGCCACGCCTGCGCGCTGATCTGCCCAATGGATATCCAAATTCCGCAGTACGTGACCATCGGGCAGCGCGTGACGTCGACCGAATGCACGCTGTGCATGAACTGCATCAATGTGTGCCCCAAAGATGCGCTGAGCCTGTCGCTGAAGCACGACAGCGGCCCGGAAAAGCTGCGCGTCCGCAAACGGCACGCCGATGTCGACTGGCTGCGCGGGATCAAGTTCGGGCGACTGCTGCGCTTCAAAGACAACCTGCCGACACTTCCCGTAGAGTGAGTTCAACCGCCGAGCAAGCGGGCCGCCAACCCGATCACACCGCCGCCGAGGATTAGCCACGTTGAATTGACCTTGTAGCGAATCAACAGCACGGCAGCGACCACCGTCAGCGCGATCGTCAGCGGATCGATCAGCGCGGCGCGCGCGATTTCCAACGTGACCGCCGCCATGAGTCCGATCGCCGCCGCGTTGACCCCATCCAGCAGCGCCGCCGTCCACCGCGATTGGCGCATTCTTGGAATGAACGGGTTCGTGATCAGCACGAGGATGAAGCCCGGCAGAAATATGCCGAGCGTCGCCACAATCGCACCGGGCACGCCCAGCAGTTCGTAGCCGATGAACGTCGCCGTCGTGAAGAGCGGCCCCGGCGTGAATTGCCCAATCGCCACCGCGTCCAGGAGCTGCCGATCCGTCAGCCAGCCCAAACGCTCGATGAAGTCAGTGCGCAGAAAGGCCAGCAGCACATAGCCGCTGCCGTAGATCACCGCGCCAATCTTGAGGAACGTCAGGAACAGCTCGTTTAGGGTCACCGGAATGATCTGGGCCAGCGGCAGCCAGAAGATCGCAGCGGTCGGTACGCGCCGCAGGTTGTGCACCAGCATCACGAATACCGCCGCGCCCAGCAGCAGCGCGATCTCATTCAGCCCCAGCAAGTTCAGCACGAGCACCGCCACGCCGACTCCCGCCAGCAGACCCGACTTAAACGCTTTACGCCCCAAACTCCAAATCGCCTGCCCGATGACAGCGATCACGACGGGCTTGATGCCATAGAGCAAGCCATCAACGGCGGGAGTCGTCCCGTAGGACTGGTACAGCCACCCGAGCACAATCACGATCGCCGCGGCGGGCAGAATGAAACACGCGCCGGCGACCAGTAGCCCACGCCACCCGGCTCGCACATAGCCGATATGCATGGTCATCTCGGTCGAGCTCGGGCCGGGGATGAGATTGGACGCGCCAAGCAGATCGAGAAAGTGTTCGTCGGTGAGCCAACCGCGCCGCTTGACGAACTCATCGTGAAACATACCAATATGCGCCGCCGGACCGCCAAAAGCGGTCACACCGAGGCGTAGGAAGATCCCCGCCAGTTCGAGTAATCGTGGTGCCGATGCGGTCAAGGCCGCTCCTTTGCAAATCTCAATGGGCTATTAACCAACACTGTATTACGCTAGTCATGGGCACATTGTAACCTTCAACATCCGCCGGAGCCGCCCAGTTACATGGAAACTATCAACCAACGCTATATCCTGCAGGGGTTACTCGGTGAAGGTGGGATGGGCATCGTCTATCGCGCCCTCGACCGCCTCTCTGGTCGCCAAGTCGCGCTCAAACGCGTCTACTCGGCGACCCAATCCCGACGGCAGGCCAGCCTACTGGACGCCGATACTCAGCTTGAGCTCGCGCGCGAATTTCAAGCGCTGGCAGCGCTCCGGCATCCAAACATCATCAGCGTCTTGGATTACGGCTTTACGCAGGATCATGTGCCTTATTTTACGATGGAACTGATCCAGGGAGGCCGCTCCATCCTCAAAGCGGGGAGTGGGTTGGAACTGGGTGACAAAGCCGACCTGCTGGTACAGTTGCTGCGCGCCCTGATGTACATCCATCGTCACGGTATTGTGCACCGGGATCTGAAACCGAGCAATGTGCTCGTCGAACGCCATCCGCAGACCGGCGCGCCCAGCGTTAAGGTGCTGGACTTTGGCCTGTCGGTTCCACCGGGGGAAGTGCGCGATGCGTTAGGCACCCTACCCTACATGGCGCCGGAAGTGCTCTTGAGTTCCGTCAACGATCAGGCGCCGTATCTGACCGTCGGGGTCGATCTGCATGCGGTCGGCGTGTTGGCCTACCAGCTTTTTGTGGGCTACCACCCATTCTGCATCGAGAACATCGACACGCTCGTACACGATATTCTCTACAGCCAACCCGATTTCACCGGCGTGAATCTGCCGCCCGCCCTGATGCGCATCATCGAACGCCTGCTTGAGAAACACCCCTATGACCGCTACAGCGATGCCGGTGAGGTTATCTCGGATCTGCGCGCGGCGCTTGGCCAACCGCTGCAAGCGGAAGACAGCGCCACCCGGGAAAGTTTGCTGCAAGCGGCGCGCTTCGTGGGGCGCAGCGCCGAACTCCAAACTCTGAGCGACGCGCTGCAGCAGGCGAGCACGGGCACAGGCGGCCTGTGGCTTATCCGCGGTGAATCCGGGCTGGGCAAATCGCGGCTGGTCGACGAATTGCAGACCCGCGCGCTGATTCGCGGCGTCACGGTCTTGCGCGGACACGGCATCGAGAACGGAGGTCTCCCGTACCAGTTATGGCGCGAACCCCTGCGGCAGCTCCTGCTCGCGACGCCCGTCGACGATCTGGAAGCGGCGACGATCAAGCCGCTGGTGCCGGATATCCACACACTGCTCAATCGACCCATCCCCGATGCTCCAATTGTGAGCAGTGAATCGGCGCGGCAGCGCTTGATCGAAACGATTGTGCGGCTGTTCCAGCGGCAGCAACGCCCCACCCTGCTCGTACTCGAAGATCTGCACTGGGCGGTCGAAAGTCTGCTACCCCTCACAGCCCTGCAGGCCAGCCTGCCCAACACCTCCCTGCTGGTGGTCGCCTCATACCGCCCGGAAGAGCGCCCGACCCTCGCGCAGGAATTCCCCGACGCGCCGCTCATCGTGCTCGACCGCCTGAACAGCGAGCAGATCGCCGCGCTGTCAGTCTCGATGATCGGGTCAGTGGGCCGCCGCGATGATGTGCTCGATCTCCTGGAACACGAGACCGAAGGCAACATCTACTTTCTGATCGAAGTCATGCGAGCGCTGGCGGAGCATGCCGGCGGGCTCAGCCGAATCGGTGAAGTGACCCTGCCCGCTCAGGTCTTCGTGGGCGGCGTCGAGACGATTGTCAGCCACCGCTTAGGGCGCGCGCCCGACTGGGGCACGGCGCTGCTCAAGCGCGCCGCGGTTGCTGGGCGCTGGCTCGACCTGCGGATGCTCGATCTGCTCAACACGCAGGCCGATCTGCTCGGCGGACACACGCTGCTCGCCTGGTTGAGCGCATGCGCGGATGCCGCCATCCTGGAATATCGTGACGAAAGCTGGCGCTTTGCGCATGATAAACTGCGCGAACGGTTGATCCGCGACCTCGGTGACGAGCTACCATCGCTGCACCGCGAAATCGCCTTGGCGCTCGAAGACATCTATGCCGACGTGCCGAGCTATCTCGCGTACGCCGAGACACTCCTCGATCACTGGCAGCGCGCAGGTGATCCGGCGAAGGAAGTCGCATACATCCTCCTGACCGCGACGCAAGCAGTGCGCTTCACCGGAAAATATTCGGTGGCGCAAAGTCGGTTGTGGCGGGCGCTCGATCTCATTGCGTTAAACAAGGTACCTGACAGTGATCGCGCCGAGCTGCGGGCGCTCCAACTGTTTGGTGACCTGCTGTCCCGGCAGGCGCAGCCCGCCGCCGCTGCCAACTACTACGAGACCAGCGTGGAGCTGGCCGAAGCACTCGCTGATACAGCCGCGCTCAGTGCAAGCTTGATCGGCTTGGCGGAAGTGAGTTTGTCGCAGACCTTACTCATGCCCGCGGTCACCTATGCAGAAGCGGGTCTGCGGCTCAGTCAGGAGATCGACGCGGGCGCCCAAAGTGCGCGCTGTCTGCAGCTGCTGGCGCAGGTTCACCTGTATCGTGGCGAGCTCGTCGACGCGTCGCACAAGTTCAAAGCCAGCCTCAAGCTGTATCACGATCTCGACCTACAACCAGAAGTTGTCGGCATTCTCAACGCGCTGGGCATCCTCGCCGACCAGCAGGCTCAGGTCGGCGATGCGCGCACGCTGTGGGAACAGGGCTTAGCCCTCGCCGAGCATCTCGGCGACCGGGTGCGCATGGGGCTCCTCCTGCATAATCTCGGTCAGCTCGACGCCGATCAAGGCCGTTTCCGGAGCGCACAGCTCCGCGTTGCCGAAGCGGTGCGCATATTCCGCGAAATGGGTCAGTGGAGAAACCTCGGCCTCGCGCTGACCACCCACGCGGCTCTGCACCTGCGGCAAGGCGACCTCCGGCAGGCCGAGGCGCTCATACAGGACAGCCTCACCGTGCGCGGTGCGATCAACGACCGCGACGGCCTCGCCGTGACCAATTGCAGTCTGGCGGCGAACTACACCCTGCTCGGTGACTATCCGCAAGCGGAGGGCCTGTTATCGCAGAGTCTGGCGTTCTTCCAGAGACCGGGGAACCGCCGCTGGGTGGGTCGGACGCTGCGGGATCTTGGACTGGTGGCTTATCTGCGCGAGGAGTTCGAGCTGGCCGTTGACCGCTTGCGCGAGAGCGTGGAACACTTTGAAGTGCTCAATGATCGACGAGGTATGATTTATGCTCGGGCGGCGCTGGCGATGGTGCATGCCAACCACTTGGAGTATGGGCGAGCGCAGAGGTATCTGGCGCAGGCCATCGAACTCACGCTGGCGGTTGGGCTGCCGCTGCCCAGCATGAGCGTGCTCGTCGCCGCGGCCATCCTGGCGATCCATTTCAATCAGCCGGAGACCGCCGCGCGCTGGAAAGGTCTCCTTTTGGCGCAGCCCGCGCTCACCCATGAAAACCGCTTGCTGCTCGTCCGACTGCGCCCTATCCTGAAACAGCGCCTCGGCGCGGCTCGATTCGAACAGCAGCTCGCCAATGGAGCAGAACTCAATCTCAACGCCGAACTCGCTGCCCTCGCCGAAAATTACCTGTATCTGCCCGTGTCGTGAACTTTCTGGCCTAACCCTTGTATAAGGGAATAGACAAGAGGGCAACCGCGTGGACGATGAACAACTGGCGGAACAACTGAAACACGGTCACCGGTCCGCGCTCACGCCGCTGGTAGAACGGCACTATGGCGCGCTCATCGGCTACGCCTACCGTTTGACGTATGGTGACCACGCGCTGGCCGAAGACCTTGTGCAGGAGACGTTTTTGCGCGTGCTGCGCGGCATCCACACCTATGCGTACCCACGCCCCTTCAAACCGTGGCTGTACGCCATCGCGACCAACATCGCCCGCAACTACTACGCCAGCGCCGACCAGCGCCGCACGCACAGCGACGATCCGGACGACCTGCCGAGCGCGGAGGTGCCTGACGACCTGATCAGCGCGCAGGATGAGGAGCAGACCGTGATCACTGCGCTGGCTAGCCTACCCGACCTGCACCGCGAGGTCATCATCCTTGCCTATTACCAAGGGCTCACGCTGGCTGAAATTGCCGACGCGCTCCACATCCCCCTCGGCACCGTGAAATCCCGCCTCTCGAACGGCGTTGTCCGCCTACGCGAAAAGCTGAAGACCTATGAAACCACCTGATCACGATATTCGCGCGTTCCTTGATGGCTGGCCAGCGCCGACGGTAGACCGCGCCGCGCAAGCCGAACTCGTGCGGCGCTTGCAGGCCATCCCACTCACGCCACTGCGGCCCACGGTGCGCTTCAATGTCCGTTGGGCACGGCTGATTCTGCGCGCGCAGTTCCGCCTCGTTCACCCCCTGACGTGGAGCGCCTCGGCATTGATTGTGGCGCTCGGCGTGCTGGTGACCGCGACGCTCTACCAGCCGAGTATCAGCGCCGGCGATCTCCCGTTCGTGCTGGTCGCACCGCTGGTCGCCGCGGTGGGCGTCGCGTTTCTCTATGGCGTGGACAACGACCCACCGTTAGAACTCCAGCTTTCGACGCCAGTGTCACCGCATATCATCCTGCTCGCGCGGCTGGCACTGCTGTACAGCTTTAACCTCGGCCTCGGCCTCGCCAGTAGTCTGGCGCTCGCCACCGTCCACGCTGAACTCTCACTCACGCCGCTGATTCTGGCGTGGCTGGCGCCCATGACCGCGCTCTCGGCGCTGGCCTTCCTGCTGAGCGTACTCGTCTTCGACCCGCTCGTGAGCGTGCTCGCGTGCTTCGCGCTGTGGTGCTCACAGGTCGCTCGACGCGCAGAGATCGCGCTGCCCGCGCTGCGCAGCTTGCCCGATCTACTGCGGGCGGATTTGTACCCGGTCATGTTCCTCGCCGGAGCCGTGGCCATTCTCCTCGCTTTATGGCTTGCCGACCGTGAGCAGCGCTGGTCGGCCTGAAAGGAGTCGCGCTGTGACCCTCTGGCAATTCGCGTGGCGGCGCGGTTGGCGCGCCGTCGGCTGGTTCCTCCCCATCTTGGCGGCGGGCATCATCTTCGGGGCAATTTTGACCAGTCTCGGCGGTCTGCGCATCGCGTTTCTGCGTTTCAACGCGCTGGAAGTGGTGCTCCCACTCTTCGTCGGCGTGCAGGCGGCGCTGCTGTTCGCCCCGGACGATGAGCCGCCGCTGGAACTGATCTTGGCGAAACCGCGACCGCTCGTGTACGTGCTGTTCGAACGGGTGGCGGCGCTGGCGCTCATCTACAGTGTGATCGCGCTGACCGCCTCGCTCGTTGTGACGAGTCTGCCCAACGCCGAATCGCTCGTGCAGACGCTGATCCGCTGGCTGCCGCCGTCACTCTGCATGATCGGCATCGGCGCTTGGATCAGCGTGAGCACGCGTAAAGCCAGCAACGGGGCGTTCGCAGCCGTCATGTTGTGCGGTGCAATGGCCGTGGGCCAATCGGTGCTGCTGCCGAAGTACGACTTCATGGCCTGGGTGATGTTTTACGTCCAGCCGTGGGATGTGACGCCAGAACGGTATCTGGCGAATCGGCTAATCGTCTCGCTGATCGGCCTCGTGACCTTCCTGCTGACGGTGAACCTCATGCGGGACAGTGAGCGCATGCTCGGAACTAATCAGGCGGTGGCACTATGACTCAGCTGCGGGGCATCATCTATTACGAACTGCTCATGAGCTGGCGGCGCAGGTCGCTGCCGATCCTGATCCTGTTCTTCCTCGCGGCGTTGTTATTCATCGGCGTGCTGGTCGGTGAGGTATCCTCGCCGATTGACAGCGGCGTAATTGAAGTGCGGGTGGAAAACGGGATCACAACCGTGATCTCCCGCGCTGACGATGGTAGCCTGAGCGAACAACCGTTAGATGCGGAGGCGGCGCAGGCGCTGCCCCCGTGGCTGATCGGCATCAATCTTGACCTTGCGGAGAACAGTCTGCGCGGTATTTACGTGCTGCTGCCCGCACTCATGGTGATGGTGATTGGCATCATTCCGCTCCTCAGCGATACGATTCCGCTGGATCGTCAGTACCGCGTGCGCGAACTGCTCGATGCGTCCCCGCTGCACCGCCGAACTTATCTCGGTGGCAAAGTGCTGTCGGTATGGAGCGGGCTGCTGGCCGGAATTAGTCTGTGTCTGGTGCTGTATCAGCTTGTGCTCTACCTGTTGTACGGCCCATATGATGTGCGCCCGCTGCTGCTCCTGTGGATCGGTCTGGTCATCCCGTTGACCCTGTTCGCCGCCGCGGTCGTCGTCCTCTTCACATCGTGGGCGGGCAGCCGCCGCTCCGGTTTGCTCGCGGCGCTGCTGCTCATCCCGATCGGCGTGTATCTGTATTTCGCGGCGGCGATGACGCTGGGGAGTCTGGGACGCCTGATCTATCCTGTCTACGGCCTCGGCCTGATGGATACCTATCTCACCGATCCCAACTATCGCAGTGTGGTACTGGCCGATGCGGCGGGCATGCTGAGCAGCTTACTGATGATAGGCGCGCTCGTTTGGCTCGCTGCGTGGGGTTATGCCCGTCTGCGTGAAGCGCGTTAGGAGAAGAATGCCATGATTGAAATCGAAAACCTGAGCAAGACCTATCGTGGTGGGGTGAAAGCCCTGTCCAACCTCACGCTGACCGTCGCTACGGGCATGTTCGGCTTGGTGGGGCCAAATGGCGCAGGCAAAACGACGCTCATGCGCATCCTCGCCGGGCTGCTGCGCCCATCAGCGGGCCGCGTGACGGCCTTCGGGCACGATCTTGCTACGTATAACGGTCGCCACGCGCTGAAGATGAACCTCGGTTATCTGCCGCAGGAACTTGGCCTCTACCCGAACCTGACTGCTTACGAATTCCTCGACTATATGGCGATTCTCAAGGGCATAACCGATACGCGCGAACGCCAGCACCAGACCGAGGAACTGCTGGAAAAAGTGCGCCTCACGGCGGAGGCCAAGCGCCGCCTCAAAACGTATTCGGGCGGCATGAAGCGCCGCATCGGCATCGCGCAGGCGCTGCTCGGCAATCCACGCCTGCTCATCGTCGACGAACCGACCGCCGGGCTCGACCCGGAAGAGCGCGTGCGCTTCCGCAACCTGCTGGCGGACATGGCGCTGGAGCGCACCATCATCCTGTCGACGCACATCGTCGAAGACATCAGCCAGAGCTGCAATGATCTGGCGGTCATGCGCGGCGGCACCGTCGTGTTTCGCGGCGCACCAGCCGACCTGATCGACCGCGCGCGCGGTCACGTGTGGACGTTCAGCGGGCGGCGTCCCGGTGACGACCTCACGGTCGTATCGACGCTGCATTTGCAGCACGGCGTGCAGTATCGTGTGCTTGGCCATCCCGGCGGCGACGCTTTGCCCGCCGAGCCAACGCTTGAAGATGGTTACATGTGGCTGATGCAGGTTGGTGGGTGAAAACACCGCTAGCGGCCATTCTCAACGCGCTCAAACTTAGGTAAGGCAGCGGCGGGCACCCAACCGAGCCGCTGCTAAGATTCCATTCGACAACACTTCACCCTTTCGGCGCGTTATGCAGTAAAATTCCCCGCGCGAGACGTCCTAGCTCAAAAGGTTACTCATGGAAAAACATTTCGAACTTACGCGCCGCCGGGTCAAACTCTTTTTGGATGACACCCGGCTTGGCGGGAAGCTTTATCCTGCCAAGCAGGCGCCCAAACTCACCAGTTACGCCGCGCCGGATCGCATTGCTTTCGCGCAGGCGCTGCAGGGCGATTATCATCCGGTGGCTGTGGGCGATCAATTCGCACCGCTGTGGTCGACGCACTGGGTGAAAGTGGAATACACAATTCCCGAAGACTGGCGCGGCGGCGAGGTCTATCTGATCTGGGACGCTTCCTGCGAAGGCTGCATCTGGATTGATGGGCAGCCACAGCAGGGTCTGATCGGCACGAACGACAACTGGGGCGAGATTAAGCCGCGGCGCGTGCGCTACCGCCTCACGCCAACCGCGACCGGCGGTGAAACGGGCACGCTGTATATCGAAGTGGCGGTGAACACGCTGTTCGGCGCAGTAGACGACCCGTTCCACTCGGTCGGTCTGCTCCGCCAGGCGGAGATCGCCTTGTTCGACCGCGAGGCATGGGATCTGTACTGGGATATGTTCGTCATCGTCGACATTGCGCACAATCTCCCGGACAGCGCGCGCGGCTTGCAAGCGCTCGATGTCGCCAATGAGATGGTCAACGCCATCGACCTCAATGATCGTTCGACGTGGCCGAAGGCACGTGCGCTGGCGCAGACCTTTCTCAGCGAGAAGAACGGCGATTCGCAGCATCAGGTGTACGCGCTTGGGCACGCCCACATTGATACGGCGTGGTTGTGGCCGCTCGCCGAGACCAAGCGCAAAGTCGTGCGCAGTGTGACGAATGCGCTGCAGAACATCGACCAATACCCCGATTTCGTCTATGTGTTCTCACAGGCGCAGCAGTATGCATGGCTCAAAGAGGAGCGCCCCGAACTCTACGAGCGGGTCAAAGCCGCCGTCGCCGCCAAGCGGATCATTCCGGTCGGCGGCACGTGGATCGAGCAGGATGGCAACATCCCCTCTGGTGAAGCGCACATCCGCCAATTCCTCTACGGTCAGCGCTTCTTTGAGCAGGAGTTTGGCGAGCGCTGCGCGGAATTCTGGCTGCCCGACACCTTCGGCTACCCGGCCGCCCTGCCGCAGATCATGCGTGGCTCCGGCATCAAGTACTTCCTCACGCAAAAGCTCTCGTGGAACCAGTTCAACAAGCCGAATCGCTCGACGTTCATCTGGGAAGGTCAGGACGGCAGTCAGGTGCTGACCCATTTCCCGCCGAGCGACACCTACAACGGCGTGTGCACCGCCCATGATATGCTGTTCGGCCTGAAGAACTTCAAAGATCACGAACGCGCGCGGGAAAGCATGTATCTCTTCGGCTTTGGCGATGGCGGCGGCGGCCCCACCGAGGATATGCTGGAACGGCTCGACCGCATGCAGGACGTCGACGGCGTGCCGCGCGTCAAGCAGACCGCGCCCATCGAGTTCTTCAAGAAGGCCGAGGAACGCTGGGATCGCTATACCAAGTGGGTCGGCGAACTCTACTTCGAACTGCATCGCGGGACGTTCACCTCGCAGGCGCGCAACAAACGGAACAATCGCAAAGCCGAACTACTCCTCCGCGATGTGGAAATGCTGTCCGCTATCGCCTCGTGGCAGACGGGTTACGTCTATCCGCAAGCCGAAATTGATCGTCTGTGGAAGCTGCTGCTCCTCAACCAGTTCCATGATATTCTGCCCGGCTCGTCGATCACCGCCGTTTACGAAGACTCGACCGTGCAGTACGCCGATCTGTTTGCCAGTGGTGAAAAATTGCGGCAGGCAGCGCTCGACGCGCTCCTCCCGCCCTGTGATCCGTCCGGCAAGTGCACCATTGGCGTGGTCAATACCACCGGCATCCGCCGTCAGGAAGTGGTCGAAGCCGATATGGTCGACAGCCTTCAGACCGCGGCAGATGGTAAGGGCTTGGTGCTGGTCGAAGCGCAGCCGTTCGGGTTCGCCAGCTATCAACTGCCCGAGGAAGTCTGGGAAGCCAGCGGTTATCAGGAGGGCGACCTGTTCGTCCTCGAAAACAGCACACTGCGCGCCACCTTCCGCGCTGATGGCCGCTTGATCAGCCTGTACTCGCACCTCATCGAACGCGACGCCATCGTCGGCGAGGGCGGCAACCAGTTCGTGCTCTACGACGATGATCCGGTCAACTGGGATGCGTGGGATGTCGACGTGTTCCATCAGGAGAAGAAGAGCGCGCCCCTCGCGGCAACCTCAGTCGAGCTGATCGAAACGGGCAAGCTGCGCGCCGCCCTGCGCTTCACCTACGCGACCGCGCGCAGCCACATCACGCAGACGGTATCGCTCACAAGCACCGGGCAAATCCTCGAATTCGCGCACGAGGTCGATTGGCACGAGTCGCACAAAATGCTGCGCCTCGAATTCCCGGTCGATGTGCGCGCCGAAAACGCCACCTATGAGATGCAGCACGGCATCGTGAAGCGCCCCACGCACTACAACACACCCTATGACCTCGCGCGCTTTGAAGTCCCGGCACACCGCTGGGCAGACCTCTCCGAACCCGGTTTCGGCGTCGCCCTGCTCAACGACTGCAAGTACGGCTACCGCATTCACGAGAACGTGATCGCGCTGTCACTGCTGCGCTCGCCCAAGTACCCCGATCCGGTGGCGGACATGGGCCAGCACGAGTTCAAGTGCGCGCTCTACGTCCACCAGCACTCGGTCGATTACAGCGAGGTCATCGGCGAAGCGCTGGCCTTCAACATTCCACTGATCGTGCGCGGGAGCACGCAGCACCTGCGCGAGTCGTTCTTCGAGGTGGAGAACGCCGAACTGATCGTGGATGCGCTCAAGAAGGCGGAAGATTCCGACGACCTTATCATGCGCCTGTATGAACCGGAAGGCTTCCGCGGGACGGCTCTGCTCGGCTTAGGCTTGCCCGTGCGTCGCGTCGCGCTGTGCAACCTGCTCGAAGAGGAGATCGCCGAACTGGAGATTGTTGATGGTGTGATCGATCTGGAATTCACGCCGTTCCAGGTGATCACGCTCAAGCTCAGCCGTTAGGCTACCTTGACAACCCTCTAATCCGCGATTACGTTTTGCATTACACCAGTGGATTGGAGGGTTGAAACATGCCTTATCAGACGATCAACGACTTGCCGGAGAGCGTGCGCGATAACGTGCCCGAACACGCGCAGGAGATTTACCTCGCGGCGTTCAACAGCGCGTGGGAGCAGTACGACCAGCCGAGTGAGCGGCGCGGCGATGATACCCGCGAAGAAACCGCACATCAGGTCGCGTGGGCGGCGGTCAAACGAAAGTATCAGAAAGACGAGAAGTCGGGCAAGTGGCGTCTACGTACGGACGATTAATTAAATAGGAAGCGCGCAAGTTTGTCACTTACGCGCTTCCAGAGGAAGGTTTCTTGAGGATTTCCAATGCTACATGATGTAAATGCGATTTTTAGGAAGGAAACAGCACCTGGAGTTTATGTTTCGGACACTGTGTCGTCACTCGAATATCTGCTCGATTTGGCATCCCCTTCTGGATTTAGAAGGGGACATCTCGCTATTACCTGATACTATGAATCTAAAATGATACTGGCGAAAGAAACAAAAAGCGCGTGAGCAAGTTAGCTCACGCGCTTTGTTAAGTCACAACTGAAATTGTCACAGCGTTCAAAAGTACCTGTATCCGCGCAATACAGAACTCAAAGCCCTCGACCATTAGTACGGGTCAGCTCCACACATTACTGCGCTTCCACCTCCCGCCTATCAACCAGGTCGTCTACCTGGGGTCTTACTCGCTTTCGCGATGGGGAGTCTCATCTTGAGGTCAGTTTCCCACTTAGATGCTTTCAGCGGTTATCTGCTCCGGAGATTGCTACTCGGCTGTGCCGTTGGCACGACAACCGACACACAAGCGCTCCGTCCACCCCGGTCCTCTCGTACTAGGGGCAGATCCTCTCAAACTCCCGACGCCCACAGCGGATAGAGACCGACCTGTCTCACGACGGTCTGAACCCAGCTCACGTACCGCTTTAATGGGCGAACAGCCCAACCCTTGGGACCTTATCCAGCCCCAGGATGCGATGAGCCGACATCGAGGTGCCGAGCCTTGTCGTCGATGTGAACTCTTGGACAAGACTAGCCTGTTATCCCCGGGGTAGCTTTTATCCGGTAGCTACGACCCTTCCACTCGGAGTCGTAGGATCACTAAGTCCGACTTTCGTCTCTGCTCGGCGCGTTGGCCTCGCAGTCAAGCTGGCTTGTGCCTTTGCACTCACTGGCTGGTTTCCATTCAGCCTGAGCCAACCTTTGAACGCCTCCGTTACCTTTTAGGAGGCGACCGCCCCAGTCAAACTGCCCACCTGCCACTGTCCCCCGAAGGGTTAGGGTCAAAACCACGTCAGGCTGGTATTTCACCGTCGGGTCCACCGAGCCTAGCGACCCAGCTTCTCCCTCTCCCAGCTATCCTACACAAACGCAGTCCTAACGCAATGACAGGCTACAGTAAAGCTCCACGGGGTCTTTTTGTCCTGCTGCGGGTCACGCGCATCTTCACACGTACTTCAATTTCGCCGGGTCCCCTGTTGAGACAGCGCTCCACTCGTTACGCCTTTCGTGCGGGTCGGAACTTACCCGACAAGGAATTTCGCTACCTTAGGACCGTTATAGTTACGGCCGCCGTTCACCGGGGCTTCAATTCGCAGCTTGCACCGCTCCTCTTAACCTTCCGGCACTGGGCAGGCGTCAGCCCGTATACGTCCGCTTGCGCGTTAGCACAGACCTGTGTTTTTGGTAAACAGTCGGTAGAGCCCTTTCACTGCGACCCCTTGCAGGGGGCGCCCTTTCTCCCGAAGTTACAGGGCTATTTTGCCGAGTTCCTTAACAGAGGTTCTCCCGTTCGCCTTAGTATCCTCTACTCGTCTACCTGTGTCGGTTTGGGGGTACGGTCAGTATGCTTCACCGCTCCGCAGTCTTTTCTTGACCCCCATCCAGCATCCGTTAACATCCACCCGCTAACGGCTACCTTCAAGCGATGTGCTGCTTCGCTCCACATACTGGTGCAGGAATTTTGACCTGCTGTCCATCGCCTACGCTTTCCAGCCTCGGCTTAGGCTCGACTCACCCGACGTGGACTGACCTTCCGTCGGAAACCTTAGACTACCGGCGACGTTGGTTCTCACAACGTTCTCGCTACTCATGCCCGCATTCTCACTCCCCACCACTCCACCGCACGTTGCCCGTGCGACTTCACCGCTGTGGGGACGCTCTCCTACCACTTGCTTACGCAAGTCCCTGGTTTCGGTGTCATGCTTACAGCCCCGTTCCATTTTCCGCGCAGTCGCGTTCGACCAGTGAGCTGTTACGCACTCTTTCAAGGATGGCTGCTTCTAAGCCAACCTCCTGGCTGTCTCAACACGACCACATCGTTTCCCACTGAGCATGAACTTCAGGACCTTAACCGGGGGTCTGGGTTCTTTCCCCTCTCGACGGCTGAACTCATCTCCAGTCGTCCGACTGCATGGCTCACCGACCGGCATTCGCAGTTTGATTGGGTTCGGTAAGCTCACAGCCCCCTAGCCCATTCAGTGCTCTACCTCCGGTCGTCATCACCACACGCTAACCCTAAAGTTATTTCCGGAGAGAACAAGCTATCTCCAAACTCGTTTGGCATTTCACCCCTAACCACATGTCATCCCCGTTTTTTGCAATAAACGTGAGTTCGGGCCTCCCGTCCGTGTCACCGGACTTTCACCCTGCACATGGTTAGCTCGTCTGGTTTCGTGTCCAATAACTGCCACTAATCGCCCTATTCAGACTCGCTTTCGCTTCGCCTCCGGGTGTCACTCCCTTAAGCTGGCCACAGCTATTGACTCGCGGGCTCATTCTCCAATAGGCACGCCATCAGGGGTTACCCCCTCTGACCGTCTGTAAGCATACGGTTTCAGATCTCTTTCACTCCCCTCGCCGGGGTTCTTTTCACCTTTCCATCACTGTACTCTTGCGCTATCGGTCGTCAAGTGTATTTAGCCTTGGAACGTGGTCGTCCCAGCTTCCCACCAGGTTAGCGTGCCTTGTGGTACTCAGGATACCCCCCACAACCGTCCCCTTCACCTACGGGACTCTCACCCCCTCTGGTCGGCTTTCCCAAGCCGTTCGGTTCAGTTTCGGTTGCTGATAGAGGTCCTACAACCCCAGCTTGCGCTGGTTTGGGCTCTTCCGCTTTCGCTCGCCACTACTCGCAGAATCCTTCTCTTTTCCTCGGGCTACTGAGATGTTTCAGTTCGCCCGGTTCCCTCCCCTCGCGGGGTGACAGGCTCACGCCTGCCGGGTTTCCCCCATTCGGACATCGTGGATTATTACGGCTGCACACGCCTCATCCACGCTTTTCGCAGTGTACCACGTCCTTCATCGGCACTTGACGCCAAGGCATCCCCCGTATGCTCTTATCCGCTTTGAACCTGTGTTGCACGGATACTGATACTTTTGTGATTGATGCGCTATGACAATTTCAGTTGTTAAGGTGCGTTTGCGATCAGGGTGATCGCGCTCTGCTGGACTTAACAGCAGAAAAGTGGACAGAAAGAGCCTTCAACACGAAGGTTCGTGTTCAAAGGTGTTGCTTTGGGCTTTGCCTCTCGGCGTCAGCCCGTTTGTTTCTCAGAAAGGAGGTGATCCAGCCGCACCTTCCGGTACAGCTACCTTGTTACGACTTCGTCCCAGTCACCCGCCCTGCCTTCGGCGGTTGCCCCCGTAAGGTTGGCTCTCCGACTTCAGGCATGACCAGCTCCCATGACGTGACGGGCGGTGTGTACAAGGCCCGGGAACGTATTCACCGCGCCGTGGCTGATACGCGGTTACTAGCAACTCCGGCTTCATGCAGGCGAGTTGCAGCCTGCAATCCGAACTACGATCGGCTTTGGGGGATTGGCTCCACCTCGCGGTCTCGCAACCCACTGTACCGACCATTGTAGCGTGTGTGTAGCCCCGGATATAAAGGCCATGCTGACTTGACGTCATCCCCACCTTCCTCCTGCTTCTCGCAGGCAGTCGGGCCAGACACGTGTAACTGACCCCGGGGGTTGCGCTCGTTTTCGGACTTAACCGAACATCTCACGACACGAGCTGACGACAGCCATGCAGCACCTGTAGACGCTCCTTGCGGTCGCTCACCTTTCGGCTCGCTACTACGCCTATGTCAAACCCGGGTAAGGTTCTTCGTGTAGCCTCGAATTAAACCACACGCTCCGCTGCTTGTGCGGGCCCCCGTCAATTCCTTTGAGTTTTAGTCTTGCGACCGTACTCCCCAGGCGGCAGACTTATCGCGTTAGCTGTGGCGCCCCCTCCCTTGCGAGAGTGGACACCGAGTCTGCATCGTTTACGGCTTGGACTACCGGGGTCTCTAATCCCGTTCGCTCCCCAAGCTTTCGTGCCTCAGCGTCAGTTGGGACCCAGGACGCCGCTTGCGCCTCTGGTGTTCCTCCGGATCTCTACACATTTCACCGCTCCACCCGGAATTCCACGTCCCTCTATCCCACTCTAGTCCCACAGTCTCAAGCGCGTTTTCCCGGTTGAGCCGGAACCTTTCACACCTGACTTATGGCACCGCCTGCGCACGCTTTACGCCCAGTAACTCCGGATAACGCTCGCCTCCTACGTTTTACCGCGGCTGCTGGCACGTAGTTAGCCGAGGCTTATTCGCCACCTACCGTCCGTTCTCGTCAGTGGCAAAAGGGCTTTACAACCCGAAGGCCGTCATCACCCACGCGGCGTCGCTGCATCAGGGTTGCCCCCATTGTGCAATATTCCTCACTGCTGCCTCCCGTAGGAGTCTGGGCCGTGTCTCAGTCCCAGTGTGAGGGATCATCCTCTCAGACCCCTTACGCGTCGTTGCCTTGGTAAGCCTTTACCCCACCAACTAGCTGATGCGCCGCAGCCCCCTCTTCGGGCGTCTTGCCCCTTTTCTCTCTGGTCTCTACAACCCGGGAGCTTATCCGGTCTTAGCGTCACTTTCGCGACGTTATCCCAGACCCAAAGGCAGGTTAGCTACGTGTTCCTCACCCGTGCGCCACTATCTTGCGATCGTTCGACTTGCATGTGTTAAGCACGCCGCCAGCGTTCATCCTGAGCCAGGATCAAACTCTCCGTTATTGTTTTGGCTCTTTCTGTCGCACTTTTCTGTTGTTAAGGTGCGTTCGGCGACTTATTTGCAAGTCGCTTACTTGTTTGAGAATTATACTCCAACTTCGCTCGTCGTCAAGGCCGTTTTTCGCCTAGTGCTCGAACGTATCGACACACCACGCGACAAAAAACACGGCTCGATGGTCCGGTAACCGTCATCGATGCCGGGTCCTGACTATTTGAGTTGTAATCGGATGATTGGGGTCTGCGGGCTGCTGCCCGCGCATCCAGAAGTCAGAAGTTCAGGAATTATACTGGAAACCAACGCTCAGTCAAGGCTGATTTCCCCTCAATCCAACACTGCGACTTGTCGTCACCCGCAGACTACGGACGATTCTGGCAATCCGCCTGCTGATCCCCCGGAAAAGCGTTACAATCACCGAAGTTAAAGGGAGCTTACTTTAAAGGAGTCACTTTTTATGGCCTATCAGTTCCCCCAAATTACCAGCTATGAACCGGTCGCTGCGAACGAGGCGATCCTCATCGCCAGCGGCGACCTGCGCCTGTCTGCGAATCAAAAATGCTGGGCGGCGCAGGCCGGGATGGAAGCCACGGTGATCGCCGCGTTCGCGCGCGAAGGCATCACCGTCAAGCGCGGGCACCCCTACGACCCCGCCGAAAAGCATGGTTTCATCAGCAACCAGCGTATGGGCATGGACGTGTTCAAGTCGATTGACCCGAATGCCAAGCTGATTGTCGCGGAAGCCGTGTGGCAGTACAGTCACCATGTGCTGGCCGGCCTGCGCAGCCACCGCGGCCCCATTCTGACTGTCGCCAACTGGAGCGGCGAATGGCCGGGGCTGGTCGGCATGCTCAACCTCAACGGCTCGCTGACCAAGGCTGGCATCAAGTACAGCACGCTCTGGAGCGAAGACTTCACCGACGAGTATTTCCTCAACGGCATTCGTCAGTGGCTGCAAACCGGCGAAATCACGCACGACGCCAGCCACGTCCGCGACCTGAATGCCGCCGCCCTGCCCGCTGCGGAAGCCGAACTCGGGCGCAAGCTCGCCGAGCAGCTCCAGCGCGAAAAAGCGATTATGGGCATCTTCGACGAAGGCTGCATGGGCATGTACAACGCCATCATCGATGACGAACTGCTCAATCCCACCGGCGTCTATAAGGAACGGCTCAGCCAGTCGGCGTTGGTCGCGGGCATGCGCCTCGTCAGTGATGTGGAAGCACAGGCCATCCGTGCGTGGTTGGATGCGCGCGGCGTCAAATTCGTCACCGGGACGAACGAAGAAACCGAACTGACTAACGCGCAGATCCACGAACAGTGCAAGATGTACATCGCTGCCGTGCGCATCGCGGATGAATTTGGCTGTGACGCCATCGGCATCCAGTATCAGCAGGGCTTGAAAGACCTCGTTCCTGCCTCCGATCTGGTCGAAGGCCTGCTCAACAACCCGGATCGTCCCCCCGTCTATGATGCGCAGACCGGGAAAGAACTGTACGCGGGCAAGGCGCTGCCGCACTTCAATGAAGTGGACGAAGGCGCAGGTCTCGATGCCCTGGTGACTAACCGCGTATGGTCGGCGATGGGCTACGACCCGTCGACGACATTGCACGACCTGCGCTGGGGCGATCCCTACGGCGATCAATACGTGTGGGTGTTCCTGATTTCGGGCGCAGCCCCAGCCTCGCACTTCATCGATGGCTATGCGGGCGCGGTAAGCGAACGCCAGCCGAGCATGTATTTCCGCTTGGGCGGCGGCACGCTCAAGGGCGTCAGCCAGCCCGGCGAAATCGTGTGGAGCCGTGTTTACACCATGAACAACGCGCTGCACGTCGATATTGGTCGCGGCACCGTGATTGAACTGCCGCGCGAGGAAACCGAGCGCCGCTGGAATCTGACGACCCCCCAGTGGCCCATTATGCACGCGGTGCTGCACGGCGTGAATCGCGAGCAGATGATGGGGCGTCACAAGGCGAATCACCTGAACGTGGTCTACGCGCCCTCGCCCGCTGACGCGGATAAGGCGCTGGCGGCGAAAGCAGCCATGTTCGCAGCGATGGGTCTGCACGTGCACCTGTGTGGTTCGGTGCAGGTCGGTTAGGATTGGTACCGGGAGTGCGGTGTGTCCGCGCTCCCGGTTAAGTTGCTTGACAGTCAACCTTAACGCTCTGATAATCAGGCTGTGGCAACGATTACAGAGCACAACTTCAACTTTTTGAGAGACCATCATGCTGAAAACGCAGTTACTGCACCCGACGATTCTTCAGGTTCTCGGCGCCTCCGGTCATGGCAGCACTATCCTCATCGCCGATGGCAACTACCCGTTCATCACCCGCGCCAATCCCGCCGCCGAACGTGTCTACCTCAACTTCATGCCCGGCATTCTGACGGCAACGCAGGTGCTCGAAGGGCTCGTCACGGCGATTCCGATTGAAGCGGCGCACGTCATGACCCCGCCTGACGGTTCCGATCAGGCGATTTTCACCGAATTTCGCAAGCTGCTGCCGGGGACAGAACTGCAAAAGCTCGGTCGCTTTGAGTTCTACGATATGGCGCGCGGCTCGGATGTCTCGCTGGTGATCGCCACGGGCGAACAGCGCATTTACGCCAACATTCTGCTCACGATCGGGGTTGTGCCCCCGCCCGCGGTGTAATCGATGGCGTCTACGGTCGTGATGCCGCAGCAAGGCAACAGCGTCGAAACGTGCATCATCTACCGCTGGCGCAAAAACATCGGCGAACCGGTCGCCAAAGGTGAGATTCTGCTCGACATCGAGACGGACAAAGCCGTCCTCGAAATTGAAAGCAGCGCTGCTGGCATCCTGCTGGAAACCTACTATCAAGCCGGGGATGAAGTCCCCGTCAAAACACCGATTGCCGTGATTGGGCAGGCGGGCGAACACCCCGCCGCCCCACCCATCCCGGCCGCCGACACGCTCGCCGCATCTCCGCGCGCCCGCAAACGCGCCGCCCAAAACGGCGTCGATCTGTCAACGCGGATCGGCTCGGGCGCGCAAGGCCGCATCATAGAGCGTGATGTGCTCGCCGCGACGCTCCCCCGGCTCACCCCGGCGGCGCGCGCCCTGATCGAATCGGGTATGCCCATTCCGCCGAACGGCACCGGGCTCGGCGGACGCATCACAAGTGAAGACGTGCTCGCGGCGTCAGCGGGTGAGACTATCGCACCACCGCCCGCCGTTGAGCCTGAAACGCAAGCGCTAACACCACTCCTCACAACCACTGACCATGCCACGGTTATTCCGCTGCGTGGCGTGCGCAAAGTGACCGCCGAGCGCATGCTCGCTTCGCTGCAGACGACCGCGCAGCTCACGCTGACCGCGTCCGCGGATGCCCGCGCGCTGCAAGCCTATCGCGCTCGCCTCAAAGCCAGCGCTGGGTCGCTCGAACTCAGCGACATCGGCCTTAACGATTTGATTCTGTTCGCGGTCGCCCGCACGCTGCGCACGTTTCCTGACCTGAATGCGACGCTGTCGGAAGACGCGATCACCCAGTCTGCGAACGTCAATCTCGGCTTTGCCGTCGATTCGCCGCGCGGTTTGCTCGTGCCCGTCATTCACGGCGCGGATCGACTGTCACTGCACGCGCTGGCACGCGAGTCGAAACGGCTGATTGAGTCAGCGGGCAAGCTCACCAGCAACGATCTCAACGGCGGCACATTCACCGTGACGAATCTCGGCAGCTTTGGGATCGAAACCTTCACGCCCATCCTGAATCCGCCGCAGGTGGCGATTCTCGGCGTCGGCAAAATCGATCTGAAGCCGATGCAGATGGATGCCGAAGTGCAGTTCATTCCGTATCTGCATCTGTCACTGACGATTGATCATCGCGCGGTCGATGGCGCACCCGCCGCGCGTTTCTTACAAGCACTATCGCGCAATTTTGCCCAATTTGATTTACTGCTCGCGTTCTAGAGGCCGCACCATGAATTCACACTTTGACTTAATCATCATTGGGGCAGGTGCGGGCGGCTATACCGCCGCCGAACGCGCCGGCGCGGCGGGCAAACGTGTGCTGCTCATCGAAAAAGCCCAGTTGGGCGGCGTGTGCATCAACCGGGGCTGCATCCCGGCGAAAACGCTGTACCAATCGGCCAAAATCTATCGCCAACTGCAGGAGACGGATCGCTTCGGCGTGCATGTCGACAGTGTGCGCTTCGACATGCGCGAAGTGATCGCGCGCAAGGGACGCATCGTTGCGCAACTGCGCGACGGCGTGCGCCAACAGATCGAGCGGCGCGGCGGCGTGATTCTGGAAGCGGATGCGCGGCTGATCGCACGGAAAGCCGTGCGCGCCGGGGATGTGACCTACACGGCCGAGCGCATCCTCATCGCCTCGGGCGCGTCTCCGGTCATTCCGACACTGCCCGGCATCGACCTAGCGCACGTCGTCACGCCGACCGAATTGTTCGACCATGACACGCTGCCGTCCGCGCTCGTCATCCTCGGCGGCACACCGATTGCGCTCAACCTTGCAGCGATCTACACACTAGCGGGCAGCAAAGTCACGCTCATCACTGAGCAACCCGGACTCCTGCCGGACATCGACGAGGAGATTCGGTCGCTGCTGCTGCGCGACTTAAACGCGATCGATTTTCATTTCAGCGCGCAGGTGAAAAGCATCACCGAGAAGTATGTGCGCATCACGGACGACAACCGGATGCACGACATCCCCGCGGATCTGGTGCTGATCTGCGGCGAGCGCGCGCCCAACGTCGCCGGCTTGGGGTTGGAAGAAGCGGGCATCGACTATGACACCCACATCCATGTGGACGAGTATATGCGCACCAACCTCCCCGGTGTGTACGCCATCGGTGATGTGACGGGCATCTCCATGTGGGCGCACAGCGCCGCGCGTATGGCGCAGGTGGCCGTCAATCATATGTTCGGCACGCCCGACCGTTTCCGCATCGATACCGTGCCCTTCTCGCTGCACACCTACCCGGAGATCGCGGCTGTCGGCCTGACGGAAGCCACTGCGAAAGCGCGCGGCATTCCGGTTCGCGTCGCCCGCTTGCCGCTGACCGCCAACGCCAGCTATCTCATCGAGAACGACCAGCAGCGCGGCCTGTGCAAGATCGTCGTCGATCAGCGAACGAACGTCGTGCTCGGCGTACATCTGTACGGCGGAGAATGTTCGTCGATCGTGGTCGGCGCGGCGGCCATGCTCGAAGATGAGTTCCGGGTGCAGGACGTGCAGCAGATGATTTTTGCGCATCCCACCTTATCGGAAGTGCTCCGCGATACCCTCTACGAGCTGCGTTAACCATGCCCAAATCCCTGCTGATTGACCCCAAGGTGGTCCGCCAGTCTGCCGAGCTGACCGCGCCGATCATTCCGATCAACGCGTATGTGGCTGACCCGGCGGCGGAACGCGCCAAGTACGGCTCGGCCAATCTCGTCAACATCTACCGCGATATGCTGCTGATCCGCGAGTTCGAGACCATGCTTGACAAGATCAAGCGCGAAGGCAGCTATCACGGCATCGAGTACAACCACCGCGGCCCAGCGCATCTCTCCATTGGACAGGAGTCGGCGGTCGTGGGCATGGCGTACCACCTCGACGTGAGCGATCTGATCTTCGGCTCACATCGCAGCCACGGCGAAATCCTCGCCAAGTCATTCGTCGCCATCCGTAAGCTCGACGAAGCGGCGCTGGAAGCGATCATGCAGGGCTACATGGACGGCGCGGCGCTCCGCGTGGTCTCAGCTTTCGAGCACACATCGCTGCCGGATCGCGCGGTCGATTACACACTGTACGGGACGCTCGCCGAAATCTTCGGGCGGGCGACGGGTTTCAACCGCGGTATGGGCGGCTCGATGCACGCCTTCTTCCCGCCGTTCGGCGTCATGCCAAATAACGCCATCGTCGGCGGTTCGGCGGACATCGCGACGGGCGCAGCGCTCTTCAAGCTGGTCAACCGCCAACCGGGGATCGTGCTGGCCAACATCGGCGAAGCATCAATGGGCTGCGGCCCGGTGTGGGAAGCCATGATGTTCGCGGCGATGGATCAATATCGCACGCTGTGGGGCTTGGGCGGCGCGCCGCCGATGTTGTTCCACTTCCTGAACAACTTCTATGGGATGGGCGGCCAACCCGTTGGCGAAACGATGGGTCTGGGCGTGCTGGCGCGCGTCGGTTGGGGCGTGAACGGGGAAGCGATGCACGCCGAACGAATCGACGGCTTCAATCCGCTGGCGGTCGCCGATGCCATTGAGCGCAAGAAAGCGCTCCTGCTGGCGGGGCGCGGCCCGGTCCTGCTGGACACGGTGACGTATCGCTTCTCCGGACATTCGCCCTCAGATGCCTCGTCATATCGCGAGCGCGACGAAATCGAACTGTGGCGCACGTTCGATCCACTGGTCACCTACCGTGAATACCTGATCACGAACGGTCACGCCGACGCGGCGCAGCTTGACGCCCTGTTGGATGACGCGACGCGCCGGATGGAACGGGTGCTGAAGGCGGCCATCGCGCCGGAGCTGTCGCCGCGCGTCAACACGCACGTTGACACAATCGGGAAGTTCATGTTTGCCAACCAGATGCGCGACCGCATGGCCGACGGCGCGCCGGAAGTGCTGCTCCCCGCCGAGCAAAGCCGCCTCGAAGTCACGCGGGCGAAGTTCCGCTTTGGGCTGGACGCGGACGGCAAAGCAATGCCCAAACTCAAGTGCCTGACGTATGCCGAAGCGCTCTACGAAGCGATGATGCACCGCTTCTACATCGACCCGACGATGATCGCCTATGGGGAAGAGAATCGCGATTGGGGCGGCGCGTTCGGCGTGTACCGCGGCCTCACCGAATGCCTGCCCTATCACCGCCTGTTCAACACGTCGATCAGCGAGGGCGCGATTGTCGGCACGGCAGTCGGCTATGCCCTGAGCGGCGGGCGGGTGGTCGCTGAACTCATGTACTGCGATTTCATGGGTCGCGCGGGCGATGAAGTCTTCAACCAGATGTCCAAGTGGATCGGCATGTCTGGCGGGCTGCTGGCAATGCCGCTCGTGCTGCGCGTGTCCGTCGGCTCCAAATACGGGGCGCAGCATTCGCAGGACTGGTCATCGCTGGTGGCGCACATCCCCGGTTTGAAAGTCATGTTCCCCGCGACGGCCTACGACGCGAAAGGCATGCTCAACCTCGCGCTGCGCGGCACAGACCCGGTTGTATTCTTCGAGAGTCAGCGGCTGTACAGCGAACCGGAAATGCTGGTCCCCGGCGGCGTCCCGCTTGACTACTACGAGGTACCGCTCGGCGAACCCGCGGTGCGGCGGCCCGGCACGGATCTCACCATCGTTACGCTCGGCGCGACGCTCTACCGCGCGTTGGATGCGGCCAACGACCTGCAAACCAAGTACAATCTGTCGGCAGAAGTGATCGATGCGCGCTTCATCAATCCGCTGAATTATGAGCGCATTCTGGAATCGGTGCGCAAAACGGGTAAAGTCGTGCTGGCATCCGATGCCACCGAGCGCGGCTCCTTCCTGCACACAATGGCGTCGACGATTACGCAGGCCACCTTCAGCGATCTGGACGCGCCGGTGGTCGTGGTCGGCGCGCGCAACTGGATTACGCCACCTGCCGAACTGGAAGAAGCGTTCTTTCCGCAGAAGGAATGGCTGTTGGACGCGATCCACGAGCACATCTTCCCGCTGCCGGGACACGAAGTCACGACCACTCAGACCACACTGGAATACCTACGCCGGAATCGTTTAGGGATATAATATCCAGTATTAAGGTAACATCAAGAATATAATCTAATTGAGACAGAAGTTAATGTCTCTTCAATGATTGAAGTGCGATGAATATACCGGATCTGCACAAAATTCATCTGTTTGTGACCGTGGCGCGGCTGGGCAGCTTCACACGGGCGGCGGAACAACTGCACATGACCCAACCGACGGTCAGCCAGCAGATCGCCGTGCTGGAGCAGGTGCTCGGCACGCCGCTGATCGAACGCAGCACGCGCAGCCTGCGCCTCACCGAAGCGGGGAAAGTACTGTTCGATCAGGGTGAAAAGCTGTTGTCTCTGGCCGATGAAACGGTCAACGCCGTGCATGTCGCGGCGGGCATCGCGGTGCAAACGCTCAAACTGGGCGTTGGACCGACGCTGGCGACCTACCTCCTGCCGGACGTGCTCAGCCGGTACCGCAAAGTATACCCGAACCACCACATTCGCCTGACGATTCGCAACACCACCGATTTGCTCGACATGCTCATCCGCGGTGACATCGATCTCGGTCTCGTCGGCTCGCCCGTCGACCATCAGGATGTGATCGTCGAAGCCTTCATGCCCGACCGCCTGGTGGTGATCGTCGCACCGGGCGACGAGCTCGCCGCACAGCCCGCCATTGGTCTGGATGTGCTGCGCGACCGCATCTTCCTCACGCGTGAACCCGGCTCCGCGCTGCATACGCGCGTGTCGCGGCTGCTCGGCGCCGACAGCCTGCGCGGTGACTCGGTCATCATCCTCGGTGAAACCGAAGCGATCAAGCGCAGCGTAGAATTGGGTCTCGGCATCGCGCTGGTGCAGGGAATCGCTATCGCCCGGGAGACCGCGGCGGGCACACTCAAGGCGATTCCGCTGGAGGGCGCGGACGACAGCTACAACTATCTGATCGCCCAACGAAAACGCGGCACGCTCAACAAGGCCACGCAGGGGTTTGTCTCTATCCTCAAAAAAACATGACATTTGGCATACGCCAGTGTCTTTCTTGTGACTAACCTAATCACTTTAGGGTTTTAAGAGTTAATTGGTTGTGTTGTCCAAAGGGGTCTGTCATGAAACCACCCATTCGTCTATCAGAAGATTGGCTGGCCACGATTATCGGCTTGCTGCTCGTCTTACTGATCGCCGTCACTGCCATCACTATCCCTTACCCGCTGTTCAATCTGCTCGCGCCGTAGGAACGAATCATGACCACAGCCACGCTCTCCACCCCTACGACTACCAACCGCCGCGGCGGATTCATCGTCGGCACGATCCTCCTCATCGTCCTCACGCTGCTGGTCGCCGAGCTCGACAAATGGATCGGCAGCCAGTTCAAAGCGAACGGTTTCGCGCGCAACCCGCTGGAATATCCGCTCACGGCGGTCATCATCGGTTTGATCGCCAATTTCGTCCTGCGCACTATCGGGCAGTATCAGTTCGTGCGCCCGGCAATTCGCACCGAGTTTTACCTGAAGATCGGCCTCATCCTGCTCGGGGCGCGCATCAGCCTTGGCGACCTGCTCAAGCTCGGCGTCGGCGGCTTGCTGCAAGCGCTGATCATGGTGGTCAGCGTGTTTTTCTTCACGTGGTGGTTGGGCGGGCGGCTCAAACTCCCGGAGACGCTCAAAGCAATCATGGCGTCCGCGGTGTCGATCTGCGGCGTCTCCGCGGCCATCGCCGCTGCCGGTTCGGTGCAAGCGAAGAAAGAAGAAGTCACCTACATCACCGCGCTGGTGATCCTGATCGCGCTGCCCTTGATGGTGCTCATGCCGGTCATCGCGGACGCGCTGCAGCTTTCGCCCACCGTCGCGGGCGCGTGGTTTGGCGGCAACATCGACACCACCGCCGCCGTCGTCGGCGCGGGTACGATCTACGCGGAGCAGGCGCAGAGCGTGGCGACGGTGGTTAAATCGGCGCAAAACGTGTTGATTGGTTTTGTGGCGTTCGCGCTGGCCATGTACTTCGCGAGTGTCGTCAACCGGGAGGCGGAAAAGCCAAGCCCGGCGCTGATCTGGCAGCGCTTCCCCAAATTTGTGCTGGGGTTCGCGCTCGTGAGCATCCTCGTGACGGTCGGCGCGTTCACGCCCGCCTCGGTCAGCGCGATGAACAACGCCATGCAGTGGCTGTTCACGCTGGCGTTCATCAGCATCGGGCTCGATTTCTCGATCGCCGAAGTCCGTAAAGCCGGCTGGCGACCGCTGGCGGTCTACATCGGCGCGACCGTGTTCAATACGGTGCTCGCACTGCTCGTCGCCTATGTGATCTTCGGTGTGCTCTTTCCGCCCGCCGCGTAAGTTCAGGAGACTAGGGCCGGGTCGAGAGGAGACATCGACCCATTGCCCTACTGGTAGCGTCCGCAGTCGGGCAGCAGCCGATGCTGATACGCAAACGCAATCACTTCGGCGCGGTTGGTCGTCTTGAGCTTAGCGAAGATGTTGCTCACATGCTTCTTGACCGTCCATAAGCTGATCGTCAACTGCTCGGCGATCTGCGCGTTGTTCAAACCGCGTGCCATTAGGCTGAGCACTTCACGTTCGCGTCCAGTCAGCACGCACAGATGCGGATTTTGCACCCCGACCACCAACTGCGCTTCTGCTTCGGGCGCAAACGTCGCCTTGTGCTGGTAGGCATTGCGCACAGCCGTCGCCAATTCCTCTGCGCCGATGGTCTTGAGCAGATAGCCAATGGCGCCCGCGTTCAGGGCGCGCACGAGCATGTCCGCGCTCAGGAAGTTAGTGAGCGCCAACACCTGCGTGCGCGGGCGCCTACGGCGAATGTGACGCGTCGCTGTCACCCCATCCATGATGGGCATCATCATATCCATCAGTACAACATCGGGATGCAGCTTGAGCGCCAGCTCGACGGCATCGCGCCCGTTCTCCGCCTCACCCACCAGTTCCAAATCGGGACAGCGCTGGACAAAGGCCACCAACCCGCAGCGCATCACCGTGTGATCATCCGCGATCAGGACACGAATTCGTTTTTCGAACGTCATGGCTTTCCTTGTCTTCCAAACCGTTTTGTGGCTTCCGACAGATCGAACGCGGCGGCTAACACCTCATCCACCTGCACGTCATTGACAAAACTCACCGCGGGCTGACAGCGATCTTGCGGCGGATCCAGCATCGTGGTGTCGGCGTCCGGGTAGTCCGCGCGCCGCGCGGGCGTCGCCTTGAGCACCGCAATCTTCCTGATGTTCGGCAGCTCTTCCATCGCACTAACATTTCAAATCAACTTACGTCGCTATGTTATGTGTTTCGTTATATATTGAAAATGGGTCTGAGGGCTAATCTTCGACAGTGAGCACCTGACCACCTGCGCCATCACAATTACAGTTATAATAAAGCCAGTCAAAGTTAGAGAGAGCGAGTAACGGATGAACGGAACACGCCGAGCGAAGAGCCGGAAACAATCCCTGCAAGTCAGCGGTGAGCCGCCTGCACCAATCAATCTGCACGAAGTTGTTGATCCGCTCATCGACTCCCTGCCCGAACTTCAACGCGCGGGAACAGACATCAAATCAGCCTTACATCAGGCGATTCTCGATGGCGGGGAACCAACGCGCCGTCTCGCGGATGTACTGCATGGAAAATGGCTGGGGCATCCACTGCACCCCCTGCTGACCGATGTCACCATCGGCGCGTGGCTGTTCGGGGCGCTGTTTGACGTGCTGTCGCTCCTGCCGCTGGGCAAGCGGCATCGCGCCACGGCGAATACGCTGACGACCATTGGCACTATCTCCGCCGTCCCGACCGCCCTCGCCGGTCTC
Organism: Candidatus Flexifilum breve; assembly: GCF_016713355.1. NCBI lineage: Bacteria > Bacillati > Chloroflexota > Anaerolineae > Aggregatilineales > Candidatus Flexifilaceae > Candidatus Flexifilum > Candidatus Flexifilum breve. Next base: position 751,499 of record NZ_JADJPI010000035.1, read on the forward strand.
ACCGACTTCTCGGCCATCAAGCGTGATGCCGTCGCCTATGGCACGCTGCACGGTCTCGTCAACAGCGCGGCCTTGCTGCTGTACGTCCTGTCGCTGCGCGCCCGGGCGAATGGTCAGCAGGCGCGGGGCGTGCGCCTGGCGCTGATGGGCTTCGCGGGACTGCTGGCCTCGGCGTGGCTCGGGGGCGAAATGTCCTACCACAAGCGCGTCGGGGTGAATCACGCGCCGATGCCAGACGCGCCCCATCACTGGACGCCCGTCCTGAACGCCGACGATCTCAGCCCCGGCCAATCGCGCCGCGTGAGCGCGGGCGGCTATCCGGTGCTGCTCTATCACTACGATGGGCAGATTTATGCGATGGGCGCGGTGTGTGCCCATGCGGGCGGACCGCTCGAAAAAGGCAAGTTTGAGGAGGGCTGCGTGACCTGCCCGTGGCACGACTCAGTCTTTGACATGCGCACCGGGCAGGTGGTGCACGGGCCGTCGACTTACTCTGAGCCGCGCTACGAAGTGCGGGTGCACAATACGCAAATCGAGGTGCGCCTGCCCGCCCCGAACCCCGAAGCGAGCGGCGTCACCAGCTAATTAGTCGGCAGCGGATAGAACAGGTAGTCATCACGCCGCAGCCCGAAGAACGGTTCCAAGAGGCGCAGGTCTGCGTCGGTGAAGCCAATCACCCCGTAGACCTGTTCCAGCGTCTCATAGGGGAAGACGGGCAAATCCGGGCAGGTCGCTTCGATGCCGTCGGCGACGACCCAACCAAAAGCGCTCAAAAAGCGCACGCGGTAGCGGTCGCCCAACGGCGTCGTGCCGAGAATCTCAACCGGATCACCATTGATGAACTCGCCGATGATGTCATAGCCGTCGCCGGGACCCTGCCGGATATTGACGGACGGATAAAGTGTGGAATTGGCGACGCCGGCGCAGCTATCGAGCGCGCTGTCCAGCTTGGCGAAGTTCATGGGATACGTCAGCGCCGTCGAGGACTGGATCGCCGTGTCGCGAACGCGCACGCCTTCCCCACTCGCAACAGTGACTATCTGCCCCGCGCCCGTGACTTCCGCCGCGCCAACCGCGACAATGACGCGCGTCGCGCTGTCGTTCGCCTGCACCGCGAAGTGCTGCGCGGCTTGGGTCACATGCCCGTGATCGGTCTCGATGTCAAAGGCGGCAAAGCGCACGCCCTCACCGAGCTGCACGCCCGCTTGCCCTGCAAACCGGAGCTGCAGGCGCAGCGTCCCCGCGTCGACCTCAAACTGCATGATCTCGACTGTGCTGTACGGAAGCACCATCATTTCCGCGCTGTGTCCCTGATCATCCCAGAAGGTGAGCAGGGCGCGCCCCCGGTTGTTGATCCGAATGACATCGCCCGCGCCGAAGGGCATCTCGGCGTTCTGCCGCGTCGCTAACCACGCCTCAGTATTGAGGCGGCGCAGTTCTACGCCTGTGTTCATGATGCGCAGCACCGCCGAATACGGGGACTGCGCGCTCACCCCCGTCACGACGATCAGGCCAAGCAGCACCCCGAACAGCCACCGTCTCATGCGTTCACTCCCTCTACGGCCAGCGGCAGGATGAGCGTGAAGACGCTGCCCTGTCCTTCCGTGCTGACCACTTTCACCTGTCCGCCGTGCGCTTCAGTGATCGCTTTGACGAGACTCAAGCCTAAGCCGGTCCCGCGAATGTGAGCCGTCGCATCGGCGCGAAAGAACTCCTTGAACAAATTGGTCTGCGCGGCTTCGCTCATACCGTAGCCGTTATCCTCAATTTCGACCTGAGCGCACGCCCCATCCCGCGTCAAGCGCACCTGAATTTTGCCGCCATCGGGCGTGTACTTCACCGCATTGCTGACCAGATTGGTGAGCGCCTGACTGATCTGGAAGGTATCGCCGAGGATGGGCGGCAGTTCGGGTTCGAGCATCACCTGCACGTTGTGGCGATGCTGCTCAATTTCGATTTGCTGCGTCTTGACCACCTGCTGAATCACCTCAGCCAGTTCCACGGGCTTCTTGCGCATGCGCCCAGAACGGAGCTGTTCCATGCTCAGCGTCTCGTTGATGATCATCAGCATCGACCCCGCCGAGCGGCGGATGTTCTCGACAAAGCGTTTCTGCGTCTCGCGCAGTGGTTCGCCGCTCACCGGGTTGATGAGCAGTTCGCTGAAGCCAATCACCGTGGCCAGCGGATTTTTGAGGTCATGCGACAGCATGCGAATCATATGGGTCTTGATTTCACTCAGCTCCGCGAGATCGGACACATCATGGAAAACCACCACCCAGCGTTCGTCGGACGGCAGAATCGCCGCATCGACCATCAGCGTCTTCCCCTTGTGCTTGAATTCGAAGTGGAAGGGCGTCGTCCCGCGCAGACCGCTGGCCAGCTTCTGCGCCGCCTCCGTCTCTACCTCGACCGCCTGCAGCACCTGGCTGAAGTGCTTGTCCGTTCGCTGCGCTTTGGTGAGATCAAAGGTCGTGTCGAAGGCGTGGTTCGCGCTGTTCAGGCTGCCATAGCGATCCAGCACGGCGATCCCCGTCGGGGAACCGCCGATCACCGTCTCCAGCAGTTCTTTCTGCCGCTGGATGATCGCCAACCAGTGCTCGGCACTGCGCCGGCGGTTGATCTCCGTCGTGATTTGCCAGCCGATGCTGCCTAGCACGGGCAGAATAATTGCGACAATGGGGTCATACAGGTTAAGCAGCCAGTGCGAGGTCAGGAAGGTGACGAAGGCGAACACGAGCCACACCACCAGCAGCTTGACCATGACGAGCAGCATCAGGTACCAGCGCAGATGCGCGTAAATGATGCCCGCCAGCAAGCTGAACGCGACAATCGTCAGCGCCTTCGAGGCAGTACTCTGCTCGTAAAGTGGAATACCCTGAATGAGGGTTTCGACGGCGTGCGCGTGAATCTCGACCCCGGCTAACGAGACTGACAGCGGCGTTGGGCGTTCGTCCGGGGCATTGACGCTGTTCATCAGGCCGACCATTACAACCTTATCGGCGAAGATCGCCGGATCGACCGTGCCATCGATCACCTCGTGGAATGAAACCGTGCGAATACCGCGATCCGCACTATTCGACGGAGTGAAGAAGTTTTGCCGCCAGAAACCGCGCGCATCTACCGGAATCGCGTGCTCATTGGCAATGGTGAGCGTTTGCCCCTGCAGCGTCACCACCTGCCCAAAAGCAGCGGCGGGAATGCGCAGATAGGCTAGAAACGCGGTCAAACCGAAGGAATACCCATTTTCCGCCCCCGCATAGATGTGCGAAGGTTGGCGGCGCACCGTCTCATCGACATCGGCGGCAGCGTTCACAAACCCAAAGTAGTCAACTTCAGCGGCAAGCGTCTCAGTCGGGCGCAGCACTTCAGCGAAGCGGAGGCTGCCGGGCACGCTGGCTTCAATCTGCTCAACGCCGACCAGCGGCATGATGAAGCGCGTGCGGCCTTCCCCCGTTCGCGCTGTGCGCATGGCGGCGGCAAACTCCGCATCAGCGGGCGTGGATTGCGCAAACAGGATGTCAAAGGCGACGACCCGCGCCTGCGCCGCGCCGAGGATGTCAACGAGGTCCGCAAAGACGCCGCGCGACCATTCGACCGGCGTGCGGCCATAGGCATCGAGGCTGTCATCGTCAATGGCGATCAGCATCACCTGATCAGTGACCGGGGCGTCGAGAAAATAGACATCGTTCAGCTGCAAGCGCAGCCGATCAAACAAGTCACCCCACCAGAACAGCAGGACCAGCAGCGCGCTGATCCCGCCGATGAGCAGTCCAATTCGAACACGCTTCCCCATTACGGATTCGCGGTCGCCTCAGGTGTGATGACAGGGAGCGTGAGCGCTTCGCGCTCCACCGGGTCGCCGACAGACTCGTACAACGACGTATCTTCCGGCCCAAAGTTGTCGGGGAACACCCGCAGCCCAGCGCATTGCCCGACGATCTCTGCGCTAGAAGACAAGATCCAGCCAAAGCCGCCGCGGAAGTTGATGCGATACCACGCGCCCGCTTCCGTCACGCCCATGAAGCGATCGATCTCACGCGCATCAATCGTGCCAACGCGGGGGAAATCCGTGCTGGCGCCAACGCGCACATTGATGCTCACATCATCCCCGGTGCTAACGCTGGCCGTGCAGCCATCAATCGCAGCGTCGAGTTCGGCGAACGTGGCGGCGCGCACCACATCGCTGAGTTCAGCGTCCGCGCGGATGCCAAATTCTGGCGGAACATCGGCAGCAGCGGCGTCTTTCGCGGCATTCACCGTACCTTCGGTCACGATCATCGCGGCGCGGCCACCCTCTTCGACGCGGATCGCAAAGGCCGTCCCGCGGGCCGCCAGCGTCATGGTCGGCGTGGTGATGTCGTAGCTCGACCCGGCGTCCAGCAAACGGGTCAACCGCTGGATCGTCTGCCCGAGCAGCACTTCAGCTTGAATGGTGAACTGGGTATCATCGCCGGAAAACTGCTGAATCCGGTAGACAGTATCGGGCAGCAGTTCGGTATCCACCCCATCAGCGAAGAACGTGATGCGGGCGCGTCCGGTGGCATCGGTGCGAATGCGGTCGCCCACACCGACGATAGCTTCAACACTCACCGGAATCCAGTTCAGGGTGTTCACGCGCTGCACTTCCACCCCAGCATTGAGGACTTCGAGTGTTGCGGCGAGTTCATTCTGTGCGTGAATGAGCAAAGGAAAGATGCCTACGCTGAGAATAAAGAATGCGACGACTAGTCTTTTCATGCCCGTTGATGTCCTTTAGAGTTATGATGCGGTGGTGCCAACGGCAACCGGGTCGGTTAACGCAGTAAGTCTGAATATCGCTGAAACTATTGTAACAATTTTTTATCAGGCTCGCTAGGAGGATCGACGGTGGTTCTAGGTGGTGCTTGACGAAAAGGCCAGTTTAGGCGCATGATAAGAGCGAATATGCGAACAAAAGTGCAGGATTATTTGCTATCTGACTAGGGTTTACTGGATAGATTGGCATGACCCAACCTGTTGATCAATTTAAACGTCCGCTGCGTGATCTGCGCATCTCCGTGACCGACCGTTGCAATTTCCGCTGTGCGTACTGTATGCCCGCCGACGTGTATCACGAGAAATTTGAGTTCACCCCGCATGAGCAAATCCTCCGTTACGAGGAGATTACGCGCTTGGCGCGGATCGCCGTCGGCCTCGGCGTCGTCAAACTGCGCATCACGGGCGGCGAACCGCTCGTGCGCCGGGATATCGTGGAGCTGGTCGAACAACTCACCCACATTGACGGGGTCGAAGATGTCGCGATGACGACCAACGGGTCACTGCTGGAAGCCGTCGCGCAACCGCTCAAAGACGCGGGGTTGGCACGCGTCACGGTCAGCCTCGACAGCCTCGACAATGACGTGTTCCGGCGGATGAACGGCGGCAAGGCGGATGTCGCGCCCGTGCTGGCGGGCATTCGCGCGGCGGAACGCGCCGGAATGACGCCGATCAAGATTAACGCGGTGGTGCAGCGTGGTGTCAACGACCACACCATCGTCGACCTCGCGCGCTTCTGCAAAGATCACGGCTACATTCTGCGCTTCATCGAATTCATGGACGTGGGCACGCGCAACGGCTGGAAGCTGGATCAGGTGGTGCCTGCCAAAGAGATCATTCAGCGCATTGACGCCGAACTGCCGCTCGAACCGTTGGAGAGCAACTACTTCGGCGAGGTGGCCGAACGGCATCGCTACCGCGACGGCGGCGGGGAAATCGGCGTGATCGCCTCGGTGACACAGCCCTTCTGCGGCACATGTACGCGTCTGCGGTTGTCGGCGGATGGGAGCATTTACACCTGTCTGTTTGCGCTGCGCGGGGTCAGCCTGCGCGACCCAATGCGCGCAGGGGCAACCGATGAGGAACTGTCCGCCATCCTGGCCGGCGTCTGGAAGAAGCGCACCGACCGCTACTCGGAGATTCGCACCGAACAGACGGCGGCTGACAAGAAGGTCGAGATGTACTACATCGGCGGCTAATCGGTCGCGGTGTGCGGCTGAATGCGCGGCGCGAGCCACGCGGCAATGGCGGGGATATCGTGTTTGCCCTGCGCGATTTCCAGAATGAAAGCGTACTGTTCGGCGTTATCCCATTCCAGTTGATACCCGTTCTTCTCCAGAAACAGGATCAGCGCGTACATGGCCGTGCGCTTGTTGCCATCAGCAAACAGATGATGATACGCCAGTGATTGCACCAGACTGGCCGCTTTGTCGACCAGCGTGGGGAACTGCGCCTCGCCGAACAGCACCAGCTTGGGGCGCTGCACCGCCGAATTCAGCAAATTGATATCTCGCACAAAGGTGTGACCTTCGGTGACCGTGTCGTTGATGTTATAAATATCGGAGGCGGTCAGATACACCACCGGTCTAGCGTCGCTCAAGTTCATTCAGCAGCCACCGCTGTTCCTCAATGATTCGGGCGATATGGCGCATATCGGCGTCAGCATCGGGCAGCAGCGTGGGGGATTGCGCCTCTAATGGTAACCACTCGGCGATCTCTGGCACATCAAGCTCCCCTTCGGCGATCTGCAAAATCGTGGTCAGCGCCGCCGTCGGCTCCCAGACCACCCGCTCACCATTCACCGCCAGCATAAAGACTGCGCCCACCGTCGCCGTGCGCTTGTTGCCATCGGTGAACGGGTGATTGCGCGCGATGGAATGCAGCAGCGCCGCGGTTTTCTCGCGCAGCGTCGGGTAGGCGTCCTTGCCAAAGGCGCTGGCCGCGGGACGCAGCACCGCTGCCTGCAGCAGATCGATGTCGCGCACATGCCGCTTCCCGCTGGTGATCTGCGGATTTTTGAGGATCGTGCCGTTGATGTAGATGAGTTCGGAGAGCGAGAGATACCGCATAGCTTACTGCGGATCAGTCGGCTGAACGCGTTTGATCTGCGCGGCAGACCGGATGACTTCCAACAGGCTTCGGAGATCCGTCTGCTTGCTCAGGCAGGTCACAGCGCCCGCCTGCAGCGCCTCGGCGGCCAGTTCCTCGTCGTTGAATCCGGTCAGCGCGATGATATTGACCTGCGGTTGGTTCATGAGGATCGCGCGGGTGGCCTGAATGCCATCCATGAGCGGCATGACCACATCCATCAACACGACGTCGGGCTGCGTACGGCGGCAGGTCGCAATCGCTTCAAGGCCATTGCGCGCTTCGTCCACAACCTCAATATCCGGGCAGTGGCTGAGAAAGAAGACGTAGCCTTCCCGAACGAGGTGATGATCGTCCACAACCAGCACACGAATCGCGCTGCTGGACGCATTGAGCGCCAACGCCCGCGGATGTGCGGAACTCACATCAGATTGTAAGGACATAACGCACCTGAGTAGTTCAGATTAGTGCATCCAGTATAGAATTTTCCGCCAAGGTTGGAAATACGCAAACGGCGGGTTTATGCTCCGTCTTTCGATTAACCTTTTCGGCTAGTCCAAATGGGTAGGATGCAAGAGTCATGCAGGATTGAGGCGTTACAGCGTGGACAACTCTAATAACGCCCAAGCCATCCGAATGTCGCACAATTTATCGATAATTAACTATGTACTTACTGGCATAGGTGCAGCAGCGCGGCGCGTCGAGATACTGAGCGACAGCCCCGCGGCGATGAAGCCGAAAATTGCCGCCGACAGGAAAATGAGGTGGTAGTCGCCGAGCACATCCCGGAAGATGCCGCCCGCTTGCGCCGCGATCCCCGCGCCGATCATGTGTGAACAGAAGATCCAGCCGTAGATCGAGCCGAGTGAAGCGCGCCCAAAGCGGCGCGCCGTCAGGTTGACCGTGGGCGGCACGGTCGCTACCCAGTCCAACCCGTAGATCAGCGCAAAGATATACAGGTCACGGATTTCGATGATGAACGGCAGCGCCGCCAGCGAGAGCGCGCGCAGCCCGTAGTAAGTGGCCAGCAGCTTGCGGTTATCGTAGCGGTCGGTCAGCCAGCCCGAAGCCAGCGTGCCGACGATGTTCATCAGCCCCATCAAACTGAGCGCCGCCGCGGTTTCCACTTCGATGAAACCGTGTTCCACCGTATGTGGCAGCAAGTGTGTGCCGATCAAGCCATTGGTGGTGTAGCCGCACACGAAGAAGCTCAGCGCCAGCAGCCAGAAATCGCGCGTTCTGATCGCTTCGCGCAGCGGCGTCGACGCTTCGACGACCGCCGCTCCGGTGGACGTGACGGCTTTACCGCCCACTGGTTCAAGTCCCACATCGGACGGACGGTCGCGCATGAACAGCACCACCGGGACGATCAACACGCCGACGCCGACGGCAATCGTGCCAATCACGGCGCGCCATCCGGAATTCGTCGCCAGCGCAATTGCCCCGGGCACGAAAATCAACTGCCCTGCCGCCGCCGATGCCCCCATCAACCCGAGCACGAGGCCGCGGCGCGTGTTGAACCAGCGGTTCGCGACCGTTGCACCGAGCACGTTGGCGATCATGCCCGTGCCAATGCCGACGACCAGCCCCCAGAACAGGTTGAACACCCAGATGTTGGCCATCGACATAATCGGGATGAGGCCGAGAGTAATCAGCCCTAAGCCAGACGCCATCACGCGGCGCGGCCCAAAGCGATCCACCAACGCCCCTGCAATCGGCCCACCAAAGCCATACGCAAACAGGCTCAGCGCCACCGCGAATGACACCGTAGTCCGATCCCAGCCGAATTCCGCTTCGAGAGGTTTGATGATCACGCTCGGAATCGTGCGGACGCCCGCGGCAAACAGGAGGGTGAAAAAAGTAACGCCAACAATGATCCAGCCGTAGTGAATGGGCAGCCGCTTGATGCTCATATGAAAGTCCTCAGTAGGTTGTGACGAAGGCCATCTTAAGCGGATTTCAGCCGTCCGCGCAACCGTAATGGACTCATTCGGCGTGCGCGCTCAGATACTCGTCGCGCATCACCCGTTTGAGCGTCTTGCCCGCCGCATTGCGGGGGAATTCGTCCAGCACAAGCACCTCGCGCACCCGTTGAAAACGCGCCTCGACCCTCGCGTTGATCCACTCCCGGAGCGCGGCAGGCGCGATCTCCCCTTTCAGGCGTACCAGCGCGACCGGGCATTCGCCCCACTTGTCGTCGGGCACGCCGATCACCGCGGCCTCGGCGACCGCCGCATGCTGCAAGATGATCTCTTCAATATCACGCGGATACACGTTGACGCCGCCAGAGATGATTAGGTCTTTTTTGCGATCCACCAGATACAGAAAACCGTCTTCGTCGACGTAGCCTAAGTCACCGCTGAACAGCCACCCGTTGCGGATCGCCTGCTCGGTCAGGTCGGGGCGTTTGTAATAGCCCGCCATCAGCAGCGGGCCATTGCCGACGATTTCGCCCACTGTGCCCGGCGGCACATCCACGCCCTGATCATCCACGATGCGCAGTTCCATCATCGGCGGCGGCACACCCACCGAATTGAGCTTGCGACTTAAATCGTATTTGTCGAGGATCGTCATGAAACCTTCGGTCAGACCGTAGAGCTCGATCAAGCGACCGGGCAGCTTGGCTTGCAGCAGCTCTTTGTGCGGCAGGTGCAACGGCGCGCCGACCGAACCGAGCATCTCCAGTGAGCCGAGCGTTTCCTCGTTGAAGCTCGAGGATTGCAGAAGCTGCACAATCTGCGACGGCACCAGTTTGATGTGCGTCACCCGTTCGCGCTGAATAGTACGCAGGGTTGATCCGACCTCAAAGTGATGATGCAGAATGTAGGTTGCGCCCATGTAGAAGGCGGGCATCAGCGTGAGGAAGGAGCCATTGAAGATGATCGACCCCGTATGGAGCACAACGCTCTCCGGCGCAATGCGGTACGCCGCGCCGAAGACCAACCCGTACAACACGCGAATGCGGTGGGTCAGCACAATGCCTTTGGGCAGGCCAGTCGTCCCGCTGCTGTAGATGATGTTATACGGATCATCCGGGTGAATCTCGATGCCCGTCGGGTTGGTATCCGGCACATCCGTCACCAGCGCGCGGTATGGCGAATAACCGGGCACATCCTCGGCATCGATCAGGAAATAGCGATCCGGCTGAATCTGCGGCAGATCACCCCGCAGCGGGTCGAGATGCTCGACAAACGCGCGCTCCGTCACCACCAGCGCCGTATCTGCGTCATTGAGCAGGCGCGCCAAGCCCTGCCCGCGCAGCAGATTGCTCAAAGGCACGACGACCACGCCGATCTTCGCCGCCGCCCAGTAGACTTCCAGCAGTTCGAGCGTGTTCGGCAGAATCGTCGCGATCTTGTCGCCTTTCGCGATGCCCGCGCGCAGCAGCCCATGCGCCAAGCGATTGACGCAGCGGTTGAACTCGGCATAGGTGAAGCGCTGCTCGCCATAGATCACGGCGAGGTGATTCGGTCGATACAAGGCATGGCGATTGAGGATAACGGCCAGATTCACGGTTAGTTCCTCGCCTTGAGCCAGTCAACAATGGCCTGCGGAAGCTGCTGCTGCACGCGCGCGCTCACATACATGCCGATATGCCCGACCGGAAATGAGACTTCGGTATAGTCAGTACTGGTCACTGCTCGCGCCAGCGCCTGACTCGACTTCGGCGGCACCAGATGATCTTTCTCGGCGTACACGTTCAGCACGGGCATCGTGATCTGCTGAAGGTCGACACGCTGCTCACCAATCGCGATCTGCCCCTTAATCAGCCCGTTTTCGATGTAGAAGTGGCGCACAAATTCTGCCCACGCCGCCCCCGCCTGATCGGGGCTGTCGAAAATCCACTTTTCCATGCGGAGAAAGTTGGTCGAATGGGCCGTGTCGTCCAGCGTGTCCAGCAGCGACAGGTATTTTTGGAGCCCCAGTTCGAACGGTTTGAGCATCAAAAAGCCGAAATTCATCACATCGCCGGGGATGTTGCCGAGCGCCTCGACCATCTTCTCCGGCTGAATCGTCGGCATGCTGCCGCTCGCGCCCATCCACAGGTTGAGCAGCCCGTCCGCGACGTGGCAATCGACCGGAGCGACCATCGTGATCAGGTTGGCGATCTTGTGCGGGTTAAGCGCGGTATAGCACAGGCTGAATGTGCCGCCCTGACAGATTCCGATCAGGTTGATCTGCTCAATCTTGAGCGACTGCCGCAGGTAGTCAACGCAGTCGTTCATGTAGCCGTTGATGTAATCGTCCAGCGACAGCCAGCGGTCGTTGCGCTGCGGGTAGCCCCAGTCGATGAGATACACGTCGAGGCCAAGGTCGAGCAGCCCGCGCACCAGCGAGCGATCCTCCTGCAAATCGATCATGTATGGTCGGTTGACCAGCGCGTAGGTGATGAGCACCGGGGGTTGCATCGGCGCGGCGACGCGCGGCGTGTAGCGGAAGAGCGTCACTAGGTCATCATGATACACGGCGGTTTTCGGCGTGATGCCAACCAGCACGTCCTCGGTGCGAACTTGACTGAGCGCGCGTACCCCGTCAGCGGCGCGGCGGCTCATCTCGACCAATTCAGCGGCGATCTGTTCGGAGGACAGCGCGAGTGGGAATTCGGGGATCATTCGGCGGCTCCCTTCAACTGCGCCTTGAGCGCGGCTAACTCGCGTTTGAGTTCGCGCATTTCTTTGCGCAGTTCGTGGATGCGGCGGTGCGCCTCGTCGATCTCGGTGCGCGTCGGCAGGTCAAACATCTGCATGAAGCGTTCGTTGACGGCCTGCTGGCGCTTGCGGTACTCGATGATCGTTTGCACGAGCCGCGACTGCACGCGAATGTAGTTCTCGGTCAGGAAGGACTGCTTGAAGCTGTTATCGGCGACTGCGCTCCACCGATTGAGCAGATCGCGCACACTTTCCAGCATTTCACCTGATTCGAGGAGGCGCACCAGATCAAACATGAACTGTTCGAAGGCGGCGCACCACGTCTCCGAGAGGATGGCATTGTAGTCATAGAGCGCCTGCTGCATGTCAATCCAGGCGGCAAAGGCAAGGCGTAGGCCGTCGTCAATGTCGCGCGTCCAGAGCGCCGTCGGCAGCGTCACCAGCTCGCCGAACGTTTTCTGGTACGCTTCCCACGCCATCTCGCCGGACGCGCCATTCCCGTTGGCGACCTTCTCGCGATCTTCCATCCACGGTTTGCCAAACGATTGGCTGTCTTCGAGAAAGGCCGTCCACAACTGCTGATACGTCCCGGCGGTGTGCAGGCCCTGCGTCGCCGCCTGCAGCGTCTGCGTCTTCACCCAGTTCATCTGTTCACGGAGGGCAAAGTGCCAGTCACCGCCCGCTTCGAGCACGGGGAGCAGACTGCCCCAGATGCGCAGTGTCATCTCCAGCAAGCGGACGACGCTCGTCTGGCTGATAAACAACTTTTCGGCGGCCTCGCGGGCAGTGGGATCAGCGTCAAAGGCCATGGCGCGAATCCCCTGCCGAATTGCGTCGGTCGAGGCGTCAAGCATGGCCGACGCAAATGGGGAAGTGTTGCGGTAAAAGGGAGCTTGAGCCTGCTGCGCGATGCGTCCCCACGCATCGAACATCTGCGTCTGCGCGTCTCCCCAAATCTTCAAGAGCGCGGCGTTCTGCGCCTGCCAATCCATACTATTTGTTCCTGAATAAGTCTAAAAGGTCACGCTGCCCTCAGTGATACCATCTGCTGGCAAACGTGGCTAGTCTAAGCTATATTGACATTGGTATCAAACACACAAATCGCTGATTTTGAGCATACGGCGCGATACCAACCGCAGCAACCCGCATTCAGGTAGCGGCATGCCCACCCAAAGATGTAGGGTCAAAAACAGTTAGGCTTATGGACGAGAAGATTTATGTCGCCCTGATGGACGACCACCCCGTATTCTTAGAAGGCTTTGCCCAACTTCTCGCCCACACCCCTGACATCGTGGTCGCCGGTACGGCGGACACGCGTGCCGCCCTGCTCGCGCTCGTCGCCAGCCTACGCGTCGATGTGATCGTGCTCGACCTGCTCATGCCCGACCCCGGTCTGCTCGTGCTCGACGAACTGCGGCGGCGCAATGTGACCGCGCGCGTGCTTATCCTCAGCGGCTGCGAAGACATCCACGAGATCCGCTCGGCCATGCAGCGCGGCGCGGAAGGCTACGTCTTCAAGTCGCAGCCCTTCCGCCAGATTCTCGACTCCATCCGGCAGGTGGCGCAGGGCCAATTGATCTACCCGAAGATCGCGCAGCCCCTGTTCAAACAGCCCGCCAAGAAAGATGAACTCTCGCAGCGCGAACTGGAAGTCCTTTCGTGCATCGCCTCCGGCCTGACCAATTCGGAGATCTCCGAGCAGTTGGTCATCAGCCGCAACACGGTCGGCTTTCACATCAAGAGCATTTTCGCCAAACTCGGCGTGAACAACCGCACCGAGGCGACGATCTGGTTCTTCAAGCACCGCTCCTCGTTCGAATAGCCGCTCACGGCAGCAGCATCTTCACGCCGATCACCAGCAGCACGACCAGCACGATTTTGCGGAATACCTTGTCATCAATGTAGCGATCCAGAATGAACCCCGTGAACGCGCCGAGCAGAATCATCGGCAGTGCGATCAGGTAATTACCGAGCACATCGACCGTCACATGCCCGGCGGCAATGTGCGCGACCACCACGCTCGAAGTGTTGACCATCAACAGAACCTGCAGATTGCACTTGAACTGCGGCGGCGACCACTGCTGGCTCACGCCGTAGATCACATACGGCGGGCCGCCGGTGTTGTAAGCGCCGTGCAGCAGCCCGGAGATTAAACCGAAGGCATAGGCCCAGTTCGCGTTCTTGATCGGCGGGATTTTGGGCGCGAACAGGCCGTAGAGCGAATACCCGATCAGGATGATGCCCAACACGGTGAGAATAAGCCGCTGGTCAAGGTGCGAGAGCGCGAGGATGCCAATCGGAATGCCAACGAGCGCGCCGGCGACCAAGCGCCACAGGCCATGAAAGGTCAGTGCGCGGTAGTAGCGCATCAGCATGATCACCTGCGTGGTGATCGACATGAGGGAGACGAGCGTGGCCGCTTCCAGCGTGGGCAGCACGCCGATCAGCAGCGGCATGGCGACCAGCGCCAAGCCCGACCCGCTGATCGCCTGCGTGAGAATCGCGAAGTAGACGATGACGGCGATGACGAGTGCGCTCACACCGCACCTTTGAAGTCGATGTTCCAGCGGCGCTCAAAGTCGGTGAGGGACGGACGTTCATAAATTATCTCGGGTCCCCGTGCAAACACGGGGATGTACTCCAGAGGCGCAGGCACGTCGATGGTCTGCCCGCCGCTGTGCCATTCGCCGGTATAGAGGTCCCGCCAATAATGATTGCACGGCAAATAAATCCGCCGTGTCCGTGCTTCCGGCTCGTAAACGGGGGCGATGAGCAGTTCGTCGCCCAGCAGATATTCGAAATTCGCGTTTAGCGCGTCGGCGCTCAAGTCTTCCAGCAGCACCGGGGTGACGTACGGTTGACCGCTGGCGGCGCTCGCCTGCATCAACGAATTGAGATACGGGATGAGCTGGTAGCGCAGTTTGATCGCCTTGCGGATGCCCGGCAGTACTTCGGGATACATCCACGGCTCGTTGACGTTCCCGCCTGCCTTCCACGAGTGAATGGCGAAGCGCGGCATGAAGATGCCCGCCTGTACCCAACGAAGGAACAATTCCGGATCGGGGAGCGGCCCGTGAAACCCGCCGACATCGTGCCCGACGTTGGGAAAACCGGACAGGCTCATGCCTGTGCCCATGGGGATATTCCATTTGAGCGTGTGCCACGAGGTGTAGTTGTCACCCGACCACGTCTGCGCGTAACGCTGCACGCCGGGGCAGGCCGAGCGCGTGAGCACGAATGGGGTTTCGTCGGGTTTGTATTCCTGAATCGCCTCATAGGACGCCCGCGCCATGAGCAGCGTCTGCAGCGGGCGACCTAAGCCGAGGCGAAATGGCTGACCGAAACCCGTCACAGATTGCGTCGTCATCCCACAGGCCGAATTCGTTGTTGTCGTTCCACATCGCGTCGACGCCGTAGGCGAGAAGCTGCTCGGTGACTTTCGCCTTCCACCAGTTGTAGCCCGCCTCGCTGGTGAAGTCGATGTACGCGCCGTACGCGCTCTCGCCGTCGCCCGCACTCCACATCATGGTCAGCGCCGGTCCGCCCGTGTCCGGGTCCTTGATAAAACCGCCAATCTGTCTCACTTCCTCAAAATTGGGGTGCGTGGTCAGCAGGTGCGGCTTGATGTTCGCCGCCACCTTGATCCCTGCATCGTGGAAATACGTGGTCATCGCGGCGGGATCGGGTACGCGCGAGCGATTCCATGTGAAGACATTGCGCCGCCCTTCCGGATCGGTGCTGTAGCCGGACGACAGGTGGAACATACTGCACGGGATGTCGAATTCCTGACACTTATCGACAAATTCCTTGAGCTGTTCCTGCGCATCGGGGGCTTCGGTGTATTTCATGGTCGAGCCGAGATAGCCGAGCGACCAGTCCGGGAAGGGTGCCGGGTAACCCGTCAGCCGCGCAAACGTCCGCGTGATTTCTGGGATGTTTCGCCCATGGATCAGGTAGTAGTCAAGGTCGCCATCCTGCGCGCTGTAGTAGTGATAGCTGCCCCAGAAGGCGTCCAGTTCCTTGCCCATGTCAAACGTCGTGATGGCGAGATTGTCGTAGATCAGGCCGTAGACGTGGCCGCGCTCCGGTTGGTTGGTGATGTAAAGCGGATAATGCTTGTACAGCGGATCACCCGTTTCGGCGTTGTAATCGGCGGCGTCGAGCGGTTTGAGCGTGATGCGCTGTCCGTATTTGTCGAGCGGGCCTGCCGTTTCCCCAAAGCCGTAATAATGCTCGTCGCTCCGCCGCTCCATGTAGTGATAGATCGCGCGCCCGGTGCGGTCATAGGTGTACGCCCGGCCTTTGTGATCGGCGGCGAAGCGTTCACCCGTCGTCCTAAACCATTCGAGGCGCAGATCGTCGAGGTGGATGACGACCTTCAGCGCATCCGTTTTGAGCGTAGCCGTATCGCCATCACGGTGAATGGAGAGTTGATCGAGTGGCAGCGACGGGATCGCGTCGCGATGCAGCCCCTCACGCGGAAATTCGCCGTGCGCGCCGATCATCCATGTGCGGTCAAGGCGCGGCTGACCTTCCGGATAGAGGCGCACGCGGATGATATGGTGATCGATGACGTTGAGGATCAAGCGTTCGCCGCGTTCGCCGATGAATTCGAGCGGGTTGGTGGTCGGGGTAACTTTGTGAACCGTTGTGAGGCGCATAAGTATCCAAATCGCTAGGTAGGTTTGAATAGAAAGGTCGGTATAAGTCGGGACGAGGCATGGTGTATTGGTCAGACTCCGACCCCACCCCCGGCCCCTCCCCGAATTCAGGGAGGGGAGACAACACTGCTCGCAATTCCGCCCCTCTCCCCGCTTGCGTGGGAGAGGGGTTGGGGGTGAGGGGTTCTTAACCACCTTCACGCCTTATCCTCGGTGAACAGACAGCGCGGGCGCTGTTCTTACGTTGGCCGTACCCGGTACAGCATTTCGCCCGACTTGGGCACATAGAGCTGACCAGCGCCTTCGAAATCGCGCGGGTCGATGCTCGCTAGGTCAGCGTAGCCGAGCGACAACCGTTCCGTGTCAGCCCGCGAGATGGCGGTCGCCAGCGTCACCTGGATGCGCCCATGCTCGAGCCCATTCACAAAAGTGCCGCTGCCGCGTAGATGCGTGCCGTGCGCCAGCACACCAAGCGGAATGTGCTTGAACCGCTCCCACTGTTGCAGGTAGTAGTCGCGCACGTGATAGCCCGCCTCAAAGATGGACTGGCCATGCACATGGCTGACCGTCGCCAAATGCGGCGCATACACAATGATCTCGCCGCCGTCGCGCACCGCCGGGTCGAGCTTGTACATGGCTTTGGCCGCCGTCCACAACTCATCGTACATGGTGTGCGGATACGACAGCACGCGATCCAACGGCTGGTCCAGCCACGTGATGTGCCGCTCCGACGACAGATCGGCGGCGGCTGACCACGCACTCTCGTGATCGCCAATAAACAGCCCCGCGAGCGCGTCTTTCTGCTCGCCGTGGCTGACGACCACCAGACTCAGCAGCGTGATCGGCGTGGGCACGAGCGCCGCCGCCGCATGGACCATCCGGCGCACCGGCGTGTCTTTGATGCCGATGATGTTGAGGATCGTCATCAATGCGCCGAGCCAGTGCGTCACATTGATCATCTCCGCGCCGGAAATGCCGGGGAACAGGTATTTCGCGCCACCGGAGAAGCCAATGACTTCGTGCGGAAAGGTCGGTCCGATGATGAGGATACGGTCATAGTCGCGGATGCGGCGGTTGATGCGGATCGGTACGTCACCGCCGAGCGACGGATGCCACACGTCCCCGGCCAGCGCCTTAACCTGATCCTGCGTGATAGTACCAATCTCTACGAGCGCATCGGGGTTCTGCCAGTCGTGATTGAGCAGGCCGATATGCTTGTACAGGGTGGCGCGCTGGCCGGCAGTGATGCCGAGCAGGTGGTGAATGGCGTCATCAGTCATCGGCAAGTGCGTGCCGAGCGCGACCATGAAGTCAAGCTGGCGGGTGTCGCGCAGCGCATCGACGATCAGCGGGAACAGCGTGGGCAGCGGAATCGTCCGCGTGTGGTCGGGGATCAGTGCCAGCACCTTCGCGCCTGTGAACTTGCCGGCCAACCCGGCATACACCGTTTCGCGGATGACGACATTCGTCAGCACCTGCCCCGGCGCAGCCTGCTGCGCGATCACCATGGGGGCACCCACTGTAATAGCCTCGTCATGTTTATGCCTTGCAACTTGCGCTAAACTTATGCCTAAAGTCCCGATTATAACACCGGAACGAATCCTTATTCAGGAGTGCAAAATGCAGCTTGATTTGGCTCAAATCACCCATCAGATGCTCGATGGGGTCCAGTACGGCAATTTGATCAACGGCGAATTTCGCGCGGCGGCGAACGGCAAAGTCTTCGACGTGACCAACCCGGCGACGGGCGACCTCCTGCTCAGCGTCCCCGATGCGGGCGCGAGTGACACACTGGCTGCTGTCGATGCCGCGTATGCCGCGCTCCCCGGTTGGATGGCGACGCCCGCCGCCACCCGCGCGGATCTGCTGCGGAAAGCCGCTGCGCTCATGCTGGAACGCCGTGAACGCTTGGCGACGATCATGACGCTGGAGCAAGGCAAGCCGATGACGGAATCGCGCGGCGAGATCGCGTATGCCGCCAGCTTCCTGACGTGGTTCGCGGGTGAAGCTGAACGCATCTACGGAGATATCGTCCACAATTCCGCGCCGAACAAGCGCATTTTCGTCTTCCGGCAGGCGGTTGGCGTCGTGGCGCTGATCACGCCGTGGAACTTCCCGGCAGCCATGCTCACGCGCAAGCTTGGCCCGGCACTCGCCGCGGGCTGCACTGCGATCTGCAAGCCCGCCGAGCAAACGCCGCTCAGCGCGCTTGAACTCGGGCGCATCTTCCAGGAAGTCGGCTTCCCAGCAGGTGTCGTCAACATCCTCGCCGCCAGCGACCCCCTTCCCTTCTCGGATACGATCTTCGCGGACGACCGCGTGCGCAAAGTCTCGTTCACCGGGTCGACTGAAGTCGGCAAAATCCTGATTCGCAACTCGGCGGCGACCGTCAAACGCATGTCGCTGGAACTTGGCGGCAACGCGCCGTTCATCGTGTTCGACGACGCGGATTTGTCCGCCGCGGTGACAGGCGCGATCGCCTCGAAGTTCCGCAACGCCGGGCAAACCTGCGTGTGCGCCAACCGCATTTTCGTGCAGCGCGGCATTTACGACCAGTTCGCCGATCTGTTCGCCGCCAAGACATCGGCGATGAAGGTCGGCAACGGTCTGCTGCCGGACACGGTGATCGGGCCGCTGATCGACCTACCCGCGCGGGAGAAGATCGAGCGTCATGTCTCCGACGCGAAGGCGCACGGCGCGGACATCATGCTTGGTGGTCTGCCCTACCCGGAAAACCCGTCAGGTACGTTCTGGACGCCCACCGTCATCCGCAATGCCTCGTCGGATATGCTGGTCGCGCAGGAAGAGACGTTCGGCCCGGTCGCGCCGCTCATCCCGTTTGACACCGAAGACGAAGTGCTCGCCCAAGCTAACGGTACACCGTTCGGCTTGGCGAGCTACTTCTATACGCGCGATGTCAGCCGCGTCATGCGCGTCGCCGAAAAGCTGGAATTCGGCATCATCGGCGCGAACGACGCGCTGCCGTCCGTTGCCCAAGCACCTTTCGGCGGGGTCAAGCAGAGCGGTTTAGGTCGCGAAGGCGGCGCGGTCGGCATTGACGAGTATCTCGAAGTCAAGTACCTGTCGCTGGGGTTGTAGCCACTATTTTGCTAGACGATTTCCTGAACACATGTAGGGGCGCACCTGTGTGTGCGCCCTCGACGAACGGGCAGACACATAGGTCTGCCCCTACACACAAACACACAACTTCGTCGTCTATACTACAAATTCTTTATCCCGGTGGAACTGCGGCAGATACTCTGCGAAATCCTTCAGAATATCGTCGAGAATCGCCCGTGCCTGATCGATATCGGTGACCATCGGATCGAGGAACAGCGCTTGCAGCGCGAGATCCCGGTCCCCCGTCGCCGCGGCTTCGACCACGATCTTGCTGCGATTCAGCTCACGGCGGCACAGCTCGGCAATCCCTTCGGGCAGCGCCGGGAAGTTCAAGCCTTGAATGCCCATGCCGGAGATCACGCCGGGGACTTCGATGATCGCATCGGCGGGCAGGTTCGGGATCAGACCGCCGTTGTTGGGAATATTCAACTGGTGGGCGTAGTAGTTGTCGTTGTAGACCAGCGCCTCGATGATCTCCGGAACGGGTTCTTCGAGAATCGAGAAGCGGCGCAGGTTCTTGAGTTCATTCACGTCCATCTTGCCGTCAACTATCGCATGTGCCAGTTCCCAACGGGCGGCGCGGCGGCGGCGGTTGCCTTCCCAACTTTGCAGCTTCAGCTCGTACTTGTCCCACGGCTTGGTGATCGGATCGCTGACCACGTTGAGGTATTCGCACATGTGGCTGTCCCCCGCCGTCGGCATCATGCCGAAGATCTGGAAGATTTCGCGCGAAAGCGGCTCAAAGTCTTTGCGATAGCTGTGCAGCCAGCGTTCGCGCAGAAGCGGGTATAGGTCTTCGCCCGTGTGCTTATCGCGGATGTCGTACACCCACGAGAAGTGATTGATCCCCGCCGCCTTGATGTCGAGGTGTTCGAGCGCCGCCATCGCCACCGGGATGAAATTCGGCATGTTGTCGGCATCGGTGTGAACGTGGAAGTGCTCGGGAATCGGGATGTCCCAGCGATCCGCGAGAATGGCCGCCGCCATCGCGTAGCCCCACAGCAGTTGGTGGCACAGGCCGAGCACCTTGACGTTGGTGTAACGGTGTACCGCGTAGCTCAGGCGAATGAGGGGATTGGTCAGGTTGAAATACCACGCGTTCGGGCACAAGCGTTCCATGTCGCGGGCGATCTCGACAATCGGCGGGAGGTTGCGCGCGGTGTGCGAGAACGCGCCGGGGCCGCCATTCTCGGCGTAGGGCTGACGCACGCCATGCCGCAGCGGAATCTGCCAGTCCATCTCCCAGACTTTTTCGCGTTGCCCCACCTGAATCGACACGATGACGAAATCTGCGCCCGCCATCACTTCAGTGCGCTCGGTCGAACTGGTGATGGTCATGCCCGCGTCCCACGCCTGATTCATCTTGTTGGCCAGCGCGACCATCGTGCGCAAGCCCTCTTCGTTGGTGTCTACGAGCGCGAGTTCCGACCCGCGCAGCCGCGACGAGCCCATAATGCGCGCCAGCGCGCCCAAACCGAAAATGGCGCTGCCCGCGCCGATCATGACAATTTTTGGAAGTTTAACAGCCATTTTGGAGTGTCCTATCATCAAAGAGGCGCACGGGCGTGCGCCTCGACGTAACGAGTACTGGAGGATTATTCGTAAGGGGTCTTGTCCCAGAAGCCCTGAAAGCGCCCCAGACCGAGATCGGTATAGGGGTGGGCGAAGGCTTCTTTGTACACAT
This sequence comes from Candidatus Flexifilum breve, assembly GCF_016713355.1. Lineage (NCBI taxonomy): Bacteria > Bacillati > Chloroflexota > Anaerolineae > Aggregatilineales > Candidatus Flexifilaceae > Candidatus Flexifilum > Candidatus Flexifilum breve. The sequence goes on from NZ_JADJPI010000035.1 coordinate 772,495, forward strand.
CAAAGCTGGTCGTGACGATATCCGCGCCAATCGCGCCCGCAAAGGCAATCTGGCGGCCATTGCGCACTGCCGCCACGAGGATTTCCGTCTCGTAGAAGGCGTTGTTGCGGATCGATACGAGGTCTTGGATGAAGACATCCGTGTCTTCGCCATTACCCTCTTTCCACGCAATGAACGGCGACACGAGATGCGCGCCCATCCGCATGGCCTGCAAACCCTGCACGGGCGAGAAACACAGCGTCAGATTGGCGCGGATCCCCTCCTCTTTGAGGACTTTGCACGCCTTAAAGCCATGCTCGGTGCACGGCATCTTGATCACGAAGTTCGGTGACAGCTTGGCCAGCTTGCGCCCCTCGTCTACAATCGCCTGATAATCGCTGTGGTTGTGCGGGTTGGTCTGCACGGAGACAGGTTTATCCGTTCCGGCGAACATCTCGCCGATCTCCTGAATCACGCGCATGAACGGCTTGCCCGACGCCTGCACATGGCGCGGATTCGTCGTTACCCCGTCAATATCCCACATGTCAATCGCGTAGCGAATTTCGTCGGTAATTGCGCTGTCGAGAAAGAATTTCACTTGACCTACTCCCCTATTTCATCCCGGTGGTGGCAATCCCACTCGTGATGTACTTCTGCAAGAAAGCGAACACCAGCGTGATCGGCAGCAGCGTGAGCACCGTCATCGCCAGCACCAGATTCCACTGCACGTTGAGTTCCCCCTGGAACGACCGCAGCCCAATTTGCAGCGTAAACAACTCGTTGCGGCTCAACACGATGAGCGGCCACAGGAAATCGTTCCAGCGCCACATGACTGAGAAAATCGTCAGCACGGCGAGCGCCGGGCGCGCCAACGGCAGGATGATCTGCAAATAGATGCGCCACTCGCTCGCCCCATCGATGCGCGCCGAGTCGATCAGCTCGTCCGGGATGGTCAGCATGTACTGGCGCAGCAGGAACACGCCGGTCGGGGTCGCCGCCGCGGGGATGATCACTCCCAACAGGTTATTATTCCAACCAATGCGCGTGATCACGAGGAAAACGGGGATCAATATGACGGACAGCGGCACCATCAACGTGCCAATCGTCATAAACATGATCGTGTCCCGCCCACGGAATTGATACTTGCTCAACGCAAACGCCGCCATACTGTTGATCAGCAAGGTTAGGAATGTCGCCACTACGGTGACGATCACGCTGTTCCACAGATAGCGGGCAAAATCGAAGCTGGTGATCCCGGCCTGATAGTTCTCCAACCCGAAATACACATATTCTATCGGTGTGCGGTTGGCGATGGGCACGCGAATCACTTCAGTCGGGTTGGCCGGGTCGACCATCTGGGCTTCAATGCCCACGCGGCGCACCTGCGCGAGCTGACGCGTCGTGCCATCCTCCATGGTGACGTTGTAGAGCGCCAACGGATCGGCGTAACCATCGACAGTCACCGTTTCCTGCTGGTACGGCAGCAAGCGCGGCGGAAAGCTCAGAATCTCAGTCTGCGACTTGAATGACGACAGCACCAGCCACACGACCGGACCGAACATCATCAACGTGCCGAGCATGAGGTAGAGATACGTCAGCAAATCGCTGTAGCTCAGGCGCTTGCGTCCGCGGGTGTTGGTGAGGTAATCGAGCACCATTCTCATCAAAGTTTCCCCTTACGTCGCTTCGCTGCGGCGACCAAGCCACAATTGCACGGCGGTGAGCAGCAGCAAGATGAAGGCCATCACCAGCGAGGCCGCCGATGCTAAACCATACTGGTTCTGCTGGTTGGCAAAGCCAATCGTGTAGATGTACTGCACCATGTAAGTGGTCGCAGTGCCGGGACCGCCACCCGTAAACGCAAACACCTGATCGAAGATTTGCACCGCCCGGATCAGCGAGAGCACGACCACGACGAACATGGTCGGCATGAGCATGGGCAGCGTGATACTGCGGAACGACTGCCACGGGTTCGCACCGTCAATCGACGCCGCCTCGTACAGTTCGCCGGGGATGGCCTGTACACCCGCCAGCAGAATCAGCGTGTAGAAGCCCATCTGCGCCCACACGCTGATCACGACGACCCACGCCTGTGCCCACTGCGCAGTGAGCAGGAATGGTTGGCGATCACCGCCTAAACCGACGATCAGCGCGTTGAGCAGGCCATCCTGCTGCAAAATCCATTTCCAGATGAGCGCCACGACGACGGGCGAGAGCAGCACGGGATAGAAGAAGGCGCTGCGAAAAAACCCGCGCCCGATCATCCCTTTGTTGAGTGCCAGCGCGGAGATGAGCGAAAGTAAAATCGTCAAAGCCACCTGCGCGACCACATAGCCGCCCGTGTTCATCATGGCACGCCAGAAGATATCGGCGCGGCAGGTATTCGGGTCAAGGAAATTGCCGCAGGTGAACAGCGTATTCAGATTCTCCAACCCCACATACGGGCGCTGTTCGGGGAACAAATTCGTCCCACCCGTAAAGGCATAGTAAAAGTTGAGCAGCATGGGGAGGAGGATGAAGATCGCAAAAATCAATAAGTTGGGCAGCACAAAAATATAGGCCATGCCGCGCACGCCCACCGCGTTTTGCAGCGGGTGCATGAGGAAGTCGACCACGTTGATGATGACCTGATACAGCTGACCGAGCAGCCATGTGATCGGACTGAAGAGTGTGCGCAGTGAAAACCCGGGCCGGTGCGGTCGGCGGTCGGATGCGCGGGCAGTTGAAGCCATACGCTCTATCCTGAACTTGGAGGGCGGTGAGAGGAGTGGGGCAAGGCGCAACCCTTGCCCCACTGGGTGATCTTAGCTAGCCGCCGCCGCTGCCAGCGCTGCATCCACATCTTCCTGAATGCGCGCAATTGCGTCGTCCAGCGTCAGTTCGCCCGTAATGGCCTGCGTCAACCGGTCGCGAATCGGGTTGTTGATCGCGAACGCCTGCCCCTCATACTGGAGCCGATATGCCTGATCGCTCAGTTTGAGCGCTTCGGCAGCGAACACCTGCAGCGACTGCTGCGCGGCGGGCAGTTCGGTCTGGTAATTCAGTTCACCGAGATTCTGGTGAGCAGGGATGAACAGCGTCCGTTCTGAGAATTCACGGTACACATCCGCGCTTGCCAGATAATCCATGACGCGCGCGACTTCTTCGGGGTGTTCGGTCTGTGCGAACGCGACGAACGCCGTACCACCGGGCATGCCCGTGCTGCCGCCCTCACCCGTCGGGTTTGGCACTGCTTCCCAGTCAAACGCGTCGCCGATATTCGTAGCGAAGTTGCTAATTTGCCAGCTACCGGACATATAGACCGCCAGTTCGCCGCTGATGAAGAACGGCGCGCCCGCTGCATACGTGCCACCCGAACCGACCCAGATTTCCGCGGGGGTCAGGCTGTTGGTGTGCCAGTCGAGCAGGAGCTGCGCGAAGGTGCGGAAGCCGGGGGTGTCAATCGTGACGGTGCCATCTTCGGCGAAGAAGGTCGCGCCAGAGCTGAACGCGGGGCCAGCCACACGGTGACCGCTGCGGTCAATGGCGATGGCGTTCACGCCCGTCGCTTCCGCGACGGCGGCGGCGGCGTCCGTCCACTCTTGCCAGGTGACGGCATCGCTGCTGTCGCTCGGCACGTCCACACCCGCCTGTTCGAACAGGGTGCGATTGATGAACGGCCCGGTCACCGTGAACTGATTCGGGAAGCCATACAGGGCGTCGCTTTCCTCACCGGGTTCGCGCAGCCACTGAAGAACGGCCGCCGGGAAGCTCGCATCCCAGTAGGCCGGGTCGGCCACGTACGGACGCAGATCGAGGTAGAAACCACGATAGCGTTCGCCCGCCGTCACACGCGCCATGTCGGGCGCTTCACCGGCTTCGACCTGCAGCGGCAGTTGATCGAGGATGGTCTGGTAGGGAACAGTATCCACGATCACCTTGATATCCGGGTTCTCGGCTTCGAACCGATCCAGCAAGTCGCGCAGCACGGTGCCTTCGTTGCCGTCGTCGTACCATGCGATACGCAGCTCAACAACGTCCTGCGCCTGCACGCCCAGCACTCCAACGATCAGGAGCGCCAAAACTACAAGTACTCCAAACTTCTTCATGGGTAACAACTCCTCAATAAATTGCAACAACGATCCAGAAACAACTGCGGTTTACAGTTGTAGAACTGGCAAGCCCAGCATATTCGCCAAAATCACTAATTCTGCGGTGTAGTCGCCATAGGTGATTGAGATGTGATGTTCTAGTCCTTCGGTGAGAATCGTATCCAATGCGTGCTGCGAACCGCCGTCAACGCGCACTAAGCCCGTCGTGCCAGAGAAAGCGCGGGGCGCGCGCACCACCTCGCCGCGCCCGACGACCAGTCGGTATTCGCCGGTCGCTTCGCTGAGGCGGGCGATGGTCACAATGCCGGGCTTGAGCGGGAACTGCATGAGCAGTGGCAGCTTACGGTTACTGTGAATCGTCGTTCCGGGCGCTTCGTCGCCTTCGGTGTCCGCCATCGAGAGCGGCGCAAGGCCACAGTGCCACAAGACCAACGCATCCCGCTCTTGGTCCAGCGAGACGACATCGCTGCCGAACGCGGGTTCACCGCTCAAAGCTTGCAGCATCAGGCTCGTGATCGTGCCGTTGACGTCGGCTTCGCAGCTCGACGGGGTTTGCTCATCATTCAGCATGGACATGGCGCCACAGGCCGCGCAGCCGAGTTCAGTGAAGAATTCCGGCCAGCAGCGCACCGCGTAGCCGCTCAGGTTATCGCGGCGGGCGCGGTCTTGCAGTGTGACATAGGCGCCGAGCGTGCCTTTGACGGCCGTTTGATCAAGTTCGCCAAGTCCGGTGACGCGGGTCGCGAGCCGATCCGCCGCGGCCTGCACGAGCTCAGGATCGGCGGCGCGCGCCTCGACAAACGCCTCATTTTGCAGGTCGATCTGCACAATATCGACGCCAAAACGCGCCTTGAGGTCGACGACATCCATCAGGCAGGTGTCAAAGCCCGCCGGGTTTTCACCCACGCGTCCGATCCGTGCCGTGCGCAGTTCACGTCGGGCGACCGCCGCTCGGGTGTACCGCTCAACCTTGCTGAGTGCCGCCGGATCTTCGGGGGCGGCGTAGATCGTGCCATAGCGATAGCGCGCGCGGGTCAGCGCGTGCCCACCGAGGTTGATGCCGCACAGTGAATTGAGGCGTAAGCGTCCGCCTGTGTGCTCTTCGGGCACTGCCCACAACAGCAGCGGCGCATCGACGGTGTGTACGAGCGCCATGACCATCGTGCTGTCGGCAAAGGTCGCCTGAAAGACGATCAGCAAATCGGGTTGCAGCGCAGCGAGGTCTTCCGCGGCGGCGGCGGCCTGTTCAAGGGTCGTAACGGCTTCAGCTTGTCCAAGAAGGGTGTGGCCAGCGGCAGTGAGTGCCGCCCGCGCGCGCTGCGTCATCTCTTCGGCGAGAGGAACATCAAACGTCGTGCGGATGATCGAAATGAAACCGAGTTTACCCATAAGCTCTTTTCACAATAATTACTGAAAATCATCAGCGGATTATGTCTTAGGACGTGAAGATGCGCAAGCGATAAGCACGCCTTTGCCCGGGTAATCCCTGGGAAAAGCTGTTAAGGGATGATTAAAGTTAGCCGTATCGGAACCCGCTCACTGCGACCCGACACACCCGCTCTAGAGCACCCCGCCATTCCGCAAGTCCAGCGTAAGCGCCTCGCCATCGTGGGTGATCGTCATGATGTCGGCATCCATCGGCGTGAGCGTGTACAGGTTACGGTAGTGCACTTCGGGATACCGATAGGCTTCACCGTGGACAGTCGAGACCGCTTGCCAGCGGCACGTCATCGTCAGTTCCTCGTGCGCGGGATCCTGCCACGCGAGCGAGTCGCGATCGCCCACGGGCTGCTTGGCCTGCAAGATCGCGCGGCAGAACTCGTCAAAACCACCGGGAAACAGCCCCGCTTTGCGCCCCACATAGCTGATCCACGCTTCACCCGCGCCTGTGCTGCGCAGTTCCTGATACGCATGGCGACCGCGTTCCGTCAGGCGCAAATCGCTGTCACCCCACAGCGCGACATACCCCTCACCTACGCGGGCAAACGCCCATTGTCCAAGGATTCGCCACTCGTCAAAGGCCTGCGTCGGGAAATAGGCATGCGTGAAGCCGAGGCCAACTTGCGGATCGACGTGGTACAGGCACATCACCGTGCGCCCCCACATCTCGACATGCGGCAGGCGCACCGACCCCGCCCAGAAGTTGGGGCGCGCGTTGCCATGTTCCTGACTGTTGCCGGGATACGTGGTGAACACGCTCGCCTCCGGGCTGAGCGTCGCCTGCCACAAATGCTCCTGAATGCCGAATTCGCCCGCCCGGTGCTGCACCGCCGCCGAAAGCATCACGTCCGGCGATTTGTAGGTGATGGTGCGCACGTCCCACTCGTCGCCGCGCATGTCGAACTGCGGGCGGAACTGTTCACGGGAACGAGACTCGGTGTAGACCGTGCTGATCACATCTGCGCCAATGCGCTGGATCACCTCCGGCACACGGTAATTGCGTGCGAGCGCGAGCAGCCCGGTGGCGCGCGTTTCACCGTTAAAAATACCCATGCCCCAGGCGATACGTCCGAGGCTCGACGTGTTTTCCACCCGGGCTGACTTGAGTCCGGTCACATAGCAGCGACCGTGCGTGCTGCCATGCACCCCGCGATACGATTGGCACGCGAGCAAGAAGAAAATCTTGTGCAGCAGCGCCGTGCCCATGTCACGCAAACGCGGACTATCAGCATAGTCGACCAGTGCCAGCATCGCGAAGGCATCCAGCGTCATATAGGCATTCGAGTCCCATTCGGAGAAGTTGCCACGCAGCCGCGTGAGAATCCAGCGTTCGATACGCCCGCGCGCGCGGTTCATCTGCTGGCGCCCCGTCCACCCGCTGTTGGCAAACACCTGCTCCGGCGCGCGCTGTCCCGCCAGATACGCTGCGACGTGGAAGAGAATCTGGTGATTCTCGGTGAAATAGCACATCGCGTCGAGGCCCGGCTCGTCTATCCAGTACTTGAAGTTGTGGAAAGCCGTCTCAATGCGCTGGCGATCCTCCGGTTTTAGCGCGTGCGGGAAGCGGTAGAGGAGCGCCAACAAACCGATGGCGTAGAAGTCGGCACAATCGTAGCGATTTTCCATGAAATGGCAGGCCAGCGCGACCGCTTCGGACGACACGCGCTCGACCTTACCGAGTTCAAGCGCGGCCATCGCCGCCGGGATATCGTAGGGCATGGCGGCGAGATGTTCGAGCGCTTCGCGCCGCCGTGAGTCGTAATCACCGTAGGGGGCGCGGCTGAAGGCGTTCTTGCCCGCCCAGATTTCGCGGTGAATGGCGAGCGGCGTGCCATCAGCGGGAGACAGGGTTAAGCCAAGACTGTTCTCACCCGGCATGCCCGACATCCCGGCGGTGACTTCGGTCAAGATCGGCAGTTCGGCGCGTTCGCCGGGCTGAAGTGTCAGGCGCGCTGATCCCTGTGGTCGCTTGACGCGCGCCAACTGCGCGAACACGTTTTCCGGAATCGGCAGTTCGATCTTCGCGTCGAAGCTAAAGGGCGCAGCGGCCTTGTCGTCGAGCCAGATATGACCTGGCAGGTTGATGAAGGCGAACTGCTTGACCAGAAGGTTGTTGAGTCCATCTTCGGCGGTGTGCCATTGTTCGGCGGGGATGCCCCCAATCGGGATGCAGATCTGGAGCGCAGGAGCATCGAGGAGGCGCAGACCAATGGCTAGGCGGGCTTCACGCCAACCGAGCATGTCGCCCTGCACATAGACTTCGTTCAACCCGGCGTTGAGCGTGAGCGTCACCGGGATGCGCTGCACTTCCACATAGCTGAACTCGTCGGCGTAATGCTCCACCAGCGCACCGTTCACGTACAGGCGCGCGGGGCCAATCGTGATCAGCTCGGCGCGGACAGTTCGGACGGTATCCGCCTCAACTAGCGCGAACGTCCAACCTTGCATGAGCGTGGGCGAAAAGTTGAACAGGCTGAAGTCGATAACTTGATCTTCTTCGGCAGTTTTGTACTGCCAGCGCTTCCCGCCGATGCCTTCAGCATGCAGGGTAGGCGGTGCATCTGGTGTCCATGTGAACGAGGGCAGCGCGCCATACACCCGCCGCTTCACCTTCTTCGACGCGCCCGACCATGCCCAATAATTCAACACCCAGCGTCGACCGTCCCCAAACGGCGATCCATCCTGCTGGATGACACGGTTGAGGGTGTCCAGAATCGGCGTGGTGACCGGGCCACAAGTCAACCAGTGGCGGATTGAACCATCAGGATCGAGGGGATAACGCGCATAATTTTCGGTCGCCATATAACAACATCCTATGCAATAAATTCAGTCTACGGCGAAATTATACGGCGCACCGTGGCGAGATGCGACAGGCGACAACCAGCGCCAACAAAAAGTCGGGATATGGCGACACCATACCCCGACCACATGCTCAGGCAAACACGCCGACTACTTACGCTTGGTACGCGCCTTGAGGCTGCTGAAGGCGAACGCGTAGAGCACCACCGCCATCAGCGCAATCGCGCCGAGGCCGCGCAGCAGGATTTCCGTGTCCCACCCCGTATTGATGATGCCGCGCATCGCTTCGAGGATGTAGGTGATGGGGTTGTAAGTCGCCGCCACCTTGATCCAGCCCGTGAGCAGGCTGAGCGGCACAAACGTCGCCGTGAGGAAAGAGAGCGGGAAGAACAGGAAGCCAGCGCCCTGCGTCGCACCGGCGCTGCCAGAACGGAGCGCCACGCCGATGGTGAAACCGGAGAACGCCAGACCCAGCAGCATCGAGAAACCGAGCACACCGAGGATGCCGGGCAGGCCCGTCGCGGGTTCCAGCCCCATCACCAGCGCGATGACGATCAGGAGCGAAGTCTGCACGCCGAGCAGGATCGCACCTGCAACCATCGGGCCGAGGACAACCGCCACACGGCTGACGGGCGTGAGCATCAGCTTATCGAAGTAGCCATTCTCGATGTCGCGGACGATGCTTTGCCCAGCGACGCCCGCGCCGGAGAGCGCCGCGCTCACCACTGACAGCGGCAGGATGAAGCCGAGATAGCTCTGGCCGCGCAGGAAGAAGTTCGCCGCGCCGCTCAGGGACGCTTCATAGACGAACAGGAAGAACACGCTGATGATCAGCGGCGGCAGGATGACGGCCGGCACGCGAATGTTCGTGATGAGCGTACGCCACATCATCATGCTCACCTGCGTCAGGAACGGCGCGCTGGTGGCGGAACGAGTCCGGCGTAAAGCGCCGACGGCGCTGGTCGTTGTGGGGTTAGAAATCGCAGTCATGTCTCAGTTCTCCATTCCGATAAAACTAGGCGGTCTTCTTCTGGCGGCGGTTGGTGGGCTTAACGGCGGGCTTGTCATCCATTTCGAAGCGCTGGCCAGTCACCTGCAGGAACACATCGTCGAGCGTGGGCGTGGTCAAGGTGAGCGCAATCGGGTCGAGGTTGCGCGCGCTCAGGCGGTTCATAACGGTCGGCACGATTTGCGCCGCACCATTGCGATACAGACGCAGCGTCTTGCGATCCACCTGCACGCGGTCGAACATTTCGGTGAGCTCGTCCTTCGCCGATTCGACGTCGTCGACTTCCTTAAAGGTCACGTTAATCGATTCGCCACCAAGCGCGGCCTTGAGCGCCTGTGGTTGACCTTCAACGCGAATTTGCCCACGGTCGATGATGGCGACACGATCCGCCAGTTCGTCGGCCTCTTCGAGGTATTGGGTGGTCAGGAAGATAGTCATGCCATATTCGCGATTCAGGCGGCGCACTTCATTCCACACATCGCGGCGGCTGGCTGGGTCGAGACCGGTCGTCGGCTCATCGAGGAACAGCACGTCCGGACGGTGCACCAGCGCCAGCGCGAGGTCGAGACGGCGGCGCATACCACCGCTGTACTTGCCGACCGGGCGATCCGTCACATCCGACAGCTTGACCAGTTCCAGCAGTTCGACGGCGCGCTCACGAGCACCCTTGCGGCTTTCACCGAACAACTGCGCCTGAATGGTCAGCAGTTCCATCGATTTAAGCAGCGGGTCGAGGCCAATTTCCTGCAGAGCCACACCAGACACCCGGCGCACATCCTGCGCTTCTTTTTCAACATCGTAACCGCCGACCGTGGCGCGCCCACCACTGGGCAGCGCCAGCGTCGTTAACATCTTGACCGTGGTCGATTTTCCCGCGCCGTTCGGGCCGAGAAAGCCGAAGATTTCGCCGGAGTCGACCTTGAATGAGACGCCATCGACAGCCATGAAATCGCCATACCGCTTCACCAACTGCTCGACGATAATTTCCCCGTTAGCCATACTGTGATCCCTCTATCGTTCTGCACTAGACAACATTAAGCCTGCCGGACCGCGATATGCGTCGGCCATCATAACTACCGGTACTCTGATTTACAGTGAATGCGAGTCTTCGATGCTTGCCGCGAACGCGCCGAGGAGTAACCTCAAGCCATCCGCTAGTTTCGCTTGATCGTCTTCGGACAGCGCGTCGAGAACATCAGCGATCTTCTCGGCGGTTTGCCCGCGCATGTCGTCCAACGCCGCTTGGCCGTCCGTCGTGATGGTCACCCAAACGACGCGCCGATCATCAACACTCCGTTCGCGGGTCAGCCACCCGCGTTCTTCAAGCGTGGTGACGGTGCTGGACATCGTCGGAGAACTGACCATGTGCGTTTCGGCCAATTCCTTCATCGTGTACGGGCGCTGTTCCAACATACCCAGAATGGAGACATGCCCTGCCAGCGCGCCATACTTCGAGTTCCGCAAGTCCGCCGACATGAAACGCATCACGAAGGGGACAATGCCGATAGTTTGGTGCGCTAGTTCAATGGATGAACGCTTCGCCATACGAATAGTTCGAAGTCCTAATCAATAGACAGGCTCATCATATGCAAAACAGTTTTTGGAAGCAAGAGGTTTTGATGAGCGGTTGGTGAAAACCACTCACTTTTCTCATGTGCGCTCAATGTTGGGGAAAGACTATGCGCCAGTTGGCTGAGGCCATTACTTCTGCACTGCGCCCTTGGACTCAGACGAGTCGGGGACAATGGGGTAGAGTCCTGAAAAGGGGCACCATCTTGATTGTGCCCCTTTAGTTTAGCGATCGGCTGCTGGAGTAATGGCAAATTCTGCTGGACGGGCTGTACTTGCCATGAGTTGTTCGACCTCTGTCACGCTCACAGCCGCAAAAACAGTCTCCTCTGCCTGCGTGTTTCCACCATAAGCAATCGCTGAGTTATCATCCGCCCAATCAACGGCATACAGGGGGCCGTCGTGCTGCGCAATCAGGGTCACGTTACCTGTTGCAACATCCACAACGCGTACAGCACCCGAGCTATCGACGGCAACGATTGCTCGGTCATCCGGCGACCAACTTACATCCCAAATTGGGTTCATGTGTTCTGCAAGCGTCATACCATTCTCGTATAGTGAAATGAGCCCTGAAATTTGGTAGCCAGCAATCTCGCTACCAGTGGCGGCGTCGCGGATGATGATACAGTCGTAGATGGTCGCCTGAACTATCCAAGTTCTGTCTCTGTTGATGTCGATTGCAGAAAATGGTCCGCAATTACTCAAAACTCCCGGAAGACGCTGCGCGTCAAGTCCAACAAACACTCGGCTTTGATTGAGGATATCAAACACACTCTGGCCATTAGAAATACGCCGATCATCGACCAACCATACTATCGGTACAGGGTTGTTCCCAAATACCCGATCAACGATGAAGGCTTGGTGCTCGATTGACCAAACGGTGAAGCGAGAACTTACGCTTTTCGCCAGCAACAGCGCGCCCGTACTGTCCCATTGCAGGCTTACGAATCCTTCCGGAACATATGCCCCGTCTTCGAAATAGACTAATGACTCAGCCCCGCCTGCTTCCACAGTCTGCAGCAGTCGCCTATTCTGGACATCCCAGATGTAAACCTGCGAGCCGATACCTGCGGCGAGCCGATCCCCGGTTGGCGACCAATCGACTTTGGCTCTCAGCAAGGGGTTGGGAAGCTCTACCATATCTTCCAGAATGATGCGCTGGCTGGAAGCGTCCAGCACTTCCAGCCGCCCATCGGCGTAGACGAGCGCGAGATATGGCCCATCCGGGCTGTATTGCACGTCCAGCACCGCCAGCGGCGGTCGGTTGCGTATTGGCAAGTTTTCTTGAGCCTGACCTGTGCCCACCAGTAGACCGCAGAGCACGAGAGTCAAGATGAGCGTGCGAATCCTATACGTTTTGACCATATTCGTGTACCAACCATGCAGGGAAAATCGTTGATTCATCACACGATTCATGTTTTGACACAAGACGTGAGACAAGCTTATCCGTGGCCGAGCTTCTGCTCGATCAACTTAACGATTTCGTTGTGACGCTTCGCTTTGGCGAAATCCAGTGGCGTCTGCCCGTCATGATTCTTGATGTGTAGGTTCGCCCCCGCGTCGATCAGCACACGCGCCACTTCGACATTGTTCTGCCAGATCGCATCATGCAGCGCGGTATAGCCGTTGTAGGGTCCCTGCCGGTCGATCTCGATGCCGTACTGGATGAGCAGTTTGGCGGGTTCCACGCGCCCCGCATACGACGCCGCGTGCAACGCGGTCGCCTTCATGCCGGGGTCAAGCGCGCCCACATCCGCGCCCGCTTCCAGCAGCAACCGCGTGACGTCGGTGTAGCCGAGATAGGCCGCCATGACCAACGGTGCATCGCCGCCCGTATCCGTCTCGTTCACATTCACGCCCTGCGCAATCAACTGCTTGACCTGCACCGGATTGTTCGCCTTCACCGCTTTCATCAAGGCCGTCATACGCTCTCCTCGTGTGCACCCAAATTCACTATCGACTCTAGTTTAGCCTGATTTTGCGCGCAGGTAGGTCGGGTAGACCTCGCAGTCGGGAAACGTGATTGCAAAGCTGTACCAGCGTTGGAACAACTGAAGGGGGCGACTAATCGGAATAAGGTCCCCGCGCTGCTGTAAAACCCCATTGTGCAAGGTCTGACCGTTGTTGAGCACGAGCACATCGTGCCGCCACACGCCGCTCGTCGCGTCGGTGAACAGCGCCAGCGGATTAGTCGTCTCCGGGTCAACGTAGACCAGCAGCCGCTGACCCGCGAACTCGTCGAACACGATATTGTCGTTAGCGTGCAGGGTCGTGAACGGGTAGAAGCGCGCCGCTCCGGGCGCCCACACGCCGAGTCCCATTTCAAAACGCGGCAAGCGCTTATCTTCCGCATCGAGCGTGCTCATAATCTGTGGGAACCACTGCGGCTCCGGCGCGACACGCAGCGCTTCCGCGAAGGCTTCGAACTGGACCTTGTCGGGAGTCAACGCGGTCACGACGAACTGGGCGTCCGGGGTCTGCTTGATCACCTGCCCCGCCGTCGAGTGAGTCATCGTCGTCAACTGCGGCAGTGTCGTCCCCACGTACTGGCCATACAGACATTCACCCGTCAGGTGATCCCAGTACGACCCAGTCTGCCGATCCGCCAGCAGCGTCATCGCATCATAGTAACCAACCCCATAAAATTCGAGCGTCTGGCCATTCACGACAGGTGAAAAGCTCATCCCGGCGTTGCACACCGCGCAGAAGGTCGCCATCCACGGCTGACCATCGATCACCCCCTGCATGACGTTGTATAGCGAAAAGTGCGACGTCCGAAACACGTAAATCTGGTCGCCTTGCTGTGTATAGAGCACGGAGGTCGCCTCGGTCAGGACGTGCGCGGCGAGCGCTGCCGCGAGCGGCTGCAGCTCCGTCATGGCGAACCGTTGCGATGGCCCATTAAAGTCCAATTGCACCAGGCGCGCAGGGTCAAACTTAGTCGTCATCGTCATCATCTTGGCTCAACTATGGTGTATTCGTTGTAGCTTATCATCACTGTGGCAGCGGCCGCGCTATTTTTCATAACTACTCATAATGGGGTAGTCAGCCGCGCAGAAAACGGTTATCTTCAATAGGTTGTGTGGGAGCGATTGCAGGGTCGCCGCTGGGCGCTTGATCTCCCAATTGATAGACAGAGGAACAATATCTCATGATTGCGCTTCAACTTTATACGGTACGGGATGCGCTCTCGGCTAATTTCGAGGGCACAATTCGCCAGATTGCCGCGTATGGCTATCCGGCGGTGGAAACGGCAGGCGTCTATGGGGAGTCGCCCGCCAAAGCGAAAGCCTTGTTTGATGAACTGGGGCTGAAGGTCACCAGCGCGCATTCGCCCCTGCCGCTCGGAGACAACCAGCAGAAAGTGCTCGATACCATTGGCGCGTTGGGCGCGAAGACGATCGTCTTCCCGTGGATCGCCGCGGAGAACTTCGAAGCGCTGGATCGCATTCAACAGCTCGCCGACCAGCTCAATACCGCCGATGCGGTCGCCCGTGAAAATGGTCTGAGCCTCGCCTACCACAATCACGATTTCGAACTGCGCCGCCTGCCCGATGGTTCGCTGCCGCTGCTGCGCCTGAAGGAACTGGTCGCGCCGACTGTGCTGTTTGAAGTCGATACTTATTGGGTGCAAACGGGCGGCGCCAACGTAATCGAAGTCTTGCAGGCGCTCGGCCCCCAGGCCGCGCAGTTGATGCACGTCAAGGATGGCCCGTGTGTCGTCGGCCAGCCGATGACCGCCGTCGGCGATGGCGTGATGAATTTCCGGGAGATTTTCGCGGCTTTCCCCGCCGAATATCACATTGTGGAAGCCGACCGCGTGGACGGCGACCCGCTGGCCGCAGTTGACAAGAGTTTCCGTTACCTCAGCAACCTCTAGGACATAATCATGGCGAACAAAACTTATAAAGTCGGTCTCATCGGCGTGGGCAACATCAGCCCCGCGTATATCAAAGGCTGCCGCGCCTTCGACATCCTCGATCTGGTCGCGGTCGCCGACATCGATCTCGACAAGGCGCGGAAAGTCGCCGCCGAGAACAACATCCCAACAGCCTGTTCAGTGGATGATTTGCTCGCCGACCCGAACGTCGACATCGTCGTCAACCTGACGATTCCCGCCGTGCACGCGGAAGTCAGCCTGAAAGCGTTGAACGCGGGCAAACACATCTATACCGAAAAGCCGCTGGCCATCAGCCTCAGCGACGGCAAAGCCATCATCGACACCGCCGCCGCCAAGGGTTTGCGCGTGGGCTGCGCGCCGGATACGTTCCTGTTCGGCCAGCATCAGGCCGCCCGCAAGCTGATCGACGAAGGCGCAATTGGCGATCCGGTCGCGGCGGTCGGCTTCATGCTCGGTCACGGACCGGAACGCTGGCATCCGAATCCTGATTTCTTCTACGCGCCCGGCGGTGGCCCCATGTTCGACATGGGTCCGTACTACGTCACCTGCTTGGTGACGCTGCTCGGACCAGTGGTCCGCGTGAGCGGCGCGGCGCGCGCGTCGTTCCCCACCCGCACGACCGCCAGTGGGCGCACGCTCCCGGTCAATGTGCCGACCCACTACACCGGCACGCTGGAATTCGCGTCGGGCGCGCTGGCTACGCTGATCACCAGCTTTGACGTGTGGGGGCATCGCCTGCCGCAGATGGAAATCTACGGTTCGGTGGGCAGCATCGCCATCCCCGACCCCAACGGCTACGATCCCCGCCAGGTCAAGCTGTTCGTACCGGAAAAGCACGACTGGGAAGTGATGCCCGTCGAGCACCGCGAAGACTGGGCACGTGGCATCGGTTTGGCGGATATGGCCTACGGCATCCGTGATGGACGTCCGCACCGCGCCAGCGGCGATCTTGCCTATCACGTGCTGGAAATCATGCACGCGTTCAGCAAGGCGTTCGAGAGCGGTTCGTATGTCACGCTGCAGAGCACGGTCGAACGGCCGGAAGCGCTGCCCGTCGGCTTGCCGCCGCGCGTGCTGGAAATGCCCTAGTTTTCATTTATGTCGTATCAGAGTGCGTCTCCGGGCGCACTCTGGGTACTTTCCCCCCAATAATTAAGACTTTCTCTCCACTCTCCAACTTTAGTCGAATACCAATGCCGCAATTTGCGTTTATGCTATAGCTACACCGCTATCCTTTACCAGCGTGCTGCCCGCACGAGTCGTGACGGTCTCGACGGCAGCTCAACGGAGGCATAATGCAACGACGTAAACTGTACTTAGTATTGGGTGTCTGGTTATTGACACTCCTGATGACGGGGGCCGTCCTCGCTCAAGGTGACACTCTCAGTTATACCTTTCCTGATGGTTCTTTAGCTTTTGAATATCCAGATTCCTGGGTACTGCGCGAGGACGACGGCTTTGTGTTGGTGGGCAACACCACCGCCGCGCTCGACATTGACCAGAGTGACGACGTGAGTGACGATGGGCTGGTCGCGCTGGCGATCTATTCGCCAACCGCCATAGCGCAGCTTATGCCGGGGCTGGAGGACGCGACAACACCGCGTGCAATCGTGGATACCCTCCTGGAACAGGGCGACGTAAACGGCGAAATTCAAGAAGGAACGCTCAACGATTTCCCCTTCGTCTATGTAGAGATTCAAGACGTGCAGATGCGTCTGCAAGGGATTGAAGCCGCCGTCGCAGTCTATGACTCGCCGTCCGGTCTGGTCGTTGTTGCCATCCAGACTGGCGACCAACTGACCGATTATCAGGCGGAATACGATCTCATCATCAATTCGATTGTGTCCGGCACCGTCAGTGCCCCGACCGCGACGCCGCGTCCGGCGGCGGTGGGCGGCACGACGGTCGAAGGTGCTGACGACGGACGACCAAGCGCTACTACTACAGCGTCGACCTGAACGAAGGCGACATGGTAACCATCGAACTGGCCGCGGCGGAAACCAGCCTCGATACCTATTTGCGCCTGTATGCGCCCGGCATCTACAGTCGGGGCGTCACCCCTACGTGGACAACGACGACGCTGGGGATGCCGAGTTTCGGCAACCTTGAATTCACGGATCGCGGACTTCAACGTCACCTGAATCGGGTGAATGGGTTATAGCGCGGGCAGTTTCAACGGCAGTGCGACAGGTCAATTTACCCTCACCATCCGTGGCAGCGAAAGCACATACAATCTTGTCCCATTGGCTGGCGGAGCACCACCTGTGGCTCAAGATCCAACGCCGACCGCCACACAGCCACCGCAGATCGCGGTCGGCGGCGCGAGCATCACGGGTGAACTCACGACCGCTGAGCCGCAGCAGCAGTTTGCCGTCGAACTGGCCGAAGGCGATGTCATCACCGTCGAAATGGTCGCCGACAGCGACGATTTCGACACGATTGTGCGCTTGTACGCGCCCGGCGACTTCGAGCGCAGCCGCACCGCAACCATCGAAAACGACGACTCGCTGGATGCAGACTTCGGCGTCCGCAATTCCCGCATCGAAGACTTTGCCGTGACCGAGTCAGGCACGTGGGTGATTGAAGCCAGCAGCTTCGCCCGCATCGGTACGGGGACGTACACAATCACCGTGAGCGGCAGTGGCAGCTACAGCATCGTCCCGCTCGGCGATCAGCCGATTGCGCCGCGCGAAACCGAAACCCCCGTTGCAGTCGGCGGCAGCAGCATCGTTGGCGACCTCGTCCGCGGCGCGACTGCGCAGTCGTTCACCGTCGAATTGACTGAAGGTGACCGCGTCACCATTGAAGTGGCGTCGGAAAACAACTCGTTCGACACCCTCCTGCGCCTGTATGCCCCCGGCGACTTCGAAAGTGGGCGCGACGCCACCGTCGAAAATGACGACTCCGGCGATATCGACTTTGGCAACCTCAATTCGCGCATCGAAGACTTCCGCGTGAGTGAATCCGGTACGTGGGTGATCGAAGTGACCAGCTTCAGCGGCACCGCAACCGGCACCTTTACGCTCACGGTGCGCGGCGATGAGACGTATGTGCTCGCCCCGCTTGGCGATCTGCCGGCGCCGACGCCCCGCCCCGGTGACACGGGCGGCTCCAGCGTCGACGGCAGCCTCACCCGCAGTGCGGCGGCGCAGCCGTTCACGGTCGAATTGACCGACGGCGACCGCGTGACCATTGAAGTGTCCTCGCCAGACTTCGATACGCTGGTGCGGTTGTATGCCCCCGGTGATTTCGAACGTGGTCGGCGATTCGAGGTGCAGAACGACGACTCCGGCGACTCCGATTTTGGCAGTCTGAACTCGCGCATTGAAGACTTCCGCGTGAATGAAACTGGCATGTGGGTGATCGAAGTGACCAG
Source organism: Candidatus Flexifilum breve (assembly GCF_016713355.1). NCBI lineage: Bacteria > Bacillati > Chloroflexota > Anaerolineae > Aggregatilineales > Candidatus Flexifilaceae > Candidatus Flexifilum > Candidatus Flexifilum breve. The sequence goes on from NZ_JADJPI010000035.1 coordinate 790,659, forward strand.
CTTCAGCGGTACCGCGACGGGCGCATTCACGCTGACCGTGCGTGGTGACGGCGAATACAACCTGAACGCGGGTGGGGTCGAAGCGCCTGAGCCGCTACCAGTCGCCGCGACCCTCAGCGGCAGTTTGACCGACCGCGCGCCCGCCCAGCAGTTCGCCATCGATTTGACCGAAGGTGAACTGGTGACCATCGAGGTCGCCGCCGACCTTAATGCGTTCGATACCCTCCTCCGGCTGTATGCACCCGATGATTTTGAACGTGGGCGCGACGCCACCATCGAAAATGACGACTCCGGCGACTCGAACTTCGGCAACCTTAACTCGCGGATTGCGAGTTTTGAAGTGACCGAGACGGGGACGTGGGTGATCGAAGTGACCAGCTTCAGCGGCACCGCGACAGGCGCCTACACGCTGACGGTGCGCGGCGACGGCTCGTATACGCTGACGCCGCTCAACAGCGATCTCCCGGTTCAGCAGGTCACGCCGACTCCTGTGCCGCCCACCGAGCTACCGCCCGTGCTGACGGGTGATGACGTGCTCGTCTACAACGAAGCGGTCACCGGAACGATCAACCGAACCAACCGCGATGTCGCATGGCGCTTTGCCGGCGCGGCGGGCGATCTCGTCACCATTACAATGGTGGCCGAAGATGTCAACGAGCTTGACCCGCGCATCTTCCTGTACACCGCCGACGCTTTTGCCGTGGACGGTGCCGAACTTGCCGAGAACGACGACTCGCAGGATGCCGATTTTGGCGTGCGCAATTCGCGCATCGCGGATCTCACCCTGCCCGTCACGGGCGAATACGTCCTCGTGGCGACCTGCTTCGTCGCCTGCGACGGCGACTACACCCTGCTGATTGAAGCGGACGCGACCGCCATCGTTGAGCCGACGCCACCGCCGGTCACGACGGGTGACGAACTGCGCCAGTGGGCGGTCAGCGCGACGGCGACCACCGAATACACCGCCGACGCGTGGAGCGCGATGCAGGCGTCCGGCGCGCCGGATACCACCGAATGCGCCGACATCCGTACGGCGTGGGCGTCCTCCGACTCGCGCGGCGTCGACTCGCTGACGCTGAATTACGCGCAGGCTGTCGTCCCGACCCAGATCAACATTTATCAGACGCTCGGCCCCGGCTCGATCACCAGCGTGCAGGTGATCACCGTCGACGGCGATATCATTGACCTGCACAACAGTGCCGACCCGCCCGGCAACACCCCATGCCCCGGCGTGTTCACCGTAAATGTCGACGGCATCACGGCGCTCGTGAGCGGCGTGATCGTCAACCTTGACCAGACTATCGGCCAAGGCTGGAATGAAATCGACGCCGTTGAACTCGTTGGTTTGGGGACTGGCGAAGTCAGCATTAGCGAAGAGCCCACGACGGACATCACCGCGCTGCTCGAACAAGCTCAAGCGGCAGTTAACGCTGAGGAGTGGGATACGGCCGTCGCGCTCTACACCACCGCGTTGGAAATCGACCCGGAAAACGGGGATGCCTACTTCTTCCGCGGCTACGCCTACTACTTCCTCGGCTCCAACGACGAAGCCCTGAGCGATTTCAACAACGCGCTTCAGTTCGGCGCGACGGATACGGCGTGGGTGTACAACGTGCGCGGGCTGACCTATGACCTGCTCGGCGAGTATGATCTCGCGCTCGCAGACTTTGACGCAGCCGTCGAGCTGGCGCCGAACTACGAAGCCGCAATTCAGAACCGGGCGTACGTGTTTGGCGTCCGCCTCGGAGACTGGAAGAAATACACCGATCAGTACCGCATCCTGGTCGACCTCGCGCCCGATAACTCCGACTACCACAACGGCGTCGGTTGGGGTCTGGTGCAGCAGCGGCGCTACCGCGAAGCGCTCGAAGAATTGAACACGGCGCTCGACCTGAACCCGGACAATTCCAGCGCGCTTGACAGCCGGGCGTGGGCGTACCTCGGCCTCGAAGACTACGTCAACGCGGAAGCAGATTTCCGCGCCGCAATTGAACTCGGCGAAATCTACTCGTACTACGGTCTCGCCGAACTGTTCCACGCGCAGGGCAATGACGAAGAAGCACTCGTCAACTTGCGCACGTATCTGAGTGAGGCAGGGGAAGATGCCGCCCCGGAAGCCCTCGCGCTGCAGGAAACGCTGCGCTAAGGCAGGTCAGGGGACGGCAAACCGTCCCCTTGAGCATAGGCAAGCAACCGGGACGATCACACCATGGATCGTCCCGGTTTTGATTACGCCACCCACACCCAATGCACAAAGTCGTTAAGCAGGTACACCTGCATGAGCGCCATCACCGCTACCGTCAGCCAGAAGGCACGCGGGCGCTGGAGGATGAGCGCGCCAGCGGCGAAGCATGGGAACAGCAGCAGCACATAGCGGATCGCGCTTTCGAACTGCGCGCCTTCCAGCCCCTCGCCGAAGTGGTAGCGTACGAGAATCACCGCTAACGTCGACCACACATAGAGCGCATACGCCCGCTGGAAGCGCAGCAGCACGACCACGCCGAGCGCGGCCATCAGCAGCAGCGTGAAGGCATTGTTGTGTTCGTGCGCCGCCGTAATACCGGTGAACAGCCGCTGCATATACGTGATCACCGAGTCCCAAGGTAGATGTGAAGCCAGCTTCCACCCCTCGGCATAGGCTTGCTCCATGCTGCCCAACTGCCCGTACGTGATGAAGGCGACGAACGCCAGCGTGCCCAATGGTGCGCCGATCAGCGCGGGCAGACGGTCGATCAGCGCGCGCCGCCCGACTTCGCGACACTGGACATAGGCAATCCATCCGAGCGGCAGACACAGCACGACTCCCTGTAACCGTGTGAGCGAAGCGAGAAACGCCAGGCCACCTGCCAGCCACCAACGCCGATCCAGCGCCGCCAGAAACGCGCCGAGCGTGAACGTCAAAAACAGCGGTTCGGTGTAGCCTGCGACAAGGTAGAACCCCGTCGGGAATGCCGCCAGCAAAATCAGCGCGCGCGTGGCCACGCGATCCCCCCATTCCCACGCGGTGAGACGGTAAAACAGGTAGAAGGCGGCGGCGCAGAAGACGTTACTCACGATCAGCGCTGCCAGCACGAAATTGCCGCCGCAGAACAACTCTACGAAGCGAGTCAGCGCTGGATACAACGGCGGGAACACAATTCGCGTATCCGGGAAATAGCCCTGCATGGCGATCAGGATATACCATGCAGTGTCATAGCGCCGCCACGGCTCAACGACCTGGGCAAAGGGCGCATGTGCAGGCAGCGAGGCGTAGTACGTGATGCCGCTCGGGTTACCTTCCAGCGTGAGCAGGTTAAAGCGCAGCAGATCCGGGCGCGCCGCCGACATGTCCCGCGCCATCAGCAGCGCGGCGACCAGCGTCAGGAGGCGGAGCGTCAGAAACACGCCGAGCGAAACGCGCAGCGCCCGACTCCGGGCAAGCTGCGCGATCTGTTCCCGGGCAGCACGCAGCCAAAGACGAGGCCAGTCCTGACCTTGACTTACGATCATAGATACTCATTCCTCTAGATCGCGTGGGGAGACGCGACGGCGGCAGGAGCCGCCAGTGAGGGAGCCGCCTGCTCGACACCGTCAACGACCGCCCAACGCACGAGCAAACCGAACGTCACCACGTTGAGCAAGGCGATGGGGAGCGCAAAGTTGGCAGGGGCGAGGAAAGTACGCGACAAATCGTCGAAGCTGGTGACGGCAAAAATGTTGTAAGCATAAGTAACGCTGGCAGCAATGGCCGCCGGAAGCACCCGGCGATCCTGCGCAATGGCAATGATGAGCAGCACGGCGGCGGGAAACAGGTAGCGTTCGTGCACCTGCGTCGGTAGGATGAAGAAGCCGTAGAAGAGTGCCGCCGCCCACACGAATTCCCGCTTCTGGTGGGCTTGACGCCAGCACAGCACCATGATCAGCAGGACGAACGTGCCGAATAGGATCAGCCCGGCAGCTTTGTACGACAGGCCGCCGATCCAGAGTTGCGCGTCGGCGTACGCCGGTTCACGGAACAGCATCAGCCCGCCCTTGTCAATCGACGCCAGTGCGTGCCAGAAATTGTAGGCGTTGTTGGAGAAATACGGGAACGCGTCGCTCGCGTGCAAGTACGGCGCGAGCGCGTCTTCCCAACCGCTCTCCAACGCGAACGGCAGGGTCACCAACAGGAACACCGCCGCGCTGACTACCCCGCTGATCAGCGTGCGCCGCCAGCCGTAGCGCCGGAACGTGACGACCAGCAGAATCGGCGCGACGACCGCCGCCGGCTGCTTGATCAAGGCGGCGATGGCAAACAAAATCCACGCCCACAGTGGACGGTCACGGTTGAGCGCAAGCAGCGCCAGCACCACGAACGCCGTGAACGGCGCGTCGTACTGACCCCACCACCCCGTCGTCGCCACGATGCCGGGCGCGACCGCCAAGGCGATGGGAATTGTCCAACGCAGGCGCGGGCGGTCACTCAGCCAGAGCGCAACTGCGCCGATCAGCAGCAGCTCACACGCGACTGGAAACACTTTCAACTGCACGATGAAGTTTGGATCACGCATGGCAAAACGCGGGTTCGGCGCGGTTCCACCGTTCACTTCGATCAAGGCGGCAAAACTCAGCGTCGACAGCGGCGGGTAGAGGCGATCCGTTTCGTCGAAACGGTACGACGACTTGTAGAACTCCCACAAGCCGCGCATATCCATCACGCGCATCCACTCGGCGAAATGGCGCAAATCCGGCTCAAAGGCCATGGTCGAAAGCGTGGGCAGCCGAACAAAAAAAGCGAGCACGACGACGGCCACCGCGGGCAGCCACCAGCGCGGCGAACGTTGAGAGCGTTGTAAGGCAGCCAAACCGTCTCCTGAAGCACATGACCGTGCTTGCGCAAACTAAACCGCGCTTATTATGCCCGAATTCCCGATTTTTACCTCAGCGATCCCGTCCGAGATTAAGCGACTGCTTATATCCAGTCTGCCCAACCGCCCTTGAAACGTTTACTGCAACAGGAATTGAAATTGTTGACAATGAGGGAGGAAACGAGTCAAAATGAGTTATGAAAACGTTCCCAATAGTGATTTGAGCTAATCACCAAGGACTATAAACATGCGTTTTGGCTATTTTGACGACCAACAGCGTGAGTACGTGATCACCCGGCCGGATACGCCTCTGCCGTGGCTGAATTATCTTGGCAATGAAGCTTACTTTGGCATCATCTCGAACACTGCGGGTGGCTATTCGTTTTACCGCGACGCCCGCCTCCGCCGCCTGACTCGCTATCGCTACAACAATGCCCCGCGTGACATTGGCGGGCGCTACCTGTATCTGCGTGACAGCGCGACGGGCGAATACTGGTCACCGACGTGGCAGCCTACGCTGACCGCGCTTGACGATTACACCTGCCGTCATGGCATCGGCTACACCACCATTCAATCGACCTACCGCGACGTGACGGCGCAGGTGCGCTACTTCGTGCCGCAGGGATCGAACCTGGAAGTGTGGCAGGTCAAGGTGACCAATCACCGCGTCAAGGCGGCGGAACTGTCGTTGTTCTCGTTCGTGGAGTTCTGCCTGTGGGACGCCAACGACGACATGACCAACTTCCAGCGCAACTTCAGCATCGGCGAAGTCGAAATCGAAAACGGCGTGATCTACCACAAGACCGAATACCGCGAACGCCGCGATCATTTCGCCTACTTCGCCTGCTCTGCCCCGCTGGCCGGATTTGACACCTCGCGCGACGAATTCCTCGGCGTGTATCGCGGGTTTGACCAACCGCTCGTTGTGGAGGCGGGTGAATCGAAGAACTCGGTTGCGCATGGCTGGGCACCGATTGGTTCGCATCACGTCAAGCTCAAGCTCGCACCGGGCGAAACCCAGTCGATCAATTTCATCCTCGGCTATCAGGAGAATCCCCGCGACGCCAAATTTGAAGCGCCTGGCGTCATCAACAAGGTGACCGTCAAACCGATCATCGCGCATTATCTGGACAGCGCGAACATTGACGCGGCCTTCGAGACGCTGCGCCAGTACTGGGATGGTCTGCTCGGCGTGCTGCAAGTGTCAACGCCCGACGAACATACTAATCGCATGGTCAACATCTGGAACGCCTATCAATGCATGGTGACGTTCAACATGTCGCGCTCGGCGTCCGGCTACGAGAGCGGCATTGGGCGCGGCATGGGCTTCCGTGACTCGAATCAGGATCTGCTCGGCTTCGTGCACATGATCCCGGAACGCGCGAAAGAACGCATCCTCGACATCGCCTCCACGCAGTTTGAGAATGGCGGCGCGTACCACCAGTACCAACCGCTCACCAAGCGCGGCAACAACGCGGTCGGCAGCAACTTCAACGACGACCCGCTGTGGCTCGTGCTCGGCGTCGCCGCCTACATCAAGGAGAGCGGCGACTGGGCGATCCTCGACGAACCCGTCCCATTTGACAATCAGCCGGGCACCGAGCAGCCGCTCTACGAACATATGCGCCGCAGTATGCAGTACACGCTGGATCGGCTCGGCCCGCACGGTCTGCCGCTCATCGGGCGCGCCGACTGGAACGACTGCCTCAACCTCAACACCTTCTCCGAAGAACCGGGCGAATCTTTCCAGACGACCACCAACAAAGACGGCGCGGTCGCGGAATCGATCTTCATCGCCGGGTTGTACGGCATTGCGGCCAAAGAGATGGCGGATCTTGAAGATCACTTCGGTCGTGGGGACACCGCCGCCAGCTATCGCGACTCTGCGGTCAAAATGGATGAGGTCGTCAAGGAACACGGGTGGGATGGTGCGTGGTTCATGCGCGCTTACAACCACTTCGGCGAAAAAGTCGGTTCGGCGGAGTGCGCAGAAGGGCAAATCTTCATCGAACCGCAGGGCATATGCATCATGGCGGGCATGGGGTTGGACGATGGCCGCGCCGCGCAAGCACTCGACTCGGTGCGCGCCCGCCTCGCGACGCCGCATGGCATCATCTTGCAGCAGCCCGCCTATGCGACCTACCATGTCGAACTCGGCGAGATTTCGTCGTATCCCCCCGGCTACAAAGAGAACGCGGGCATCTTCTGCCACACCAACCCGTGGATCATGATCGCGGAAGCAATTGTTGGCTCCGGCAACAACGCGCACGACTACTACACGCGCATCAACCCGTCGGCGCGTGAAGCCATCAGCGAGCTGCACCGCTGCGAACCGTACGTCTACGCGCAGATGATCGCCGGGAAGGACGCGCCGACGCACGGCGAAGCCAAGAACTCCTGGCTGACCGGGACGGCGGCATGGAACTATGCGGCCATCACCCAATGGATTCTCGGCATCCGCCCGACATTTGAAGGTTTGCAGATTGCGCCCGTGGTGCCGACGGCGTGGTCAGGTTTCACCGCCACACGCAAGTATCGCGGCGTGACCTATCATATCACCGTGCGCCGTGCGGGGCCGGGCAACACCGTCGCGCTCGCCGTCGATGGCACTCCCGTCGAAGGCAGCATTATTCCACTGATCACCGACCGCGCCGCGTGCCAGGTCTCGGTGACGCTGAACTAAATAGAGTGTGGGCAGGGACGCGCGGCGTGCCTGCCCCACCGCTTCGAAAACTATTTCTGGAGTCGATTGAATGAAACGCGCTTTGATTATGCTCGTTTTTCTGTTGCTCAGCCTCACGCTGAGCGCACCGCTCACCGCTCAAGATGCGCTCGCTCCCGCCGAAATCACGGGCGAAGTCGTGTATATCGCCTTTCCGGTGGCGATCACTCTGGATGGGAATCTCGACGATTGGGCGGGCGTACCGCAAGTCACGGTCGACCGCGGCACGCAAACCTCCCCGGATCCACTGCAAAATGCGTCGTTCACCTTTGCAGTCGCCGCGGATGCGGAGAACTTCTACATCGGTATGACGACCGTCGATGACAACATCATCACCGGGCAGCACGAGGCGAACTACTGGAACGAGGATTCGCTGGAGTTTTACCTCAACCTCTCCGATGACCGCTATGCCGAGGTCTATGGCAGCGGCATGTTCCAAATCAACCTCAATCCGGGTGACATCGGCAACACCGACCCAACCGCCATCAGGGTGACCGGATCGAACAGCGCGGCCAGTCAGGTGCAGGCATTCGTCTTCGCGACCGAAACGGGTTACGGCATCGAAGCCGCCGTGCCCCTCAGTGCGTATTTCACGCCGGAACATGGTCGCGAAATCGGCTTTCAGGCGCACATGAACGGCGCGACTGAGCAGGATCGCAACGTCAAGCTGATTTGGTCATTGGCCGATACGAACGACAACTCATATAACAACCCCAGCCTGTTTGGCAGTGGGCTCTTTTTCGAAGTAGGCAGAACGGATATCCCTATGGCAAGTGAACGCCCCGAACCTGTTGTGGTCGCGCCGCAGCGCTATGTGAGTCTGAACCAGATCGGCTATTACGCCAGCGCCCCTAAATTCGCGATGTTCGCCGGCCCCGGCACAAACGGCACAGTCTGGGTGCTGCGCAATGTCGACACGGACGAACAGGTCGCCGCCGGATTCACCTCCCCCGGTCGTCTGGATGCCGCCTCCGGCGACTATGTGCAAACGGTCGATTTCTCAGCAGTGACGACGCCGGGCACGTATGTCCTCACGATCGACACCACGACCAGCGAACCGTTCCAGATCGTCGCAGATGAACTGTACACCCAGCTCCCGTTTGATGCAGCACGCTACTTCTATCTCAATCGCAGCGGCATCGAACTGGATGCGGAGCACGCGGGCGACCTCTGGGCACGCCCTGCCGGACACCTGACGGATGATGCAGTCACCTGCTGGCGCGGTACCGATCCGCAGGGTGTTCAGTGGGATGGCTGCGATTACACGCTCAACGGGCGCGGTGGGTGGTATGACGCGGGCGACTACGGCAAGTATGTCGTCAACGGCGGCATCTCGCTGTGGACACTGCTCAACCTGTACGAACGCTTGCCGAACGCCTTCCCCGATCAATCGCTGAACATCCCGGAGAGCGGCAGCGGCGTGTCCGATCTGCTCGATGAGGCGCGCTGGGAGATGGAATTCCTCATGGCTATGCAAGTGCCAGAGGGTCAGCCGCTGGCGGGCATGGTGCATCACAAGCTGCACGACCGCGAATGGTCCGGCATCCCCTTCATGCCACCAACCGAGTACGACAACAACAGCGCCTTCGCCAATGCCAGCGGCGGACGTTACCTGTTCCCGCCGTCGACTGCCGCAACGTTGAACGTGGCCGCAACCGCCGCGCAGTGCGCGCGCATCTGGCGCGACCTTGACGCGGAATTTTCGGCACGCTGCCTCAGCGTCGCCCAGACCGCGTGGCAGGCCGCTAACGACAACCCGATCATGCTCGCGGGTAACGTCCCCGGCGCGGGCGGTGGCAACTACGACGACACCGACGTCAGCGACGAGTTCTACTGGGCAGCGGCGGAACTGTTTATCACGACCGGGGAAGCCCAATATCGCCAGTTCATCCGCACCTCGCCCTACTACAGTGCCTTTCCCACGGCGAGCGGCGGCGCGTCATCGATGACGTGGGGCAGTACGGCGGCGCTCGGCACGATCTCGCTGGCGATGGTGCCGAATCAGCTCACCACGAATGAGATCGTCACGCTGCGCGGGCAAATCTTGCAGACGGCCGACCGCTACCTGAGCGTCATCGAGGGTGAAGGCTATCGCGTGTCGCTCGGCGCCAATGGCTATGCGTGGGGCTCGAATTCCGATGTGCTCAACAACGCGATCATTCTGGCGCTGGCGCACGATTTCACCGGTGAAGCGCGCTACCTGCACGGCGTGACCGAGAGCATGGATTATCTGCTCGGGCGCAACGCGCTTGGCTTCAGTTTCATCTCCGGCTACGGCGTGCGGTCGCTCCAGCATCCGCATCACCGTTTCTGGGCGAATCAAGGTGAGTTTCCCGCGCCGCCGCCTGGCGTCGTCGCCGGCGGACCAAATGGAAATCCGAGCGATCCCGATGCGCTGGCGGCCAACCTGAACACGGTCGGCGCGGCGAAACGCTACCTCGACGTCATCGGCTCGTGGTCAACCAACGAAGTGACGATCAACTGGAATGCACCGCTGGTGTGGGTGGCCGCCTATCTGCAGCTGCGAGAAGACTAGATGTATATTGAGCGGCTGAACTACAGTGGGCTGAACTGCTATCGTCTCGCCAATGGCGTACTGGAATTGATCATCACCGGAGACGTGGGGCCGCGCATCATCCACTTCGGCTTCATCGGCGACCGCAATGAGTTCTATCAAGCCGATCCGCTGGCCCTCCCGGCGGATCGGTCAGCGTGGCAGTTGTACGGGGGGCATCGCCTGTGGCATGCGCCGGAAGCTGCCGGACGTACGACCGTGCCGGACAACGCGCCGATCAGCGTCGAGGATCACGGCGACTTCGTGCGCATCATCCAGCCAACCGACGCGGCGGGAATCGAGAAGCAGATCGACGTCCGGCTCACGCCCGCCTCAAACCGCGTCCAGCTGACGCATCGCCTCATCAACCACAACCTGTGGGGCGTCGAACTGGCGGTCTGGGCGCTCTCGGTAATGAATCCGAGTGGTACGGCAGTGATTCCGCTGCCACCACGCGGTTCGCACCCTGAAGATCTGCTGCCCACGGCGACGCTGGCTATCTGGCCGTACGTCGATCTCTCCGATCCGCGCTTCGGCTTTGGGCGCAAATACATCCGCATTGCTCACAATCCCAACGTTTCGACGCCGCTTAAGCTGGGCGCAGCCGTGCCGAGCGGGTGGATCGCCTATACCAATGCCGATCACCTGTTCATTAAGCAATTTGAGTATGCAGCCGACGCGGTCTACCCGGATTTGGGCAGCAATGTTGAGGTCTTCGCGAATGACTTTATGCTGGAGCTGGAGACGCTCAGCCCGCTCGTCACGTTAGCACCAACCGCCAGCGTCGAACACGTCGAACGCTGGACGCTGGTCAAAGATGTGCCGGAAGTCGCCAGCGACGATGCAATTGATCGCTGCGTGCTGCCCGTCGTGAATGCTTAAGCCGCTGCTGGCCCATTCTCACGGGTGGTGTCAGGACTACCAACCGGCGGACGCAATGAATTGCGTCCCTACGAAACGAATGTAGCTTGTAGGGACGCCCAACGGGGCGTCCGCTGCTCCTAGCCTGCATGTCATTCTACTGAGCTATCAGCAAACCTAGCCCCAACACAAATCAATAGTCTCCCCTCTCCCGTGGGAGAGGGGTTGGGGGTGAGGCTTTCTTTTACGCCACCCACATATCGTAGCTGAACAGGTACGCCTGCATCGCCAGCAGCAGCACGCTGGCGACCGTCCACCCGCGGTCGAAGCTCGTGCTGCGTCCCCAACGGCCAAGCATCACCCACAGCGTCGGCACGACCAGCACATAGCGCAGCGTGCTTTGTGTGCTCGTCCCACCCGCCGTGAAGGGCACGAGCAGCGCGAGGAAACCGAACACCGCGAGCTCCGGGTAACGGCGCAGGCAGACAACAATGCTGACAAGACACAGGAACGTCGCAACAATTTGCAGCGCGACCACGACCAATGTTTGCTCATTGGTCTGTGCCCGTTCGAGGATGCCGCCCCAAAATTGCAGCGTGAGCGGGATATCGAGCAGGCGGTTGCCAAACCAGAATTCCTCAACGGCATCGAACTGCACACCGTAGACTAACCGCCATAATCCATAGGCGATAACCGGAAGTGCCAGCACCGGGAGTTGAAACAACAGCTTCCGCTTGTCCAGTGACTCCGCCGTTTGCCGGTAGGCCAACACCCACGCGATCAGCATGGGCAGCACGAGCACCGCGCCAATCGAGCGCGTCCACGTCGCCAACGCGGCCAAAACTGCTGCCAGCACAAATTGTTTGCGCCGCATCAGCGCTAGGCTGCCGAACGCCAAGCCAATGAATAACCCTTCGGTGTAGACCACCGCGAAGAACATCGAGGTCGGGAAGATCAGCAGGTAGAAGATCGTCCGCAGCCCGCCCTGCTCGCCGAGTTCCTCGCGCACGATGTCGTAGAGTGCGATCATGCCCGCCAGCGTGCCGAGCAGCGAGATGAGCACCCCGGCGGCGACTGACGCAGCAATCGGCGTCATGCCGAGCAGCGCAAACGGCAGGCGCACCGCTTTGATCAGTATCGGGTAGAGGGGGAAGAAGGCATAGCTCGTGCTGTAATCACCGTGCGGCGTTTCGACCAAGGCGATCTCAGGATCATCATAGCCGACCGTCGCAACCGACAGATAATACTCGCTGTCCCACGAGACCTGGGTATTGAGGAACGGTTCGAGCAAGTAGTCTTTGCCGCGCTGACTGTTGCGGTTCGTCCAATCGCCCGTCCATTGCAGCGACGTATCCGGGCGGTCTGGCTCATAGCGCATCTGCACGATCTGCATATAGCCAATCAGCACGATGCTCCAAACCAACCAGATCAATACGATGGTGCGTAACGTGCGCCGATTCATAATGTTGTGTAGTGCTCCAGGTACAAAAGCGGTGAGGAAAGGTGTCCCGCGCCGGGCGAGGCGAACCCCGCCCGGTTGACTTGAGATTTAGTTCGCAGGTGGAATGACGTACAGCGTCAGCGACTGACCGGGGACGGTCACGCTCATACCGTCGCTGAAAGCCACCGACTCAATTTGCTCGGCGTCCGTGTCCTGATCAAAGCGCCAGACTTCCGCCTCTGCACCCGCCGCAAACCCGCTGACCGAGAGCGTCTTGGTCGCTTCGTCGTCGCCGAGGTTCACGACCATCACCGTCACCGCGCCGTCGTCCCGCTGCGCTGCGTACACAGTCACCAGCGGGTCGTTGGACTGCGCGGCCAGCAGTTCTGTGCCGAAGCGGGCGTACATCATATACGTATAGCCAGTCGGGCGCACGTTGTAGCTGCTCAACAGGCCCCACCCACGTCCGGCACCGCCCTGCATGTCCCAGTAGGTGACCATTTCAACTTGGTTGTTGATCATCCGACCGAGCGTATCGGCCAACCAGAGGGCGTTGAAGTGCGAGTCAAGGCTGGCGGGGCCGCCGACGCTGTTCGCCGAATTCGAGTTGATCTCCGCAATCGCAATCGGAATGTCACGCCCCGCCGCATTGCGGATGATCGTGCGCAGGTTCGGGATGACGACATCCCATTCCTGCGGCTGCGTGCGCAGACCGTCGATGGTCGCGCCATCACCGCCGCCATTGCCCGGCCACGGATAGCGATGCAGACCGACATACGCCAGCAGATCGCCGTTTGCTTCGAGGAACGGGATCAGCCAGTCATTGCCTTCGGCGTCTAACGGCGTACCGCTGCGCAAGTCAAAGGTGATATTATTGCCGTCGATGCTCAGCGGCACGTACTGCGTGATATCCGGCCCAACGAACTGAATCGTCGGATCGACTTCCAGCATGGCTTCGGCAATTGCGCGCCACTGGGTACTCAGGTCGTCGACCGTGTAGGTCTCCGCGCCCATCAGCGCGACGAACAGATTCGGTTCGTTGCCGATGCTCCAGTAGCGGATGTTGTAGCCTTTTTCGATATTGGCGTAACGCACCCATTCCGCGGCGGCTTCGGGCGTGCCGTCGAGCAGCCGAACGCTCCACAGCGGCTCCGCGCCCAACTGGCGCATTTGCAGCACAAACAGATCCATGATCGTCGTGCGCATGTCCATACGATCGGTGTCGCCGCCGCCAAAGCGCATGAAGTTGATGCCCATCATCTGGGCTTCATCCATCAAACTCTGCGGGATGATGCTGTACAGGTTCATGTTGGAGCCGTACACGTACGGGCTGATCGGGCCGCGGGAGGCGGATGCATCGACCTGCAAATCCGCCCCGTCCTGCGCGGCGGCGATCTGCACGCCGCACAGGAGGAGAACTAACAGGAGGAACAGTCGGCGCATGTTACTTTTCGACGCCCGTCACGACCACGCCGCGCATGAAGACCTTCTGCGCGAACACGAAGATCAGCAGGGGCAGCACCATCGCCATGAGCGAGGTCGCCTGAATGAGCTCCGGACGTGGGCCGTACTGGAAGTTGAACTGCTGCACCGCAATCGAAATCGGCCACAGGTCCGACTTACCGAGCGTGTAGAGCAGCGGGCCAAAGTAGTCATTCCACGCGAAGATGAAGTGGAACAGACCAACCGAAAGGATCGCCGGCCACGACTGCGGGATGATCACGCTGCGCAGGATGCGGAACGGGCCAGCACCGTCGATCATCGCGGCTTCGTCGAGTTCGCGCGGCAGCGTGAGGAAGAACTGGCGCAGCAGGAAGACGTTATAGGCATTCGAGAAGAAGTGCGGGATGATGAGCGGCAGCCACGAGCCCGTCCAGCCGATGCTGGCGAAGAAGGCATACGTCGGGATGAGCGTCACCTGCCCGGGCAGAATGATCGTCCCAATCAGGATGATGAAGTAGATGTTCTTGCCGGGGATGGGGAAGCGCGCGAAGGCGTAAGCCACGCAGATGCTCGACAGCAGCGTGCCGATCATCCCGGTAATGGCGATGAACGCTGTGTTGAAGAACACGCGCGGGAAGTCGATCAGATCCCACGCTTCCGGGAAATTCTCCGGATGCGGGATCAGTTCATAGACCGTTTCCAGCGTGCGCCAACTGCCCTGCCATTCGATGATCCCACCATCGGGATTCGCCGGGTCAATGAAACCGCTGCTCTGGCGCCCCTTGTCGACCAGTGCCAATTCACGCATGACGCCGTTTTCATCCGGCACTTTGACAATCGGATACGCTTCGCCTTCATAGGTGAAGGTGCGCGGAGACATCGGGAAGATGAGGCCATCGGTGTTGCCGACGATTTGTTCCGCGCTCTTGAACGCAGTCGTCAGCATTTGACCGAACGGCAGCAGGTAGATGAAGGCGACCGAGCAGGCGATCAGGAAGATCAGCGCGCCCACGCCAAATTTCTTCAACTGGAAACTATACCAGGGGGATGTGTTTACCGATTTGGAATAGGTTACCGCAGCCATTTGTATTAGTCTCCACTCGCGTAGTACACCCAACGGTTTGAAGTCCCGAAGAGCACCACCGTCAAAACCAGGGCGATGATAAAGATGAACCAGGCCTGAGTCGCGCCGTAGCCCATGTTGGCATTCTGGAAGGCTGTCTTATACAGATACATGTTGAAGAACAGCGCTGAGTTACCAGGATTGCCCGTACCACGCGTCATGACATACGGTACCGTGAAGTACTGCATCAAACCGATGACGCTCAACACCAGATTGTACAGAATGACCGGGGAAATCATCGGCAGCGTGATGCGCAGGAACTTAACCAGCGGATTCGCGCCGTCCACGTCAGCCGCTTCGTAGAGTTCGGTCGGCACGCCCTGCATCGTCGCCAGCATGGTCAGCATCGCGTTACCGACGCCCCACACGCCGACCAGCATGAACGCCGGCAAAATCCAGTTCGCATCCTGCACCCAGTTCGGCGGTTCGACCACGCCGAGAAAATCACGCAGCAGACGGTTCAGCCAGCCGGTATCGCCGTTGAGGAAGCTCTGCCACACAAAGATGCTGGAAATCGCGGGGACAACGTACGGCATGTAGAACAGCGGCCGCCAGAAGGTTTTGCCCCACAGGCTCTTGGTGTTGAGCAGTGCGGCCATCCCTAAGGGGATGATGATGCCGAACGGTACCGCGATCAAGGCGAAGCGCAGGGTCACGCCGAGCGCCGTCATGGCAATCGGGTCGGTGAACAACCGCTGCCAGTTCTCCAAGCCGACAAACCGCATCGGTTCGGAACTCGTCAGCGTAAAGTCGGTGAAGGTGAAGAAAAGCGAGACGATGATGGGGATAGCGGTGAACAGCAGGAAACCGACGATCCACGGGGAGAGGAAAATCCAGCCCCACACGCGCTGCTGGCGTTCGAGTCCGCCTGATTTCTTGCGCGCCGTCGACAACCCGACTGGCGATGCTGAAATCGATTGATTAGTTGTTGCCATTAGTTGTTCTCCAACACTGCCTGAGCGGGTTGATAAATCTAAGTAGTTTTAAACAGGTTATAAGCATTATTGCGAGCAAGTTGGATCAATTACACAGACTGGGAGAGGGATTGCTCCCTCCCCCAAGGTAGTACGAAGTGGTGCTTACTGACCCTGAACGATAGCGGTCGCGTCCGTCGCGAACGTTTCGAGTTCAGCGGCGATGTCCATGTCCGCACCCGTATCGCCTTCGATCAGCGACAGGAGGGCGAATTCACGGTCATAGACGGCCGTGTAGTTCGGGACGTTCGATTCGTGGTGCATCGGGCCGGGGTTCGAGTACGCGAGGCTGGCAGCCGCGACGTCCCAGTTCACGCCCATCGGGTAACGAGCGCTGATGGTTTCAACCCAGGTCGGCTGAGCCGCGGGCAGCGCCGGGAAGGCACCGTACACGCTGGCGAGCGCCGGGGCGGCGTCGGTCACGAGGTAACGCAGAACTTCGAAAGCTTCCGCGGGGTGCGCCGAGGCGGCGACCAGACGGAACGTGTCGGCATCCATCGCGACGTGCTGTTCGCCGTCAAACGAGGCCGGAACCGGGGCGATATCCCACGTGAAGTTGCCAACCGAGTTGTCGAGGCAGCAGGTGTACCACAGGGGCACAATCGCCATACCGAGGTTGCCCGAGGCGAAACCGCTGGGCTGCAGAACTTCACTGGCCGCGGCGGTAGCGTTCGGCGCGGTGTGGTCGGCCCAAATCCGGTCCCAATACCACTGCGTCGCCTGCGTCCATTCTTCCGGAACGCTGATGCTGTTGGTTTCCGCATTGTAGTACTGGTCGGACGGCTGCAGGTTCGTCCAGATCAGGCGGAGACGCGCCCACTGGAAGTTCATGCCGTACTGTTCAATCGCGGCGGGGTCGAAACCTTCCATCGTCGCGTCGTTACCATTGGCGTCCACCGTCAGAATCTTGGCGATTTCGGCAACGGTGTTGTAGTCCCACGCGACTTCGGTGCCATCGGGCATCACATACGGCGCGCCGAATTCGGCCGGCGGGTAGTTCAGGCCAGCTTCGTCGAACAGGTCGATGTTGTAGTACGTGACGGCGGGATACACGGCGAACGGCAGACCGCTCAGCGTGCCTTCGGGGGTGCGGTACAGGTCGATCAACGCGGGGTCAAACACGGTGGTGTCGAAACCAGCATCCGCCGCCAACTGATCGATGTTCGTCGCCCACTGATCGGCAAACGAGTTGGAACCGGCAACGCCGACGGGGCCAACGATATCCGGCGGGGTGCCCGCAGCAATGAGGGTGCTGAGGGTGTCGCGCGAGGTTTCGTTGCTGGCGGCGATGTTGATCACCAGTTCGATGTCATCGTGCGACGCATTGAAGTCCGCCACGACCTGATTCTGAACTTCGATCTGTTCCGAATTCGTACCAGTACCCAAACCGACGAACCACGTAATCGTAACGGGTTCCTGAGCCGCGGCGGGCATCACTGCTCCGACGAGCAGGAGGGCCAGCAGCATAACGACAAAAAGCTTCTTGGACATTGTGAATTTCCCTCTAGCATATACAAAAGCTTGAAACGCAATTGAACGGATAAGGGTTAGGTGAATACCGATGGGGACTGCACCTCCTTTGCCGATATTGCCTTACGTATCTTCGCACCGCAGGATTCGCGGATGACGAGCTTGGAAGGGAGCACGATTTGCTGGGGGCTGACTTTCTTACCGCTGATCAGGTCGAGCAGGAGCTCAACGGCGGCAGCGCCCTTCTGCTGAACCGGCTGCTGAATGGTCGTGAGGTGTGGGGTTGTCTTGGTCGCCACATCGAGATCGTCAAAGCCGACGATGCCGATGTCTTCGGGTACGCGCAGCCCAGCCTGCTGGACGGCGGCAATCGCACCGCGCGCCGAAGCATCGCAGGCAGCGAACACGGCGTCCGGCTGATGGTGCAGCAGCGCCCGCATCGCTTCGACACCCGCCTCATACGTAAACTGCGACACATAGACGAGATCCGGGTCGTAGGGGATGTTCGCCACGGCGAGCGCCCTACGATACCCTTCCAACCGATCCTGACCGTCAGCGATGCTCAACTGCCCGCTGATGTGCGCAATCCGCTTGTAGCCGAGGCTGATCAGGTGTTCGGTCGCGACCTGCCCCGCGTGCACGTTATCGACCGTCACCGAACTGATGACATCGGCGTACCGCTGTGGGCGTTCGACCATGACAAAATTTGGTGCAGATTGCACAAGGTGATCAATCAGCGGATCGTCGTTTTCAATCGACGCGATGATGTAGCCATCGCCAATGCGATTGCGCAAAATCCGCTGGCTGAAGTGTTCGCGCGGTTCGCCCACATTACCGAGACACAGCAGTAAATTCTGGTCGTGGTGATTGCCCGCTTCGACAATCCCTTGCAGGAGCATGGGGAAATACGAGTTATCCCCGAAGAAAACATTCGCGGTACCGGGCATCACGACGCCGATCACCTGCGAACGCTGCTTAACGAGGGCGCGCGCCGCGTGATTCGGGGTGTATTGCAGGCGTTCGATGACTTCGAGCACCCGAGCACGGGTCTCCGGGCTGACATTCACATCGTGATTGACAACTCGGGATACGGTCGAGCGCGAAACGTCTGCGGCTTTGGCGATGTCGTGAATACTAATTCGCCCGGACATGGCTTTTCCTAGAACAATGCGATTAGTTGCTACAAAGTTCAGTATTGTTCAATTTCGCCCAGTATAACTGAGAACGTTCCCAAAATGCAAGACCCCAATTTTGATCGGGTTTGTTCACCACGAATTTCATTTTAACCTGAACTTGTTCAATGTACAAGTCGGGTATTGTTCAATCTTGTTCATTTTTCATAACGCGGTAAGATAGAAGCATAAAGTGCGCAGATAATTGGTTTTACCCCGCCTTGTTAGGGAAATGCAGAATGTTCAGCGAAAAACCCACCTTACGTGATGTCGCCAAACTCGCCGGAGTCTCGCTGGGCACTGCGTCGAACGCCTTGAACAATCGTGGGAACGTTTCCGATGAAGCGCGTACGCGCGTAATTGAAGCCGCCGCTGCGCTGGGTTATCGCATGCAGGTGCGCACGGCTGCCCCGGTCGTCACGCCGAGTTTGTCCGTCGTCGGCGCTATCGGGAAAGTCGACGACGGCGTGACCATGACGATCAACCCGTTCTATTCGTACGTGTTGGCGGGCATTGAACGCGAATGCCAGCGCTACAACCTCAGCCTGATGATGGCGAACATCAGCGTGGACAAAGTGAGTCGCCCGGTTAACCTGCCGCCGATGCTGCTCGACAATCAGGTCGATGGCGTGCTGATGGTCGGCACGTTCCTCGAAGACACTATTCACCAGATCGGGCGCAAATTCGAGATCCCGGTCGTACTGGTCGATGCCTATGCGCCCGGCAGTCGCTTTGACAGCGTGGTGACCGACAACATCACCGGCGCGTACACGGCCGTCAAATATCTGATCAAACAGGGGCACACCAAGATCGGGCTCGTCGGCAGTTCCGCCGACGCCTACCCGAGCATTCGTGAGCGCCGCAAAGGTTATCTCCGCGCGCTCAAGCATCACCGCATTCCGGATGTGTACATCGAAGACAGCGAGCTCAACCGCGACAGTGCCTATGAGGCGGCCTGCGCCCTACTCCAGCGCGCGCCGGAGATCACGGCAATCTTCGCGTGTAACGATGAGGTCGCGGTCGGCGTCATGCTGGCGGCGCGGCATACGGGGCGCGATGTGCCCCACGAACTCTCGGTCATCGGCTTCGACGACATCGACCTCGCCACGCAGTTCAGCCCGGCGATCACGACAATGCGCGTCGACAAGATCCTGATGGGGAAACTGGCCGTGCGCTTCCTACGTGACCGCGCGGAAACGCCGGATCGCGCACCACTCACCACGCTGATCGGAACGACGCTCATCCCGCGTGAAACCGTCCGCCCCCTCGTGCGAGTTCAGCGATGACCAGCGCGAAGTCGGTCTATATCGCCTATGTTGGCGGCACGATCGGCATGGTCAAAACGCCGAGCGGCTACCAACCCGCTGCAGGTTACCTACGCCAGCAGATGGAGGCGATGCCGGAACTACAGGACGAGCGCATGCCGCGGTTCGTCATTCACGAGTACACGCCCCTGCTCGACTCCTCCAACATGACGCCCGCCGATTGGGTCGAGATCGCGCAGGACATCACCGACCACTACGATCAATACGACGGTTTTGTCGTGCTGCACGGCACCGACACGATGGCCTACACGGCGTCGGCGCTCTCGTTCCTCCTGCAGAATCTCGGCAAAACGGTGATCGTCACTGGCTCGCAAATTCCGCTGGTCGAAATGCGCAATGACGCGCGCCCCAACCTGATCGATTCACTGCTCATCGCCAGCAGCTACGCGATTCCCGAGGTCTGCCTGTACTTCAACACGAAGTTGTTTCGTGGCAACCGCACAGTGAAAGTCAACGCCAGCGGCTTCAACGCTTTCGATTCACCCAATTATCCGCCGCTCGGTACGGTGGGCGTGGACACCAGTATCGACCCGACACATGTACTGCCCCACCCCGCCGAACCATTTCGCTTCGCGCGGTTGACCTCGCAGCCGCAGGTCGGGCAGATTCGCCTGTTCCCCGGCATTTCGGTGGACGTGGTCAAAAACCTGCTCCAGCCGCCGATTCAAGGCGTGATTCTGGAAACGTTCGGCGCAGGCAATGCCCCCGACAAAGATCAGGCATTTCTTGACGCGATCAAAGCGGCGGTGAATCGCGGCGTGGTCGTGGTGAGCTGCACCCAATGTCTCTACGGTACCGTCGATCTCGATGCGTATGCGACCGGGAGCGCGCTCAAAGCCTGCGGTGTGATCAATGGCTATGACATGACCGCCGAATCCGCGCTGACCAAGCTGTACACGTTGTTTGGGCTCGGCTATGAGGGAAATACCGTGCGAACGCTGATGGAAATGAGTCTCCGGGGCGAGCTCACCCCGCCCAAACGTTGATCGTGTGGTGTACAATGTCGGCGTTCGTACACTTCTGCTTGATTATCGTCCCGCATGCACGCCGATCACGCACCTGCGTGTGCTACCCGGAACAGATCCGTTATACCGCAAAGGAACAGCATGGTTCAGTCCACATCTCTTGCCACGCACTTCAACCGAGAACATGACATCGACGGTCTGCTTGCGCAGATGACGCTGGCCGAAAAGATCGGGCAGATGACGCAGATCGAGAAGAACAGCATCACACCCGCCGAAGCCGCCGAATACTTCATCGGCTCGATTTTGAGCGGCGGCGGCGGCAACCCCGATCCGAACTCCGCCGCGACGTGGCGCGATATGGTGCACGGCTATCTCGAAGCCGCGCTGACCACGCGCCTACGCATTCCCCTGATCTACGGCGTAGACGCGGTGCACGGCCACTCGAATGCCTATGGCGCGACCATTTTCCCGCACAATGTCGGCCTCGGCGCAACCCGCGACCCCGATATCATCCGGCAGATCGGGCAGGCGACAGCGCGTGAACTGCTGGCCGTGGGCGTACACTGGAATTTCGCCCCCGCGGTCTCTGTCCCCCAGGATTACCGCTGGGGTCGCGCTTACGAAGGCTACAGCGAAGACACCGGGGTCGTGAGCGAACTCGCGATTGCTTACTTACAAGGACTGCAGGATCCGGCGGCGCGCGTCATGGCGTCCGTCAAGCATTACATCGGCGACGGTGGCACGACGTGGGGCACGTCGATCAAGCCGGACTGGGTCGCGAATGACTGGCAGGCACCAAAAGATACCTACAGCATCGATCAAGGCGACGCACGCGACGACGAAGCGACCTTCCGTGCCATCCACCTCGCGCCGTACATCAAGGCGATTGCGGCGGGCGCAGTCAACATCATGGTGTCGTTCAACAGCTACCACGGGCTCAAGATGCACGCCCACCACTACTGGCTGACGGACGTGCTGAAGGGCGAACTCGGCTTCGGCGGCTTCCTCATCTCCGACTGGGCGGCGATTTACCAGATCAGTGAAGATTTCTACACCTGCGTCGTCGAATCGGTCAATGCGGGCGTCGATATGATCATGGTGCCGTACGACTTCCGTAATTTCATCGCCGCGCTGACCAAAGCGGTCGAGGTGGGCGATGTGAGCATGGAGCGCATTGACGATGCCGTGCGCCGGATTTTACGCGCGAAGTACTGGCTCGGCATCTTCGAGCACCCGCTCGGTCGCCCCGAATTGATGGAGACGTTCGGATCGGCGGCGCACCGCGCCATCGCCCGCACGGCGGCGCAGAAGTCGATGGTGCTGCTCAAGAACGATGGCGTGCTGCCGATCTCAAAGGGCGCGCATGTTGCGGTCGCCGGACGTGGCGCGGACAACATCGGCCTGCAGTGCGGCGGCTGGACGATTGAATGGCAGGGGAAGCTCGGCAAGTCGACCATCGGCACGAGCATCCTCGAAGGGGTGCAGGCGGCCGTCGATGGCAGCGTGCAGTTCAGCGACACGGGCGAGTTCGCCCGCCGCGCGCAGGTCGGCCTCGTCGTGATCGGCGAGACGCCCTACGCCGAAGGCTGGGGCGATAACGGCGACCTGACGCTCGATCCCGTCGATATCGCTGTCGTGCAGCGCGTGCGTTCCGAAGTCGACCAGTTGGTGGTCGTCCTGCTCTCCGGTCGCCCGCTCATTATCAACACGATCCTCGATGTCGCCGACGCGGTGGTTGCGGCATGGCTCCCCGGTTCCGAAGCGCACGGTGTGGTCGACGCGCTGTTCGGGGATACGCCGATCACGGGCAAGCTTGGCTATACATGGCTGCGCAGCGCCGATCAACTGCCGCGCAAGACGCTGCTGAGTCACCCGGATGGGCCGCTGTTCCCGTTTGGCTACGGTCTGACAACCGCCAGCGAGTACAAAGCCTGAAAGTCGAGTAGGGGCAGCGATGTGTGCCGTTTGGGGCATGTGCGCCCGACCAATTTCGCCCCACTCTGACCCCCTCTACACCTTATCCAACCGCGCGATGGCATAGGGTCGCAGTTCGATTACCAGGCGACCATCTTCCGCCTCGACGACCTGTCCGGCGCTGTCACGGTACCCTTCGGGATCGCTCAGCGCGGACTCGGCGGTCGTTTCATCGAGCGCTTTCAACGACCAGCGACCATCCAACCCGATGATAGTCACCGCCTGCGGCTCCACCGTGTGATTGGCGACGAGCACGCGATAGCGTGAGCCTTCACGCAGCGCCAGCCCATTGAACACCAGCGGCTGACTCGAGTCACTGGCCAGCACGCGCCCCTCCATAAATTCGCCCACATCCGCGAATACATGCCACATCGGGTACACCCGGCCCGGATGCGATGGGAATTGGTCAGCGAAGGGTGTGCCGTAGTCGCTCTCCATTACGCCGTAGACCCCGGTCGTCTCGAAGAAGGTCGCGCTCTCCGCGCCGCCCCGCGCCAGCGCGCCGATCACGCCGACGACCCAGCCCGCGCCGAACAGCGACGTTTGCCGCACGTCAACATCTCCGGGCAGCTTGCCCGCGGCCAGCATCTCGCGCACCACCGCGCGATCCCACCGCGGCTTGAGCGTGATCGGGCTGACCATAACCGCCGCGCCTGTGATCTCGCGGGCGAATGCCGCCACGCTCGCCATCGCCGGGAACGTCTCGATCATGGTCGAGTTGTCGAAGGCGTGCACCTGCGGCGTTGAGGTGTACCACGCGCGTTCCGCCAGTCCCGCTGGCCAGCGTTCGACGTTCAAAGTCTCAAAATTGTCGTCCGTGCCCGCGACCAGAAACACGCTCTGCAGGTCGTCAAGTGCTTCCTGCACCAGCTTGAACGTTTCCGGGTTAGTTGCCCCTTCGCCGTGCCGCCGCACCAGAATATAGAGGTCGCCGTGGTCGAGATCTTCAAGCGCTTTGTTCAGCCGCGCCAGTTCCGCGCGCAGGTTTTCGCCGAAGTGTGCGCCCACTTCAAGGTCGATTTCCAGCACATTCGCATCTTCAACCGCCTCATACAGGCGATCCTCCATGTCGTCGGTGAAATACAGCTCGTGGCGGAAGTGACCGAGATACAACGCGGCGAGGCGTTCGTATTCGCGTTCGGTCAGCGGTTCGTCATGGGATGCCATGCCCAACCCGATGAACGGGATCTTCAGGCGCTGCGCCGGGTTGATCGTGAGGATGTTCCCCTGCTTGACCAGTGGCACATCCGCCGGGTCGCCGAGCAGCCGAATCGTGACACTCTGGTTGATCGTCGCCCCAGCGACCAGCGTGACCGGCTGCGGCTGCTGATGGAGCGTGCAGTAAGTCTTGTATGAGGCGTCGCTCCAGTTGCGCTGATCTTCCAGTTCATACAGGTCGCCTTCCATGCGGACTTCCGCGTCGACGCCCGGCAGCACTGCATGGCGGATCGTGCGAATGTTGCTGTACGGCGGCACCGGCGCAACTTTATCGGGGAACACACCCGTTTCAATGGAACCGTCGGCATGTTCGATCACGCAGGCTTGCCCGCCCAGCGTCATCGGATGCAGAATGCAGAACCCGGTCCGGTTGGTCTGCAAAGTCGACTGGGCCGTGCCAGCAAATGTGAAGCGGATTGTGCTGTCCGCAGTCCCGACGATCTCGCCGTGCCACACGAAATGCAGTTCGCCCTGCTGATGTTCGCTCGTGAAGCGCACGTGGAACGAATCCGCTTGCGCGTCGACGCTCACATCACGCAGCACACCGGGAATCGTGTCCCAATTCTGGTCGCGCACGGCCGCATACACGCCGCGCAAAATCTCACGATTGCCCGCGCTGACGTACCGGATCAGCCCCGCCTCATACACTAGACTCAGTTTGCCCGCCCTAAGCGTGAAGCGTTCGGCCTGCGCTTGCCCCGTGCCATCGTAAATAACCGGCAGCATGTAACTTCTCCTGTCAACAAGTCTCTCGCGCAGGAGTATAGCGCGTTCCCGCGCGAGCATGGACGAATCGACCGTGCGATTGACGAATTACCCGGCACTCGCGCTGCAATGGACGGCGCACCTGACCCTGTCCATAACCCGAAGGTAGACCGCTGCCCTGACGCATGAGATCCTCAAGCCAACTTTCACTCGCACGGACGCCCGTGGTACGCTCCACGAGATTTTGAATCAGGGCACGTGGGAATCGATTGTCGGCGGCACGATGAACCCCGGCGCGGCCATGGGTCAGCACTAGCACAAAGAGACGCTCGTATTCTTCTGTCTGGTCAGCGGCAGCGCGACAGTCAAGACCATCGATGTAGCGACGGGCGCGCGGGACGAGTTCAAGCTCGGCCCGCAGGAAGGTATCATTTTCCCGGTCAACGAGACGCATGTCGTGATCTTTGAGGAACACTCCGATTACCTGATGATCAAGTCCAAGCAGTCCGATCCTCAAAGTCCGGATACCTACGCTTACCCGGTGGTGTGAGCGCGCCGCGGATCATTTTTCTTTTCCGCCGGATCAGTTATACACTTGCGCCGTCCGACGTCAATCACCTGGCGGCCAGCACTGTCGCGTGCCTACCTGAGGAGTACCCGCCTTTGCAGCGTTTTCGACCAATCGTATGGGTGGGCATCATCGCCCTCAATGCGACCTTAATGGGTCACCTCCTGTTCGCGCTGAATACCAGCCCGGTGGATCTGCGCCTCAGACTGTCGATCAGCATCGTCGTGGCGTTTGCGTCGGCATTGTTCGCTCTCTGGCGGGCCTTCGACCCTGTGCCGCTGCTCCTGGGCGACACTGCCCACAATCTCTACACAACGGCCACAACCGTCGGCTTGCTGATCCTCGCCTTGGTGCCCGTTCCGCCCGACCCCAACGCGCACTTGCTGCAAACGCACACCTTGTTGACCTTCGTCTTCACCAGCGGCGTGATCTACCAGTCGCTGTTTGACACAGCCAGCCCACCCCGGAACCGTCAGTTGTGGTATCTGGGCACACTAATCGTGCTGATTCTGCTGACGTTGATCCGGCTGTATGGCTTGGCGACTTATCCGGCTGTCGATATTCAAGACGAGCCGTGGATGACCGCCTGGTCAGCGTACTGGCTCAAGACCGGGCGCTATGGCGACCCCACGCTGTTGGGTTTTGGCGACGCTTACCACGTGTTCCCGCGCTTCTTTTGGCTGCATGCCGCGTGGATCGACCTGTTCGGCATCGGCTTGTGGCAGGGGCGCGTGCTGAGCTTCCTGCTCATCTTCCCGGTCATCATCTTCAGCGGCGCGGCCGCACGCAACCTCTACGGGATGCGCGTCGCCCTCATGACCACGGTGACGCTGTTTGCCAGCGCGGTTTTAGCCGCAGCGGCGCGCATTCGCCATGATGTCGGACTGGCCGTCGTGGTCGCGTGCTCGCTCTGGCTGTACACCGAAGCCATCAAACGCGGTGCGCGCCCGCTGCACGTGCTCGCTGGTCTAATGATCGGCTTAGGGATCTACGCCGATTATCACGCGGCGGCCTATGGCGCGGCGCTGCTCGTCGGGTTGTACGTACCGGGCATGGTTCAGCGCCGCCGCTGGGATGCGAACGCGCTCTGGTATGCCAGCGGCTTGCTAATCAGCGCTTCGGTTGTGCTGGTGGTGCAAGCTCTCGCCAACGACATGGCGGGCTGGAACAGCGTCTGGGCGCGTCTCTTGAGCGCTGACCGCGATCCCGTCGACTGGGCACTCACGTTTGCCGGGAGCATCGTCAGCATCGGCCTTGCCTCCGTGTTTGAGCTGCTGCTCCTCACCATCAGCGTCATTGCGGCGGCGCGGCGGCGGCACCTGCGCGATACGCAGCTGCTCACGACGCTGCTGATCGGTCACGGACTGCTGGCGCTGCTCGTCGACGACCAATTGATCTACGGGTTGATTCCGCTCACCCCGATCTATGGGCTCATTATCGGCGCCCTCTCAGTGCAGCCCGGTGAAGTGCACGCCGGGCTGCCGTTCAAACGCGGCCAGCTCGTCAGCTTCACCATGATCCTGATTCCCATTCTGGGCATGACCGCCACCCGTCCGGTGGAAGCGGTGCTCAACCGCGAACGGATTCAGCCGACCACGCCTATCGCCGTCGAGTGGATGCTCGATCATGTCCCGGTCGAGTATTCGGTCGCAGGCGACCTCTACTACTATTTCTGGCTGAACGACTATCCCTTTGCCAGCCACTTGCTGGCCGATTACCTGTCGCCGGAAAATGCCGCCCGTTTTCCAAACGCGGAAGCGGTCTGGGCAGCTTTTGCACCCAAATATGTGATCGTCGACCCGGCGTATCCCGTCTCCTACGATCAGACGTTCGCGCCGCTGCTCGCATCCGGGTGGTTCAGCGCGCACTACGACATCGCCGTAGATTTTGACGATGCCCTCTCGACTGCTGTAATCTATCGGCGCACACACTGAGGTTTGCAGCACAGAGGCCAAATGATGGGACAGTTTGAAGGTAAAAGTGTCTTTATTACGGGTGCGGGTCAGGGAATTGGCTATGGCGTCTGCCGGGCGTTCGCGCTGGCGGGCGCCTACGTCGCGCTCAACGATTACGATGCCGCGCTCGCGGAGAACGCCGCAACCGCGATCAATCAGGAAGTTGGCGCGCCGCGCGTGACCGCCTACCCCGGCGATGTCGGCGACGTGACCGCCAATGCCGCGCTCATCGACGCCTTTGCCCAGCAGCGCGGCGGCCTGGATATTGTCTTGGCGAACGCGGGTATCACGCGCTACATGCCCTTCCTCGAAGCCACACCTGAGGTATTCGACCGCCTGCTGGCCGTCAACCTGCGCGGCACGTATTTCACCGCGCAAGCCGCCGCTAAACAGATGATCACGGCGGGGCGACCGGGACGCATCCTGCTCACCTCGTCGATTGTCGGGCAGGTGGCTTTCCCCAACTTCAGCATTTACAGCCTGACCAAAGCCGCGATTCAAATGTTGGCGAAATCGCTGGCGTTGGAGTTAGGCGGCTACGGCATCACCGTGAATGCGATCACGCCCGGCGCGACGCTGACCGAGCGCGTGGTGCGCGAAGACCCCGACTATGAGCGCAACTGGGCGGAGGTCACCGTGACCGGGCGCGTCGGCTACGTCGAGGATGTCGTCGCGGCGGCGTTGTTCCTTGCCTCGCCGGAAGCGCGACAGATCAACGGGCACAATCTGGTCGTGGACGGCGGCTGGTCGCTGCGCAGCCCACTGCCCGATGATCACCCCACGCTGCCCGATAAGCAGGATTACGCCTGAGGCGTCGGCGGTGCGGTTTGACCTCGCCAGCGCCGCCACCCCTGCTTGCAGCACCTCGATGATGCGATCCACGTCATAGATGCAGCCCGCCCACGTGCCGCCGCTCACGGCTTGCAGCGCCGCCCATAAGCGTGTGTCATCCGGTAGGCGCGGGTGTGGGCGCAGATCGGGGTGCGTCGGACGTAAAGCCAAGACCAGCGCCCCGGCTTCCGGCGTGAGTTCGCCGTGTTCGGGTGTAGCGACCAACTGAACCGACCCGGTCAGGTCGCGCCGATCCAATACAATCTCGATGGTATCGCCGTCGCGTACCTTGCCAATCGCGCCGCCCGCCAGCGCTTCCGGCCCCACATGCCCGATGCACGCCCCGGTCGAAAAGCCGGAGAAGCGGCCATCGGTGAGCAGCGAGACGTACTTGCCCCAGTCCAGATATTTGAGCGCTGATGTGATCTGCGCAGTTTCGACCATGCCCGTGCCGAGCGGCCCCAAGCCGATTAGCACCATGATGTCGCCGGGCTGCACGATCCGCGCCTTGACTGCCTGAATCGCCGCCGGCTCCGATGTGAACACGCGCGCCGTCCCGCGATGCCGGAAAACCTGATCCGCGTCGACCCGGCGCGGGTCGATGCTGGTTGCCTTGACGACCGATCCCTGCGGCGCGAGGTTGCCCACCGGGAAGATCACCGTACTCGTCAAGCCATTCCGCCGTGCGGTGTCAGCATCCATAATGATCTGATCCGGGTCAACCTGATCAGCCGCGGCCAACTGCGCGCGCACCACCTGCCGTCGTTCACTCGCCTCCCACCAGTCAAGCACGGCGTCGAGCTTTTCCCCGCTGACCGTGAGTACATCAGTGTTGAGCAGACCCATGCGCCGCAAATGCAGCATGACTTCCGGCACGCCGCCCGCCATGAAGACCTGCACCGTTGGGAAGTTGCGCGGCCCGTTCGGGAGCGCGTCGACGAGACGCGGCGTGCTGGCGTTGATCCGCTGCCAATCCTCGACGGTGGGCGGACGCAGGCCGGCCTGCTGCGCAATTGCCGGGATGTGGAGTAACAGATTGGTCGAACCACCGAAGGCGGCATGCACGAGCATGGCATTCTCGAGCGAACGCGCGGTCAAAATGTGGCCGAGCAACTGACGATTCGCTTTAAGCCGCAGCAAGGCCAACGCTGACCGCCGCGCCATATCCAGCCAGATCGGTTCGCCAGATGGACTCAACGCGCTGTGCGGCAGCGTCAAGCCAAAGCCTTCCGCGACCACCTGCGAGGTGGCCGCCGTGCCAAGAAACTGGCAGCCCCCGCCGCCTGATCCACACGCGCGGCAGCCCATCGTCTGCGCGTAATCGAGGCTGATGATGCCCTGCGCGAAGCGAGCGCCAATCGTCTGGATTTGCCCCGCGTCCTCGGCATCAATCGCGGGCAGCGTCACCCCACCCGGCACAATGATCCCCGGCATGTTACCAAACCCGGCCAGCGCCAGCATCATGGCGGGCAAACCTTTGTCACATGTGCCGATGCCCATCACGCCATCGCGCGTGGGCAGCGAGCGAATCAAGCGGCGGGCGACGAGTGCCCCATCGTTACGGTACGCGAGGCTGTCCATCATGCCATCGGTGCCCTGCGACCGTCCATCACATGGATCGGTCACGTACATGGCGAAAGGCACCGCTTCGTTCGCTTTGAACGTTTTGGCCGCTTCGCGCACCAGCAGATTGACTTCCCAGTGCCCGGTGTGCAAACCGAGCGCGACGGCGCTGCCATCTTCCGCCCGCAGCCCGCCGTGCGTGCTGACGATCACATACTGGTCATGCCCGACCTCTTCGGGATTCCAGCCCATCGCCGTGGCCTGCGTCAATCCGAACAGGTTGCCGCTCGGCTCATTCAGCAGCATCTCCGCGGTGAGAGGCAGCGCGCCCGCCGCGCCTTCGCCTTTGGTTCGGGTGTCGGCAAAAGCGCCGCCGAGAATCATGTCCAGTGTGGGTTGTGTCATGTGCAGATTTTCCTGTTAGGCTTGGAGCCGACCATCGGCCAAGCACCGTTCAAAATGTTCAATCGTCGCGCGGATACCAGCGGCCAGCGGCGTTTCGTAGACCGTAGCGAAGTGTTGACGCAGCGGCGCATCGTCGAAGCCCTGCGGGAACGGAAGCTGTTTGTCGTCAAACGTCACCTCGGCGGCTGGGCGCGCTTGCTTGATCAAGTCCACAATTTCGCGCATGTGCGTCGGCGTGCCGCCGAGATTGAACACATACGCCCCGCCCAGTGGGTTCTCCGCCGCGGCGATGAACTGCTGCGCCACATCCGACCCCAGTTGGTACTGGCACACGCCGCCAAAGGTCAGGTGGTACGGCTTGCCCGCCGCGACGGCCAGCATCGCCTTGGTCGGCTCACTGGTCAGCCCTTGGTCGCGCCCCACCCCATAGACCGTATATGGGCGCAGCGCCGTCGATGTCAGCTTGTATTCTTCCCAGTACACCCGCGCCGCCAGTTCGTTCGCCTGCTTGTACACGCCGTACAACGTGTGCGGGTCGAGCGGCGCATCCAGTTGAATCAGTCCCGGCGGGTACTTGTCGACCGCGCCGTAGACGGCGATTGACGAGGCGTAC
Organism: Candidatus Flexifilum breve; assembly: GCF_016713355.1. Classification (NCBI taxonomy): domain Bacteria; kingdom Bacillati; phylum Chloroflexota; class Anaerolineae; order Aggregatilineales; family Candidatus Flexifilaceae; genus Candidatus Flexifilum; species Candidatus Flexifilum breve. The sequence goes on from NZ_JADJPI010000035.1 coordinate 821,367, forward strand.
ACGATGTGCGGGATGCCGAGCCGCTTCGCGCCGTCCAGCAGATTCGCCGTACCGACTACATTGACCTGTGCGCCAACAATCGGGTTGGCCCGCACCAGCGGCACTTGCAGCGCCCCTAAGTGAATGATGTGCGTGACCTTGTGCTCGGTCAGCGTCTGGATGACGTGTTCCGTATTGGTCAGGTCCCCCGTGACAAAGCGGATCGCCGCCTGTTCTTCGGGTGTGAGCAGCAAGTTCACACGATCCCGGCGCTCGCTCAGGTCATAGCTGACCGCCGTCTTGCCCTGCTTGACGAGGTGATACAGTGTCCATGCGCCGATGAAGCCCATGGATCCGGTGACGAGGTAGACTGAGTTGGACATGGCTGCTCCTAGATGAGTTCGTAGGGTGACAAAAAGCGGAAGCCATCGACGGTGACGGCGACGTTATCTTCAAAGCGGCAGCCGCCGTTGAACTGCGCGCCATACGCGCCCGGCTCAACGGTCAGGCAGTTGCCCGCTTCCAAAATCGCAGATGTGGCCGAATTCAGGGTCGGGCCATAGTCGTGATAGCGGAAACCGACGTGATGCCCGGTGACATGGGTGAAGCCTGCGCCAAAACCGCTGACATCCATTGAGGCATGCGCCGCCGCGTCGACCGTCGCATACGCCACACCAGCGCGAATCGAGTCGAGCGCCGCGCGCTGCGCTGTCCGTGCCGCCGCAATTAAGGCGGTCTGCTCCGGCGTCGGCGTGCCGATCACGCGCGTGCGCGTCAAATCGCTGTAGTAACCATCGACCATCGTGCCGAGTTCGAGCAGCACAATGTCGCCATATTTGAGCGTATAGCCGGAGGAGCGGCTCGCCCCGCCCGCATTGAACGTATTGTGCGCAGCCTGCACCGCCGCCCAGCCCCGCGCCACCTTACACCCGAGCTTGCCCGTCATGCGGTGAATCGACGCTTCGACCCGCGACGCGATATCTGCTTCGGTGCGCCCCGGCTCCAAGAGTTCGAAGAAGCGCCGAATGCCGATGGCAGCAATCTGGTTGGTCAGCAGCAGCTTCTGGATGTCGTATTCGGTCTTGTGCATGAACTGCGCGACGAAGAAATCCTTCGGCGTGCCGACCGCGCCGAGCAGCGCGGCGATGTGCGGCGTCGCAAACGGGCCGCCCTCGGGAATCCACCCACCGAGCGCGTGCAGCCCCATCTCCTGCGAATAGCCGACTTTTTCCAGGCCGAGTGCGCGCACATCGGCGGCGATCAGCTCGCGCAGTTCGTCACGGTTGGGGTACAGACGCTTCTCGACGTGCGGCGGCATCAGGTCAGGCGGTTCGGTCGGCATGGTGTACACGATGGGCGTACCCACACGCGGGTACAGGCACAGCGTAACGCCCAGATACGGACACTCGCCCGTCGTCAGCAGCACTTCTTCGACGCGATACGCCAGCACGGCATCCAACCCCGCATCCGCCATGCTCGCCCGTAACCGCGCGTCGCGTTCACGATCATAGGTCATCGATTCATCCTTTTCAGGTAGCTGTATCCAGGTTCATTTCCACTCGCGGATGCGGTATTTCGACTTGCAGCAGCATGCCGCCATTCTGCCAGTTCTGCAGGCGCAGATGACCACTCAGCAGCGCTACCCGCTCGCTGATGCCGAGCAGCCCGTAGTGGCCGCTGGCGGACGCTTCGGCGAGGTCAAAGTTATGCGCGAGCCCCTTGCCGTCGTCAGCAATCGAGATCATCAGCGTGCGCGGCGACGTGTGTTCAAGGTGAATTTCGACCCGCGTTGCCTCGGAATGGCGGTAGACGTTGTTCAGGCTCTCCTGCACGATACGGAAGATCGATAGTTCGGTGGCTTCCGGCAGGCGGCCAATCTGCGGCGTCAACTGCAAATCCGCCGTGATCCCGGTGCGCTTTGCCCACGTCCGCACATACGACTGGAGCGCCGCCGACAAGCCGAGGCTGTCGATGGTGGGCGGGCGCAGATTGCCGCAAATCTGCCGGATAGCGTCGATCATATCGCGAATTGATTCGCGCACATCGCCGAGCCGCTCCTGCACGAGGAGCGATGTCTCCACCATCGACGTAATTTCTTCGATCTGGTAGTTGGCCGTGAGCAGATCCTGAATCACTTGATCGTGTAGTTCGCGCGCCAGATGCCGCCGCTCTTCCTCGCGTTCGGTCAGCAGACGGCGCTGCGCGTCCTGCAAGGCCACGTTCGCCCGATCCAGCGACTTGACCTGTTCGGTGAGCTGCGTCAGCAAGTCCTGATTGATTGTTCCCTGCGCGACGAGGTTACGTTCCAGCAAGCGCGTCTGGCGATACAGTTGGTCGACCTTTTCGCGCGCGCGGTAATAGCTGTCCAGCGCCCAGATCACGGGTGTGATGCGCGGCACTTGATCAAGCTGACCGACCATGCCTGCGACCACCTGTTCGCGTGTCATCTGATCAGTGTTGTACTCCCCAACGAGCTGACCTTCGCGCAGCACGAACACGCGGTCCGTAATGGCCGACAAATGATCGAGATTGGTGCTGCTGAAGATGATCGTCTTGCCCGCCTGATGCCAGCGCTGCACCAGCGAGAGCAGCCGCTGCTGATAGTTGAAGCTGAGCAGCACGGTCGGCTCGTCGATGATGATCACCGGGGCGTCGCGCACAATCGCCCGCGCGATGGCGATCATCTGCCGCTGTTCGGCGGTCACGTTAACCACGAGTTCTTCGAGCGAGGGAAACTCCACCCCGAGATCGTCGAGCACGCCGTGCGCGATCTCGTCCATGCGCGCGTGATGCGGAATCCGCAGCCACCGTCCGACCCCCTGCCAGTACACTTCATGACCGAGGAAGATGTTGGTCGTGATATCGAGATTGTCGACCAGAATGGGGTTCTGGTGGATGACTTCGATGCCCAGCCGCTGTGCCATCACCGCCGACGAGATCGGTCGTCCGACGCAGGTCACGCTGCCGCTCGTCGGCGGAATCAACCCGGCGAGGATCTGCGCGATCACCGACTTGCCCGACCCGCTCAGCCCGGCGAGGCCGACGACCGCACCGCGTTCCACCGCAAAGGAAATGCTGCGCAGGACTTCCAGCGTGCCAAAACGTTTAGTGAGTTGAGTGACCTGTAAAACAGGCTGCATATTCGCCAAAAATCAGTAACTAACGGACGGTGTCATTGTACCTCAAGCCAGCCCGGACTGCTGCTGTCGCCGCCGTGAAAGTGAATCGATGATCACCGCGAGGAGCAGCACAATCCCCGTGATGATGTACTTGTCGCCCGCCTCCACGTTGAGCAACCCCATGCCATTTTCGAGGCTGGCGATGATCAGCGCGCCCCAGATGGCGCTCGACACCCGCCCACGTCCGCCGAACAGGCTCGTCCCGCCAATCACCGCGGCGGCGACCACATTCAGCAGCAGGTTGCCGCTGCCCGCCCGCGTATCGACCGAACGCAAGCGTGACGCGAGGATAATGCCGCCCAACCCCGCCAGCATGCTCGCCAGCACAAACACGGTCACGCGGATGCGGTTGACATTCAGGCCGGCGCGCCGCGCCGCTTCCGCATTTCCGCCGACCGCATACACAAAGCGACCAAAGCGCGTGTTCTTGGCCAGCAGCGTGAGCAGCACGCCCGTGATCAGCAGCAGAACGCCGACCACCGGCAGCCCGCGATCCTGATTGCACACGGCGACCACCACCGCGCCCAACCCACCGAGCAGCACGATCTGCGCGGCGATCACCGGGAGGGGGCGCGTGCTCAACCCGCGCGTGCGCCGCGTCAGGTACTGCACAGTTTGCGTCGCGGCGTAGCCGAGCACGAAGATCACGACGACCACCCAGCCCCACAGCGTCTCCGGCGGCAGGTAGGAATTGGCAATGCCGACCACAAATGGATCCTGAATGATCACCGTGCCGCCACGCCCAACGAGGCGCAGCACGACCCCATTCCAGGCCAGCAGCCCCGCCAGCGTGACGATGAACGACGGCACGCGAAACAACGTGATGATCAGTCCTTGCAGCAGGCCGATGCCCGCTGTGATGAGCAGCGCCAGCGGAATCGCCAGCGGCCACGTCCAGCCCGCGTTCGCGTCGCTCAGCAGAATGGCGACCGTCACCCCGCCGACCGCGCTCACATAACCGACGGACAGGTCGATTTCGCCGAGCAGCAGCACGAACACCATGCCATAGGCGATCATGGTGGTACCCGCCATCTGCAAAATCAGGTTGACCATGTTGCGCGGCGTGAGGAAGTTCCCATTCTGCGCCTGAAAGATGATGGTCATGATGATGAGGCCGACGAAGATCGGCAGTCCGCCGAGATCACCCGAAGACAAGCGCCGCACATAGCCGCGCCCAAAGTTGATCACGCCGCCGAACAGAGTCGGCGCGCTTGGCAACTGGGTCTGTTCAACCATTGGGGCGCGCCTCCGCCGGGCAGAAAGGCACGAATTCGCCAACGCACACTTCGGCCCATGTGCGGAAGCCATCGGCGATCACCGTAGCAGCAACATTGTTCGATGTAACTGTGATCACGTGCAGCAGCACCGAGGGGATTTCGCTCGTCCCCACCATCGTCGTCCCGTTGATCAGACTGTTGGGGTTGTCGCCGCGCACCAGCGCCACCGCCAGCGCCGCTGCTGCTTCTGCCACCACCTCAATCGGCTTGTAAACCGTCAGGCTTTGCCGTCCTGCCAGCACATTCTGGATCCCACCGACGGTCGCATCCTGTCCGGTGAGGGGGATGAACGGCAGCCCGGCGTTCATGCGCGCGGCGATCATCGCCTGCGCCAAGCCGTCATTGGCGGCTATCGCCGCGTCGATGTCCGGATTATTCGTTTGCATCTGCTCGAAGATGATCAATGCCTGCTGATTGTCCCAGTCCGGCACATCCTGTTCGGCGGCGAGTTCCCATGTCCCCGCCTCGAACAGCGGACGCAGCACCGCATGATAGCCCTCAGCCAGCAAGCGGGCGTTGTTGTCGGTCGGGGAACCATTCAAAATCGCGATCTTCGGCACGGCGCTGATCGACCCGGTGGGTTGCGCCGTTTCCACCGCCGCGATCAACCCTTCGCCAATCAACCGCCCGACTTCCACGCTGTCAAAGCTGACATAGTAATCCGCGCCTTCGCCCTGCGTCGTCAGGCGGTCATAGTCGATGACTAGCACGCCCGCCTCATGCGCCTTCGCGATGATCGCCGCGCCGCTCCCCCCGTCCAGATTGACGAAGAGCAGCACCCGCGCGCCATTGGTGATTGCCTGTTCGGCCTGCGCGATCTGCGTCTGCCGATCCCCTTCCGCATTCACAATTGAGTAGGTGACATTGGCGGCCTCAAAGGCCGCCGTCAGGAAGCGGCGGTCGTCATGCTCCCAGCGCGCGGAACTCGTGCTGTCCGGCAGGAGCACGGCGATATCAATGGCCGTTTGCGCGGTCACCGCTGTGGTGCTCATCAGCAGCGTGAGCGTGAACAGTCCGAGCCAGCGTTGGATAAGCTTCATGGGTGTTCCCCGCGTTTGATTGGTCTAGCGTGCTATGTTATGCTTGAATCAGGCGTCAAAATTATGCTATTGGCACGCTTTATGGCGAAAACAACTCTGATTTTAGCGGATGATCACGCAATCGTGCGCGCGGGCATTCGCAATGCCCTGAGCGGCAGCACCGACTTCACCATCATCGCCGAGGTCGATTCCGGCCCGACGCTGTTCGCCGCGCTCCGCCAGTTCAGCGCCGACTGCCTGCTCATCGACGTGACGATGCCCAGCTTTGAACCGTTTGCCGCCGTCAAGGAGATTCGCAAACAGTTCCCAGCCATGAAAATCCTCATCGTCAGCGCGTATGATGACGACATCTATGTTCAGGGGCTGCTCCAGCTCGGCGCCAACGGCTATCACCTCAAAGATCAGCCGCTCAGCGATTTACGCCTCGCCATTCAACGCGTCATGGCAGGCGAGCGCTGGGTCTCCAGCCGTCTGCTCGAACGCCTCGATCAAGCGCCGCCGCCCGTTGTCGAGGCGGAACTGCCCAAGCTCACCGGACGCCAGCGCGAAATGCTGCATCTGCTCTATAAAGGGCTGGACAATTATCACATCGCCGCGCAGCTCGACCTGAGCATCAAAACCGTCGAAAACCACCTGACCGGATTATACCGTTTGCTTGATGTGCGCAGTCGGTTGGAAGCGGTCAACTACATCATTCAGCACCCGGAACTGCTCGGCCTCAGCCCGTCGACGCTCCCGCCTGCGCCCGATACCCGCTTCATACCGCGCAGCAAACAGACCATGCTGATTGTGGACGATAACGAGCGTTACCGTCAACAACTCTCACGCATGGTGTTGTCGATCAACGATCAGGTGCAGATTCTGGAAGCCGATAACACCGGGCGCGCGGTGCAGTTGGCCGGGCAGCATCGCCCGCGCCTCATCCTCATCGACGTGGTGCTCGGCGATGAGAACGGCATTCAGTGCGTGCAGCGGGTGACCAAGATTTCGCCGACCTCGCGCATTCTGCTGTTCAGCGCCTACCCGGACAGCGAATTTCATCGCGAAGGGCTGGCGGCGGGCGCATCAGCCTTCCTTGACAAGAAGAACCTCGACAGCGCGGCGCTGCGCCAAATCCTCGAAGATGTGAATATGTATGCGTAGTTGCAGGGGAAGTATTGCCCGAGGCAACAGCGACCTCACCCCGTTTCTCTGCGCTCAACTGCCCCTCTCCATTGGGAGAAGGGCAAGGAACCATCAGATTCTTGGGTTGAGGTGTCTATAGTTTACGGCTTGAGCACGACTTTCACACAGCCATCCTCTTTATTGAGGAACTTATCGTAACCCAGCGCCGCATCGTCGAGGCGCATGGTGTGCGTGACGACAAAGCTCGGATCGATTTCGCCGCGCTCGATCCGGTCGAGCAGCGGGCGCATATACCGATGGACGTGCGTCTGCCCGGTCTTGATCGTCAGCGAGCGGTTCATGACCGCGCCCATCGGGAACTTGTCGATGATGCCGCTGTACACGCCGATCACCGAGACGGTGCCGCCGTTCTTACAGGCGAGAATCGCCTCGCGCAGTGCCACCGGGCGATCCGTCGTCATCTTGGTCGTCTGCGCGACCTTGTCATACGCGTACAACGGCCCGTGACCATGCGCCTCCATGCCCACCGCATCGATCACGGAGTCCGGCCCGCGCCCGCCCGTCAGCTCTTTGAGCGCTTCGAGCACATTGGCCTGCTCATAGTGGATCGTCTCCGCGCCGACTTTCTCCCGCGCCATGCGCAAGCGGTCTTCGAAGCGGTCGATCACGATCACCCGCTCTGCGCCGAGCATAAGCGCGCTCTTGGCGGCAAACTGCCCGACTGGCCCCGCGCCCCACACGGCGATCACATCGCCGCGCTGGATGTTGCACATCTCGGCCCCCATGTACCCGGTCGGGAAGATGTCGGAAAGGAACAGCACCTGTTCGTCGGTGAGATTGCTCGGCACTTTGAGCGGCCCGACATCCGCAAACGGCACGCGCGCAAACTCGGCTTGACCGCCCGCGTAGCCGCCCGCCAGATGCGAGTAGCCGAAAAATCCCGCCGTCGCATGTCCCCAGATCGGTTCAACCATCCATGCGTTTGGGTTCGAGTTCTCGCAAAGCGAGTAGGCTTCCGCCTGACACGCCGTACAGTTCCCACACGCGATCGGGAACGGCACGACGACCCGGTCGCCAACTTTCAGATTGCCGACCCCGCGTCCGACCTCCACCACCTCGCCCATGAACTCATGACCGAGGATATCGCCCTTGATCATGCCGGGAACGAAGCCGTTATACAGGTGCAAATCCGACCCGCAGATGGCGGTCGAAGTGATCTTCACAATTGCATCGCGGTCATTGAGGATTTGCGGATCGGGCACCGTGTCCACTTGAACAGACTGTCGGCCCTGCCAACTCACCGCCTTCATCGGTCACCTTCAGATTCATCTTTACGGGGCTGCGCGGGACGCTGCGCAAAGCGTTTACCGAGTTCCGCACCGTCGGCGGCCAGCACTTCTCCGGTCTCCAATACCTGTTTCAAGGCGCGCAGATCATCGGCCACCTGAATGCCCGGCTCTTCGCCAAACATTTTGGCCAGCGTCACTCCGACTTTGCCCGCGGGCGACTGGTAGTACAGTTCGACATGCACTTCCGTGCCGCGGTCGCCGGGGGCGAAGCGAAATTCGACCGTGCCCGAATTGGGAATGTCGGCATCGTCCAGTGATCGCCACGAGATGCGCTCGTTGGGCACATCCTGCGTGACTTCAGCATTCCACTCGACCGAACGACCGGCTGGCGCTTTCGCCTTCCAGTGCGAGCGGTTGATCCCGGTGACATGGACCTCCTCCAAATGGCTCATGAAGCGCGGCAGATTCTCGAAATTGTGCCAGAAAGCGTAGACCTCGTTGACCGGGCGGTTAATGGTGATGCTCTTCTTGACGCGGATATACTGCGGCTGCGCCACATCCGCGATCGTCTCACGGCTCAGGCGGACCGCGCTGTACAGGTCGAGCACGGTGATACCGAGCAAGGCGAGCGCCGCCGCGCGGTTGCGCGCCCAATCACCGCGCCGCCGTGGGGTGGCATTACTCAACAAGGTGAGATCCATCGCGTCGCCCATGACGCGCGCCCAGGCCCAACCCGAAGGCTTCGGCTGGCGGAACAGCCCGATTCCGGCGGCGATTTCGCGCGCGCCAACCACGCGCAGAGCCGTCTGTGTCTGGAGGTCGTCGCGCACGCCGATAAAGCGAGCCACTTCACGGGGCACGGCGAGATTCGTCACGCCGAGGGCGATACTCAGCACACCGAGCAGCCAACCGAGCCGCTGATCTGTCACTTCGGCGGGGCTGCGTTCCATTTCATCGGGTGGGGGAAGCAGGCGCTGGAATTGTGCCTCAGGCACCGTGCGCCGCTGCGTATCGAGGGTGGTCATTCGCCGTCGTCCTTTGCTTGACTGTACGAACTGAACAGTAAGCATAAGGATTATTACAAGTCGCGTAAAGTAACTTGCCGATTACTCTTTGCTACCCCCAATGACCCGTATGGGCTTTATTCGCCGAGGATGCCCCACAGTTGATCCAGCGCCGTGCTCAACTCGTCTTCCGTAAACGAGAGGTTGAGTTGCGCCGCCGCGTCAAACACGACCGCCATGTCCCAGTGCGCAGCGGCGACCCACGCCCGCAGGTCGGGGTTCACTTCGACTTCGGTTACAAACTGGCGGGCATCCGCTAGCGACATCGTTTTATCCTCAACCCAAACACTAATTTACGATAGCTGCATCGTACGGGCGAAGCCCGATCCCGTCAACGTAATTTTGCATGAAATTCATACACCGGAGGCGAGGTCGCTGCCCCGCCTCCCACACGGACTCGTTAACCCGCGAGAATCGCCTCAATCTGCGCGAGTTCGTCGTCGCTGAAGCTCAGGTTGTTGAGCGCGGCGACGTTAGCTTCGACCTGCTGGACGCTGCTCGCGCCGATCAGCGCCGAGGTCATGCCCGGATGGCGCAGCACCCACGCGACCGCCATCTGCGCCAGTGATTGGCCGCGCGCCAACGCCAGATCATGCAACCGGCGGACTTTGGCGAGTTTTTCGTCGGTGATATGGGCGGGACGCAGGAAACCATGCGCCTTCGACGCCCGCGATCCCTCAGGAATCTCATGTAGATAGCGATCTGTCAGTAAGCCCTGTGCCAGCGGCGAGAACACAATACAGCCGATCCCCTCTTCGCCGAGCACGCGCAGCAAATCCGGCTCAACCCAGCGGTCAAACATGTGATAGCGCGGCTGATGGATCAGGCACGGCGTGCCGAGCTGGTGCAAAATCTGCGCGGCCTCGCGGGTTTTCTCCGCGCTGTAGTTGGAGATACCCACATACAGCGCCTTACCCTGCCGCACCAGATGATCGAGCGCGCCCATGGTTTCGTCGAGCGGCGTGTTCGGGTCCATCCGGTGACTGTAGAAGATGTCGACGTACTCCAACCCCATGCGCTTGAGGCTCTGGTCGAGGCTGGCGATCAGGTACTTGCGCGATCCCCAGTCGCCGTACGGCCCTGCCCACATGTGATAGCCCGCCTTCGACGAGATGATCAATTCGTCGCGATACGGCCGCAAATCCTGCGCAAGGATGCGCCCAAAGTTCTCTTCTGCTGAACCGGGCGGCGGCCCATAGTTGTTGGCGAGGTCAAAATGCGTGATGCCGAGGTCAAACGAGCGGTGAATCAGGGCGCGCGCGGTTTCGAGTGAATCCACGCCACCGAAGTTATGCCACAGACCGAGCGACACGGCAGGGAGCTTCAAACCCCAGCGTCCCGTGCGGCGGTACTGCATGTGATCATAACGCTCTTTAACGGCTTGATAAGCCATGACAGCTCCTATCCATAGAGTGAAGCACCGCGTCGAGTGTAGCGCGAGTCGAGCGGCTAATCCCACACGGGCGGCTTTTCGGTGTACGGGTCTTTCGGCGTGGTGTCCGTTGAGAGCGTACCCTGCTGGCGCTGCAGCAGCAGTTCGATTGCATCGGCCAGATGCTCATCCGCGATGTGATGGTCGCCGCGGGCGACGCGCAGCTTGTGCGCTTCGAATAAGACCTGCGCATGCGTCGTCCCGGACGGCGGCTCGAACTTGTAACACGCGCACTCGATCAACTGACCGAGGGGATCACGGAAGTAGATCGAGTCCATAAAACCGCGGTCGACAAATCCGGTATGGCTGATGCCGCGCTCGTCCAGCCGCTTGACGATCTGCGTGTAGGTGGCGCGGGACACGCTGAAGGCCAGATGATGCAGGTTACCGATGCCTTCCGGGTTACGCGACGCATCCGGCTTGCGGTTCTCGTTGGTGAACACCGTGATTAGCCGCCCATCGCCGGGGTCGAAGTACAAGTGACTTTCGGCGGGCACGTCGAGATTCGGCTGCTCGAAAATGAACGGCATGCCCATGACGCCTTCCCAGAAGTCGATACTCGTCTGGCGATCTGCCCCGATCATGGTGATATGGTGGACGCCCTGCGTCTGAATTTTCTTCATGGTCATACCCTTAGTCTGTTTGCTGTCGATTTCTAACCCTATTTTGAACCTGCACAGTGAGCGGCAAATGAGCGACAATGGGGACGCTTACCCCGTGTGAAGGATTGACTGTTATGCCCATGTCGCCCGCCTTTGATCAGCGTCTTGCGCCGATTTTACCGGAGATCGCCGCTCACTTCGGCACGCCCTTTCACTTGTACGATGAGATCGGCATTCGGGAGACGGGAGCGGCACTCAAGGCAGCTTTCGCCGCGATCGACAGCTTTCGCGAATACTTCGCGGTCAAGGCGCTGCCCAACCCGGCGATTTTGAGCATCATGCGGGATCTCGGCTTCGGCTTCGATTGCAGTTCCGTCCCTGAACTCATTCTCAGCCGGGGTGTGGGCGCATGGAACGAGGACATCATGTTCACATCGAACAATACGAGCGCCGCCGAATTCACCGCCGCGTTTGATCAGGGTGGCTGCATCCTCAACCTGGATAGCATCGGTCTGCTGGATAACTTACCCGCTGCGCCCGAATTGATCTGCTTCCGCTACAACCCCGGCGCGCGGCGCACGGGCAACGCGATCATCGGCAACCCGCTTGAGGCCAAGTTCGGCATCAAGCACGAGCAGTTACTTCCCGCCTACCAGCACGCGCGGGACATGGGTATTCAGCGTTTTGGCCTGCACACGATGATCATCTCCAACGAGCGCAACTATGCCTATCTAGTGCAAACCGCCGCTATGCTGCTCGAACTGATCGAGTCGCTGAGCGCGGCGCTCGGCGTGCGCTTCGAATTTATCAACATTGGCGGCGGTTTCGGCCTCCCCTACCGCCCCGAGGATCAGCCGCTCGAACTTGCGGCGCTCAGCACCGAAATCACGGCGCTGTTCGCCGCGTTCCGCGGCAAGCACGGGTATACACCGCGTCTCTACATGGAGAGCGGGCGCTACATGACCGGCGGTCATGGTGTGCTCGTCACCCGCGTCATCAACCGCAAAGAAACCTATCGCACGTATGTGGGTGTGGATGCCAGCATGTCGGCGTTGATGCGCCCCGGCATGTATGGCGCGTATCATCACATCCATGTGCATGGCAAGTCCAATCAGCCGACCGAAACCGTCGACGTCGTCGGGTCGCTGTGCGAGAACAACGACAAATTCGCCGTGCAGCGCGACCTGCCACAGGTCGAACCGGGTGACCTGCTCGTCATCCATGATACCGGGGCGCACGGTCACGCGATGGGGTTCAACTATAATGGACGCTTGCGCCCGCAGGAACTGCTGCTCTGCGCCGATGGCTCAATCAAGCGGATTCGCCGCGCCGAAACGGTCGATGATTACTTCGCCACACTCAACTTCCCGGCAGATAGCGTGCGACTGTAAAGCCCTCCGGACATGTCTGACCGCGTCTCTTGTAATCCGCTCATGGGAGAGTTATAAGCACCGCCCGGTTGATGTAGCGATCGGATAGATCATGAAACTCGCGATTATTGGCGGAGGCAGCGTCCGCACGCCCCGCTTGATTCCCTCCCTCGTGCGCCGCGCGGCCAAGCTCGATTTGCATGAAGTGTGGTTGATGGACAACGCGCCGGATAAGCTCCGACTGATGGGCGGCCTGTGCGAAACGCTCGCGCGGCAGTTCAATGCGCCGTTCAAGCTGATGTTCACGACCGACGCGCGGGAAGCAGTACGCGGCGCGCAGCACGTCATCACGTCAATTCGCCCCGGTCTGGAACATGGCCGCGCGCTGGACGAGCGGATCGCCTTTCAGCACGGCGTACTCGGTCAGGAAACGACGGGCGCGGGCGGCTTTGCCATGGCGATGCGCAGCCTGCCCGCCATTCTTGACTATGCGCACCTAATCGCAGAGATCGGCGCGCCGAACGCGTGGTTGTACAACTTCACCAATCCGGCGGGACTGGTCGCGCAGGGGCTGCACTACGCGGGCATTGAGCGCGTGATCGGCATTTGCGACAGCGCGAATGGCGCGCAGCACGCCGCCAGCCGCTACCTTGGTGTTCCGCTCCGCCGCGTGTATCACGAGGTCTACGGGCTGAATCACCTGTCGTGGACGCGCTCGGTACAAATCGACGGGCATGGCGGCACGGGCGAAGAAGTACTGCCCGGCCTGCTCAATAACGAGCAATTTGTCGCCTCCACGCACATGTCGATGTTCGCGCCCGGACTGCGCCGCTGGCTTGGCTCGTTCCTCAACGAGTATCTGCACTACTTCTATCACCGCGACGAAGCGCTGGCCGCGCTGCTCAAAAAGCCGGAAACGCGCGGTGAGGAAGTCGAACGCCTGACCAACGACCTGCTGCGCCAGTTAGCGGCGGCCACCGACCCGCACGAGGCGATCCTCATCTGGCAGACGGTCATGGGACAGCGCGGTGCAACCTACATGGCACACGCCCGGCACGACGCGCCCCGCCCCACACTCGAACCCATCGAGCAGGATGATGAGGGTTACGCCGCGGTTGCGCTGGGCTGCGTCGAGGCGATTGCAACCAATACCCCGCTCTATACCGGGTTGAACGTGCCCAACAACGGGACGATTGACGGCTTGCAGGACGATGATGTCGTCGAGGTGAGCTGTTGGATTGACGCGGCAGGTGTGCGCCCGGTCAAGATCGGTGCCGTGCCTGAACCGCAGTACCTGCTCATGCGCATTGTCAAGCAGTACGAACGCTTCGCCGCGCGCGCCATTCTCGCCCGATCGAAAGAACTCGCGGTCGAAGCCCTCGCCGTCCATCCGCTGATCGGCTCGTATCCGCTGGCAGAAAAGCTGGTCAGCGCCTTCCTCGAAGCCCATCGCGATCTCGTCGGGGAGTGGCAGTGAATCACGTCGATGTGCTGCTCACCGGAAATTACTACTGTGATCTGATCTTCACAGGGATGCCGGAACTGCCCACACTGGGGTCGGAGATTTACGCGAAGGATATGCAGCTCGTGCCCGGCGGCGGCGCAATTAACACGATGATGGGTCTGCGCAATCTCGGATTGACGACGGGCTGGGTCGGCGTGTTCGGCACTGATTTCGCCAGCCGCCTGATCGCCGAATGGCTGACCGAGCGCGGCATCGATCTGTCGCTGGTCGTGCGGCGGGATGAACCGTTCCGGCGCATCACCGTCGCCATGTCCTACCCGCAGGATCGCGCCTTCCTCACCTACAACGACCCCCGCGTGGATACGATTCCGCAGTTACAGAAGGCGGTCGAGCAAGTGCAGCCGCGCCTGATCCATTTCCCCGGTTTGACGCTGGACGCGCGCCTACCCGCACTATTTGCCGAATGGCGCGCGCGCGGCATTCAGATCGCGATGGACTGCCAGCACCGCCCGCACAGGCTCGATTCGCCATTGGTGCGCGAAACACTTCAGCAGATCGATCTGTTCATGCCGAACGCGTCCGAGGCACAGCGCCTCACCGAAACGGCCACGCTCGAAGAAGCGGCGTTTAGACTGCGTGATTTCGTAACCCAACTGGTCGTAAAAGATGGGGCGAACGGCGCGTGGCTGTGGGATAAGACGGGGAATTATCATGTACCCGCCCTCCCGGTCACGCCGTTGGATACCACGGGCGCGGGCGATGCCTTCAACGCGGGCTATCTCGCGGCGCATCTCACGGGTTGCGATGGCATCGGCTGTCTGCGGCAGGGGAACGTGTGCGGTGGGCTGTCAACGCTTGGTTACGGCGGGGCGCAGAGCGCGCCATGTCGGGAAGCGGTGGAAACGGCGTTGGGGCAATACGCGGATTAACGCAGGGACTTATGCACCTCAGCGGCTTCTGGCTAGCGGCTGAGGTGCAGCCCTGATGAGTCTACGAATTTAGGCGGCGGAGCGTTCTTCAGCGAGTTCGACGGCGTCGATGACCGTTTCGCGGTGCTTCAGGTCATCACGCACAAACCAGCTCATACGCACGCCGGAACGGTAGCCAGCCAGCGCAATTGCATGCGTGCTCACGGGCAGCGTCAGCATGGCGAACAGCGCCAGTGCGACGACTTTCAAGAGCGTCGACGGCATGAGGAGAGCTGCGCCGAGCAGCAGCGCGATCAGCCCGACGGTCGAGACTTTGCCGGACGCGTGCAAACGAGTGTACATATCGGGCAGACGCAGCAGGCCGAGAATGCCTACTGCACTGAAGCCAATGCCGATCCAGAGGATGATCAAGCCGAGAATTTCCATCAGAAGGTCCTTTTCTCCGAGATGTACCGCGCCACTGCCAGCGTCCCAATGAAGCCGAACGCCGCGAGAGCAATTGCAATATCGACAAACATCACATCGCCGCGAATAACCGCAAGCACGACGATGATCCCGATCAAAAGGGTGGTGATCGTGTCGATCACCTGCAAACGTTCGGCGGCGCTCGGCCCTTTCCACAAGCGGTAAATGCAAGGGATCAGGAGCAGAATCAGCGCGACCAGCGCGCCATGCACGCCCAACGACACAACACTACTCATGCGCGGCTCCCATGATGCGGCGCAGCAGCTTGAGACGCGCCGTCTGCTGATCGGGCGCGCTCTGTGCCGAGGCATGCACGTCGAGGCAGTGCACGAACATTGTGTGGCCGCCTTCAAAGTCCATGACGAGTTCGCCGGGGGTCAGCGTAATGCCATGCGCGCTGAACGCGGCAATCGCATCATTTTCGTGCGCATCCTGCGTCGGGACGGCGAGAATGCCGGGGTTGATTGGCATATTGGGGCTTAACACAAGGCGAGCCACGCCGATGCTGCACAGGATGACATCACGCGCCAGCGTCACCACATAGACGACCAGCGCCATCAGTTGATCGGGCAGACGCTTCACCTCGACGGTCTTGCGTTCGGTGCGCAGCAGCAGTTGGATCGCAATCCCAAGCACCGCACCGACGAAAAAACTTTCGAGGGACAGGTTTGAGGTCACAACCATCCAAATTCCCGCCAGGGGAACAGCCAGCAAGAGCGTCGCCAACATGATTCAGCCTCCTAACACCGCACGGATGTAACTCTGAGGGTCACTCAACCGCGTCACGGCAATGGTCGCGGCCTGCACCACCGGCACCGCGAACAAGCCGAACAACACACATAAACCGACCAGCAGCACCGGGGCGACCAGACTATCGCCGTAGGGTTTCAGGTGCAGTTGATCTGCCGGGTTGCGCTGGAACACGTGCTGCCATGTGCGCACCACATACATCAACGTGATCAGGCCCGCGGCGATGGCAAGACCGAGCAAAAGCCAGCTTTGCGCATCAATGCCGCCGCGAATAATCGCGAGTTTGCTGATGAAGCCGTTCATCGGGGGCACGCCCGCGAGCGCCAGCCCGCCGAGCAGATACAGCCCGCCCATCAATTTGAAACTGCGCCCTGCCCCGCCGATATCGACCAGCTTGGCCGACTTGTTCGGCATGCGACTGGCCAGCGCCCCGGTGATCATCAGCAGCGACGACTTGATGAACGCGTGGTTGACCGCGTAGACAATCGCACCGATCAAGGCGAGCGGTGTACCCCAGCCAATCCCCAGCAGGATGAAGCCGATTTGCCCGAACGTGGAATACGCGAGCATGCGCTTCGCATCGTAGGTGCGGAGCGCGCCGAGGCTGCCAAAGAAGATGCCGATGATGCCGAGCACGAGGAGCAGCGTCCGCACGAGCGGTGCTTCCGCGATGAACATCAGCATGGTCAAGCGGATGAGGCCGTACACGCCGACCTTCACGACCACCGACGACAGCACCGCATGCACAGGCGTCGGCGCGGCGGTGTGGAAATCTGGCTGCCAGAAGTGGAACGGGAAGACCGCGCTCTTGAGCAGGAAGGCGCACATCAGCATGACGGCGGCGGTCTGCGCGAGGAGCGGACGGTCGCCGCCTTCGAGCAGGCGGGCGATGTCAGCCAGCGTCAGCGTGCCGAACGAGGCGTAGATCGCGCCGATGCCGAGCAGCAGAAACAGCGAACCCATCGCGCTGATCAGCAGGTACTTGATGGCCGCTTCCACGCCGAGGCGATTGTCGGAGATGCCCACCAGCACCACCGACGACATGATCATCAGTTCCTGAAAGACGAACAGCGTGAAAATGTCACCTGTGTAAAATGCACCATGCAGACCCGCCGCCATGCACAAGTACAACGGCATGAACGCCGGATAGCTCACACACTTATCGCGGCAGCCCAGAATATAGATCGCGCCGCCCATGACGACGGTTGAGGCCATCGCCGTGAAAATCGCGGAGAGCATGTCGGGAGCGAGCACGATCCCATAGGGGGGCATGTAACCGCCGAGACGGTAGAGCTGCAGACCATCGACCCAGTTGAGCGCCAGCACCGACAGACTGCCCAACCACGCGAGGATGGTCGCGCTCACACCGATGATGCGCTGTACGCGGCGGAAGTGCGCGAAGAAGACGCACAGCGCCGCGGCGAACAGCGGGAAGAAGATCGGGGTGAGGACGAGTGGGTTGTTCGGAGTCACGTCGCCCTAGCCCTTCAGGTTGTCGAGCGTATCGAGGTCGGCAGTCTTGTAGCGGCGCGCCGAGGTCGCGATCAAGCCGAGCAGGATGGCGTACGAACCGAAGCTGATGACGATGGCCGTGAGGATGAGCGCCTGTACCAGCGGGTCGCTCGGCGTACCTTCGCTGAGGTTGCCCGCATAGGCGGGTACCTGACCATTGAACGCGCCGACGGCGAAAAAGAACAGGTTGATCGCGGTGAACAGGATGTAGAAGCCCATCGCCGCCTTGATCATGTCACGGCGCAGCAGTTGAAAGACGCCAATGGCGAACATCAACCCGGTAGCCAGTGCAAAAATCACGTTCATAGCGGTTCAATTTCCTTCGGATACGTGATAGCTTCCATCACCGTACTCGTACATCCCAATACGGTTAAGAATATGCCAGTCTCGTACAGAAACGTTGTGGATAAGTGCAAATCTGCGGGCAGGTGAATTTGGTCAAAGTTGACATGCGCCGCAAACGCGAGGCCGGAGAGCATGGGCGAGGCCGCGTTGACAATCACGAGGATCAGTCCCGCGCCGATCAGGTAGCGCGGCTTGAGCCACCCCAAGCGCCGTTGGGACTCGCGGTAGCCGAAGACAACGTACCACAGGGTCACGCCGAGGCCGCTGATCACGCCCGCGGTGAAGCCGTCACCAGGCGCTTCGCCACCATAAAACAACTGCGACAACGCCACGATAATCGCGAAAGGCAGCACCAATTGGGCAATTGTGCGCGTGAGCGGAGTCGAGAAGCGTGACTCAAACGCCAAGTCCTCTCCCTCATCGTCTTGTGCATGCTGCACATCGACTGGTTCGTCTGGCGCCGCCCCTAATTTGAAGATGCGCAGACGCGGACTCGGTCGCGCCGCGCTGATACGCTTGGGGATAACACCGCCGGGACTCGGTTTGGCCAGCAGCGTGAGCACGCCAAGCGCCGCCACGCTGAACACCGTGATTTCGATGATCGTGTCCATACCGCGGAAATCGGTCACAATCGCGCCGACCACATCGGAAAAGCCGAGCAGCGGCACGGCGTTTTCGAGATGCCACGTGGTGATCGTCTGCGCGATGGCGCGGTTGTTGATCGCCGCGACGCAGAATAGGGCGACCCCCACCCCGATCAACGCTGAGAGCGCGATATCGCGATACAGCGTCAGCCGCGATTGCTTCCACAGGTCGTTCATGGCGGCTTCGCGCTGTGGCGCATTGATCTTGCTCAACATGATGATGATGAGCACCGTACCCAATGTCTCGACCATAAACTGCACGAGCGCCACATCCGGCGCGGGTTCCAGCAGGAACAAACCGCCGACGCTGTAACCCGCCACGCCAAGCACCAGCGCCGCCATCATGTGCCGTTTGATGAAGATGCTGCCGATCATCGTGCCTAGGGCGAGGAAGAGCAGCAGACCGCGCAGCAGATCGTTTTCGCCATCACATTGCAGTTCGAACCCGGTCACATGCGAGAACCCGGCGCTCAACTGCAGCAGCGTCACCGCGCCGAGGATCACGAACAGGTAATGGCGCAGTCGACCGTGCTGCGTGCGCAGTACCAGATCACCGACCTTCTCAACCGCGCCGACTGCCGCGGTGTAGCCTTCCGATGCATTGGGCAGATTGACCGACCATGCGCGCCAACGGTGGCGGAACGCGAACACACCGACGCCGAGCGCAATCGCGGTCAGGCTGAGCAGAAACGGCGTGTTGAAACCATGCCACAACGCCAGATGCGCCTCGTGTTCAAGCGCCGGGGAAATCAGCGGGTTGATGAGCCAATCAAGACCCAACCCGGCGATCAACGCACCGCCCGCCAGCACCGCGGGGCCGACCAGAAGTCCCCATGCGGGTTCGTGCACGTGCTGTGCCGCGCGCGGCTTGCCGAGGAAGACATCCCACACGAAGATCAGCGCCATCGTCACGGTGAGCGCCGCGCTGGCGACCACGACGATGAGCGCGAGCGGCGTTTCCAGCAGCGTATCGAGCAGGACTTCCTTGGCGACAAAGCCGAGCAGCGGCGGAATCCCCGCCATCGACAAGCCTGCCAGCGCCGCGACGACCGCCCAGCCGGGCAGCGCCGAGGCTAACCCGCCGAGCTGGCGCAGGTCGCGCGTGCCCGCCGAGTGATCAATCGCGCCCGCCGTGAGGAACAGGGTCGCTTTGTACAGGCTGTGCGCCAGGATGCCGATCAAGGCCGCTTCCAGCCCTGCCCCATGCGGGAGGCCGATCAGCGCGACCAGCACCCCCAATTGGCTCACGGTTGAATAAGCGAGCGCGCCTTTCAGATCATACTGCCGCAGTGCGAGGGCCGCGCCGATCAGCAGCGTCGCCAGCCCCACGATCATCAAGCCGTTATCCCAGAGCGGCGTCCCACTGAGCGCGGGTGACAGACGCAGCAGCAGGTAAATGCCCGCCTTGACCATCGTCGCCGAATGCAGGTAGGCGCTGGCGGGTGACGGCGCAGACATCGCGCCGGGCAGCCAGAAATGCAGCGGGAATTGGGCGCTTTTGCTAAAGCAGCCCAAGAAGATCAGCACTGTGAAGGCGCTGTACCACGGATGATCCTGTAAGGCCGATCCGCTCAGGATCTGGCTGAGGTCAGTCGTACCCGCGGCGGCACTCATGAGCGCTAGTCCGGCGAGGAGCGCCAGCCCACCGCCGCCCGTGATGATCAGCGCCCGCAGCGCACCAGCCCGCGCCGCCTCCGACTCGTCGCCGTGAAAGCTGATCAGCAGAAAGGAGATGATGCTCGTCAGTTCCCAAGCGATGAACAACGTCAAGACGTTGCCCGCGACAACCAGTGCCAGCATCGACGCCATAAACGCGAACAGCAGCCCGTAGAAGCGGTTGAGTTCGCGCGAACTGTCAAGGTAGTAGCCCGCATAGAGCGCGACGACCGCGCCGATGCCGACGATGATGAGCGCAAACAGAAGCGCCAGCCCATCGAGGTACAGTGCGAGCGTGAGGCCGAGGTCGGGAACCCAGGGGACGCTCCATTGGATGGCGCCGCTGGCGGTGATCGTCGGCAGATACGAGAACAAATAGAGGAACAGGAGCGCGGTGAGCGCGGAAACGATCCAAGCGAGGGGTGTTTTCGCAATACGGTCGGGTGTGGCTGAAGTTTCGCCGCTAAGGGTTGCTTTCAAGCTGGTGTTACTCCCTAGAATGGCATACAGGAGAAGGGAGTCGTCCCTTCTCCTGTACAGTCAAGTCATCACAGATTGCGCTGACCTAGTCGCCAGCCGCCGGAGCCTTCGCCCCTGAGACAACGCTCGCGGTCACGGGCGAGTCGCCGGGCAGGGGGAGGATGTCCGGCCAAATCGACTGACCATGTTCGTAGTTGTCGATCGTGTTGCCATCGGCTTCCGCCTTCGGGTTGACGCGGAGGCGCTTGACCGCCTTGAGCGCGCCGAACATGAGGACAGAAGTCACGCCCACCCATGCAATTGTGGCAGCCGAACCGATGATCTGCGTGATCAGGATGTCCGCGCTGCCGCCAGCCACGAGCAGACCGCCGAAACCCGCCTTGACATTGGCCGCGAAGGGCGTGAGCGTGGGTTCGGCGAACAGGCCGAGCGCGAGGATGCCCCACACACCGCAAGCGAGATGGACGGACGACGCGCCAACCGCATCATCAACCTTGATCTTTTCGAGCAGGTCACCCCACAGGAGCAGGATGATACCGGCAACGCCACCGATGATGATGGCCGAGAGCGGGCTGACGAACGCGCAACCAGCGGTCACAGCGACGAGACCCGCGAGCGAACCATTCAGGGTCGCGGTGAGATCCCACTTGCCGGTGCGGAAGTACTGGAAGAACATTGCGGAGAGCGAACCGATGCCACCGCCGAGCGTCGTGTTGAGGACGACGATACCAATCGTGCCGCCCACACCGACCGCGCCGAGCGTCGAACCGGGGTTGAAGCCGTACCAACCGACCCACAGGATCATCGTGCCGGTGAGCGCCAGACCGAGATTGTGCGGCGGAATGGCCTTGCCCCACACCTTACCCTTGCGCGGACCGAGCATCCACGCGCCGATGATGGCGATCACACCGCCGACGGTGTGTACAACGTTGCTGCCCGCGAAGTCGAAGAAGCCCTGCTGGAACAGCCAACCACCGCCCCACACCCAGTGCACCACGACCGGGTAGATGATCGCAGTCACGATAACAGTGTAGATTAGGTTGCCGACGAAATCCGTGCGTTCGGCCATCGCGCCCGTCGTGATGGTGCTGGCGGTCGCGGCGAAGGCGAACTGGAAGAAGAACATGGTCAGCGTGCTGATGTTGCCGTAGAAAATGGTGTCGGCCAGTTCAATGCCCGGCGCAAACAGCGTCGTGCCGAACAGGCCGCTGCCGTTATCCGCGCCGAAGGCGAGGCCGAAGCCGACCAACCACCAAACCAGTGCGCCGACGCCCGCTTCGAGGAAGTTTTCGAGCAGACCGTTGACCGCCGCCGTCTGGCGGATCATGCCAGTTTCCAGAATAGCGAAGCCGAGCTGCATGAAGAACACGAGGAACCCGGTCAGCATCACCCACGCGGTATCGATGCCAATCTTGATACTAGTGATATCTTCCATCGTCGGGGTTGTCACTTCCCCCTGTGCAAACGTCCGGTGCATGCCGAAGACGGCCAACACCAGCGTCGCCACGCCCATAATAAGTAGTTGTCGCCAGATACGATTCCGCTTAAACATGAGTCATCCCCCGATTGATGGAAGTTTGGTCCGATGCGAGGCAGTGTACTGAATATGTGATAAGCATCTTTAGCTAAAAGTGAATAAGGTTTGCCAGAAACTTGTTGTCACTTTTGATTAATTCGTCTGGCTTTGACCTTCTTTTGATCGCCAAAAACGCCGATAAATTGGTAAATAATCACTAACGGGCAAAATCTGCCAGCGAAACATGCGAATCAATCTAGGCATTTTGCATAAATACAGATTCACCAAAGTCAAAATTAGATCAAAATACGCTGTTTGTTCATTCCCGAATTCGCCCAGACGTGGTAAGCTAATCAGCAAATTGGGAGCGTTCCCACAGGAACACTCCTTTAGCGAATATTTCCTCATATCCTAAGGAATTGACGTATGAACAAGCAGGTGCGTCTGTTCGTTTTTCTCCTCAATCTCTGTGCCCTCCTCCTCCTTACGACGAGCGTTCTGGCTCAGGATGAACTCTACCGCGACCCCACCCAACCCATTGAGACGCGCGTCGAGGATCTGCTAGCGCGCATGACGCTCGCCGAAAAGATCGGCCAGATGACGCTGGTCGAAAAGAACAGTCTCAACCCGCAGGCGGTGTTCGACTATTTCATTGGCGGCGTGCTGAGCGGCGGCGGTGGCTACCCCAATCCGAATACGCCGGAGGCGTGGCTGCAGATGGTCACAGCCTTTCAGGATGCCGCGCTCGACACGCGCCTCGGCATCCCGATCATCTACGGCGTAGACGCGGTGCACGGGCACAATAACGTGCGCGGCGCGACCATCTTCCCGCATAACATCGGCCTCGGCGCAGCGCGGAACGCCGAATTGGTCGAACAGATTGGCGCGGCGACCGCCGCCGAGTTGATGGCAACAGGTATCTACTGGAACTACGCGCCCGTCCTCGCCCCCGTGCAGGACATTCGCTGGGGGCGCACCTATGAGTCGTTTGGCGAAAACACCGAACTGGTGACCGACCTCGGCCTCGCCTTTATGAACGGGCTGCAAGGCGATCCGCTCATGGTGCTGGCGACGCCCAAGCACTATCTCGGCGATGGCGGTACGACGTGGGGCACGTCGAGCTTCGGCCCGAACAACATGGATCGCGGCGACACGCAGGTCGACGAAGCCACACTGCGCGAACTGTACCTGCCGCCCTACATCGAAGCTGTCGACAGCGGGGCGCTCACGCTGATGGTGTCCTTCAGCAGTTGGAACGGCGTCCCGATGCATGCGCACGAGTACCTGATCACCGACGTGCTCAAGGGCGAACTCGGCTTCACGGGCTTTGTCGTCTCCGATTGGCAGGGAATTGACCTCGTGAACGCGGATTACTATCAGGCGGTCGTCGCCTCGATCAACGCGGGCGTGGACATGAACATGGTGCCGCAGGACTACCGCCGTTTCATCACCACGCTGACGCGGGCGGTCGAAGCGGGCGATGTGCCACAGGAGCGCATTGACGATGCTGTACGCCGCATTCTGCGCGCCAAGTTCGCCGTCGGCCTGTTTGATCGGGTGACGGGTGATGGCGCGGCCCTCGATGTGGTCGGTTCGGCAGAACACCGTGCGCTGGCGCGGCAGGCCGTGAGCGAATCGCTGGTGCTGCTCAAGAATGAGGACGCGCTGCCGCTTGCTGCCGACGCCACGACGATTTTCGTCGCCGGAAGCGCCGCCGATGACATCGGCATTCAGTCCGGCGGTTGGACCATCGAATGGCAAGGCGGCATGGGGGACATCACCATCGGCACGACCATTCTTGAGGGGATTACTGCCGTCGCCGGAACAGATACGCACATCGCCTTTGAGCGGTTAGGCCGCTTCGAGAGCATTCACGACGCGGCGGGGAACCCAGCCATGGCCGACTACGGCATCGTGATTGTCGGAGAAGAACCGTACGCCGAATGGGAAGGCGATAACGCCTACCTCGCCCTCTCACGCGGCGACCGCACCACCATTGAGCGCGTGCGCGAACAGAGCGAAAAGCTGATCGTGATCGTTGTGTCGGGTCGACCGCTCGTCATCACCGAACCGTTGAATCTGGCCGACGCCGTGGTCGCCGCGTGGCTGCCCGGCACGGAAGGCGCGGGGGTTGCGGATGTCCTCTTCGGCGCAGTGCCGTTCACGGGGACACTGCCGTTCACATGGCTGCGCTCAGCGGATCAACTGCCGTTCGACTTCGCGAACCTGCCCACGGAAGGCTGTGACGCGCCGCTGTTCCCGTACGGCTACGGCCTGACCTACGAGAACAACACGTCCGAATGGCTCGATCTCGCTGTAGAGTGTGCAGCAAGCTAGTTGGCACACCCTAGGCGCGATCTGCTCTATGTAGGGCACGGCGCACCGGGCAGTACGAAGAATAGTGTGAAGTGTGTTTGGGAACAGCGGACGCAATGATGCAGTTTAAGAAAACGATACGGATAACCCCTCTCCCACGCAAGCGGAGAGAGGGGAGAAAAGACGTTTGCTGGGAATTCGGGGAGGGGCCGGGTGGGTCGGTACTCCGCCTTCATAAGTTAAACTGCATAATCGCGTCCGCAAAACTCAAAATCCAACCCAACAATCTACTTCAAGCTCAATTCCGCGCTGCACTTGCACCAATCGGTGCGCTCGCAGGCATAACCCTGTACGCCTTACTGCAAATAGCCATCACTGCTCGCTGGATTGCTCGACGCTTCGGCGGGCAGTTTACGTCCCCGCTCGGCTTCGCGTTTGGCTTTGTACTCGTTTTCCCAAACGGCATCGCCATCTGGTTGGATGTGCCCACCGTGATAGCGTGCCCACACTTCGGTGAATTCCGCGCCAAACAGCAGAATCTGCGCCGTATAGTAGATCCACACAAGGATCACCGTCAGCGATCCCGCCGCGCCGAACACCGAACCGACGTTCGCGCGTGACAAGTACAGCCCGACGGCGAACTGACCGAGATACAGCAGCACCCCGGTGAAGGCTGCCCCGACGATCACATCCCGCCAGTGGATTTCCACATCCGGCAGCACCTGATACACCAGTCCGACCAAAAACGTGATCACGGCGAGGCTGAGGACAAACTGCGCCGCGCGCACAGCGATGATCACCGCGAGCGGCGCTGTCCCGCCGAGTTCCGCGTCACGTGTGCCGCCCACTTCGAGAACGAGATACTCCACGGGCTGCATGCGTTCGAGGCTGCTGTTGAGCGCCGCGTTGAGCACGGTCGTGCCGAGCAGCGTCACCGCGGCCAGCACCACAACTGCAAACGACTGCAACCGCGTTTTGACGAGCGTCAGCGGCGACCGCCCCGGACGCGCCTTGACCTCCCAGATTTTGTTGAGCGCCGTCTGCAACTGCGCAAACAAGCCGGATGCGCCCCAGATCATGATCCCCAGCCACACCAGCGATCCGACCACATCGCTGGTAGTGGTACGGTTCTCCAGCAGCGTACCGATCAGTTGAGCGGCCTGCTGTCCCAGCGTGAGTTCGATGTTTTGCACGAGACTGGACGCCGCCGCCCGCTGATCCATCACCAGACCAAGCAGCAGCGCCACAAGAATCAACAGCGGCGACAGCGAAAAGATCGCGTAATAGGCGAGCGCCGCGGCAATATGCGTCGCGCCGTCGTCATTCCACTCTTTGACCGTCTCCTTGAGTAAGAACAGTGTCTGTTTAATCATTTTGGGCGTCCCGAAGCTTGACTTTTACTCATTATAGACAGAGTCAGTGTGACCCATGCCCTTAACCCGCAGATTCGTGTTACATTCAAAGTGTCCTATTACATTTGACAACAGCTTGAGGAGAAACTCCATGAAGATGCGGGTCTGGACGAAGCGTGCTGCCTTGTTAGCTTTGGTGCTGCTGTGCATGGCGCTGGTCGGCGGCGTGTTTGCACAGGACGCGGCACCGGAACTGCCCACGCCGACCGAAGCGGGTATGGCGGCGGTCAACGATATCGAAATGTACTATGCGACCTACGGTGACCCGGCGAATCCGGCGCTCATGCTGCTGCATGGCGGTCTCGGCAACGCCGACTATTTCGTGAACCAGATTCCCGCCTTCACCGAGCACTTTTATGTGATCACCGCCGACAGCCGCGGCCACGGGCGCTCAACCATGTCGGACCAGCAGATCGGCTATGCGTTGATGGCGTCAGATGTGCTGGCGCTCGCTGACACGCTCGGCGTGGAGCGGTTCGCACTGGTCGGCTGGAGCGATGGCGGCATCATCGGCCTCGACATCGCCATCAATCACCCGGAACGTCTGACCAAGCTGGTCGCCTATGGCGCGAACTACAACCCGTCGGGCGTACGCGCCGATGTCGGCGAAAGCGAACGCTTCAACGCCTACATCGAAATGGCGGCGGGCGACTATACCCTGCTTTCCCCCAACCCAGATAACTTCGAAACCTTCTTGAACAACATCAGCAACATGTGGGCGACCGAACCGAACTACACGGTCGAACAGATGCAGGGCATCACCACGCCGACGCTGTTTATCGACGGCATGCAGGAAGAAGCGATCTACGTCGAGCATGACCTCGAAATGACACAGCTCGTCCCGAATTCCGACCTGTACCTGATGGGTGGCGTCGGCCACTTCGCCATGTGGGAAAACACCGAAGAATTCAACCGCGTCATCCTCGACTGGCTGCTGAACGAAGCGCAATAAGCCGTACCTTGCCCCTCATCCCCGTTCCATGCGGAGCGGGGATGCACGTTTGGAGACACCATGCACGTCACTGATTTGGAGACGCCCAGCGTCCTCATCAACCTCGACCGGATGGAAAACAACATCCGGCGCATGCAAGACCGCTGTAACGAACTCGGGATCGCGTTTCGCCCGCACATCAAAACGCACAAAATCCCGGATATCGCCAAAATGCAGATCGAAGCAGGCGCCGTCGGCATCGCCTGCCAGAAAGTGACCGAAGCGCAGGTTTTCGCCGAGGCGGGCATCAACGACATTCAGATCCCGTACAATATCGTCGGCGAGAAGAAGACCGCTCGTCTCGCCGATCTTGCGCTCTACAACCGCGTGACCGTCTCCGCCGATCATCCGATCACGATTGCAGGCCTCTCAGATGCCGCCGCCGCGCTTGATATTCGCATCCGCGTGATGGTCGATCTGGCGACGGACATTCAACGCACGGGCGCGCCCGTGGACGAGATCGTCATGCTCGCCAAGAAGATCGACGATGACGATCACCTGCACTTTGCGGGGCTCCTCGTCTATCCGAGCACCGCCAGCAATCGCCCGGCGATTCAGGAAGTGCTGCTGCGTCTGCATCAAGCGGGCATCGGCGTAGAGACCGTGAGCGGGGGCGGCTACGGTGCATTCCTGCAAGCCGACCAAGTGCCGGAGCTGACCGAAATCCGCGTGGGCACGTATCTCTTCAATGACATGAGCAGCGTGCACAAAGGCTGGACGACGATTGACGACTGCGCCATGCATATCGCCGCGACTGTGGTCAGCCGCCCCTCACCCGACCGCATGATCCTCGATGCGGGCAGCAAGACATTGGCGGCGGATCGCGTCAAAGACACGCACGGCTACATCGTCGAATACCCGGAGGCGCGCATCTACCAGTTGAGTGAAGAACACGCGCACGTTGACCTCAGCCAATGTGTCGAACGCCCCGTCGTCGGCGAACGCGTGCACGTCATTCCCGTGCACACGTGCGTCGTGAGCAACCTGCACAATCAGTTGTACGGGGTGCGCGGCGACCAAGTCGAGGTCGTGTGGGACGTGGCGGCGCGCGGCAAAGTCTGGTAGAGATCGCCGGAGGCCGACGGCGCGTCTATACTTAAGCACAGGTTCGACCTTATAGAAAGTCAGCACGCATATGACTTCTCAATTCCTACAGGACTTGTTCAGTCTAGAGGGCAAAACCGCCGTCGTGACCGGGGGCACGGGCGTGCTCGGCGGCATGATGGCGCGCGGACTGGCGCAGGCGGGCGCGCAGATCGCCATCGTCGGGCGGCGGCAGGAGAAAGCCGAAGAAGTCGCCGCGTCCATTCGCGCGGCTGGGGGCAAGGCCATCGCCGCGCCTGGCGACGTGATGGACACCGCGCAGATGGAAGCCCTGCGCGACCAGGTGACCGCCGAATGGGGCAAAATCGACATTCTGCTCAACGCGGCGGGTGGGACGACACCCGCTGCCACCGTCCCACCAGACAAGAGCATCTTCGATATGTCGCTGGAGGCCATGCGCCACGTGATCGACCTGAACTTGATTGGCACGGTCATTCCGTCCATGGTGTTGGGTGAAGTTATGGCGCAGCAAAAAGCGGGCTGTGTCGTCAACATTTCGTCGATGAACGCGCAGCGGGCGCTCACGCGCTCACCTGCCTATTCCGCGGGCAAAGCGGGCATCGACAACTTCACACGCTGGATGGCTGTCGAGCTGGCGTCAAAGTTTGGCGAAGGGCTGCGGGTGAATGCGATTGCGCCGGGGTTTTTCATCGGCGACCAGAACCGTGCCCTGCTGCTCAACCCGGATAACACACTGACCGCGCGCGGTCAGAAGATCATCGACCACACGCCGGCCGGGCGCTTCGGCAATCCTGAAGACCTGATTGGCGCGTTGATCTGGCTGTGCAGCCCCGGCGCGCGCTTCGTCAACGGCACCGTGATTATGGTGGATGGCGGTTTCAACGCCTTCAGCGGGATTTGAGAAAGCGCCCATGTCCGGTCGACGGGCATGGGCGTAACGTTTACATCTGCGGCGCGGGCGTGATCTGCGGTTTGAGCGGCAGCGTCACGGTGAAGGTGCTGCCTTCGCCGACGATGCTCCTGACCGAAATGTCACCTGTCATCGTCTTGACGAGGCGCTTGACAATCGCCAGCCCCAACCCCGTCCCGCCGTACTCACGGGTCGCTCCGCTGTCCACCTGATAAAACTCGTCAAAGATATACGGCAGTTTGTCCGCTGCAATGCCGATCCCCGTGTCCGAGACGCGAATACTCCAGTGATGGTCGTCATCCCGACACACGGCAAGCGTCACGTTGCCCGCTTTGGTGAACTTAAACGCATTCGAGAGCAGATTGACGATCACCTGCCGCAGCAAATCGGCGTCGCCGACCACCCGTTCGGGCAGTTTCGGGTCGATCTCGGAGTCGAAGCCCAGGCGCTTATTTTCGCCCAACACGGCGATCTGCTCCATCACATCATCGATCCAGTCATTCAAGCCAAAGGACTTATCCACAGCATGGATATGACCCGCTTCCAGTTTGGACAAATCCAGCACACTGTTGATCATCTGCAGCAGTTGGTGCGCGTTGACCATCACGCGCTTCTGGTAGTCCTGCTGGGTCGGGTTAAGTTCGCCGACCATACCGAGTAGTTGAATTTCCGTATAGCCGATGATCGCATTGAGCGGCGTGCGCAGTTCATGCGACATAGTGGCCAGAAATTCGCTCTTCAAGCGATTCGCTTCTTCGGCTTTTTCGCGGGCATAACGGAGTTGTTCGTTCGCCTCTTTGAAGGTCGTTACATCGTGGAGCGTCACCACGCGCCCGGTCAGCTCTTGCTGACGATTGCGCAGCGGCGTAATCCGCAGGTTAAAGGTGCGCTTCTGCCCGGCCACCTCGGCTGTAACTTCGGTATCGATCTCCTGTGTCTCGCGAAATTGGTCAGCAAGCGCCGCTTGTGTCACCAAGACTTCAGCCGCTGGTTTGCCAATTGTCCCATCTGGTGACGACAGGTTGAGCAGCTTGAGCGCCGACTGGTTGATGTCCAGCACGCGACTGCGCCCGTCCAGCACGATAATCGCGTCATTCATATTGTCGATAATTGTGCCGCGCGCCACCGGGAGCACATCCATCAGGCGGAAGCGGTAGAGGCTCCACCCGATGGCCGCGCCCGTGACCACAAAGGCCAACGGCGTCAGATCAAAGTAGTCGGGGAACGGGCTGAACCCACCGATATAGGTCGCGTTGGCCGCCCACGGCGCGACGATGGCGAGCAGCATCAGGCGAATCTGACCGCGATAGAGATGCGGTGAGCGCATAAACGCCTGCAACAGCAGTCCCGCACCCGTCAGCAGCAGCACGTATGAGTAGACCGTGTGCACCCAGAAGGCCGGGCCATAACTGTAATCGAGCAAGCGCAAACCATCCGCCATATACCAGTCCGTACTGGCGTAAAACAGATGATGCAGGTCGTTGGTCAGCAGGAGCACAATGACTAAGATCGGCTCGATCAAGAACAGCAGCAGCCGCTTCCGGGTGCTCCACTGCTCACGCCCGGTATATTGAAGACAGAACACCAGCCACGCGGGCATCACCATGACGATGCCGACATACATGATCTGGACGGAAATCATCTTGGTCAGGTAGTCTGTGAGGAGCAGTTCCAGACCCGAAAACAGCGTCCACACGGTCGTACCAATGCCAATGATCGTAAACGCGACCACACCGACGCCGGGACGTCGGGACCAAATGGCGTTTGTGAGCCAGATGGTGAAGGCGGCCGCGGCAAATGTCACCACTGCGAATATTGAGAATTGCATGCTCAACCTTCTGCGCCAACCACAGACTTATCTGCTTGTAGCATATCATCCCTGCAATTTACGCGCCTGAACCATAAGTTATTGAGGAATAGAATCGCGCGAACTATGCGCCACCTTGGGTGCCGGGGCGGGCAGGATCGGCAAGGTGACGGTGAAGGTGCTGCCCACATTGACGGTGCTCTGCACCTCAATGCGTCCGTCCATCTTGTCGACTAGGCGCTGCACGATCGCCAATCCTAAGCCCGTGCCGCCGAACTCGCGCGTCAGGCTGGTATCCACCTGATAGAACGCATCGAAGATATGCTCGATCCGATCTTCGGCAATGCCGATGCCCGTATCGGTGACCGCTACACTCCAGTGCTGATCATCAGGTCGGCTGAGCGCCAGTTTGACCGAACCGGACGGTGTGAACTTGAACGCGTTCGCCAGCAAATTGACGACCACGCGGCGCAGCGCATCCGGATCACCGACGAGCCGTTCCGGCAGCGCGGGGTCCAAACTCGAACTGAAATCCAACTGCTGACTATCACCGAGAATGGCCACCTGCCGCACGACATCCATCAGCCAATCGCGCACGCCAAAGGCTTGGCGGCTGAGGACCACGTGCCCCGCTTCGATTTTGGAGAGATCCAGAATGCTGTTGATCATCAGCAGGAGCTGCCGCGCATTCACGAGTACGCGGTTGCTATAGTCGGTTTGCGCGGGATTCAATTGACCGCCAATACCCATCAACTGGATTTCCGTATAACCAATGATGGCGTTGAGCGGCGTCCGCAGTTCGTGCGACATGGTCGCCAGAAACTCGCTCTTCAGCCGATTCGCCGCTTCTGCCTGTTCGCTCGCTCGTTTCAACTGCTCGTTGGTAGCCTTGAGCGTGGTGATGTCGTGCAGGACGACCACGCGGCCGCTCAGTTCCTGCTGACGATTGCGCAGCGGCGTGATGCGCAGGTTGTAGAAGCGCGTCACGTTGTCGAAGGTGACGGTGATTTCGGTGTTCGCCTCCGCGACGGCGCGGAACTGCGCGATCAGCGCGGCCTGCTGCGGCATGAGTTCGCTGACCAGGCGGCCAATTGCCTCGGTCGTGCTGGCCCGGTTGAACAGGCGCAGCGCCGCCCGGTTTATGTCCAGAACCCGCCCCAGTCGATCCAGCACGAGGATGGCGTCTTCCATCGTGTCGATGATCGTGTCGCGCGCCACGGGGACCACATCCATCAGGCGGAAGCGGTACAGGCTCCACCCGGTCGCGGCAATGGTGATCACAAAGGCAATCGGGGTGATGTCAACATAATCGGGCAGCGGGCTAAGACCCGTCAGATAAATGAAGTTGGCGACCCACGGCGTCAGGCTGGCGACCAGCAGATACGCGACCTGTCCCTGATACAACTGCGGTGAACGGACCAGCGCGCGCACCAGCAGCGCCGCGCCGACGAGCAGCAGCGCATACGAATAGATGGCGTGGAACCAGAACAGCGAACCTAGATGGAAGTCGAAGACGATCAGATTGTTCACCGTCTCCAACGTGCGCTGCGTCCAGAACAAGTGATGCACGTCGTTGGTGGCGATCACGATTTGCAACAGCACGGGCTCGATGAGGAACAGCAGCAGGCGGCGCGGCGTGATCCAGCGGTCATGCCCGGTGTACTGCATGGCGAAAATCAGCCAGCTCGGAATAACGGCCGTCAAGCCGATATAGATCAGATGCGTCGCCAGCATCTTGCCATCCGCGCTGGTGAGCGTGATTTCAAGGGCGGTAGCCGCCGTCCACAGCGCGATCCCTAAGGTCATCACGACGAAGGCATGGACCCCGACACCGGGACGGCGCGACCAGATCGGATAGGCTAACCATCCGGCAAAGGCGGCGGCGGCAAAAATCACGAGAGCGTAGATGGAGTACTGCATGCTGATCCTTCATCGTTCCGGCGGAAATCCCTGTAAATTCAAGGATAGCATAGGACAAAGCGCCGCTCAGTAAACGTATCGCCGTGCAGCGACAGCCCGCATGCCAGTATAATCGGCGGCCAACACTGAATAGACGAAGGTATTCCTCGTGAACAAAATCATCCGCTTAGTTTGCCTGACCGCTCTCCTGACCTTGAATCTGCTGTTCGTGGTCGCGCTGAGCGCGCAGGATACCCTGCCTGCACCGGAAGATCAGAGCGGCGTTACCGTCCGCCCCGTTACCGACATCCTCGACGGCGAGCTCACAGTGACCAATTTCGCCGCTGATGGCACAGCCACGCTGCCCATCACGACGAGCGTCCCCGTCGCCTGCAGCATCATCTATGGGACGACGCCCGAGTTTGGGTCGCTGGCTGTGGATATGGATATGAACGGCGGAGCGCACACTGACCACCAGCCGCTGTTGAGCGGACTGGAACCGGAAACGACCTACTATTTCCGCGTGCAGGGTGTGGACGCAGCGGGCGTGATTTACGTTTCGGACGTGCAGACGTTCACGACGCCCGTGCAGCAAATCGTCGAAGTGACGAACCTCGCGTCGCCCGAACTCGGCGCGGAGATCATCGGCTACAGCAGCGCGTTCGGCGGCGCCGCGCCGGAATTCGCGTGGGGGATCCTGAGCGCATTCGACGGCAGCAGCAATTCGGCCTGGTCGTCGCAGGGAGACGGCAGCAACGCGTGGTTTGAAATTCGCCTCGGGCAGCGATCCCACATCGAGCGGATTGAGTACTGGACGCGCACCATGTCGAACAACACCGCGCAGGTCTTCAGCTTCACCATAACCGCCGACGATGGCACCGTCTACGGGCCGTTCGATGTGCCGGACGCCAACCAAGCGTATGCGTTTGAGGTCGATTTTGAGGCGGAAACACTGCGCTTTGATGTGGTCGAGAGCAACGGCGGCAACACCGGGGCGGTCGAATTCGGCGTGTACGGAACACCCCTCGGGGAGTAGTTTGACTTAGGTAGGGGCACGGCGCGCCTTGCCCCTACGCGGATCTACAACAGCGGGATATACCCGTAGTTATCCGGCACAAACAGCGAGCCTTCGGTCGTGCCCTGCGGCGCGACCTTCTCAAGACGCCGATCCAGATCGGCGGCGCTGATGCGATGCGCGAAGTAGTCGCCGAAGGCTGCCGCGACCTTGAACACATCATCTGCCGACTCGTGCACGAATTCGAGCCGATAGTGCACAATGCCGCTCGCTCGCAGGTCATCAAGGTGGCGACTGGCAACCTGCGCCTCCGCCCCGAACACCGTATTGCGACAGCCTACATCCGCCATGACCGGATGCAAGCGTCCCTGCGCGTCGCGCAGGGCGACCTTGTGCTGTTCGCACGGGTGGCCGCAGTCCTGATAGCTCGTCCCGTTCGAGAGGAAGCGGCAGAACACGCAGTGTTCGGTGTGGAAAACGGGCAAATGCTGGTAGGCGATCACTTCAAAGCGACTGCCGCCGATCTCGCGCGCCAACGTGCACATCTGGTCAGCGTTCAGGTCGTGCGTCGGCGTGATCGTCTCCACGCCAAGTTTGAAATACGTGTCTGCCGTGAGCTGATTCGCCACATTCAGGCTGAAGTCGCCGATCAGCGCGTGCTGATGCCGCCCATGCAGGGCTTCGAGCAGACCGCCAGAGCGCACCAATAGCTGACAGTCGAGCCGCAGCAAAAAGTTGACGATACGCTGTTCCTGCGGCTTGAGTACGCGCGGACTGGCTACCCGGGCCGTGATCCCCGCTTCCTTAATGCGATCCACCGACGGACGCAAGCCGTAGAGTTCGAGATAGTCGAGCGTGATGCTGGCCGGACGCGCGGCGATGGCCGCTTCGAGCTGTTCGGGTGTGCGCACCAGCAGATGAATCTGCGGCGCGGTGGCGGGCGTTTCGTGGCGCGTCACCGCGTTGAGCGCGCCGTTCAGCACAGCCTCGGGCAGTGCGATCACGCCCGATTTCGGCTGCGCCTGCAGTTGGGTCAACTGTTCAACCGCGTCCTGACGCAGATGGTTGAGCAGCGAACTCGGGATGAACGGATTGCCGTTCACCTCCGCCGTGAGTTCGGCTAATTGGTATGGCGTCGTCCCTAAGCGGCCCAACTGCTGATGCAGGTATTCGGGCGTCACGCCACGCTGGTTGGCGCGCCCCAGCGGATCGCCAGAGTGCACGGTCACGCTGATGTGCGGCTGTTTAGCGAGCGTCCACGTCAGTGTCAGCGGTTCACCTTCGCGAGCGATCACCTGCACGTTCAACGCCTGCTTGCTGACGGGCGCGCTCGGCTGCGTGAAAACCTTCGCCGCCTTGTCGACGCTGCTGTCATGCGAGCGCCAGACCCAATCGCCGACCTGAATGCGCGTAAAGTTCACCGCGCCGTTGCGAAACTCCAGTTCGAGCAGATTGCCTGCAGGTTGGACAGCATAGAGGCGTCCGCCTTCTTCAGCTTCCTGCGGGCTGCGCCAGTCTGCCGCATCGAACACGATGCCATCGCCCGCTTTGAGCGGCGCGTCGGCTTGAATGCCCGTCGGCTCGATCCGCACACGGTCGCTCAGCACTTGCTTGACCCGCCCCGCCAGCACGCCGCGATGCCGAGGCGATCGCGCTTTGACGACCTGCTGGTGATTTGTGCCGCTGATGAAGTACGCACCTAACCCACGGGAATAGACCTGCTCCAACGTCAGTTCGTCTTGCGGCGTGATCGGACTCGGCAGGTTATCCCACGCCGCATCGACGGCGCGGCGGTAAGCGTTGGTCGTCAGCGCGACGTAGTTCTCATCTTTGTAGCGCCCCTCAATCTTCAGCGTCGAGATACCAATCTCGACAATTTCGGGAACCTGGTGCAGCGCGTACAGGTCACCCGGCGAGAGCAAATAGCGCGCATCGCCGAGCGGTTTGAGCTGATCATCGACCATCAGTTCATAGGGGAGGCGGCAGGCCTGCGCGCATTGACCGCGGTTGGCGCTGCGTCCGCCCCAAGCTTCCGACGAGAAGCATTGCCCGGAATAGGACACACACAGCGCCCCATGTACGAAAATTTCCAGTTCGAGGTCGGTCTGTTCGCGGATGGCACGAATGTCTTTGAGCGACAGTTCGCGCGCCAGTACGACCCGGCTCACACCGAAGCGCTGCGCCAGCGCCACGCCTTCCGCGCTGGTGATGCTCATCTGCGTGCTGCCGTGCACATCCATGTGCGGCGCGATCTGATGCGCAAGCTGCGCGATGCCCACATCCTGCACGATGATGGCGTCGGCGCCCGCCTCGGCGATCTGTTCCAGCGCCTCGACCGCGTCGCGCAGTTCATAATCAAACACCAGCGTGTTGAACGTCACGTAGCCCTTCACGCCGCGCTGATGCAGCGCGCGCATCACGTCGGGCAGTTCATCCAGCGTGAAGCCCACCTTCGCCCGCGCGGTGAAGTGCTTGAGCCCAAAGTACACCGCATCCGCCCCAGCTTCGATGGCGGCATAAAGCTGCGGATAGTAGCCAACCGGACTCATAATTTCTGGTTTGATGCGCATACGCCTACAACTTGTCTAGAGGGTGCTGATCGTTAGGGGCATTATCGCATACCGCCGGACGAATCTCTAGCAAACTAAGATGAGAGTCGGGCGCGGTCTTTGAAAGTTAGCCCCATTCTCGCTTACAATAGGGATAAGCTGCGCTTATGGCTTTGAGGATCCTCCATGCTTGACCTGCACAAACTCCGCGTGTTCTTTGTCGTCGCTCAAGAGGGCAGCTTCAGCGCCGCCGCGGAACGCCTGTATATTACGCAGTCAGCGGTCAGCCAGCAGATCAAGGAGCTGGAAGCGAGCCTCGGGCAGGCGCTGTTTGAACGCGAATGGCGCGGCGTCCGCCTCACCCCGAGCGGCGAAATTCTCACCGAGTACACCCGGCAAATCTTTGACCTGATCGCGCAGGCGGAAAACGCGCTCACCAACGTGCAGCAGTTGGCCTCGGGCAAAATCAGCCTAGGCGCGACGCCCGGCATCGGCGTGTACCTCGCGCCGCTGTGGGTGCAGGGTTTTCGCGCGCGCTTCCCCCATTTGACCGTCGCGCTCAACACGGGCGTGACCGCGCAGGTCGTCGGTGATGTGCTCAATCACCGCGTCGATCTCGGCATCATCGAAGGCGAGCTCGACGACCTCACCCCGCCCCGCCTTGAACATCTCATCATGAGTCAGGTCGAACAGCAGATCGTCGTCGGCAGCAAGCATCCGTTCTGGCAGACCCAGCAGATAACCCCGGCGGATTTGCGCGCGCAGTCATTCATTACGCGCCAGCAGAACAGCCAATCGCGCATCTGGTTGGAGCGGACGCTGAAGCGGCTGAACATCGAACCGCTGATCGGCGCGGAGTTCGATAATCTCGAATCGATCAAGCGCGCGGTCGCGGCGGGGACGTGTGTCGCCGTACTGCCCGCTTATGTTGTGCAGAATGAAATCGATGCGCGCACCCTGCATGCGGTTCCCGTCGCGGGGCGCCCCTTCGTCCGCGAGATCAAGCTGGTGTGGGATCGCGACGTCCGTTTTTCGCCGATTGTCCGCGCTTTCATCAACTTTCTCACCACGGACTATCCGAGTCTCAGCGCGGCGCTCAAACCACAATAGTTAACAGTCACACCATAATATGACACATATCATACGACACCCCTGTCATTTGTCCTCCCCCTTGTGAAAATACACGCAATAGACTCAAAGCATACTCTTATATTCGGATATGCGAATGAACGAACCATCCATAAACATTCCATTTGAAGAAATCGACTTGCTCCACGCCAAGCTGTGCCGCGCGGTGGGCGACCCTAAACGCCTGCAAATCATGTACGCTCTGTCGCACATGCCGTGCAGCGTCGGGAAACTTGCCGAACTGCTCAATGCCCCACAGCCGACCATTTCGCGCCATCTGGCGGTGCTGCGCGAAAGCGGTGTCGTCGCCAGCACCCGCGACGGTACCACCGTCATCTATCACCTCGCCGTCCCGGACATGATCAACGTCATCGACTCTATGCGTGCCATCCTCCGCACTATCGTCGCCCGACAAGCGAATAGTCTGGAGACTGCCCCTACTCCGGAGTAACCCTATGCGCGATTCAAAATATATCTGGCTCGTCGGGTTGGGTATCACGCTGCTGATAATCGGCGTCCCACTCCTCTTGTTTACCCTCGATACCCCGGTTGTTTCCGCTGATCCGTGGGATTACGTCCCGGATCGTTCCGTCGCCCACACCGATCACACAACGCTGATGGCTGGCACCTACGAGACCGGCAGCGATGTCACCCGCGCGTGCTTGACGTGCCATGAGGAGGCCGGCGATCAGGTTGCGCATACGGCTCACTTTGAATGGTTGGGCGACCCGGTTTCGGTCAATGGCAGCGACGAACTCATCCGCATCGGCAAAGCCAACCTGCTCAACAACTTCTGCATTGGCGTGCAATCCAACTGGACAGGCTGCACGCGCTGCCATGCCGGTTACGGGTGGTCAGATGCCAACTACGACTTCACCAACGTCGAAAACGTCGACTGCCTGGTCTGCCATGATCAGACCGGCTCGTACGTCAAAGGTTCTTCCGGTCAGGTCGCGGAAGGGGTCGATTTGACCTACGTCGCGGGTCATGTCGGCACGCCTACCCGTGAAAACTGCGGCGGCTGCCACTTCGACGGCGGCGGCGGCAACGGCGTGAAGCATGGCGATCTTGACGAAAGCCTCTACTTCCCTCCCGAAAGCGTCGACGTGCACATGGGGCGCTATGACTTCCTGTGCGTCGACTGCCACCAGACCGAGGATCACGTGATCAGCGGGCGCTCGCTCGGCGTGAGCGTTGACAGCGAGAACAGCGTCGCGTGCACCGATTGCCATGCAAGCGATCTGCACGAAGACGCCCGCATCAATGAGCATCTCGATACGGTCGCCTGCCAAACCTGTCATATCCCGGCTACAGCGCTCGTCGACCCAACCAAAGTCGAATGGGATTGGTCACAGGCGGGACAAGCAGGCCGCGAAGAAGACCCGCACGAATATCTGCGCATCAAGGGCGAGTTCGTCTACACCAACAACTACGAGCCGCAGTATGCGTGGTTCAACGGCAACCTGAATCGCTACTTGCTCGGCGATGAAATGAATCCGAACGAAGTCACCAACATCAATCTACCGCTCGGTGAACTGAACGA
Organism: Candidatus Flexifilum breve; assembly: GCF_016713355.1. Taxonomy (NCBI): domain Bacteria; kingdom Bacillati; phylum Chloroflexota; class Anaerolineae; order Aggregatilineales; family Candidatus Flexifilaceae; genus Candidatus Flexifilum; species Candidatus Flexifilum breve. The sequence continues at coordinate 860,121 of NZ_JADJPI010000035.1, forward strand.
CCTGAGCGCGCTGATCTATCCGTTCAAGATTCACTACGCTTATCAGCCCTACGATACCGTCAACAACATCCTACTCCAGCCCAACACGGTGGGCGAAACGGGCTATTGGACAACCTTCGATTGGGAGTCGGCGTTGGAAATCGGCGCGGAAACCGCCGGGTTGGATTACAGCGGCGAGTATGGCTTCGCCTATACGGCGATGTACTGGATGCAGACGCACATGGTGCAGCCCGCCGCCAACGCACTGACCTGCACCGATTGTCACGGCGAAAATGGCCGTCTCGACTGGGAAGCCCTCGGCTACCCCGGCGACCCGATGGTCTGGGGAGGACGCACGCAATGAAACGCACCGTTATCTCCCTGATTCTCGTTGCCGCGCTGTGCTTCACGGCGGCGGCTGTACTGGCGCAGGAAGCCGAAGTGACGCCTGTCCCGGTCGCGGCAACGCCCGAACCCGCCCCGATGCACCCGACCTTCGCGCTGCTCGATGCGACAGGTACTAATGTCAGCGTGAGCGACGCGGCCATTTCGACGCTGCAAACGTGCGGCACCTGCCATGATGTCGCCTACATCACGAGCCACACGCTGCATGGCGATGGTGGGCGCGTCGTCTCTGGGGTGCTCCCGCCCGCGGAACTGGTCTCGACCGATGTCGAAATGGACTGCTTCCTCTGCCACATGCCAGACCCGAATAACGACGCTCGCTTGGGCGCGCTCGCCAGCGGACAAGCTGATTGGGCGAACACAGCGACCCTGGCCGGAAACGGCATCGTCACGCTGACAGATGGCGTATACCGCTACAATGCTGACGCTTTCGACGCCGCTGGTCTGCTCAAGCCGGAATTCGTCACAATACAAGACCCGCGCAGCGACAACTGCGGCGCATGTCACGGGCAAGTGCATCTCGACAACCAAACGCCACTCGTCCCCGCCGCTGCCGATGCATCCCAGTGGCGCACGTTCACCACCGGGCAAGTCGTCTCACCGCAGCGCATTTCGAACGGCGGCGGCAATATCAGCGGGCGCAGCGATCTCACGCGTCCGTGGGATGTCCATGCCGAACGCGTGCTTAACTGTGTTGACTGTCACTATTCGGTCAACAACCCAATCTACGTGCAGACGAACAGCAGCACAGCGCCAGAACATCTCGTGTTTGACCCGCGCCGCGCCGACCTTGGCGAATACATCGAACGCCCGTCACACGAATTCGCGGCGGGGACGGACACGATGCGCTCGTGCAGCACCTGTCACGATGCCGAAAGTTCCCATGCGTGGCTGCCCTACTGGTCGCAGCACACGGAAGCGCTCGCCTGCGAAACCTGCCATGTTCCGACGCTGTACGCTCCGGCGCTCGCAGTACGCGACGCAACCGTCATGCACGCCGACGGTTCGCCCGTCGATCAATACCGCGGCGTGGAAGGCGGCCTCGGTCCGGTCGCGGCGAATACCGTCTCGACGCTGGTTACCGGGTATCAGCCCGTGCTGCTCCAGCAGATCGACGCGGACGGCTCACAGCAGCTTTCGCCTTACAACCTCGTCACGGTCTACTACTGGGTGGCCGGAGATGACGCGCAAGCGGTGACTGACGAGGCGCTGCGCGCGGCCTACTTTGACGGGGCTGCCTATGCCGCCGACGTACTGACGGCGTTCGACGCGGACGGCGACGGTACGCTGAGCGACACCGAACTCACGCTCGACAAAGATTCCAAGCTCAATCTGATCGCCGAACGACTGACGGCGCAGGGCCTCACCGATCCGCGCATTGTCGGCGAAGTCGTCCCTTACGCCATCCACCACGATGTGATCGGCGGCGAATGGGCGACCCGCGACTGCCAGACCTGCCACAGCCAAGACTCGCGGATCGTCGCGGCCCTCCCGCTGAGCAACCGCGCGCCGGGCGGCGTCCAACCGACGTTCGTCAGCAGCGAAACTGTGAACTGGAATGGTTCGATCAGCCAGACCAGCGACGGCATACTGCTGTTCCAACCAGCAACGCAGACGCCCGCGGCCACACTCTATATTTTCGGGCGCGACAGCGTGCAAATCATCGATCTGCTCGGCGTGTTGATCGTGCTCGGCGCATCGGTTGGTGTGCTCGTGCATGCCGGTCTGCGCGTGATCGTCGGACGGCGGCAGGCCACACATGCCGAACCCGCGCTGAAGCACGTGTACATGTACAGCATGTACGAACGTCAGTGGCATTGGCTGCAAACGTTCGTGATCTTCGGCCTGACCTTCACCGGGTTGGTCGTCCACAAGCCGGACATGTTCAGCCTGTTCAACTTCGCGTGGATGGTCGACGTGCACAACCTGTTCGCGCTGCTGCTGGTGATCAATGCGGCGCTCGCGTTCTTCTACCATCTGGTGAGCGGCGAAATCAAGCAGTTCATCCCGCGCCCCTACGGCTTCTTCGATCACATGATGGAACAGGCCGTGTTCTACCTGCGCGGTATCTTCCGCGGCGACCCACATCCGTTTGAGAAGCGGCGCGACCAGAAGATGAACCCCATCCAGCAGTTGACGTACTTTGGTCTGCTGAATGTGCTCCTGCCGCTGCAAATCCTTACGGGCGTCCTGATGTGGGGCATTCAGCAGTTCCCGCAGATCGCCACGGCGCTCGGCGGACTGCCCGTGCTCGCGCCCTTCCACACGTTGATCGCGTGGCTGCTGGTGACCTTTGTGATCGTGCATGTCTACATGACCACGACCGGACACACGCCGCTGGCGAACATTCAGGCCATGATCATGGGTTACGACGACGTCGAAACCCACCCACAGCACTCTGAGTCCTAGATTATCCGGGGACGCTCAGGTGAGCGTCCCCACAAAGGCTAATCCTGATGGCAACTTACAGTTCAGCAGAAAAACTCGCAGTTCCCACCAAAACGAAATCGGCGCGGGCGGCACGTCCCTACATGCACCCGTATGCAGCGGGCGTCCTGCTCGGTTTGGTCTTATTTGCGGCGTTCTTCTTCACGGGGAACGGTCTGGGCGCGTCGGGCGGCATGAACCGCATCACCGTCTTGTTTGAAGATTGGTTCTTTCCCGCGCACATCGACCGCACACCCTACCTGATCTCGATGGCTGGCGGCGGCCGCAATCCGCTCGAAAGCTGGGTCGTGTTCGTCACCTTCGGCACGATCATCGGCGGTTTCGTGAGCGGTTTCCTCAACGGGCGCGTCAAACTGGAGACGGTCAAAGGGCCAAATACCTCCACCCGTACCCGCTGGATCATGGCGTTCATCGGCGGCGCACTCATGGGCTACGGCGCGCGCATGGCGCGCGGCTGCACCAGCGGCCAAGCCTTGAGCGGCGGTTCGGTCTTGTCGCTCGGCAGTTGGGTGTTCATGTTCGCCGTGTTCGGCGGCGCGTATATGCTCGCTTATTTCGTCCGCAAGCTGTGGAATTGAGGAGGCAATCATGGCACCTTTCCCACTGAATCTGCCGCAGTTACTCGGCTCACCGCAGTACTTCCTCGTCTATCTGCTGATCGGCTTCGCATTTGGCGCGGTGCTGGAAATGGCGGGCTTCGCCGTTTCGTCCAAGCTGGCGGCGCAGTTCTACTTTAAGGACCTGACCGTGCTCAAGGTGATGTTCACGGGCATCATCACGGCGATGGTGCTGGTCTTCCTCGCCAGCGGCCTCGGCCTGCTCGACTACAACCTTGTGTATGTCAACGAAACGTATCTCGTTCCCGGCATCGTCGGCGGCTTGATCATGGGCGTGGGCTTCATCCTCGGCGGCTTCTGCCCGGGCACGTCACTCGTCAGCGCCGCGACACTCAAGATCGATGGCATTTTGTTCGCGCTCGGTGCGTTCTTCGGCATCTTCCTGTTCGGCGAGACGGTCGGCTACTTCGAGGAATTCTGGTACTCAACCTACATGGGGCGCATTACGCTCATGGACTTCTTCGGCACGGACACCGGCGTGATCGTGCTCGCAGTGATGATCATGGCACTGCTGGCGTTCGTCGCCTCGGAGTATGCCGAGCGTGTCATCGGTAAGCAGACGCAGAAGCAGCCGCGCTGGCGCATTGGTCTGGCGGGCGGCGGCATCGCACTGGCGGTCGTCGTGCTCGTCATTGGTCAGCCCACCAACGCCGACCGCTGGAATCGCATCGCGGCGGATAAACAACCGCAGCTCGACTCCCGCGCCGTCTATGCACATCCGGCTGAAGTCCTGCACTACATGGCAGATCACGAGATCGTCACCATGCTGGTCGATGTGCGCTCCGAATCGGACTACAACTTGTTCCACATCCGTGACGCGCGCAATGTACCCTATGATCAACTCAGCACCATCGTTGAGGAATTCCATGCCCTACCCCAGAACGCGGTCGTGTTCGTTATGAGCAATGATGAAGCGGAAGCGACCGAAGCGTGGAAATATCTGCTCGCGGAGAGTGTCGTCAACGTCTACATTCTTGATGGTGGCGTCAACAACTGGATCACGGTGTTCGGCGAAAACGCTTTCCCCAGCGCCGATGCCGCCCTCGCTGCCGACGATCAACTCGACTTTCAATTCGCGATGGCTTACGGCGATAATCACGTGGCGGCGTCACCACACGCGGATCGCTTTGACCTGACCTACGAAGAACACGTTGTGCTGTCGATCAAACGCGGGCCGGCCAGCGGCGGCTGCGGCTAAAAGCCTCACCTCACCCTGCTTCCTGCGCAAGCCGTCCCTCTCCGTGGGGAGAGGGACATCAAGCGCGCATTCTTGCCCCTCGCCCTCTGGAGAGGGGCAGTTGAGCGCAGCGAAACGGGGGGAGGTTGCCCTACTCCCCCATCAGTGGTGTCAAATAGCGCAGATACACGGCTTCCAATTCCTCGAACACCTCGTCGAGCGTCAGTTCGCTCGAATGGTGCGCCAGCCCCAACAGCCCCTTCATGATCACCATGCACACGAGACTGTACTTGCGCAGATCTTCCGGTCGCATGTTCGGTCGCGCCTGCAAAAGTGACGCGCCCGTACGCGCCAGAAACGCCTCATCCATGCTGCGAATCGTCTCGTCGACGTAGGTTGATCCGGTTGGGCTGGAAAAGATCACCTGAAAGTCGCGGTTATCGCGGATGAACGCTTTGAGCGGTACGAGAATCGCCTTGATGCTCTGTTCGAGCGTCATCTGCGGAAACGCTTCGACCTCCATCCCCGCAAACACAACGCTGGCGCGTTCTACGTAGCGCTCAACCAGCGCCTTGAGAATCGCCTCTTTGTTGGCGAAAAACTGATAGAGCGAGCCGACTGACGTATCGGCGCGCGCGGCGATTTCGATGATGGTGGCATTTTCGTAGCCCACTTCCGCGAAGCGTTCCGATGCGGCGTTGAGGATGGCATCTACCCGCCGTTGACCACGTTTTTGCTTGGGTTGGGCTCGCAGTGAGTCGCTGTGCATGTTACCCCCATTGACATCCTGCCATTTTATCCTACAATTGCAAATACAAATCCGAATTCACATTCGTATTTTAACAGAAGGGGAACTCCCATGCAACAGCCAGCCGTCAAACAATCTGCGCCAACGGGTGCAGCGACGAAACACGAACTCATGATCAAGGGCGCCAACATCACCGTGTACGAACAGGGACAAGGTGCGCCGCTGCTCTTCCTGCACGGATCGCCGGACAACCACGCCATGTGGCTGCCGTTGATCGAGCACCTGAGCCGCAGCAACGCGCGTTTCATCGCGCCTGACCTCCCCGGCTTTGGCAATTCGACACTGCCCGCTAACTTCCCACTCACCCTCGACAATGAGGCAGATTTCATCCGCGCGCTGCTCGGCGCGTTGAACGTTACCGAACCCGTCACGCTGGTCATGACCGATTTCGGCGGGCACTATGGCTCAGCGTTCGCGGTCAAGTACCCGGACTTGGTGCGCGGCATGGTCATCTCGAACACCAACTTTTTCCGCGAATACGACTGGCACTCGTTCGCCAAGCTGTATCGCGTGCCGCTGCTCGGCGAACTGCTGATCGCCACACCCAAAGCCATGCTTGACCGGTCGCTCAAGCAGTTCGCGCCCGCGCTGCCACAGTGGTACATCGACGAGTCCTATGCGCCCGGTTTCGGGTCACCGCGCGTGCGCAAGGCGATTCTGCGCTACTACCGCGAACGGAACGCGCAGGATTTCGCCGGGTGGGATGAGAAACTGCTCGCGCTGCTGCAAACCAAGCCCGCGCTCGTGCTGTGGGGTGATAAGGATCCGTTCATCGCGCCGACCTTCGGTGACCGCTGGGGCAAGGCGCAGGTCAAGCATTTCAGTAACAATAGTCATTGGCTGGCGCTGGAAGCCACGACTGACTACGGCGACGCCATCCTCCAGTGGCTCGCTTCGTTGTAGGGGTCTATTTCACGTAGGGGCGTCCTCTGTGATCGTCCTCTACGTCATTCCCGCCCTTTCTCCCCAATTCGGTTGAACTGCACAGTTCCCGCCCCTTCTACTTGACAGAAGGGCTTTACTTAGCGTACAGTGGGTTTAAACGAGACTAAAAATAAGTATTGCTTGAAAGTAGCCCGAAATAGTGCCACTATGCGACGATTTTTCGCGCTGATTGCCAGCGTACTGCTCCTGTGTTTTGCCAACCCCAACAGGTCGCTTATGCAGAATGCCGCTCCTGAATCGACTCCCGTCAGCGTGTGGCTGACGCTGCCGGATCGCAGTCAACTCCTCCAACAACAAGCCGATGTAACCTTTGTCCCCCAAACTGACCCAGTTGAGGGCACGCGGGTAATCGCCATCGATAGCGACACCCGCTACCAGCAGATGGAAGGTTTCGGCGCGGCCATGACCGATTCGTCGGCGTGGAACATCATGCACATCATGAGCAGCCGCCAGCGCGAACAAGTCATGCGCGACCTTTTCACGCGTGAAGGCGCAGGCATCGGCTTGAGCTATGTGCGCATCCCCATCGGCGCGTCGGATTTCTCGCTGCACAATATCAGCTACAATGATCTGCCACCGGGCGAAACCGACCCGAACCTCGACCAGTTCTCGATCAACTATGACGAAGCCTACATCATCCCGGCACTCTTGCAGGCACAGGCGCTCAATCCGCAGCTCCGCTTCATGGGATCGCCGTGGAGCGCGCCCGGCTGGATGAAACAAGGCGGCACATTGAAAGGCGGCGCGCTGCTGCCGGAATACTATCAAGCCTTCGCGGACTATCTTGTGCGCTGGATTCAGGCGTATGTCGAGCACGGCGTCGGCATCGACGCCCTGACGCCGCAGAATGAACCGCTCTATCAAACGGGCAACTACCCGACGATGGGCATGGCCGCGGAAGCGCAGCAGACCTTCGTGCGCGACCACCTCGGCCCGGCGCTGGAAGCTGCTGACCTCGACACGCAGCTCATCATCTTCGATCACAACTGGGATCTGGCGGACTATCCGCTGACCGTCCTCGCCGACCCGGCGGCGGCGGCTTATGTCGATGGCATCGCGTTCCACTGCTACGGCGGGAACGTCTCCGTACAGTCGACAGTGCACGCCGCGCATCCCGACAAAGGCATCTGGTTTACCGAATGTTCGGGTGGCGATTGGGCGACCAACTTCGGTGACAACCTCAGCTGGAACATGCGCAACCTCGTCATCGGCAACTTCCGCAACTGGGGCAACAGCGTCATGCTGTGGAATCTGGTGCTCGATCAGGACGCTGGTCCCCAGAACAGCGGCTGTGGCGACTGCCGCGGCGTGATCACGGTCGACAGCGTGAGCGGCGAACTCACCTACAACGAAGAATACTACGTCCTCGGTCATGTCAGCCGGTTTGTCGATCCCGGCGCGTACCGCATTGACTCGACTGAATTTCGCATGGGCGTGGCCGAAAATGTCGCGTTCCTCAACCCCGATGGCAGTCTGGTGCTCATCGCCCATTCGGTCATCGATGCTCCCATCACGGTCACTTGGCAGGGACAGCAGTTTGAGTATCTGCTCCCCGCTGGGGCGCTGGTCACGTTCAAATGGGTAGGGACGAGCGCCAGCTAGGTCTATAGTGGTTTTCTCTGGTATACGAAAGGTTATGGTATGTCGAAAAATGTTCGGTTTTGGGGGTTGGCTGCTCTGCTTCTGCTGATCAGCCTGATGGGCACGCTGGTGCTGGCGCAGGACGAACCGCTCGTGCTGCAGGATTTTGAAGGCGACGCCGAAATCATCGAAGTCTATCAGGTGGAGGGCAGCATCGAAGCTGGTGTTCTCTCTGAAGTCAGTACCGAAGGCGAATGGCACACGATTGGCGTGGTCTTCAGCGGCGCGCCAGTGGATGTCAGCAGCTACGGCGAATTCTGCTTCGACATCAACGATTCGACGGCGGCGAGAAGCACCGTCGGCGTGAAGCTGTTCGATGCTTCGGGCGCGAATCAGGAAAAATGGACGGATCACGAAGGTGTCGGCGTGAACCCCAAGACGGCGACCGGCGAATGGGTGACCATGTGCTTGAACCTGAGCGCGTTCACTGACATCGACCTAACCACACTGGAACACGTCGAATTCGCGATGTTCGCGGCGGGCACATACCAGTTCGACAACCTGATCGCGCAGGCGGCGACGGATGATCCTGCCGCGACACCGGAAGCGACTGAAGAACCGATCAATCTCGAAGACATGATGCTTCAGCTCACTACAGTGCAGGGCTTTGAAGCGGGTGAACCGTTCTACGAGAACTATCAGGCGGAAGAACTCGCCCTCGCGACCGACGTGGTCAACAGCGGCAGCAGTTCGCTCATGATGACCAGCCCGGCGGGCGAATGGCACGCCTTCGGCACGAATCCCGAACCGCGTCCGTTCGATGCCAGCGGCTACGATGTGATTTGCTTCTCGGTCTACGACACGACCGCCAACAACAACGGTCTCGCCGATAACAGCATCGGCGTGCGCCTGTTCGACACCAACCTAATCGATCAGGAAGCGTGGACAGATCACGTCGGCGCGGGCGACAACCCCAAGACGGTCACCAACGAATGGGTGCAGATGTGCATCAACCTCGACCTGTACCAGAACATCGATCTGACGCAGGTCGACAAGATTCAGTTCTCGGTCTACTGGGCGGGCACGTACTACGTCGACGATGTGGCGTTCGGCAAGTGGGTGCCCAAGCCAGCCGAAGGTGATCTCGTGCAGGGCTTCGAGGCGGAAGATACCTACTACGCGCACTATCAGGCGGAAACCAGCCTCTCGACCGAGATTTTCCACAGTGGCGCAAGCTCGCTGATGGCAACCAGTAGCGAAGGTGAATGGCACTCGTTCGGCGCGTACCCCGAACCGCGTCCGTTTGATGCCAGCGGCTACGAGAAAATCTGCTTCTACTTCATGGACACGACCACCAACAACAACGGTCTCGCCGATAACAGCGTCGGCGTGCGCATCTTCGATGCTCGCCTGATCGATCAGGAAGCGTGGACGGATCACGTCGGCGCGGGCGACAATCCCAAGACGGTCACCGACGAGTGGGTACAGATGTGTATCAACCTCGACCTGTACAGCAACCTCGATCTCACGCAGGTCGACAAGATCGAATTCTCGATGTACTGGGCGGGCACGTACTACGTCGACGACGTGATCTTCGTCCCGGCGGCAGCGGAATAGCGCTTCTCCCTCCCCTCGCCTTCTAGAGGTGAGGCTAGAGCAGTAGGGGCAAGGCGTGCCTTGCCCCTACACCTACCAACTCAGGATGATTTCCCAATTTACAATCATGTTGAGGTTCGCAGATGGAATCGTAGGGGCGCACGGCCGTGCGCCCCTAGATATTCAATGACCAGCGTACCCTTACGGCAGACTTTCACCGTTTGAACGAATCACCTCTTTGTACCAGTGCGCCGAATCCTTGAGCGTACGCTTCCCGTCGCGGTAATCGACGTGGATCAGGCCGAAACGGTGCTTCATGCCTTCCGCCCACTCGAAGTTGTCCATAATCGACCAGTGCAGATACCCGGCGACCTCCACCCCATCCTGATACGCGCGGCTGAACGCGCCGAGATAGCGCGCCATGTGGTCAATGCGCTGCGGGTCGTGGACTTTCCCGTCGAGGCTCACCCAGTCCGAATTCGACAGCCCGTTTTCGGTGATCAGCACAGGCAGTTTGTAGCGTTCGTACAGGAACTTCGGTCCCCAGTAGAGCGCGTCCGGCGTGACCGGCCAGTGGAACGCCGTGATCGGGTGGCCGCTGTATTTGGGCACAGAGTCGACTTTGCCATCCACGCCCGCGCTCACTTCATCGCCCCAGTAGCAGTTCAGGCCGAAGTAATTATAGGGCTGATGGATAATTTCCATGTCTTTCTCGAAGCCCGCGGGCATCATGGACTCGACCGCTTTCAAGCCTTCTGCCGGGTAGTGCCCGAACATCGCCGGGTCGCTCCACCAGTTGAGATTCCACAGGCTCGGCTCGGTCGTGTCGAACATGTGCTTGCGCGCGGCGGCGATATCAGCCTCGCTCCTTGTCGCCGGAATCCCAACCGTGCCGTTACCCGCCATGCTGATCTGCGCGTCGGGACGCAGCGCGCGAATGACCTGCGACGCCTTGCCGTGCGCCATCAACACATGGTGCGCAATGCGGAAGCCTTCCGCCGCGCCGAGCCGATCACCGGGGGCGTGGATACCGCTCAGATGACCCAATACGGTGAAAACCGACGGCTCGTTCATCGTCATCCAGAAGCGCACGCGGTCACCGAGCGCGCGCACGACGATCTGCGCATATTCCGCGAACCAGTCCGACGAATCACGGTTGAGCCACCCGCCGCGATAGTAGAGCTGCAGCGGGAAATCCCAGTGATACAGCGTGACGTACGGCTGAATGTTATTCGCCAGCAGTTCGTCGATTAGCCGGTCGTAGAATTCCAGGCCCGGCTCATTGAGATAGCCGACGCCGTCGGGCAGGATGCGCGACCACGACAGCGACAGGCGATACGCCTGAAGGCCAATGTCGCGCATGAGACCGACATCTTCTTTGTAGCGGTGATAGTGATCGGTCGCGACGTCGCCGGTATCGCCGTTGTGGACGCTGCCCGGGCGATGCGCGAACATATCCCACACCGACAGACCGCGGCCATCGGCGTTAAAACCACCTTCAACCTGATAGGACGCGGCGGCCGCGCCCCACACAAACTTTTCCGGAAAACGCATAAGGTTTGGACTCCCAAAAAACACCTGAGGACAAGCCGGTGTTTTGATTTGACACACCTTATTTTATGTCGTAAAATAAAGGTCGACAAGTGCAATTTGAAAGGAGAATTACGGGAAATACGACCGTCTCGGACTTCGTGTCTTGGCTGGCAGAAGCCCCGACGCAAGCAAAATTGAAGTGGTTGCATATTCATAAAGGATTTTTCATGACCCAGACTCCCTCTTCCAAGAGTGGCCTCAGCCGCCGTGATTTCCTCAAGACACTCGCCCTCAGCGGCGCCGGTGTCGCCGCCTTCGCCAGTGGGCTTCCGCTCTCCGCCGCGCCTTCAACCACCCGCCGCGCCCAAAATGCCGATGTCGTCCTCCAGCTCGCTGGCTGGCCGTGGACACCCCCGCCGGAAACCGCGCCAGATGGCGGATACACCGCGCAGCAGCAAGCCGAACAAGCCTGGCTCGAACAAAACCCCAATGTGCGTCTGGAATCGGTCGAAGCGCCGATTTGGAGCACCGACCAACTGCGCACGCTGATCACCGGTGGCACCGCGCCGACCTACTTCCACCCCGGCGTGCTCGCCGTGTGGACGATTGAAGGCAAGCACGTGGTCTTTAATCAGGGCTTACTGGCGGATCTCTCCGATCAGTTCGCTGAATTCGACCTCGAAGCGCAGTTCTCCGACGCCGTGCGCGCCGGTTCGGTCGAATACAAGGTGGGCGAGGCCAAGTTTGGTCTGCCCGAAGGCGTCACCCCCGGCAACGGCATCTTCTTCCGCCGCGACATCTTCGAAGAAGCGGGCGTTGAACCGCTCACTCTCGACTCGACGTGGGACGAAATCGCCGAAAAAGCGCTGGCGCTCACCACCGACTCACGCCTCGGCATGGGCACGCAGTGGTGGGGTGTCGAATGGATGCTGGCGTCGGAAGGCTTCGGCAAGGCGAATCTGTTCAACTACCTGCCCACGCCCGCCGAAGGCTGGAATTGGCGCTTTGACTACACCAGCTATCCCGAAATGGTCGCCGCCGTCGAACGCTACCGCCGGATGATCCATCAGGACAAGTCGCTCGGCTCGAACTATGGCGACTGGGATCTGCTCGGGCAGTTCTTCAACGGCACGATGGCAATTGTCACCGTCCCGCTGCAGTACTTCACCGACACCGCGGACATTGGCCCCGGTGCGCTGGCCGCTTCCGTCGGACGTCCGGTGAGCGAAGTGGTCGGCGCGATCCCCCATCCGCGCGGCAACAACGGCCACTACAGCCCCGAAGGCCGCCCCGGCGTGAGCGTGATTTCGGTCAACCCAGACGCTAACGACGCGACCAAGAGTGCCGCCGTCAGCCTGTACGCGCACATGAACCTCGGCGCGGGCTTCGACCTCCAGCGCCGCCTCGCCTTTGAGCAGTCGGGCAACCTCCAGCGTGTGTTCTCTCCGTATCCCTTCGTGCGCGCCAATCAGGCTGTCGAAGGCGTCGAAGGCACGCCAGTTGATGCGTGGGGTCAGGAATATCTCGATCTGGTCAACTACACGACAACCACCGCCGACGGCTACCCAATGCGCGGCCAGTTCTTCCCGCCGGAACTCGACCTCGGCCCGACCGAAAGCGCGTGGAGCGACGCGACCTCGCTGTTCCGCGACGAACCCGGCGACCTTGATGTGCTGGCGACCCTGCAAACCGCGCAGGATATCCGCAACACGCAAGCGAACGCTTTCAGCTCGGCCATCCCCGATGATCAGTTCATCGCATCGGCACAGGCCTACTATGACGCGAACGCCGCCTATTGGCAGTCGAAGTTCCCGGATTTCTACGAGAACACGTATCGCCCATGGTACGAGAGCGTGATCGTCCCGCGCCTCGGCTAGACCTTGCCCCTCACCCCCCACCCCCTCTCCCACGCACGCGGGGAGAGGGGCGGCGTTTCGATCAATGTTGTCGCCCCGCCCTGAATTCGGGGAGGGGACGGGGGTGGGGTCAGTCATCATGTAAATATCAAGTTATAGATAGGCTTCTTTATGGCAGAACAGACACTTTCACCCGCGCCCCCACTCGATCAACCGGAGCAGCAGCCTGCTGCTTCCATGGAACTGAAGCTGACGCGCCGCAGCCGGATCGAAAAGTGGGCGTTCCTCATCCCGGCGATCCTCTTTCAGTTGAGCTGGGGCTGGTATCCGCTGGTCGTGGCGTTCTTCCTCAGCTTGACGGATGCGCGCCCGCGCGGCCCGATCTCGTTCACGGGCTTGCAGAGCTACCAGCGCGTGTGGAACGACCCGCTCACCGCGCAGGCGTTCCGCGTGACCATCACCTATGCGGCGCTGTCCATCGTCCTGACATTCATCATCCCGATCATCGTCGCGATTCTGCTGATGGAGATGAAACCGCGCGTCATGCGCTGGATGATGCTGCTGTGGTTCCTCCCGTTGAGCGGCGTCGCCAGCACGATTATGTGGCGCTACGTCTACAACCGCGACTTCGGCTTCTTCCAGTGGATCGCCACCGACATTCTGCATCTCGAACCGCAGCCCTTCCTCGGCAGCGCGGATCAGGTCTTATTCTGGCTCATCGTCCCCGGTCTGCTCATGTTTGGCCCCGGCTTGATCTATATGGCGGGCTTGCAGAGCATCCCGCAGTCGTACTACGAAGCGGCGGAAATCGAAGGCGCGAGCCTGTGGCGCAAAATCTGGACGATCTCCCTGCCCCGCCTGCGTCCGATCATCGTCATGCTGCTGACCTTCGCCATCATCGGCTCACTGCAAGTCTTCGACTGGCCGAAGCTGATGACGGAAGGCGGCCCCGGCGGCGCGAGCCGAACGGTCGTCATGTACATGTTCGACCTGCTGGGCAACCTGCGTTACTCCGACGCCACCGCGATTGCCGTGTTCCTGTTCTTCCTGATCATGGCCATCACCGTCGTCTACCGCCTGCTGTTCAAAGAAGACCCGGACGTATAGAGGAGCGCCAACGATGTCTCTGTTTCCCAAAGTGGGGCGCAATCAGCCCGGTTTACGCATTACGTATGGCATCGTCGTGGCGATCCTCGTCCTCGGCGTGTTCATGCACTTGATCCCGTTCTATTTCATGATCGTCACGTCGCTCAAGAGCGCACCGGAGATCATGCGTATTCCGCCGACGCTGTGGCCGGAACAACCGACCCTCAAAGCGTGGGAGCTGGTGCTGCAAATCACCGCGCAAAACGATCTCCTCCGGCAGCCGCTCTCAGTCTACTTCGTCAACTCCTGCCTGATGGCGTTCGGCACGCTGGCCTTATCGCTGCCCATCACCGCGTTTGCCGCCTATGCCAATAGCAAACTGCAGAAAGGCCGCGGCGCGCGCTGGTCGTTCCTGTTCTTCATCGGCACGCTGATGGTTCCCGCCGCTGTGACGCTCATCCCGAGCTTCCTGCTCGTGCGCAACTTCCCGTTCCCGCTGCCGCAGGTGCCGAACATCCCCGGCACGGAGACGCCCTTCCCGGTGCTGCGCACGTGGAATACCGCGTGGGCGGTCATCATCCCCGGCGTGTTCAGCGCGTTCAACTTTCTGCTCTTCAAGGGCTTCTTCGACACCATCCCCAACTCGATCATTCAGGCGGCGCGCGTGGATGGCGGTTCGGAGTTCAACATCTTCCGACGCATCGTGCTGCCCATGAGTATCCCGGTGTTCGCGGTCGCCGCCTACATGCAGTTCAGCGGCGTGTGGGACTCGTTCATGTGGCCGCTGCTGGTGATTCAAGACCCGACCAAAGCGCCGATGTCCGTCGCCATCTACAACCTCGTCAACGCCTTCAGTTCGACCGGGACGATGAGCTCGGGCGGCGCGTTCGCGCAAAACGAGCGCATCCGCGCGCTGCAGGATGCAGGGTTGTCGTGGAACGGTCTGGTCGTGCTCGGCATTTTGCAGACCATCCCCATCTTCCTGATGTTCATCGTCTCACGCAACTACCTGCTCAAGGGCGTGAAGATCCGCGGGCTGAAATAGGAGTTGATGTCTCATGGTTAAAGTCGAACTCCGCAGCGTCACGCGCAACTACGGTGTACAGCTTGAAGACACCGCGCTTAAAGAAGATAAGGGGCGTCCCGCGCTCGAGAACATTCAGATGACGATTGAGCACGGCGAGATCATCAGCATCGTCGGGCCATCCGGCTGCGGCAAGAGCACGCTGCTCAAAGTGATCGCCGGGCTGGAATTCGCCGACAAAGGGCAGGTGCTGTTCAACGATTACGACGTGACGCGCATCGAACCACAGCATCGCGGCGTGGGCATGGTCTTTCAGGATTACGCGCTCTACCCGACGATGAAGGGTAAAGGCAACCTCGCCTACTACTTCGAGGTGCATCAACGCACCGAAGAGGAAATGCAGCAGCGCACCAAAGAGGTCGCGGACATCATGGGCGTCGGCTTTGACCTGCTCATCGGTCAGCGCACGGACACGCTCTCCGGCGGTGAACAGCAGCGCGTGGCGATTGGGCGCTGCATCGTGCGCGATCCCTACGTCTTCCTGATGGACGAGCCGATCTCCAACCTCGACGCCAAGCTGCGCGAACGCACGCGCATGGAAATCAAGAAGATGCTGCGCAAGTTCAAGGTGACGACGGTCTACGTCACCCACGACCAGCAGGAAGCCATCTTCATGGGCGACCGCATCGCCGTCATGCGCAAAGGCAAACTGGAGCAGTTCGGCACGTTTGACGACCTGTACTACACCCCGGCGAATCTGTTTGTCGCGACCTTCATCGGCACGCCGCCCATGTCGGTCATCCCGGCACAGGTGAGCGGGAATACGCTCCGCGTCGAGGATGCGACGTGGGAACTGCCGCCCGATCTCGCCGCGACCGTGGCTGGACGCACCAGCGTGCGCCTGGGCATGCGCGCTGAAGGCTGGGATGTGGGGAGCGGCGCGACCATGCCTGTCCGCTTCATGGAACGCATCCCGACCGAACAGGCGGCGTTCGCGCACGGTACGTTGAACGGCACGAGCGTGACCGTCATCCTGCCGCTGGACGCACCCAACGCCAGCCAAATTCACGTCACGCCGCGCTGGGACACGGTGCACCTGTTCGATGCGACCGACGAGACCGCGCTGCATACGCCCGGCATCCCGGACCTGTTTTAAGAGAGGCTCGACATGGCACTCATTCAAGTGCGTGATTTACGCAAAGAGTTTTCCGCCGAAAAGATCGCCGTCAACAACGTGAGTTTTGAGGTCAAAGAAGGCGAATTTCTGGCGATGGTCGGGCCGTCCGGCTGCGGCAAAACAACGACGCTGCGCCTGCTGGCGGGTCTGGAAGCCGCGACCTCCGGCGAAATCCGCTTCGGCGACAAAGTCGTGAACGAGATTCGCCCGCGGGATCGCAATGTGGCGATGGTGTTTCAGGATTACGCCGTCTTCCCCCATTTGACCGTGTACGAGAATATCGCCTACGGCCTGCGGGCGCGCGGTGGCTACTCCCGGCAGGAGATCGACAGCCGCGTGAACAAAGCGGCGCAGATGTTTCGCATCGACCCGCTGCTCAAGCGCAAGCCGCGCCAGCTCAGCGGCGGCGAACGGCAGCGCGTGGCGCTGGCGCGGGCGATGGTGCGCGATGCTGACATCATCCTCTTTGATGAACCGCTCTCCAACCTCGACGCACAGCTCCGGCATCAGGCGCGCGAAGACATCATGCTGCTGCACCAGCAGCGCCCCAAGCCGACCGTGTACGTCACCCATGACCAATCGGAAGCGATGGCGCTCGGCGACCGGATCGCCGTGATGCGCGGCGGCAAGCTGGAACAAATCGGCACCGGGCAGGATCTGTACAGCAAGCCCGTGAATCAGTTCGTCGCCTTCTTCATCGGCGCGCCGAGCATCAATTTGTTTGACGGGCGCATCAGCGCGGAAGACGGCAGTCTATACATCGAAACGGCGGCCTTCAAAGCGCTGATCCCGGCGCAGTTCAACGACAAACTCGGCGGACATGCGGGGCTGGCGGTCAAAGTCGGCATCCGTCCGGAAGATATGCACGTGCCGAAGCAAGCGCCATTTGCCGTCACCGACGATAATACAATTCGCGGCATCCTGAACGAGATCGAACCGAGCGCGACGGGCAGCATTGCCTATCTCAGCTCGCTCGAAGGCGACAGCGAATACGTGGCGACCTTCCGCATTCGTCTGCCCGCCAGCTACATTGGCAAAGAGATTCCGCTTGGGATCAATATGGAGAAGATTCACCTGTTCGACGCCGCCAGCGAACATTCGTTACTATACGGATAAGCCTGATGCCGTTTCTGGACGATACCGGAGTCGATACGGGCGAACGCAGCCCCTTGTGGTCGCCGTTCACCATCATCGCCGATCAGTTGGAGCGCCTCGTCGTGCTCAACATCGTATGGGCGATCCAGTGGCTGCCAGCGTTGGCCGCGTTCGGCTGGCCGGAACTACCGCTCGTCGTGCGCGTCGTTCTGATCGGCTACACACTGATCGCCTATGCGCCAGCGACGGTCGTACTGTACGGTATGGTGCGACTGGCCGCGCAGGGCGAGCCCCTGACGGTGTTTCTGGCGACGGATCTGCTCAAGACGCGCGGTCTGGACGGCGCGAAAGCGCTCATGCCGCTCGTCGGGTTGATCGGCTTACTGATTCTCGGCAGCGGTGTGCCCGTCACGGTGATCAGCGCCGTGTGCCAGTTGGCGCTGCTGTTCGTGCTCGTGTTCAGCAACTACTGGGGCGTACTGATCGCCGCGCGCGACCTGCGCAATCCCGTCATGCTGCTGGTCGAGTCGGCGCGGCTGGTGTGGCACTATCCGGCGCAAACGCTGCTCGTCACGGGCGCGGTGCTGATCGCGGTGGTACTCGGCACGATCTCGGTCGGCGGCTGGGTGCTGATCGTCCCGGTGGTGATCGCTTTACTTCAAACGCAAATGTTTCGCAGCTTGATGGAAAAATGATGGGTCAATTACAAGTCGCCAATTTAAAGAAAACGCTCGGCAACCGCCAGATCATCGACAATGTGAGCTTCACCGTCGACGATGGCGAATTCTTCGTGCTGCTCGGCCCATCGGGCTGCGGCAAAAGCACGCTCCTGCGCCTGATCTGCGGGTTGGAACAACCGGACAGCGGCTTGATCAGCCTGAATGGGGTGAACATCACGCAGCTGCCACCCCGTGAACGCAACCTCGGCATGGTGTTTCAGGATTACGGTCTGTACCCCAATATGGATGTGTACGGCAATATCGCCTACGGGCTGGAAGCGCGCGGCGTCAACAAGGCGGAAATCGAGCGGCGCATCAAGCCCGCCGCCGAAAAGCTCGGCTTGACCGCCCTGCTCGAACGCAACATCGGCGATATTTCCGGCGGCGAACAGCAGCGTGTTGCGCTGGCACGGGCGATGGTCAAAGATGCGGATTCGTATCTGTACGACGAACCGCTCTCCAACCTTGACCCGAAGCTGCGCCACAAAGCCCGCACCGACATCATGGCGGTGCACCGCGCCAAAGGCAAACCGAGCGTGTACGTCACGCACGATCAAAGCGAAGCCTTCGCCATGGCGAACCGGATCTGCGTGCTTTCCGGCGGGCGCGTGCAGCAGATCGGCACGGCAGAAGCACTGCTCACCGCCCCGGCGAACACCTTCGTCGCAGGCTTCATCGGCGCGCCCGCGACCAACCTGCTCAACGGCGAAATCACCCACCGTGACGGGCACATCGCCTTCCGGTCGGGCAGTCTGGTCATCCCGCTGCCCCCCAAATGGGAGCCGATTCTCGCCAAGTACACCAAAACGGCCGTGATCGGCGGCATTCGTCCGAGCGCGATACAGATCACGCAAGATCCGCTCGCGCCGCGCGCCTACGTCAACTTCATCGAACTGCTGCTCGGCGAACAGATCCTCGGCTTGGCCTTTGGCGAAGGCGGCAATTTGACCGCCCAGGTCTCCGACAGCGAAGTCATCGAAGAAGGCGCGATGGTCTCGATTGCGATTGATCCCGAACAGGTCAGCCTGTTTGACCCGGATACCACGCAGGCGCTGGCATGAAACAGCTCCTGTTTCAGCCGCAGGCGGGCATCACGCGCGGCTTCGCGCAGATGGCGCAGCTCATGGCGGCGACACTCGGCCCGCAGCGCGGCGTGATTTGGAATGCAATTGGCGCGGGTAAGCCCGAAGCACTGACCGACTCCGGCGTGATCGCGCGGCGCGTGACCGAACTCAGCGGCGCGGCGGAGAACAGCGGCGCGATGATCCTGCGCGGCGCGGCCACTACAATGCATGAACGCTATCTCGACGGTGCGGCGCTCACCGCCGTGCTGGCGAACGCGCTGTTGGACGGCGCGTACCGACTGATCGTCGCGGGCGTCAACCCAATGACTCTACGGAGCGGCATCGACACCGCGATCGACGCGGCCGTCGACTCGATCACAGCGGCGGCGCAGCCCGTCAAAGGGCAGGAACGCCTCGCGCAGATCGCGCTCACGGCGACGGGTGATGCCGAACTCGCCGACATCCTCGGCGAATTGTTTGATGTGCTCGGTCGGCACGGCGCGTACGTCGTCGACGAGTACGCAGCACCGATCCTCGATCGTGAATATATGGACGGCGGGCGCTGGAGCGCGCGTCCGGCGTCGCGCGAACTCATGCCGCCCGCCGCGGACGATCTCGTGCTGGAAAACCCGCTGATCTTCGTCTCCGACGACAAGCTCGAACGCTTCGATCAGGTCGCCCCCGCGCTGCAATTGGTGTTCGAAGCGCCGGACAAGACGCCGATTCTGATCATCGCGCGGGAAATCACCGGGGAGGCGCTGCAAGCCCTCACGCTAAATCATGTGCGCGGGCGGCTGACCGGCGCGGCGGCGCTGCTCCTCGCCTCCGGCGACGCGCTCCGTGCTGACCTCGAAGATGTGAGTCTGCTGGTCGGCGGACAGTTGACGGCGGTCGAGCGCGGCACCCCGCCGGGACGCTTCCGCGCGGAGTGGTTCGGGCGGGCGCAGCGCGTCATCCTCAAGCGCGACTCGCTCACCATCATCGGCGGCACGGGCGACAAACGCCTGATGCAGCGCCGCGCGGGCGACCTGCGCGCGCAGCTCAAAACGATCAAGACTCCGGATGAAAACTGGGAACGCCTGCGCCTGCGTATCGCGCGGCTTTCCGGCGGTATGGGTGTGCTCAAAATCGGCGCGCTGACCTTCAGCGAACGCGACGAGCGCAAAGACCGCGCCAAGAAAGCCGTCCGCGTGCTCGAAACAGCGCTGGAAAGCGGTGCTGTCCCCGGCGGCGGGGTCGCTCTTTTGCACGCGATCCCGGCAGTCTGCGCGGCCAAACGCGGCGCTGTCGAACATGATGCGGGCGTCGATCTGGTCGCGCGAGCGCTGACCGCGCCGTTCCTGCAGATCGTCGCCAACACGGGACATGCCGCGCCGCAGGTCGCCCTGCATGCTGTGCAGCAGAACGGCGGTGACCTCGGTTTCGATGCGCGCACCGGGGAATACGTCACCATGTGGGAAACCGGCATCCTCGACAGCGCGGCAATTCTAACTGCGGCATTGCAATCGGCGGGAAGTGCGGCGATCATGGCACTCACAACCGATGTAGTGATTGTTGAGAAATAACTATGCAGACACAATTGAAAGCCCTGCCCCCGTTGAATGTCCCCTCGCCGGTCTCTGCGCTGGCGGTGGACAGCACCGGCGTATGGGCGGGCGGCTTGGGCGGTATCGCCTTTTACGATGGTTCGGAATGGCACACGCGCTTCGCCGGATTGACGCTGTCGAGCATCACGGCGCTCCTGCGCGTCGGCAACTGGCTGATCGCGGGCGGCACCGACGGCATCGCGCGGTCGGGTGACGGCGGCGTGACGTGGCAGCCCTGCCCGGTCAAGGGTGGCGCGCCGACGATTGCGGCGATCGTGGCCTCACCCAAGTACGAGAAAGACAAAACGCTGCTCGCCGCGTCGATCAACATGGGCACGCTGCGCAGCGACGACGAAGGCCAAACGTGGGAAGTCTCCGCGTTCGCGCTGGAATCCTATGAAGTGCTGGCGCTGCTGTGGACAAAAGACGGCGCGCTAATCGCTGGGACGACCAATGGTCTATACCGTTCCCCCAATGCCGGACGCGCGTGGCGGCTTTCGGAGCACTGCGCCCCGGTCACCGCGCTGACGCAGCTCCCCAATGGGGCACTGCTCGCGGCGCTGGAAACAGGCGAACTGATGGTCAGCACCGACAAGGGCGACACGTGGGAAGCGCACGACAACAATCTGCCGGAGGGCGCCGAGATCAGCATGCTGGCAGGGACGCTGCTCGGCACGAGCAATGCGCTGTATACGGGCAGCGACGACGGCGCAACGTGGACACAGCTACTTGAGGGCACGATCTTCTCGCTGACCAACGCACCGGATGGCACGCCGTATGCGGGTGTCGATGGGGGCGTAATGCGCGGCGGTGCCAGCGGTTGGACGGAACTCCCGCCCGCGCCGATCCACGATGTGCGGCAGGTCATCGCGCTCGGCGATGATGTGTTGGTCGCCGGGCGCCTGAGCGCTCTGCTCAAGTACCATGCAGGCGCCTGGCATCCGCTCGGCGGCGTGCCGCTCCCCCTCTCGCTGGTCACGCGCCAAAAAGAGCTGATTTATGCGTCCGGCATCGATGGTCTGTACGTCTCCAGCGATCAAGGCGCCTCATGGCTCAGGCTATGGGCGGAAGGCTACCTGTCACATCTCGCCTTCCAGCCCAATGGCGTCGGCTACGGCAGCCGCGCCGATGGCACGCAGTTGGTGCGCACGCTCGATGCGGGCGCGACATGGCAGACGACCAAATCGCCGTTCGGCGTGCTGCCCGTGGTCGCGCTGGCCGCCACCGATACGATGATCTTTGCGGGCATTTTCGATCCGCGCCGCCGCGTGATCGGGCTGTGGCGCTCCACCGATGGCGGTCAGCGTTGGTTCCCCGGCGCAGAAATCCCAGCGCAGTGGGGCATTGCCGCCGCCTTCCCGAATCCGCCGATGCTGGCGCTGCCGAATGCACTGCTCGTCGGTGGCCCGAAGCCGGACGATCCGTGGACGAGCGCCCTGTTCGACCAACCGGGCGTGCAGGTGCGCACCATCACCGGGGATGCCGCGGTGCAGTACGCGCTCTCGCTGACGCAAGGGATCTTTGAAAGCCATGATCAGGGGCGGCAGTGGCATCATGTGCCGCTGGATCTGCCTGAAGATCAGATCATGGACATCAGCTACGATGCAGGACATCTGGTTATTTTGCTGGTTGGTGGGCGCGTCTATACAACGTAGAGAGAAAAACATGCCGCAGCAGGAACAGCCCATGACACGAACGGTCGCAACATCGCGTGACCTGAAGCGCAGCAATCGCTCGCACCTGCTGAATTTGCTCTATTTCAACGAACCGACCACGCGGCTGGATCTAAGCCAGATGTCCGGTCTCAGCCCGGCCACGGTGACGAAGATCGTCAGCGAATTGATCAGCGAGAACATCGTCATCGAAACGGGCGTCGAAGACTCGCAGGGTGGGCGTCCGCGTACTACCCTGCAAATCGATCCCTATTACGGCTACTTCTTCGGCGTGGATGTGGGCGAAACGCACATCTACGTCGAACTGTTCGACATCAAGCTCAACAGCATCGGCGACATCAAGTACGCGCTCACCTCCAGCGAGATCATGCCGCAGGACATCGTGCGCATGATCGTGGATGGCGTGCGGTCGCTGCAGCACGGTTCAAACATTCCCGACGACAAGGTGCTTGGCGTGGGCATCGGCGTGCCCGGCGTGGTCGACCGCGCTGGCGGTGTATCGATCTTCGCGCCGAACTGGGGCTGGCGCAATGTGTCGCTGCTGGATCTCGTCCAGACGCAGCTGCACTTACCCATCCTGCTCGACAACGGCGCTCAGGCCATGGCGCTGGCCGAGATGTGGTTCGGCGCGGGCAAAGGCATCAACAACCTCGTCGTGCTGCTGGTCGGCACGGGGATTGGTTCGGGGGTGATCACTGATGGCAAGCTCTACCGCGGCGTTTCCAACAGCGCCGGTGAATGGGGGCACACCTGCATCGCCATGAACGGGCGTCCATGCCGCTGTGGCAGCCGGGGCTGCATCGAAGCGTATGCGGGCGCGCCAGCCATCATCGAACAGATCCGCGAACGCGCCCCAGTCAGCTCCCTCCTCAATCACGGCAGTCAGATCGAGATTCTGCGCGCGCTCGGCGCCGCCGCGCGTAAAGGCGATCCATTGGCCGTCGGCATGATGGATGAGATCGGCGCGACGCTCGGCACGGGCATCGGCAACTTGATCAACCTGTTCAACCCGCAGCTGATCGTGCTCGGCGGTTGGGCGGGGACGCTGCTCGGCGCAGATTTGCTGTCCCGCATTCAGGCCATCGTCGGGCAGGTGGCGCTGGATCAACCACTGGCGAACACCAGTATCCGGGTGAGCGCGCTCGGCTGGGATGCGGTCAGCCTCGGCGCGGCGACGCTCGCGCTGCAAGCCTTCCTCATCGGCGAAGACATCACTATGCGCAAGAAAGTGCGCCATCCTTGACGGGCTGCGAGGACAACCACGCTCATGACCATCCGCTCGGAACGTTACACCCGCTTCAGCCCGCTGGATCCCTACAACGCGAATGTATGGGTGAACGAAAACCCGTTCATCACCGCGGATCCAGTGCTGTTATCACGGCCACAGCTCGACGATGTGCAGACGCTGCTGCCCGATCCGTTCTGGGCGGGTCACACCGACGCCATCGCCTGCTACTGGAAGGTATGGGAGTTGGCGTTTCAGCATATTGGCCAACCAACGCCGGAGAACGGTTTCGTCGCCCCGTTCATCGACACGGCGTTCTGGTATCCGGGCATCTTCATGTGGGATTCCACCTTCATGATGATGTTCACGCGCTACGGGCGGCGGGCGTTCCCGTTTCAGGGCACCCTCGATAATTTCTACGCCAAGCAGCACCCCGACGGCTTCATCTCCCGGCAAATCAATCACCAGACGGGCGCGGATGCCTTCTTCCGCTTTGACCCTGTGAGCACCGGGCCAAACATCCTCGGCTGGGCGGAATGGGAATACTACCGCGATACGGGCGATACAGAGCGGTTGGCGCGGGTCTTCCCGGCGCTGGTCGCCTATCACCAATGGCTGCGGCGCTACCGCACGTGGCCCGACGGGGGCTACTGGACGACAGGCTGGGGCTGCGGCATGGATAATCAGCCGCGCGTGCCCTTCACCAGTGAAGCCGACCTGTGGATGGAACATGCGCATCAGGTGTGGGCCGATGCCTGCCTGCAGCAGATCTTCGCCGCCCGTCTGCTCGGTCAGATGGCCAACGCGCTCGGTCGCAGCGCGGACATCCCCGACATGGCGGCGGAAATCGAATCGTTGACGGAGTATGTCAACTGCTGGCTGTGGGATGAAACCAGCGCCTTCTACTATGACGCCGACCGCGAGCGGCGGCGGCTCACGACCAAGTCAATTGGCGCGTACTGGGCGCTGCTGGCGCGCACACTGAGCGACGCGCAGGTGCGGCGCTTCACCGCCCACCTGAATGACCCGGCGACGTTCAACCGCCCGCACCGCGTGCCCTCACTCTCTGCTGATCACCCCAACTACGACCCGCAGGGCGGCTACTGGATGGGCGGCGTGTGGGACCCGACCAACTACATGGTGCTGCGCGGCCTGACCGAAGTTGGGCAGCATGGGCTAGCACACGAGATCGGCCTCAATCACGTCAGCAATGTGACGCAGGTCTTCAAGGCGACGGGAACCGTGTGGGAGAATTACGCGCCGGATGCCGCGCCGCGACCGGGCACGCCCGCCAAAGATGATTTCGTTGGTTGGGGCGGCGTCGGCCCGGTGGCCGGGCTGCTCGAATATGTCTTCGGGCTGCGCGCGGACGCACCGAATAACACGCTGACGTGGGACGTGCGCTTAACCGATGCGCACGGCGTCCGCCGCTACCCGTTCGGGCGCACTGGGTGGATCGACCTGCGCTGCGAACGCCGCGATCATACCAACGAACGGCCACAGATCACGGCGACCAGCACCGTCCCGCTCACGTTACGCGTGCAGTGGGGCGACCACGTCGACACTTACGACTTGCAGAGTTAACGCGGGCGAGGTATTCCCTAGCCCAGCTACAGGTAGGAAAGGTTCAGATTATGGCTCGGCTCAAAATTGCGTACGTTGGCGGCGGCAGCACCCGCGGCCCCGGCACGGTTGCCTCGTTCATCCATCAAGGCGAAAACTTCGCGGGGTCGGAGATTGTGCTCATCGACTTTGACCCGGAAAAGATGCAGATCATCAAGACGATGGCCGACAAGATGAGCCGGGATCGCGGCGTCGACATCACCATCTCCTACACGACCAACCGCCGCGCGGGCTTGACCGACTGCGATGCCGTGCTCACCAGCTACCGCCCCGGCGGCTTCGAAGCGCGCCACCTCGACGAAAGCATCCCACTCAAGTACGGCATCGTCGGGCAGGAGACGCAGGGTCCCGGCGGGTTCTTCATGGCGCTGCGCTCCATCCACGTGATGCAGGGCATTTTGCAGGATATGGAACAGGTCTGCCCCAAAGCGCGCGTATTCAACTACACCAACCCGATCAATATCATCTCGGAAGCGGTCACGCATCACAGTGACGTCCCGATCATCTCGTTCTGCGAAGGCCCCTACTACTTCCCCGGCACCATCGCCGATGCCGCCGGACTCGACCCGCGCAAGCTGGATTCGGTTATGGTCGGCTTGAATCACGGCTGCTGGACAGTGCAGCATCTCTACGAAGGTCAGGATGTGATGCCGCTGCTGCGCGAGGGCTACGAGCGCCGCTTGCGCGAAGGCGGAACAGACGAATTCCACATGCGCCTGCTCAAGCTGGCGATTACGATGAACAGCCTGCCCGCCGACTACTTCCAGTACTACTACTTCAGAGACGAAGTGCTCGACTATCACCTGAACAAGCCAACGACCCGCGCGCAGGACATCCTCGAACAGGTACCGGGCTACTGGCAGCATTACCGCGAACAGGCCGCCGCCGAGCATCCCGTGCTCGATCCGGCGCGGTCGCGCGGTGGCATCAATGAGCTGGAACTCGCCATCGACGCGATGGATGCGATCTACAATGACCGCAAGGAGATTCTCCCGGTCAATATCCCGAATCGCGGCGTGCTGCCCGATCTACCCGATGATCGCGTGGTCGAAATCCGCGGCTATCTCGACCGCAACGGGGTGGTTGGGCTGGCAGACGGTCACCTGCCACCGCAGACGCTCCCGCTGGTCAAGGCGCTGGCGGAATACCAGTACCTGACCGCCGAAGCCGCGTGGTGCGGTCGGCGCGCCGACGCAATTCAGGCGCTGGTCAGTCACCCGCTCGTGCTCTCGCTCGAAAAAGCGGAGAAGATGTATGACGAAATGGCGGCGGCGCACAAAGATTATCTGCCGGAACGCCTGCTGAGCTAAACGGAAAGGGAACGCGATGACGTATGTAGTCGGCGTGGATGGCGGCAATACCAAAACCATTGCGTTCGTCGTAGATGCGGACGGTCGCATCCTCGGCGCGGGGCGCGGCGGCAACAGCGACATTTACCCGCACGGGACAGCCGTCAGCGCGGTCAACGTGATCGAAGGGGCGGTTGAGCAGGCGCTCGATCACGCCGGGCTGACGCGTGACCAACTCGCGGCGGGCGTGTACAGCCTCGCCGGGGCGGACTGGCGTGAGGACTACGACGAGTTCCGCGACGAACTCATCAAGCGTGGCCTCGGTCAGAGCGTCACGGTCTACAACGACGCCATCGGCGCGCTGCGAGCCGGGTCACCGGACGGCACAGGGGTCGTGATCAACGCTGGGACGGGCGCGGCGATGGGCGCGCGCAACGCACAGGGTCAGTTCTGGCATACCAGCTACTGGCAGGACTCGCTCGGCGGGCGCGACGTGGGCTATAACGCGCTGCGCGCCGTCCGCCACGCCGATATCGGCATCGAACCGCCCACCACACTCACGCCGATCGTGCTGCGCTTCTTCAACGTGACCACCTGCGCCGACCTGCTGCGGTTGTTCACCATGCGTGGGTCGCAAGCGCCGAGCGACATTCAGGTGAGCAAACTCGCGCCCTATGTGCTAACCGAAGCCGCCAACGGCGATGCCGTCGCCCGCGCGCTGATCATCGATCAAGCGCGGCGCTTGGTCGACTACGCGCTGGCCGCCGCGCGGCAGGTCGGCATCGAACACACGCCGTTTCATCTGGTCTTGAACGGTGGGCTGTTCCGGCATGCGAGCACGCTGCTCAAAGACGCGGTCACGGCGCAGATTCACGCCGCCGCGCCGGGCGTGACCATCCATTCCAGCCGCTTCGAACCCGTCGTCGGCGCGGTCATGCTGGCGTTGGAAGCGCTGAATATCCCAATTACGGCGACCTTGCAGGACACGCTCGCCGCGACCATGCCCACTCAGGCGACTTTTGAGACATAATCGCCGCTTGCACTGCGTGCGAGGAGTAACGGCATGGAAAAACGGTTATTGGGCTATTCCGGTCTGCAAGTGTCAGTGTTATCCCTGGGCACGCTGACCTTTGGCGGCGTGGGTGAACGAGCGGTCCGGGTGGGCGGCATCGAGCCGGACGAAGCCCGCCGCATGATTGACGTGTGTATGGATGCCGGCGTCAACCTGTTCGACACGGCGAACGTGTATCAACAGGGGCGCGCCGAGGAAGTGCTCGGCGAAGCGCTGGCGGGCAAACGGCATGACGTGTTGGTGGCGAGCAAAGTCTTCAGCCCGATGGGTGACGGCGACAATGACAAAGGCTTGTCGCGCCACCACATTATCCGCTCATGCGAGGCTTCGCTGCGCCGTCTGGACACCGACTACATCGACCTGTATCAGGCGCACAACTTCGACGCGCTGACGCCGCTCGAAGAGACGCTTGCTGCCTTCGATCATCTCATCCAAGCCGGCAAAGTGCGCTACATCGGCTGTTCGAACTATTCCGGCTGGCAGTTGATGAAGGCGCTTGGTCTGGCGAAGGAATATCACACCGCCCGGTACGTCTCGCAGCAGGTCTACTACTCGCTGATCGGGCGTGAACTGGAATTCGAACTGCTCCCGCTCAGCCTCGATCAGAATGTCGGCGTGCGGGTGTGGGGGCCGCTGGCACAGGGCTTCTTAGGTGGCAAATACCGCCGTGATTCTGGTTTTGACAAGCAGGGGCGCTACGCCTACCGATTCGAGCCGCCGATCAACATCCCTGACGACCAGGCCTACGACATCGTCGACGCCCTATACGAGATCGCGCAGGCCCGGGGCGTCTCCGTCGCGCAGGTCGCGGTCAACTGGGTGATCGGCAAGCGGGGCGTCACCTCGGTGATCTTCGGCGCGCGCAACATGGAGCAGCTGCAAGACAATCTCAACGCCGCGACTTGGCGGCTCACCGCCGACGAAATAGCGCGGCTCGATGCCGTCAGCGCACCGCCCATCCCCTACCCCTACTGGCATCAGCGCAAATACGGCGTCGGGCGCAACCCGCTGCTGTTCTAGCCCACAGGACGCGCTTCGGCGCGTCCGCAGGTGACAATGATCAGGCGCTCCCCCACCGAGATCGGCGTACACTCGCTCATAGTGGTGCTGATTCACATCTGCGAAAGGGATGCTGATGACCGCAATGGATCGCGAAACGCAGGCTGCTTTACAGCAGGGTTTCAAATATCTGAACCGTTACATGGTGCTCATGTGGCGGCTCGGCTTGGGAAAGTGGCTCAACAGCGCGCCGACGCTGCTGGGGCGCTACATGGTGATCGTGAACGTCGGGCGCAAATCGGGTCAAAAACGTTTTGCCCCGGTGAATTACGCGCTGGTCGATGGACACGTGTACTGCGTGGCCGGGTTCGGCGCGGGATCCCACTGGTATCAGAACATCATGGCGACGCCACAGGTCGAATTGTGGCTGCCCGATGGTCGCTGGTCGGCACAGGCAGTCGACGTCACCGACTCGGATTACGCCAGCGCCAAAATCCGGCAGGTATTGATCGCCAGCGCGTTCGTCGCCCCGCTGGTCGGCATTGATCCGCACACTATGCCCGAGGCTGAGCTCGCGGCTGCGACTGCGGACTACCGCCTCATCCGCTTTGAGCGCGGCGAAACCATCACCGGAACCAACGGCCCGGGTGAGCTGGCGTGGGTCTGGCCACTGCTCGGTCTGGTGTTACTGCTTGCGCTGCGCGGGCAAAAACGCCGCAAATAACTGCGTCTCGTCAACCAAATGCGGATTGGCAGGCTGCACGCCGATCCGCAACCGGGTGGGGTGCGCGTTATTTCGGCGCTTGCGGCTGTGGTATAACGCTGATGCCGCCACTGCGTTCGAGAATCGCATACTTGATCTGATCGAGGCGTTCGAGTCCCTGCGTCTCCTCGCGGCCGCGAGGATGTCTTCGAGATCGACGCGCGCCATGTGCATACGCTCGTGATAGAGGTTACCCTCTTCGACCAACACCAGCGGAACGCTGTCCACGATGCGATCAATCCGCGGCGATCGCTGCTTGAGCAGCGAAATACCGATATCCATGCCTACCAGCGTGATCACGATGAGCATCGCGCTCGTTAGCGAGAAATCTTCGCCAAGCAGCCCCTGCTGCACTGCCTCCCCGATGATCAGGAGCAGCACAAAGTCGAACGAGGTGATCTGCGCCAACGATCGTTTGCCACTCAAACGGAAGACGACCAGCAGCAGCAGGTACACGACGACCGCCCGGAGTACCGTTTCCATGTTGCGCTCCTAAGGAAAGATAAACTGCTGCAAGTCGTAGCTGTCGCCACCCTCCACCCCGATCTGCCCGGAAAGCGGACCGATGCGCTGCGGCTTGTAGTAAATCAGCACAGTGCCCGCGGCGTCCGCTTCGGCCAGCGCAAACACGAACGTGGTGCGCTCCTCTCCGGCGATCATCTGTTCCGGCTCCGGGATAATCTCGTCGATCAGGACGCGTTCCAGAAACGAATTCGCCAGCCATAAACGGCCGCTGCCGTCGAGCTCGACACGCAGATGCGTTGGATCAAGGACACGGTCAACGTGATGGTACTGGACACGCAGTCCGGAATCGATGGTGCCAAGCGCCGCCTGATTCAGCACGGCGTCACCACCGAACAATCCAAGCAGCGCAGCGACCACCATCAGCAGCATCACCCCCCAGCCAACCCGTTCAATGCGCCACGAGCGCCGCTGAAAATCGAGATCCTGCCCCAGTTCCAGATCCCCAACGCGCCGAATCCCAGAGGTCAAGTGCTTCGTCATACACGCCACCCACCAGCCCTATTCATTACATTTGACATTATATTCAAGTTAACTAACTGAGCAAGCACAGGTTTGTCCGTCCAGTCAGGCTATCCGCCATTGGTTGGATGTACGGGCACGGCGAATCTGGCTATAATTCACTCTGAGATTGACGTAGCCCGGAGGAGTAACGACACCATGAGCCAAGCACCTGCCAAGTTCAAAGCGTTTTACGAACGCCAGATCGAGTTTCTCGCCAACAATGATGCCGTCGGCCTGATCGCCAACCAGTACACCGAGGATGCCGAACTGCTGAGCTTCACTAATCACATCGTCGGCGCTCCGGCGCTCGTTGAATATTTCAAGGGCTACATCGCGAATCTCGGCTATATCAAGCTGATTTCGACCGACAAGTACACCGAAGGCGACAGCAGTATCTTCTTCGAAGCGACTGTCGAAACGGCGGGCGGCATTGCGCGCGTCTACGATGTGTTCGTGCTGCGCGACGGCAAAATTGCCCATCACTTCACCGGGCTGCTTGGATTCACGCCGCACGCCCAGAACTAAGCGATCCCGCAATCAACGTCGAAATTAAGAGCCGACCGCTGCACTCACTCAGCGGTCGGCTTTTCTATTGAAATCTCACAGACCTCAAGACTGTATTAAGCGAAATTCAAGGATGGCGTTACAATGGAGTTAGGTTGAACTCAGATGTAACTGGCGTATTCATGATGTCGCAAAGCGCAAGCGAACCGCAGGAACATCAACAGCAGCTTGAAGCTGAACTGGAACATGAACGACGTCGGAACGCAGAGCTGGAACAGCGCGTTCGTGAACTTGAGACCCAACTGGGCAACCCAACCTCTATCACCACGCTGGCCGAAGAGCGCAATCTGCTGCGTACCCTCATCGACAGCATGCCCGATTACATCTTTGTGAAAGATACCGAACACCGCTACTTGCTCAACAACGTGGCGCACGCCCAGGCATTTACCCAACGACATCCGGAGGAGCTGGTCGGACATACCGCTTCAGAATTCACAACCCCTGAGGCCGTCCAACTCTTCCATGCGGACGATCATCAGGTGCTGACAACCGGACAACCGCTCATCGACCGGATCGAGGAGTTCGTTGGAGAGGATGGTCGTCCGTTATGGCACTCCGTCACCAAAGTGCCACTGCGGAATGTTGAGAGCGATATTATCGGCATCGTCGGCATTTCGCGCGATATCACCGAACGCAAGCGCGCCGAGCTCAAGCTAGAACAGGCGCTCAAGGCCGAGCGGGAACTGGTCGACCTGCGGGCACGCTTTGTCTCCATGGCCGCGCACGAATTCCGCACCCCACTGGCGTCGATCCTCAGCGCAACCGAGCTGATTCACCATTACCGTGATCGTCTGACTGCCGAACAGCTCGATCAACGCCTGCGGGATATCGCCGATCAAGTCATGTTCCTAACCGATATCGTTGAGAATTTCCTTCAGGCCGCCCGTACCGAAATGGGCAAGACTGAACTGACATTGCAGCCGACCAGCCTCACTGCGGTCTGTCAGGAAATCATTGACGACTTCCAGCGCCGGCCCAATTTCCAGCATCAGTTCAGCATGCGCAGCGATGATCCTCCACCCGCCCTGCTCGATAAACAGCGCATGCGGCAGGTGCTCCTTAACTTGGTCGCCAATGCCGTCAAGTATTCCTCGCACGGCACAACCGTCACGATTGAACTCACGCACACGCCTGATGACCTGACATGCAGCATTACCGATCAAGGCATCGGCATTCCCGAAGCGGATCAGGCGCATCTCTTCGAGATGTTTTATCGCGCTTCCAACGCCGTCGGTGTGAGTGGAACCGGGCTCGGGTTGGCCATCGCCAAGCAGGTGGTCGATCTGCACCAAGGGAAAATCACCTGCTGCAGCGCTCAAGATCAAGGGACGACGTTCACGGTCAAGCTCCCCTATCGCGAATTGGAGGTCAGCATCCCCAACGATTCAGCGGTGGTGTAAGGGAAAAAGTATTGTGAATCAATTCCCAAACTTGACACCGCTCGCGTGACGCGTTATTTTTGAACACCGAAAGTAAATGAAACCAAAATGAAGTTCATTGAAAACGAGCGTCGTTAATGTCCGATACACCCATTCTCGAACTCACTGGGATTAGCAAGCATTTTCCCGGTGTAAAAGCCTTAAGTGATGTGCGGTTTGATGTACGTCCCGGCGAAGTCCATGCTCTGCTCGGAGAAAATGGCGCGGGGAAATCGACGCTCATCAAGATCCTCAGCGGCGTGCACAAACCCGACTCCGGTTCCATCCTGCTGGATGGTAAACCCGTCAGCTTCAACAACCCGCGCGAAGCGCAGAACGCCGGGATCGCCACGATCTATCAGGAACTCAGCCTCTATCCGGAACTGACCGTCGCCGAAAACATCTTCATGGGGCATGCGCCGCGCAATCGCTTCGGCGCAGTCGACTGGAATACGATGCAGACGCGGGCGCAGGCAACGCTGGAATCGCTCAACATTGATGATCTGGATGTGCGCCGCAAGGTCGGGTCGCTCAATGTCGGCAACCGCCAGCGCGTCGAAATCGCCAAAGCCCTGTCGATCAACGCGCGCGTGCTCATTATGGATGAGCCGACCGCTGCCCTCACTGAAACTGATGTCAGCCGCTTGTTTGAGATCGTGCGCCTGCTGTGCCAGCGCAACGTCGCTATTATCTACATCAGCCACCGTTTGCAGGAAGTCTTCGAACTGGCCGACCGCGTGACCGTGCTGCGCGATGGTCACTACATCGACACGCAGCCCGTCAAGGACACGACCGAATCCGCGCTGATTTCACGCATGGTCGGTCGCACCATCGACAACCTGTTCCCCAAGCTGGAATCCCAGATCGGCGAACCGGTCTTGCAAGTGCGCGACCTCGAACGCGCGCCCTACACCCGCGGCGTCAGCTTTGACCTGCACGCCGGCGAAATCGTCGGGTTGGCGGGTCTGGTCGGCAGCGGACGCAGCGAACTCGCGCAGTGTCTGTTCGGTATGCTGCCCGCGCAAAGTGGTGAAATTCGCGTGTTCGGCAAGAAGGTGAGCATCCGCAACCCCGCGCATGCGATCAATCTGGGCATCGCCTATGTACCAGAAGATCGCGGCACGCAAGGGTTAGTACGCGCCATGACCATTCGCGAAAACATGTCGATGGCGATCCTCAAGCTGATGTCAACGGGCGGATTTATCAAGTTCGGCGCGGAGAAGAAGCTCGCTCGCAAGTCGATTGACATGCTCAACATTCGCGCGTACAGCCCGGAACAGATCGTCGGCAAGCTGAGCGGCGGCAATCAGCAGAAAGTTGTCGTCAGCAAATGGCTCGCCAGTCAACCAAAGATCCTCATCGTCGATGAGCCTACGCGCGGCGTGGATGTCGGGGCGAAAGCCGAAATCCACCGCTTGATGAGCGAACTCGCAGCCAAGCAAGGTATCGCCATCCTGATGATCAGCAGCGAACTGCCGGAAATCCTCGGCATGAGCGACCGCGTCATGGTCATGCGCGAGGGGAAAATCATCGCCGAGTATCCGCGTGCGCAAGCAACACAAGAACGCATCGCCGGAGCGATGATGGCGGCAAAAGCAGACGTCGTGTCATTAGATTAGGATTTAAGCATGGCTTCATTGTCGGGAACGGCAGCGGTGTCTAAAACCACAGACCGGCGGGCGCGGGCGACAAATTGGGTGACGCAGGAAAGCGTGCTGGCGATTTCGATCATTGTCCTCGGCGCGGTCGTCAGCCTGATCAACCCGAATTTCATGTCGGCTACCAATATCAGCAATATCCTCAACAACAGCAGCTACATCGCGATTGCGGCCATCGGTATGGCGATGGTCATCATCAGCGGCAACATCGACATCTCGGTCGGCGCGCTGATCGGCCTACTGGCGACCATCGGCGGGCGGTTAGCGGTCGGCGCGGCAGAGGGCGGCTACTGGATCGGCTGGGCGTATATCATCCCGCTCTTTGTCGGCGTGTTAATCGAGGCCGTAATCGGTTTCATTGTCGCCTACCTGCGCGTACCCGCGATTGTGGTGTCGCTCGGCATGACGAGCATTTTGCGCGGCGGCCTCATTCTCTGGACGGGCGGCGAGTGGATTTACGACCTCCCCCGCGAATTCATGCTCGCGCAGCAGAACGTGCTCGGCGTCCCGGTCCCCGTGATCTTCATGGTCATCCTGACGATCATCGCCGGGCTATGGCTGCGGTATGCACCCGCAGGCCGCGCGATCTACGCGGTTGGTGGCAACAAAGAGGCGGCGCGCCTCAGCGGTATCAGCGAAAAGCGCGTGTTGATGCAGGTCTTCATGCTCAACGGTCTGATGGTCGGCTTCGCGGCGATGATGTTCGCCACGCAGTTCAGCGCCATCCAGTCGACTGTGCCCTCCGGCCTCGAACTGCTCATCATCACGGCGGCAGTCGTCGGCGGAGTGAGCATCCTCGGTGGCACGGGCACGGTGATCGGCAGCACGCTCGGTGCGCTCCTCATCCATGTGATCCCGAACGCGATGATTTTCGCGAACATCAGCCAGTACTGGCAGCAAGCGGTGCAGGGTGTGCTCATCCTGTTCACCGTGCTGGTCGATCTCTACCGTCGTCGCCGCCAGACATACGGCAAGAAATAGGAGGCTGCATCTTGGCTGCGATTGAACACTCCACCGAACAGCATGAGCGCCGCAATGCGATCATTACGCGGTTGCTCGCCCAAGAAACAATTCTGCTCGTCATCACCGTGATTGCGGTGCTGGTGCTGGCGAGCGCGAACGAGCGCTTTCTGACCGCGCGCAACCTGAGCCGCGAAATCTCGCTGATTTTCGAAACGGCGCTGATTGCGCTGCCGATGACACTCATCATCATCACGGGCGGCATCGATCTGAGCGTGGGCAGCATCTTCGGCCTGAGCGCGATTGTGCTCGGCTTCCTCTGGCAAGACTCGGGTTGGCCGCTGGAGATCGCCATCGTCGCCGCGCTGGTGTGCGGCATCATCGGCGGCGCAGTCAACGGCTTTTTCATCGTGCGCATTGGCGTGCCCCCACTGATCACAACGCTGGCGACGCTCGCGCTGTATCGCGGTCTGGCGCTCGGCATCAGCGAAGCCCGCTCGGCACGGGGTTTCCCGGATTGGTTCCTCGAAATTGGGCGCGGAGAGTTCTTAGGGGCGCCGTGGCAAATCTGGATTTTGCTCGTCGGCATCATCTTCACGTGGCTGCTGCTCTCACGCACCATCTTCGGGCGGTCGCTGTATGCCATGGGCAACAATGAACTCGCATCACGCTTTGCGGGGATTCCCGTCAACCGCAACAAGTGGCTGATCTATATTTTCAGCGGTTTCGCCTCCGCGCTGGCGGCGGTCGTGTTCGTCAGCCGCGTGACCACTACGCGCAGCGATATGGGTTCCGGCATGGAACTCGACGCAATTGCCGCGGTAGTGCTGGGTGGCACCAGCATTTTCGGTGGGTCTGGTGGCATCGGCGGCACACTGCTGGGCTTGATTCTCATTCAGGTATTGAAGAATGGTTTACTACTGGCAGGCGTGCGCGGCGATGCGACCTCGATCCTCATCGGTCTCGTGCTGATCGCGGCGATTCTGCTCAATAACTTATTCCAGTGGCTGCAGGTAAGACTAACGGCGAACAAATAGCGCCGAGTCGGACACAGGCGAGAGCTTCCCGAAAGGGGGTGGTGCGGAGAACCAAGGGTAAGGCAGGACTATCTGAAATTCGCATCGCAGCAAGTTAGTGATTTAGTGCATTAAGGAGAACACAGGACATGAAGAAGCTGTTTATTCTGGTAGTGGTGGTCGTTCTGGCGCTCGCGCTCAGCGCGCCGACTTTCGCGCAGGAAGAACGTTGGGTAGGCGCCGATGACGCCCCGACGCATCCGTTGGATTGCCCCGAAGGCGTGACTCCGGTCGAAATGGAAGGCATGACCGAAGAACCCATGGCCGCCCCTGAATACAACGGTGGCGCCACGGAAGGCGCGCCGGATCTCGCTGGCCAGCCGATCACCCTGATCGACGTGCCGAAGCTCATCGGGATTGGCTACTTCAATGCGACCACGCTTGGTCAGCAGCAGGCCGCCGAAGAACTGGGCAACGTGACGGTAACGACCGACGGCCCGACCGAAGGCGACATCGTCCAGCAGATCGAATTCCTCGAACGCTATATCACGCAGGGCGTCGATGGCATCCTGTTTGCGGCGAATGACCCGGTCGCGATCAGCCCCACGCTGCGCGATGCGCTGGCTCAGGGTATTCACGTGGTCGGCTATGATGCCGGCAGTGAACCCGATGCGCGCGAATGGTTCGTGAATCAGGCTGAATTCAACGGTATCGCCAAGTCGATGGTTGACAGCATGGTCGCGGAAATCGGCGCGGAAGGCCGGTTCGCCATCGTGACCAGCAGCTTCACCGCCCCGAATCAGGCGCGGTGGATCGCCGAAATGCAGGCGTACATTGCCCACTGCTACCCGACCCTGACCTGGTTGGAAACCGTTGAATCGCAGGAAGATCAGCAGTTGGCCTTCCAGCAGACGCAGGCCCTCATCCAGAAGTACGGCGCTGAACTCGACGGCGTGTTCGGTATGTCGTCGGTGGCGTTCCCCGGCGCGGCGGACGCGGTGCAGCAGGCTTCGCTCTGCACGCCCGACGATGCGGCGGATGGTGTTGGCGCTCCGGATGCGGACAGCGCGGTCTCGATCGTCGGTCTGAGCACCCCGAACCAGATGAAGCCGTTTGTTGAAAATGGCTGCGTCGAATCGGTCGTGCTGTGGAACCCGATTGACCTTGGTTACGCGGCAGTCTACGCCATGCGCGCCATCGTCGATGGCGAACTGACCCCGGAAAGCACCAGCCTCGAAGCTGGCCGTCTGGGCACGCTGCAGGTCGTCAATGGCAGCGAAATCCTCCTCGGCCTGCCCTTTGTTTACACCGAAGAGAACATCGGCGACTTCGACTTCTAATCTGACCATCCTCCGTTAGGCGACAAAACACGGGGTGCAGCCACTGCATCCCGTGTTTTCATTTCCCCTACACTTCGACCAGATTCGGAACAAATCACCCAGCTGCGACGTCTCTATTGCATATTGTTGGCAAGTGGGAGATTAGCATGCGTTCAATTGTGTTCAGACTCATTCTGATTGGGCTGTTGATGCTCGGGGGTGCGGCGGTGTCGGCTCAACCCAGTGACGATCTCGTTGGAACCCAGTGGCAGCTCGTCGCCATGGGCGGGACGCCGCTGCCGGAACAGGTGGTGATCACGCTGCTCTTCGCCGACGACGCTCAGGCAAGCGGCATGGGCGGCTGCAACGGCTACGGCGCGACCTATACCGTCGACGGGTCAGCACTCCAGCTCACGGACATCGTCAGCACCTTGATGGCCTGCGATCTGCTCGACTATGAAGTCGCGTACTTCGCCGCGCTGCAGACTGTCACCGAGTACGAGCTCAGTGACGGCGAACTTGTGCTGACTTCGGCTGATGGTGAGCTCGTGTTCACCGCCTTGCCCACCCTACCGGGTACGGCCTGGCAGTTGATCTGGCTGGACGGCGCGGAAGTGCGCGGTGACGAACCGCTCACCTTGGAATTCGCAGAGGATGGCACTGCGCACGGCAACGGCGGCTGCAACCGCTTCAATACCGAGTTCACGGTGAACGGCGATCAGCTCGCGTTCGCCCCACTGATGAGCACGCGCCGCGCCTGTGTTGATGCTGACGGGAACGCGCAAGAAAACGGCTACTTCACCATTCTGGCAGCCGCGGCGAACTATACGATCACCGACAATCACCTGACCATCATCGCCAACGACGGGCGCATGCTGCGCTTTGAGCTTTTGGAAAATCTCGCTGAAACCGCGTGGCAGCTCGAGTCACTGGATGGCACGGCGGTCAGCGGCACGGTCACGCTGGAATTCACTGATGAAGCACGCGTAGCCGGGTCGGGCGGCTGCAACCAGTTCAGCGGCAGCTATACAGTCGACGATCAGGCCATCAGCTTCGGCGAACTCGTCACCACCGAACGCGCGTGCACGGAAACGGGTCTCATGGAGCAGGAAGCCCTGTTCTATGCCGCCCTGAGCGCGGCGACAGGCTTTGAACAGGCGGATGATCAGATCATCATCACCTATGGCGACGATCAGCAGTTAATTTTTAGCGCGGCGTCGACCATCAGCACCGGCCCCTAAGGCGCACGACACAGTTTCTGGGTTTTTCTCACGGGGTGTGCCGATAAACCGTGAAAGCGGTTTGCAGGTCGTTTTGAGAGGTTGCGGACGTGATAAATCGCGTCCCTACGAAAAAGCGGTGCTTGTGTAGGGACGCAATTCATTGCGTCCGCTGCTTCTAGAACGACTTCATGCTAGTGTACGTAGCTATCGACATCCCTCGTCCTGTTTGTCCCCATGACGTATGGATGTGGTTTGGCCTGCGCCTGTATTGTGACAAACGTCACGCATACACCAGTCATTTGTCATACCGCACTGCACAGTGCGAAAGGTTCGGCCAGCCTACCCTATCGAAAGGATATTGCGTTCGCCGACCAAGCTGTCGGCTATGACATCCAATCTGAGAGAAAACACATGACGTCCGTGAAAGTTCAGACCGAACAGGGTTACCGCACCGCGATCAATGTCCGCCAGCACACCGTTTACGCTGACGAACTCATCAACGACGGCGGCACCGATACCGCCCCCACCCCCATGGAAATCCTGCTCGGCACGGCAGGCGCCTGCATCGCCGTCACCGTGAAAGCCTATGCGCAGCGCAAAGGCTGGCCGTTGACCGGCGTCGCCGTCGAACTCGATATGGAACGCATCAAGCGCGAAGACTACCCTGACTACACGGGTGATGCCGCATTCGTGCACGAAATTCGCGAAGTCATCCGCTTTGAAGGCGATTTATCGGACGAGCAGAAAGACCGCCTGCACTTAGTCGCCAAGAAATGCCCGGTGCACCTGACGCTGGAAAACCCGGTGTTTTTCGTCGAGAATCAGGCAGCCGTGACTGACGCCAACCTTTAACCGTCAGCGCGTCGGCGGCTGAGGGAAGATGATGCAGACGAACCACAAGCTCCCGGTGATCGGCGCGGCGATGTACCTGCCCGACCTCCCCCAATACATCGATTGGCTGGTCGGCGGCCAGCGCGATCTCGAACTGCAAGATCCGTCGTGGATCGACTATCTCGACCACGACTGGCACGCACAGGCCGAAGCGGGGCGCAAATTGCTGACCGATCACGGTTATCGGGGGCGACTGGGCATCCACGCCGCTTTCGATGCGCTCGACCTCGGCGCGGAAGATAAGCTGATCCGCAAGGTGGTCGAAACGCGCTATCTGCAAAGCCTCGAATTCGGCGCAATTGTCGGCGCAACGCATATGGTCATCCACAGCCCGTTCGTCGCGTTTGGAAGTGCGCTCGTCAACTTCACGCCCAAGTCAAACCGCCAGCGCATCATCGACTCGGTGCACGCGACGTTGGAAAAAGTACTGCCCATTGCTGAACGGCAGCAGTGCATCCTCGTGATTGAAAACATTCGCGATAAGAACCCGCAGCCGCTGCTCGACCTCGTGCGCTCGTTCAACTCAGACTATGTGCGCCTGAGCATCGACACGGGACACGCGGCGATCATGGAGCGTGACGGCGGCGCGCCGCCGCACCAATGGGTGACCGAAGCGGGCGATCTGCTGGCGCATGTCCACGTGCAAGACCTCGACGGTCACGATGATCGTCACTGGGCGGTCGGTGAGGGCGACCTCAACTGGCGCGCGTTTTTCCGCGCCATCAACGCCCTGAATCACCAGCCCCGCCTGTGCATCGAAGTCAACGATATGAGCGATATCGCGCGCTCCGCTGCGTGGCTCGAACAGCAGGGGCTCGCCTGCTAAACCCCTCTTCGGGTACGGAGCACACTCCGTACCCGACCTTTATCCCCCAATCGCCGACCTCACTAGCGCCGATTCCGCCATTCCGCATTACAATAGTGTACAGTAATTGCAAGCATGATGCGGTAAGAGCACTTGCGTCAGCCTTATTATCGATACTGTGCCTCAATTACGTATCACTAATACTAGAGGCGTGGTCAGGTGCGGTCAGCGCGCAGCTTCAAACTGCGCTGATTACCCGCTTGACTGGTTGGATGAACACCCGAACCGCCTATTACTCGCTGGACTCGATTTTGGGGGTGAAACATGCGTATTGGAATCATTGGCTGTGGGACTGTCGCCAACCGGCATGCGGCAGCCATCACGGGACTGAGTGAGGAACTCGAACTCGCGGCGCTCTGCGACCACACGGCTGCCAAAGCACAAGCCTTCGCAGAGAAATATGCGCCTGAAGCTGCGATCTATACGGATCACCGCGCAATGCTGGAAAAAGCCGGCCTCGATCTGGTGGTGATCTGCGTGCCCCCCTACGCGCACACGGATGAGGTCGAATGCGCTGCCCAAGAGGGCATCCACATTCTAATGGAAAAACCCATCGCGCTCACCTCGGAACAGGCGTGGCGGATGGTGGAGTGCGTTGAACAGGCCGGCATCAAAACACAGGTCGGCTTCCAGTTCCGCTTCGGCGAGGCCGTCGAAAAGTTCAAGGCGCTGCAGGCGGAGGGCAAAACCGGCCGCGTTGCGCTCTTCACCGGGCGCTACTTCTCCAACGCGCTCCACGCGGACTGGTGGCGCGACCGCTCGAAGTCAGGCGGGCAGGTGATCGAGCAGGCGATTCACCTTTTTGATA
The DNA here is from genome assembly GCF_016713355.1 of Candidatus Flexifilum breve. Classification (NCBI taxonomy): domain Bacteria; kingdom Bacillati; phylum Chloroflexota; class Anaerolineae; order Aggregatilineales; family Candidatus Flexifilaceae; genus Candidatus Flexifilum; species Candidatus Flexifilum breve. Next base: position 901,209 of record NZ_JADJPI010000035.1, read on the forward strand.
TGATGCGCTACTTCATGGGCGAACCGGCAGCGGTCTACAGCCGGCAGGAGAACCTGCTCCATCAGGACGTGCCCGGCTACAGCAGTGACGATACGAGTGCAACGGTCGTCACCTTTCGTGATGGCGGCATCGGCGTAATCACCGCAACCAACAATGCCGTCCCTGGCAAGTGGATCGGTGATTATCGCGTGGTCGCGCACAAAGTCACCGCCGATTTCGTGAGCGCGAATATTGCCACACTCACACAGACAGACGAGGCCCATACCCCCGTCATTGCCATCGATTCAGAGCGCGATGTGCGCCGGGAACAACTGCGCGACCTCATCAATGCGGTCAAGACCGGGGGCACCACCCGCACCCCGCTGCGCGAGGGCGCAACCGTGCTCGATCTGCTGCTGAAGGCTCGTCAAGCCGCTGAAGAGCGCCGCGAAATCACGCTCTAGCAGAAGTGTCAAATTCATGTCAGAGTATTGTTGGGGCAAAGGCGACTTTGTCCCTGTTTGTTGCATCGACACTGAGATTGGCTGTCGGGCAGCACGAATTATGCTAAGCTAATATGTGTTGAACAGCCAAACAATAGAACGCAACCTGACATGACACCTCTCAAGCTCTACACGCTCGGCGGTCTGTCCATCGTTCGCGGTGATCAACCCATTGGCAGCTTCGTCTCGCGCAAAGTTGAAGCGCTGCTGGTCTATTTGGCCCACGAGCGGCGGGAGCATCAACGCGAATGGCTGGCGTCACTGTTATGGGCCGATCTCCCGCAGGAACGCGCGCTGGGCAACCTCCGCACCGCCCTGTCTAATCTGGCAGCGCAGCTCAGCGATTATCTGATCATCACGCGGCAGTCTGTCTCGCTGCGCGCGGATGTTGACGTGTGGGTCGATGCGCTCGTCCTGCTCGACACCCTGAACGCGACCGGCAGCACGCTCAACGCGCCCACAGCGCGCAGTCTCGGCGAAGCGCTCACCCTCTATAAGGGCGACTTCCTCACGGGCTTTCACTTGCGCGACGGCGAAAACTTCGAACGCTGGCGCAGCGCCGAAGCCGAACGCCTGCGCGTCCAAATCCTGCTGGCTTATCAGCGCCTCGTCCAATATGCGCTGGAACGCGGTGATCTGGCGACCGGCATCCCACAGGCACGACGTGCGCTCACACTCGACCCGCTCAACGAGGAGATGCACCGGCAGCTCATTCTGCTGCTCGCGCGCGATGGGCAGCGAGCGGCGGCGCTCGCTCAATACGAGACCTGTGTTCAACTCCTCCACGCTGAACTTGGGCTCGAACCCGAACCCGAAACTATCCGCCTGATCGAGCGCGTGCGGGCTGACGAGCTCGGCCCGGTCGCCGCGGATCAGCCTAAGCTTCATTTGCCCATTGAAGCCACCCCCTTCATTGATCGCCCCGACGAACTACGCCGCATTCACGAGCGGCTCGTCCAGCCCGAGTGCCGCCTGCTGACCATTGTCGGCGCGGGCGGCATGGGCAAAACGCGCCTCGCCCTGCAGGCCGCGGCGGAACTTGCGCCTGACTTCCGCGATGGGGTCTACTTCGTGCCGCTCGCACCGCTGCAAAAAGGCGAGTTTCTTCCCGTAGAGATCGCAAATGCGCTCGGCCTCGCGCTGCAAAGCATTGACGATCCGCTGGCGGAATTGACCGCATACCTCGCCGACCGCGAACTGCTGCTCGTGCTCGACAACTTTGAGCATCTGGTCGACTACGCGGACCGACTTTCGACGCTCCTGCAGCGCGCGCCGCGGGTGCGCCTGCTGGTCACCTCACGCCTCTGGCTCAATCTGACGGTAGAATGGGGTCTGCCCATCGGCGGCATGGCTTACCCGGCGAACTGCGACGACCACGGAGTCGGGTTTGCTGCCGTGGAGCTGTTCGCCGCCTGCGCCCGCCGCGTCGATCCCAGTTTCGCACTGGAACAGGAATGCGCCGCCGTGATCACCATCTGCCAGCGCGTCGACGGCATGCCGCTGTGCATTGAAATTGCGGCGGCGTGGCTGCGCGTGCTGCCCGCGCGCGACATCGTCGAGCAAATCGACCTCAAGTTTCTTACCTCCCCGGCGCGCGGCGTCTCCGAACGCCATCGCAGTGCCGAAGCGGTCTTCGACACTTCGTGGAAGATGCTGAGCACCGCCGAAGCCGCGGCGCTCATGAAGCTGTCCGTCTTCAAAGGCGCATTTGACCGTGAATCCGCCGCGAAGATTGCCGGGGCAGCGCTGCCCATCCTCGCCTCACTGGTCGAAAAATCGCTCATTCGGCGCGCTGAAAACGGTTACTTCAGCCTGCACGAACTGCTGCGCCAGTACGCCTATGATCAACTCCTGCTGACGAGCGGCACGGCGCTGGAAGCACATCAAGCGCATTTAGCCTACTACACGGCACTGACCTCCAACCCGGATTCACGCATTCACGGCAAAATGCAGACGCAGTGGCTGGACCGTTTGGAGAGCGAGCATGACAATCTGCGCACGGCGCTCAGTTGGGCGCTGGAGCTGAACGCGCCCGCCCAGCTCGATCTCGCGCTGCAGCTTGGAGCAGAGATCTGGGAGTTCTGGCTGATGCGCGGGCATATTGCCGAGGGGCGCCAGTGGCTCGATCTGCTGCTGGCGGCAACGCAAGGCACAGTCAGCAAGGCGCGCGGTGCGGCCACCCAAGGCGCGGGGTATCGGGCGTGGATTCAAGGCGACGCCGACCGCGCGGAACAACTGCATCTGGAGGGTGTGAGCATTCGTCGCGCTATCGACGACAAGGCAGGCATGGGCGGATCCTTAAGCAATCTCGGGATCATCGCGTGGAATCGCGGTGACTTTGAGAGTGCGCGCAGCTACTACGAACAAGCCTTAGCCGCGCGTCGCGAAGCCAACTACACGCTCGGTGTAGCCTCCGTCCTCACTAATTTGGCGCTGCTGATGCAGGATCAGGGCCAGTATAGTGAAGCGATCAGCTATGCCGAGGAGGCGTGGACGCTCTTCAAAGAGCTAAACGACCTGCAAGGGATGCTGCATGTGCTCTACAACATGGGCGCCATGCACTTTGACCGCGGGGATCTCGATCAAGCCGTCGCCGTACATTCCCAAGCCCTAAGCCTCGCCCGCGACCTCGGCGATAAGCGGGTGACGGGGGGACTGCTGATGAATTTAGGTGTCGCGCTCATTGATCAAGGCGAGACGGATCAAGCGCGCACAGTGCTCAATGAAAGCCTCGCGTTGATGCAGCAGTTAGGCGACCTACAGCACATCGCTTTAATTAAGCGCGGACTGGCGCTCCTCGCGCTGCGCGAGGGGCATCCCCGTGTGGCACAAGTCTTTATTGAGGAAAGCTTAAGCTACCTCCGCAAATCTCAAGGTGATGTTTATCTTGGGCGGGCGCTCATAACGAAGGGTGAAACGCTGCTGGCGCTCGGTGAACGGGAGCCAGCGCTCAATACCATTCATGAAGCCTTGTCAATCTTAATGAAGATTAAGCAACCTCAACCTATTGCGGATGCGCTCTATTGGCTGGCCTATGCGCTCCTATCCGGAGGCAACCCGCAGCACATCGACCGCTTGCTCAACGCTGCCGATAGCATTGCGGGGCAATTTGACCTCCGCTTCCCTCATCATGCCCCAATTCTGGCGCAAATTCGGCATTTGAGCGGACAGTCTGCCGGGCAAGCGCTCGCCGCGGCCCCTTCATTAGTTGATGACCCCACGCCGCGCAAGCTCACCGGAATTCTGCGCAGTATTGAGATTGTGCTTGGCTCTGGCCTCCAATAATCATCCTCCTTCGCTGCATTTGTGAAAATCCGCATCAACAAATTGGCCTGAACATTAAGAGTCGGCGAGTCTAGTTTCGGTCTTCACTCAAAATTCGCAGTTTTTGCCACGGCGAAACTCCCCGTATCGTTTACCTATTTCACGGAATTGGGCAAATTAAACGAATTTGTGAAACAATTATGAATTTGTTTTTCCTTAACGGAATTTCCAAAGGTCTCACCATACAATGAATTCATAGTTAAGGAAAACGACGTTGAACACCTTCAATCAACGTTCGGCATAGCAGAAAAAAAGGAAACCACACCATGTTCAACAGCAAGTCCGTCAATCGTCTGCACAATGACCAGAGTGGTGCGTCGGCTCTCGAAACCGCCATCATCCTCATCGCCTTCGTCGTCGTCGCGTCCGTCTTCGCCTTCACCATTCTGAGCGCTGGCTCGGCTTCCACCGAACAGAGTGAAGAATCGATTTACGCAGGCCTGTCGAACGTGCAGTCGTCGATGAGCACCAAGGGCGCCATCATCGCCACCTCTAATGCTGCTGGTGACGCAGTTGCTAGCGTCGTCTTCACCCTCGCGCTGGCCTCGGGCGGCGACCCGGTCAATATTGCCGATGGAGCCTCCGGTAACAACGTGATCGTGATCGACTATCGTGACGAACTGCAGGCGGCGTCGAACCTCAGTTGGACGGCGACAAGCGTGGTTGGCGATGACGATGGTCTCCTTGAACCCGACGAACAGTACCAGATCACGGTTGCCTTGGGTACCGCGCCGACCAATGTTATCGCCGGTACGTGGGCAGCCCCGGCTGAAAACATTGAATTCACCCTCCAGGTTAAGCCTCCGACGGGCGCGGTCCTCAACATCAACGCCACGACCCCCGCCGTTCTCGAAGCAGTGATGGAACTCCGCTAATTGACGCGGTGTGGACATAAGCAAGTGTAAGTGCTAGTCAGTACCGGGGTGAAAACGTGCGCAGTCTTCACCCCGGTCTCATGTTAGGCGCAAGATTGCTTCCGGCACCACCCGCAGCAACCAGGTTTTGAAGGAAGAAGGCTCATGAATCTCGAACAGCGTGTGCAGGCGCTCGAAGAAGAAGTACAAATCCTCAAGAACCAGATCCAGGCGACACTGCTGGACATTCAGGAAAGCCTGCTCAGCAATACTTACCCGACCCTCCGCTCGGTGCAGATCGCACTGCCGGTCACGGTCGAGACGCCACGCGAACCCGAGCCTGCTCCGAAAATGGTGACTGCGCCCCTCGTCACACCGCAGCCGATGCCGCAGCAGCCCGTACCACAGCCCATGCCGCAGCCAACCTCACAGCCCGCGCCCGCTCACGCCAAAGTCGTATCAATGCGCGACCTCGAATCTCAGGCATTCCCGGATGAGAGCCCGTACGGCGCAGCACCGCAGTATCAACCGGAAGTCTACGAACCCGCACCGCGCATGAAGCAAACCGGCCGGTTAGTCGAACCCGATTACATGGCCCCGCCGCCTGCCCGTCCTGCTCCCGTCGTCGAAGAACCGCAGGCCGCGCCGCCAACCCGCCGTCGTGGGAAGAAGAACGACAGCGATGAACTGTCGCCGTCGGATTGGGCCGCCCTGACCAAGCTTGAAGACTGGACGCGCCAGCGCGTTGAGGAAATCGGCGCGCCGTCGACCCGCACATTGATCGAACAGTACGCCCGCAAACGCAAGCTCGCACCGGATGTCGCCGATGCGCTTATTCAGTTCATCGCGGCCTTTGAGAGCACCACCTGGGACGAAGAATCACCGAGCCAACCCGACAAGCCGAGCAGCTTCTTGCAGCATTTCATTCAGGAAGCCGCGCCCGAAGTTGATCCGCTCTCCTTCCTGAACGGCGAAACCAATGATAGCAGCGCCCCGTTCGTCTTTGATCCGTCGGTCTGGGGCACCAATGGCAAATCGGCGAACGATGGCTCGCCGACCCGCACCATCAGCGGTGACGCGAACCCGAAGAAGACCCGCCAGCAGCTGATTGGTCGTCTCATCGAAGGTCTCAAGAAGGTCGAGAGCGAGGTCTAGGCTGAAACCTCATGGATAAGACGATCGCCACCGCCCTGCTCATCGTCATCAGTATCATCATGGCCGTCATGCTGTTCAATATCGCTTACCCCGCCATTGTCGATGGCGGCAACGCGATCGGCGACATGGCCAGCCGCGCTGAAGATCAGATGAGAACTCAGGTGAACATCATCCATGCCACCGGTGAACTCGACGGGGCCGGCAATTGGGTCGATACCAACAGCAACAGCACGTTTGATATCTTCGTGTGGGTGAAGAATGTCGGCGATACGCGTATCACCGCGCTGGAACGGATGGATGTGTTCCTGTGGACAGAGAACTACTTCCAGCACCTGCCCTATGGCAGCGGTGGGGGCGCCCCCTACTGGACCTACAGCTTTGAGAATGATGATGACTGGGTGCCGACAGCGACGCTGCGCCTCACCATCAGCTTCTCGGGTCAGCTCGTGGCCGACCGCTACAACATCCGCTTGACGCTGCCGAATGGCATCACTGAAGATACGACGCTGGGGATGTAGCTCATGGAAACGCTGATTGCTGCCATCTTCGTCATCTTTCTTATGGTCTTCGCCGGGTTCAACCTCGCGCAGACCACGATGAGCGCCCAGCAGACGATGCAGGCCGCGGTGGTCGAGATGTACGACCGCCATGATGTGCAGGACGGCACGCAGCTCACCACCGTGGACGCCCACACCACCGATTTCGGCGCCACGATCCTCGTCACGCTGGCGAACACCGGGATGCAGGCTGTCAGCGACTTCGACAAGTGGGATGTAATCGTTCACTATGGCGATGACCTCGCCGGTTACCACATCAACTGGTTGGGAACGGGCAACGTGAACAATGAATGGTCGCCCGGGCCGCTGCAGCTGCATATCGAGAGCGTGACCCCCGCCAGCGAAATCTACAACCGCGACATTCTCGATCCCGGTGAACAAGTCACGCTGACCATTCGCGTTTCGCCCCCGGTGGAAGCCGGCACAGGGATTGTCGTGCGCGTCGCCACGCCGAATGGATCCGGCACAACCAGTATGCTCGCCGCCAACAACCCGCCCGAGGTGGTCGTCCACAGCGGCATTACCCTGGAAACCGGGCAAACCGTCACGATCAGCAGCACCGAGCTGCGCACGACGGATCTCGACGGCGATGATCTGGTCTACAGCATTATCAACTCACCGACGCGTGGCACCCTGAGCTATGCGGTGACCTTCACACAAGCCGACATTGACGCGGGTCTGATCACCTATACCAGCAGCGGCGCGGCCGGTCTCGACAGCTTCAATTTCACAGTGACCGATGGCAAGGATACGATTGCCCTGCCCTTTGGCATCACCATCCTTGAACCGACACCGTCTCCGTGAGCATCGAAAGAGCCAATCATGAGTGACAAAGCAGCAGATGCCAAGAAGCCCGGTCAGACCGGCGAACTGAAGCGCAAAATTCTGTCCTCGGGCAATCCGGAACTCGATTCCAAGATGGGCGGCGGTCTGCCATCCGGCACCCTGCTGCTGATCGAAGGCAGTTCTGGCGCGGGCAAATCGGTGCTGTCACAGCAGATTCTCTGGGGCGCGCTGCAATCGGGTCTGCGCGCGACCGTGTTCACGAGTGAAAACTCGGTGAAGAGCCTGCTCTCGCAGATGGAAAGCATCGACCTCGACGTGATGGATTATCTGCTGCTTGGTCGGCTCCGCGTGCACTCGATGGAATTGGCGCGGCTCGGGGAATCAGCCCCGGTCACACTGCTGGACGCCATGCGGACGTACCTGACGAAGCCCGATCTGATTGTGATCGACTCGTTTACGTCGGCGATTTCGCACGCGAAGTCTGACGTGCAAATCCTCCAGTTCTTTGAATCGTGCAAGCGTCTGTGCGCCTCGGGCATGACCCTGCTGGTCACACTGCATGACAGTATGGTCAACCAAGATCTGCTCAGCGCGCTTCGTTCCATGTGTGACGCGCACGTCATTCTCCGCTCCGAAAAAGACGGCCAGCGCCTGATCAAGACGCTGGAAGTCGTCAAAATTCGCGGCGCGGGCAGCGTGACGGGCGCGATTGTTGGTTTTGACGTTGAACCGGGTTGGGGAATGCGTCTCATCCCCATTAGCAAAGCGCGTGGTTAAACGAACATGGCTCAATCCATCCTTCCTTTCAACATTGGTCCCGATGCCCCGATCCTGCCGCTGGATAAGCTGCTGCCGATGCTGACTCCCGCGCTGCGGGAAGCCTGCGAAGGCTCAACGTTTCTCACCGGCTATCTCCAGCGCATTCCGATCAATGAAATCGGTATCCCGGAATTCTATGTCAAGCCGCCGCGCAGTCTGGGCAACAGCCCGCGCCGCAACTTGATCTACCCGATTCGGGAAGGTCTGTTCGTCCACATTTACCCCGATGCTCTCGGCGGACGCGATCACTACATCTCCATTGAGCCGACCGTCGTCGTGCCCATCGATCACCTCTTGCCGCAGCTTGAGGAAAAACTCGTCATGTGGGCGGAAGAAATTGGGCGGACAGAAGACAAAGAAGCGAAGAAAGAGCTGCTCTACCAACTGATCGACAGCTACTTCACGACGTCCAAGCCGACCAACCCGAAGGCTAAGCAGGACAAGGTGCTGATCTCCCCTGCGGAACGCGAAGCTATCCGCTACCGCGTGCTGCGCGACAAAGTCGGTCTCGGTGTCCTGCAGCCCCTGCTGCTCGACAACTTCATTGAAGATATTAGCTGCAGCGGTGTCGGCCACATCTTCATCGAACACAAAATCTTCCGCAGCGTCGAATCGTCCATCTCGTTTGTCGATCACGACGACGTCGACGAATTCGCCGTGTGGCTTGGCGAGTGGATCAAGAACCCCGTGACCGTGCGTAATCCGCTGGTCGACGCGGTGCTGCCCGATGGTTCGCGTATCAACATCGTGTACGGTCGTGAAATCTCAAAGCGTGGCAGCAACTTTACCATTCGTAAATTCAGCGGCACGCCCACGAGCGTGCTCGAACTGATCGAGTTTGGCAGCCTCAACTACTCGATTGCCTCCTACCTCTCGCTGATGCTGGAAGAAGGCATGAACGTGTTCGTGGTCGGGGCGACGGCGTCAGGGAAAACGACGCTGCTCAATGCCATCAATACCTTCATCAAGCCGGAAGCCAAAATCGTCACCATCGAAGACACGCCGGAAGTCTACGTACCGCATGCCAACTGGGTGCAAGAAGTGACGCGCATGGGCGGCGGCGAGAAAAAAGGCGGCGAAGTCGGCATGTTCGAACTGCTGCGCGCTGCCCTCCGTCAACGTCCCGACCGCATCATCGTCGGCGAAATCCGTGCTATCGAAGCCGTCGTCGCCTTCCAAGCCATGCAAACGGGCCACGGCGTCATGTCGACTTTCCACGCCGCGTCGGTCGAAAAGCTGATTCAACGTCTTACGGGCGATCCCATCAACATCCCCAAGACGTATATCGACAACCTGAACCTCGTGGTCATCCAGTCCGCCGTACGTCTCGCCGATGGTAAGTCAGCGCGCCGCGTGCTCAGCGTCAATGAGATCATCGGCTATGACCCCGGCACCGACAGCTTCTCGTATCTGGAAGCCTTCCGCTGGAACCCGGCGACGGACGTGTTCGAGTTCCCCGGTTATATGAACAGCTATCTGCTGGAGCAAGTGATCGCGATCAAGCGCGGTATCCCGCCGCATCGCCGCAAGGAAATCTACGACGAAGTCAAACGGCGCGCGCGCATCTTCGAAAAGCTGCACAAAGAAAAGGGAGTGACGGACTTTGACAAATTCTTCCAAGTCCTTGCCGAAGCAAGACAGCAAAAGCTTATCTAGCCCGGCAGCCGACACGCCCGCATCCGAGGCCAACAAGACGGTGACGAAGGGGGCAGCTCAGCCCGTTTTCAAGAGCGTCTCGCCGTTCGAACTGTACTACCAGCTCACATTTATGTCGGCGATGGCCTCGGCGGGTCTGACACGCAGTCGTATGTTCCTGGTCGCGGCGACCACTTCATCGCCGGCGGCCACCTACTTCGCGGCGATCAACACGCTCGTGACCGAGTTTCGTTACGATTATCCGGAAGCCTGCCGCCGCATCGGCTCACAGGCCAAGTCGGAAAACATGAAGACGTTCCTGCTGCGCCTGTCGGACACGCTGCGTTCGGGCGAATCAATTCCGGACTATCTCGCGCGGGAAGCCGGTGTGCAGGCGGATGACTACCAGAACGGTTATGAACGCAGCATCGAATCGCTCAAGCAGTGGACGGATGCCTTCTCGTCGATCGTCATCTCAGTCGCGCTCATCGTCATCATTCAGGTGATCACGTCGATGGTCTATTCGACCGACCTGACTACCATGGGCGGCTTGATTCTGACCGGGCTGGTGATGGCCTGTTTCGGCGCGTGGATCATCTTGCGCTCTGTCCCCAAAGAGCAGATGGTCGGCAGCCCGACGAAAGGCTCCGTGGAACAACGGCGCGCATGGAACCTGCTGCGCATGGTCGTACCAGCGATTGTCGTGGTGGCCGTCCTGCTGTATGTGATCGGTGTGGATCTCGGCTACATCCTGATTGCGGCGGGCATTGCCCTGTTCCCCGTCGGATTGATCGCCGCGCGCAGTGACGGCAAGATTCAGAAGAAAGATGTCGAGTTCGCAACCTTCTTGCGTTCTACGGGCGGTATGGCCACGTCGAGCGGTACAACCCTCAAGCAGGCACTGACCAAGATCGACCTGACATCCTTCCCGACGCTCGAAGACGACATCAACCGCCTGAGCAAACGCCTGCAAGCGCTGGTTGAGCCCGAGATTTGCTGGCAAAAGTTCGGCCAGGAGACGGGCAGCAAGCTGATCTCGGACGTCATCGACATCTTCTACGGCGCAGTCAAAATGGGTGGTGAGCCGGAACGCGTGGGTTATCTGTGTTCCCTGTTCACGGCGAAAGCGGTGCAGTTGCGCGCCAAGCGGCGCCTCGTGTCCGGCACGTTTACCGGCTTGACGACCGTGATGCAAGGCGTGGTGGCCGGGCTGATGGTCTTCGTGCTCTCGATTGTGCAGAACTTTGCCGCCCTGATTGCTACCCTGCTGCCCGCTGACACCGATGCCCTGTCCAATCAGGCCTCCATGAGCCTCGGCATGGCGCAGTTCACGGCCTCTGACCTGCAGTTTCTCGCCTCCATTACTGTTTTCATGATTTTGGCGCTGGCGCTGGTGAGTGCGGCGGCGATCATCTTTTGCAGCGGCGGCTATAAAGTCAAAGTCGCGATGTACGCTGGGCTGCTCATTTCGCTCTCCGGCATTGCGCTCGTCCTTGTGCCGCCGGCGGTCGCCAATATGTTGAAGCAGTAAGTACTGCTTCCAGATGGGAACTTTACCATGATGCCTCTGCTTCAAGAACTTGTCGCCCAACCGATCCTTGTCATCATTCTCGCCGCCATTGGCGCCCTGATTTTCGTTGCTTTTGCCGTCGTCGTCTTCACGCAGGTCCGCCAGTCACGGCGGCGCAGCGCCCGGCGCCGCGAACGCCAAATGCAAATTGTGCAGGCGCGGCGCGCGGCTGTCATCACCCCGGATGAGTCTGAAGAAGAACAGCCGGTCGTCGTGATTTCGCGGAATGTGACCGCGCCGCTCGACCCAGCCAAAGTCGAGAAAGCAGCGCCCCCGCCAAAGCCAACTGCGGCACCCACCGCTGCACCAGCCGCGGCGACCAACGCAGCCCCGGCACCAGCCGCAGCGCCCAGTCCCGCACCCGCGACTCCAACCCCCGCGCCCGACGCCGCCGCCCCGGCCACCCCGGAGCAGAGCACCGAACAGAAGCCGGAAGAGGACGCTATGTCGTCGCTGCTGTCGGACGTGTTCGGGGACGAAGAAGCTTCGGATGACCGCGCGAGTCTGCTCAATGTCATCGAGCCAGTCGATATTCACGAACTCGCGGCCCTGACCAAAGAGATCGCCGCGCAATTGGGCATGAATGACGTCTCCGGAGCGAACGCTTAATGGTCAGCGTGGCTGCCGCCATCGTCGGACTGCTGATTGGGGCTGTGATCAATTGGGCGGCGGCCAGTCTACCCCGCTATGCGGGGTACCCGGATCATCCGCTGTCCAGTTTTCGCCTCTACATCCTTCGGGCACCGCGCCGATTGGAAGCGCTCGTCGAAGTGGGGACAGCGCTGGCGTTTGCCCTCATCTGGGCGCAGACGCCGCAGCCGCTGACCGCCGCCGGGTTGAGCGCGGCGTTCGCGCTGCTCCTGCTCATCGCAGTGACTGACTTGCAGCACCAACTGATCCCGAATATCGTCGTTTACCCCCTGCTGATCGCGGTCATTCTGCTGGCCGTGGGTAACAGCCTGATCACCCAGGCCGATCTCCGTCCCACGCTGGTCGGCGGGGTGTTGAGCTTTGGCATTTTCGCCCTCACGCGACGCCTCAAACCGGGCTCACTCGGCGGCGGGGACGTCAAACTTGCCGCGCTGATTGGTTGTGTGTTCGGCTTTCCCCACGTTCTGTGGCCGTTACTCCTCGGCGCGGGCTCCGGTGCACTGGTAGCTGTTTGGCTGCTGCTGACTCGGCGCTCCGCGCGCGGGCTGCGCATTCCTTATGCCCCATTTTTATGTTTTGGTGCGATGATCGCTTTGCTATACAATCCCATTACATGGAATTTGCGTTAGCGAAAGAATTCTGATCAATGCCCAAAGGATCCCAGCAAAGCCCCAAAAACAAGGCCGACTCGCCGCCCCTGCTTGGTGAACCTTCGGCGTCTGATAGTCAACTGGTCGTCAGCGACGATGTCGAGCTGGCACTGGCTGAACTTGATGATGAGGATGATGGCTCAGGTTCGCCCAATCTCGGTCGCATCTTGCTTGGTGTTTTCATCCTGGTGTTGTGTCTGATTCTAGCCGGGTTAGTCATCATCACCTCCACGGTCAAAGATCTCAACGGCCCGCTGCAGGAACAAGCAACCCAACTTGCCGAAACGCTGCAATCAACACCGCCAGATGCCCAGGAAGAGACTAATTTGCGCGCAACGCTGGATGTGGTGCGCACGAATGCCAACAGCCTTGGTAGTCTGCTGAACACGCTCGAACCGAGCTACTTCAACTGGGCCGAGACCATGAACTATCTCGGTCAATATGACCCAAATACCCTCGCCATCGTGGGGATCGCCGAAATGAACGGCGGCATGGTCGTCAATGGACAGGCGAACAGCGAAGAAACGGTGATGGCCTACGTGGACGCGCTGCGGCTCAATCCGCAGTTTTCCCGTGTCATCATTCAGTCGCTAACTCTGCGCACGATCAGTGAGCGCGCCACCAGCGGCGGCGAAACCAGTCAGCGGCAGGTAGTTGAATTCATCATCAACATCAGCATCATTCGAGGCCTCGGATAAGCATGAACCTCAACTTCAACCTTGAAGACCTGCTGAATCGGATCGTCGGGCTGGTGCCGACCCTGTTGGTTGGGCTGCTATTGAGCGGCATCGTCTATTACGGCGCGACGCAGCTCGCCCCGGAAGTACGCATCAATCAGGCGTTGTCGGCGCAGGTCACACAGGCGAGCGAGCAGTTGTTCGAAGAAGCGACCTCGCGCGCCGTCGATTCGCGCGCCTCAATTGCCAGTGTGAACGGGCAGCTTGATATGGTGGCGACGGCCTTGGGCGAGGCGGCCATAACCTTGTGGACCGACAGCCAGATCGACGATATCATCGCCCATCTGTACACCTACGCGGATGAAGCCGAAGTTGCTATCGCCAGCCTCGTCGAGGCCAGCTCCAGTGGCCAGACACGTGGTCGGGGCGAAGTCACGCAGGCCGCCGTCGCCTACAGTGAACGGCGTATGGGTCTCACCGTGACGGGCGATCTGCCAAAGTTGATGAATTTTGTCGCGCGGCTCCGCGAACTGGCCGCCCCCACGGTGAGAATCACGAATGTGAGCTTCAGCGGTGGTAGTCGATCCGGAAATACCACACTCGGTTTCGACCTGACGATCTACACCTCGCCGAGTTCCTCCGGGATCGTGGCGACCATGCTGCCGGATAGGAGCACGCCCACAGCGGTTCCGCCCACGCCAACGCTCACCTTCACGCCTTCGATCACGCCAACCAACACATTCCCGTTCACCCCATCTAATACCCCAACGCAGATGCGCTACATCACCGCGACGCCCGCGCCCACCAACACGCCGACGTCGACGCCAACCATGACGCCGAGTCCGACGCAATCGCCCACGCCAACGCCCACGCTCACCCCCGTGATCGCGCAGTCCACGCAGGATCAGACCGCGCTGATGCAGCAGGTCGACAGCGTGTGTGAGGGCGCCACCCCGACGATCTTCCAAGTCGGCGACATCATCACCGTCGATTTCAACGAACTGGGCGCGCTGCGCATCATGACATGGATCGGCGACAATGGCGCGAGCACGATCACGCAGGCCTATGATGGCGATCAACTCACGCTGCTGGCGGGGCCAGTGTGCGGCGCGTGGGAAGGCCAGCCGATCTGGTACTGGTATGTCGAAACGGAACGGCAAGGGACGCGCGGGTGGGCGGGCGAAGCGCCCGTCAATGGCCGCTGGATGTGCCCGATCGCCATCCCTGAATGCGCGCCGTGATATAAGCGCCCACTAATCGCATCTATAAGCGATTCGGGAGATCTTCCCGCCTGTGTCCCTGCTATAGTAAGCGTCAAACTTACACGCAGAGACACAGGTATCCATGAATATCTTCAGATCAATCTTCGGCGGGCAGAGTGATGACGGCCAGACCAATCGTCCGTCCGTGATGACGGCCGCGCAGGCCAAAGCGCTCCTTGAGGGCGACGACCGCCCGTTTATCCTCGATGTGCGCGAACCCAGCGAATATACGGGTGGGCACATCAACGGCGCCAAGCTGATTCCACTGGGCTCCCTGCAGCAGCAAATGGATCAACTCCCCAAAGACAAACCGATTCTCTGTGTCTGCGCTTCCGGCTCGCGCAGCAGCTCCGCAGCGAACCTGCTGGCGCGCGCGGGTTACACCACGATCAACTTGCGCGGCGGCATGATGGGCTGGCAGATGGCGGGCTTCCCCGTCAAGCGCGGGAAGTAAGCGTCGATGCTTGGACTAGAGGCGGTACTCGGCTTTGTGATCGGTCTGTCGCTCAGTTTGCTCGGCGGCGGCGGTTCCATTCTGACCGTGCCCGCCCTCGTGTACCTGATCGGGCAAACGCCGCAGATGGCCGTCACCACCTCGCTGGCCATCGTTGGCGCAAACAGCATGCTCGGCGCGTTGTTTCATCGCTCACAAGGGACGCTCAACTGGCATGTCGCGCTGATTTTCGGCGGCTCGGGGATGATCGCCGCGTATTTCGCAGCGGGTTTCTCCAAGCAGTTTCCGCCAGAACTCCTGATGGTCGCCTTCGCCTTGCTCATGCTGCTCATTGGTGGCTTACTGATCACGCGCAAATCCGCGCGGGATGACACGCAGGACCAGCGGGATCCGACCATCTGGAAAGTGCTGCTTGGTGGCGCGGGCGTCGGCCTGCTGACCGGCATTCTCGGCGTGGGCGGCGGCTTCCTGATCGTGCCCGCGCTGGTGATGCTGGTTGGCCTGCCCATGCACCACGCGGTCGGCACGTCGCTCGTGGTGATCGCCATGAACAGTGCCGCCGGGTTTCTCGGCCACGCCAGCGACCTCTCGCTCGATCTGTCGCTGATCGTTGTGTTTGTGACGGCGGGCGTCGTCGGCACGCTGACGGGCGCGCGCCTCGGTCAGCGTCTGAATGCGGGCCTGCTGCGGCGGCTGTTTGCGCTGTTTGTCGTCGTGTTGGCGCTGCTGCTCCTCGCCGACAACCTCCCCAAGGTCATTTGACATTCGCTTGCGGCTGGAATCACACGGGCGCACCTAGATGCGCCCGTAAGTCTGATCCTTCAGCCAACCCGCTTCAATGATGTGCGGGGATGGTCACCGTGAGCTGTGTACCGACCGCCAACTCGCTGATTAAGCTCAACTGGCCGCCCAGATGCAGCATCCGTTCGCGAATACCAAGCAGACCATAATGGCCGCGCGCGGCGAATTCGCCTAACTGCTGCGGAATGCGGAAGCCCTGACCATCATCCCAGACCTCAAACGTGACCGAACGAGGGGCATACGTCAGCGTCGCCTTGATCTGCTTGGCATGCGCGTGGCGCTGTGCATTGTAGATCGCTTCCTGCGCGGCGCGGAACACGGCCAATTCCTGATCATGATCCAGCTCATAGCGCTCGCCGACTACTTCGAAATCGATGGCGGGATGCACTTCGCAGAGGTTTTCAATCGCGACGGCTAACCCCAATTCATCCAACACAGTTGGGCGCAAATCGGCGATGAGCTGGCGGAGGTTATCGACGGTGCGAATCACCTGTTGACGCGCCGTCTCAAGATGCTGCGCCGCAGCGCTGACCGGCGCGGGCTGCGCCGCGCGTTCCAAAGTGTGCGCGACAAACACCAGCGACTGAATCGTGTCGTCGTGGATTTC
Source organism: Candidatus Flexifilum breve (assembly GCF_016713355.1). Taxonomy (NCBI): domain Bacteria; kingdom Bacillati; phylum Chloroflexota; class Anaerolineae; order Aggregatilineales; family Candidatus Flexifilaceae; genus Candidatus Flexifilum; species Candidatus Flexifilum breve. The sequence goes on from NZ_JADJPI010000035.1 coordinate 917,493, forward strand.
CCGGGCGATCCGCATCCGCTCGTGTTCCTGACTCTCCGTCAGCGCGTTGCGGAACGCGACTTCGCGCTCCTGCGCCAGCCTGATCTGCTCGGCCATGTACTGGAGCGAACGGCGAAGCTGTTCAACTTCGCGCATACCGCTGCTCGGCTCATCAAAGGCCGGAATGTTGCCCTGCATGATCCCGTTCGCCTGTTTTGCCAAGCGGCGCAGCGGCAGCACAATGCGCCAGACGATCCACGCCATGCTGATGATGAAACCAAAGAGCGCCAGCAGCACACACCAATGCAGCAGGCCGTCGAACTGAATAATGTGTCCGAGATGCATCAGGGCTTCGCTCATTCGATTACCTCGTCATTCTGATGGATGATGCCTAGGGTCAGCGCGCGCAGCACCATTTCGGTGCGGTTGGTCACATCGAGTTTTTGATAGATCGCCTGCAAATGCACTTGGACGGTGCGATCTGATATGTTCAGGTGCACGCCGATTTGCTTATTCGTCCAGCCACGCGCCGCGCACACCAGCACTTCAAGTTCGCGCTCAGTCAGCGGGGAGGCCGATTCGGGCTGCGGCACGGTCATCGCCCCGTCGCGCGGCGCCGCGATCACCGTTTGGATCACCTTGAGCAGCTCGGAAAATTCGGACGTTTTGAGGACAAATCCGTCCGCGCCCGCCTCACTGAACGCCCGTTGATAGGCTTTCTCGTTATAAGCTGTGAGAGCGACGACCCGGACATCCGGCAGCGCCCGGCGAATGCGCCGCGTCGCTTCAATACCGCTCATTTCGGGCAGGTGCACATCCATTATGATGAGATCCGGCTGCAAATCGGTCGCGAGTTGGACCGCTTCAGCGCCGCTGCTGGCTTCGCCCACAACTTCAAAATTCGCGCCTTCCAGGAAAGCACGAATACTCTGTCTCACCAGCACATGGTCTTCTACGAGGAGCAACCGAGTCATGATATTCTACTCACGTACGCACAGCGGCAACTGAGTATCACTCATCCGCCACTCATCTACCATACGTCATTTAGCGTATACCAATCTGCTCCCGCTGTCATTCTGCCAAACGTCCATATTGTCGCAGGACATCTCGCACCTGTTCATGGGGCAGCGCCGGGACAGTGTACCCATTGATGCCGACCATCGTCGGTGCGGCGACTAACGCGTTCACAATCGCTTCCTCGGTCGCTTCAATGGTCGCTTCGAACAGCGGATTCATCACGTCGTTGGGCAGCATGGCGAGCTGAGTCACCCCGCGCCCACGCGCCGCTTCCGGGTTCGCCGTCGAGAACGCGACGAAGATATCACCGGACGTGTGTCCCGCAATCCCGCCGAGGAGCGCCAACCCCATGGGGATGCGCCGCGTGAGCCGCTTGAGCTGATGCGGCAGCAGCGGCGCGTCGGTCGCCAGCACGATGATGATCGAACCGGAGCCGGGTGGCAGCGATCCGGCGTGCTTGGGCAGTGGCACATCCGGCAGATGCCGCCCGACCGGAACGCCCGCAATCGTGAGATGATCGCGCCGCCCATAGTTCGCCTGCACGAGGATGCCGAGCGTATAGTCGCCGTGGTCGGTATGCACCAACCGCGACGACGTCCCGATCCCACCTTTGAACTGGTGGCAGATCATCCCGGTACCGCCGCCGACCGCGCCTTCCGCGACCGCGCCGCTCGCCGCGCTTTCCAGTGCGCTGACCACATGCTCCGCCTTGACATGAAAGCCGTTGATGTCGTTGAGCATACCGTCATACGTCTCCGCGACGATGGGCAGGCTCCAGTAGGCCATATCACCTTTGCTGGGATCGCGCGCGATCTGCCACGCGATGATTGCATCGCGCACGGTGCCGACGCTGTGGGTATTGGTCAGGCCGATTGGGCCTTCGAGGAACCCGGATTCCTCGATCCACGTCGTGCCGGTCATTTCCCCGTTGCCGTTCAGACTATACCAAGCGGCGAACACGGGTTCGTCCTGCTGGCCTCGGGGGCGGATTACGGTAACGCCCGTGCGCACTGGTCCCTGCCCAACGACCAGCGCCCCATCCCCGCTGATGAGCGTCGTGTGCCCTACGGATACACCCGCCACATCGGTGATGGCGTTGTGCGCGCCGGGCTGGCCACGAAATGGTATCTGCAAATCACGCGCGCGAATTGGCATGGCAATGTCCTTTGCGATGGAATAACGAAACTTAACCGAGCCTAAGGTAGCACAAATCAGTGTTAGGGGAAACACCGGCCAGCCACGCAAAATTGTTGCGTCATTCGCAACAAGCGCAGCATTAAGGGTAGCCGGATTCTGGGAATATCTATGCATTCGTATTCATCGTTTAAATAGGGTTATACGGGGTGCTGAGGGAAGAATTTTTACCTTAATTTTTTGCAAATGTTGCAGTTGCATGACATACTGATTCTGAACACGGCTCTTTGCGTGTTCAATCAGTGCCCAAATATTGTGAAAGGTCCAAAATGAGGAAAGCATTTTTAGTTCTACTGTTGCTGGTGCTCGTCGCTGGCGTGCTGCCGGTCGCCGCGCAGGATGCGCCAGCCATTGATTGCATCACCGACGAAGAAGCGACGGTCATCGTCTCGACCGGTTCGGTCGGGATCGAAGTCGACCTCGCGCAGCGTTCCGCGGACGAATTCATGGCGGCGTGCCCGAACATCACCGTCGAAATTCGCCCCCTCCCCTCGTCGGCCACCGACATTCTCGGTTTCTACCTCCAGCAGTTTGAAGCGCAGAGCTCGGAAATCGACGTCTTCCAGTTCGACGTCATTTGGCCGGGTATCCTCGCCGAGCACATGCTCAATATGTACGACTACATCAGCGAAGAAGCGCTCGCGGACTACTTCCCGGCGATCGTCGCCAACAACACCGTTGACGGCAGCCTGACGGGTATCCCGTGGTTCAACGACGCGCCGATGCTGTACTACCGCACCGACCTGCTCGAAGAATACGGCGTCGCCGTTCCCACCACGTGGGAAGAACTCGCCGTCGCCGCGCAGACCATTCAGGATGGCGAACGCGCCAAGGGCAACAGTGAATTCTGGGGTTACGTGTGGCAGGGCAACGCCTACGAAGGTCTGACTTGCGATGCGCTCGAATGGATTTACTCGGAAGCTGGCAGCACCGTCATCAGCCCCGAAGGCGAAATCACGGTCAATGATCCTGCCGTGGCAGCCGCGCTTGACCGCGCCGCGACGTGGGTTGGCACGATCAGCCCCGAAGGCGTGACCGGCTATCAAGAAGAAGATGCTCGTGCCACGTGGCAGACGGGCAACGCCGCGTTCATGCGCAACTGGCCGTATGCCTACGCGCTGAGCAACGGTGAAGACAGCGCCGTCGCCGGCAACTTTGGCGTCGCGCTGCTGCCGCAGGGTGCCGCTGGCCTGAGCGCCGCGACCCAGGGTGGTTGGCAGTTGGGTGTCTCCCGCTATGCGGAAAATCCGGAAGCGGCCGCCGCCGTGGCGATCTACTTCGCCAGCCCGACCGTCCAGAAATATCGCGCGCTGGAATCGTACCTGCCGACCGCGATGTCGCTGTACAGCGATGCGGAACTGCTCGAAGCGAATCCCTTCTTCGCCGACCTGTTCCCGGTGCTCTCTAACACGGTGACCCGTCCCTCGACGGTGACCGCTGCCCGCTACAACGAAGTCTCGACCGCGTTCTTCACCGCCGTTCACAGCGTCCTCACGGGTGAACAGGATGGCGCGACCGCGATGGAACTGCTGGAACTCGATCTGCAAACGATCCTCGGCCAGTAATAAAGTTTAGAGGGAGGTAGTCTCACCGTTTCCGGGAGGCTACCTCCCTTTTTTTAATTGTTTGGGGGTTAAAAATAGCGGTGATTAGGACAGCTGCACGACCTAATGATCTTCCGGCTAGCTACGGATTCGGCGTCACGGCTATCGCCATTCTTCTGCTGGTCCTTGCACTGGGGACGACGGCGTTTTACGTCCAGTCCATCGCTCTCATACCTGAAGTTCAGCTTGGGCTGAACGGCGAAATCAGCCTCGTACTGGCCGTGCTCAACAATGTCGGCATCATTTTGCCCCTGCTGGTGATTGGCCTAAGCTTGTTCCTGATCGTCACGGCGATCCAGATGCTGCGCGGGAACGCCGATGCCGTGCGCTGGGCGGGAACAATCGTCTTCTGGATCACCGTCGGCGCGATCATCCTTGCGATCTTCCTGTTCTTCCAGCAGTCGGCGGCCAATGATCTGACCGGGCTGCCCGCAGACTATGGACGCGGACTCAGCGCCGCCCTCGTCCCGCTCCTGTTGGCACTGCCTACGGGCGCGGCGAGCTGGTGGATGTCGCAAAACTCCATGCTCATCAATCGCAATCAGTCGCTCACCAGTCGCAATGCGCGCATGGCGTGGAATTTACTCATTCCGACCATCGCCATTCTGATCATTGTCGCCGCGCGTCCGCTGGAAAAAACGTTCATCACCAGTCTGACCGACAAGCGTTTCGGCAGTTCTGATCCAGTAAGTTTTGTCGGGCTGCAAAACTATACGCAGCTCCTGAGTTTCCGCATCGACACGGTCGAATGCCGCCGCGCCGATGACGGCACGTGTGCGCTGGACGGCGACGGTAATGTACGCTGGGAATTGATCGCGCGTGACCTGCTGCAAGCGGGTTACCGCCCATTTGCCAATATCCCCATTGGTGGCGACCGCTCGCTGGCACTCAGCGGCACAGACAGTGAGTTTCTCACCGGCATCGGCAACACGCTCTATTTCACGGTCATCTCCGTCACACTGGAACTTGTGTTGGGTCTGTTCATCGCGATGGTGGTCAATTCCAACTTCAAGGGCCGCGGCCTGATGCGCGCCGTGATGCTCGTCCCGTGGGCGATTCCGACCGTGATCTCTGCCCGGTTATGGGAATTGATGTTCCGCGACAACCAGTCGGGTATCATCAACAAAATCTTGCTGGATCTGGGCGCGATTCCGCAGTCGCAGTCGTGGCTGACCAACAGCAGCCTGCAGTTGAACGCCATTGTTATGGTCGATGTGTGGAAGACGACGCCGTTCATGGCGCTGCTGCTGCTCGCGGGCTTGCAGCTCATCCCCGCTGACCTCTACGAAGCGGCTTCCGTGGATGGTGCGGCACGCTGGCGGCAGTTCACCTCTATCACCCTTCCGCTTCTCCGCCCGGTGATCGGCATTGCGCTCATCTTCCGCACACTCGACGCACTGCGCGTCTTCGACGTGTTCAACGTGCTGCTCGGTCGGCAGCGTCTGTCGATGGCGACTTACAACTATGAAGTCCTGATTCAGGAACAACAGGCGGGCTATGCCTCGTCGGTTTCGGTGATCATCTTTGTGCTGATCTCCGTCTTCACCTTCCTGTACATTCGCAGCGTGAGGATTGAAGCCCAATGACCTCAGAAAACAATCTCTCCAAGCTTCTAGGCCGCGTGGGCTTCTACCTGATCATTCTGGTGATCCTCGTCTTCACCCTGTTTCCGTTCTACTGGGCGATCAATTCGTCGTTCAAAGGTGAGCAGGAACTGTTCCAGCCCGCCTCATACTTCCCGCAGAGCTTCACGACGATCAATTATCAGAGTGTGCTCAACAACGGCAATTTCATGCGGGCGCTGTTCAATTCGGCGTGGGTATCCGGGGTGACGGTGCTGCTCTCGCTGGTCGTCGGCGCATTCGCCGCCTATGCACTCGGTCGCCTGGAGTTCAAAGGGCGCACGGCGATGATGTACGTCGTGTTGGCGATGACGATGTTCCCGCAAATCTCGATCCTGTCGGGCTTGTTCACCATCATCACCGATGTCGGCCTGTACGGGTCGCCGCTGTCACTGATTCTCGCCTACCCGATTTTCACCCTGCCGTTCACCGTGTGGGTGCTGACCTCGTTCTTCAAGGGTCTCCCCGATGAAATTGAGCAGGCCGCGCTGGTGGATGGCGCGACGAGCTTCCAGACGTTCTACATGATCATGCTGCCGCTGACCGCTCCGGCGCTGGTGACCACCGGGCTGCTCGCCTTCATTTCCGCGTGGAATGAGTACCTGTATGCGCTCACCTTCACGCTGACGACCCCGGCCTCACAGACCGTTCCCGTCGCCATTGCCCAGTTCAACGGCACGGTCATGCGGCAGGAGCCGATTGCCGAAGTCATGGCGGCGGCCATGTTCGTCACCCTGCCGCTGTTGGTGCTGGTCATTGTGTTCCAAAAGCGCATCGTCGCCGGGTTGACGGCGGGTGCCGTCAAGGGCTAAAGGCATGCCAATACGCTTCCCAGCGGGGCGGGGGGGCAATTGGGGACAGTGCGCCCCCCCCCCCCCCCCCCCCCCGGGGGGGGGGGGGGAGAGAGAGGGGGGGGGGGGGGGGAGGGCATGCCCCGTCCTCTTTGGCGATTACTAAGGCGCTCATTGGCGTACCCTTGCACTGGCGCAGCAGGAAGCGCAGCGCCTCTGGCAGCCGCCGCGCCCAGGCGGCTTCGCGATGCAACGCGCCTTCCTCCTCGACGTACATGAGGTTATGTCCGTCCGTGTACCTGCCCGCCACCAGCGCATCCCGCAAGGCGCGCACGCCGTCACAATAGGCGGCGTCGGTTTGCTCCGGCGGGATCTGCGTCCAATTGAGCAGGGTCTCGCCCTCTTTTGTGCCCACATCGAGATACACGCGTCCGTGCCCGGTCGCGCGCTCACGGGCAGTACGCAGGAGAGCGTTTTCGCCAAACCAGTAGGCTGTGCTGAACGCGCCGCACAGACCAAAGACCTGCGGATACCTCAGGAACCCGTATAAGCTGATTAGTCCGCCCATCGATGATCCGGCAATGCCGGTCGCTGCTGTTTCGGGGCGGGTGCGAAAGTCGTGATCAATGAGCGGCTTAATCGTCTCTATAATGAAGCGCATGTAAAAGTCACCCTGCCCGACCATCCGCGCGCCGAATAAATCATAATCGTACGGCGAGTATTCGACCCCCCGTTTCTCTTTCATATTCGGCAAGCCCACGATGATCGCTTCGTACCGAGGATCTTCGAGTGCCAGCGTCGTGACGGTTTCGTCAACCTGCCATTCGCCGGAATAGCTGGTGAAGCGGTCAAACAGATTCAGGCCATCGTGCATGTAGATCACGGGATAGCGCCGCGCGGACGCTGCGTAGGTCGGCGGTAGCCACACGAACACGTCACGTTGATTATTCAACTGCGGGCTGTGCACATCCCGCGCCACACGCAAATCGCCAGTTACCGTGTGCTCCGCAACCTGATCGGTATAGCGTTTCCAGAGCGCCATCGACTTCATCCCCATTTTCACTATCCTGAGCGGGTAGAGCCTACCGCACCCCGCGGCGACGAGCAAAAGCGTGGGAAATCCAGACAAATCTATACGCCGTGTCGCATATATTACTCTTAAGATTGTATTGAGAGCATATTTACGAAGCTCAGAAACAGCCAGAAGGATTAAGCTATGGCGCAGTTCTCAAATAAAGTTGCTCTAGTTGTCGGCGGGACACTGGGCATTGGGCAGGCAGCGGCACTGCTGCTCGCTCAGCAAGGCGCGCAGGTTGTGGTGGCCGGGCGCGATCCGGAACATGGACGGCAGACCGTCGAATACATCGAAGGGTGCGGCGGGCAAGCCGTCTATCATCCCGTCGACCTGCTGAAACCCACGACCATTGAGGCGCTCGTTCGCTTCACCGTGGACACGTTCGGTCAACTCGACTATCTGGTGCAAAGCGCGGGTTCGGAGGGTTCGGTCGCGAACACCGTCGACTGCACCGAGGATAACTGGTACGCCGTCATCAACACCAACATCACGGGGACGTGGTACTGCATGAAATACGCCATTCCGGAGATGCTCAAAAACGGCGGTGGGGCGATCGTCAACGTGGCCTCGGTGATCGGCGTGATCGCCTTCCCCGGTTTGCCCGCTTACACCGCCTCGAAAGCCGGGGTGATCGGCTTGACCAAGACCGCCGCGCTCGAATACGCCAAGCAGAATATTCGCATCAATGTGGTGTGTCCGGGGTCGGCGCGCACGCCGATGTATATGCGCTTCTCGGGCGGCACGCCGGAAGCGGAAGCCTACATGTCGACGTTCCACCCCATTGGGCGCATCGGCGAGCCGAACGAAGTCGCCAGCGCGATCACGTATTTGCTCTCCGACGGCGCGTCCTTCGTCACCGGGCATGTGATGCCCGTGGCGGGCGGTTGGGAAGTACCGTAAGGAACTGAGTTCCGAACAAACAGGACGAGGCATGCCTCGTCCCTACAAGTTTGCGTATTTGTAGGGACGAGACATGTCTCGTCCTCCTGTAGAGCAACCGCTAAACTAGAAGCGGTTGTTCAGCATGTAGTAGATTTCGTTCCAGCGCAGTTCATTCTTGAACGAGCGAATGTCCGTCTGCGCGTCGATTTGCAGGTATTCCAACCCGGCGATTTCGGCGAAGTCGTAGAGGTGTTCGCTGGTCAGCGCCGTGCTGTAGCCCGTGTGATGGGCCCCGCCCGCGTAAATCCACGCCGCCGCCCCGACTTTGAGGTCCGGCTGGGGCGTCCACAATACGCGCGCGACCGGGAGCTTCGGCAGCGGTTCGGCGGGCGCCGCGCCGTCGACCAGATTGACCAGCAGGCGGAAGCGATTGCCCATATCCATCAACGCGGCGTTCAGGCCAGGGGCGACGCGCGCGTCGAACACGAGGCGCGCCGGGTCGGCTTTGCCGCCGATGCCGAGCGGATGCACTTCAAGGCGCACCTGACCTTCGGCAATTGTCGGGCAGATTTCGAGCATGTGCGCGCCGAGCACCTGCATGGCGTTCGGGTGCATGTGATAGGTGTAGTCTTCCATGAACGACGTGCCGCCGTCCAACCCCGTCGCCATAACCTTCATCGCGCGGACGAGCGCCGCCGTCTTCCAGTCGCCTTCCCCCGCGAAGCCGTAGCCATCCGCCATCAGACGTTGGCAGGCGAGACCGGGGAGCTGCGCAAGACCGTGCAGATCTTCAAAGGTGGTGGAGAACGCCTTGAAATTGCCCTGCTGCAGGAAGCGTCGCAGCGCCAGTTCGATCCGTGCGCCTTCGCGCACCGAGTCGTGACGCGCGCCGCCGGGCTGCAGATCCGGCGCGAGGTAGTAGGCCGCGCGATATTCGTCTACCAATGCGCTGATCTCGGCGTCCGTGACACCCTTCATCACCGCGACGAGATCGCCCACGCCGTGACCGTACACCTGATAGCCGAGGCGCACCTGCGCTTCAACCTTATCGCCTTCGGTCACCGCGACCGAGCGCATGTTATCGCCAAAGCGGACGAGGCGCGCGTTCTGCGCATCCGCCCACGCCGCCGCCGCGCGCATCCACGCGTCGATCCGCGCCTGCACTTCGGCATCGCTCCAGTGCCCGACGACGACCTTGCGATTCATGCGCAGGCGGCTGACCATGAAGCCGAATTCGCGGTCGCCATGCGCCGCCTGATTCAGATTCATGAAGTCCATATCGATTTCCGACCACGGGATATCGCGGTTGTACTGGGTATGCAGGTGCAGCAGCGGCTTTTGCAGCGCCTTCAGGCCGGGGATCCAGTTCTTGGCGGGCGAGAACGTGTGCATCCACGCAATCACACCGATGCAGTTGGCGGTCGTGTTGGCCGCCTGACAAATGTTCGTGATCTCTTCCGGCGTCGTCAGCACGGGCTGATATACGATCTTGACCGCCAGCGAGGTGTCATTGAGCGCCGCGACCATCGCCTGCGAGTGTTCTGCCACCTGCGCGAGCGTTTCCGGCCCGTACAGATGCTGGCTACCGGTCAAAAACCATATTTCGAATTCATTGAAAGCGTGCATAATCCTAGGTATCCCTTAGTTTGCCATCGATTAAAGGTGCTGCCACGCGGAGCGCTGACTCGGAGCTCGGCGTGATTTTGTACTTGCGCCGTTTCTCCCTCTAGGGTAGTCTGAGGGGGATAACGCGTCTGTGAGCGTTCACAGAGAATGTAGCATCACGCGTTCACCTTGTCAACAAAGAGGCATTCATGTCAGATCGTCGGGCTACCCTACATGACGTTGCGCGGCATTGCAGCGTGTCCTACCAGACGGTGTCGCGGGTGGTGAACAATCACCCGTATGTCGCGCCGGAGACGCGGGAACGCGTCCTCAAAGCGATCGACGAGTTGGGGTACCGCCCCAACCGCGCCGCGCAGAGCCTCGCCGCTAATCAGTCACATGTACTGGGGATGCTCACGTTCGGGATTGAGAACTACGGCCCGGCGCAGGTGATGATCCACACGGAGCAAGCCGCGCGCGCCGCGGGCTACGACCTGATCTTCGTGCATACGCCGGACAGCCGCGTCGAAAGTCTGCGCGCCGCGCTCAACCGCCTGCTCCACTGGCAGGTGGACGGGCTGATCCTCATCACCCCGCTGACCAATATCAGCTTGGACGATGTGCGCTCGCTTTCCGGCGACTACCCGATGGTGCAGATCGGGTTGGAGCGGGGCGCGTCGGTGCCTTCGGTCGGCGTCAACCAGCACCGAGGCGGCGAACTCGTCGCCGACTACTTGCTGTCACTTGGACATGAACAGATCGCCGAGCTCGCCGGGCCGGACGACTGGTTCGACGCCGCCGAACGCCATCACGGCTTTGTGACGCGTCTAGGGAAAGCCAACACCGCCCCGGTTGCCACTGTCCACGGCGACTGGTCGTCCCGCAGCGGCTATCACGCGATCAAGACGCTGATCGCCGCGGGTACACACTTCACAGCGTTGTTCTGCGCGAATGATCAAATGGCGATTGGGGCGCTGCAAGCCCTGAGCGAGGCGGGGCGGCGCGTTCCTGAGGATGTGTCGGTGATCGGCTTCGACGATATTCCCGAAGCCGCCTACCTGATACCACCGCTCACGACCGTCCGGCAGGACTTTGCCGCCGTCGGCCAGCAGGGGATCGCGGGGCTGCTCCAGCGTATCGCCGAACCGGACGGCGAACCGCAGCAGACTCATATCGAGCCAACGCTCATCGAACGACAGAGCACCGCCCCGCGCAAATAACATCGTTTTGGGTAGGGGCAAGGTATAGACGTCTTAAAAAGGGTCAGATTCCGACCCTCCCCGAATTCAGGGAGGGGAGCAAACATCATTCGCAACGTCTCCCCTCTCCCCGCTTGCGTGGGAGAGGGGTTGGGGGTGAGGGGTTTTCAAACGCCCTCATATCTTGCCCCTACAACACGAAATTAGCGGTAGTTCATGCTCAGCACAGGCTGGCACGCTTCCGAGCTCAGGTGATCGACCAGATCATGCAGCATGGCCAGCGCCAGCGGTTGGAAGTGCAGCGACTCGCGGATCGGGTAGGTCGTCATGATCACGCGCCCCTGCCCATAGCGGAACTGCACCGTATGCAGCGCGGGATGCTGCGCCCACCCGGCGATCTGCCCGGCGAGGAAGTCGCCCTGCACCGCCGCGTCGGTGACGGGCAGGCCGAGGATGACCCCATCCGGCGTCATATCCATGAACGGCAATTTGAGCGGATTGTCGACGGGCACGCGCTTGTAGATGCCCGGTCGCAGCCAGTTCCAACTCGTGATCCAGCGTCCGCCGTATGTCCCGCCGCGCCCATTCACCCAGAAGAACGGACTGCCCGCATTGTTGGCGAGATACAGCAGATCGCCGCCCGCCTGCACCCACGCCAGCACGTCCGCCGTCGGGTTGTCGCTGATGACCAGCTTGGTCGAGTCGCTGATGGTGCGCGTGACCGTGTAGCCGCTCCCGCGCAGCAGCGATCCGGTGAGGTGCATGGCTTCGGCGCTCTCCACCAGTTGATCCTGTGCGACCGGAGTCGCGACCGCCGGAGCGCTCCACGCATCGATGGCCGCGTTGGACTTGGCCGGGCGCAGCACCACCGCGACTTCCCCGCGGAAAGCGGCCTGTCGCGCTTCGACGGGCAGCACGGTCAACTGCACCATGTTCGTCGTCAACGTCTTGCCATTGCTAACGCTCAAGCTGATCGCGCCATTCGATCCGGCGAGCTTGTAGCTCACCGAACCGAGTTCATGCACGGCGCCGCGCTTCATATCACTCACATCCGATTCCAGCAGCACCGCGCCATCCGCGCTGACCGTCGCCCGCGCGCCCGCCCAATCTTCCGGGCTGTAGTGCGACGCATACACGGTGACTCTGGCCGATTCGTCGCTCCAGTAGGCGTAGCGGTCGAGCTGCGGCACGATCACATCTTCGGCGTTGAACTGCGCGAGCTGGTGATGGAACACTTTCTCGTTGCGCGCGAAATCGAGCAGGCCGTTGCTCTCCCAGTAGATGTCGCTGAGTTCGGTGATCACGTAGCCTTGCAGTTTGGGCAGGCGGCGCATCGTCTCGATCTCGTACTTGAGCGCGTGGTATTCGTGCCACTGCGCCGCCGCCGCGAACGCTTCGTAATCCGGCCAAATCGATTTGAGGCCGAGCGCTTCATAGCGTTCGAGCAGCCCTTCGGCGCGTCCGGCTTCGCCGTCCCACGGTGACCACCACCCGGATAAGTCGGCCCAATCGGGCAGACCGCCGCCAAACTGCTTGAGCGACGGTACGCCCCAGTTGCCGAATTCCGACAGGATGATCGCTTCGTGGCCGGTGCGCTGCGCGTCGCCCGTGTTCGAGAAGCTCCACAGCGGGCGCGAGGCCAGCCCTTCGACGAATTCCTCGAACGTATCCGCCTGATCGGGGATGTTGGTGTACACATGGAAGTCGTCGAGGTCGCTTTTGACATGCACGCTGAAGCCCCACGGCGCGGGGCACGGCGAGTTGTCGACTACCAAACGGGTCGGATCAAGCTGGCGGCATTCGTCCACCATCTCCGCGATCCACGCGCGGTCGTCGGCGCTCAGGAGCAGAGTCGATCCCCAGTCCTCGTTGATCATTGTCCAGATCATCAGCGACGGATGATTGAAGTCACGCGCGATCATCTCATGCATAATCGCCCGCGCCCGCGCCTTAACCGCGTCGTCGAGGAAATAGGCGTTGGGATGCGCGGATTTCGCGCCGTAGAACGTGCGCCACGACGGAATTTCCGACCAGATCAGCAAGCCGATCTCATCCGCGACGTCGTAATAGCGCGGGTCCGGCGGTTTGATGTGGCAGCGCAGGCTGTTCAGGCCCATCTGCTTGGCTTTGACGAACTGGTCGCGCAGGAAATCATCCGACGGCACAGTGTAGATCGTGTCCGGGTACAAATCCTGATCGAGCGCGCACAGCAGATAGAACGGTTCGCCGTTGAGGAGCAGCATGCCCTCGTTGACACGGATTTCACGGAAGCCAAAGCGCACAGCGAGCTGATCGCTACCGAACTGCACATCCGCCGTGTAGAGCGTCGGCGTGTGCGGCGTCCACAGGCTGGGGTTCGGCACGCTGACCGTCACCGTCACTTCCGCTTGATCTGCGCCGACCAGCGCTTCGCCCGTCACGCCGCCGATATTCACGCGCACCGCGCCTTCGGTCGCCGCACCGGCCAGCTTGACGCGCACGTGCGCCTGCCCGGTGTGAATATCGGGGGTGACGTGCACTTGATCAATGTAGCGCGTGGGCACGCTGGTCAGCGTGACATCCTGCCAGATGCCGCTGGCGTCCAGATACCATGTCTGCTTGCCGTGCGGAATCGTCTCGGCATGGAACGGGGGCTGATGGCCTTCCGGCGCGGGTTTGTCCATCCAGCGCGGCACACTGATCTGCGTCTGGATCGTATCGTACACGCGCACGGTCAGGCGATTCGCTCCGGCCTGCACGTAGCGGCGAATCGGGATGCGGAACGGCATATAGCCGCCCTCATGCTCGGCGACGAGCGCCGCGTTGACGAACACCTGACACCAGTAATCGACCGCGCCGAAGTCGAGCAGCAGTTCGCCATCGCCCTCGGTCACGTCGAAGCTGCGTTGATACCACATATAACCGCTGTAGCGGCGCAGTTCGGGAAACGCCGCCTGAATCGGCATGGGGACGGGGATCGTCCGATCCGGCTGCACGGCATCCACCGCGAGCTGTCCCGCCGGGTCCAGTTGAAAATCCCACTGCCCGGCGAGTGAAAGTTGCTGACGCATGAAAGTCCGTCTCCTTAAGCCAGTTGAACCGTCGCCATGGAGTGCGCCGGCAATTCGATTCGCCACAGCCCCGCGCCATCCGCGCCGACATTCAACGGCGCAACCTTGACGCAGTCCGGGTCCTGCGCGCTGTTGACCGCGCGCGGCGAGTCGCCCGCGAGCAGCCCCGCATTGGCGACGCGGCTCATCCCCGCGACGTTGACCACGACCGACGCGCCTTCGCTGATGTGGCGGTTGACCAGCGTCACGGCGACTCCCGCTTCGGTGGAAGACGCCGTCGCCGTGACCGCGCTGACACCCTTGCTGCTGCCCGGCATCGTCGCACCGTGCGTCACGTCAACCGGGAGTGCCTCAGCGCCGATGTGCGGCAGATGGAGCTGCAGCGCATAGTACGACGGGGTCACCCACATCGCCGCGCCATCCGTCATGACCGGAGCGTGCAGCACGTTGACGATCTGCGCAAGGTTGGCGAGCGTCAGCACGTTGCACTGATGGTGGAAGCCTTCCAGCGTCACGCCGATGGAGAGCGCATCACGCAGCGTCCCTGCCTGCTCGTATGTGATCGGTTCGCGGTGCAGTTCCGCCCCGTCCGGCCCCCACGCGCGCGCTTCCGGATGCCATACACCCCATTCGTCCAGCGCGATGCCAATGCGGTGACTGCTCGTGCCAAGCGCATCCATAACGTAATCGGCGGTGCGCTTGACGAAATCTTCGGTCTCGTCCGCTTCTGAGAGCAGGCCGTAGTACTGTTCGTCGGTGAAGTTAAGTTCCGGCCCACCGTGAATCCAGTAGCGGTGAATCGACAGGTGATCCATCAGATTCAGCCAGCGCTGGTTAGTTTGCAGGAATTTGAGGTTCCACTCATCTTCCTGACCGCACGCCACCAGTTCAATGGTCGTGTCGACATGGCGCAGCATGGTCGCGTAGCGGCGGTATTCGCGGGCGTAGGTTTCGGCGTCGTAGTTGCCACCGCAGCCCCAGTTTTCGTTGCCCACGCCCCACAGCTTTACATCAAACGGCTTGCGCGCCCCATTGGCGACCCGTTCGGCGGCCAGCGAGGTATTGAGCCCGGAATTGCAGTATTCGACCCAATCGCAGAGTTCCTGCACCGAACCGCTGCCCATGTTCCCGGCGAGGTACGGTTCCGCGCCGAGCAGGCGGCACAGCGCCATAAATTCGTGGGTGCCGAGCGTGTTGTCATCTTCCACCTGCAAACCGCATGACAGCCCCAGACGGCGCACCCGCTCGCCAATGCCATCGCGCCAGTGATAGTGATCGGCGTAGCAGCCGCCCGGCCAGCGCAGCAGCGGCACAGGCATGGCCTTGAGCGCATCGACCACGTCTTTGCGGAAGCCGCCATAGGTCGGCACCAGCGTCTGCTCTGTGCCAAGCCACAAGCCATCGTAACAGCAGCGACCGAGATGTTCGGCAAAGTGCCCATACAGGCGCGGAGAAATCGTGCCAATGGGGCTGTCCGTGCGAACGGTTAAATGTGTATCCAGCATGTTTTTTTACTCCAAAGGGCTTAATCGATAAAAGGCCGCGGCATGCGGCGCTAACGTCACCGCCAGATTCCCGGTGATCGCGCCCATTTCCTCGCGCGCCCACAGGTCACGCTGATTGCAGTACTTGAAACCGAGTTCGGCGAGCGGCACGCGCACCGTCTTCTCTTCCTCGCCGAGATTGAACAACGCCACGCAGCGCTGTGCTCCCAAATCCGCTGCCCACACCACGGCATCACCGTCGCGGCGTACTTCACGGTTGTTGCGGCTGTGCTGATTCACTTCCAGCACTTCGGCATTGGTGAGCAGAGCAATAGTCTCAGCATCTGTGGACGGCAGATCGCACCCCAGCATGAGCGGCGAGCGGAAAATCGACCACAGCGTGAGCATGGTGATCACTTCCGTACGGGTGAAGCGCGTCTGCCGATCCTCACCGCGTTCGCCGCGCAGGCTGATATGCCCGAGGGGCAGCATATCGGCGTCCGGGTACGCGCCCTCCATGATATAAGGATACCACTGGCGGCACAGGTCGAACTGGTGCTTAAGGTCACTCCACAGATCCCAGAAATCCGGCGAAATCCGCCACATTTCGCAGTTCGCCCGCAGGTGATCGATGCGTTCGGTCGGCACGTCGACACCGGGGGACAGACTCAGGATCATGTCGCGCCCGCACCTCTCCATCGCGCGGCGGAAACCCGCGATCTCGTCGGCGTGATACGGGTCGAGCATGTTGTCGGCTTTGATGAAGTCTACATCCCATGAAGCATAGAGGGCGAGGATCGAGTCGTAGTAGGCTTGCGCGGCGGGGTGCGCCATGTTCAGGCCGAACATGTCGGTGTTCCACGGGCAGGTATCGGCGATGTTGGCCGCGTCGCGCGCCGTGTAGGGCGAATTCCAGATCGGCAGATTGCGGTCGACGGCCTGCCGGGGGATACCGCGCATCACATGAATGCCGAACTTCAAGCCCAAGGCGTGAATTTCGTCCGCCAGCGGTTTGAAGCCCTTGCCCTCCGCCGCTGACGGAAAGCGATTAACCGCGGGCGTCAGCCGCCCCCACGCATCCATAATCAGCGGCGCAAACGCCCGGTAGCCGCCCGCTTGTGCGTCTGGCTCTGACCACTGAATGTCGACAACGACCGTGTTCCACCCGAAAGAGAGCAGACGCTGCGCCATGAAGGCCGCATTCGCGCGAACCTCAGCCTCAGTCACCGACGTGCCGAAACAATCCCAACTGTTCCACCCCAGCGGCGGCAGCAAGTTCTTTTTCATTGTGCGTCACTCTTCTGCCGGGCGGCATACCCGACACGCTAGCTTCACGGATAACAGGAGCTGGAAGGTCGCTCGGGCGAAGCCCCATGCTACCTCCCAGCCTATATACGATAACTCGTAAGCCTGCTAGAGCGCGAAGACTAACGCGGTGACGGAGTGAGGTTCGAAAGTGTGGGTGAACTTCGTGCCCTCCGCCGTGAGCTTGGTGGCCACCGTGCCCACCTGATTCGGCGTGTCGAACGTGTTAGTCGCGTAGATGTCGCTGCCGTTGACCACATAAGCGGAGACGTCACCTGCGAAGCATCCGCTCGTCAGGTTGATGGTGGTTTCCGCCGCATTGTTCTTACTGCGATTGACGACATACACGGTCAACTGACGCTTACTTTCGTCGAGCGTCGCCGACACATCGAGCACGCGCACGCCCGTGTAATTGCCCGTGCTAAAAGTGTCGCCCTGCCAGAAGACATCAAGCGCAGTGTCGCCGCACGTCTGACTGTAGATTTCGAACGGGTAGAAGATCGTCTGCAAGACGAGACCAGACTGATTGGTGAAGATCGGCGCGATGGCGTTAACCAACTGCGCGATGTTCGCCATCTTCACCGAATAGGCGTGGCGGATGATCGAGTTCATCTGAATGGCGACCATCAGCGCATCTTCGAGGTTGTAAATCTCTTCCAGGCCAAACCAATTCGTGCCCGGTTTCATGGTCGCCGGATGCGTGCGGTACCACACGTTCCATTCATCGACGGCAATCGGGATGCGGCTGACGCCCTCCTGTAGGCTCAGCGCGCGAATCAGCCCTTCGTAGGCGAACAAGCGCTCTTCGATGAGTTCCGACTGCGCCATGTAGCCTTCGAAGTCGTCTTGAGGGTTGCCGACATACCAGTGAATCGACAGATAGTCGATGAACTTGGCCGCCTGTTCAAAGAGGAGCTGCGTGCGTTCAATGACCGTGCCGCCCTGCCAATGCGAGGCCGCCGAGGCGATCAGTTTGATCGACGGGTCGATCCAGCGCATAACTTTCGCAAATTCGAGGTAGGCGCGGGCGTATTCTTCCGGCGTCTTGTAGCCGATCTGCCACGGGCCGTCGACTTCATTGCCGATCCCCCAGTATTTCACATTGTGCGGCTGTTCGTAACCATGCTGGCGGCGCAGGTTGGCGAGCGCGGTATGCTTGGAACCGTTGCAGTATTCCACCCAATCGCGCGCCTCGCGCATGTCACCGTCGCCGCAGTTGACGACGAGGTACGGCTCCCAGTTCAGTTTGCGGCACAGATCGATGAACTCGTTCGTGCCGAACTGATTTGAGTCCACATCGTTCCACGCCATATCGACGCGTGACGGACGGTCAGCTTTCGGCCCGACGCCATCCATCCAGCGGTAGCCGGAGACGAAGTTGCCACCGGGGTAGCGCACTACCGGCACATTCAGCCGTTTGAGCGCCGCCATCACGTCTGTGCGAAAACCCTGCTCATCCGCCAGCGGTGAGCCCGGTTCGTACAGCCCGCCATAAATGCAGCGACCGAGGTGTTCGGTGAAACCGCCAAACAGGTTCCGAGAGATGCTCCCAGAGGTGCGCCCAAGATCCACTTCAATTCGATTCAAAATGAGCCCCACTTTCAAGAAAACAGTTGTTTAGTTCGCGGTGAATACGTATACAGTTATTCGTATTCATACCATGGCACAGAAAATCTGTCAACCAGTCCAGCTATGGGCTCACAGCAGTTGACAATTCGGTTACCGAGGGGACCGGAGAACCTAGGCGGAGTCGCGGATGACGAGCTTCCAGGGGCTTTCCAGCACGCTTGGCGGGACATCCGGGTCATTGATGCGCGTGAACAAGGCATTCGCCAGTTTCAGGCCGATATCACGGGGATCCTGCGCGATGGTCGTCAGCATCGGGCGGACAATCTTCGCCTCGGGAATATCATCAAAGCCCATCACGGCGATATCTTCCGGCACCCGTAAGCCCGCTTCTTGCAGCGCGAGAAGCGCGCCGATTGCCATCAGGTCATTGAGCACAAACAGCGCGTGCGGCAGGATGCCGCCGTGAATGAGCTGACGCGCACACTGTGCCCCGCTCTCCGTGGTGAAGTCGCCGCGGAACATCAGGCGCGGGTCAAGGTGCAGACCGAATTCGCTCAGTGCGCGGTTGAAGCCATGCAGGCGGCGCGGACCCGGCGGCAGATCATCGGCCACACCGATGAACCCGAAGCTTTCATAGTGCCGCTCCGCGATCATCCAGCGGACACCCTCGTACGTGGCCTGTTCGTCGTCCATATAGACATTATCGCCACCCGCATACCGGATGTGACTCCCCAAAATCGCGATCGGCGTGTGACTATTGCCGAAATACCCATCGAGGTCGTCTTCGGTGAGATGGATCGGCACCATAATCATGCCGTCAACCGGGCGGCGCGACACCACCTCGCAGAAGTGCTTCTCGTTGTCGTAGATGTGATCGCTGTTCGAAATCAACACTTCGTAGCCGTTGAGGTGCGCGACATCCTGCACGGCGCGCGTAATTGTATGGTAGAAGCCGTTGGAAATGTCGGCGATGAGCAGCGCAATCGTCTGGGTGCGCTGCGTCCGTAAGCTGCGCGCGAGGACGTTCGGGCGATAGCCCAATTCCTCGACAGCGGCCAGCACCCGCGCCCGCGTTTCCTCGCTGATTTGCACCGTCGTATCATTTTGATTCAACACGCGCGAGACCGTTGGTTGGGAAACACCAGCCAGTTTCGCCACATCATACATCGTTGGCATCTTGGGCTTCGACACGTGCTTTTTGGCCATCATAAGTGTCCGTTCTTGTTATCAGAAAGAATGCGAGCTATTCTCCGAAGGAAAATCTGCTCAGCGAACTCTATTATCTTATATGAATTCATGGTGAATAAATATGCAGTTCTACCTATTTTCCCGTGAATCTTTCTCAATGATGGAGTTGCTTGACAGAATTTTTGGACTATGCTCTAATTGGCTTTGTGAATACGAATACATGTATTCGGTTACAGCATGAAATTATACAGGAGGTTGTAGAAAAGCGAAATACAAAACGGTTACAGGTAAGCCCCCAGAGAAATTCGTCTTTTAATTACAGGAGTTTTGAAATGTCGAAGCGTACTCGCGCTACTGGTTTGTCACTATTCTCCCTTATTGCCATCCTCGTGCTGGCATTCTCCATGATGAGCGTCCAAGCCCAAGACGCGACCCCGGTTCCGACTGCAACCCCGATTATCGCTGAACTCGGTACGGGCGGCACGCACATCTCCTTCTGGAACGGTCTGACCGGCTCCGACGGCGTCACCCTCAACGACATGCTGACCCAGTTCGCGGCGGAAAACCCGGACATCTCGGTCACCGTTGAAATCATCGCCTGGGGCACGCTGTATCAGAAGCTCCAGACCGCTTTTGTCGCGGGCACGCAGCCGGACATGATCCTGCTCCACGCTTCGGAAATCCCCCAGTTCGGCAGCTACGGCGTGCTCCGTGACCTGAGCGACCAGTACACCTCCGGCGGCGGCTGGCTCCCGGATGATGACATCTCCGAAACCACGATGAGCGGTATGAGCTGGGACGGCGTGACCTATGGTATTCCGTTGGACAACCATGGCCGTGGTCTGTGGATCAACAAGGACATGTTCGACGCCGCTGGTATCTCGACCGATCCCGCGACTGCCCCGACGACCTATGAAGGCTGGGTCGAACTGTTCCAGAAGCTGACCCTCGATGCGAACGGCAACAACGCCCTGTCGCCTGACTTTGACCCCGAAAACGTGGTTCAGTGGGGCTTCACGGTCGGTGAATGGCCGAATGTGAACTTCATGGCCGCGCTGGCGCAAAACGGTGGCTCGTTCCTGAGCGAAGACGGCACGACCGTGACCGTCAACTCGCCGGAAGGCATCGCCGCCCTCCAGCAGCTCGTCGACCTGGTTTACACCTATCATGTTTCGCCGCCCGCCGCTGGTTTCGACACGTGGCAGGGCTTCGGCGCTGGCACGGTGGCCGTGCTGCCCACCGGCACATGGTACCGCAATCAGTCCCTGCTCCAGAGCGACATCCCCAGCATGGCGTGGCCGAACTTCCAGTTCGGCGCTCAGCCGGCCACGTGGTTCGGCACGCACACGTTCATGATCCCCAGCTCGACCGAAGGCGAAAAGCTGGACGCCGTGCTGCGCATGATCCAGTGGGTCAGCGAAAATCAGGTCGCTTGGGCGGCTTCGGGTCAGGTGCCCGCTCGTTTGTCGGCGCAGGCCGCGCTCGATCCGGAAAACTATCCATCGAACATCATCCTCGGCCAGAGCTTCTCGGCCTACGGTATTCAGGACCCGCGCACGACCGTGACGCAGGAACTGCTCACCCTCCTCGACGCCGGTATGCAGGAAGCCCTCAACGGCATTAAGCCCGCTGATCAGGCGCTGAATGACGCCGCCGTGCTGATGCAGGAAGCCCTGGATCGCCAGTAAGCAGCACCTGTACGCTTGAAATAAGTAACTGTGGGGCGGAGTCACGTCGATCTGCCCCACACTTTTGTAATGACAGTACCACGTATATATAAGGTCTCTTAGGGAGCCTGTTGGCGTATGGCTGGAATCACTGGACCGAGGCTCACTGAGCCAAAACGATTAGCATTGCCTTTTTCAATTAACCTGAAAAGCCGAGAGGCGATTGCAGCGTATCTTTTCTTAGCACCGTTTCTCATCTTCTTTGCGATCTTCTTCGTTCGCGCCACCATCTCGTCCGTGGGGATGAGCTTCTACGACTGGCGGCTCCTGCGTCCATCCGTGCCTTATGTCGGCTTCGACAACTATGCAGATCTGCTCGATGACCCGATCTGGTGGACCTCGGTCGTTCACACGATCTACTTCGCCGTCGTCACCGTCATCGGCACCACGACGGTCGGGCTGCTGGCCGCAATCGCCGTGACGCGCCCGATTCGCGGGCAATCCTTTTTCCGGGTGCTCCTGTACATCCCGCAGCTCATGTCGGTCGGCGCGATGGGTCTGGTCTGGACTTGGCTCCTCAGCACCCAGTTTGGCGTCATCAACTACTTCCTGAGTTTTGTCGGCATTCGCCCGATTAACTGGCTGGGTGACCCAAATCTCGTGATCCCGGCACTCAGTATGGCGACCATCTGGTGGACGTTTGGGTTCCCGATGTTGATTTTCGTCGCTGGTTTGCAGGGTATTCCCGAGCATCTGTATGAAGCGGCCAGAATCGACGGCGCCAATGCGCGGCAGATCTTCTTCCGCATTACACTACCGCTGCTGCGTCCGACGATCCTGTTCATCACTGTGACCGGAATCATCAGCCATTTTCAGGTCTTTGGACAACCCTACATCATAACGGGTGGCGGGGGTCCGGGACGCTCATCGTGGACCGTGATCATCTACCTGTATCAGCAGGCCTGGGTCGCTTTCCGCATGGGGTATGGCGCTGCGGTCGCTGTGGCCATTGCAGTGATCATGGCCTTGATCACAGCCGTCCAGTTCCTCGTCATCAGCCGTCGCGTCGAGTACTAGAGGAAATCGAGCATGAACTTCAGACAATCATCGATGGTCCGCCACTGGCCGACCTATCTGGTACTGGCGATCCTCTCTGCGATTGTGCTGTTCCCGCTGGTGATTACCGTTTCACAATCCCTGATGACCAACCAGGAAGTCAATCGCTGGCCTCCGCGCATCATTCCCACCCAACCGACGCTTGAGAGCTATAATCTCGTTCTCACCCAGCAGGATGTCCGTCTGGATTTGTGGCTGCGCAACAGCTTGTTCGCCGCTTCGGGCTACACCATCGCCGTGCTGATCGTCTGTACGCCCGCGGCCTATGCCTTCGCCCGCCTGCGCTTCCCTGGCAATCGCTTACTGTTTGGCATCTTGCTGGTGACGATCATGATCCCCGGGCAAGTCACGCTCATTCTCAATTACCTGTTGATGCGTGATTTGAAATGGCTGGACACCTTCTACGCGCTTATCTTACCGGGCGCGGCCAACGTTTTCGGCGTTTTCCTGCTCCGCCAGTTCTTCATGCAAATCCCAGCGGAATTGGAAGAGGCGGCGGTGCTCGACGGCGCGGGTTATTTCGGACGTTTCCGCCACGTGATCATCCCGTTGTCGACCAATGCGCTCACGGCGCTGGCGATTTTCGTCTTCCTCGGACACTATAACGACCTGTTCTGGCCGATCATCGTGACCAGCAGCTTGGAAACCCGTACGCTGCCTGTTGGTCTGTCGATCATTCAGTCGTCATATGCCGGTCAGTACCGCCCCATGATCCTCGCGGGTGTGGTGCTCTCGACTACGCCCATTCTGATTGTGTACGCGCTGTTCCAGCGCCGCATTATTCAGGGCGTCACGCTCACAGGTATGGGTGGCCGCTGATGCCAGTGTCACCCCTCCTCCGGCGCATCGGACTGCTCAGCGCCATTCTCACCTGCCTGCTCCTGTCTGTTAGTCTGGTGGGCGGGCAGTCCGATGAACCGGGGACGTTCCTCAATCCGCTGAACGCGAACGGCGGCGCGGATCCGTGGTTGACCTACTACGAAGGAAATTACTACCTCGCGACAACCACGTGGTCGTCGACGTGGTACATGCGCCGTTCGCCGACGCTCGCTGGCCTCAAAACCGCCGAAGCGGTCGAAATCTATCACGAAACCGATCCGTCGCGCTGCTGCAACTTCTGGGCGCCGGAGTTTCACCTGCTGACCGGCCCGGACGGCGAACAGCACTGGTATTTCTATTACACAGCGGGCGTCGCGGGTACCTATGGCCTTCAGCGCACCCATGTGCTCGAAAGCGCCGGCACGGATCCGCTCGGCCCGTACACGTATAAAGGGCGCGTCTGGTATGCGGCCAACGATATCTGGATGATTGACGGCAGCGTGCTCGAACTCAACGGCGCGGTCTACTTTCTGTATTCGTCGTGGGTTGGCCCCTTGCAAAGCCTCTTCATCGCCCCGATGACCAATCCGTGGACGTTGAGCAGTCCGGGAACGCGCATCGCCTCGCCGACCTACCCGTGGGAACAGTTGAACGGCAATGTCAACGAAGGCCCCGTCGCGCTCTACCACGACGACGATGTCTTCATCGTCTATTCGGCCAGCTCGTGCAATGCGCCGAATTATCAACTGGGCATGCTGACGTACACCGGCGGCGATCCGCTGGACGAAGCATCATGGGTGAAAAGCCCTGAGCCGATCTTCGTGCGCAACGACGCGGCGGGCGTGTATGCCCCCGGTCATAACGGTTTCTTCCGCTCGCCGGATGGTACAGAGGATTGGATCGTCTACCACGCCAACGATTCGACCGCGTACGGCTGCGATGGCACCCGTACTACCCGCGTCCAGCCGATCACGTGGAACGAAGATGGGACGCCCAATCTCGGCGAACCGCTGGCGCTCGACACACCGATCCCCCTCCCCTCGGGTGATACAGGCGAGGATGTCGCGCTGCCCCCAATCGATGTTGTACGTCTTCAGGCCACTGCGCTCGACAGCGCCTACCTGCGGCATTCGGCGTTCACACTGCAGCAGGATTTTAACCCGACGCCCGTCGCGGACTCGATGTTCATGCTGGTTCCCGGTTTGGCTGCCGAAGATGCGACGTGGATTCTCCACGCGGGTTTTTCTGACCCTGAGGCAAGTTCGTTCGAATCATTCAGTCAGCCGGGCAAATACATCGGGCAGTTGTTCGGGGTGCTGGCACTGACGCCGATCACCGAGAGCAGCAATCAACGCGCGCGGGAAGATGCGACCTTCCGTCTCATCCGCTAAACACAATCTTTGACGAAAATCATGCAGGGCGCAGATGACTGCGCCCTGTTCGTTTCAATCGGCATGCAGGGGTCAGGCTGGCCCCTGCCCTTCAATGTGCGGCCAACCCTCGGCATCCCACACCAGCGGATCGATGCGCAGCACGGGCTGCCCAGTCCGGCGGTACGCATAGGCATGGTAGACAATGTAGTCGGTGCCGTTCTCATCTTGCAGCACCGCGCAGTGACCGGGGCCACGATACTCTTCAGAGGGGAACGTAACCTGTGTGCCGCCGCTCTCCATCATGGGCACGCCGTCGGCATCGACATACGGTCCGGTGATCGCTTCCGAGCGTCCCACCATCGTTCGGTACGTGCTTTGCAGCCCCTGACAGCATTGATCGAATGAGACGAACAGATAGTAGTAACCGTCACGCCAGATGATGAACGGCGCTTCCACTGCTGTCGTCGTGTTCGATCTAGAAGCGATGGAATACAGCGTTTCGTCTTCCGTCGACAGTTTCCCGGTCGCGTAATCGATGCGGCGCATTTTGATGCCTGACCAGTAACTGCCAAACGCCAACCACGGCACGCCTTCCTGATCGATCACGAGGTTCGGGTCAATGCAGTTATAGTTGAACCCGGTCTGCGATTCGATCACCAGACCTTCGTCCACCCACTGGTAGTCTTCGCGCGCGTTGTTCAGGGTGATGTTCGTCGCCAAACCAATCACTGAACGATTGCTGCCAAACGTCGAGACCGCATAGTAAAGATGATATTTGCCGTTGTAGTAAGAAATATCTGGGGCCCAAATTGCCTGCTGATTGGGGATGGCCGCTTCGATCCAATCCGGCATATTCGTGAATACCGACTGCGGGAAAGGCCGCGTCCAATCGACCAGATTGGTCGACTTGCGGTAGGGGATGCCATTACCCGTATAGAAGAGATAGTAGGCGTCTTCGCCGCGAATGACGACCGGATCATGGACATACCCGATGCTGCCCGTGACTTCAAACGGCGACGTTGGCGGCACTTCCGGAGTCACCTCTTGCCCCAACACAATTTGCGGAAGTGTCAGCCCTGCGCCTAAAATTGCCCCCATCTGCACAAATTGACGGCGGCTGAGTAATTTACTCATTGATAGTAACCTTTTCTTTCGACTGAAATCGAATACAGTTAATCGTATGCATTTATTTTACGCATTGAATACTGAATCAACAAACTTCAGTTTCACCACACGACGAAGGAGATTGCGATGAAGTACCAACCTCTCGGGCAAACAGATTTGCAGGTCAGTTCACTGTGCCTCGGCGCCATGTACTTTGGCACCAAAAACGATCAGGCATCGTCTTTCCGCTTGCTGGATCAATATGTGGCGGCAGGCGGTAACTTCATCGACACGGCCAACATCTACGCGCACTGGGTCGCTGGCGGGCGCGGCGGTGAAAGCGAAGTCCTGCTCGGCGAATGGCTGCGCCAGCGCGGCAACCGCGACCGGGTTCTGATCGCCAGCAAGGTCGGCTTCAACTACGGCGACGTGCCTAAACGCCTGCACGCCGCCGACATCACCACCGAGTGCGATAAAACCCTCAAGCGCCTCGGCACGGATGTGATCGATCTGTACTACGCGCACGTCGACGACCGCACCACCCCGCTCGAAGAAACGCTCGAAGCGTTCAATCAGTTGGTGCAGGCGGGCAAAGTCCGCTACATCGGCGGCAGCAACTATCTCGCGTGGCGTTTGGAACAGGCCAAATGGATCAGCGAAACGCACGGGTGGGCGCAGTACTGCTGCGTTCAGCAGCATTACACCTATCTGCGTCTGCGTCCCGGTACCAACGTCAGCCCGCAGATCATGGTGAACGATGACCTGCTCGACTACATCGCCGAACGCGGCATCACCCTACTGGCTTACAGTGTGCTGCAGTCCGGCGCGTATACCCGCGCGGATCGCGCCCTGCGCTCCGAATTCAGCATGCCGGACAATGAGCGCCGCCTCGAAGCCTTACGTGCCGTCGCCGCGGAAACGGGTGCCAGCGTCAATCAGGTGATCCTCGCGTGGATGCTCCAGCGCCAGGTCATCCCGTTGATCGCCGCCAGCACCGAAGAACAGCTCGCGGAAAACCTCGATGCGCTGCACGTCAACCTGAGCGCCGAACAGATGGATCGCCTGAACCGCGCCGGAACGGAATAAGGTTTGCATCGCGGTTGGGGCAAGGTGCTTCAGTAAGTGCATCGAATAGCGTGAATACGTGTGCTAGGTCAACTTTGGAATTTGCGGACGCGAAAAATCGCACCCCTACAAGAAAGTGGTCCGGGGGTAGGGACGCACCTTGCGTCCGCGGCTCCAAAAACGACTTCACGCTATTCTACGTAGCGATCGGTGCGCCTTGCCCCAGTCCTCTTTACGCGCCAAACTGGCAAAATCGGGTACAACTAGAACGTTGTCGATCACAGAGTAGGGTCATGCATGGCAGGTAACCAAGAGATTTTCCCGGTCGTCATCATCGGCGGCGGGTTGGCGGGGTTGACGGCCGCGCTGCACCTCGCCGAGCGCGGCCTTACGCCGCTTGTGCTCGAAGCGGATCAGTTGTGGGCCGGTGGACGACTGGCGGGGGGCGATCCCGAAACGTTCGAATATGGCGGTCAGACTTGGGCGTTCCCCACGGAACACGGCATGCACGCGCTGTGGGGCGGCTACGTCAACATGCGCGCCACGCTCGACCGCTTTCTCGACATCGAACTCGTGCCCTCCCCCGGCGAAATGTGGATCAACCGTTGGGGGCGCGCCGTGCGCCGCGTTGAAGCCGGGACGGCGGTGCGGTCGCGCTGGCTGCCCGCGCCCTTTCACTACCTGCAGCTGCTCTTCCGACCGCGCTTCTGGTCGACCATCACGCCGCTCGACTTTCTGTCACTGCCCGGTTTCCTCGTCAGTGTGCTGCTGACCGTGGGCTTTGACCCGCTGCGCGAGCGCCGCCCACTCGATGGACTGCTCATGAGCGAATACTTCCGCGGTTGGACGCCCAACCTCAAGGCGACCTTCGTCGGCCTCGGCAAGAATCTGCTCGCCGCCCCCGCCGAAGAGATTTCGCTGACGGGGTTCATCGCCGCGCTCCGCTTTTTCACCATGCTCAACCGCGAAACATGGCATCCGTACTTTCTGCCCGCCGATGCGAACACAGCGCTGATCGCCCCGATGATCGCCAAGCTGGAAGAACTCGGCGGCGGCATTTTCTACGGCGCGACCGCTAAAAGCTTGATCCGCACGGAATCGGGCTGGCGTATCCGCATCGAAGACGCGAAGCGCGGGCCGCGCACTGCCGAAGCCGAACACGTGATCCTCGCGCTTGACCCGCCCGCCGCCGCCGATCTGCTCGGCGCATCGCCCAACACCGCGCCGACCGCGTCGAAGCTCCGCATTCCCGGCGGCATTCACACCTCCACGGTGCGTCTGTGGTTCACCAAGACGCCGAAAGACGCCGTCGTCAGCGGTATGTTCACCGGCGACTTCGCCTTTGACAATTACTTCTGGCTGGATCAAATGCAGACACCATTCCGCGCGTGGCATGCGGCGACGGGGGGCAGCACCATCGAAATGCACCTGTACGCGACCAGCAAGGACAACGATCAGCCGGACAATCTGCTGATTTTGCAGGGCGTCAACGAAGTGGTACGCGCTTTCCCCGAACTGCGGGGCGCGTTCGTCCATGGCGCGGTGCGCCGCAACAGCAAAACGCAGACGATTTTCCGCGTGCCGACCGACGACTGTCTCGGGGTGCGCACGCCCTTCCCGGATGTCTACGCCTGTGGGGACTGGATCGACTGGGAAACGCCGTCGCTGTGGATGGAACGCTCCTGCACGACCGCGATTGCCGCGGCGAATCAGGTTCTCGCTGCACGCAATTGCGAACCCTATCCCCTGCTCGATCCGCCGCCACCGGGGATCGTCGCGCGGGGTCTCGGCCAGATCGTCTATGGCGGACGCAGGGTATTCGGCGTCCCGCTGCGCCTGCTCCGACGACGGGGAAAACGCGACTCGTAGGCACGAGGTACACGCGCTTTTTCGGACGACGTTGGATCCGCTAGACTCACCGCGCGGTGTAGTGTTCGCCCCGCTGATCGACCCCGCTGACCTCCATGCGCCCGGTATACGCGAACGCGGTCACGCTGAACTCCAGCGACTGGTGCGCCGCCAAAATTAACTGGCGTCCGGCAGCGGCGGCCTGCGCGAGGTTGACCGGATACCCTGTCCACGGTTCCACGGCAAGGTGATAATGATCGCGCCACCCGCCGTAACACATCCACAGCCACAACGCCTTGAACACGTTCGTCGGGTAGACGAACGCCAACCCTACCTGACTCGCCGTGTCGGTCAGCGCAAACCATCCAGCGGTGGTCTCGGTCGCGTAGTGGCCAGCGTATGCCTGCCTATCGGACGCTGGGATCGTACGCATATCGACCGCGCCTGAGTTAGTCGGCAAGTGCGGCCACTCGTACACCTGCCCCACCTGCCCGAACCGCTCAGCGGAGGCCAATTCGACCAGCATCCGCGCTGGCGGCAGGTCAAGGCGGTGCGTCGGGCTGATGGCGAACATGGGATGCAGCCCGAACAACAGATCAACGGGCTGCGGCGCGAGATTGGTCAAACGGTAGCGGACGCGCAGTTCCGGTTGGTGGGCATCAAGGCTCAGCCAACGCTCAAGGCGCACGGGCGTGATCGGCGCGCTGACCGCCGTGAACAGACAGGGCTGACCATCCGCCGTCGCCATGACCTGCCAGTCCCACGCCAGACCCCACACCTCGCCATGATCGGGGATCGCCTCGCCCTTGTACATGCAGGCATCGACGGTTGGCAGCAAGTCATCCCAGCCGCCGACCAGATTGTCGTCAAACGACGTCCCAAAGGGCGTTAGCCGCGGATGCATCCGCGGGTTATGCCACAGAAATTCGGTGTCGCTTGGCTTATGGACGAGACTGTAAATGCGTCCGCCGGTTTCCGGCAGCACGACGACGCGCAGCAATCGATTTTCGAGCACGACGGCGCGGACGCCGTGATAGTGCCAATGGGCATCAATCGTCGCGGCCATCTGACCTCACAGCGCGGGCGTCTTGTAGAGCGTTTGACCGTTCACGACAATCTCCGCATCGACCAGGTAGTTTCGGAGCGCCGCCACGTCCGGCGCGATTCCGAGACCGGGTTGGTCGGGCGTCTGAATATCGCCGTTCGCATCCGGCAGCAGGTGCTCGGACGTCAAATCATAAGCCAGCGACTTGAGTTCAACCGGATACTCGCACAGGTGATGTTCACGCACTCCGGCATACGGCTGCAGCGACGCGCTCAAAGCCAGATGCGACGTAAACGTGTGGTTGATGTAGCGCGCGCCGCGCTGAACGGCGTAGTCCGTCACGCGCTTGGCGACGGTGATGCCGCCGATGCGCCCCGTGTCGATTTGCACGTAGCCCACGCCCGCATAATCGATCATGTGGCGCGCCATGTGTTCGTTATGCGCGCCTTCACCGCCCGCAATATAGATCGGTGCGCTGAGCGTGGCGAGCGCCTTATAAACATGCAATGCCCCGGTGTGGAACGGCTCTTCCAGCCAGTAGACATTGGCTTCCCGCAGCGCCGCGAGCCGCGCCTCACCTAACGCGAGATCGTCCGCCCAGACCGTCCCCGCATCGACGCACAGCAGTCCGTCCGCGCCAAGGCCCTCCCGCGCCGCCAACACTTGATCGCGGTCGGCTTCCGGCGTCGTTTTGCCGTATGGCCCCCACCCCAGTTTCACGACGCGAAAACCCCGTTCACGGGTCGCGCGCACCTTGTCGCAGGTCTCCTGTGGCGTATCGCCGAACAACATGGACGCATACGGCGTTTTCGGGTACGCCCGCTCATAGCCGAGCAGCTTCCAGACGGGCTCTTGGTAGCGATGACCGAGTAGATCCCAGAGCGCGATATCGATGCCAGAGAGCGCGTGATCAGCTTGCAGCAAGTCCATGCTGTTTTGATGCACGTCGGCGTGAATCCGCGCGATATCTGCGGGCGAGTCGAGCGACGCGCCGAGCACAGACGCCAGCACGGGCTTGCACGCGCTGTGCGACATCGGGCAGATCATCGCCGCGATGGTGACGAGCGGCGCGGCTTCGCATTCACCCCACCCGACATAGCCCCCCGCGGCGACGCGTACAAGCAGCGCGTCCTGACTGCCGTCGCCAATATCTTCAACTTGCGGCATGGAAAGGTAAAAAAAGTCGACCGCTTCTATTTTCATCCAAACGTCTCACTAAAAAGTAATCGTCAACCCGCCATCTACGGTGATGACTTGCCCGGTAATGTACGTCGCATCTGGCCCCGCAAGGAAATACGCCACGCCCGCGATCTCTTCCGGCTGACCGGCGCGTTTCAAGGGGAGGTGATGCCCGTCGACATAGTTCTGGCGGAACCATTCGCTGTCGAGTTCGTTCTCGCCGTCCGCTTTGATGCTCATCGGCGTGCTGATGAAGCCCGGCGCCAGCGCGTTGACCAGAATATTACGCGGCGCCAGCTCCAGCGCCAAACCGCGGCAGTACTGGTTGATCGCCGCCTTGGCCATCGCATACGCCGACGAGCCATTTTCGGCGCGTTCGCCATGAATGGACGTGATGTGGATGATGCGCCCGCCGTTCGGCATGAGGCGTACCGCCAGACGCGTGACATAGACCGCGCCGTTGAACATCAGATCGAACGGTCTGCGCCATTCATCCAGCGGCGCGTTGATCACATCCGCGCCCATCGACACTCCCGCGCTGTTGACCAGCGCATCCACGCTCCCCCATTCGGCGCGCAGCAGCGTGTGCAACTTTTCGATGGTCGCCGGGTCATCATACGATCCGGCACAGACCAGATGCTGCCCCGCCGCGAGTTCCGCGCGCAGATCGTTCAGGAGCGCTTCGCGCCGCGCCATCACGCACACATCCCAGCCTTCTCGGGCAAAGCGGACAGCCGTCGCCCGGCCTATGCCGGATGAGGCCCCGGTGACAATAACCCGCTTGCGTTGGTGCATAGTGACCAAGCCTTTGATTTGACAAATCCAATGATGGTCTATACACTAACTCATACTGTCACTTGTCGCAAGCCACAGGACAAAACTCGTGCCCAAAGATTTGGTCACCGCCGAGGAAATCCAGCAAGCGATCATCAACCGGATTATGAGTCGCCAGTACGAATCGGGCGACCGCTTGCCATCCGTGCGTGATCTCGCCGAAGAACTGGGCTCCAACCGCAACACGGTCAACAAGGCGTACCAGATGCTGGCCGACATCGGCGTGATTGCCAGCCTGCCCGGTGGGCGCAAGGGCTTCCTCGTCAAAGAGATCGCGGAGACGCAGCCGCAAGGCGAATTCAGCGCGTATTTCTACCAGCAGGCGGTCAAGTTGGTCTGGCAGGCGCTCGCCGCCGGGTTGACTGCGGAAGACACGCTGGAACATCTGACCAATGCCGTCGCCGATGTGTTTGAACTGGGCAGCGTCCGCATCGCCTTCTACGAGTGCAACGCGCACGACAGCACGGAAATGGGCCATTATCTCAGCCGCACGCTCGACATGGACGTGCACTGCGGCGTACTCGACGAACTCAACGCCGACCCGGCGGGGATCGCCGAGGACTACGATCTCATCGTGACGACCTTCCACCATCTCGCGGAAGTAGTGGAACAGGTGGGGCGCGGGCGCGACCACGTGGTGGGCATCGACACGCGCATCACGCCGGAAACCATGCTCAAAATTGCGCGGTTGCCCAAACCGAATATGGGCATCGTCGCCACGCTGCAAACCACCACCCACATGCTCAAACATATGCTGTACAGCTATTACCCGGACCGCAGCATTCAAGCGGTCACGATTACCGATCTCGACGCCGTTGTCGCCGCAGCGCGCACCTGTGATCATCTGGTCGTCACGCACACCTGCGCCGACCAAGTCACGCAGTTGACCGGGCGGACACCGGATGTCGTGGTCAATTTTCAGATCGACGAGCAGTCGATCCAGTTCGTGAGCCGCCGCGTCCACGAGATTCAGACGCATAAAACTGCGGCCTTGCACCCGGCTACATAGGTTTGAGGGGGGTACATCCGCCCGTAGAACCGAGCAGCAAATTAAGTGGGATTCTGTATTGGGAGTAAATTATGTTCAAAAATCGTGTTCGCATTCACATACTGTTGTTGTGCAGTCTGCTAGTGGTTGCAGTCGGCATCGCACCCGTCGCCGCGCAGGAACCCGTGCACGTCGTGTTTTGGGACAACCTGTTCGCCATTGTCGAAGATGGGCCTCGGGAAGAGCAGTTCATCCTGCGCGCCATTGATATGTTCCAGGAAGAATATCCGAACATCATCATTGACCGTGTGCATCAAGCCCCCGATCTCGGCACGTTTGATCAGCTCCTGCGCGCTGCCAGCATTGCCGGCAACGGCCCCGATGTTTTCAATCAGTTCGCGGGCGGCAGCCTGATCAGCTTCTCGCCGTTCATCGAGCCAATGGACAGCTACTTCACGGAAGAAGAAATCGCGCAGATCGTCGGGTGGGACTCCGTCCACGACAACTTTGACCCGAGCGCCCCACTGCTCGGCGTGCCGTACGGCGCGGGTTCGTACTTCGCCATCTACTACAACAAGGAAAAGATGGCTGAAGGTGGCGTCGATATGGACAACTTCGTACCCCCGGCCACGTGGGAAGAACTGATCGCCCTCGCGCAGGGCATCAAAGATAACGGTGTGCTGCCCTTCGCTATCGGCGAACAGGAAGGTTACACGGGCGCGTGGGTCATGGCGACGCTGGTGGGCGGTCTCGCTGGTCCGCAGGTGTTCTTCGACATGCGGTCACGCGAAGTGCCGATCAATTCCCCCGAATGGATCACCGCGTACAATGCCTATCGTCAGATGTACGATCTCGGCCTGACCAACGTTGATGCCGGTTCCACGCCAAGCGGCGAAGGCCAGCTCATGTTCACGCAGGGCGAATCCGCCATGTGGATTCAGGGCGGTTGGGCGAACAAAGATCTCGTCAACATCTTCGGTGATAACGTCGGTCTGTTCCCCATCCCGACGCTGGAAGCCTCGGTTTACCCCGGCGGCATCGCGGGTGGCCCGAACATCGCCCTCGCCGTCTCCAACTACTCGCAGCACAAGGAAGAAGCGGTCACCTTCATCAAGTTCCTGCTGCGCCCCGACGTCCTCGACCTGTATGTCGCGCTGAACCAGACGGAACCGTCGAATCACCTGCAGGCTGATCCGAACGTCATTCAGAACCCGCTGCTGCAGGAACAGGCGCGTCTGCTGCTCGATGGCCGCACCATCTATCCGTTCGACAACATCATGCCGGGCGAAATCAACAACATGTTCTATCGCCTGAACGCCGCCGTGTTCATCGGTCAGATGACGCCGGAAGATGCCGCGAACGAACTGCAAGCCGCCTACGAAGCCATGCCGTAGCGCATAAAGGTCACTGGTTTTGTAGGGGCAAGGCAAGTAATAGCGTGATCAGTTCAACCTCACCCCTAAGTCCCCTCTCCCAAGGGCGAGGGGACTTGAAAAGCACCGCCTATCTCCCCTCTCCTCTAGGAGAGGGATAGGGGTGAGGTTGAAAACCGAGACTTCACGCTGTCCTACGGAACTGACAGAAGCCCTTGCCCTTACGTTACAGTATCTGACACCCGTATATCCCGAATAAACAGGCCACTCCTTTTGGGAAAAGAGTCTTTCGTATGAATAAGCTGGCAAAAGCTGAACAGCGTTTCGCTTATATCGCCATTTTGCCCGCCATCCTCCTGATCGGCGTGCTGCTGCTGTACCCCATCGGCTATGCGATCTTTGTGAGCTTCAACCGGACGGCAAACGGTATCAACTTCACGTGGATTGGGCTGGACAACTACGTGCGTCTGCTCAACTCGCCCATTCTTTGGCGCGTACTCGGCAACAACTTCGTCTTTTTGACGGCGGTGCCGCTGGTATTGTTTTTCTCGCTGGTGTGCGCGGCATTGATCTACGAGGAAGTCTGGGGCTGGCGCTTCTTCCGCGTCGTGTTCTTTATGCCCTCGGTGATCTCCACGGTCGTCATTGGTACGCTCTTCCGCCGCCTGTTCGACTACAGCGGGCCGATCAACCAGATTCTCATCGGTCTCGGCAATGAACCCATCGACTGGTTAGCGCGCGGCAGCACATCCATGATCGTCATCATTCTCGTGCTCGTGTGGAGCGGATTCGGCTACGGAATGCTCGTCTTGCTCTCCGCCATGACCGCCATCGACCCGACGATCTTCGAATCGGCGCGTTTGGACGGCGCGAACTGGTGGCAGCGTCTGCGCTTCATCACCATCCCGCTCATCGCCAAAGTGATCGCCTTCCTCACCGTCATCAACGTGATCTACACCTTCCTGTCGCTGTTCGGCCTGATCTATGTGCTGACCAACGGCGGCCCCGGCTACGAAACCACCACTCTCGACTATTTCATCTACCAGAAGGCGTTCAGCGGCTTCGACTTCGGTCAGGCGGCGGCGCTTGCGCTGATGCTCGCGGTCATCACGCTCATTCTCACGGTGATTCAACTGCGCGTCGCCCGCTTTGATGAGGAGACCAACTAGTAATGGCCACTCAATCTCGCCCGCTGCCCAGTTCGGCCTACGCCTCTGGCGACCGGGACAAACTCCGCCATACGCTGCTGGTGAAAGTTCCGGTCTTCCTGCTGCTGTGCCTCGTCGCGGCCAGCACCTTGCTGCCTCTGTTTTACATGACGATGACGGCCATGAAGGAGCGCACCGAGTACTTCACCAACCCGTACGGTCTACCGCAGGGTTTACACCTCGACAACATTCGCATCATGATCGAGACCTACGGTTTCCTGCGGAGTTTCGGCAACTCGGTGTTCATCGTCGGGTCGGCCCTGCTCCTGTCGCTGTTCCTCGGCAGTCTCTCGGCTTTTGCCGTCGCCAAGCTGCGCTTTCGCGGCAAGCGCGTCTTCTTCTTGATGCTGATCTCGCTGCAACTGATCCCTGGCCAGGTGCTGCTCATCCCGATCTACCTGCTGTTCTCCCGCCTGCAAATGATCAACAACTACCTGTCGGTCATTCTGATGTACGCGGTCGGCAGCCTGCCGTTCAGCATTTTCTTCCTAAGCGCTAGCTTTCGCAGCATCCCCGACGAACTGATCGAAGCGGCCAAAATCGATGGCGCGACGCTGCTGCAGGTGTATCGCAAGATCATCCTTCCCATCGGCAGCCCCTCGATCTTGACACTCGGCATTTTGAATTTCCTCAGCATGTGGAACGAGCTGATCCTCGCGCTGCTGCTGCTGCCTGACGAAAACAAGCGCACGATCACGACCTCGGTGGCGATGGTCGTCGGGCGCTTCATCACCAACGAACCGCTGCTGCAGACTGGGCTGCTCATGTCGTCACTGCCGACCATCGTCGTACTGATTATCTTCTCGAAGTATCTGGTGAAGGGCATTTCTGCCGGCATCGGCAAGT
Source organism: Candidatus Flexifilum breve (assembly GCF_016713355.1). Classification (NCBI taxonomy): domain Bacteria; kingdom Bacillati; phylum Chloroflexota; class Anaerolineae; order Aggregatilineales; family Candidatus Flexifilaceae; genus Candidatus Flexifilum; species Candidatus Flexifilum breve. The sequence goes on from NZ_JADJPI010000035.1 coordinate 953,522, forward strand.
AACACGGAGCCTCCAAGCACATGACCATTGCACTCTCAACCGCCGCGCTCGATTTCAGCCTGCGCCGCGATCAGCATCTCGCCTACGCCAGCTACGCGGGCGCAGGTTATTCGTGGCTGCGCGCGAACGGCGACGGCGCACTGTTTGCCGTAACCATTGACGGTCAGCGCCATACCAGCGCCACACTGGATCTATCCGCCGTAGACTTCGATTATGCGACCGCGGGCGTGCAGCACCTGATTGCGCGCTTCACAGGCAGCGGTTTCGAAGTCGATCATCACCTCAAGGTCTACGCGGACACCGCGCTGACCGAGTCGTGGCAGGTGGTGCGCTGCACGGGCGAGCAAGCGATCACCGTCACGCGCATCGACTCGTTCGCGCTGGACATCCCCGCGGGCGCATATGCCCTCCACTACTACACATCAGATTGGGGTGCCGAATTCACCTCGGTCTATACGCCGCTCGACAGCGCTAAAGTCGTTGAAACCAAGCTCGGACGTTCCTCGAAAGGCATGCATCCGTGGTTCGCGCTCACCCACGTGAGCGGGGCGGTGTTGTCGGGTTCCGTCGCGTGGTCGGGCAACTGGGTATTCCGCTTCGATCCCATTCACGGCGGCGGTTACCAGCTCAGCGGCGGCCTGCACGACTGGGAATTCGCCAAAACGCTCGCCCCCGGCGCGTCGATGGAATCGCCCATTGTAATTCTCGTACTTGGCAAAGACCTCAACGCTGTGTCGCAGCAGTATGCGCGCGTGGGGCGGCGCCACTGGTACCCGCGCACATCGCTCTCGGCCAAAGTCCCGGTCGAATGGAATCACTGGTGGTCATACGAAGACGATCACATCAGCGCTGAGATTTTCCACGAAAACATCGCCATTTCGGAGCGCATGGGCGTCGAAATCTGCATGCTCGACGCAGGCTGGTTCGGCCCCAGCGACCCGGCCTCGTTCTGGTACGACTACCGCGGTGACTGGGATGTGGTCAACACCGTGCGCTTCCCGCAGGGAATGCGACCGCTGGCCGACGACGCCCATGCCCGCGGCATGAAGTTCGGCATGTGGTGCGAAATCGAAGCGTTGGGCGTCAAAGCGCAGTTGGCCGAAAAGCGTCCCGAATTGGTCGCGCTGCGCGATGGTGAACGCCTCGGTTATGTGTGCTTTGGCAGTCCGGAAGGCGAAGACTTCGGCTACCAGACGCTCAAGCGCCTGATCACCGAGTATGACCTCGACTGGATCAAGCTCGACTTCAACCTCGACCCCGGCGCGGGCTGCAACCGCACCGATCACGGTCACGCGGCGGGCGACGGCCTGTACGAGCATTACATGGGCTACTATCGCGTGCTGGAACGCATCCGCCGCGAATTCCCCGAAGTTGTGCTGGAAGGCTGCTCGTCGGGTGGGCTGCGCATCGACCTTGGCCTGCTGCGCCGCATCGACATGCACTTCCTCAGCGACCCCGACTACCCCGTCCACGATTTGCAGTTATTCTGGGGCGCAACGACGCATGTCGCGCCGGATGCCTGCCTGCACTGGAGCTTCGGCGAATGGATCAACAAAGATCCGATCCCGCCGCAAATCTTCAATCCGCGTGATCCCAAGCTCAAGCCGCACCAGTTCGACTACTACACGCGCATTTCGATGCTGAACGTGTTCGGCTACTCGCAGAAGCTGCCGGAACTGCCCGCGTGGGTCGATGCCCGTATGACCACGCACGTGCAGGTCTTCAAAAATCATGTGCGCCGCTTCGTCAAAGAGGCCGATCTGTATCGGCTGACGGGACAACCGACCCGTGAAGGTGGCGGCGACCGTTGGAGCGCCTTCCAGTATCGCCTGCCCGACGCGAGCGACAATCTGCTGTTCGTGTTCCGCCTGCCGGGGGCGAGCGCAGCGCGCAGCATCAAACTGCAAGACTTGCAGCCCAACCGCACGTATCGCATTGCCGGCTTTGAGGGCGAAGATCTCGGCGCGTGCTTGGGCAGCGACCTGATGCAGACGGGTTTGAACATCGACAACCTGCCCGAAGAAGGCTCGCTGCTCGTGCGGGTCACGCCGCTGTAAGGGCTGCCGATGTCTAGTCGTCCAGTCGTGCACCTGTTTTGCAACGCGCACATCGACCCGGTGTGGCTGTGGACGTGGGAAGAAGGGCTGCGGGAAGCCATTTCGACCTTCACAACCGCGGCCAACCTGCTCGATGAATTTCCGGAGTTCGTGTTCAACCACAACGAGAGCGTGCTCTACGGGTGGGTCGAAGAGTATGATCCGGTGCTGTTCGAACGCATCCGCGGGCATGTCGCCAGCGGGCGCTGGAACATCACCGGCGGCTGGTACTTGCAGCCCGATGTCAACCTGCCCGGCGGCGAAACGCTCGTGCGCGTCATCCTCGAAGGACGGCGCTACTTCGCCGAGAAATTCGGTGTGCGCCCGTCCGTCTCATACAATTTCGACACCTTCGGGCATCCGGGCAGTCTGCCGCAGTTGTTGAGCGGCGCTGACTTCAAGATGTACATCCATTACCGACCGGACACCCGCTTCCTCGACCTGCCGGGGATGTACTACCGCTGGCGCAGCGCCGATGGCAGCGAAGTCTTCGCCGTACGCCCCGACGCATGGTACTGCACGCCGTGGCCGGGCTCGCCGGAGCGCGAGACGCGGCGCGGCGTCGAGCGGGCGCGGCAAACTGGGCGCGATGTGCTGGTCATGTGGGGGTTAGGCGATCACGGCGGCGGGCCGACCCGCGCCGAACTGCTCAACTTCCGCAAGCTGCTGGCCGAATTCAAAGACGCCGATGTCGAAATCCGCCACAGCACGCCGGAAGCGTTCTACGCGGCGCACCAGCCGTACTTGCACGAGTATCCCGTGTATCAGGGTGAACTGCAGCGCACGCTGAGCGGCACGTATACCAGCGTCGCGCCGATCAAGCGGCAGATGCGCGAGGGCGAAGCCCTGCTCGCCTCGGCGGAACGCTGGGCAGCGGCGGCGTGGTGGCGCTTTGGGCGTCCCTACCCCGCCGACCAACTGCGCGAGGCGTGGAAACGGCATCTGTTCAACAGCTTTCACGATACGCTGTGCGGTTCGCTCTCGGAAGAAGCCATCGGCGGTGTCGATGACATGTTCGGCTTCGCGCATGATGTCGCCCGCCGCGTGATTGTCAAAGGGCAGCATGCACTCATGCCGCACGTTGCGCCGACGCCGGAAACGATCCCCGTCTACGTGGGCAACCCGCACGGAACATCCATTCGCACTGCGGTCGGACTCAACTTTTTGAGCGATTACGCGCCCCCACCTGCCTACAAAGAGTACGCGCTCTACGACGATCAGGGCGCGTTAGTCACCTCACAGAATCGCGGCGGCGACGCGATCATCCTCGACGAGAATGCGTGGAAACCGTTCTGCGGGTTCATCGCAGACGTTCCCTCGCTGAGCATCCGCCGCTACGAAATTCGCTTTCAGCCCGCGCCAACCTTTGAGCGCCGAATCGCTGTGCAGGAGACGGATCAAGCCATCTCCGTCACTACGCCGTTCTGGACCGCGACGTTTGATCGGGCCTGTGGGCTCGTCTCGCTCATCCACAAAGCGAGCGGGAAAGACCTGCTCAACGGGGCGGTGCGCTTCATCGCTATGAAAGACCGCCCGAACGCGTGGGGCAGCGACTTCAGCGCTGTCTTCAACGAGCCATTCGCCCCGCTGGAGATTCTGTCCCCGGCGGAAGTCGGCGCGTTCGTCGGGGCGGAGTCGCGCGAAGGCCCCGGCGTGCGCGTGATCACCAACGGCGACGTGTGGGTGACGGTCGAATGCCTGAGCGGTTGGGCGCATACGCGCGCCTCGCTGCGCTTCACGCTGTACGCCGACCTGCCACACATCGACCTGAACACGACGCTGTATATGGGCGCGCGCGCCAAAATGCTCAAGCTGCAGTTCCCGTTCACCGCGTGGAACTGCCGCCCGTCCGCGGAAATCCCGTACGGCATCGCGCAGTACCCGGCGGATGCCAGCGAATACCCGTTCAGCCGCTGGGTACGGCTCGATTCGCATCATGTCAATGTCGGGGTCGCCAATAATGGATTGAATGGTTTTGACGTGAATGCGGATGGCAAGCTCAACCTGAGCGTCGCCCGCGGCGCGATTCACGGGTCGCCGCTGGAAACGGACGCCGACCCGAACAAGTCGTACACGTTCATGGATCAGGAACAGATCAACACCAAGTTCCGCATCGTCGCCGGGGAAGATCGCGCGGAAACCGCAGGGGCGCTGGTCGCCGCCGCGCAGGAACTGAATCACCCGTTGGAGAAATTCTTCGCCTACTTCGCGCCGACACCATCGACCGGAGCGGTCGCCAACCCTGCGCCACTCTTGCAAGTCTCGCCGTCGAGCGTGGTGCTCGGCGCGCTCAAAAAAGCGGAAACCGAAGACGCGTTGGTGATCCGGTTGCAGGAAACGGCAGGCACAAGCGTCACCGCGACGATTGAACTGGATGGCGCAGCGCCGTTCATTGCGGAGTTCACGCCCTACCAGATTCGCACGTTCAAAATCGCCAAGGGCAGCACGTGGCAGGCTTGCAATTTACTGGAAGAAGTGCGGTAGACATCAGCGCACTGGCTGCGCTGTGGATACATGGAAGGCAGTAAGGCGACACGGTCGGGCGACCCAGTGGGTCGCCCGACCAATTTTATGGAGAATGCTACGGAGCTTCTTCAATCGTGAGGTTGTACGCGCCTTCGCCCGAGTCGTCGTAGGTCGCGACTTCGACGTAGTAGGTTTCACCCGCCACGACTTCGACGGCTTCCAGCAGCGAATTGTAGGTATTGCCCGCCGATGAGTCGTCGTTTTCGGCCAACACTTCGCCTGCCGCGTCATAGAGGCGCAGGACGGTGTCGAATGTACCCGTTTCGTCGCCCAGCGCGATATTGATCGTGGCGTCGGATTCCGGCGTCAGCGTGTAGAACGCGCGCTCGCCGACAGCCAGCTCACCACTGACGGCGTCGCCAATCGCAATCGGGCCGGCATCGGTGAGCGGCGGCGCGGACGCTTCGTCCAACCACGCGACCGCGGCATCGAGCAGCACATCGCCTTCGGCGAAAACTGTTTCTTCCGTCACTGGGACGGCAATCGTCGGCGGCACGCCCGTGCCTTCGATGTGAATTTCGTTATCCGCGCCCACCGCACGCCCCACCGTGTACTGCGCGAACACGCCGTCCGGCATGGCGAATTCCTGAATGCCACCACCGAGGCCGCCCGTCGGGTAGAAGCCGATGACTTCCACGTTGTCGCGCAGCGTGAGCGTGTAGGTGAAGAATTCGCAGTTGCTGAAGCAGGCCGGGGAGATCAGCACGGCAATTGGCCCGAGGTAGCGATCCGCCGGATCGGGCGCGGGGACAATCGTCGTATCGTACAACGGATTTAGCTCAAACGCGTCGATGTCCGGGTAGTAGAATCCACTCGTCCCGGCATAGACTTCCTCTTCGAACAGGTAGCCGAGCATCGGGTTAGAGATGTCGGGCGAACCGCCGCCGTTGTAGCGCATGTCGATGATAATGCCGGACACGCCCGACGAATTGAACAATGCCAGCGCGCGCTGCCACAGCAGCACCGACGCGAGAATATCATCGCTGAAGCTGTAGATGGCGATATAGCCGTAGCCGTTGTCGAGGATTTCGTATTCGAGCGGCAAATTCGAGCTGCGCGGCTCACCATACACGTTCGAACGCGAGAATAGGCGGCTGGCGCTCTCTTCGATGGCCGTCAGCGTGACGGTCGTCGGTTCGCTGGCGCCCGGATTCTGGTACGTCAGTTCAACCTCGTCGCCGATGTTGAAGCGCATCACTTCACGAATCTGTTCCAGACGGCGCAGCACGTCGCTGCTGTACGGTGGGTTCAGGCCGGGCAGGTCGGCAATCGCGTCGGCGACCGGCGTGCCGTTGATTTCGAGGACTTCCGCGCCCAGTTCAATGCCTTCTTCGCTGGCGGGCGTGTCTTCGCCGACGTAGTTGGCGATGAAGCGACCATCGGTGAGTTCCACAATCGCCAGCCCCAGACCACCCATAATGCCCGGGGGCAGACCCTGCGAGAACAGGAACTGCGACCCAATGCCGAAGTGGCCATCTGGCACGGCGGTCTCGAAGAATTCCAGCAGCGTGAGCTGATACGCTTCTGAATCGTTGTTGGCTTCGGCTTCTTCAAAGCGCGGCAGGTATTCGGCGCGCAGCGCTTCCCAGTCGATGCCCTTCAGTTCGGTGAAGGCGTATTCGTTCTCCATCATGTCGATCATGCCGGAGAAGGCGTCGGCGTAGCCGAGGTTCGAGAAATCGGGCAGTTCTTCGCCCGCCGATTCGATCACGTCGACGGTCGCTTCGTTCGAGCGGATGAAGGTGAACGGATCGCTGTCGAGGTCGACCACGGTCCAACCCGCCGGAATACGCACAATCGGGTCATCTTCGGTGAAGATTTCACCGTCGTCGCCGAAGCCCGACGGGAAACCCTGCTGATCATCTGGCGCCCACACGAGCACGCGCCCACCGTTCACCTGATACAGCGTGGCGAAGTCGAGGCTCTGGTTGTTCGAGCGGTAGTAGATGAATTCGCGGTCGTCGATGAACGGGTCGTCGATACCGTTGAAGCTGAAGTTCATGTTGTACAGCGAAATCCCGGCATCTTCTTCACCGTCGTTGTCAACATCCGCGAGCACGCCACCGGGATCAATCGGCAGACGCAGCTCAAAGGAGAACGGCGATTCCGAAATCGGCGAGGTGATGGTCGCGAGGAACTACGGCGATTCCAGATTGAGGTATTCGGTTGAGAACTCGAATTCACCGCCGAAGATTTCCGACATATCGCCGAGGAACACAATCGGCTGCGTGCCAAAGTCCGGCAGGTTCGGGTTGGTGTAAGCCAACTGGCCCGTCACGAAGGTGACGCCACCTTCGTCATCCTGAAGTTCTGCATCCGGCATATCCTGCGCGGCGGCTGGCACCACAACCAGCAGCAGGAGGAAGACGACCAGAAGCATTCGTCTAAATTGCATCTTCGTTCCTTTGGGTAAAAATAAACCGACACAGAAACTCTACCACACCTTCACTCAGATGGGGGAACGACTATGTAATTTTGTGCAAATCGCGTAGGGCGTTAGTGGGGAGCCACTTAGGCAAATCATCTAGTCCCTAGTGACACTCGTCCGTTTTGGCGGTGATCTTGAGCACAGCGTTTTCCCGTCGCGCCAGCCTATAATCTGTCATATGAGGCATTGTCCAGCAGAACCGTGCATCCGAAGGAGGCTATCATGGATGCAACAGGGTCAGCACTGCCTTGGCAAGACATGCGCTGGCATCAAGAAGTATGGATCCTGCGTGCACCCCAGGTTCTCCCTCCGCGCAGTGATTCGGGGCGCAGCCCGTTCCGGCACCATTCCTCGTATCCACACCTTCTGTTCTATCCCTTCTCCACTGTCCCCACCGCGGGACGCCCAAACTATTGAGGGAATACTACAATGCAAGCTATGCAGGGTATCCAAGTATTCGAGCAAGTCCTCATCCTCGTTGTCCTCGCTACCGCCTTCATTGCTCTGGGTTATGCCTACTGGCTGGCCCGCCAAACCTTCTCGGCTGATAAAGGCAGCCAACTGATGCAGCGCGTCTGGGGGTTCATCAAGGACGGCGCGAACGCCTACCTCCGCACGCAGCTGCGCACCATTGCTATTCTGATTGTCGTTCTGACCATTGCTATGTTCCTGAGCGTCGCCCTTGTCAAGCCGACGGGAGAAGCCAATGAGCTCTTCTGCCCGGCGGACGTCGAGGCCGCTTATGCCCTTGATATCAGCACCTATGCCCCGGGAGGAATCACCGAAGCCAATGTTCTGGCGGCGCTCGCGCTCCGCGCCGAGACGCCCAAGCAAATCGCCACCAATTACGGTTACGCCGACTTCAATCCGGAACGTGTCGCCGCGCGCGTCGAGTGTCCCTCGGCAGTGACGGGCGTCGCCACCGGGCGCGCGCTCGCCTTTGCGATGGGCGCAATTTTCTCCGCGACCGTCGGCTTCATGGGCATGAATATGGCCGTGCAGGGCAACGTGCGCGTCGCCGCGGCCAGCCGCGTGAGCTTTAAGCGCGCGCTGACCATCGCCTATCGCTCCGGCACGATCACCGGCATGCTGACTGACGGCCTCGGTCTGCTCGGCGGCACGCTGATTTTCATCATTTTCGGCAAGGCGTCGCCGGATGTACTGCTCGGCTTCGGCTTCGGCGGCACACTCCTCGCGCTGTTCATGCGTGTGGGCGGCGGCATCTACACCAAGGCGGCGGATGTCGGGGCGGATCTGGTCGGCAAAGTCGAAGCAGATCTCCCAGAAGACGATCCGCGCAACGCGGCGGTGATCGCCGATCTCGTCGGTGACAACGTCGGCGACTGCGCCGGGATGGCCGCCGATATCTTCGAAAGCTACGAAGTGACCATCGTCTCCAGCCTGATCCTCGGCCTCGCGCTCACCTCGCTGACCGGGCAGTTATTCTGGATCGTACTGCCGCTGCTCGTCCGTGGCATCGGCGTCGTCAGTTCGATTATTGGAACGTACACCGTTTCGATGTGGAAAGTCGACGATGCTGAAGAAGCGATGTACAAGAGCTACGAAATCTCCAGCGCCATCACCATCATCTCGACCTTCCTGCTCGCCGTGTTCTATGCAGGCGCGCAAGACCCCGGCGGTGATTTACTGTCGCACCTGTCGCTCGGCGCGATGGTGGCCATCGGCGTCGCGCTGGCGGTCGCTTTCAACCCGCTGACCGCGTTCGCGACCAGCGCCAAGAGCCCCCGTGTCCAGAAGATCGCCAAATCGACGGTCTTTGGTCCGGCGCTCGTCATCCTCGAAGGCGTGTCGCTCGGTTACATGTCGAGCGTGTGGTCAGCCATTGTGATCGTAGCGAGCATCCTCGCTTCGGTGCTCGTGTTCAGCGTCAACTTCCCGCAGGAATGGGCGCTCCCGGTGTTTAGTGTGGGCGCGCTGATCGCGGTCGTCGCCATCATCCGCGGCTTCCTCAAGAAAGACGTGGTGAGCGGCATCTTCCAGGCGCTGTGGATCATGGTCTTCGCGCTCTTCCTCATCAGCATGCGCGATGTGGGTGCGGACAACCGCTTCGTGTATACCCTGTTCGGCGTCACGCTGATCGGCGTCGGTATGCTCTCGCACACCGGCAATAACGTCTCGATGGACACGTTCGGCCCCATTTCCGATAATGCGAATGGGATTGCGGAACTGGCGGGCGAAGACTTCGACGACAACGCCCGGCAAATCCTTGCCGACCTCGACGCGGCGGGCAACACCACCAAAGCGATCACCAAAGGTATCGCCATCGGTTCGGCGGTCATCGCCGCGGTCTCGCTGTTTGGCTCGTTCTTCATCGACATTGAACGCGTCATGCCGGAAGAACGCCTCGCCACTTTCACCCGCTCGATCAACCTGGCCGATCCCATCGTGTTCATCGGCGTGCTGCTCGGCGCGTGCCTCCCGTTGATCTTCGGCAGTCTGCTGATCAAGGCCGTCAACCGCGCGGCAGGCTACATCATGGCCGAAGTCCGGCGGCAGCTGGCAATTCCGGAAATCATGAAGGGCGAACGCACGCCCGATTACGCGCAGGCCGTGTCGATCTCCACGCGCGCCGCGCAAACGGAGTTGATCCCGCTCGGCTTGATCGCCATTCTCTCCCCCATCGTGATCGGGCTGCTGCTCAAGGAACAGGCGCTCGGCGGTTTCCTCGTCGGCGTGATCGTCTCCGGGCAGCTCCAAGCAGTATTCATGGCGAACGCGGGCGGTGCGTGGGATAACGCCAAGAAATACATCGAAGATGGCAATATGGGTGGGAAAGGCAGCGCCAACCACAAAGCCAGCGTCGTCGGCGACACCGTTGGCGATCCGTTCAAGGATACAGCGGGTCCGGCGCTCAACCCGATGATCAAGGTGATCAATCTGGTCGCGCTGATCATGGCGCCGCTGGTCGTGCAGACCCAGGCCGCCGATGCGACCCTCCCGGTGGTGATCATCTCGCTGATCGGCATTGTACTCATCGTCCTGAGCATCCGCCGCAGCGACCGCGACACTGACACGGTCGAAATCGCCGCCCCGCCCAAGGAACTCAAGAAGGCGCATGCGCCCGCGGGCGATTAAAGTAGGCTAGCGTAAGAAACCCATGAAAGATTGTAGGGGCGCACCTACGTGTGCGCCCACATCCGGGCAGACACATAGGTCTGCCCCTACACGACAATTTTCGAGTTCTGTAGAAATCAGATATGGGATTGTAGGGGCGCACGGCCGTGCGCCCCTACGAGAAAGTTCCCGGGTTTTCTAAGAGCTACAGGACAGAACATCAAGAACACAGTAACTGACACTGGGGACGACTGAACGCCCCCATCAAAATTGATGTATATGAAGGTGTGAACCACGATGGACAAGAATCCCGATCCCCTGCAGCAGTTGCAAGCCGCCGCCCAAATTCGCAGCGGCACGAACTTCAAACGCGAACTGATCGCCGAGATGCAGTTGGATCGGGATTTGGAACTGCTGCGCACCTGGCAGTCCGCGCGGCTCGCCGCGACCTACGCCGATCTGCTGGCCGACCCGCGCTTTCATCCAGCCTGCGCCTTTTTCCTGAGCGATCTGTATGCCGCGCGTGACTTTAGCCAGCGCAACTACGACGTGCAGCGCCTGCATCACCTGCTCTCGCCGCTTCTGCCGCCGCGCGTGGTCAAAGTCATGGAAGACGCGCTCACGCTCACCAAAATGACCGATCAACTCGATCAGCAGTTGGTGCGCGTGCTCATCGATCAACTCGACGTAACCGACTGCATCGACGGCGCGACCTACGCCGAAGGCTACCGCCGCTGCGCCAATGCGGACGCCCGCCACCAGCAAATCGATCTGCTCGTCAAAGTCGTGCGCGAAGTCAATGCCTTGGCGCATCTGCCCATGGTGAACTTCGGGCTGAAACTGGCTGAACCGCTGGCGCATCGCCTCGGCTGGGAAGAGATCTACGACTTTCTCCGGCGTGGCTATGCCGCATTCGCGCACATCCGCAGCATTGACCCGTTCGCGCAGGCCATCGAAACCCGTGAGAAACGCATTTTGCAGCAGATCTGGGATCGCCTACCTGACCCGTTTGTCACTTCTGAATGACAGTTGAGCACACCAAACAATGAGCGGCATCACGACCGTTGAGAGCGAAGTCCCGTTCGGGCACACGCTGTATGTTTGTCTGCACCTGAATAACCTGCCGTTGAACCGAGTCGTTCAGCATGACCAGATGGAGAAGACCTACCTCGCCTGGGAGACCGTGCGGCGCGAATGTAATCCGTATTTCGAAGACGGGACGGGCTTTGAGGGGTACTTCGTGGGACGCTGCGATGACCCGGAAGCAGCGCTCGACGCCATCCTCAACATCAACCAGCACATTCTCGATGCCATCGCCCGCCTGTACCGCTTTGAATACGGCTTCCAGACGCGGCTGTTCAAAACCCTGACCCGTGAATACCCGGACGAAGAGGCAATTCACATCTGGTCAGCGTACTTTGGCGCGGAATTAGGGCGACTGCGGGTGCATGTCCTGCAGGATGCCAAAGCCCAGGAATTTCAGCGCCAAACCTACAAGATCATCAGCATGCTGCCGCCGATCACCTATCACGAGACTGACCACGATGTCACTCAGGTTTTCAGCGTCGGGTCGCTGCCGACACCCCACTACGACAAAATCGTGGTGAACTCCGATACGCTCAAACCTGATCAACAGGATGCGTGGTTGGTCGCGCAGAACATCGGCGCGTTTGGTCATCCGCTCGTCCGCAAATTCCTCGACCGGATCTCCCCGCTCGGCTTCTAGTGTCTCGTCGATGGCAGATTGCAAGTGCGGCTGCGACGCACGCTGCCATGCGGCCATGAATCGAGTTACCCTGACCCACGCCTGCTGTAAATTGGGGTTTCTTTACGCTATTACAACTATTTTTACCAACCTCACGCGACATCTGACTGCAACCTACGGTTTATACAACAAAGACGGATGAAGCAGGAGCAAGCGTGAGCCAAAACCAGCCGGAATCCAGCCAAACGCGGGCGCGCAAAGCCTGCCAGCGGGACTGTTTAACGGGCAGTTACCAGTCTACGTGAACGTCGTATCAGTACGAAAGTACTTGCGGCACTCTAGACGACATATACGGGGGTCAGAGCATCCAGCCACCCTGACAAAGGCATGGTTCTAGTACTGTTGTCAGAAACCGATCGGATGCAGGGCTACAAGCGTGCAGGCTACACTCGTTCATACTGAAATTCATACGCTTATCTCAGCCAATCATGCTGAAGATCATGAATTTCATGTAAAATCGATAGAAGCGAGTGCTTGGTTTGTTCGCCTTTACTCATTCTATCGGGTAGCGATGTCTCTATATAGTGTATTTACCGCATTCTTCCTCCTGACAGTCGATACGGCAGATACTGTATCCCTGCAAGTGGATGTACGACTGCTCATCAAGCGAGCTCAGACCGGAGATCGCGAAGCAGTGGGGGCGCTGTATCAGGCATACTCCCAATCGATTTACCGGTATGTCATCGCCCGGGTGCGCAGCGCCGAAGACGCGGAGGACATTACATCAGAAGTCTTCATCAGCATGGTCAAAGGCCTAGCATCGTACCAGATCACAGAAGCTCCCTTCGCCGCTTGGCTCTATCGGATCGCGGCATCGCGGGTCGCGGATCATTATCGCGCCCGCCAGCGCCAGCCGATCAGCGAGTTGACCGAGAGTCTCCCTGATGATCTCACTTTACCCGAAGATCAAATGCTGCAAAAGCAGTCCTTTGATCGACTGCGCGCAGCCTTAGGACAGCTTTCTGAAGAACACCAGACGATTCTGATTCTGCGGTTTGTTGATCGCAAGAGTCACGAGGAAGTTGCCGCCATCTTGGGCAAGTCGATGACTGCAGTCAAAAGCGCTCAGCATCGGGCGCTGGAACACCTCACATCGATCCTGGGTGGGGAGTCAAAAAGCCGTCACTATTTAAGGGGCATCCATGAGTGAGATGCGCAACACCCCTGAACAACTCGCCGCGCGCCTCGACCGCGTGCTGCCACCGGGGACGACCTTTACGCCCCCGCGCACCAAAGACCCGCTGGTCAACACCGCCATTGACGTCGCAGCCACCCCGTTCCCAGCGCTCTCCAACGAAGTGAGTAAGCGCATCGAGGCCCGGATGCTTGCCGCTTTCGACCAGCGGTATCCGGCGCAAAACGGCAAAGTACACGCCAACGGAGCGCGCCCGTCGACCGCCCAACCGTCCATCGCCCCGGTGCCCAAACAGCGCCGTTCACCCGTGCCCATTCTGGTTCGCTGGGCCGCGGCCGCCGTACTCATTCTCGTCATTCTCAGCGGTGGCTTAAGCGCCGCGTCCGCATCGGCTGTGCCGGGCGACACATTGTATCCCGTGAAACGCGCCGTCGAACAAGTCGAACTGGTCTTCGCGCGCACGTCCGCCGACCGCGCCGAAGTGCTGCTCCAGCAGGCGCGGCGCCGCGCCGAAGAAGCGCTGGTCCTCACTGTGCGCCGCGAAGACACGAACACCGTTCTTATGGAAGCTCGGCAGAACCTTAACGAAGCCGAGCGGCTCGCCCCGGAACTCATGACGCAGCCAGCGTTTGCGCAGAGTATCACCGCCATCAACGCGGTGATCGACGCGGTGGATGGCAGCAGTGTGCCACCCGGTCAAGCGCCAGAAGGCGAACAACCATCCGGTCTCCCGCTCCTCGCCGAGTCAGAGACGCCAACGCCATCTGTGACGCCCAGCCCAACCCGCACGCCGCGCACGCGTGTGCCCGCCACAGATGAGACAGACGAATCCGCGAGTGCGACCCGCACGCCGCGCCCGACGAACACGCCACGCCCGACGCACGTCCCGCCGACTCAGGCGCAAGGTGGTCAGCAGGCAACCAACCCGCCGCAGGGTAATCCGCCGGCAGATCCCGGGAATGGCAATAGTCAGCAGGCGACCAACTGCCCGGGTAACTCGTGCAGCGCTCAGGCGACTAATCCGCCGCAGGGTAATCCACCCGCTGATCCGGGCGGAGGCAATCCTCCGGTCGATCCGGGTGGCGGCAACAACGGTAACAATGGTAATGGCAGCGCAGCTAACCCGCCGGGGGATCCCCCCGGCGTTGCTGATCAAGGCAATGGAAACTCCAATGCTGGCGGCAACGGGAACAACGGCAACAATGGCGGAATGGGAACGGCTAAGCGCCAGCTGAATAGACTTTATTGCGGACTCATCAAAGCCAACAACTTAGTTTAGAAACGACAACGGGGACGAATGAGAGGCGTCCCCGTTGTCATAGCTGAGATAGACAGTTAGTGGTGGTCTGGGTTCACTGCATCTGCCTACCTCGCATGCGCCAGACCGAGCGGTCGCCGCATGTTTGCAGTGAATGGCAAATCAGCTTTAGTGCTGCAACAACTCTATACACGAGCATTCGGTTGGGTTGGAGTTGTCACGTATATAAACGACTTGCCGCCGCCAATGTCGCACAAAAACCGTAAAAGTTTGAGTTTTGCTGGTGAATCAGTCCAAGCTTGGGACATTCACTGCCCACAATGTGATTCCGGTGGCAGCGTCCACCCTCACTAACCAGCGTCCCTCAGCCGCGAAAAATGCTGTATCCGGTGGCATGCGTTCACTTATTCTTCCGTGCTGATTGCCCCGAAAATCAACGATCTCGGTGCTCAATTCATCCATAGGTACACGCAGAAAACCAGTACCATCGGGCAGTAAAAGCGGAAGCGCCGGAGTGAACACATTGGTATCCGGCAGACGATCACCGACTATCGTTGCGTTAGCGATATCCCATAGCGCGGGCAAACTATCGAGCAGCACTTGGCGACTGTCCGGGCTGAACTGCAATATCGAACTAGCGTAAACGATGGCGGGCAACGCAGTGACTGCCGTGTCATTCAGTGTGAGCGTTATGGCCGGGTTGTTGGTATCCCACAGGAAGGGCAGCACAGTACCCGATACATCCGGATTACGGACAGTGATCAGCAAATGACGCCCATCGGGACTCCACTCGCTCTGGACATAATTCTCGCGCCAGGCGATTTCTTTCAGGAGCACGCCAGTGGCTCTGTCGTACAACCTGCCAATCGTGGTATATGTGACGAACACCCGGCTGTAATCAGCATTGAAGGTTGCGTGGCGCGGCGCTCCCACGTAAACATTTTGCGACTGCAAAGTGGCGACCACTTCGCGCAAGCTAATATCGTAGATAACGTCCCCGATGAGCCCAAGGTGTGCTTCAGGCTCGGAAAATTGCTCGATCCCATCCATTACTTCGCCCGTGAGTCGCTCGACAATCGTTCCCGTCGCCACATCGATAAGCGTGAGTCCTGTTGCAGTCGTCACGGTGGTTCCATAACTACCCGTGCGTGTGGTCATGATCAGGGAACGTTCATCATGAGAAAAGGCTGAAGTATTCAGTCCATAGGGCAGCGGCACCGAAGCATATTCTGTCCCGCGTTCCAGCATAAAGGGAATTCCGACACAGCTATCAGTCAGGTCAACCGCATCCCAACTCAGCCACGCACGTTGTCCATCAGTACTGACCTGCACCCAACGGCGATTTGGAGTGAGGGCACGCACATCAAATCGTTCATCCATTAGCGGATAGCGGATCGGTGTTGCATCAACACGGGGTTCGGCGCGCAGAGTGGTACTACTAACCATGATCCGCGCTGCGCAATCGTCCGCAGGCACATTAATCGAACCGCCACCCAGAGCGAACAACTCATCCAAGCGCCAGAAGCGTGCGAAATTATCGCCATTCTGGATCCATTCTCCGCGGATCGCCAGCCACGTGAGTTCAGGGCTGAGCGTTATTTCCAACGGGTAGTCTACGAAGTAGCGTCGCGGTGGCTCAGGTAGCAGAAAAGGTCTCCACGTGCGAGCCCCTAAATCGACTAACCACAGCACGTCAGGCTGGCTTGTGATAATCGCGGCGCGCATACCATCGGAACTTATGTGAATGACGGGCGGAACAACCGTGTGATCGTTGCGGTAGGGCGTGGGCGTCGGCGTTGTGACGGCGGTCAGCGGCTCACCTTCCACCCACTCGGTTGCCAAAGTCCTCAAGTCAAACTGAAAAACAGGCACGAGCTCGGCAGCATTTTCGATGGTAATGACGGGTGGCGGCATCACGGCTTGAGCTGATATCCCGCCGCTCCCAAGCATTATTGCGAAAGTAGACGTGATAATAACTATCATCTGGCGCAAACGCGTACGTAACATGCTGAGGCTCCCGGTCGTGTGAAAAAGCGGCATGTAACTTCCATATCAGTCTAAAGAGGCAGCAGTACGGGCGCCGTACGCGGCCCCGATGCGAATGCGCCGTAAGAGCTACGCCTAGGCTACGACACTCCAAATATTCCAAGTGGGTTACTGTTCGTGAGGAAGTCATAGTTGCTGGTGCTTGTTGGCGTAAAACCAAGGGGGCGTATCAATCCCTGTGCCAATGCGCACGGTGCGACCACCATAGTGATCGCACCGTGCGCCTGCGGACGTGGGCTAGACCCCACGCCGCTTACCGTTCGGGTTAGGGGTTCCCGTTGGCGGGCTTCTGCGGTTCTGGCTGCGCCAATACCTGCGCAATCGGGCGCAGATCGAGCCACCATTGGCGGCGCGGGCGCTGATGCGTCTGGTCGACCATGCGCGCCATGTCTTCGATGTTGTGGATGCGCGTTTCGCCCGCCTCGATGCCGATGAAGGCGCTCGTCGGCGTGTCACTCTGCGCCTGCTCAATCAGATAGCCGATGCAGCGCACGGCGAGGCGCGTCGCATGAATCCGATCAAACGGGGATGGATCCCCACCCTGCTGCACATGCCCGAGGATGGTTTGGCGCACGTCAAACAGCTCACCGCCTTCCTGCTCGAACAATGACGCCATGAACTGCGACGTATAGATCGGATTGGCATTCTCGTTGCGGATCATGAGGCCGAGCCGTTTCCCATTCCGGAAGCCGTACCGCAGTTGATCCAGATCCGTTTGCAGATCCCTGAGCGTGATGCCTTCTTCGGGGAGATAGACGCGCTCCGCGCCCGTCGCCAGGCCGCTCATCAGCGCCAGATAGCCGCAGTTGCGCCCCATCACTTCGACCACAAAGCAGCGGCGCTGCGCAATCGCCGACTGCTTGATGCGATCCACCGCCCAGACGATATTGTTGAGCGCGGTATCCGCGCCGATGCTGAGATCCGAACCGGGCAGGTTGTTATTGATCGACGCGGGCAGGCAGATCGTCGGCATATTGAACGCCGGGAAGTTGTCGACTTCTCGGTGCAGTTGGTACGCGCCCTGATACGCCGACCACCCGCCGATGATCAGCAGCGCCTGAATGTCGAATTTCTCAATGGTGCGGGCGATGTGATAGAAGTCGCGGCCGCTGGGAACGGTACGATTCGCGCCCAATTCCGAGCCGCCGACCGACGCCCAGCCATTGACGCTCATCCAGTCCATTTCACGCACCGTACCGTCGATCAAACCCTGAAAACCGTTGGTCACGCCGAGCATGATGTGCCCTTGATCCAGCCCACTGCGCACCGCCGCGCGGATGGCGGTGTTCATGCCGGAGGCGGGCGCGCCGGAGTTCATCACGGCGATGCGCAGCCGCTTCTGGCCGGGCTGCGGCGGATGTGGCAGCGCGCGTAGGAGCACCTGCAGCGTGTTGTAAGTCTGCTTGAAGCTCGTGCCGCGCAGTTCCATCGCCTTTTCGTAGTCGTGCGCCGCAATGGCCGCCGCCACCGCGCGCGTCTGCTCCACGCACTTCATGAGCGGCGCTTGCACAATGCGATTATTGCGCAAACCGATCAACTGCGGCTCGGTTTCCGGCGTAGCGTTGAGCACGGCATCGACCGCCGCCGCGCCCATGCGCGTACCGAGGTTGCGGTCAAACGCGGTCGGCGTCCCGCCGCGCTGCACGTGACCGAGCACGGTGATCCGCACATCTTCATTGAATTTCTCTTGCAGCACCTTCTTGACATGCGCGCTGTCGATGGGCTTGCCGTTGCAGTCCTGCGCGCCTTCGGCGATGATCACGATGCTGTCACGCCGTCCCGCCTCGCGTCCTGCTTTGAGGTCGGCACACATTTTGTCTTCCCAGACATCGGCATCCGGCGGATTCTCGGGAATGAGCACGTAATCCGCTCCCGTCGCGATGCCGCCCATCAAGGCAAGATAACCGCAGTTGCGCCCCATCACCTCGACGACGAACGTGCGCTGATGGCTGGCCGCCGTGCTGCTGATCGCATCGACCGCTTCGGTGATGCGGTGCAGCGCGGTATCCGCGCCGATCGTCATGTCGGTGCCGTACATGTCATTGTCAATCGACCCCACGAGGCCGATGATCGTTAGGTGTGTATGCTGGTCGGCGACTTCACGCGTGATTTCACCCGCAGTGACCAACTCTTCAAGCAGCGTGCCCCACTCGCGGCGGAATACATCCGCCCCGGTCAGGCTGCCATCACCGCCGATGATGATCAGGTTATCGATCTCGTGCTTGAGTAGGTTGAGCGCGGCGATCCGGCGCCCTTCGTGCGTGCGAAACGCATCGCAGCGCGCCGTGCCGATGATCGTACCGCCCCGGTGCAGGATACCGCCAACCGCATCCCACGACAGCTTGCGGATGAAGTCTGCCCCGTTGATCAAGCCCTGATAACCTTCGTAGATCGCATAGACATCCACGCCGCGATTCAGTGCGATGCGCACAATTGAGCGAATCGCGGCATTCATTCCCGGCGCATCACCGCCGCTCGTCATTACCGCCAGCCGTTTATTCATAGTGGGATGTTCCTCCAATGCCTGTATCAGTGTTCGTGCAGCGCGGCGCTGACCGTATGGAGAGCCGCGAGATGGAGCAGATCGTCGTCGAGCGGTTTGGCTTGGCCGACCACCTCGGCAAACGGGACTGCATGAATAGCTCCGTGAGTAAAACCAAAAACGACGCCGGATTCGCCGCGGACCAACGCGTCGACGGCCTGCGCGCCTAAGCGGGTCGCCAGCAGGCGATCATACGCGCTCGGGGCGGCGTGACGCTGCGCATGCGCGATCTGATGGCCTTGCAGCTTGCGCTCCTGCGCCAGACTGGAAGCCCGGACGCGCACCGCATCATAGGTGGCTTCCGCCGCCACGATGATCGGATCACCGGCCTCGGTCAGCGCGGCCACGTTGGCGACATTGCGCACGAGTTCGCCATCGGTCTCGGGCAGGATGACCGCCGCCGCGCCGCCGACCACCGCCGACATGAGCGCCAGATAGCCGGAACTGCGCCCGGCCACTTCGATCAGATGCAGCAGATGCCCCGTCGGCGTGGATGCGCGTAGATAGTCGATTTTATCCAACGCAATGTTAAGCGCGCTGTCCGTGCCGATGATCATTTCTAGACCGGCGACATCATTTTCAACCGATGCGGCGATGCCGTTGACGGGCAGCCCGCTCTGGGCGAACGCCTGCGCCGCCGCCTGTGTCTCCCGCCCGCCAATGAAGATCAGCGCATCGACGCGCGTCTCCGTCAGGCAGTGGCGGGCGATATTCATGCCCGTCTCCGTCAGCATCGGGCGCGTATCCATGCACCCTAACAGGCTGCCGCCGCGCGGACTAATGCCGTCGACGGTACGCGCGGTCAGCGGGATACAATCTTCTGGCAGCAAGTCGCCATCCGTGTCACAAATGCCGATCACCTGCCAGCCCAGTTCCAACGCGCGGCGGGTTACGCTGCGCAGCGCCGCGTTCATCCCCGGCGCGGGGTCGTCACCAGTCACAATTGCTAGTCGCTGGTTCATAGCCGATCAACTCCTCGGGCAAAACGCTGACGGCGCGGTTTCCCGGCCGTCAGCGGTCTGCACATTAGGCTAGATGAGGCGGGTGTCCCGACTTCACGTCAGGAACATGGGCATCCCCAATACATGGCGCACACGCGGACGATAGCAATCCGTATCATACAACTCTGGGACGTTGACGCGTTTCTTGCCCTGCGCCACCGTCGAAAGCGGGACATCACTGTACACGCCGCGCTGCAAGCACACCAAACGCCCACTTTCGCCGCGCTCAATGAGGCTCAGCGCTACGTGCGCGAAGTTCGCCGCGACCATCAGGTCGAGCGAGTCCGGTGCGCCGCTGCGCATCAAGTAAGCCAGCTGCTGGTAGATAATGTTCTGCCCGGTCAGCTCCTTAAGCGCATCGCCAACCGACTGCCCGACGCCACCCAGCTTGCGATGACCGAAGGCATCTTCTTTGCCGCCTTCGATCACCTGCCCCTCCAGCGGATGAGCCCCTTCCGACACGGTGATCATGGCGTAGTTGCTCGGGTTCTGGTGCTTGTCTTCCAGCACCAAGCGAGCGAGCTTGTGGATGTCAAACGGCACTTCCGAAATCAGCGCGCGATCCACGCCCGCCAGATACGCCGCAATCAGCGACGTTTCGCCGGAATTGCGCCCGAACAACTCAATCACCGCGATGCGCTCGTGCGACCCGGCGGAGGTGCGCAGCGCATGGATAAATTCCACACTGCGCGTCACGGCGGTCGAAAAACCGATGCAGTAATCCGTCCCGTAAACGTCGTTATCCATCGTCTTCGGGATGGCGATCACGCGGACGCCTTCGCGCGCCAGTCGTTCGCCATAGCTGAGCGTATCATCACCGCCTATCGGAATCAGGCAGTCGATCCCCAACGTCTCGATCACACGCAGAATATGCGGCGTGATATCGTGGGTCTTCGCCTCCGGTTTCAGCGGCACGTTGGCAAAAGCAGGAATTTCATCCGGTTTCATGTTCGCAGGGTTCGTCCGCGATGTATGCAGGAATGTGCCGCCGCTGCGATCTACCCGGCGGACGGTCTCTTTCGTGAGTGGGAACACCCAAGATCGCGTGCTGTCGTCGTCCGGGTTGATTTGCACCAAGCCGCGCCAGCCGCGCCGAATTCCTAGAACGTCGTAACCATTATCAAGCGCCCGATTTACGATGGCTTTGATGGCGGGGTTTAACCCGGGAACATCACCGCCACCCGTCAATACTGCGATCCGCATGGCTATGCTCCTAACGTTTCAAGGTCTTCAATGTTGGTCTTATTTTAACTGCGGACGGGGGTCTTAACGCGGCTTGAACCGTAAGTCATGAAGAAGTGCACTTACCACGCGGTGATGTTTGTCACACGTTTACACCGGGCTGAATCACGGGCTGTAATGCGGTGTATAATCATTACAGTACGGCTAAATATTATTCTTGAGGATATTGCCATGACCTTACACCCTACCCCGACTCGGAGTCCGTCTATCGACCGGATCGCCGAACTACTCGGTGATGAAGCCGACTCGCTGCTCACCCATCGCTGCACTACCATCGACCAATCTCGTCTCTATCTGCCCGGCCCGGACTGTGTCAGTGAAGTCTGGGGTCTCTCGGATCGTAATCCGCAGGCGCTGCGCAGCCTCGAACAACTGCACGCGCATGGTCGGCTCGGCGGCACCGGCTATGTCTCGATTCTGCCCATCGATCAGGGGATTGAACATTCGGCGGGCGCTTCGTTCGCCAAAAATCCCGATTACTTCGACCCGGCGCACATCGTCGAACTGGCCATTGAGGGCGGCTGCAATGCGGTCGCCTCGACCTTCGGCGTGCTCGGCGCGGTCGCGCGCAAGTACGCGCACAAAATTCCGTTCATCGTCAAAATCAACCACAACGAGCTGCTGACCTACCCGAATCGCTACGATCAGGTCATGTTTGGCACCGTCAAAGAGGCGTGGAATCTCGGGGCGGTCGCCGTCGGCGCGACCGTGTATTTCGGCTCACCGGAAAGCACACGCCAGATCGTCGAAGTAGCGGAGGCGTTCGTCCACGCCCACGAACTCGGTATGGCGACCGTGCTCTGGTGCTATCTGCGCAACCCCGGCTTCAAGGTGAATGGCGTCAACTATGAAGCCTCCGCCGACCTGACCGGGCAGGCGAATCACCTGGGCGTGACGATTGAGGCCGATATCATCAAGCAGAAACAGCCGGAATCGAACGGCGGCTATAAAGCGATCAACGCGGGCGGCTCCAGCTATGGCAAGCTGGACGAACGCATCTACAGCCAGTTGACCAGCGATCACCCCATTGACCTGACGCGCTATCAGGTGGCGAACTGCTATATGGGGCGCGCGGGACTAATCAATTCGGGCGGCGCGAGCGGCAAGAACGACCTCGCCGACGCGGTCAAGACGGCAGTCATCAACAAACGGGCGGGCGGCATGGGTCTGATCAGCGGACGCAAAGCGTTTCAGCGCCCGCTGGCCGAAGGCGTCGATCTGCTCAATGCGATTCAGGATGTCTATCTGTGTGCTGAGGTGACCATCGCGTAAGGGCGGTGGAAGGGATAGCTCTCCCCGCGTTCAACCTGAACGTGGGGAGAGTTTTTGTTTGTCCGGGGGCTTACATACACTGCCACACGCGCTCACCGCGCATGATGCGCGCCAGTACCTCAGGAAAGGTGGCGATCTCAATCGGCTTGCCAATCGCGCCATCAAAGCCCGCCATCTGCAGTTGATCGACCTCGTCGCCCGTGACGCCCGCTGTCACCGCGACAATTTTGGCCGAGTCAAAGGCCGTATCCGCACGAATTCCCTTGAGAATACCAAAGCCATCGGTTGGGCCAATGTGAATATCCAGAAAGATCACCTCGGGCAGCACACAGAGGCTGCGCAGGCGCGGCATGAAGTCGACGCTGTCATTCCAGATCGTCAGGTCGGTGATACCCAGTTGAAAATTCAGGGTGAGACTCATGATCTCCCCGCTCAACTGGTCATCTTCAAAGTAGACATATGACGTCATGGTTCGATGTCCTCAACTGCGGATTCGTAATATGTTTCTGCGCTGTGACTATGCCGTGTTCGCCGCCGGATGCATCCAACGTCTATAAGAATTCTATCGAGTTTCCGACGTTTAGATCCTGAAGGATGCTTGAGCGCTAGCGCCCGGGCCAGTTTGTGGATATCGTATTGCGCTGCTGACCAGACCTGATCGAGAGATGACGATGAGCACTCCGTCCCGCAACCTGACTACCCGCTTCCTCACGACCGCCTCTAATCTCGCCGCGCTGACGTGGCCGCTGGCGGGGCGTATCTTCAAAGAGAAACTGGAAGTGGACGAGAGTCAGGCGCTGTGGACGGCGGAAACGCCCGATTATCAACCGCTGCCCGCGCTCCAGCAGGACACCAGCGCCGATCTGGTGATCATTGGCGGCGGCTTCACGGGCATCTCGACCGCCTACCACTTCAGCCAGCGTTACCCGGAAAAGCGCGTGCTTCTGCTGGAGGCGAAATCGCTGGCGAACGGCGCGAGCGGGCGCAATGGCGGCATGCTGCTCAACTGGCTGGCCGTGACCAGCGGCTACAGCGCCGAAATGACCGCCCGCATCTACCAGATGACGCATACGGGCATTCTCACCATCCGCCAGATCATTGAACGACACAACCTTCCGGTCAGCGCGCGCTATGACGGCACGGTGACCGTACTGACCGATTCCCAGCGCGCCGAAGCCGCCCACGAAGAAGTCGAATATTTGCAGTCGCTCGGCATACCCGAAGCCTACCTGAATCGGCAGCAGTTGGCCGCGCGTTTGCAGCTCAATGGGGCGCATGGCGCGATCTACGACCCGAATTCCGGGCAGATTAACGGCGCGCAGTTGGTGCGCGGCCTGCGCCCGGTACTGCTCGAACGCGGCGTGGAAATCTACGAAGGCACGCCCGTGACGCGCATCGACGAAGGCGCGACGATCACCGTACATACGCCGCACGCCAGCATCAAAGCCAAAGCGATTATGCTGGCGACCAACGGATACACGGGCAAGCTCGGCTACTTCCGTGACGCGCTCTTTCCGCTGCACTCGCACGTGTTTGCAACCGCGCCGCTGCCCCCGGAACAGCGCGAACAGATTGGCTGGAAAGCGCTGGCAGGCTTCAGCGACGACCTTGACCGCATCTCATACAGCAGCCTAACCACGGATGGGCGGCTCGTGTTTGGCGGCGGCAGCAATCAGTCCTACGCCTACCTGTTCAACAACCGCACCGCCTACCCCGGCACGCCGCACACCGCGCAGCCCGCCTTCGCCAAAATGCAGGAGACGCTGGCCAATTACATGCCCGGTTCGCGCAGTCTGCCGATCACGCACCGCTGGACAGGGACACTCGGCATCACGCTGAACCGCCAAGCGCTGATGGGCGTGCGCGGTGATAATCGCAACGTATACTTTGCCATCGGCTACTGCGGACATGGTGTCACGCTGGCGAACATTGCCGGGGAAGTCATCACCGACCTGTACTCGCGCGATGATCAGCGTTGGCGCGGGCTGCCCTTCTACCAGCAGACCTATCCGCCGCTCCCGCCGGAACCGTTCCGCTGGATCGGCTATCAGACGTTTACGCGGCTGACAGGCAGTTCGCCGCGCGTATAACCGGAGGAGCAAACGACATGCATGCGATAGTCGCTTTTGGCGAAATTATGCTGCGCCTCACACCGCCCGACTTACTGCGCCTCATCCAAACGCAGTCGTATACCGTGACCTTCGGCGGCGCCGAGGCGAACGTCGCCATTGCGCTGGCGCGCTTTGGTCACCGCGCCGAATATGTGACCCGCCTGCCCGCGCACGACCTCGGCGAAGCGGTGCTGATGTATCTGCGCCAGTACGGCGTCGGCGTGGGTCATGTCGCGCGCGGCGGGGATCGGCTTGGCGTGTATTTCGTCGAACAGGGCGCAGCCCAGCGCGGCGGCAAAGTGATCTACGACCGCGCACGGTCGAGCGCCGCCGAACTGCAACCGGGGATGATCGATTGGCGCGCAATCTTCAAGGCGGCTGACGCGGATTGGTTTCACTGGACTGGCATCACGCCCGCGCTCACGGAGAGCGCCGCCGCCACCTGCCGTGAGGCCATTGGCATTGCCCGCGAACTTGGCCTGACAATATCATGCGACCTCAACTACCGGCATGCGCTGTGGAAATGGGGCAAAACCTCAGCGGAGGTCATGCCCGATCTCGTCGCGCAGTCCGATGTAGTGGTCGGCAACACGGAAACCGTGCACACCATGTTCGGCCTGAAGCCGCGTGACCCCGCTGCCGATTTGATCGACCAGAACCGCGATGTCGCGGAACAATTGGCGGAGCGCTGCCCGCAGCTCAAGACGATTGCCTTCACGACGCGCGCCTCGCACTCCGCCAGTCACAACACGTGGTCGGCGGTGCTGTGGCAGCGCGGCCAGTTCTACACCGGTGCAAGCTACGATCTGACGCCCATCGTCGACCGGGTCGGCGCGGGCGATGCGTTCACCGCCGGGTTGATCTACGGTTTGCGCCAGCACCCGGAGAATCCCGAGTATGCGCTCAACTTTGCGACCGCCGCGGGCTGCCTCAAACACACGATTCCCGGCGACGCGCTGCTCGTCAGCGTGGAAGAGGTCGAGCAGCTCATGTCCGGCGACAGCTCCGGTAAAATTCGCCGCTGAGCGTCAATGCGTGTTGATGTGCATGCGCGAAAACTCGGTGCGGTAGTCACCGGGCGCGATCTGCATGATGCGCCGGAAGATGCGCCGGAAATAGTCGGTGTCGCTGAAACCGCAGCGGGATGCGATCTGCGCAATCGTCAGATTGGTGTCCAGCAGCCATTCGCAGGCTTTTTCAATGCGGCGGCGGTGAATCGACTCGGTCAGAGTGCAGCCGTACAAGCGGTGATAGATGCGCCCGAGATAGTCGGTATTGTAGCCGAGTGCGGCGGCGATCTTGCTGGCCGTAATCGGACGGTCAAAGTTCATGCGAATATAAGTGTGCGCCCACGTCGCGACCACGTTGGCATCCTCGTTGACTTCAACAGGTTCCACTTGTGATTGCACGACTTCGAGCAGCATAAGCGTCATGAGCAGATTCGCCGCGTACGGATGCAGCATCCCCGACTCCTGATCGTCCAGAAACGTGCGGAACAAGCGCTCCAGTCGTTCGGGTTGGCGCAGCGTGGCCATCTGCGGCACGACCAAGCTCGGATGATAATCAGGCGTGGTCAGCTGTACATCGCTCACCGTTTCGCAAATCACCTCGTAGTGAATCCAGTAAAAGCGTAAGTCGGGCGGCATGGGGTTCGATCCGCCGTGCCGCCGTCCCGGCCACAGGTGCAGCGTCTGCCCCGCGCGCAGATGAAACTGCTGCCCCTCTTCCCACAATTCAAGTTCACCTTGCTTCACAAAGATCAGTTCATGCGAGTTAATGATGCGCGTGGGATGCAGTGCCGTCCCCCGCGAAATGAACAACCCGGCATTCTGTGCCTTGATTGGACAGCTCATGCTCAAATGCAAAGCGGGTTATATCCATCAGTCGTTGTCCGGTAGTTCAAATGTGACTAGTCATTCTGATTATAGGCTGAAAAGTCGGAAAAGTCGGAATCGGACTGGTATTGGCGGGTTTCACCTACTGTTCACCGACTCCCGGTTTCGTTACAGTGGATACAAATTGTTGAATAGTGCATTCGATTTCAGAATAGGATCCGCCATGGTTAATAATGGGCTGCCCTTAAGTTCTATCCGGTCTAATCAGGTCAAAATTGATGGTGGCTATTGGGGTGAGCGCCAAGCTACTGTCCGCACCTCGACCATTCCCGCCATCCATCATCAGCTTGAAATCACCCACCGCACCGATGCCTGGCATCTGCACGGCGGGGAAAACGATCCCCGGTTTGACGGTCACATTGTGCACAAGTTCTGGGACTCCGACCTCGCCAAATGGATCGAAGCCGTCGGCTACAGCCTCGACAGCTACCCCGATCCCGACCTTGAACAGCTCGCCGACAAGGTCATTCAGGCGATTAAAGAAGGCCAGCTCGAAGACGGCTACCTCAACAGCTTCTTCACGGTGATTGAACCGCAAAACAAGTGGCGTAACCTGCGTGACTGGCACGAACTCTACGACGCGGGTCACCTGATGGAGGGCGCGGCGGCTTATTACCAAGGCACGGGCAAGCGCGTGCTGCTCGATACGCTGGCGCGCTACGCCGATCACATCGACGCGCGTTTCGGCCCGGGCGAACAACAGGTGCACGGCTACTGCGGCCACCCGGAAGTCGAATTGGGTCTGGTCAAGCTGTACCGGGCGACGGGCGAGAAACGCTATCTCAACCTCGCCAAGTACTTCGTCGACGAGCGCGGGCAAGAGCCAAACTTCTTCGACATCGAAGCGGCGGCACGCGGCGACGACCCGACCAAATTCTGGGCGAAGACCTATCACTACTGCCAGGCGCACAAACCCCTGCGCGAACAAAACGTCGCCACCGGCCACTCCGTGCGCGCGGCCTACCTGTATGCCGGAGCGGCGGATATCTCTGCCGAAACGGGCGACAGCACCCTGCTTGACGCCTGCCGCGTAATCTGGGAAGACCTCACCAGCAAGCAGATGTATATTACGGGCGGTCTCGGCCCGGCGCACGCCAACGAAGGCTTCACCTTCGGCTACGACCTCCCGAACGAATCCGCCTATGCCGAAACCTGCGCGTCGATTGCGCTGGTCTTCTGGGCGAAGAGCATGTTCGACATCGACCCGGACAGTCGCTACACCGATGTCATGGAACGCGCGCTGTATAACGGCATCATGTCGGGTGTGTCGTGGGAAGGTAACCAGTTCTTCTACGCCAACCCGCTGGCCTCGTACCCGTACGTCAACCCGCACGAACACTTCAGCGGCATCAACACGCCGAAGCACTACCGCCGTCAGGATTGGTTCGTGTGCCCGTGCTGCCCGCCAAATCTCGCGCGCGTCGTTGCGAACCTGGGCCACTACTTCTCGTCGCACAGCGCCGAAACGATCTACCTCCACCTGTATAACCACAGCCACATGCGCGTCAGCCTGCCCGCGGGCAGCGTGCAGATCGATCAGGAAACAAATTACCCGTGGAACGGCGATGTGAGCCTCACCATCGGCGTAGCGCAGGCGACCCCGTTCAAGCTGGCGCTGCGCATTCCCAACTGGGCGTCGAACTTCACGCTGCGCGTCAACGGCGTGACCGTGAGCGCCAACGTCCAGCGCGGTTACGCGTTCATCGACCGCACATGGAATAACGGCGACACCATCGAGCTGGCGCTGCCTATGAGCGTGGAACGCATCGTGTCACACCCGAACGTGCGCCACAACGCGGGCACAGTCGCCCTCCAGCGCGGCCCGGTCGTTTACTGCCTCGAAGAAGCCGATAACGGTCCGAATCTCGCCAATCTCGTCATTCCGCGCACCGCCAAGCTGGTGGGCAACGTCGACAGCAGCCTGTTCAGCGGCGTGGGCGTGATCACCGGGGAAGCCGTCCGCACTGAACCAGCCGTATGGGCGAGTGGCCTCTATCAGCCGCAAAGCGCGCTCCAATATTCATATGATGCCGTGCCGTTCAAGGCTATTCCCTACAGTCTGTGGGCGAACCGTGAGCCCGGTGAAATGCGCGTCTGGGTGCGCGAGCAATAGATTACTCAAGTCAAGCCAACCGGGGAGTTTCTCCGGTTGGACGTGATCTGCAGCGACCCCTGAGTGGGTATGTCGAGACTCGGTGCAGCGTCTCGTTGTACTAAAAAGTAAGTCCGTTTGAGCAAACTTTAGGAGCTTATAAACATGGCAGGTAACAACGTTTCTCGTCGTGATTTTCTGAAGGTTATGGGTGCTTCGGCGGCCTTCGCTGCCAGCATGACACAGTTGGGCGGCAAGCTGTTCGCCCTGCCGAGTCAACAGGATGCGGTCGGTATTTCGTTTGGTGGTTGGGGCGGCGTCGCGGAAGATGAAGGCGTGCGCGCGGCCATTGAGGTCTTCCAAACAGAAATGCCCGGCATCACCGTCGAATGGCAGCATACCCCGGACGCGGGCGAATACAACCGCGTGCTCTTGACCAACTTCGCTGCGGGCACCACCCCCGACACCTCGTTCATCATCGCCGATGGTTACGAAACCTACGTTTCCCAGGGTCTCCTGCTGGACATCACCGACCGGATCACCGCCGACCCGCTGCTGGGCGCGCCGGACTACTTCTTGCCGCAGGAAGCAGCGCGCTGCGCCGACAATGACGGTCGCTGGCACGGCATTGGGTCGTGCTGGGTCGCGCACCACATCTACTACAATGCGCAGTTGTTCGAGGAAGCGGGCATTACCCCGCCCGGCTTCGCGGAAGACGAAATCTGGGACTGGGATACGTTCGTGGCCAATGCCAAGGCGTTGACTAAGGACAGCGCGGGTCGCCACCCGGATGACGAAGGCTTCGACTCGGAAGATATTCAGCAGTGGGGCGTTGATTGGCCGCTGTGGTGGATGCCGATTGCCGCCGCTGTGCACTCGAACGGTGGCGCGTACTTCGCCGACGGTCGCATCGCCATCGACTCACCGGAAGCCATCGAAGCGATCACCCGCCTGTATGAACTGATTTACGTGCATCATGTCGCGCCGCGCAGCGCGTCGATGGCCGACCTCGGCATGACCAACACGCAGATGATCGACACCGGGCGTCTGGCGATGGCCGTCGATGGCTCGTGGGCGCTGTCGTGGATGAACCCGTCGCTCGTCAGCGTGCCGATGGGTACCGGCGCGCTGCCCAAGATGGTGCAGCCTGCGACCGTCATGCAGGCGCACTTCCACTCGGCGCTGGCCAATACCCAGCACCCCGAAGAAGCGTGGCAGTGGGTACGCTTCCTGTCCACGCCGTTCTATCAGACCCAGTTCCTCAAGATCGGTCTATGGCTGCCCAGCCAAACCGCGCTGACCACCCCCGAGGGTCTGGATACGTGGATCACCGAAGGGATTCATCCGGAGAACTACCGCCAGTTCGTCAGCGAATACCTGCCGACCTACGGCGTCGCCGTGCGTATTCCGCCGGGCTACATCGAAGCAGCCGCCAACTTCATCGACCCGGCCGTGCAGGCGATTGCCGGTGGGACGCCGCCTGCCGACGTGCTGCCCGAAGCGGTGCGTCAGGCCAACGATGTAATCGCGATGGCGAATCTGTAGTCAGTCTAGCTTTGCCGGGGCGCGGTCGGTTGACCGCGCCCCGTTCCCGTTCTGACGATAGACACGGTGGTCAACTATGGCAACGCGCATACAAGCAGCGCCTGCGTCCGCTCAATCTGGCTGGAAGTGGTGGACGAACATGTCCCTCCGGCGGCGGCGGACGATCACAGGCTACATTTTTATCATGCCGTTCATCCTCGGCGTCCTGTTCTGGGTGGTGATCCCAGTTCTGGTCAATCTCTACCTCACCTTTCACAGTTGGAACCTGATGTCCGCGCCCCGCTTCGTGGGGATGCAAAACCTCGAAACACTCTTTAGAGATCCCATTCTCCCGCAAGCCCTCAAAGCGACCTTCCTGTACACCGTGCTGTCGGTGCCACTCGGGCTGCTGTTCGGGTTCTTTCTGGCCAATCTGATCAACACAAATATTCGCGGCATTTCTATTTTTCGAACCATTTTTTACATGCCCAGCATTGTCCCCGCCGTGGCGAACGCGCTGCTGTGGGCGTGGATGTTCAACACCGAATTTGGCCTGATCAACGCCGTGATCCGCGCGTTTGGCGGCGCGAAGATCGCATGGCTGCAAGACCCGAATCTCGCCGTTCCGGCCTTCGTCATCCTCAGCCTGTGGGGCTCGGGCAGTTCGATGATCATCTTCCTCGCCGGTCTGCAGGGCATCCCCGATGTCTACTATGAAGCGGCGGAAATCGATGGCGCGGGGCGCTGGGCGAAGATGCGCCATATCACCATCCCGATGATCTCCCCGGTCTTCTTCTTCAACCTCGTGATCGGCTTCATCAATTCGCTGCAGGTGTTCGTGATTGGCTATCTGGTCACCGATGGCGGCCCGCAAAACGCGACGCTGTTCCTCGTGCTGTACATCTATCGCAGCGCGTTCCAGAGTTTGAAGATGGGGTATGCGGCGGCGCTCTCGTGGGTGCTCTTCGGCATTCTGCTGGTCCTGTCCGTTGTGATTTTCCGCTATCTCGGACGGCGGGTGTATTACGAAAATCCGGGTGAATAGGAAGGAGATCGCAAATGGCCGCTGTCCAACAACCTCTCACCGATATCGCGCCCGCGCGCATCGCGCCGCGCCGCAGCACGATGTCTCGCAATGACCGCATCTGGCGGTACGTCACCGTCGCGCTGCTCCTGATCATGGGCACGATCATGATCGCGCCCTTCCTCTGGTTGGTGAGCAGTTCGCTCAAGAGTCAGGTGCAGATTTTCCAGTACCCGCCGGACTTAATTCCGAATCCGGTGAAATTCGAGAACTACTTCAACGCGCTGACGTACAAGCCGTTCGGGTTGTACCTGCGCAACACGCTGGTCATCGCCGGACTGAACGTGATCGCCGTGGTGTTCACCTCGTCGTTTGTCGCCTATGGCTTCGCGCGTCTGCGCTTCCCCGGGCGCGATTTCTGGTTCGGCATCGTGATCGCGACGCTGTTCCTGCCGTACGCCATCATGATCGTGCCG
Organism: Candidatus Flexifilum breve; assembly: GCF_016713355.1. Lineage (NCBI taxonomy): Bacteria > Bacillati > Chloroflexota > Anaerolineae > Aggregatilineales > Candidatus Flexifilaceae > Candidatus Flexifilum > Candidatus Flexifilum breve. Next base: position 985,030 of record NZ_JADJPI010000035.1, read on the forward strand.
CAGTTCATCATGTTCTCGCGCCTCGGGTGGGTCGACACCTTCCTGCCGCTGACTGTCCCAATGTTTTTCGGCGGCGGCGCGTTCAACATCTTCCTGATTCGCCAGTTCTTCCGCACGATTCCCGAAGAGCTCGCGGATGCCGCGCGCATCGATGGCTGCACCGAGTTCGGGATCTACTGGCGCATCATGATGCCGCTGGCGCGTCCGGCACTCATCACCGTCGCGATTTTTACGTTCCTCAATGCGTGGAATGACCTGCTCGGTCCGATCATCTTCCTGCGCTCGCCGGAGAATTTCACGGTGGCAGCGGGGCTGGCTTCGTTCCGCAGCGTGCAGGACGTGAGCTGGGATTTGCAGCTTGCCGCCTCGACGGCCATGATCATCCCGGTGGTGCTGCTGTTCTTCTTCGCCCAGCGCTACTTCATCAAGGGCATCGTCATGACCGGGTTGAAGGGCTAACATGACCGCGCACCCTTTTGACCTCACCTGCGTGCGCCTGCTCGATGGCGCGTTCAAGGCGGCGATGGAACGTGACGCCGCCTATCTCCTTCAGCTCGATCCCGACCGTCTGCTGCACACGTTCTACCTCAACGCGGGCTTGCCGACGACCGCCCAACCTTACGGCGGCTGGGAAGACCCGAAAGTCGAACTGCGCGGCCACTTCGCCGGGCATTACGTGACCGCCTGCGCGCTGATGTACGCCAGCACGGGCGACGACCGCTTCAAAGCGCGGGTCGATCACATGGTAGCGGGTTTCGCTGCTGTGCAAGCGGCGCTGCCGTCGCAAGGCTACAACCCGGGCTACCTGTCGGCTTTCCCAGAATCGTACTTCGACCGCGTCGAAGGGCGCTTTCCAGTATGGGCACCCTACTACACCCTCCACAAAATCATGGCGGGGCTGCTCGACGCGCATCTGCACTGCAGCAACCCGCAGGCGCTGCCCGTGCTCGAACGCTGCGCGGACTGGGTCAAGTTCCGTGTGGACAACCTCACCTACGAGCAGATGCAGATCACGCTGCTGATGGAATTTGGCGGCATGAACGAAGTCTTCGCCAACCTGTATGGCGTAACCAAGAATCCGGAACACCTGCGCCTATCCTTCGCCTTCAACGACGATGTGGTGCTCGACCCGCTCAAACAGGGCAGCGACCAGATGGATCGTCTGCACGCGAACACTCAGATCCCCAAGCTGATCGGGTTGGCGCGGCAGTACGAACTCACAGGCGACCCGGTGCTGCGCGACGCAGCCAAGTTCTTCTGGGAACGGGTGGCACATTACCGTTCGTACGTGATCGGCGGGCACAGCGACGACGAACTCTTTTCCCGGTGCACCGCTTCGCCGATCACCTGACGTCGGTCAGTGCGGAGACGTGCAACACGTACAACATGCTTAAGCTAACGCGGCACCTGTTCGCGTGGGAACCCTCCGCCGAAGCAATGGACTTCTACGAGCGCGGGTTGTTCAACCACATCCTCGCCTCGCAGGATCCCGAGACAGGCATGATGTTGTATTTCTGCTCCCTCAAACCGGGACATGTAAAAGTCTACAGCGCGCCCGAGCATTCGTTCTGGTGCTGCACGGGCACAGGCGTCGAAAATCACGCTAAATACGCCGACACGATCTACTACCATGCCGACGACGCACTGTACGTCAATCTGTTCATCGCCTCCGAACTCACCTGGGATGCCAGGCAGGTCACCGTGCGGCAGGAGACGCAGTTCCCCGACAGCGACACGACCCACCTGACGCTGCGCTGCGCTCAGACGACGCGCTTCGCGCTCAAGCTGCGCTATCCTGCTTGGGCGACGGGTGCGAGCGTACAGATCAACGGCGTAAATGAGCCGTTCAACGTCGAACCAGGCTCATACATCAGTCTCGACCGCGAATGGCACGACGGCGATCTAATCGATTTCCGCCTGCCCATGCGGCTCCACGCCGAACCGCTGCCCGGCGCGGCGGATCACATCGCGCTGCTCTACGGCCCCATTGTGCTCGCGGGCGCGCTCGGCACGGAAAATATGCCGAACGTGTATCTCGAAGATCCGAACACCCGCAATGCGGCGGTCAACTGGCATCCCGCGCCGCCCGTGCCCCCGCTGCAGGGATCGGCACAGAGCGTATTGGAAGAGCTTCACCCCGTCGCCGGACAGCCGCTGACCTACCAGTTGAGCGGCGTTGGACTCCCGCACGCCGTCCAGATTCTCCCGTTCTACAAACTGCATCACCAGCGCTACACCATCTACTGGCAGCTGACGTAACCTCAAGCGGCGCGGAGATGATCTCCGCGCCGCTGATTTTCGTGACTTCCCCCACAGATCGATGTATGGTTGTCCCGTTTTTGACCCAAAGGACTGATAAGAATGCCGCAAACGTACCCTCCGGTCGTGCCCTCTGCCCCGTTTCTGTGGCATGGCGGCGACTACAACCCGGAACAATGGCCGCGTGAAACCTGGGCGGAAGATTTTCGATTGATGCAGCAGGCGGGCGTCACCGTGGCAACCGTCGGCGTGTTTAGCTGGGTGTCACTTCAGCCCGCGGAAGATGAGTACACGTTCGGTTGGCTGGACGAGGTGATCGACGGCCTGCACGCGCACGGCATCCGCGTCGTACTGGCCACGCCGAGCGCCGCGCAGCCCGCGTGGATGTCGCAGCAGTACCCCGATGTGCTCCGCTCCGACGAAAACGGCGTCCGGCGGCAGCAGGGCGGGCGCACCAACTACTGCCCCAATTCACCCAACTACCGCCGCCTGAGCGGGAACATCGCGCGCAAGCTGGCGGAGCGTTACGGTCAGCACCCGGCGGTGCTGCTGTGGCATGTGAGCAACGAGTACGCGGGCGCGTGCTACTGCGACACATGCGCCGCCCAGTTCCGCGTCTGGCTGCAAGCGAAATACGGCACACTGGACGAGCTCAACGCGCGCTGGTGGACGCCCTTCTGGAGTCACACCTACACCGATTGGTCACAGATTTTGCCGCCGCGCGCCAACGCCGAAGGGCTGACGCACGGCCTCAACGTCGACTACTTCCGTTTCATGAGCGCGAGTCAGCTCGACTGCTTCCGCAATGAGCGGGACATCCTGCGCAGCATCACGCCGAACATCCCCATCACCACTAACCTGATGGGCACCTACAAGCCGCTCGACTATCGCCAGTGGGCAAAAGAACTGGATGTCGTCTCGTGGGACTGCTACCCGAATCCCAATCACTCTCCGAGCGATATTGCCTTCCTGCATGACCTGATGCGCGGCATCAAGGATGGTCAGCCGTTCCTGCTCATGGAGCAGACGCCGAGCAGCCAGAACTGGCAGGAGATCAACGCGCTTAAGCGTCCCGGTGTACTGCGCCTGTGGAGTTATCTGGCGGTTGCGCACGGCGCGGACACAGTCATGTACTTCCAATGGCGGCGTGGGCGCGGCGGCTGCGAAAAACTCCACGGCGCAATCATCGAACATGCGGGGCGCACCGACACGCGCGTATTCCGTGAAGTGAGTCAACTGGGCGCGGAACTTACCGCGCTTGGCGACACGGTGATCGGCGCGGCGGTGGATGCGCGCGTGGGCATCCTCTTCGATTGGGATAACTGGCATGCGCTCGACGACGCAGTCGGCCCGGTGCGCAACAAGCGCTACGTCGACACGGTGCGCAAGCATTACGGCGCCATCTACCGCCAGAATGTCCCCGTCGATATCGTCTTCCCCGACTCCGATTTCAGCCGCTACGATGTGCTGATCGCGCCCATGCTGTATATGGTCAAAGCGGGCGTCGCCGATAAAATCGAGGCCTTCGTCGCGCAAGGCGGTTCGTTCATCGCCACATACCTGACCGGACTGGTCGATGAGACCGACCTCGCGTTTGAAAACGGCTACCCCGGCCCGTTGAGCCAGGTGCTCGGCGTGTGGGTCGAAGAAATCGACGCGCTCTACCCGGATCAGACCAATACCATCGTCATGACGGATGGCAGTGGCTCATTCCCGTGCCGTCACATCGCCGACCTGCTGCATGCGGAAGGCGCGCAGGTGCTGGCGACGTACGGCAGTGATTTCTACGCGGGCATGCCCGTGCTCACGCGTAGTCCCGTGGGACAAGGCGAGGCCTACTACCTCGGCAGCGATCCCGATCCAGCCTTCCTTGACCGCTTCTACGGCGATCTGCTCAGGGGGCACGGTATCGCGCCAACGATCAGCGCGCCCGCGGGGGTCGAGGTCGCGCAGCGCGTCAAGAATGGGCAACCGCTCACGTTTGTGCTCAACCACAACGCGAACATGGTCACGCTCGATCTCGGCAACCGTTCGTATCAGGATCGGCTGACGGGCGCGACGCTCAGCGGTAGCATCACGCTCGCCCCCTACGCAGTGCATTTACTCGTCTAGGGACAATCTATGAATCAACTGCTGCTGGTGGTCCAGGATATTCGCGTCACATGGACGAAGGCGTCACGCGGTGGGGTCAATGCAGGGCGGCGCAATGCCGTCCCGCACGCCCTACCGCTGACCGACCTGCCGCCGCTCGACAAAACGCTGTCAGCCGCGCCGCTCGTCCTAATCCACCAGCAGTACCGCTGTACCGAAGCGGCTGATTTCCAAATGCCGCCGCCCCTCACCACTAGCCGCGCCATCGCCGCCCATGATAAGGTCTCCTTCCCCGGTACCCGGCTGAAAATCGCCCCGACAGCCATCACCGTCATCTATCGCTACTCGTGGGCGGCGACCGGCGCGCCGACGCGTTATCCGGTTGCGCGCAGCATCACGCTCGCGGCAGGTCAATGGGGACAGGTGCAGTTCAACGGTCGCTTCGGGTGGGATGCGCCGTGGACATACCACCTGACCACACTTAACATCGGACTTTTCACTCACATTGACCTGGATGTATTTGTGCGTACCACCCCGCACAAAACCCTCTTCGACCGCGCTGACCTCTGGTAACAGATGTGCCGCTTCTCCACACAGGAGATGACGTTGCACACTGTTGCGCGTTCTGGCTGACATGTTAGAATAGTATTGTGCAAGATTTCACAAGAGGGACGAAGATGCTTACTGTAAGCCTTGTCCTGGTGATCGTCATCTGCACCGTACTTTCTATCAGGACAAAACAGTTGTTGGTCGCCGCACTGTGGCTCGCCTTGACGAGCGCCGCGGCAGCGGCTGTGCTGTACACCTTAGGTGCCCACGAGATCGCCGTGATCGAACTCAGCGTCGGCACGGGGCTGGTTCCGGTTCTCTTTGTGTTCGCGGCCAGCCTGTTGGGCAAACAATCGACCAGTCTACCGTCCTCCGTCCCCCTTCCCTTCGCCTCGTTTCTTGTTCTGCTGTGCTTGCTCCTCATCGGCGCGATGATCTTTGCGTCGCCCGTGCTGCCTCCAACCACCGAAACCATGAGCTTCAACGCGATGCTCTGGGAAACGCGCGGGCTGGATATGCTCGTGCAAGGCGTGCTGATCTTCGCCGGGGTGCTCAGCATCCTGCATCTGCTCGGCTCGGTGCAACGCGCACCCGTCAAGCCAGTTGCAACCAGCCGAAGGCAGCGAACGGAGGCGCACTGATGAGTTTTCCGTTTGCAGCTGGCGCAGCCGCCGCTATCGTGCTGATTGTAGTCGGCATGGGCAGCTTACTCCTACTCGGCAACCTGCTCAAGCTGATCATCGCGCTGCAAATCGCCGCCAAGGGCGTCATCATCGCGCTGATTCTGGCGGGGCGAGCCAGCGGTCAGCTCCAATTAGCGCAAAGTCTCGCGGCAACCTTTCTCCTCATCGATACACTGGTGGCGGTGATCGGGCTGGCGCTGGCAGTGCAGATGCAGCGAACGTGTGGAACGCTCGATCTGCGACATCTCACCGCCGTGCATGATCCGCCCTCATCACCGCCCGATTAGAGGTGCGCTATGTTCGGGCTGGTTCCGCTCGTCCTCCTCTTTCCGGCACTTGGCGCGGGGATCAACCTCGCGTTCGGTCGTAAGCTGCATGCTGGGGTGATCGGGAGTGGAGCCGCTGTGCTCGCCTTTAGCGTCGCCCTGCTCCAGTTCGTTGCTCTGCTCACCGAACCGACAGGCACGGTCATCCGCCTCTTCACGTGGATTGAAGTCGCCGGGCTGCGCGTCGATTGGGCACTGCGCGTGGATACGCTCTCCGTGACGATGATGCTCGTCGTGACGGGCGTCGGCGCGCTCATTCATGTGTACGCCATCGGCTACATGCGCGGTGATGAACGCTATGCGCGTTTCTTCGCCTATCTCAACCTGTTCCTCGTCGCCATGCTCGTGCTCGTCGCCGCCGATAACTTCCTCATGCTGTTCGTCGGCTGGGAAGGTGTTGGGCTGTGCTCGTTTCTCTTGATCGGCTTCTGGTTCGATCAGCCGCACGGCGTTGGTTGGCGCAACAGCACCGCTGCCCGTAAAGCGTTCCTCGTCAACCGGGTGGGCGATGCCGGGTTCATCATCGCGCTGCTTATCATCGGCACGACCTGCGGCTCGTTCGGTTACGCGGTCGTCTTCAATGGGGAACACTTCCTCCCTGGCGATCCGCTGGTCGTCGCGCTGACACTGTGCCTGCTGATCGGCTGTGCCGCGAAAAGCGCGCAGATCCCCCTGTTCGTGTGGCTGCCCGACGCGATGGCTGGGCCAACGCCCGTCTCCGCACTCATCCACGCAGCGACGATGGTCACGGCGGGCGTGTACCTGATCACGCGGGCGCACACCCTGTTCGAGCTCGCACCGCTCACCCAAGCGGTGATCGCCGCGGTCGGCGCGCTCACCGCACTGCTCGCCGCCAACGCCGCCATTGCGCAGTACGACATCAAGCGCGTGCTCGCCTACTCGACCATCAGTCAGCTCGGCTTCATGATGGCAGCGGTCGGGCTCGGGGCGTACACCGCGGCGATCTTCCATCTGGTGACCCATGCGTTCTTCAAGGCGCTGCTGTTCCTTGCCGCCGGATCGGTCGTGCACGCGCTCGGTCACGGTAACGACATGCGCATGATGGGCGGGCTGCGGCGGCACCTGCCGACGACCTTTGCCACCTATGGCATTGGCGCGCTGTCGCTGGCGGGCATTCCGCCGCTAGCCGCCTTCTTCTCCAAAGATGACATTCTCAGCGCAGCGTGGACGGCACAGCCGCTGGTCGGACTGGCGCTGCTCGGTGCAGCAGGCTTGACCGCTTTCTACATCGGACGGCAGGCGCTGATTGTGTTCTTCGGCGCGCCGCGCAGCCGCCCTGCCGAACACGCGCACGAGAGTCCGCGCCTGATCACCCTCCCGCTGATCGGTTTAGCGGCGCTGGCGGTCATCGGCGGCGCGCTCAACTGGCCGGGGCACGGCGCGCTCGGCACGTGGCTTGGGCATACGCTGGGCGAAGTCCATGAGGCGGCTTTCAACCCGATGGTCGCACTGCTGTCAGTCGGCATAAGCGGAATCGGCCTCGGCGCGGCCTATCTGATCTACGGACTCCAGCCGCTGCCCGAGAACCGCTGCGATCCGCTGGTAGGCCGCACCTTCGATCTGCTGGCGCGCGGCTGGGGGTTGAATGACCTGTACGCGCAGGTATTCGTTCGTGGCTTTAACAGCGTCGGCGCCTGGCTGAAACAAGCCGACGAATCAGGATTCGCCTCTCTGGAAACTGGCGTGCTGACGAGCACGGACCGTTCCGCTTCCGTTCTCGAACGAACGGAAACCCGCCAGATCAACTGGAACATCGCCGCCATCATCGGCGGGCTGGCGCTGCTGCTCACGCTCACGTTGTGGCTCGGAGGGCGCTGAGATGAACCTCACGGCGTTGCTCATCGCGCTGCCGCTGGCCTCCTCGCCGCTGATCTATCTGGCAAGCCGCGCCCGCACCTCCGCCCGCGCCGCCGAGCGTACGAGCTGGTGGCTCAGCCTCGGCGTGCTGCTGATCTTGTGGGGGCTGTGGCTGCGCGCCGCGCTGAGCTTGTCCACAGGTGAAACACTAAGCGTGACTTTCGGTTTGTTGGCGCTGCGTGTCGATGGCTTGAGTTTGTTCTTCGCGCTCGTGGTGCTCGGCGTGAGCACGCTGGTGCTCGTGTCTTCGAGTGCGGAAACCACCGAAGGCAGCGAGAAGTATTTCGCGGCGCTGCTCACGACAACGGGCGCGCTCATCGGCATGGTCTGTGCGCGTGACCTGTTCAATCTGTGGGTGTGGTTGGAGACGGTCGTGATTAGCTCGTTCCTGCTCGTCGCACTGGAGCAGGATCGACCGCTGGCGCTCGATGCCAGCATCAAATATCTGACGCAAAGCGCGGTCGGATCAATCTTGATCGTGCTCGGCATCGCGCTGGTGCTCGCGCAAACCGGCTCGCTGACGCTCGACAGCGCGCAATCAGGCCGCTTAGCGCCGGGTCTGCTGGCGGCGGGGGTCCTGCTGATCGTTGGCCTTGGCATCAAAAGCGCGCTCGTGCCGCTGCACACGTGGCTGCCCGATGTCTACGCGAATGCGCCCACGCGGGTGACAGCGCTGCTCTCCGGCGCGGTGACGGTCAGCGGGTTGATCATCCTGATGCGCGCGCTGCTGCCGCTCGTCAGCGCGGCAGAAACGTGGGGGCTGCTGCTGATCGGCGCGGGTGTCGTCAATACGCTGATCGGCAATTTGCTCGCCTTCCGCCAAACGGATGTCAAGCGCCTGCTCGCCTATTCCAGCATCAGCCACATCGGCACGATTCTGCTCGGCTTCGGCGTCAGCTTGTACGCCAACCTACCCCAAGCCGCGCAGGCGGGCTTATTTCACCTGTTCACGCTCGGCCTCATGGAAACGCTCGCCTTTTTATGCCTCGCCACCCTTCCGAATAACCGACACATCACCCTCGCGGATCTGCGCGGCCTCATTTACCGCGCGCCGCTCGTCGGTGTCGGGCTGTTGCTGGCGCTGCTCAGCCTCGCGGGACTGCCGCCGCTGGCCGGCTTCATGTCCAAGTGGCAGGTGTTCGCCGCCGCGTTCATCAGCCCAGACCCCATCGTGCGCGGCGCAGTTGTCGTCATTGCGCTAAACATCTTGCTGGCGCTGGGCTACTACCTGCCCCCACTGCTGACGCTGTTTGCCGGTGAACAACCGCCATCAAAAAGACAGGAGAAGCGCTCGCCGCTCACCGTGCGCCTGCCGCTGATCCTGCTCAGCGCGCTGATCGTGCTCGTCGGCGTGCTGCCTGACTCCGTGCGCTGGTTGACCGAACTCGCCAGCGCGGTGCTGGTCTTCGGAGGTGTTCCATGACCCTGCTGCTCACGCCGATTGCGGCCTTCCTGATCTATCTGGCGCTGGCCGCGCTGCTCTCCCGCTTCGGTTATCGACTGGCGGGCGGCGATCACAGCACGCCGAACACACCGCACACCAGCATCTACGCGGGCGGTGAACGTCCGCCCACGACGGATGTGCTGCCGGGGTATTCCAAGACGTTTATCGTCGCGTTCTTCTTCGCCATCGTGCACATCGGCGTACTCATGCTCGGCAGCAGCGCCGGTTCAAGCGCGGCGGCCATCTATCTGGTATTTCTCGCTCTGTCGCTCCTCGCCCTGATCTTGGGCTGAAAGGAGGCGAACATGTTAACGCATCTGTGGGAACAAACCTTCGGCGAAGTCGCCCGCTGGGCACGCATCAATTCGCCGTGGGCGCTGCACTTCAACAGCGGCTCGTGCAACGGCTGCGACATTGAACTCTTGGCGACTCTCACCCCACGCTACGACGTGGAACGATTCGGCGTCAAGCTGCAAGGCAGCCCCCGCCAAGCCGATCTACTGGTGGTAACTGGCCCGGTCACGCGGCAGGCCCAGGAACGCTTGCTCCGCATCTACGAGCAGATGCCCGCACCCCGCTTCGTGATGGCGCTCGGCTCATGCGCGCTCTCCAAAGGAGTGTTCCAGCACTGCTATAACGTCGTCGGCCCGGTTGATGCGTTCATCCCGGTCGACGTATACGTGCCCGGCTGTCCGCCGCGACCGGAAGCGATCATCGCCGGGATGGTAGCGCTGCTCGGCAAATTACAGTCTCCGCCGGAGGTCGCCGCCTCATGACCACACTCGAACTCGCCCGCATGCTGCTCCTGCACTGGCAAGCCGACTTCCGCACTCCGGAAGCCAACCGCCTTGATGTGCCGATCAGTGCACCAGAACTCCAAACAGCGGTGTCCGCGCTGCTGGCCGGACATTGGGGCTATCTCGCCGGGATCACCGGGCTGGATCATAGTGATGCGCTCGAACTGCTTTATCACTTCGCCGATGGCGCGGTGATCGTCACCCTGCGCGTCAGCTTGCCGCGCACAACACCGACCGTCGCCAGCATTTGCCGCCTCGTCCCGGCGGCGAGCGTGTTTGAGCGCGAAGTCAGCGAATTGTTCGGCGTGACCTTTCGCGGCGCGCCCGATACCTCGCGCCTCTTCCTCCCCGATGATTGGCCGGAGGGCGTGTATCCGCTTTTGAAGGATGCGGTTCTCGCGGAGGTCGACCATGACCACGCCGACTAAACAGTTCACCGTCCCGATTGGCCCACAGCATCCCGCGCTGAAAGAGCCGGGCTTCTTCGAGTTCACCGTCGAAGGCGAAACGGTGATCAGTGGGACAGTACGACTCGGCTACGCGCACCGCGGCATCGAGAAAGCGACCGAAAGCCGAACGTGGGTGCAAAACCTGTATCTGCTGGAACGCATCTGCGGCATCTGCTCGCACATTCACGCGCTGGCTTACGCGCTCGGCGTGGAAAAGCTCGCCGGGGTGACCGTACCGCCGCGCGCGCAAGCGATCCGCGAGCTGACCGCCGAACTCGAACGCATTCACAGTCATTTGCTCTGGCTCGGCGTCGCCGCGCACGAAGCGGGCTTCGACACCCTGTTTATGTACTCGTGGCGCGACCGCGAAACCGTCATGGACATTTTTGAGGAGTTCAGCGGCAGCCGCGTGCATCACTCGGTGAATACGCTCGGCGGCGTCAAATTCGATCTGACCGTCACGCACATCGACTCGATCCGCAGAGGACTTGACTACCTCGACGAACGCGCCCGCTACTACCTCGACCTCGTGCAGAATGACCCGATGCTGAGCGGCCGCACGCAGAACATCGGTGTGATGAGCGAGGCCGACGCCGCGCGGCTCGGCGTGGTTGGGCCGACGGCGCGCGCTTCCGGCGTCCTCCGCGATCTGCGCGTCGAAGCGCCGTATTCGGCGTACTCTATTTTCCCCGTGCAGGCTGTGACAGAAACAGCAGGCGATCTGCACGCGCGTTTCATCGTACGCGTGCGGGAAATTCTGGAAAGCATCCGTGTCATCCGCGCCATCCTCGACGCGCTGCCCGAAGGCGAATTGCAGGCGCGCATGCCGCGTAAAATCCCGGCGGGCGAAACCATCAGCCGGGTCGAAGCGCCGCGCGGCGAGCTGTTCTACTTCATCAAAAGCGCGGGCAGTGACATGCCGGAGCGCATCAAAGTGCGCACGCCGACCCTGTGTAACCTCGCCTCTGTGCTCGACTTGAGCCGTGGTCGACAGTTGGCCGATATCCCCATGCTGCTCGTCGGCGTTGACCCGTGTTTCTCGTGCAATGACCGTCTCGTAACCGTCCGGCGCGTGGAAACAGGCGAACGCCTCGCGCTCGACTGGGATCAGTTCCGGCGCAAGGGGGCAAAGTCATGACCGAACTCAGCGCTCTGCTCATTTTCCCCGGCGGATTAGCGCTGCTGCTGACCGCCCTACTGTACGAGTGGTTCAATCGCAAGCTGGCGGCGCGGCTGCAAAACCGCGTCGGGCCCCGCTGGTATCAACCGCTGGCCGATCTGGTGAAGCTGCTGGCGAAAGAAGAGATTTACCCGCAGGGTGTCTCACCCACGTTGTTCGACCTGCTACCCGTGGTCAGCCTCGCAGCGGTGACGACAGCGGCGGTCTATGTGCCGCTGTTCGGCCTCACCCCGGCGGGGAGCTTCCCCGGCGACCTGATCGTCGCCGTCTACCTGTTGAGCGTGCTCAGTCTGTGCACCAGCCTCGCCGGGCTCATCACCGACGACCATTACGCGCTCGTCGGCGGGCTGCGCGTGCTCACGCAGTTGTTCTCCTACGAAGCGCCCTTCCTGCTCGCCCTCCTGCTCCCCGCACTGGCGGCGGGCAGTTGGCAGATCGGGGAGATCGCCGCGTATGCCAGCGAACACACGTGGCTGCTGCTCACGCAGCCCATCGGCTTTGTGGTCGCCGTGATCGGCTTGATGGGCAAGCTGGAACTGCCGCCCTTCGATGCACCGGAAGCGCACACCGAAATTGTCGCCGGGTCGCTGACCGAATACAGCGGTCGCGGGCTCGCCCTGTTCCGTCTGAGTCGCGCTGTCGTGCTGGTCATCGGCCTCGCGCTGATCGCTGCGCTGTATTTGGGCGGCACCGCCAACCCGCTCCTGTTCTTCGCCAAAACGCTGCTGCTGCTGTTCGCTGTGACCATCGCGCAGACGCTGTTCGCCCGCCTCCGCATCGACCAGACGATCGGTCTGTGGTGGCGCTACGGCGTGCTGCTGGCGCTCGGTCAATGGCTGATCACGCTGTTGGGAAAGGCCCCCCTATGAAAGTGTCGACCCTCTTCGGCAATATGCTGCATTCGCTGTTCATTCGTCCCGCGACGCGGAGCTATCTGCAGGTGCGCACGCCCGTCTCAGAGCGACTGCGCGGGCGGTTGGTGTGGCGTTCAGTCGGCTGTACCGGCTGTTCGCTGTGCGTGAAGGACTGCCCCGCGGACGCGATTCAGCTCATCGACATTGACCGGGCGAATAAACAGTTCAAACTGCGCTACCACGTCGACCGCTGCACATTCTGCGGTCAGTGCGTACAAAGCTGTCGCTTTAACTGTCTGGAACTGGCGCATGACCAGTGGGAACTGGCGACCGTTCAGCGGAATGCCTTTGTGATTGAGTATGGCGAGGAAGGTGTGTTGTGACACTGTGGAGCGATGTCCTCAAGCAGGAGATTCAGCCCGGCATCAAGGTGGCCGTGATGGGCGTCGGCCAGATTTTGAGCGGCGATGACGGCGTGGGCGTGCTCATCGCCCGGCAGTTACGCGAGCACATCCCATCCAACGATCACCGACTGATCATCGACGCGGGTCTCGCGCCGGAAAATTTCACGGGCTTGATCCGCAAGGTGCGTCCGGAGCTGATCATCGTGATCGATGCGGCGCAGATGAACGAGCCGCCGGGAACTGTCCATCTCATCCCGTGGCAGTACGCCGATGGCATTTGCATGTCTACGCACACCCTGCCCCTCAAGATGATGTGCAGTTATCTCACCGATCAGGTCGGCTGCGATATCGCGCTGATCGGCATTCAGGTCGGGGACGCGCAGTTCGGTCACCCGCCGACCAGTGCGGTCACCACGGCGGCGGCGCAGGTCGCGCTGACATTGGAAGATCTGCTGCGCTTACCGGAACCAGCGTAAGTCGGTTAAAACGATCCACGAACGGATGTAGGGGCGCACCTGTGTGTGCGCCCGAAGCCGGGCAGACACATCGGTCTGCCCCTACCGAGTCGGTTGAGCAGCACATCAGTTCAACCAAAGAGAACGTTTCAAACTCATACGGTGGCTGGACGAAGGGGAATAACCATGACGAAATCGTCCAAAGCGGATTTACGGTCGAAGTTTGTTTTAGATCGGCAGGACTTCCAGAGTTTGCTGGATGCCCTGAACACAGATGGCTACCGGCTCATCGGCCCAACCCCACGCGCCGGCGCGGTGGTTTACGATGAGATCAACGCAGTTGCAGACCTCCCCATCGGCTTGACCGACGAGCAGGAACGCGGCACATATCGCCTCAAAGACGGCGATCCCGGTCGCGTGTTCGGCTGTGGTCTCGGCCCCCACTCGTGGAAGAAATTCCTGTACCCCGCCGAGCTGCGGCTCTGGCAAGCTCACTTGAACAGCGGCATGGCCATCGCCGCCAATGATCACGTGCCCGAACGCCTCGCCCTGATCGGCGTACGCGCGTGCGAACTCGGCGCGCTCCGCATCCTCGACCGCGTGTTGAGCGGCGGCCAGTATCACGACACCGTCTACGAAACGCAGCGCGAGCGCCTGTTCATCGTCGCGGTGAACTGTGGGCGGGCGGGCAGCACCTGCTTCTGCGCGTCGATGGGCACCGGCCCGCGCGCTGAAACCGGCTTCGACCTTGCGCTGACCGAAGTTCTGGAGACGGAACAACACTATTTCGTCGTTGAAGTGGGCAGCGAGGCCGGTCAGCGTATTCTCGACGCAGTGCCGCTGCAGCCCGCCACGGACGCCGACGTGCAAGCCGCCGATGCGATCATCGCCGACACAGCGGCGCACATGGGACGGGCGCTCGATACGCACGGCCTCAAGGAACTGCTCGAAAACAACTTCGAACATCCGGAATGGGACGAAGTCGCGACGCGCTGCCTGACCTGCGGGAGCTGTACGCTCGTGTGTCCGACCTGCTTCTGCACCACGTTCGAAGATGTGGCGGAACTCACGGGCGCGTCGGCACAGCGCATTCGCCGCTGGGACTCGTGCTTCACGATGGACTTCTCATATATGGTCGGCGGGCATGTCCGCGCCTCGGCCAAGTCGCGTTACCGCCAGTGGCTGACGCATAAGCTGTCCGCGTGGGTCGACCAGTTCGGCACGCTCGGCTGTGTCGGCTGCGGGCGCTGCATCACGTGGTGTCCCGTCGGCATCGACCTGACCGAAGAGGCGGCGACGATTCGCGCACACAGCCAGCCCAAACCGGAAGCCAAGACGCGAAAGAAGAAAATCCATGAAAACGCTTGAACCGATTATCGCTAAACATCCATTCTTTGCCGGGCTCCAGCCCACCTATTTAGAATTGATCACGGGCTGCGCCTCCAATCAGATTATTAAGTCGGGTGAACTGCTGTTCCACGAAGGGGAACAGGCCGATCACTTCTATGTCATTCGCGAGGGCACACTCAAGCTGATGGTGCAGATGCCCGCGGCGGGCGAAGTCACCCTGCAAACCATCCATTCCGGCGAAATCGTCGGCTGGTCGTGGCTGTTCCCGCCGTATCGCTGGCACTTTTCCGGGCGCGCGGCGACCGAACTGCGTGTACTCGCCTTTGACGCCGCGTGTCTGCGCCAGAAATGCGAAACCGACACGGGCTTCGGTTATGAATTCCTAAAACGTTTCTCGCACATCATGATGGAACGCCTGCAGGCGACGCGCATTCAGCTCATCGACCTGTATCAGGTGAGCCAATGAGGGGGCAGTCGTATGACAACACTGGACTTCGCAGCCGTCCCGGTCAACGTCGCTGACCCGATGATCCCCCGCGTGTATCGCGTACTGCGGACACGCTGGAATACGGGCGACACGTTTTCGCTGGAGCTGGTACCGCAGGAAGGCGGCGACATTCCCGCCTTTGAGCCGGGACAATTCAATATGGTGTACATCTACGGCGTGGGCGAAATTCCGATTTCGATCAGCGGTGACCCTGCCCGCCGCGATGTACTCATCCACACTACCCGCGCGGTCGGCACGGTAACCCATGCCATGAGCAAGCTCAACGTCGATGATACGCTCGGCGTGCGCGGCCCGTTCGGGTCGGCGTGGCCGGTCGAACTGGGGCGCGGCAAAGACATCGTGATCGTCGCGGGCGGCATCGGCCTCGCGCCGCTGCGCCCCGCCATGTATCGCATCCTCGCGCGGCGCGAACAGTATGGGCGGGTCGTGCTGCTCTACGGCGCGCGCACCCCCGCCGATGTCCTGTACCGTAAAGAACTGGAACAGTGGCGCGCGCACTTTGATCTGGACGTGTACGTAACCGTCGACCGCGCAACGGGCAACTGGCGCGGGAGCGTCGGCCTCGTCACCCAGTTGATCGGACGGGCGCCCTTCGACCCGCTCAATTCGCAGGCGCTGGTGTGTGGGCCGGAACTGATGATGCGCTTCACCACGCAGGAACTCATGCGGCGCGGCATCAGCGGCAGCAACATCTATGTCTCGCTGGAACGCAATATGAAGTGCGGCATCGGCCTGTGCGGTCACTGCCAACTCGGATCAGTCTTCGTGTGCAAAGATGGCCCGGTCTTCCAGCACAGCCAGGTCGAGCATCTGCTCACCAGATGGGAGCTGTAACATGGAGCGCAAAAGCAAACCCAAAATCGCCGTCTGGAAATTCGCCTCGTGTGATGGCTGCCAGTTGAGCCTGCTCGACTGCGAAGATGAACTGCTCACCGTCGCCGATGCCGTCGAAATCGCCTACTTCCCGGAAGCGACGAGCACGCAGGTCAAAGGGCCGTATGATGTGTCGCTGGTCGAAGGCTCGATCACGACGCAGCACGACGCCGAACGCATTCACCGCGTCCGCCGCGCCTCCAAAGTACTGATCACGATCGGCGCGTGCGCGACGGCGGGCGGCATTCAGGCGCTGCGCAACTTCAAAGACACCAAAGCGCTCACAGCGCTGGTGTATGCGAACCCGAAATACATCGAAACGCTGAGCAAATCGACGCCGATTGCCGATCACGTCTTCGTCGATTTTGAGCTGCGCGGCTGCCCCATCAGCAAAACGCAGCTGTTGGAGGTGATCGGCGCGTACCTTGACGGCCGCAAACCGATCACCCCGCGCTACAGCGTGTGCGTAGAATGCAAGCGGCGCGGTACGCCCTGCGTGATGGTGACGCAGGGGACGCCCTGCCTCGGGCCGGTGACGCAGGCGGGCTGCAACGCGCTGTGCCCAGCGTATCAACGCGGCTGCTTCGGCTGCTTTGGCCCGGCGGAAGCGCCGAATACGCGGTCGCTGGCGGAGCAGTGGAAAGCGCTCGGCCAATCACCGCAAGACCTCGTGCGCGCGTTCCGCACCTTCAACGCGTATGCGGATGCCTTCCGCAAGGAGAGTGATGTTCATGAAAGCTAACGTCGCTGCCCCAACCCGCACCCTCAAAGTCAACCTGCTGGCGCGCGTGGAAGGCGAAGGCGCGCTGTACGTCAAGGTGAAGGGCGATCAAGTCGCGGACATCAAGTTCAATATCTTCGAGCCGCCGCGCCTGTTTGAAGGCTTTTTGCGCGGGCGCGCCTACAGCGAAGCGCCCGACATCACCGCGCGCATTTGCGGCATCTGCCCGGTCGCTTACCAGATGAGCTCGGTGCACGCGATGGAACGCGCGCTCAATGTCAAAGTTGACGGTCAGCTCCGCGCGCTGCGCCGCCTACTCTACTGCGGCGAATGGATCGAAAGCCATGTGCTGCACGTCTACATGCTGCACGCGCCCGACTTCCTCGGTTACCCGGACGCGCTCACGCTGGCAAAAGATCACCCGGACGCGGTCAAACGCGGGCTGAAGCTTAAGAAGATCGGCAATGAGATCGTGCGCGTGCTCGGCGGGCGGGAAATCCACCCGATCAATGTGCGCGTGGGCGGCTTCTATCATGTGCCGAGCAAACGCGACTTCCAGCCGCTGCTGGAACAGCTCAAATGGGCGCGCGATGCGGCGCTGGAGACCGCGGAATGGGTCGGCACGCTGCCGTTCCCCGACTTCACCTACGACTACGAGTTTGTCGCGCTGCATCATCCCGACGAATACCCGCTCTGCGAAGGGCGGCTCGTCTCGAACAAGGGGCTGAATATCGACATTGAGGACTACGAGAAGTACTTTATCGAAGAACACGTCGCGCACTCCAACGCGCTGCATTCGGTGCTCAAGGGCCGCGGGCAGTATCACGTCGGCCCATTGGCGCGCTACAACCTCAACTACGATCAGCTCACGCCTTTAGCAAAACAGGCAGCACAGGCGGGCGGACTCGGGCGGATCTGCACGAATCCCTTCCAGACGATCATCGTGCGCGCCGTCGAGACGGTCTACGCGTGCGACCATGCCATCGAGCTGATTGAGCAGTACGAGCCGCCGCCGCGTCCCGCCGTTGAGGTCACACCGGGCGCGGGGATTGGCTGGGGCTGCACGGAAGCGCCGCGCGGCTTCCTGTATCACCGCTACCGCCTCGACTACAGCGGCGCGATTCTCGACGCGCGCATTGTCCCACCGACCGCGCAGAACCAGAAAGTCATCGAAGACGATCTGCGCCGCTATGTCTCCGACCATCTCGACACGCCCGACGAGGAACTCACGCTGCAATGTGAACAGGTGATCCGCAACTATGACCCGTGCATCTCGTGTGCCACCCATTTCCTGAACTTAACGATTGAACGAACCTAGAGGAGGGCGTCATGTCTCACACTCCCGTGGCAATTGGCTTACAGCGCACGCTCAACACATCGTTCGAGACTGCTTACCGGCAGGCGCAGCTCGCTTTAAACGCCGCCGGGTTCAAAATCGTCGCCGACGTGGATCTCGATCCGCTGCTGGCGAAAGAGACCGCCTACAGCCTCGCCCACCGTGTGCTGGTGGTGATCAAACCGGAGATCGCGCAGCGGGCCATGGCGGTCGCGCCGCAGGTAAGCGTCGCGCTGCTGTGTCAGGTTGCCATCTCGCAGCCGACCGAAGAACTGGTCGAAGTGCAGGCGACCGATCCGCTCATCGCGTGGGGCGACATGCACGCCGCCTTCCTCAGACCGATTGCGGAGGAACTGCGCGATCAGCTGCGCCACGTCATTGAAGCGGTGACAGGCTAACCAACATGAACGACTGCCTCATCATTGGCGTGGGTAATCCACAGCGTGGCGATGATGGCGTGGGTCTGGCGGCGGCGCGGCTGGTACGCGCCGCCTTACCCGATGCCGATGTGCGCGAAAGCTCCGGCGATCCCGCCGACCTGATCGAGCTGTGGACGACGACGCGCGTGCCCACCGTCTATGTGATCGACGCGATGGTGAGCGGCGGCGCGCCCGGCTCAGTAACGCGCTTTGACGCGCACCGCCACCCGATGCCGGTCGCCATGAACGGCACGTCGACGCACAAGTTCGGCGTCGCGGCGGCGGTTGAACTCGCCCGCGTGCTCGACTGTCTGCCGAATCAGTTGTTCGTGTACGGCATCGAAGGCGGCCAGTTTGACCATGCAGAGCGCTTGTCGCCCGAGGTGGAAGCGGCAGCGCGGGAGGTTGCACAGCTCATTTGTGCCGATCCACGATGAGTCCAATTCCTTGCGCGGTTGGGTTTGACTCGGGAAAATACGTCCGACAAATCGACTTCGAAAGGGATTTATCGTGGAATTCAGACGCTTAGGCAAATCCGGTTTGCAGGTGAGTGTATTGTCGTTCGGCGCGTGGGTGACGTTCGGCACGCAGTTGAACGTCGACGCGGCGCTGGAACTCATGGCCGCCGCCTATGATCATGGCTGCAACTTCTTCGACAACGCAGAAGTGTACGCCAAAGGTCAGGCGGAAACGATTATGGGTGAGGCGCTCAAGAAGGCGGGCTGGCGGCGCGATAGCTACATCGTCTCCAGCAAAGTCTTCGGCGGCGCGGTCCAGAACCCCTCGCCGATTCAGCGCGGCTTGTCGCGCAAACACATCTATGAAGCGGCCTATCAGGCCATCGACCGCCTGCAGTGCGACTATCTTGACCTGTATTTCTGCCATCGCCCGGACCGCAACACCCCCATCGAAGAGACCGTGCGCGCCATGACCGAACTCATCTGGCGCGGCGATGTGCTCTACTGGGGTACGAGCGAATGGTCGGCGCAGGAAATCATGGAAGCGTACGCGGTCGCCCGCCAGTACGACCTCATCCCGCCGACGATGGAACAACCGCAGTACAACATGCTCACGCGCTACCGCGTGGAAGTCGAATACAAGCGCCTGTACAACACGGACACGGTCGGCCTCGGCACGACGATCTGGTCGCCGCTGGCGAGCGGTCTGCTCACGGGCAAGTACAATGACGGCATTCCGGCGGACAGCCGCGTCAACCTGCCTGGTTACGAATGGCTCAAGGCCATGCTGGAAGGCCCGTGGGGGCAAAACAGCCTGCCGAAGATCCCCGGACTCGCGAAGATCGCGGGCGACCTCGGCACGACGCTGCCCAAGCTGGCGCTGGCGTGGTGCGTCAAGAACCCGCACGTCAGCACGGTGATCACGGGCGCGTCGCGCTTGGAACAGGTTACCGAGAACTTTGCCGCGCTGGATGTCGTGCCGCTGCTGACCGACGATGTCATGGCGGAAATCGACAAGGTGCTCGGCAACAAAGAAACGCGTCTGTACGGTTCGAGCGAATAGTCCAATTCGCCGAACGTAATTGCAATGGGACGTCCGCTGCGACGTCCCATTTTGATTCCGCGTAAGTCCACCGATTTGACAAGTTATTTCATTCGTTATAAATTTTAGGGGAAGTACCTTTCCAACTTACAGATTGGCTCTATCAGAAAAGCATCAAGGAGATGGTCATGTTGCGTTTGTTCAGACAGACTTCGCCGCGCTTTTCATCGATGCTGATAGTATTGGCCGCCGTGTTCCTGCTCGTCGTGCCGTTGGCCGCGCAGGAAGACATCAGTGGTTCGCTCGACATCATGGGCTTCGGCCTGGGTGACGAGATTGCCACCGTGCGGGTCGATCAGGTCAGAGCCGCTTACCCGAATCTCGAACTGAATTTCACCGAAGGCGCGCTGGATGAGCAGCAGTTTCTCACGTCTGTTGCCAGCGGTGACCCGCCGGATCTCGTCTACCTGGGGCGTGATGTGCTCAGCACCTACGCCGTGCGCGGCGCGCTCATGCCGCTGACTGAATGCATCGACACGCGGGGGATTGACATGAGCCAGTACCGCCAGACGGCGGTCGATCAGGTCACGGTGAACGGCGAGGTCTACGGCATTACCGAGTTTTACAACAGCATCATGCTGTTCATCAACAATGCCGCGCTGGCTGAAGCAGGCCTGAGCCCGGAAGACGTTGACACGAGCGATTGGGAGAGCATCCGCGCGCTGAACGACGCCCTGACCCGCGTCGAAGATGGCAATGTCACACGCATCGGCTTTGACCCCAAACTGCCGGAATTCCTGCCGCTGTGGGCGATGGCCAACGGCGCTTCCCTGCTGTCAGACGATGGCCGCACCGCGCAGTTGAACGATCCACGCGTGGTTGAAGCGCTCGAATTCGCCACCAGCCTGCACGATGCGGCGGGTGGTCGCCAGCCGTTCATCGCCTTCCGCGACACGTGGGATTTCTTCGGCTCGGAAAACCAAATGGTCGCCGATCAGCTCGGTGTGTTCCCGATGGAACAGTGGTACATGAACGTGCTGGCGGGCTCATCACCGGACGTGGATATCACGTTCGCGCCGTTCCTCGACCGCGAAGGCAACCCGATCAACTTTGTGACGGGCAGCGCGTGGGCCATTCCGGTCGGCTCGTCCAATCCGGAGGCAGCGTGCGCCTTCATGCAGGCGATCACCGCGCCCGAAGCGTGGGTGGCGGCAGCTCAGGAACGCGCGGATCTGCGTACGGAATCCGGTGCGATCAACACGGGTGTGTACACGGGCAACAGCGTCGCCGATGAACAGATTTTCGGCGAGGTCGTGCAGCCCATCGACGTGCCCGCGTTCGCTGGCGGCGTGGATACGATCCTTGATGTGCAGGAAAACGGGTTCGCCGTCGCGGCCAACCCGGCTGGATCGGAATTCCGGCAGGCATGGGTTGACGCTGTGAATCGCGTGCTCAACGGCGAACAGACCGCTCAGGAAGCGCTGGATCAGGCGCAAGCCGAAGCCCAGGCCGCCCTGGACGAAGCGTGGGCGGCGAGCGAATAACCCCCACGCATGACTGATCAAGCTGTCGTGACCCGTCTCTCCCGTCGTGAGCGGCGGGTCACGCCTCAACAACGCGAACTATTCGCCGGGCTGGCGTTCATCTCTCCGTGGATCGTCGGTTTCCTCATTTTCACTGCCGGCCCAATGGCCGTCAGTCTCGGCCTATCGTTCACTGACTACGACGTGTTAAGCCCGCCAGAATTTGTTGGCTTTGAAAATTATCAGCGTTTGCTAAGCGATCCTCGCTTGGGGCTCAGCCTGGCCAATTCGTTCATTTATGCGCTGTTCCATGTGCCGCTGGCGATCCTCGTCGCCATGGGCTTGGCACTGCTGCTGAATCGGGTCGGCAAAGCGGCGGGCTTCTTTCGCACCGCCTACTACCTCCCGTCCATCACGCCCGCCGTCGCCGTGGCAACGCTGTGGCTGTGGTTGCTCAATCCGCGGATCGGCTTAGTCAATCAGGGTTTGGCGCTGCTCGGGATTCAAGGCCCGGGCTGGACAACCGATCCCGCGTGGATTAAGCCGGGGATTGTGCTGATGAGCCTGTGGAATGTCGGCGGCACGGTGATTCTCTACCTCGCCGCGCTGCGCAATGTCCCGCCCGAGCTGTACGAAGCCGCCCGCATCGACGGCGCGAATGGCTGGCAGCAGTTCATCCGCATCACCATACCGCTCATCAGCGGGACGATCTTCTTCACGCTGATCGTCAATACCATCGGCTCATTGCAGTTGTTCACCGAAGTGTATACGATGTTTTTCGGCAATATGAGCTCAGGCGCGGCGTCCTCTGCCGGACTGTTCTATAATGTCTACTTGTTCCGGCAGGCTTTCGAGTTCTTGCGTATGGGGTACGCCTCGGCGATGGCATGGCTGTTGTTCGTCATCATCCTCATCCTGACCTTCATCCAACTGCGCGTAAGTCGACGGTGGGTGTACTATGAAGGGTCATAGTCTATGACGGTGATCGAAGCGGACCGCACTACCATCCGCCCGCCCGATGTGCATGACAGCCCGCCCCAATCGTTTCGCACCCGTTGGACGGTGGCGCGAGTCATCTACTTCGCCCTGTTGATCTTCTTTACGGTGTTGTTTCTCACGCCGTTCGCCTGGCTGCTGAGCGCTTCCCTCAAGACCCGGTCTGAAGTCTTCAACAGCGAATGGATTCCCGACCCGGTCGCGTGGACAAATTACGTGTACGTGTGGCAAGCCGCGCCGCTGCTCACCTGGCTTAAGAACAGCCTGGTCGTCGGCGTGCTGGCGGCGCTCGCCGTGACCGTGAGCTGCTCGCTGATCGCCTTTGGGTTTTCGTATTTTCGCTTTCGCGGGCGCGACACCTTGTTCGGGTTCGTGCTGGCGACGATGATGCTCCCCGGCGTCGTCACGATGATTCCGGTCTACCTGATCTGGAAGAATCTCGGGCTGACCAATACGCATCTTCCGCTGTGGGCAGGCAACCTATTCGGCTCGGCCTTCTATATCTTTATGATCCGCCAGTTCTACCTGTCGCTGCCCCGTGAGCTATTTGAGGCTGCCCGCGTGGATGGCGCGTCATATTTTCAGATCTGGCGGCACATCGCCATGCCGCTCACGCGCACGGCCTTAATCGTCGTGTTCATCTTCGAATTCAAAGCGAGCTGGACCGACCTCGTCAAGCCGCTCATTTACCTGAACAAGACGGATTTATACACGCTGCCGCTCGGATTGAAGGCGATTCTTGATCAGTTCGGGCAAGGCGGCGAAATGCAGTGGGAAGTCGTGCTGGCCGCCAGCGTGATCGTCACCTTGCCGATGATCATTATCTTCTTTTTGGGGCAGCGCTATTTCATGGATGGAATCGCGACCACCGGTTTGAAAGGCTGACTACTCTGATCCCCGTTACGATTGCCGAGCGCAAACTCCGGGTGGGCGACCAGCCCATCCCCCTGTTAAGCGGTGAAATGCACTACTGGCGGCTTGACCCGCGCAACTGGCGTCCCATTCTGGGGCGCATCAAAGAGCTGGGTATCAAGATCGTCGCGACCTATGTGTGCTGGGATTTTCACGAGCTCGCGCCCGGCCAGTATGACTTTCAGGGCAAGACGGATGCGCGACGCAACCTGCTCGGCTTTCTCGACATGCTGGCGGAGGAAGATTTGTGGGTCATCCTCCGTCCCGGCCCCTACATTTACGCCGAGTGGAAGAACAATGGCGTTCCCGACCACGCGGCCAAGTATCACCGTCTCGACCCCGCTTTTCGCAGCGCCGCCGAGACTTACATGGCCGCCGTCACCGAGGCGACGCGTCCCTATCTGGCGACGCGCGGCGGGCGGGTCATCCTGTGGCAAGCCGACAACGAGATCGACCCGTGGCCGCACCTCTACACCGAACCGCTCGGTTTGGGGCGCACGGCGGGCTGCTTTCAGGAGTATCTGCGCGAACGCTACGGTGAAATCAGCGTGTTAAATACGGCGTGGCGCACGCTTTACCGCTCGTTTGACGATGCGCGCGCCGTCACCGAGTTGTTCCCGAGCGATCACGCGCTCATGAGCCGCTATCAGGATTACCGGAATTTTCTGCACTGGTATGTGAACAAGGTCGGCCAGTGGGCAGTTGATAAATATCGCGCGCTTGGCGTGGATGTGCCCATGCTGCTCAACACCTACAGCGGCGTCGGCACGCAGCGCTGGGCGGAACTCGAAAAGATCGGCGATCTCGCCGGGCCAGATATTTATCCGTCACGCGAATTTCTGAACCGCGGTGGCGCGAAGGAACACGCGCACATCCTCGAAGCGCTGCGCTACGCCAGCAGCTATTCCAAGCTGCCCTACATCCCCGAATATCAATCGGGCATCTGGCATGACTGGCTGGAAGACGTGGGCACGCTCACGCCAAATCACTACCGCCTGATCTGCCTGTCCGCGCTGCAAGCGGGGGCGGCGGGTTGGAACTGGTACATGCTCGTGAATCGTGACAACTGGTACCAGAGCCCGATCAACGAATGGGGACGCACACGGCCGCCGTTGTTTCGCGCTTTCCAGCAGATCACGGCGCTGTATCAGGAAGTCGACCCGACGACGCTGACGCGGCTGACGAACACCGCCGTCACCTTTGACCCGCTCCAGCGCAGCACCGAGCGTCCCGGTCAGGATTTGCTCACCAGTCTGTACCAAGCCGACATCGATTACGATTTCTTCGACCTGTCGCAGACCCCCTCCAAGAAACCGCTGCTGCTATATGCGGGTGGTTCATGGCTCTCTCGTACGGGGCAAAAACGTCTGGTGGAGTATGTTGAACATGGCGGGCATCTGGTGTGCATTGGGACGCACCCCACGACCGATGAGCACTTCCGCCGCTTGAACCTGCTGAACATCCCCAACCCCGCCGGCATCGTAAGCGGCGTGGGCAAGCTGAACCTCGCGCTGTGGGATGGCACGGTCGAAAGCGCGTGGCTTCAGCATTACGAAGAAGTCCCCGGCGAGCCGATCAGCATCACGCGGTTGAGCGTACGCATTCCTCCATCCGAAGAACTGCTGCTGCAGTTCGACTTAGCCACCGGACAGCAGTACACCATCGGCTATACCGTGCGCCGTCTGCGCGGGCGCATCACGGTGATCGGCTTGCAGCCCACGCCCGAACTGCTCGTGCTTCTGCATCGCCAGTTTGGCGTCGGCATTCCCAGCCGCTCGACCACGCCCGACGTGACGACCGCCCTCTTTCATCGCGACGGCGACTATTATCTGATCGCGTCCAACGTCGGCGACGAAGGCAAGACCGCCACGATTCAGCTGCCTGCGCCGCAGAGCGGTCACTGGCGCGATCTGGTGAGCGGTACTGTCGTCGCCGCCTCCGGGCAGATCAGCGTCCCGGTCGCCCGTAAAGACAGTACAATGCTGCGGTTGTCCGGGGGGCAAAAATAAACATCTTCTTTACGCAACATATGCATACCGATGTGGTATATTAAGAATAACGAATTATTACGGCTGGAAACTAACCTCCCTTCCGCACCCATCTCCGCAGCATTTGCGTTAATTTCCAACTGCAACATGACTGCTGGGGGGCGTCATGCGGCAACTGTTGCGCAACCTGTTCGTCTACCACGACACGTGCAATGTCTATGTGCTGCGCTCCGGCAGCGACGCCATCCTCATCGATTTTGGGGACGGAGCAGTGCTCGATCAGCTCGCCGCCATCGGCATCGAGCGCGTCACCCATATCCTCATGACGCACCATCACCGCGATCAAGCTCAAGGCTTACCCCGCGCCGTCGCGGCGGGCATCCCGATTCTCGTCCCCGAAGCCGAACGCGACCTGTTCGCGGAGGTTGATGCCCACTGGCAAGCTCGCGCCGTCACGAACAATTACAATCTGCGGCAGGATCGCTTTTCGCTGCTGGAGTCCGTCCCCGTCACCGCGACGCTGCTTGACTACGCGACCTATCATTTTGGCGATTACGCGCTGACCGTAATCCCGACGCCCAGCCACACCGTCGGCTCGATCACGCTGCTCGTCGAGCACGACGGCGAACGCCTCGCCTTCACGGGCGATTTGATCTGCGCGCCGGGCAAGGTATGGAGCATGGCCGCGACGCAGTGGGGCTACAATTCTGCTGACGGTGTGCCCGCAGGTATCGCTTCGCTGCTCGATCTTAAAGAGCGCCAGCCAAGTCTGCTGCTGCCCGCCCACGGTGACCCGATGGAAGATCCCGACACAGCCATTGATCTGCTCGTGGCGCGTTTCTGGCAGCTGCTGGAGCTGCGCGGCGAACATGTGCGCCTCTTTGAACTGCGCGCCGAACCCTACCGTCATGTCACGCCGCACGTACTCAAGTCGCGCGTGTGCCTCGCCAACAGCTACGTCGTGCTGTCGGCGAGCGGAAAAGCCCTCATGATCGACTTCGGCTACGACTTCGAAACCGGCCTCGCCGCCGGATCGGATCGTGCCGCGCGCCGCCCATGGCTATACACGATCAACACGCTCAAGCGCCAGTTCAACATTAGCCACATTGATGCTGTGATCCCGACGCACTACCACGACGATCATGTCGCCGGATGCAACCTACTGCGTCGGGTCGAAGGCACCGAAGTGTGGGCGGCGGCTAATTTCGCTGACATCCTTGAGCATCCCGCCGACTACGATCTGCCGTGTCTGTGGTACGACCCGATCCGCATGGATCGCGTGCTGCCGCTCGACACCGCCTTCGAGTGGGAAGAATACACGTTCCGGCTGTATGCCCTGCCCGGACATACCAAGTACGCGGTCGCCATATGCTTTGAGGCCGATGGGCATGTCGTGCTGGCAACAGGTGACCAGTATCAGAGCGCGCTCGGCACACAGTTGAATTATGTGTACGGCGGCGGCTTCGAAGCGGCTGACTATGTGAAAAGCGCCGACCTGTATACGCGCCTGTGCCCTGCCGTGATTCTGACCGGACACTGGAATCCGCAGTGGACGACGCCCGAGTATTTCGAGCAGATCCGCGCCATTGGTGCCGAACTTGAACGCCTCCATCGCGATCTACTGCCCAACCACCTTGATCTCGGCACGGGCGGCTTCCTCGCACACCTCGCGCCTTACCAGACCACTGCCCGGCGCGGCGACTCCATCGATATTCGCGCGGAAGTTCGCAGCCCGCATCCCTTCCCGGTCGAGGCAGCGCTGCACTTGGTCGTGCCGCCGGGCTGGCAGGTGGCAGGGGCAACGTTCCGCGGCGCGGCGCTCACGTTTGATGCCCAGCAGCGGGTCACTGTGTGTTTGGAAGGCACGGAAAGTTATTCGGTGGTATTCCGCGTCACACCAACTGACACACCCGTCCGGCGCGCGCGCGTGGCGCTGGATCTCACAGTGCATGGTCAGGCGTTTGGCCAGCAGGCCGAGGCGCTGGTCACCCTTATCTGACAAATCTGAGTTTTTCCGAGAGCATTCATGAAGTCCAATACGTTGCATATGATCGGCCATGCCCACATCGACCCGGTGTGGCTGTGGCAGTGGCACGAAGGTTTCCATGAGGTCAAGGCGACGTTTCGTTCGGCGCTGGATCGCATGAACGAATACGAGGAATTTGTCTTCGTCGCCAGTTCCGCGGCTCACTATGAGTGGGTCGAAAAGTCCGACCCGGCCATGTTCGCCGAGATTCAGCGGCGCGTCGCCGAAGGCCGCTGGCAGGTGGTTGGCGGCTGGTGGGTAGAACCCGACTGCAACATCCCGAGCGGCGAATCGTTTGTGCGGCAGGGACTGTACGGCCAGCGCTACTTTCAGGCGAAGTTCGGCGTGATGGCGCGCGTCGGCTTCAACGTCGACAGCTTCGGTCACACGGCCAGCCTGCCGCAGATTCTGCTGAAGAGCGGTTTGCCCTACTACGTGTTCATGCGCCCACAGCCCCACGAGAAGACACTGCCCGCGCGCATTTTCTGGTGGGAGTCCGATGACACTTCGCGCGTGCTGGCCTTCCGTATCCCCTTCGAATACCTGTCTTGGGGCAAGGAACTCGACGAGCACGCCAAACGCTGCGCCGACGAAATGAGCGCGCCGATCGACCAGATGATGTGCTTCTACGGCGTGGGCAACCACGGCGGCGGGCCGACCAAAGCCAATCTCGACAGCATCCGTCACCTGCAAACCGCGCCGGACTACCCGCAGATCGTGTGCAGTTCGCCCGAACAGTTTTTCGCCGCCGTCGAGGCCAAGAACTGGACGCTCCCCATCATTCACTCCGACTTGCAGCGCCACGCGACCGGCTGCTATGCCGCGCATTCGACCATCAAGCGCCTCAACCGCCGCTCAGAAAACGCGCTGCTGGCCGCGGAAAAGTGGTCGTCGGTGGCCGCGACGGTCGCTGACCAGCCCTACCCGGACGATTTCGACCGCGCGTGGAAATCCGTGCTCTTCAACCAGTTTCATGACATCATGGGCGGGACGAGCCTCGAAGCCGCCTACGACGACGCGCAGAACGCTTTCGGCGAAGCCCTGTCGATTGCCGACCGCAACCTCAACTACGCGGTGCAAGCGCTGGCATGGAACATCCGCATTGAGGAGCAAGCTGGCGTCCACCCCATGGTCGTGTTCAACCCACACGCCTGGCCGGTGCGCGCCAACATCGAACTGGAGACGAACCGCATCCCCGATACTGCGGTGCTGCTGGATGACGCCGGGAACGTTGTGCCCCATCAGGCGGTGCGCTCGGCCACGCTAACCCATCGCCGCCGCTTAAGTTTCACCGCCGATTTGCCCGCGCTCGGCTACCGCACCTACCGCCTACTGCCCACGGGCGGAATCGCCCCCGTCGTCACCACACAGGCGAGCGATACCGTGCTGGAAAACGAGTACCTGCGTCTGGAGCTTGATCCGATGAGCGGCAGTATCGCCAGCCTCTACGATATACAGCAGCGACGGCAGGTCTTCGCCGGGGCCGCGGCGCAGGCCGTCGTCATCAACGACCCGTCGGACACGTGGGGGCATAATGTCATTCGCTTTGACGAACGCCTCGGCACCTTTCAGGATGCCCACGTCAAACTGATTGAGCACGGGGCGGTCAAGTCGGTGATCCGCGTGACCAGCCGCTACGGAGGATCGACGCTCACGCAGGACTTCATCCTCTATCCCGGTCAGCGGCAGGTCGATGTGAACGCAGTCGTCGACTGGCACGAACAGTCCAAGCTGCTCAAGCTGCGCTTCCCGGTTAACCTGAACTCCGCGCGCGTCACGCATGAAATCCCCTACGGCCACTTCGAACAGGTGGCTAACGGCGATGAAGTGCCGTTTCAGAGCTGGGTTGATGTGACCGCGCCCGATGACACCTGCGGCTTCAGCCTACTCAACGACAGCAAATACAGCCTCGACATCGACGGCGCGGATATCGGCCTGACGATTCTGCGCAGTCCCGCTTACGCGCATCACATCCCGGCGGCACTCGACCCGGACGGGCTGTACAGCTTCATCGATCAGGGTGTGCAGCGCTTCAGCTACACGCTGCTGCCGCACACGGGCAGTTGGGCAGCAGCGGGCACAATCAAACGTGCCGCCGAACTCAACCAGCGGCCGTTTGCGCTGTTCGGCACGTTTCACCCGCACGGCAAGCTCCCGCAGTCCGCCTCCTTCATCGAAGTGGACCAGCCCAACATCGTGGTCAGCGCCATCAAACAGGCGGATGACAGCCGCGACATCATCGTGCGCGCCTATGAAACGGACAAGCAGGCCACCCGCGCGCGCATTTGCCTGCCCGCATGGAATCGCGTCATCGAAGCCGATTTTGAGCCGTGCGCGATCAAGACGTTCCGCTTGCCCGCCGACCCGAGTCTGCCCGTGGTCGAAACCAATCTACTGGAGCTTTGATGGCGCGCACGCTGGCACTTAATGGGTCGGACTGGCAGTTCAAAGCGTTTGAAGGCGAAGACTGGCGCTGGCGGGACGCGCACAAACCACAGACTACAGACATCCGTCACTGGCACACCGGCAGCGTGCCCGGCAGCGTGCACCATGATTTGTGGCAGGTCGGCGCGGTGCCGAACCCGTACTTTGAACGCAACAGCTTGCTCTTGGAATGGATTCCGGCACGCACATGGCTCTACAAAAAGACATTCCGCGTCGGCGACGAGCTGCGCGGCCAACGAATGCGGCTGTGTTTCATGGGGGTAGACTACGAAGCGCAGTTCTTCCTGAATGGGGAACTGCTCGGCACACATGTCGGCATGTTCACGCCCGCCCAATTTGACGTGAGCGACCGTCTGCTCTATGGGCAGGATAACCTGATCGCCGTCGTGATCGAGCCTGCGCCCCACGAACAGCCACAGGTGGGGCGCACGAGTCTAGTACGGACACACAAGAGCCGCATGACCTACTGGTGGGACTTCTGCCCGCGCATGATCCATGTGGGCATCTGGGATGACGTGTGGCTGGAAGCGACCGGAGATGCGCGGATTGATTCGGTGTTCGTCCGTCCCCAACTCAACGCTGACTTCACCCACGCCGATGTCGTCATCTCGCTGGAGCTGGACGCACTCGCGGCGCGGGCGGCGCGCGTCGAGACGACGTTGCGCTATCAGGGGAAAGTTGTTGCCAGCGGTCACGCCGACCTTGCACTTGCTGAAGGGCACACCCCATTCACGCAATTCCTCCCTATCGATCAGCCGCGCCTGTGGTGGCCGAACGGGCACGGCGATCAGCCGCTCTACGAGGCCGAGATCACGCTGTCCGAACCCGACTCAGCCATGCTCGATCAGCGGACCGTACGCTTTGGCGTGCGCCGCGTCGAATTGGTACGCAACAACACCCCCGATACCAGCGCCCGCCCGTACACCTTTCAGGTCAATGGGGTGAAGCTGTTCGCCAAAGGCTGGAACTGGGTGCCGATCGACGCGCTGTACGGCGTCCCCCGCCCCGATAAGCTCGAACATTTGCTGACGCTGGCAGGACGCGCCCACGTCAACCTGCTGCGCGTGTGGGGCGGCGGCTTGATTGAGAAAGAAGCGTTCTATAATCGCTGCGATGAACTCGGGATTATGGTGTGGCAGGAATTCATTCAGTCCAGCTCGGGCATCGAAAATACGCCTTCGGCCGCGCCTGAGTTCATCGAGTTGATGGTGCAGCGAGGCCGAGCAAATCATCCCGCATAAGCGCAATCACCCGTCACTGGTGATCTGGTGCGGTGGCAACGAACTCACGACTGCGGACAACACACCGCTCGATGCTCGACATCCGCTGCTCGGTGCGCTCGGTGCGACCGTCGCCCGCCTCGATCCGGATCGCGTTTGGCTGCCCACCTCGCCCACCGGGCGCGTTTTCATGAACTCACTGGAGAATATCGTCCGCGACCCAACCAGCCTACATGATGTGCATGGTCCGTGGGAATATCAGGGTGTGCGCGCGCAGTACGATCTCTACAACCACAGCACATCGCTGCTGCACAGCGAATTCGGCGTCGAGGGGGTGACCAACCTCGCCACGCTCAACCGCACGATTGCGCCCGAACATCAACTGCCGCCTACGCTGGATAACCTGTACTGGCAGCACCTCGGCGCCTGGTGGAATCAAACGCGCACATGGACGGCGACCTGGGGTGAAATCGCCGACGTGCCGACGCTGGTCCGCGCGACGCAGTTCACACAAGCGGAAGGGTTGCGCTATGCCATCGAAGCGGATCAGCGGCGCAAATACCAGAACAGCGGCACGCTTCCGTGGCAGTTCAACGAACCCTACCCCAATGCGACTTGTACCGCCGCCGTCGACTACTATGGGATCGCTAAACCTGCCTACTATGCGGTCGCTCGTGCCTATGCCCCGATCCATGTCTCCGCCCGCTTTGCGACCATGGCATGGGGGAAGAGTTCGACGTTCTCCGCGCAGGTCTGGGTCAACAACGCCTATGAACGCGCTTATGCCGAGGTCGAACTGCGCGTGCGGCTGCACTCGGTGCGCGGTACCGTGATCCACGAATGGGTCAGCTCAGTGGCATGGACGGCAAACAGCGCGCAGCAGATTTTCGCGCTCGCGCACCCGCTCGTCGATGTCACCGAGGTCTTCTTTCTCGACCTGCGCTTGACGGACTCAGACGGCAGCGTGATTGCCCAAAATCGCTACCCGTTCACGCGGAGCGACACGCTCGCGCCGCTGCTTAATCTTCCGTCGACTGGCGTCTACATGCAGCAAACCGATGTCAAAGGTATGGCGACCCTCACGCTCGCCAACAGCGGCGAAGCGGTCGCGTTCGGCCTGTGGCTGGAAGATGAAGTCGGTAGTCACTACACGCAGTTCAGCGACAATTACCTGTATCTGCTGCCCGGCGAAACGGCGACCATCACCGCGCGGTGCAGTGATGGCACGCGCCCCGTCATTCGCATCACGACGGGCATCGCCCAGTGAGCAGCAGTGGCGTGAACGGCGGATAACTGCGCCAAACGTTATACTTGCGGTCAGGTTGAACTTATACCTCTGGATGCCTAAACATGTCTGACCTGTACCGCTATTTCGCGCCCGAGCACAAAACCCTCGCCTTTGAGCTGTACGCGCCGGTCAGCGCTCTCCCGCTGATTTGCCCGCACGGGCATGTCGATCCGCGCTTGCTCGCCGACCCCGACTATCAATTCGGCTCCCCCGTCGATTTGCTCATCATCCCCGACCACTACATCTTCCGCATGTTGTATTCGCAGGGGATACGGCTGGAGGCACTGGGCATTCCACGCGCGGATGGCGGCGCGATCGCAACCGATCATCGGAAAATCTGGCAGTTGGTATGCGATCACTGGCACTTGTTCCGCGGCACACCGACCGGAGTGTGGCTGCGCGACGAACTGCGCGACGTCTTCGGCGTCGAGGCGAAGATCAACGGGGCGAACGCGCAAACGATTTATGACGCCGTGAGCGCTAAACTGGAGCAGCCGGAATTTCGACCACGCGCGCTCTTCCAACGCTTCAAGATCGAAGTGCTGGCAACGACTGACGCCCCCACCGATTCGCTGCAATATCATCAGGCGATTCGCGACTCGGGCTGGACCGGGCGGGTGATCCCGACCTTCCGCCCCGACGCCGTGGTGAACATCGGCACACCCGGTTGGCGCAAAACCATCGATGCGCTCACGGAGATGTCTGGCGTCACCGTGACCGACTATAAGAGCTACATCACCGCGCTGGAAAAGCGGCGCTGGTTCTTCAAGTCAATGGGCGCGACGGCGACCGATCACGCGGCGGTGAGTGCCTACACTGAAATCCTGAGCGACGGTGCGGCGCATGCGCTCTTCGACCGGGCGCTCAAGGGCACAGCGGATGAACGGGATGCCATGCGCTTCACGGGTCACATGCTGTGTGAAATGGCGCGCATGAGCCTCGAAGACGGCCTCGTCATGCAGCTCCACGTCGGCAGCCGCCGTGATCACAACCCAGCGCTGTACGAGGGCTTCGGCGCGAACATGGGCGCGGACATCCCGACGGCGACCGAATGGACGTATGCCCTCAAGCCGCTGCTTGACCGCTTCGGCAATGATCCGCGCCTCACCGTGGTGCTGTTCACACTGGACGAAACGACCTACAGCCGCGAACTCGCCCCGCTGGCGGGGCACTACCCGATTTTGCGCCTCGGCCCGCCGTGGTGGTTCTTCGACAGCTTCAACGGCATGCGCCGCTATTTCGACAATGTCATCGAAACGGCAGGCATCTACAACACAGCAGGTTTCAACGACGATACCCGCGCCTACCCGTCGATTCCAGCACGGCATGATCTGTGGCGGCGGCACGCGGCTGATTGGCTGGCGGGGATGGTGTCCCGCGGCTTTATCGACATGGACGATGCCCGGGACATGATGACCGCGCTGGCCTACGGTCTCGCCAAACAAACCTATAAGCTGTAGAACTCTATCAATTGTGTGCCTCTTTCATGAGCCTCGCCTGACGGCTCACCCTGTCAGCGGACGCGATAAATCGCGTCCCTACGCAAACTAACTCGGTTGATCGGGCGCTGTTGGCTCCCCTCCCTGAATTCGGAGAGGGGCTGGGGGTGGGAGGCGACTCTCTCCAAAGACTTGCGCGACAGGCCCGGAAAACAAAAACGCTCTCGGCATGAGAGCGTTTTTGTTTTCCCGTTGAAAAATTTTTCCGGTTAGCCCTTGACGCTGCCGAGCGTCAGGCCGGAGATCAGGTACTTCGACTGCCACATGAACAGCAGCAGCACGGGCAGCGTCACCAACACTGACCCGGCGGCGTACTTGCCCCAGTCCGTGTTGAACGTGCCGATCAGTTCGTTCAGGCCGAGCGGCCACGTCATGACGCTGTTGGCCTGCAAAATCACCTTTGCGACGATGAATTCTGACCACGACGCGAGGAAGTTGAACAGGAACACAATCGAGAGCGCGGGTGTGGACAGCGGCAGGATGATGCGCCAGAACGCTTGCAGGCGTTCGCAGCCATCGACCATCGCTGCTTCTTCCAAGTCCGGCGGAATGGTGTCGTAGTAGCCCTTCAGAATCCAGATGCTGAACGGCACAGCGGTCGACGTATACGCCAGCACGAGGCCAATGATGTTATTGGTCAGGTTCAACTGCGCGACGATCACAAAGATCGGGATGAGCAGCATGGAGGCGGGCAGCATCTGCGTGGTGAGCAGGAAAATCAGCATGGGGCGGCGACCGGGGAAGCGCCAGCGGCTGAAGGCATACGCGCCCGTTGCGGCAATGGCGATGCCGATCAGCGACACAGTGACGGTGATCGCGAGGCTGTTGAACATCCAGCGCAAAAACTCTTCTTCGGTGAACAACTGCACGAAGCTGTTGAAATTCGCACCGGGTGGAATGATATCCAGTGAGCGTGAGAGCAGACCACTCGTCGGGCGCAGCGAAATGCTGATGACGCGCAGCACGGGGTACACCGAGATGATCGAGTAGAACACGAGAATGCCGTGATACGGCTTCCACACCAGCAGCCCCAACCACAGACCCACCAGCAGGTAAGCGATGGCAAAGCCGTTCAGCAGCGTGAGCACTAGTCCGCCCGCTGCCAGCGCGATCGCGACAATTTGCCGCACGCGCGTCACCGTGCTCACGGGTTCCTGGTATTGACGAGCAGGACTTACAGCAGCATTGGCGCTCATCGGTCGTAAATCTCCTTCAAACCACCGCTGGTCGTAATCCAGATCAACGCGAACAAGAACAGGATGATGAATATGATGATCGAGAAGGCGGCGGCGAACCCGAGTTCTTGCGTAGCGGCCGGACCGAAGGCAGCGTTATACAGGGCGGAAACCAGAATATTGGTACTCTCTTGCGGCCCGCCACCCGTGATCAGGAAGATGATGTCGAGCTTGTTGAACGTCCAGATCACGTCGAGCGTCACCGCGGGGATGACAATCGGTTTGAGCAAGGGCATCGTGATTCTGTTGAAGCGCTGCCAGGCACTCGCGCCATCCATCGATGCAGCTTCGTAGTATTCACCGGGGATACTTTGCATTCCACCGAGCAGCATCACCATGTAGAACGGCACGCCGAGCCAGATGTTGACGAACACCACGGCGATGAACGCGGCCGTCGGTTCGTCCAACCAGCTCACGGGCTGCCCCCCCAACGCGGTGATTAAGGCGTTGACGAAACCATACTGGGCATGGAATTCCTGCCTCCATGTTAACCCGACGATGACCGCGGGAATCGCCCAGGGGATGACAATCAGAGATCGGTACAGCCCCTTGAACCGGATCTTCTGGTTCATAATTAAAGCTAGGCCGATACCTATGCTGAAGTGGAAGATCACATTCGTGACCGTCCAGAGAACCGTGCGGGCAAACAGGATCGGAAACGTCGAATCAGCGGTGCGGAGCAGGCGTCCCCAACCGACAATTTCGCCATCACGCTGCCGGACGAACACGTCGGAGAAGTTTTTGACAGCATAGTCGACACCATAGGTGTGATCGAGTTCACATTCCCCGATGGCGACCGGGCTGTAACACGGGAACGTGCTGCGCTTGAGGTCGGAGAACGCCAGTGCGACATTGAACACCAGCGGATAGATCATGAACACGACGAGCGCGATAATGGCCGGGGCGAGCAGCGTATACGGTAGGGCGTGCTTGGACTTCACCACCTTCGTGAGAAACTGGTACAGAGCAACTTCCAGCACCACAATCCCGAGGATCACGCCGATCAGTAAGGGAACTAATTGCCCCAACGTATTGAGAACAATATCGACAGATAAACCGCTGAATTCCATAAGTACGTCTCCTAGTACACACAGGGCGGGATCATCTGACCCCGCCCTGTGATGTCTTTACGGCAAGCGGTACAGCTTACGAATCGAGGCAGTCCTCAGCGGAGATCTGCGCTTCCATGGCGGCATCTTCCGCCGTCATGCTGTCGCTCATCACGCCTTCGAGGCTCGGGCGGACGCTGTCCCACATGCAGCGCAGCGTCGGGTCGGCGGGCATACCCACACCGGTCGACAGCGCTTCGTTCGAGGCGGCGAGAATCGGGTTGGTTTCGGCATCAACCGTCACAGCGGCGATGGCGGGCAGGCGGCCCGTGCCGAGCGCGTAGGCTTCAACCGAAGTGGGGTCCGTGGTCAGCCACGTCGCGAACGCGACAGCCGCGTCCAACTGCGCGCCTTCGACGGTCACGGGGATGCTCAGGAACTTACCAG
This sequence comes from Candidatus Flexifilum breve, assembly GCF_016713355.1. Taxonomy (NCBI): domain Bacteria; kingdom Bacillati; phylum Chloroflexota; class Anaerolineae; order Aggregatilineales; family Candidatus Flexifilaceae; genus Candidatus Flexifilum; species Candidatus Flexifilum breve. The sequence goes on from NZ_JADJPI010000035.1 coordinate 1,021,734, forward strand.
CGGTGAACGGCTGCGGACGCGAACCATTCGGCAGTTCCGGCCACGGCGCGAGGCCGAGGTTTTCCGCGCCGAGCGCCGGCGAGGATTCGACGTTGCTGTATTCGGCGATGGCCCAGTCACCATTGATGATCATGGCGACGCTACCTTCTTTGAAGAGGTCGTTCGCGCACGCATAGTCGCATTCCTGCGGCACAGCTTCGGAGACGAACTTCAGGTCATGGACGAACTGGTAGGCGTTCACCCACGCTTCGCTGTCCAGAACCATGCTGCCATCTTCCGCGTAGGTGCTGCCACCGAAACCGTGCACGAAGGGCAGGAACCAGAACGGTTCGTTGAGGTTGTAGGCAAAGCCTTGGACTTCCGGATTCGCCGCTTCGATTTCGGCGGCGGTCGCGATCAGTTCATCCCACGTCTGGGGAGCTTCGGCGACGAGGCTCTTGTTGTACATCAACATGAGGTGGTTGCCCGCGTTCGTGGGCACGCCATAGGTCACGCCACCGATTTGCGCCGCGCCAAGGTTGTACGGATACATGGACGTATCGAACAGTTCGTCCAGCGGCTGGAGCAGGCCAGCGTCGACGAACACGCCGATGGCATCGTTCGGGCCGAGGATGAGATCCGGCAGGCCGGAACCAGCGAGACCGGCGGTCAGGATGTCGTTACGCAGAACTTCGGTTTCCTTCTGGACGATTTCAATGGTCGCGCCGGGGGCATTTTCCGCCGCCCACGCTTCGAACTGCGCCTGCAGCACGACGTTGTTTTCGTCGCCGTCTTGGCTCCACACCACCAGATTGACCGCATCCTGCGCGGCCACCGCGCTCACCGTACCGAGAGCGAGGACAAACAACATAACGAACACGAGGAATCTACGATTCATGAAAACCAATCTCCTTGAAAGGCGAATGCTAACCAAATGGACGACAAGACCGAATTACTCTTTACCGATACGCCTCCTAGACTACTATGAGCAGCAGGCTCTCAACCGGGCGAGTAGCTATGGTGCATGTCGAGTCGACACTCGGCATAACCATCCTGCTTAACCTTACATTCCCAGCGCTTAGTTTCAAGCGCGTTAGAACCAAAACATGAGAAGCGTCATGGGTTTAGGTGATCTTCGGACTAACTAGTACCTGCACCACATGACTGCCGCACCATCAGCTTCCCTGCAATTGTGGTGGACTCTGCGGGTTCACCCGCGATCAACTGCATCAACGTTTTCACGAGCACCCGAGCGCCCGTCGACTGGACTTCCTGACTCACCGTGGTCAACGGCAGGCCGAAATGCATCCCCAAACTGATGTTGTCGAAGCCGATCACAGCGACATCCTGCGGCACACGCCGCCCGGCCTGCCCCAACGCTTGAATTGCGGCCAGCGCCACCACATCGCTGTGCGCCGCGAACAACGCATCAATCTGCGGCGCCTGGTCGAGAATTTGCCGCGCGGCGCAGTAGGCCGAATTGGCGTCAAATTCCGTGAAGACGACGAGCGCCGGGTCGTAGTTCAGGCCAGCAGCGGATAACGCTTGACAGTAGCCGCGGTAGCGCAGGTACGACTCGGTGTTGTTCGCTCCAAACGTGCCGACGATGATGCCGATGCGCCGCCGCCCTAACTGGATGAGATGTTCGACCGCCTGCCGAGCCAGATCGGTATTGTCGACGCCCACCGTGACGTACTGCTGTTCCGCCAGTCGATTGCCCCACACCACGAGCGGAACGAGGCCGGAAACTTCATTCAGCAGGCGGGGGTCATTCCCGTGGCCAAGCATCAGGTAGCCATCCACCAGACCGGAATTCCACAACTGCGGGTTGATAATGCGCTCCTGGAGCAGCAGTAAATTGCACTCATACTGCCGCAGTTCCAAACCCACCGCTCCGACAAATTCCAACACGAACGGGTTGGAGAGTGTCGCGGCGTCGTTGGCTTCAATGGGTAAGACCAAGCCGATCACATTGGTCTTTCTCAAGCGCAGATTGCGCGCGCCGAGATGCGGATGATAGTTATGCTGCCGAGCCAACGCCTTAATGCTGCGTTTGACGGGGTCGCTGATTTGCGGGCTGTCGGTGAGCGCCCGCGAGACGGTGGAGGTCGAAACGCCCGCGAGTTTGGCAATGTCAGCTAAGGTAATCTTCGAATTCGGCATCAAGAATATAGCTTCGCAATCGATTGCGTTGATTCTAAGCTTAACGCCTTCCGCAAACGCCTGTCAAGGAGAGTCTTTGTATAGTTTGCACACACAACCGGATTTTCTTATATTTCTGGAGTGTTGCTTGCGCAACAAATAAAAACCCGGCCATTATCAGGGGAATAATGGCCGGGTTACAGCGAGGCTGCTGCTGGGAGGGAGCTAGAAGGCTTGCGTCCAGTTGTAGGTGTAGCCCGCGCCAGTGAGGGTCAGGCTGCCGTCTGCTTCGAGGATCAGCGTGTAACCATTCGCCGCGGCCACGACCGCGCTGCCCGCCGAGTTATCCGCCGCCTGAAGCTGCGCCGCGCTCACATCCAACACCTTTTCGACGTGATCTTCATAGGTGATGCCCCAGAATTCGAGGCGTTCCAGCACGCCCATGTTGATGTCGTCGGCATACGGATAGCTGTAGTCGGCGAAGATGGCGACCGGGCTGGCGATATCGAACTTGTTGATGCGACCGTCTTCAATCGTCGGCAGCACGACTTCATCATCGGCGTACGCGGCGACCGCGAAGGACATCAGCAGCAGGGCGAGAACAGCGAGAATGGTGAGATTGCGTTTCATGGTAGGTGTTGCTCCTTGTCTGAATTCGAACTTGTCCTAAGCATAGGCCGCCGCTGTGAGGAACTTAGGTAGACAATGTGGAGTCTGGTCGAGGGAGCGTAAACTTTCTGTAAACTGAGTCAGGCATAAAAACACCCGTGATCGATTCGACCACGGGTATTCGATAACCAGATGTTTTTCCCCGGAAACTACGCGCCGATCTGCGGCGCGTTGATGCTTACCGGCTGGTTGAAGGCCGAGAAATCGGTGATGCTGGTGACCGTCGATACAACGCTGCTGCCGTCCCGCGCGGTCAAAGCCGTTTCGATCACACTGTAAATGCGATGCACGAAGCCGTCATCAGCGCCGATGTAAACGGCAATCGTCACGATGACATTCGCCGAGTCCAATGCCTGATCAAAGCTGGGGCGCTGTCCATCGCTCGGCGGTGTACCCTGTCCATCCGTCGGCGGAGTCTGACCATCTGGGGGAACGCCGCTCCCATCACCTGATCCCTGTGACGGCTGACCACCCCCAAAGCCGCCGCCAAACCCGCCACCGAAGCCATTGCCGCGCAGAAGTGCGCTAGCCTCACTGTCGATCACCGCTTGCGCGTCAAGGTTGATCTGGTAGACGTGCATCGTCTGACCATCGATGATGTCATCGGGCAGCGCGGCCATCGCCGCGATACTGGTCGCGCTCATCGGCAGCAGCAGCGCACCGAGTGCCTGCCCCGACAAGTTGGCGGTCGACCCCAGCATCGGGAAACCTGCGGTCTGATCGGTACCGTCCGCGCTGACTTCGATCCAGCCCTGCGGTGCGGTCGCCTGATCCGTTTGGCCGCGCATCTGTCCCATTTGCGCCTCGTCGAGGTTGACATACGTCACACCATCGAGGACCACATACTGAATGGCGTTCTGCATCTGGTTATCGCCCACTTGCAGCACCGTCGATGTTGAGCCGGAGAGATTCCACGATCCATCCGCCGCCACCGCCACATCCCATGCCGACTGCCCCTGCTGACTACCGCCGCCAAACCCGGCATCGCCGCTTTGTTCGGTCAGGCTTTGCGCTGCGACATGCAGACTGGTGCTAGCGCGGGTTTGCTCAAACGCCTGCACCACGGTATCCACCAGCGTCGGGTCACTCTGCGCGTGCGCCGCGCTGAAGACGCCGAGTACCAAGATCACGACTGCTATCAGTGACAACCGTTTCATTCGCGAGTCCTTTCTCATCCTAAAGAGTGCTTCCATGTTCCAGTGCGTTGTTCGATCCGCGCCTAGAGGCCGACTTACAGGAAATCCATCTCTCCACGCCTGATCTCATCGTTAATCGCCAGTCAACGCGATACACGCGGTGGCGGCGAAACATACTCCCCACTCACCCACCCCGTCTGCCCGGCATAGTCCACACGCCACCAACCGTCGGTGTTGACTTCGTAAGCTGTGAGCGTGGTCGAGAACGGAATGGTTGTCAGCAGCGCGGCATCGGCGCTCGGTTCCGCGCGCAGGTTCAGGTTGTAGATCGTGAGCAAAGCGCAGCTTGGTCCGGTCGTGGGTACGGCGGTCGCCTGCACCAGCGGCGTCGCCGTGACCACCAGCGTCGGCGTGATGGTCGGCAGCACCGCTTGCCGCGCCGGGACACGGGTCGGCACTTCAGTCGCAGTGGCTTGCGGCACGGCGGCGGGCTCCGCTTCCTGCGTGCTCTCAGCAGAGAGACCGGATGGCGCTTCAAACCCCGCCGGCGCTGCAAAGCCCGCTGGCGCTGCCGGGAACGCGCTCGCCGCAGCGGTGCGCTTGATCGATCACGTCCGCGGCTGCCGCATCAGTGCTGCCCGCCGCTCCTCGACCCTGTCCAAACGCGGGGAATCCATCCGCGGCAGCGGTTGCCACGCTGACCGTCGCATTCGGGATCAGCGTGAGAATCGTCGGCGTGACCACCAGCCCGAGCGCGATCAAGGCGCTCACGCCTAAGTTCAGCAACCCGTACGACCGCGTGACTTTGCGCCCCGCGCTGCGTAGTTCGCGGATCAACAGCACGAGGCCAAACACAAGCTGATTGCCGCGCTGCTGACGATGATCAGCGTGAGCAAATCGGGCAGCGTTTGTCGCGCCGTCCCCCACGCGAAAACCCCCACGGGGATGAGGACGGCGAGATACGCCAGCAGCACGCCGACGAAGTTCGCTTGCGGGTGCTTGCGCAGCGTCTGCACAATCGAGTAAAGCACGTAGGGCAGCGGCACAAAGCCTGCTATCAGCATCAGTTGTTCCATGATTTACCACCACTTTCCGCGCTATTCATAGCGCAGCGCATCAATCGGGTTGAGGCTGGCGGCGCGGCTCGCCGGGTAGACGCCGAAAAACACACCGACGCTCACCGAAATGCCGACTGCCAGCGCAATACTGGAGGCTTGCACGACGACCGGCAGGCTGTCCACCAGTGCTGAAATCAGCAGTGAGCCACCCACCGCCAACAGAATGCCGAGCAGGCCGCCGAACAGCGCCATGACGACCGCCTCGGTCAGAAACTGAAAGACAATATCACCGCGCTGCGCACCGACCGCCTTGCGCAAGCCGATTTCACGCGTGCGCTCGTTGACCGTCACCAGCATGATGTTCATCACGCCGATGCCGCCAACCACCAGCGAAATCCCCGCCAGCACGCCGAGGAACACGGTCAGCGTTTCGATGGTCGTGGACAGCGAGTCGATGATGGTCGTCGCCGTAAAGAGGCGGAAATCCTCGTCAGCACTCGATGTAATATTGCGTTCTTCGCGGATGATGCGCGTGGCCTGTTCAATTGCGGCATCCACCTGCTCGTTATCGACCGCCTTAATCTGGATCATGTTGATCACCGCGTCGCCCGTCAGGCTGCGCGCCGCGTTGAGGCGCGTCTGGGAGGTCGTCAGCGGCACAACGATTAGGTCGTCGTTCTCGCCGCCGGTGTCATCCAGCACGCCGATCACCTGAAAGAACACCTGCCGCACCCGGATCTGCTGCCCGATGGGGTTGGCGCTCTCGAACAGGTTCTCCGCCGTGTCCACGCCGATGATGGCGACCCGCGCACTATCTTCGAGTTCCGCCAGCGTGAACATGCGCCCACTGCTGATCGAGCGGTCATTAACATCAAGGTACTCGGCGGTCGCCCCGGTGACGGAAATGTTGTCCTCAACGGCGTTGTACACGACCGCGTAGCTGCCGCTGGTGGTGGGCATGGCATACGCAATCGCCGGAGCCCGGCTGTCGTCGGCCAGCGCGTCCGCCAGTGACTGCGTGAGCGGCTTGGTCGAACTGCTGCCCGTCAGCTACAGACGGATGAGGCTTGCGCCGAGCCCTTCAAACTGCGAGGTGATGCTCGACTGCACGGCCTGCCCCAGCGAGAGCAGCAGCACGACGGACGTGATGCCGATGATGATGCCAAGCATGGTCAGCATGGTGCGCAGCTTATTGCCCAGCAGTTGATTGAGGGCGATGCGAACGTTTTCCAGAATGGGAGTGAACATCATTCGAACCTCAACGCCTTAATCGGGCTCATCTTCGCGGCACGGTTGGCCGGGAACAACCCGAAGAATATGCCGATGCCGCTGCTGACGCTCGTCGCCAGCAAAATCACATCCGGGCTGAGGCTGAAGGTCACGCCGGACAGGAAATTCGGTGCGATCTGCAAAATCCCCCAACTGACCGCGACCCCGCCCGCGCCACCGAGGAGCGAGAGCAGGATACTTTCGAACAGAAACTGGCTGAGAATGTCGCCATGCTGCGCGCCGACCGCTTTGCGCAAACCGATCTCCTGCGTGCGTTCGGAGACCGACACAAGCATGATGTTCATCACGCCGATACCGCCGACCAGCAGCGAGATGGCCGCGATACCGCTCAGGAAGATGGTCAGCGTGCCGAGCACCGCCGTGCGCGACTCCGCGATGGTTTCGGCGCTCGTCACGTCAAAATCCGCTTCATCTGCATCGGCAATGCCATGCTTATCCAACAGGTAGGCTTCAATCTGCGTCTGCGCGGCATCCATCGACGCGTCTTCACTCACCTGCGCGTAGATCGTCGAGACGGTGTAGCCCTCCCCCGCGACGCGGGCATTGGCCAGCCGCGCCTGCGCCGTCGAAATCGGCACGAGAATTTCGTTGTTCGGGTCGCTGCGCGTGGCCGTGCGTTCTTCCATCACGCCGACAATCACGAACGCCAGGTCGTTGATGCGGATGGTCTGCCCGACCGGGTTGTAGGTCGCATCGCCAAACAAGTCTTCGACGACCGTTGTGCCCAGCAGCGCGATCTGCGCCTGCGCGTCAATATCTTGCTGCGTGAACAGACTGCCCAGACTCGGCAGCCAGTCCTGCACGGCGAAGTAGCTGCCGGTCACGCCGCGCACCGTCACGCTGACGCTGGTGTAGCCGTCGACGACCGTGCCGTTGACCGAGTAGTCTGCCGCGACCTGATTCACATCCGGCGCGACGGTGTCACCCGCCAGCTTTTCCACGTCGACCATCGTCAGCGGATTCGTCGCCTGAAAGAACCCGCGCATCGGCGGCGATCCGCGCACCGTCAGCAGATCCGCGCCCAGCCCTTCAAACTGCGACGCGACGTAATCCTGCACACCGCGCCCCAGGCTCATCAGGCTGACCACCGCGCCCACGCCGATGATGATGCCGAGCATCGTCAGCAGTGCGCGCGTGCGGTTGAGCAGCAGGCTCACCACAGCGATACGGAAGCTTTCGAAGAAGCGCATCAGGTGTACTCCTCCGCCTTGCCGCTGTAGTACGTCTCCTGAAAGATCGATTGGAGCTCATGCGCTTCCGACGGTCGCTCGTCCACACCAGCGACCAGCGGCTGCCCGACTTTTTGATCGGCCACAATGCGCCCATCGCGGATCATGACGACGCGCTTGGTATGCCGCGCGATCCACGGGTCATGCGTCACAAAGATCGTGGTGATGCCCTGCTCGTTATTCATCCGCTGGAAGATCTGCATGACTTCCGTGCCGCTGCGCGAGTCGAGGTTGCCCGTCGGCTCGTCGGCCAGGATGATCGCCGGGTTAGTGACCAATGCCCGCGCAATCGCCACGCGCTGCTGCTGCCCGCCGGAGAGTTCGCTTGGTAAGTGATGTAGGCGCTGACCGAGACCAACCGATTCGAGCGCGGCCTGCGCCCGCCCCTTGCGATCCCGCGTATTCGCGTAGATCAGCGGCAGTTCCACCTGCCGCAACGCCGAAGTGCGCTTGAGCAGATTGAAGTTCTGGAAGACAAAGCCGATCTTGCGGTTACGGATCTTCGCCAGCGCCGTCGCGCTCAGCCGCGCGATGTCTTCCCCATCGAGGAAGTATTCGCCGCTCGTCGGCGAGTCGAGCGCGCCGAGGATGTTCATCAGCGTGCTTTTACCCGACCCCGACGGCCCCATGATGGAGAGAAACTCGCCTTTGTGCACGTCGAGCGAAATGCCCTTGAGCACTTGCAGCTTCTCTTCGCCCATCTGATATTCCTTGGTGATCTCGCGAATGGAGATCACCGGTTTGTCAACTTCGGGTTCGTGTGCCCCGTTGCCATTGGTGCGCTTGAACAGTTTCATCATCAGCCTCCACCACCGGGGAACCCGCCGCCGCTCGGCATACCGCCGCTCGGCGGTTGGAAGCCCTCCGGCGGTTGACCGCCGCCACCGGCTGCGCCACCGCCGAGCAAACCACCCAGACCGAGACCACCCTGCGTCCCCGTCACCGCGTCGACTTCACGCGCGATGATGACGATCGTCTGTCCGGCTTCCAGCCCGCTTGTGATTTCACTCGAGTCGGTGCTGCGTTCGCCAATCGTGACCGGGACGCTTGTGTACGTGCCGTCGGCGTTCTCCACCGTAACGATGTTTTCGCCGGTCGCGCTGTCGGTGGAGATGAAGCGGTTGGGGATAAGCAGCACATCGTTCAACTGCTTGAGGATGACCGTCGCGGTCGCGCTCATGCCGGGGCGCAGCGTCACGCTGTCCGTCGCGTTGAGCAGAACTTCCGCATCATAGGTAACCAACTGGCTGCTCTGCGTGGGCACATCGGCGAGGTGGGTGATCGTCCCGTTGATGCTGGCACCGGAGAAGGCTTGCACGTCGACGGTCACCGCCTGCCCTTCGCTCACGTTAACGACATCAGCTTCGGCAATGCTCAGGTCAATCGTGTACTGGCTCGTATCCAGCAGCGTGATCGCGCCCGTCACCGGCGGATTCACGCCGACGATCAGCGCTTGTTCGGCAATCACCCCGGCATACGGTGCGACCAGCACATAGTTTTCGAGCGTCTCGCGGGTCGAGTCGAGGCTCAACTGTGCCTGTTCGACTTTGATCTCGGCCTGCCGAATTTCGTCTTCCGTCGCGCCCGCCAGCAAACTGTCAAGCTGCGCCTGCGCGTTTTCGACTGACGCGCTCGCCGACACGAGGCTTGAACTGGAAGTCGTCGGATTCAGCGTTTCCTCGTAATTCGTTTCCGCCAACGTCACATTGTCCGCCGCGTTATTGACCGATTGGTCATACGCCTGCGACTCCACCCATGTCAGTTCGCCGCTGCGATAGATATCCTGCGCCACGCTCTGATCGCGGCGGAGCTGCGCCTGCCACAGCGAATTGCGCGCTAGTTCTTCCTGCAACCGCGCGATCTCGACATCGGCATCGCTGGTCGTGCCCGACAGCGATGCCGAGTACAACTGCGCCTGTGCCAGTGTCACATTCGCTTCCGCGAGGTCGATGGCGATCTGCGTGGGCGGCGCGAGGAGCGCATCCAGTGACGCCTGCGCCTGCGCCAATTGGAGTTCAGCCAACCGGATGCGGGCGTCCGCGTCCGTTGTTTCGAGCCGCGACAGCACATCACCCGCCTGCACCGTATCGCCGACCTGCACAAGCACTTCCGTCACCGGGGCCGATGCGCCAAAACTGAGCGTTTCGCTCGCCGCCGGGCTAAGCGACCCCGCCGCATCCAGTGTGAGCGTGAGCGTCCCGGTCGACACCGTCGCGCGCTCGCTGATGCTCACCGTCTCTGTGCTCGTCGCTTCACTCGTCACCGAATTGTCTTGCGACCTCACGATCGTGTAGCCGCCAAACCCAACCACTGTCACCCCGGCGACCAGACTGATAATCACAATACCGCGCCGCAGCCCGCGCTTAGGATACTTTTTGACTGTCATGTTCATGCTCCTTTACGCGTCCAGCGCGATCGTGGCTTCACCCGTCATGCCCGGTCGAATGCGCTGATCATCCGTGTTGAGCAGGAAGCGCGCCGTATACTGCACAATGCCATCGCTCTCCGTGCCAATCCACGCGATCTGTTCGATGGTGGCGGCGAAAGTTTCGTCGGGGATGGCGTCGAGGACGATGCTCGCGCTCATACCTTCCGTCACCTGATCGAGATCCAGCTCGTGGATCGGCGCGGTCAGCCACAGGTGCGACAGATCGGTCATGGTGATGGCCGCCGTCCCTGCCCCCGCAGTATTGCCCACTTCAATGTTCACCGCGCTGATCACCCCAGCAATCGGCGAAATCAGGTCAAGGCGACGCAGCGTCGTCTCGGCACTGGCGAGATTCGCCTCGGCGATCTCGACGGCAAGCTGAGCGTTTGTCACCTGCGCCTCATCCGCGCCCGCCAGCAGTTCGTCGTACTGGAGCTGGGCGATCTGAATGCGCACGCCCGCCGCCCACAAGTTCGAATTGTCGGTCGTCTGCGTGTCTTCAAGCTGCAAGCGCGCGATTTCCATGTTGAACGATGCCTGCCCGATCGCCGCCTCTTGCAGCGCCAGTTCCTGCTCGGAGCCGTTCATGTTGGCACGCTGCTGCACGGCGAGGTTGTAGCTCGTGACCGCCTGGTCGTACTTGATCTGCGCCTGCTGCACTTGCGCATCGTTATTGTTGTCCGCCGCGTCGCCGTAGCTGGCCTGCGCGCTGGTGATGCTGAGTTCCGCCTGCCGGATTTCGTCTTCGCTGGGTGGATCGAGCAGGTTGTGCAGGTTGATTTGCGCGTTTTCAAGGCTCAACTGCGCCTGCCGGTAGGCGATCTGCGCGTCGGTGTCGTCCAACCCCGCCAGCACCGTCCCCGCTTCCACATAATCGCCCGGTTGTACGTAGACTTCACCGACTGTACCGGATGTCTGAAACGCAAGATCAGCCGTCAGGTTTTCTTCGACTGATCCCAGAACCGCAACACTCGTCACGGTGTCCGTCGTCGTCTCCGCGCTCGCCGCGCCGAACTGTCCCACCTGCGGGAACGTCCCACCGTTCGCAGCGATTCGCGTGGCGACCTGCGCGGGAACCTGCGCCTGCTGCCCATTCGGCAGCGTGACCGTTTCCATCGACGCCGAAGTGCCCCCCTGACTAGCGGAAAACACGCCGATGCCCGCCGGCACGGCGAGGGTCAAAAGCAAGAGTAAGAACAAAGCCAGTGTGACACGCATAACCCCTCCAACCATTCGACATGGCCCCATTGTCACGAGCGAATTTGAAGGTCTGGTGTGGGGATTTTGGGGAAACTGTAAACTTTTTCGAGGAGCGCGAAATTTTACACTTTTGCCACAATCGTCCTTTACAATGGGGGCATAACGTTGGACTATGGCAAGGCACAATGGCAGCACAAACCATTTTGATCGTCGACGACAGCCGCGAAACCGTGCGCGCACTGCGCGTCTTTCTCGAAGACGCGGGCTTCCGCATTCTCAGCGCCTTTGACGGCACAAGCGGTCTCCAGCTCATCCGCGCAGACCACCCCGATCTCATCATCCTCGACCTCATGCTGCCCGATCACAATGGACTGGATATCACGCGCCAACTCCGCGCCGATTCCGCGTTGAAGTCGATCCCGATCATCATGCTCACCGCGCGCGTGGACGACACCGACAAGATCGTCGGGCTGGAAGTCGGCGCGGATGATTACATCACCAAGCCCTACAACCCACGCGAAGTCGCCGCCCGCGTCCGCTCAGTGCTGCGCCGCGCGAAAGGCGACCTCGAAGCGGAGGTCGAACGAGTGCTGGTGTACCATACGCTGCGGCTCGACGTATCGCGCCGGCAGTTGACGCTAAGTGGGACCGAAGTCGAACTCACGCGCATCGAATTCGACCTTATGCATGCGCTCATCCGCAGCCCGGAGCACATCTTTACGCGCGGCGAATTGATCGAGTCGGCGCTCAACTACCAGTACGACGGCATGGAGCGGTCGCTGGACACGCACATCAAAAACTTGCGGCGCAAACTGGGCGACGACCCGCGCGACCCGGAATACATTCAGACGGTCTATGGTGTTGGCTATCGGTTAGGGAATCGCTGATCATGAAACAGATGTGGGTTCGGCTGAGCCTCGCCTTCAGCGCAGTCGTGTTCATCTCGTTCGCGCTGGTCGCCGTGCTCACGGTAACCATTGTGCGCGCCAACGCGCAGAACTCGTTTGAGCAGGAACGCGAGCGCATCGTCGAAGGCTTGACCACGCAACTGCGGGAATACTATCTCACGGGCGGCAATTGGGACGGCGTCGCCTCTCTTTTCAGCGGTGCGCAGGCCGCCTTCCCCTACCGCATGTTCAATGACGGGGTGCGACTGGTCGACGCGGACGGAAACACAGTCGCCGGGGAACTGCCCACCGACGCGCAGGTGGGCGAAAGTACACCGATCACGGTGGATGGCGTCACCATCGGCATGCTTGAAGTCGCCGCGCCGCCCTCCCCTGAGAACAAGCCGATCGGCGGCGGCTTCTGGATCTTCCGCGATATGGTGCGGCTCGATGAACTGCTCGTGCTGCTGATGTTCGTCGGCGGCACGCTGAGTTTGCTGTTCGGCATCATGATCAGCCGCTGGCTGACCACGTCCCTCGACGAATTGGCCGAAGCCACCCGCGCCATTGGCGAAGGCAAGTTGGATCGCCGCGTGGAAGAAGCCGGGACAGAAGAAGTCAAAACGCTGGCGAAGTCGTTCAACCGGATGGTCGATCAACTGCACGATGCGGAGCAGCTCCGGCGCAACCTCGTCGCCGATGTGGCGCACGAACTGCGCACACCGATCACGGCGCTGCAAGCCAACCTGTACGCCATCCTCGACGACGCCTACCCCATGACCAAGACCGAAATCGCCGGGTTGTACGAGCAGACGCGCACGCTCAGTCGCCTTGTCACCGACCTGCACGAAATCGCTCAGGCGGAGGCACGTCAACTTCCGCTCAACTGCAAGCCAACTGATCTCGGCGGCATCATCGAGGAGATCGCCGCGCCCTTCAGCGTCGTCGCGGAGAGCAAAGAGATCGCCTTTGCAGTCGCGATCGCGCCCGCGCTGCCGACCGTACTGGCGGACAAACACCGCATCACGCAGGTGATCAACAACCTGCTGAGCAACGCGCTGCGGCACACGCCCGAAGGTGGCAAGATAACGTTAGCCGTTGGCAGAAGCGCCTCCGATTTGCAGATCAGCATCAGCGACACAGGCGAAGGCATCGCGCCGGAGCACCTCCCGCACGTCTTTGACCGTTTCTACCGCGTCGATTCAGGCCGCAGTCGTGATATGGGCGGCACGGGGTTAGGTTTGGCGATCGTCAAGGCGATCATCAGCGCGCATGGCGGGCAGGTAAGTGTGAGCAGCGACCTCGGCAAGGGTACGTGTATGCTTGTGTCGCTGCCCGTCGGCGCGACCTAGAAGCGGTTTCAAAGATTCGTAACGACGAGGCTTGAGGGTGTTGAAAACGTCAGATTCCGATCCCACCCCGACCCCACGCCTCCGAATTCAGGGAGGCGAGCCAACATCACCCGCCAAGTCGAAATAGTTTTCGTAGGGACGCAATGAATTGCGTCCGCTGGCGAGTGGAAAGGCTTTACGAAAGCTCTTTAAACACCCACATGCCTCGTCCTAATCACTACCAATTGAAAACAAAAAGGACAAGGCATACCTTGTCCCTACACAAGCGTCATTTCTGGATCCCCTCGCCCGCTGCAGAGGGGCAGTTGAGCGCAGCGAAACGGGGTGAGGTTACGCGCCGTCAGCAAACACCATGATCTTGCGGTAGTCCAGCCCGCCCGCGTTGATCTGCGCGAACATGTCGGGCAGTTCCGGCAGGGTCAGCTTGTGCGTGATCATCTCTTCGAGGTTGAGTTCGCCCGCCTGCATCAAATCAAGGCAGTGCTGCCACTCCATGCCGGGGAACGGCTTGGAATAGGACATCCACGAGCCGTGCATGTTGAGCTGGCGACGCATGAACTGCTCGAAGAAGTCGAGTGAAATCTCCTTGTGCACGGGTTGGTTGCCGACCAGCACGAGATCGCCGCCTGCGCGAGTGCTCAGTGTGGCCTGCATGAGCGTCGCCGGGACACCCGCCACTTCGACCGAGACATCCGCGCCGAATTCGGTGGCCTCCATAATCGCCTTGACCGCGTCGGTCGTCTTGGGGTTGACCGTCACGTGCGCCCCGAAGTGCCGCGCCGCTTCGAGGTGCGCGTCGGACAAGTCGACGGCGATGATCTGCCGCGCGCCGAGCGCCTTCGCTACCTGAATCGTCAGCAGTCCGATTGCGCCCACGCCGAACACGCTCACCGACTTACCGGCCACGCCGCCACTGCGATTCAGCGCATGGTGTGCGACCGTGCACGGTTCCAGCAGCGCGCCGAGGTGCAGCGGCACGTCCGCGGGCAGTTCGATGATGTTGGCGGCAGGCACAGCCACGTAATCCGCAAAGCCACCGTTGATACGTGACCCGATGAATGAATAACCGGGTGATGACGAGTAAAAACCCAGGTCGCTGATCGGCGAGTCCATGTTCGGGATGAGCGGGATGAGCGCGAACCGCCGTCCCATCAGCCCCGCATCCACACCGTCGCCGACGGCGACGACAGTCCCCGCGCATTCGTGACCGAGCACAATTGGCAGTACGCGGGCATGTCCCGCCCACACGCGCAGCACATCCGACCCGCAGATCGACACTGCGCCCACCTTGAGCAGCACCCAACCGGGTTCGAGCGCGGGCACAGGAATTTGCTTGTAGACGATCTGCTGCGGTGCTTCGAGCACGACCGCGTTCATCATCTCCGGGAGAGTCATGAGGTCTGTTCCTTTGCTTTCTGGGTAAACGCCGCCAACGCCGTAAAGGTCGGTTTGAGCGGTTCGTAAGCGTTGAGGTAAATCGGGTAAAGTTCCTGGTAGACGGCGTGGTTTTTCGGGTTGGGCTGGTAGACCTGCCGCCGGGGCAAAAACTGCTCAATCGTCTGCGCGAGGTTGCCGTAATGCCCGACGCCATAGCCCGCCATCACCGCCACACCGAGCGAGTTATCGCCCGCTTCGCCATTCGCGCGGCGGTTGACCGTGAACGTCCGGTTGGTGATGTCCGCCTTGAGCTGGCACCAGCTCGGGCTGTTCGCCCCGCCGCCAATGCCGATCCACTCAAGCACAGGCGCACCCGATTCTTCGGCCACCTGCATGTTGTGGTAGACGGCCAGCGCGCAGCCTTCCATCAGGGCACGGATGATGTCCGAACGTTTTGTGCTGAAGTTCAAGCCGATGAACACGCCGCGCGCATCACTGTCCCAGATCGGGCTGCGCTCACCGGACATATACGGCAGAAAGATTAGACCGTTCGCCCCGGCAGGCGCGCGTTCCGCTTCTGCCGTCATGATCGAGAACACATTCTCGCTCGTGATCTCGGCGGCGAGCTGCTCGGCTTGCCCAAGCTGCGCGCGGAACCATTCGAATGTGCCACCGCCGACCGTACCCCCCTGCAGCAGATACAACCCCGGCACGACATGCGGCGAGAAGATCAGGCGCGGCTCGACGACCACCTGATCGACGGCAATCGACATGCCGAACGCCGTCCCACCCTGATCCGCAGTTTGTCCAACACGCGTCACCCCATTGCCGAACGCCCCGACCGCGGCATCGAGTCCGCCCGCGATCACCGGGATGCCCGCGATCAGTCCGAGTTCGGCGGCAGCGCGGGTCGTGACTTCGCCGACGACCGCGCACGACTGGTAGAGCGGCGGCAGCTTGGCGAGGTCGAGGCCAATCAGGTCAGCGGCAGCTTCATCCCAGCGCAGATTCCACTCATCGAAACAATGGAAGGCGTAAGCCTGCGTATAATCGCACGTGTTGACATCCGTCAGCTTGCGCACGAGGAAGCTGGAGGCGATCAACAGTTGATCAGCCCCAGCGTAAATGTCCGGGTGATACTGCTTGAGCCACTGCACTTTGGCCGTCGAATACGCTTCGTCGAGCGGATTTGCGTTCAGGTGGACGAGCTGATCGGCTTGGGGATGTGCGCGCAGCGCTGCCGCTTCTTCCTTGGCGCGGCGATCCTGCCACGTGAGCGCCGAGTACAGCGGTTCGCCCGCTTTGTCGACCGGGACGAACGTCCAGCCCATGCTGTCCACACCGATCCCGGCGATCTCTGCCGGGCGGACGCCGCTCTTATTGAGCACCTGCGCGACGGTTTCGGTCAGCGCGCGCCACCAATCGAGCGGATCCTGCTCCGCCCAACTCGGCGCGAGGCGCACAGTTGGATAGGGACGGCTGGCATTCGCCGCGAGTTCACCATCCTCGCGCCACAACCCCGTCTTCAGGCTTGATGTACCGACATCAATGCCGAGGAAATATTTCATTTTTGTCGTCTATGCTCTCGTTTGACCAGATGTAGGCGCGCGCTGCTCCGGCCACCGCACGCGGCGCGCAGCGCAGAAGATACCACCGAACTGCCGCCGAATCAACACGTGTAGCACGCAGCACGGTGAACGCCGGATTGATGTAGTATAGACGACAGAAGCCAGCGAATTCACGCATATTTAAGCTGTATTTAACCATCATTCGCCGTGCGCAATTACACTTGGAACAGTGTGCACACAAATAGCACAGCGGACAGGACTCCTATGACAACCCGCCTCATCCTCTTTTTCACCTATGCGCTCCTGATGATCGCGCCGAGCGCCGCGCACGCGCAAATCGGCCCGATTGGCACGGACGATCTGGGTCTGATCTGGGAGCAGATCGTCGACCAACCCGGCGATGTCGGCATCGCGTGTATGCCGCTGGATAACCCGGCGAATACCGTGCTGTATAACGCGAACGACGCCTTTCCGTTAGCCTCAGTCACCAAACTGCTGATCTTCATCGCCTATGCGCAGCGGCTGGACTCGGGCGAGCTGACGTTCAGCGAATTGGTGAACGTGGATGAGCTGGATCGCTACAACCTACCGCGCACCGACCGCGGCGCGCATGATCGCTTCATGGCGCAGTACCCGGACAACATCCAGCAGATCTCGTTATGGGAGCTGGCGCTCGGTATGGTCCAATACAGCTCCAATGCGGCCTCCGACTACATTCTCAACCTGCTCGACCCAGTCGATTGGGATGCGATCTATCGCGCCATCGGCATCACCAACACCGACTACCCGAACTCGCTGACGATGATCCCGCTGCTCATGAACAATCATGTCACCGGGAAAGCGACGCTCAGCGAAGTTGACACTCTCAACCGCACCATCGGTGAAGGCTATCTCGACCTATACGTGAACGACGAGGAATGGCGAGCAGCGGAAATCGAGTACCGTTCCGGTCGCGGCACACAGTTCCCCACATGGGACGTGCAGACCGCGATTCTCGCCCGGCATACCGCGAACGGGTCGCCGAGCGATTTTCTGCAGGTGCTGCGCGCGATCTACGAGGATAGCAATACCGCCCTCACCGAAAATGTGAAGGCGCTGACGCGGCTGGCGCTGTTCTGGAGCGAGAGCGACTTCATCCGCGAATGGTATCTCGAGTTTGGCTCAAAGCTCGGCTTCTATTCCGGTGGGACGCTGACGCTCGTCGCCTACGGCCACCCTTATGATCGCAGTCCAGTGCTCTCAGTGATCTTCTTCCGCGATATTCCCCGCAGCCAGTACAACGACCTCGTCCGCGAGGATGCCATCGGCAATTTCGCGCATTGGCTGAATTTCAATGACTGTCAGGGGTTGTGGTCAGTGCTACCAAGGTAAACCGTCGAGGGGGTCTGGTACGCGCCTAACAGGCTGTGTAACGGTCTTTGGCAGCGGGGAGCCCGTGGTCTCCCCTCCCTGATTCGGGAGGGGGGGGTTCAGTTCTTACACACTTACGTGAATTAAGTTCCGTCAGCTATGCCGGGATAATGTGGATCGCTTCGGCGACAAAATCGATGCCGACCGTCTCGCCTTCCGCGAAAATCTGGCTCACGCGCGGGTCATTCTCTGCGACTGTCAGGCGGATACCCTTGGCCAACACCACATATTCAATCTCCGAGCCGAGATACATCGTCTGCTCGACCGTCGCCTGTGGCAGCGCGGCATCCGCCCGCAGCTTGATGGCTTCCGGGCGCAGCAGCACTTCCACCTGACTGCCGACGGGCACCGGTACCGTTGAGGGCAGGGTGAGTGTGAGCCCGAGCAGCGTCAAGGTCGTCGACGCGCTCCCCTTGTCCGCGACGGTAGCCTGCACAAAGTTCGCGCGCCCGATGAAATCCGCGACAAAATGCGTCTGCGGGCAACGGTAGATATCCTCTGGCGTGCCGATCTGCTCGATGCGCCCCGCGTTCATCACGACGATGCGATCCGACATCGACATCGCCTCAATCTGGTCGTGCGTCACGTAAATCGTGGTGATGTTGAGCCGCCGCTGCAAGCGATGAATTTCGCTGCGCATCTGCACGCGCATCTTGGCGTCAAGGTTGGAGAGCGGCTCATCGAACAGCAGCACGCGCGGTTCCATGACTAACGCGCGCGCCAGCGCGACACGCTGCTGCTGCCCACCCGAGAGCTGATTCGGACGCCGCTTGCCCAACTGCCCCAAACCGATCATCTCCAGCGTCGCATTGACGCGCTTCTGAATGTCGTCGCGCGACAATTTACGCAAATGCAGACCATAGGCCACATTGTCGAACACGCTCATGTGCGGGAACAGCGCGTAGCTCTGGAACACCAGCGCCATGTCCCGTTTGTTCGGCGCCTGATTGGTGATGTCCTGCCCTTCCAGCAGCAGGCGACCGGAAGAGGGCATCTCGAACCCGGCGATCAGGCGCAGGGTGGTCGTCTTGCCGCAGCCTGACGGGCCGAGCAGCGTGACGAACTCGCCTTTCTGAATAGTGAGCGACACGCTGTCCACGGCAATGACTTCGCCCGAACCCTCACGAGCGGTGAACTTCTTCGTCAGTTCTTCGAGCACCATGCTCGTTTGCGGTTGTTCGCGCATTACCTGCCTCCTCCTAACCGCTCAGCGCCTGTCCGCGCGCCAACCACAAAGTAGAGAATGCCGATGGTGACCAGCACGATGCCGATCAAGATCACACAATAGGCGAAAGCATTCCCAAAACGTCCATTTTCAACTTCATTCAAGATTTGCGCCGTCATAATTTTCGTTTGCGGCGTGGTCAAAAAGACAATCGCCGAGATCGTCGTCATCGAGCGCGCGAACGCATAGATCAGGCCGGACAGGAACGCCGGACGGATCAGCGGCAGCGTGATGCGCCGGAACGTCTGCGCGCTGTTCGCGCCGAGGCTGGTCGAGGCTTCCTCAATCGTCGGGTCGATCTGTGACAGCAGCGACACCCCCGCGCGGAGCGCCGCCGGGGTGCTGCGCGCAATATACACGAGGATGATCGCTAAGGCGCCACCAAACACCGCGCGCCCGCCGGTCAGCTTGGGGAGCAGCGTCAGCACGACCGGGTTATCCGGGCTGCTGACGAGGGTCAGCTCAATCGGATTGTTGAACACGACCAGATAGCCGATACCGAGAATCGTGCCGGGCACGGCGATGCCGAGCATCGTCGCAAAGTCCAGCAGCGTCCGTCCCGCAAAGGCTTTGCGCACGATCAGGAAGGCGATGAAGATGCCGAGGATGCCCGCGACCGGAGTCGCCAGTGCCGACAGCCACGTCGTATCGCCCATGGCTTCCGCGCCATAGCCGTTGATGACAAAATTGAAATTATCGAGCGTGAACTCGTTGTTGACGCCGAGCACACGGGTGAACGCGCCCGACAAAGATCGTCGCGTAGATGGCGACCACCAGCACGCAGATCACCATGACCGCACCCCACAGCACCCAGCGCATCACCGGATGCGTGATCAACTGCGGCTGTCCGGTCGGCTTGCCCGTCACCGAGACGACGCTCGCCCGGTTAATCCAGTAACGCTGGATGATGAACACCGTCAGCGACGGGACGAGCAGCACAATCGACAGCACAGCAGCAGCGGTCGTGTCATACAAACCGACAATCGACACATAGATGCGCGTCGCCAGCACTTCGAAGTTGCCGCCCAGCACCAGCGGGTTGCCGAGATCGGCAATCGCTTCGACGAACAGCAGCAGGAACGAACTGGCGAAACCGGGCAGCAGCATAGGGATGGTCACCGTGCGGAAGGTGTGCCACTTGCTCGCGCCGAGGTTAGTCGCCGCTTCGTCGAGCGCCGGGTCAAGCGCTTGCAGCATGCCCTTGAAGTTCAAATAGGCGACGGTGAACAACGACAGCGCCAGCACCAGCGTCAAACCGTCCAGCCCGTAAATGTCGTTGCAGTTACGCCCCGACCCCCATAGACAGCGCGTATCAAACACGCCCTTGGTGATCAGGCCATTGCGCCCGAACAGCAGAATCACGGCGCTGGCGAGGGCGAACGGGGGGGAAATGATCGGCACGAGCGCGATGAAGTGCATGAAGCGCTTGAACGGCGCTTTCACCTTCACCTGCACATAGGCGAACAGAAAGCCGATCAGCGTGCCGAGCGTGGCGACCGTCAAGCCGAGCACAATCGTGTTGCCGATGATCGCCTGGTACACCGGCTCGCCAACATAGCGCTGAAAGAACGGCAGCCCTTCGGCGGAAAACCCCGCGCCAACCATCGCGATGATGGGCAGCACAATGGCGATGAACACGAAGATACTGACGAGAATTAGGCCAATCGTGAGGAGCGGATCTTGGAGCAGTCGCACAAATTCATTGCGAATGCGGCTTCGTCTATACAACTTAGGCTCCCATCCTTCGAATAAGCATCCCGCTCAGCGGGTGCTGAGCGGGATTGGTTGACGAGTGGAACGTTGAGGAGCGCTATTCCTGCGGCGTCGGCGCGACTTCAGCGTCGAAGCGTTCGACCAGCGCGGTGCGGTTTTCACCCGCCGCCTGGAAGTTGTATTCGACCACGTTGACCGAAGCGAGATCCACGGTCAGTTCGGAACGCGGCGTTTCCGGGTTGGTCGGAATCTGGAGCGAGTTGACCGTCAGCGCGATGGCCTGCGCTTCGGGGGTCAGCGCCCAGTCGTACCACATCCGCGCAGCGTCCGGTTCCGGCGCGCCAGCGAGAATCGCCATGCCGCCGATTTCGTAGCCCGTGCCTTCTTCAGGGAACGAGTTCACCAGAATATCCGCGAACCCTTCCTGCTGCAGCTTGACGCAGTCATGCGAGAAGATGATCGCCACGGCGACTTCGCCACCGCCGGCCATACGACCGGGGGCCGAACCCGAGCGGGTGTACTGCAAAATGTTCTGGTTGAGCGCGGTGAAATATTCAAACGCGTTGTCAATCGCGGCCTGCGTCGGGCTGCCATCTTCGTTGTAGCCTTCGCCCGTGCCTTCAACCGCTGTGCCATCCGCCGCGGTCCTGCCGTCCGGCCATTCGAGCGCGTCGGCGGCCAGCGTGACATTCGTCCAGAAAGCGGTGAATGCCGTGCCGGAGGTCGCCGGGTGGGCCATCGCCACATTGCCTTCCAGCGCGGGGTTCAGCAGATCCTGCCACGAGGTCGGGACTTCAACGCCCAGTTCATCGAGCAGTTCAGTGTTCGAGCAGAAGCCGAGCGCGCCGACATACACACCCGTCCATGAGCCATCCGCACCCTTATACTGCGGATCGACGACTGCGGCATTCGGGGATTCATAGGCTTCAAACAAGCCCTGTTCGTTGGCGGCGATGAACGCATCCGCCGGGCCGCCCCACCACACCGAGAATTCCGGATTGTCGGCAGTCGCCTGAATGCGGGCGAGCGCTTCACCGGAGGACAGACGCACATACGACGTCTCAATACCCGTTTCCGCCTGGAAAGCCTGGGTCATCGCAACGCACCAGTCTTCTTGGGGCGTGCACAGGACGGTCAGGGTACTGTCCTGCGCGAAAGCCGGAGCCACACATAGAACGAGAAGCAGGAACACAAAGAGGAACGAACGCAACATATTAAATCTCCTTTAAATGCAGATTAATTGTACTGCTTACCTAAGTCAGCGCAAGGTATTAAGCGCGGCTTATCAATAGAATTTAATGCGAATGTCACTGATTAAGTTGGCGGCTTGTTCAGCGCTGCCAATAGCATGATACATGTGCCGGTAAATTTCGCGCAGTTTGAACATCATTACGACATCGTTGAGATCCCGCGGGTCTTTGAACAAGGCAGCGAGCGCCCGCGCGTACAACTTCTCCATGCGATTCTCAATCGCTTTGGCGCGCATCGCGTGGAGATCGGCAATCGCCGGTTCGCGCTCCAGATGCTCCATCGAGATCTGGATCTCCTGCGCGCTCAACAGCAGCAGCCGCGCCATCGCCCGCAAATATGTATTCGGGCGCACGTTCAGGATGTCGAGTTCGTTGGTGGTCGAATAGGCAAAATCGAGGATATCGTCAATTGCCCGCGACAAACCGAACAGATCTTCGCGATCAATCGGCGTGACAAAGGTGTGATTCAGCTCGCTGATCAACTGGCGGCGCACATCATCCGCCTCGTGTTCCAATTGGCGCACGCGATTGGCATTGGGCTTGGTGGGCGCATTCATATAGTCGAGGAGCGCCTGTGCTCCACAGACGACGATCTGCGTTTGCAGCGCCAGCCGCGTGATGAACTTATCCGGTTTGCGCCGCGTTGCGGTCTGCGCCCGGTTCTTGATCCGTGCAAAGACATTCATATTAGGCGATCCGGCTGAGGAGCAGGTAAATGCTCGCACCCGCCAGCGCCGAGATCGGCAGGGTGAGCAGCCATCCGGACAAAATCCGCCGCACGACCTGCCAGCGCACTTGCTGCACGCGTTCCGCGCTGCCTGCGCCTACAATGGCCGAGGTGATCACCTGCGAGGAACTGACCGGGCCGCCCAACAGCGATGCGCTGAGCAGAATCGTGCCAGACGCGACCTGCGCGCCAAAGCCATGCACTGGGCGAATGCGGTAGAACTTGTCGCCGAGGGTGTGAATCAGGCGCCAACTGCCGAGCAGCGTGCCGAGCAGCATGGTCATGGCGCTGAGCGCGACCACCCACTCGGGCACGACGAAACTCTTGATCAAGCCCGTCGCCACCAACCCGAATACGAGGATGCCGACGATTTTCTGGCCGTCATTCGCGCCGTAAGCGAGTGCCAACAGGGCACACAGCGGCACCTGTCCGCGCTTGAACCACACATTCATGTGCGGGCTGGCGCTGGCGCTGGCGACATAACACGCTTTGACCAGCCAGTACCCGCCAATAATCCCGAGCACCGGGGACAGGAACAGCGCAATCAAGGTTTTGGTCAAGCCGGGGACGAGCACCGCATCTTGCCCGAAGCCGATCCACACCGCGCCGACCAGCGCGCCGACAAAGGCCTGCGTCGTGCTCGACGGGATTTTCAGCCACACGGCGACCACGACCCACGCGATCGCGCCCGCCAGCGCCGCGACCAACACACTCGCCGTCTGCGCCTGTGATGCGACCATATCCGTGCCCACCGCCCCGGCGACCGCCACCCCAAGTAGAAACGGCCCGGAGCACATGAACAGCGCGGCGAGGAGAATCGCCCGCCGCGGCGACAGCGCGCGCGACGAAATCAGCGTCGCGACGATGCTGGCCGCACCGTTAAGACTGTTCAGATACCCGAAAATGACGGTGAGGAGCAGGATGGGAATGAAATAGATCACAGGCGTCAGGCTTTCAACTCAAACTTTAAATTAAGTTTAAGTGAGTGTTAAACGCCTGTCAAGTAAAGATGAACCCAACATATAGTCAAATGCTCATCTAGGGAGACTTTACTTAATATACTGGGTTGGTCATCCTCGTTGCAGGTCCAATTTTGTTAAGCCGCGCTGCGCAAACGCAATCCTCTGGGCATAGTCTGAAGCTTCTGGCAGATGAGCGGGTAACCCAAACTGCTCGACCATGTAGGCGGCCGCGGCAACCGCCTGACACGCCGCCGCTTCCACACCCTGATCGAGCGTCGCCAGCAGCGCGCCACAAAAGGCATTCCCCGCCCCAACGGTGTCGACCACCGTGGTCGGCACAGCCGGTACGCGCACCGCCCTCGTCGGAACGGAAATCCCACACTTCGGCCCCCGCCGACCCACGGCGCAGCGCCAACACCTGACAACCCGCCTCGCGGAAGGTGTTGATCACCCTCGCGTAATCGGTGCTGCCGATGATGCCCGCCGCCTCCGACCAATTCGGCGAAAACACCGTGCACGCGCCGATCAAGTCGCGGAGTGCGTCCGCCGTCAGCGGTCGTTCCGGCGGCTTGAAGGTCTCCAGCGACACCTGTGCCCCACTGTGAATCAGCTGCTGCGCCTCACCAAGCGGCGGGTTCTCGGGATGCAGCCCCCAGTGAAAACCGCGCACGCCGGCATAACTCGCGGGTAGGAGCTCCGCGATACTCGTACCAAACGTGATTGACTTAAGGGGCGGCGCTTGCCATTGATGAGTACGTCCACCCTCCGCATCGATGTGCTGCCATGCGCGTGGCGTTTGCGCTGCCGTCGAGCGCACACCGTCAAGGTTGATACGCGCGGCGTGGAGCGGCGCAAGTGAAACAACATCGAAGTCCGTGCCGACCTCCGCCACGAGTCCGACCTGCTCACCCCCACCGAGCGCCGCGGCCATGCCCCACACCGTTTGTGGCCCGCCCCCACCAAGTATGCCCATGTACGCCGAACCATCCGGCAGCACAATATCGTCGATGACGATGCCAAAGCTGATGTACTGAATCATGGGGGTACTCCACGCTGCGGGCGAAACGTAGTCTATTCTACGGCAGGGGGCGTTCTCATAGAAGTGTTAGAGCGGAGTATGGAGTTGGAGCAGGTAGGGACGCAGCCTGAGAGTGTTCAGAAACCGTCCCTAACGCCATACCTAACGCCAGTGGACGCGATAAATCGCGTCCCTACGAAAATGAATTCGGTTGGGCGCGAGCTGTTGGCTCCCCTCCCCGAATTCGGGGAGGGGCTGGGGGTGGGGTCGGAGACAGCGGGTGTGATAAACCGCGTCTCTACAAAAGTGGAACTTGGATATGCCGCCCGTAGCCTAATTCTCTAGCCTGATGGCCTAGATGGCTTCTTCTTTCGCCAGAACGTGATACGCGCCCAAGCCAACCCACAACTCCTGCCCGACAGTCAAGCCAAGCGTGCGGGCTTCTGCCGGAGACACCAACACTTGCACCGCCGTTTGCGCTGGCTCGTGCAAGCGCACCACGGCGCGCGTCATCGCCCCAGCAAAGTTGATCGATTCAACTTTCCCGCTGCCGATCACCTGCCCGTTAGCGGCGCTGCGCGACGGATACAGCGTGATCTCTTCCGGGCGCGCCAGCAAATGCACGGGCTGACCGCTCAAGTGCTCGGTGTTGGGCGGCGCAGGCAGATGCACATCGCCGAGATGCACATACTTGCCGTTGCGATGCGCTTGCAGCAGATTCGCCGTACCGAGGAAGGTCGCCGTGAAGTGGCGCTGCGGCCGCTGGTACAAATCGCTCGGCGTGCCGACTTCCAGCAGTTCACCATTCTCGATCACGCCGATGCGGTCGGCGATGTCGAACGCTTCTTCCTGGTCATGTGTGACGAGAATGGTGGTCACGCCCAAGCGCCGCTGAATTTCGCGCAGACTCTCGCGGAGCTGCACGCGGATTTTCACATCAAGCGCGCCGAACGGTTCATCGAGGAGGAGCACGTTCGGCTGATAGGCCAGCGCCCGCGCCAAGGCAACACGCTGCTGCTGACCACCCGAGAGCTGCGACGGCAGACGATTGCCGTAACCCGGCAGCCCGATCAGGTCGAGCAGTTCGGCGGTGCGCTGATCGCGTTCCTTGCGGCTGACCTGCCGGATGCTCAAGCCAAATTCGATGTTCTCCGCCACCGTCATGTGGCGGAACAGCGAGTAATTCTGAAACACAAAACCTGTGCCGCGCGCCTGCGGAGCGAGCGTCGTCACATCGCGGTCATTGAGGTAGATGCGCCCGCTGTCGGGCAGGAGCAAGCCGGAAATCAGGCGCAGGAGCGTGCTCTTGCCACTGCCACTCGCGCCCAGCAGGACGAACAATTCACCCGTTTCAATGTGCAGCGAAACCTCACGCACCACCTGATGCGCACCATACGCCTTGTTGACGTTCTCCAGTTGAATCGACATCATGCCTCCCTACGAACAATCCGACTGCGCAGCAAACTCATGACGATCAAAATCACTAGTGAGAACACACACAACAGCGCCGATACCCCATACGCCCCAACATTGTTGCGATCATTCAGCGCGCGAAAAACAAAGCTCGTCGCCGTCTCTGTGTAGCCTTCGATATTGCCGCTCACAACCGAGACAGCGCCGAACTCGCCAATCGCCCGCGCAAACGTCAGCACCACGCCGTAGAGCAGCGCCGTCCACAGTTCCGGCAAAATCACGCGGCGGAAGGTCGTCCAGCGGCTCGCGCCGATGGTATAAGCGGCCTGTTCGGGCTCCGGCGCGAGCGCTTCCAGTACGGGCTGCACTTCGCGCGTGACGAACGGCAGCGACACAAACACTTTCGCCAGCAAAATCCCCGGCAGCGCAAACACGACCGGGAAAATCGGCGGCGCAAGCCACCCTTCCCGACCAAACAACACAATCAGCGCGTAACCTGCAATCACGGGTGAGAAGACAAACGGAATATCCACGAGCGTATCAAACAGCTTGCGCCCACGAAAACGGTGCCGCACCAGCACCCACGCCGTCGTCAAACCGAGCAGCGCGTTAATCGCGACCGCGGCCAGCGACAGGATCAGTGTGACCTGAAACGCATGGATCACGCTGGGATCGCGAAACGTTTCCAGCAGTGGTTCGATGCCCCGCGCCAGTGCGCCCTGAACCATCGCGAACAAGGGTGCGACGAACAGCGCCGCCGCATACAACACGACGATGAGAATCAAGAGGAGAGCTATGGGTGAACGCACTTCAGTCTCACGCATGTCGCCTCCATTGGAGCAAGTCGATCCCGAGCGTCACACCGAACGCGATCAGCAGCAGCACCATCGACACGCCGCTGGCCGCTTGCAGATTCCCGGCTTCGACCTGGGTATAGACGTAGACCGTTCCAGTCTGCGAACGCAGCGGAATGTTGCCCGCCACGACAATCACCGAACCAAATTCCCCCAGCGACCGCGCGAAACTCAGCAGCGCGCCCGTCACCACGGCGGGGCGGATCGCCGGGAAGATCACGCGGCGGAAAGTTGTCCACGCCGACGCGCCAATCGTGTGCGCCGCTTCCATCTGACTGGGATCCACTTGTAACAAGACAGGCTGCACCGTGCGAATCACGAACGGGTAGCCCACCAGCAGCAGCGCCAGGATGATGCCCGGCGTCTCGAATAGAATTTGTACGTCGAGCTGCCGGTCGAAGAAGCGCCCGACGGGCGTTTGCGGCCCGTACAGCAGCACCAGCATCACGCCGATGACCAGCGTGGGAATGGCGAACGGCAGATCGATCAGCGTGTTAAACACACGCTTGCCCGGAAAGCGATAGCGCACCAGCACATAGGCCGTCAGCGTGCCGACGACCGTGTTGATCGCCGCCATGACGACCGAGGTATAGAGGGAGAGACCCACGGCGCTCATGGCTTCCGGACGGGTGATGCTGGCCCAGAACTCAGCCAGCCCGAAGCGCAGCCCCTGAATGTGGATCACCAGCACCGGGACGAGAATGAAAGCGCCGAGATAGATCAAGGCCGTGAGCCGCAGCCCCCAGGCTCCGAGATTCGGAGCCTGAGTGCGCGTCACCGCCTCGTTCGTTGTGGGGTACGAGAGCGGAATCTGGGCCATTTAGCCTCCCTGAACTTCGCCGATGATCTGGGTGAAGATGCCGGTATCGCCGAAGTACGCGGGACGCGCTTCTGCCCACCCGCCAAATTCGGCAATGGTGAACAGGTCTTGCACCGCCGGGAACGTGATGCTGGGGTTCGCTTCGATGACGGGTGCGTTCGGGTCAGGCGTGACTTCCACGCCGCCGTCGTCGAGACCGTAGGCAGCGCGCACCGTCGGGTTGACCGGGCGGAAGCCATGATCCGCGAATGCCGCCTGCGCTTCGACGGACCACAGGAACTGCACGAAGGCTTCCGCGACTTCGCGCGTGCCATGTTTGTCGACGTAGCTGTCAATGACGGCGACCGGGTTTTCGATCAGGATGGTTGAGGCGGGGTAGATCAGCCCATATTCGCCGCCTGCGGCCTGCCCCGCGTAAACTTCGTTCTCATAGGTGATCGCTACATCGCCGATCCCGCGTTCAAACGTCAGGAAGCTCTCGCGGCCATCGCGATCCAGCACGGCGATGTTGCCCGCCAGCGCGCGCAGGAAATTCGCCGACCCTTCTTCGCCTTCATAGCCGGGCACAAACCCGCGCGCCGCTGCGCCCGCCGCGCCGAGGATGTTCCACTGCGCGCCGCCGCTGGTCGCCGGGTCAGGCGTGATCACCTGCACGCCGTCATTCGCCAGATCTGCCCAATCGGTAATGCCCAGCGGGTTATCTGGACGCACCGCCAACACTACCAGCGACTGCGTCGCAAAGCCTTGATACGGGTTATCCGTTTTCCAGTCTTCCGAAACCAGTCCGGCGTCGACGAGGCGGGTGATGTCCGGCTCAATCGAGAGCGCGGCGACATCGGCTTCAAAGCCGCCGGCGATGGCGCGGGATTGGGCGCCCGACCCCTGATACGATTCGAGCACAATCACCTGCTGGCCAGTCTGCTCTTGCCAGTAACGCTGGAACAATGGGATGATGTCACCGTAGGCTTCACGCGGGACGGCGTAGCCAGCGAGCGTAATGGTGACGGGAGCGGGGGTGTCCTGCGCGAACACCGGGACCACCGCGAGAACGGTCAGAACGACCAACGTGAACACCAGCAAACGAGCACGAGCCATGGGGTTTACCCTCCTTAGAGATACAGTTCAAGAACGAGCGATCGATTTTGAAGTCGGGCACTAACCCGGCTTCCCAACATCAAGCGGCGTTGATCAGCGACAACAACAGTCGCGCCGACAACATTTGACTTGATGCTGGACGATCATTCGTGATTGGAGCTGTACCGGACGGATCACCTTAGCTAATCCTCTCTCTAACAGCGCGCATGAGCACGCGGCTGACTTCGGGACGGGTGAACTCGGTGGGGAGCAGGTCGCCGCGCGCCAGAATCTCGCGCACCTGCGTGCCGCTCAAGGTGACATGGTGGCTGCTGTCATGCGGGCACGTCTTCAGGCTGACGACGCCGCCACACTGCTTGCAGTAGAAGGTATGCTCAAAAAACAGCGGGGTAATGCCAATTTCTTCAGGGGTGAATTCGTCGAAGATGTAGTGCGCGTCGTAGGTGCCGTAGTACTTGCCCACCCCGGCATGATCCCGCCCCACAATAAAGTGTGAGCAGCCATAGTTCTTACGCGCAATGGCATGGAAAATGGCTTCACGGGGCCCGGCATACCGCATCGCGGCAGGGAACACGCCGAGCAGGACGCGCGTTTGCGGATAGTATACATCGAGAATCGCTTTGTAACTCTCAATGCGAATATCGGCGGGGATGTCGTCGGCTTTGGTCTCGCCCACCAACGGGTGGAGCAGCAGCCCATCGACGATTTCGAGGGCGCTCTTCTGGATGTACTCATGCGCGCGGTGAATGGGGTTGCGTGTCTGGAAGCCGACGATACGCCGCCAGCCCCGTTCGGCGAAAATCCGCCGCGATTCGGTCGGCGTATAGCGCAGATCGGCAAATTCGGTCGACGCGCGGGCGGGCAAATCAATCACGTCGATGTCGCCAGCGAGCAGCACTTCGCCCTGCTTGTACAGGCGGGCGACGCCGGGATGCGCCGTCTCCGTCGTGCGGTACACGTGCTGCGCTTCGGCTTCGCGGTCGTAGCGGTACTTCTCAGCCACGTTCAGCAGCGCGAGCGCATTACCATTTTCCACCAACGCGACCTGATCGCCAATCTTGATTTGCGCGGCGAGGTCGGCGCTCACCGCCAGTGTGACCGGGATCGTCCACGGCAAGCCATTGGCGAGGCGCAGGTTGTGCACCACCGATTTGTAATCGGCCTCGCCCATGAACCCGGTCAGCGGGCTGAGCGCCCCGGTCGCGATCATTTCGAGGTCGGCAAGGTTGGTATCCGTCAGCGGCACCTGCACGAGCGTCGGCGCGCAGTCACGGGCGCTGTCGCGGGCGACGCCCGTCAGCAAACGGTTGATTAAGGTGCCGCCGTGCGGCTGGATCAGCGGGAAAGCCATCGAATTAGTCTCCACTCACGGCGGCTTCGGCCACCGGGATCAAGTTGTGCGCTTCGAGATAGTCCAACACCGTCCCCACGCTCTCTTGCAGCGTCTCGTTTTCGGTGTGCAGCGTGATTTCCGGGTTGAGCGGCGCTTCATATGGATCGTCCACGCCCGTGAAATCCTTCAGTTCGCCCGCGAACGCCTTGGCGTACAGTCCTTTGACATCGCGGGCCGCGCACGTTTCAATCGGCGTGGCGACATGCACCTCGATGAAGTTGGTCGTCTCGCGACGGGCGTTGTCACGCGCTTCACGGTATGGCGAAATGAATGAGGCGATCACGCCCACGCCATTGCGCGAGAGCAGCTTGGCGACGAACGTCACGCGCTCAATGTTCTTATCGCGATCTGCCTTGCTGAAGCCGAGGTCGCGTGTCAGCCCCTGCCGCACCGTATCCCCATCCAGCCGTTCGACCAGCACCCCGCGCGCTTGCAGTTCGCGTTCCAGTTCGACGGCGATCGTCGTCTTGCCCGCCCCGGACAGTCCGGTGAGCCACAGTGTAAAGCCTTGCGTCATGCCTTCTTCTCCAGAGGTAAGTGAATGCCACATTCGATTTTTGCCTGCCCACTCCACCGCCCGGCCCGCGCGTCTTCGCCGGGGCGAACGGCGCGCGTGCACGGCTGGCAGCCGATGCTCAGATAGTTTTGGTCATGGAGCGGATTATACGGAAGGTCATAAGCGCGGATGTAGGTCCACACCATCTCCTCCGTCCACGTCGCGAGCGGCGCGAGTTTCACATTGTCATACTTGCTATCCCACGAGACGACCGCTGAACCCCGCCGCGTTTCCGCTTGATCGCGCCGGATGCCCGTAATCCACGCCGCGTACCCGCGCAGCGTGTCGCCGAGCGGCACCGTCTTGCGCAGATGACAGCATTGGTCGGGGTTACGCTGCCATAACGCGTCACCATAGGTTTCCGCCTGCTGCGCGACCGTTTGCGCTGCGCGGACGCGCGTCACCGTGAGGTTGAACTGGCGTTCCCACTGCTCGACCAGGGCGTAGGTCTCCGGGAACAACAGTCCCGTATCCAGCGTCAAAACTGAGATCTCCGGCGCGATATCGAGCAGCATATGCAGCATGACCAGCCCGGTCGGCTGAAAGCTGGTGACGAGCGCCAGCCCGTCGCCGTAGGTGTCCGCCGCCCAGCGCAGAATGTCCTGCGGCGCGGCCTGTTCCAACTGCAAATTCAGTTCAGTCAGGTCATCTCGTAGTTGAGTCAATTGCTGTCGCTTTCAGAACTTAAGCGTCCGTTATCTTACTACTCTTTTATGACTTAGCCTATTGTGTAAGTCATCATAAGTTTATGGCGTTGAATTGGTGTAAAATATGCTGCAAAGTATTTTGTCTTCTCCGTTCGTTTGGGAATCTATGAAACTGACATCACGCAGCGAGTACGCGTTGCTCGCCTTGGTCTACTTAGCACGGCAGCCCGCCGATACTTATACGCGGGTGGAGGAGATTGCAACGCAGCAAGGCATTCCCCCCAAATTTCTCGAACAAATCCTGCTGACGCTCAAGCGCGGGCAGTACTTGTCCAGCCTGAAGGGGCACAACGGCGGCTACCGCGTGAATAAAGCGCCGAAAGACATCACGCTCGCCGATGTGATCCGCCTGCTGGACGGCCCGATTGCGCCGACCGAATCGGTCAGCAAATATTTCTACCGCTCCACGCCCATCGAGAAGGAACCGGCGCTGGTCAAGCTGTTCACCGAGATTCGGGACTGCGTGCTCAGTATCATCGAAGGCACGACGCTCGCGGACATTTGCTGAGATCACGATCGGCGGCTCCGGCTACTGCCACGTCGTCGGCAGACGATCGGGACTGAACACGTCATCACGCTGGCGCAGTTTGTCACGCCACGCGGGCAGGCGCGGGAACAGCAGTTCCGCCACCTGATACGTCTCTTCAAGGTGCGGGTAGCTCGACAGGATAAAACTGTCCGCACCAATGTCGACGTATTCCTGCAAGCGCTCCGCCAGCGTATCGGGATCGCCGACCAGCGCCGTCCCCACACCTTTGTTGATCAGGCCGATGCCCGCCCACAGGTTCGGGCTGACTTCGAGCGCCTCGCGGCTGCCGTTGTGCAGGGAGGCCATGCGCGCCTGCCCCACCGAGTCGAAGCGCGCGAGGTGTGCCTGACTAGCGGCAATCGCCGTGTCGTCAGCGTAGCGCAGCACGTTTTCGGCGGCTTTCCACGCGTCCTCAGCACGTTCGCGCACGAAGATGTGCGCGCGCACACCAAAGCGCACGGTGCGACCAAAACGCGCGGCGTGTTCGCGCACGCGGTCAAATTTCTCTTTCATCATGGCGGGCGGTTCGGCCAGCGACAGGTACACATCAACGTGTTTGGCCGATACTTCCAGCGCAACCGGGGACGAACCGCCGAAATACAGCGGCGGATACGGACGCTGCACCGGGGGCAGCAGCAGCTTGCCACCTTCGATGCGCAGGTGATCGCCCGCGAAATCGACGGGCTGGCCGCTGAATAACTGCCGCCAGATCGTCAGGAATTCGTCGGTGACGCGGTAGCGCTCATCATGGCTCAGGAATGTGCCATCGCCTGCCAGTTCGACCGGGTCGCCGCCCGTGATGATGTTGAGCAGCAACCGACCGCCGGACAAGCGGTCAAACGTGGCCGCCATGCGCGCCGCCAGCGTCACCGACAGGCTGCCCGGTCGCACCGCGATCAGGAACTTCATGCGCTGCGTCAGCGGGATGAGCGACGCCGCCAGCATCCACGAGTCTTCGCAACCCGCGCCCGTCGGCAGCAGCGCCCCGGTAAAGCCAAGTGTATCCACCGCCCGCGCCACCGTCTCCAGATAGCTCGCGCTCGTGTTGCGGCGGCTAATCTGGGTCCCCAAATAGCGCGTATCACCGTGACCGGGAATAAACCACAAAATTTCCATCATTAACCTCTGCTGGTAAGCAGCCCGGCGAGCTGCTTGATTGTCGAGTTGAGGCGGTCATCGGCGGCTCCCTCGAGCTGGACTTCGGCTCCCGGCGCGTTGATGAACTGACTGTCCTGCAAGTACACGCCGCCAAGAATGTGCGTCGAGCCGAGCGCGCTCAGCACCGGGCGCAGCGCGTAATCGATGGCCAGCATGTGCGCCAGCGATCCGCCCGTCGCGATGGGCAGCACAACCTTCCCGGCCAGCGCATCCTGCGGCAGCAGGTCCAGAAATACCTTGAGGATGCCGCTGTAGGCCGCTTTGTAGATTGGTGTGGCGACCACCACGCCCCGAGCCGAGGCTACCAGTTCCACCGCCGAAGCAATCGTCAGCGCGGATGACCGCGCAAACAGCAGGTCTTCGGCGGGCAGATCACGCACGTTGACGCCAGCGGTCGTAATGCCGAACGTTTCGAGGCGCGCGCGGACGAGTCCCAGAAGCGCCGCGGATTTCGATGTGGCGGAGGGGCTGCCGCCAATGGTCACAATGGAGGGCATGGTCTGCGTCCGATCTCTCTACTCGTTCTCGTATCAGTCGCCGTACGCGCCGAGCGTGCGCCACTCGTCGGCGATGAGCGCGCGCAGTTCTTCGAGCCCGGTGCGCATCACGAAGTCGCCGAAAGCCTCGCCCGCGTCCCGTCCATCGCGGTACGCTGCCAGCACGGGATACAGCGCGGCGATCAGTTGGTCGAGCGGCACCAAGTCGAGGAACGGCCGCGCCAAGCGCGTGCCGACCGGACTGCCGCCGAGGAAAATCGTGTACTTGTCAAGCGACCGCCCAACGAACGCGATCTCGGCGACATAGGGACGCGCGCACCCGTTCGGGCAGCCCGTCATGCGCGCGGTGATGTCCGCGTCCGGGATGCCAAGTTCGTCCAACGTCGTCTCCAGTTGGTCGATGACGCGGGGGAACACACGTTCCGCTTCGGTGATTGCAAGGCCGCAGGTCGGCAGCGCGACGCAGGCCAACGCGTTGCGGCGCGCGTTCGAGATCGCTTCCACCCGGCGGATTCCGTACTCGTCGAGCAGCGCGTCCACCGCCGCGCGATCCTCCGCCTGAATTTCTGTGAGCAGGAGATTCTGCTGCGGCGTCAAGCGCACGGACAAGCCGAAGCGTTCGATCACCGCGCGCAAACCGGAGCGCAGACGGTAAGCACCGCGATCCGCAATCCGCCCATTTTCCACATGCAAACCGAGATACCAGCGGCCATCACCCTGTTCGTTCCACCCAAGATGATCGTGGACCGCAAACGCAGGCTGCGGCTTGACCGGAGTCAACGCGAACCCGACACGCCGTTCCAGTTCATCCCGGAACCACTGCACGCCGCGATCCGCCAGAATATACTTGAGGCGCGCATGCTTGCGATTCTCACGGTCACCAAAGTCACGGTGAATGGTGACGACCGCCGTCACCGCTTCCACCACCTGATCCGGCGTCAAAAACGCGATTTCGTCGGCGAGCCGGGCATAGGTCGCATCGTTGTTGTGGGTCATGCCCATGCCTCCGCCTGCCAGCAGGTTGAAGCCGATCAACTGCTGGTCGTCGTCAAACAGCGCCACGAGGCCGACATCGTTGGTGTACACGTCGACGCAGTTGTCGCCCGCATAGGCGATGGCGATCTTGAACTTGCGCGGCAAATACGTCTTCTTGTAGAGCGGATCGTCGATCTCGTGGTCGTCGACGATCTCTTCGTCGTCCACCCAGATTTGGTGATAGGCATTCGTCTTGGGGAAAAACGCTTCGGTCAGTGTGAGCGCGAAGTCCTGCACCGCGCGACGCTGCGGGTCAGCCGTGGGCGCGGGGCACGCGACCACATTGCGCACGATGTCGCCGCACGCGCCGAGCGTGGTCACGAACGCATGGTTGATTTCGCGGATCGTCTCGCGCAGTTCACCTTTGAGTACCCCGTGAAACTGGAACGTCTGCCGGGTGGTGATGCGCAGCGTACCATTCGCGTACTTGTCGGCGATGTCGTCGTGCGCGATGTACTGCGCCGTCGTCAACTGCCCGCCGGGCAAGCGCGTGCGGATCATCATCGAGTGATGATCCGCCGTCCGATCCAATTTGCGCGCGTCGCGATCTTCCTGCTGATAAATGCCGTGAAACTTCAGCAGCTTGTCCGCCGCGCCGCTGAAAAAGCGGTCGCTGTTGGCGAGTTCGTCGCCAATGGTGCCGCGTAATCCGCGGCTTTCCGCCTTGATTTGCTCTACGCTTTGTTTCGCCATAATCCTGCTTCTGACAACAAAAAAGCCCTGGCACATGTGCCGGGGCTTTTGCGATCTTCGTAAAATCCGATCAGCGTCTTACAAACGAGCGTCCAGGCAGCATGCAGTATGTGGTCTTGCACACAGACAACACATCGTACATGCGGGACAGAACGCGAAATGCGCCACGGAGTAACCTGTTTTTTGTCGTAAACGAGTAACGCTGGAAGAATATAGTAGAATGGCGAACTTGTCAACCAACTGAATCAACTAGATTGGGATAGTCGGGTAAGATGACAACAGCACTGATTCTCGCGGGACACGGTTCACACATCAGCCCGCAGACGGCGGGCTTGGTCTGGCGGCATGTGGATCGCCTGCGCGCGCTGGGCGTGGCCGATGAAGTCACGGCGGCGTTCTGGAAAGAGCAACCGTCGTACGCCAACGTGCTCTACTCGATCTCTGCTCACGATATCACCGTGATTCCGGTGTTCACGGCGAAAGGCTTCTTCACGCAGTCGGTCATCCCTGCCGAAATGGGACTAACCGGAGCGATCACCGAGTGTGACGGGCGCCGCATCCGCTACACGCCGTCGCTGCACGAACATCCCTACCTCGCGCAGGTGGTCCGTGCCCGCGTTGACGCAGCACTGCGCGACTACGATCTCCTTCCGGAGCAGACGGCGGTCGCTATCATTGGGCACAGCACCCGCCGCAATCCAGACAGCCGCAAAGCGACCGAAGCGCACGCCGAACGGATCCGCGCCGCCGGAGTCGCCGCCGAAGTCCACGCCATTTATCTGGACGACGAACCAGAAATCGCCGAAATCTATACGCTCAGCCGAGCGCCCAACCTCATCGCCGTGCCGTATTTCCTCGCCGCCGGGTCGCATACCACCATTGATGTGCCGCGCGAACTGGGGCTGGAACCGGGGATGAATCAGGGGACGGTGCAGGGACGGCAAGTCATCTACACCGCTCCGGTCGGCGTGGATGACGACCTGCTCAACGTGATCCTCGCGCTCGCTCGGGAGGCAGGCGCGCCGCTGTTTGAGCCGAAACCAACCCTCGACGCGTGGCAAGGCTTTCCGTCAGTCGAGATCCGAGAAGCTCTTGACTGAGCAGAACCGTCCACAGGCGAGCCGTTTCGGTGGGCTGCGGCTGAGCTTGGACGACGTGCGCGCCTGGGGTGACGATGACGCGCACGAGATCATCGAGACGCCCACGGCCCTGCGTCAGCGGGTGCGCGAAAACCCGTTCCGCTCGCTGGCAACATCCGACGATCTGCCGCGCGGCTGGCGCGTGCCCATCACTGATCCGGCACAGATCCATGCGGTGATTGAAACCGTCTACCCCGGCGTGATCGGGTTGTTCGCATCCGAACCGATGGGACAGTTCCGCGCACATCCGCTGGCGGAGACGGCACGGCGGCAGCTCGGCATGTATCGCAGCTTGGAGACGCTGCCGCGAGCAGCTCAGTCGAAGCTGGTCGAGCGGGTGTGCGGTCGGTGCATTCTCGAACCACTTTGGTTTGACCAGCCGGAGATATACGAGCTACCGTGCCCTGAACCGTGCAATCACTGGTTGAGCGCCGCGTTGGAGGAAACATCATGAACGTAGGCAAAGTCTATCTGGTGGGCGCGGGGCCGGGCGATCCGGGATTGATCACCGTGAAAGGGATGGACCTACTGCGGCGCGCCGATGTGGTCGTGCACGACCGCCTCATCCCGCACGAACTGCTGAGAGAATGCCGCGCCGACGCCGAGATCATCGACGCGGGCAAAGCGCAGCACGATCACCGCATCCCGCAGCCGCAGATCAACGCGCTGCTGGTGGAAAAAGCGCGGGCGGGCAAGCTGGTCGTGCGCCTCAAAGGCGGTGATCCTTTCGTGTTCGGGCGTGGCGGCGAAGAAGCGCTGTTTTGCCATGCGGCGGGCGTTCCGTTTGAAGTCGTGCCTGGCGTGTCGAGCGCCATCGCCGCCCCGGCCTACGCGGGCATCCCCGTGACCGACCGCGCGCTGGCGAGTGCCTTCACCGTGTTCACCGGGCACGAGAACCCAAACAAGCCGGAAAGCGCGGTCGACTATCCAGCGATTGCTGCCGCCGCGCGCGCCGGGACACTCGTGCTGCTCATGGGCGTAACCTACCTGCCGCAGATCATCGCGGAACTGCTCAAAGCGGGCATCGATGGCGCGAAACCTGCCGCCTGCATTGAATCTGGCACCACGCCGGATCAGCGCGTGATCGTCGGCACGGTGGATACGATTGTCGGTTTAGCGCAGGTGGCCCAGGTCGGCTCCCCCACGCTGTTCGTCATCGGCGATGTCGTCAACCTGCGCGCGCAGGGGCTCGACTGGCAGACGCCCTAGATCGCGAAGTCGAGCTCATCCTGCCACGCGTCCTGATCTTCGCGCAGATGCGCCTCGATCCGTTCGAGCCGCGCCAGCACGAGATCCAGACGCGTTGCCAGCACATCCGGCAGTTGATCATGCTGCAAGTCGACCGGATCAGCGCGGCGTTCCCGCGTCACCACTTTGCCCGGAATGCCAACGACGACCTTCTCCGCCTCAACATCTTTGACGACGACCGAGTTCGCGCCGATGCGGCTGTGCTTGCCAATGGTGATCGCGCCGAGCACCTTCGCGCCCGCGCCGACCGTCACGTGATCTTCGAGCGTGGGGTGGCGCTTGCCATGCGACAAGCTCACCCCGCCGAGCGTCACCCCGTGGTACAGCGTGACATCGTCGCCGATCTCCGCCGTCTCGCCAATGACTACCCCCATGCCGTGATCGATGAACAGCCGCCGTCCGATTTTCGCGGCGGGGTGAATCTCAATGCCCGTCAGCCAGCGCGCGAACACGGCCAGACCATGCGCGAGAAAGTGCAGCCGCGCGTTCCACATCCGGTGAGCGATCCGGTGCAGCCAGATGGCGTGCAGCCCCGGATAAAACAGGATCACTTGCAGCGGTGCATACGCTGCAGGATCGCGCGTCAGCACCGACTGAATATCTTCGCGCATGGTCGCAAACATGATTACTCCATCAAATGACTGTACAGAGCGGTCGAGAGGTAGCGTTCGCCGAAGGACGGGATGATCACGACGATCAGTTTGCCCGCGTTTTCGGGACGCTTGGCCACTTGCAGCGCGGCCCACGTCGCCGCGCCCGACGAAATACCGACGAGCAGACCTTCGTCGGTCGCCATGCGGCGGGCGGTCGTGAACGCGTCATCGGCAGGGACAGGGATCACCTCATCATAGATCTGCGTGTTGAGCACCTTGGGCACAAAGCCTGCGCCAATCCCCTGAATGGGGTGCGGCCCTTTTTGCCCGCCGGAGAGCACAGGTGACGCAGCGGGTTCGACGGCGATCAGCTTGACGTCCGGCTTGCGCTCCTTGAGCACCTCGCCGACACCCGTGATCGTGCCGCCCGTGCCGATCCCGCTCACGAGGAAGTCGATCTGCCCATCGGTGTCGCGCCAGATTTCTTCGGCGGTCGTGCGGCGATGCACGGCGGGGTTCGCCGGGTTCTCGAACTGCTGCGGAATCCACACGTTCGGGTCAGCAGCGGCCAGTTCCTGCGCTTTGGCAATCGCCGCGCCCATACCGCCCGGCCCGGGCGTGAGGATGAGTTCCGCGCCATACGCCTTGAGCAGCGCGCGGCGTTCCTTGCTCATCGTCTCCGGCATGATCAGGATCAGGCGGTAGCCGCGCTGCGCGCACACCATCGCCAGCGCGATCCCGGTGTTGCCGCTGGTCGGCTCGACGATCACGGTCTCCGGCTTGATCAGTCCGGCTTGCTCCGCCGCTTCGATCATCGACACGCCGATGCGGTCCTTGACGCTGTGCGCCGGGTTGAAGTATTCGAGCTTGGCGACCACCTGCGCTCCCGCGCCATCGGTGACGCGGTGCAGGCGGACGAGCGGCGTGTTTCCAATCAGTTGCGTGATGTTATCGGCAATCTTCATGATCAGTTCTCTCTCCTCAGCATGAATAAAAAAAGCGAGCCACTCTTGAGAGTGGCTCGCTGGGTTCACCGGGTTACGGAAATGTCAGAGCGACCTCACACCTCAAGGGGTGGTGGTTGGGCAGCGCACAGACACAGACAACAAACAACCGACAACATAGGGCGACATTTCCTGATTGCAGTGTGGTCGCATTATCGCACGAGTTCACGCCATACGCCATAGTCCGCTGTCATTGCCGATCTGTGTCGAACCTCACGGCCTGAGACTCTCCAGCAGCGCGATTTCCCGCTGCTGCGCGTCGATGATCGACTGCGCCAAGCGCCGCACAATCGGGGTATCCGAACGCGCCAGCAGCCCCTGCGCCATGTGTACCCCACCCTGATGATGCGCAATCATCAACGGGATGAACAGCGCATCGGCCTCCGATCCGTCCGCTGCCCGCAAGCTGGCGAGTTCGTCATCGGTCGCCATACCGGGCATCAGGCCGCTGCTCACCGCCATGTCCATCCACGCCATCGGCAGATCAGCGCTGGCAATCGGCTCGCCCCACACGCTGAGCCAGCCCTGCATCTGCCCGAGCTGCGCCTGCTGCGTCAGCGCCATATCCAGCGCAATCGTCTTGAGATCGGGGTTATCCGTGCGGTCATAGAGCAGCATCGCCATGTCCACGGCCTGCGCGTGATGCACAATCATGTCCCGCGCAAACCCGAGTTCGGCAGCATTCGCTGGCGGCTCAGCCGTTGGACGCAGAATGATCAGCGCGAGCAAGGCCGCTAGCAAGCACACGAACAGCGCGATCTCACGCAAGCGTCCAGCAGGCGTGGAGCGTGCCTGCGGTTGTTCGATCACGGTCATGTGCTTAGCTCTTCGTCAGGGTGACGCCGCCGCTGCACACCGCGCCCAATTCCGGGGTCTGTTCGCCCTGTTCATACTTGAGGATGAACTGCATCAGGCGCACATCGTCGGCATTGTCGAGCCGCAGTTGGTAGCCCCACGCCGACAAAATGATCGGGCTGTCGATGCCGGGATATGGGCTGAGCAGGCGGTGCGTGCTGCGCCGGGTGATGTCGCGCAGGGTCGCCACCTGATCCGCGGCCAGATCCGGCTGGTAGGTGATCCAGACCGCGCCGTGTTCGAGCGAATGCACGGCATATTCGTCGAACAGGGGTTCGGTATACACCCCGCACTGCTGCCACACGCTGTAATGCGGCCCGCCGACCGGGGGCGTCTGCTCGTAGTCGACCGGATCGTTCACATGCGAGGGCTGCGGGCGTGGGAACACTTCCACGCCGTCGATATCGGTATTGCGGACTGCATAGTTGCTGCCGGAACTGATAGCCACAATGCCGATAATGAGTACGGTGACCAGCACCGTCCCACCGATGATGATCCGATCCAGCGTCAACCACTGCGCCCAGAAACTTGGCGCCGGCGCGGGCGGCTTAGGCGCACCGCGCTTCACGCTGCGTTGAGACGACATACTTGTATCCTTTTAGTGCTGTTGTGAACTAGGGCAAGTGTCAAAAGCCGAGGTGAGGCTGGACTTGACGTTTCCTGAAAGTTCGCTGATTGCGCGGTAGTTTCAGCGATCTTTCAGTCGGTGCATGGTTTACAATGCAGGACATACTCTGTCCATGAATGCAGGTCTGAACCATGCCGACTGTGTTAATCGTCGATGACAACCAGAAAATGATCGATATGCTGCGCCGCACGCTCGTCTACGAGGGCTATGATGTACTCACCGCCTTTGATGGGCAGCAGGCGCTTACACTGGCGCAGGCGCACCGCCCGGATGTGATCGTGCTCGACTGGCTGATGCCGCGCGTGGATGGTCTGGAAGTCGCCAAACGTGTGCGCAAAGCCGACGGCATCCCGATCATCATGCTGACCGCGCGCGACACGCTCGAAGACAAAATCATGGGGCTGGACAGCGGCGCCGACGATTATCTGGTCAAGCCGTTTGAACCGGGCGAGCTCTTAGCCCGCATCCGCGCGCTGCTCCGCCGCTCCGTTCCAAATGAGGGCGAGACGCCGCTCGTGTTTGACGATCTCAGCATCGACCCGCTCACGCGCGATGTGCGCCGCGGCGGTCGGCTGATTCCGCTCAGCCCCAAAGAATACGACCTGCTCACCTGCTTTTTGCGCCAACCGCGCCGCGTAATCAGCCGCGAAAAACTGCTCGAAGATGTGTGGAGCTACGACTTTGGCGGTGATGCCAACGTGCTCGAAGTCACCGTGGGTCACCTGCGCGCTAAACTGGAAGCGGGCGGTGAACCGCGCCTGATTCAGACTGTCCGCGGCGTCGGCTATATGCTGCGCCTCAATGAATAGCGAATAACCATGTCCATTCGCCTGCGCCTCACCCTGCTCTACAGTCTGATCCTCGCTGCCACGCTGACCGTATTCAGCGTGGTCGTGCTGGTCGTGGTCAAGCATTCGACGCGCGACATGCTGCAAGACACGCTCGCCAATGAGATGAGCCGTCTGATCGACAATGCGGCCAACGCGCCGAATTATGTCCAGTGGCCGACGGATACCTTAAGCAGTGGCGAGACCTACTGGCAGGCCTGCGACC
Organism: Candidatus Flexifilum breve; assembly: GCF_016713355.1. Taxonomy (NCBI): domain Bacteria; kingdom Bacillati; phylum Chloroflexota; class Anaerolineae; order Aggregatilineales; family Candidatus Flexifilaceae; genus Candidatus Flexifilum; species Candidatus Flexifilum breve. The sequence continues at coordinate 1,063,624 of NZ_JADJPI010000035.1, forward strand.
GTTCCGGCCATATGATCGACCAGACGAGCAACCTTCAGGGCAACATTCTTCCGCTCAGCACGCCGAGTCTGGAATTGGTTCAAGCCGGACAACCCGTCTATGAGACAACCTACGTCGAAGACTTACCCATGATGATCTACAGCCAACCCATGGTCGACCGGGGGCGCGTGACCGGCATCCTGCAGGTGGCGCGCTCCACAGCGGACCAAGAACAGGGGTTGATCGTGCTCGAGACCACGCTGATCGTCGGCAGTCTGGCGATGTTCGCGCTGGCGGTGGGCAGTGGGTGGGTGCTCTCCGGGGCAGCGCTGCGCCCTGTCGATCAACTGACGCGCACCGCCGGGCTCATCCGCGCCGAGCGCAATTTTGAGCGGCGCGTCGAGTATCGCGGGCCGCCGGACGAGATCGGCAAGTTGGCGACGACCTTCAACGCGATGCTCGCCGCGCTGCAGGAAGCTTATCAACAGGTGACCGACGCGCTGCAAACGCAGCGGCATTTCGTCGCCGATGCCTCGCATGAACTGCGCACGCCGCTCACGACCATGCGCGGCAACCTCGCCCTGCTCCAGCGCGATCCGCCGATCAGCGCCGCCGATCGGCAGGAAGTTCTGAATGACATCGTCGACGAGAACCAGCGGATGATCCGCTTAGTCCATGACCTGCTCACGTTGGCGCGTACCGACAGTACGCCGCATGCCGACCCCGCACCTGTGACCGTCCCCCCGCTCATCCGCGAAGTCGAGCGGCAGTTGAACGGCTGGAATCGCGAGTGCGACTTCCGCATCACCATGCCGGAGTCGGTGACCGTGCTCGGTGACCGGGACATGCTCAAACAGGTGCTGATCATATTGCTGGACAATGCCTGCAAGTTCACGCCGCCAGATGGGGATATTCATCTACGTGTATCGTGTGATGCGACCCATGCCCGCATTCAGGTGACGGACACCGGCATCGGCATCGCACCACGTGATCTGCCGCACATCTTCCAGCGCTTCTACCGCAGCGACCTTGCGCGCAACGGCGCGGGTTATGGCCTGGGTCTCTCGATTGCGGAAGTGCTCGTGAAGAAGCAGGGGGGTACGATCAGCGTGACGAGCACGGAAGGCCTCGGTTCCACCTTCACCGTTAGTCTGCCGCTGATCAAGGCGCACGAAGACGCGCCGCTCCTCACGCATCTGGAATCCGCGCTCTAGCGCCGCCGCAACCGAACCAGACATCTAGCGCTGACAAAACAAACGCCCGCCATCTTCGAAGATGGCGGGCGTCCCCCGATTTATCGTTACTTTTGTGCGGAGCTACGAACGGATGCTCATCGGCCACAACGCGCGCTCAGCGACAACGTGCATGCCATGCAGGAAGAACCCGATGAACGTCGAGACAATCCCGAACCCCAGCACGAGGAACACCAGCAGTGCCAGATGCGCCATGAACTCGCCGAAGAGGAGTTCACCGACGACCATCACGAGTCCCAGAGGCAGGCCGACACAGAGCGCAATAGCGCCGAGCATAGAGAAAGTCAGCAGCAGGCGGTCTTGTTTGACGTAACCGATCAACAGGGTCAGCATTGACCAGAACGCGGCCAGCAGCCCCTGTCCCGCAGCGTTCAACCGATGGATTTCGACGGGCTCATCGACAACGTTCAATCCGTAGTCAGTCGCCAACCGCTTGATCTCGGCGCTGCGTTCAAACGCCACCGGGATCAGGCTGAACACATCCAGCGCCTGCGGGGAGTACACGCGGCACACGCTCCGCCCATGCTGATATGCGATGCGACCGCGCGCGAAGACATGCTGCCCGACCACCAGATCCGCCTCATCGTGCAGCACCCGCGAAACTAAAGCGCTGACGTCATCCAGCAGATATTTCCATTCCCCTTCGAGCGTGATAACCGCGTCGGGATCATATTCACGCGCCTTCAGCAGCGCAACGGCGAGCGGCGCTGTTCCACCATCTTGCGCAGCCGCTTCGACCACCACTGCGCCCGCCGCCGCCGCAATCGCGCTGGTCGCATCAACCGAACCCAAATCGAGCACGATCACCGTCTCTACCTGCGAGCAGGCTTTGATAACCACACTGCCAATCGTGCGTTCTTCATTACAGGCCGGAATAACGGCAATAGTTTTCACCGAGTCAACGAAAGTCTTGTTCGTCAAAATTGCCTCCATTCATAGTCTTGAGCAGCGCGGCTTGGAGCGTCAGCCAAACTGTCCGGTTGCGGTTGGTAGGTTGGTTCAGAGCGCTTCAATCTAGACTGTCTTCAGTGTAGCGTGGAGGTTACAGTTATTTAATTAAGGAATTGGAGATATATCAATTATTCTCAACGTTTTACAACTATCTGTTCATGTCATAGCACACAGCACGCCAACTCGCCGCTTGGATGGGTTGGCGCACGCCTTTTTAGGGAGCAGCTAAATCAGCTTGTGCTTGAGCGCGACCGCCACCGCTTCGGCGCGATTACTCACGCCCAGTTTGGCGATGATGGCGCTGACATGATATTTGACCGTTGAGCGGCTGATGTTGAGGAGCCGAGCAATCTCGATATTGTTCTTGCCCTCTACCAGCAAACGCACCACGCTGAGTTCGCGCTCCGTCAGGTTGTAGCGCGGTTCAGGCGGCAGCATGGCCACTTCGATTAAGGCTTGTATGGCATGCGCCGAAAACGCGGGCTTCCCCTCCGCCGCCGCCCGAATTGCGGTCGCGAGTTCGTCGTTGGAGATGCTTTTCGAGAGATAGCCGACGGCGCCCGCCCGCGCCGCCGTCGCCACCGTCAGCGCATCGTTGGAGCTCGACAAGGCGATCACCCGGACATCCGGCAGTTGTTCGCGCAGAAGCGCAATCGCGGTGAAACCGTCCATCTCCGGCATCATCAGATCCATCAGCACCACATTCGGGAGCAGTTCCCGACAGCGCTCAATGGCTTCCTGCCCGTTCGCTGCCTCCCCCACGAGGACAAAATCGGGCGATGTCCGCAGAAACGTCGCCAAACCCCGCCGTACCATTTCATGATCGTCCACGACGACGATCCGGATTGTCGACATCGTCATCCGTTACCTACATCATCTGTCTGCCAGCACACGAGCACTTCGGTGCCTTGGCCGGGCGTGCTGGAAACACAGCACTGGACGCCGGCTGTTTGCGCTCGTTCCTGCATCATCTTCAGACCAAAACGACCGGGAAATGACTTCGAGGTATCGAAGCCCCGGCCATCATCCACGACGCGCAGCAGCACTTCTTCGCGCCCCGTCAAAAATTCAACCTGCACCACTTTCGCCCGCGCATGTTTGACCACATTGTTCAGCGCTTCCTGCGTGATGCGGTACAGCGCAATCTTCACCGCTGCCGTCAACATGAGGGAAGCGTCACGGGGTGGTGCGGCAAAAACGATGTCGATGCGCGTCCGTCCCCGAAATGTATCGATCAACTGCTGCAATAAGTCGTGAATATTCGCGTTCGCCAACACGTCCGGGCGCAATTCAAACAGCAGCGTACGCATTTCAGCCAGCGCGCCGCGGACCAGCGCATGCAGATCGGTGAGTTCCTGCCCCACCTGCGCGGGGTCTTGCTCGTAGAGTGTGATCACCGACTCGGTCATCACCGAAGCCGAAAACAGCGTCTGCGTGACGGAGTCATGCAGATCACGGGCAATCTGCTGGCGTTCCTGTAACGCCGCGAGTTCCGCCGACTGGTGATACAGCCGCGCATTTTCGAGCGCAACCGTCGCTTGCGCCGCGAACGCCTGCAAGCGCTCGGCATAGAATGGCACAAAGTGATTCTTCGTTTGGCTGTCGAGGTTGATGAACCCGATCACCTCATCACTGGCGATCAGCGGTGCGGCGAGGTACGAGGCCGGATTATCAATTCCCGGAAAATAGATGTCGACGGCGGCTTCTGCCACGTCGCCGACAAGGTACGGTTTCTGGGTGGCAAACATCTGCTGAAAGTGCTCAGCCGCGTCCAGCGAGCAGCACACCGTTTCCAGATGCAGCGGATAACCCTCTGACGATTGCACGATGCGCACGCGCTCCCCTTCGATCAGCATGATATTTGCCCGATCATGGGGGACGACCTTACGCACGTTCAAGAGTATGCGCTGGAGGACTTCGGTCAGTTCAAGGGTACTGGTGAGCGCTAGGGCGGTGTCGCGCAGCGCCGAGGCGAGACTCCGCTGTTCGCGCTCGTCGGTTTCCAGCTTCTGGCGGCGCAGCACCGTTTCAACAGTGACGGGCAGCACCTTGAGGTAACGGTGCTCATGATCTTTTACCAGATAGTCGGAAACGCCAGCTTTGAGCGCGCGCACGGCGATCTCTTCGTCGCCCACGCCGGTCACAATGATCATGGGGATGCCGTCGACCACAGTGAGCAGGTCGAGCGCCACTCCATCACCTAAGCGATAGTCAGAGATGATGAGGTCATAGGCGCGCGTTTTGAGCGCTTTACGAGCCTCCGTGAGGGAAAAAACAGCCGTGCATTCACTGTCCCACCGAGTATCCTTGAGGGCGCGAACGAAGGCTTTCTGATCGATAACGTCATCTTCGATGAGCAGTAACCGGATCGGCGTCACGTTGTAGCTACCATTTCTACACGCGCCAGAGAGGCAGCAACACCCGGAAGGTGCTGCCTTCTCCAACCGTGCTTTCGACTTCAATGCGTCCGTGATGCAGTTCGACGAGCTGTTTGACAATCGCCAGACCGAGTCCACTCCCGGCCTGAGCCGCCGCCCGCGATGAATCGACCCGGTAAAACCGATTAAAAATGCGGCTCAACTCTTCAGGTGCGATGCCAACCCCCGTATCCTTAATGGACAACACGGCCTCTTCGTCTCTTACGGATACGCACACCACCACGGTACCGTTCTTCGGCGTGTAGTCGAGCGCGTTTTTGACGAGCTGATAGACGATAGCGGCCATTTCATTCGGGTCAGCGCGCACCCACACGCCTTGCGGGTACGGCGTGAAAGTCACCGAGCGTTGATTCTGTTCGGCACGGGGCTGCTGGGACTGAATGATACTGGCGATCAAGTAGTTGAATTCGCTGGGCTGCAGGTCAATCGCTTCCAGATTGTCGACCCGCACCATTTCCAGCATATCGGTGATGATGAATTCCAGCCGCGCTTCCTGCTCGACGAGCAGTTTGGCGCGATCATCCACGCGAATCACCGTCGCGTAAATCTCCGTTGGGTTCGTGTCCGGCGATGCCAGCATGGGCAGAAGCTGCTGCACATAACGCGAAAGCAGGTACAGCGATGTCTTGAGCGTCGTCAGCGGGGTGCGCAGGTCGTGGGACGCATCGCGGATGAACGTTTGCAGCGTCTCGCGGCGAATGCGCTCCCGCATCAGTTCGACCGACTCGCGTTCTGCCATCCGCCGCGCCACCACGTTATCGACGACGATGGGCAGGAGGTCAAGGTAATGCTGCTCGCTGTCCTTCGACAGATAGTCGTAAGCACCGGCCTTCATCGCCTGCACCGCCACCGTTTCGTTACCCGCTCCGGTGGCGACGATCAGCGGCACATTGTTCTGGAAAGCCAAGATGTCGAGCGCCGTGCCATCACCTAACTGAAAGTCGGCAATAATCACATCAAATTGTTCGTCCTGCAGCAGTTGTTTGGCCTCGCTCACTGAACTGGCCAGTCGATAGGTATAGCCTAACTGCTCTCGGGTCACCAAACTGAGAAAGGCCAGTTGATCGATACGGTCATCTTCAACATAGAGGAGCGTGATCGGCATTTTGTTCGACGCTTTCTTGGCTTTTATAACTAGTTCGGCGATTCATTGTGCAACCAGTAGGACGCGACCACCTTCATAATGTCGACGAAGGCATCGTAATTCATGGGCTTGACGAGATACCCCGCCGCTGACAGATCGAACGCTTGATGCCGATCTCGTTCTTCATTGGAGGTCGTCAGCACAATTACCGGGATCCGCCGCCAGCGGGTCTGGCTTTTGATATGGTGTAAGAAATCGAGCCCGGACATGCCGGGTAGGTTGAGATCCAACAGAATGAGCCCCGGCAGGGGCACATCCTCTTTTAGAAGCTGGTCCAGCGCTTCTTTCGCGCTGGAGCAAATCTGCATCGGATTCGTCACGCCGGCATCACGGAATGCATGGATCAGCGCGAGCGCATCCACGCGGTCATCTTCCAGAACAAGTATGAGTTCGTTCGGTTTCATTGGTCACGCGATCGGCAGTGTAAAGTGGAATGTTGTGCCATGATGTTCCTGTGATTCGAGCCAGATCTTGCCGTTGTACATCTCAATGATGCGCTTCGTCAACGCGAGACCGACTCCGGTACTTTCGAATTTGTCTTTAGGGTTCAGGGTCTGGAACAGTTGAAACACCCGCTCAAAATGTTCCGGCGCGATGCCCGGGCCGTTATCCTGAATGTCGAAGCGCCACATTGTCGCATCTCGCTGGCAGCGAATGCAAATTTCACCTTTCGGCTTGTCCATGAACTTGACCCCATTATCGATCAAATTCTGAAACACCTGCCGGATGCGCGTCGCATCACCGCGGACGGTCGGCAGCGGCGTCTCCACGCGCACATGAATCCGTTCGACCGGGACAATGTCCTGAATCACCTGCGTAACAATCTGATGCACATCGACCCGACTCGTGATGCTGGTTTCGCGCCCAATCCGTGAGTATTCGAGCACCCCATTGATCATCTGCTCCATACGCCGCACCCGCCCGGCGAGTAAGTTGAGCAGTTCTTGGCTTTCGCCGTCGAAACGTTCGCCGTATTCTGTCACCAGCCAATGCGCAATGGAACTCACGCCGCGCAGCGGGGCGCGCAGGTCGTGCGAGATAACGTAGGCGAAGTCCTTGAGTTCCTGATTCGCTGCTTCCAACCGGGCGAGTAACTGCTGGCGCTGTTCTTCCGCCTGCTTGCGTTCCGTCACATCGCGCATGGTGCCGAGAATTTGTCTGACCTGCCCATCCGGTGTGCGCTCGTAGACCATCTCACGGGTGTTAAGCCAGATTACACCGCGCTCCTTGTGCATCCAGCGCGCTTCCGACTCGATGATCGCCCCATCGGCCAGTTGCGCATAGCGTTCACGCCATTCCGGCAGCGTCGCATAATCGTCCGGGTGCATCAGCGGCGCATAGTAGCTGCGACCCTGCCGCTGCGGGGATACCTCTGCTTCATCGTAGCCAAGCAGATCATGGATGGTACGATTGGAGTAGATGAATTTCACATCCACCACGTCAAACACGTGGATGATATCGGGGAGCATATGGGTGATCTGCTCCAGCATTTTGCGCGTGCGCTCCAGCGCGAATTCGGCCTGCTTCTGCGCAGTGATATCCAGTTCCACCCCATTCCAGATGACCGTCCCATCCTCCCACCGGGTCGGCATCGACTCGATATGATGCCAGCGCACCTGTCCCGCCGAGCCAAAGCCCCATTCCCAGACAAACTGCGTCAGGTCACGGGCGGAAACCTCCTGGGCTGCGAGCAAACCAGCGTATGCAGCGGGTTCCATCTGACCAAAGAGCGTTTGCGGGTCAGCAATGATCGCCTCCGCGTCCACGCCGACAAACCGGGCAGCATTGGGGCTAACATAGTTGAAGCGGTATTCGCCCTGCGGTGATCTATGCAGTTGATAGACCATGGCGGGGAGGTTGGTGACCAGCGTATCGTAGCGCTGGTTGCTGTCGCGCAGAGCGGCTTCCACCTGTTTGCGCGCATCAATGTTGTGGAAGACGCTCATCAGGTGCGTGGGCTGCCCGTCCGCATCGACGATGATCTTGGCACTGACTTCGGCCCAATAGTAGGTCGCATCTTTGCGTAGATAGCGGCTCTCCCAGCTCACTGGCCCTTCGCCGGTGAGTAGATTGAGAAAGTTGCCGGAGCTCATAGCGCGATCTTCCGGATGGATGAGGTCGGTAACACGTTCAGCCGGCATGCTCAGCAGTTCGGCCTCCGTGTATCCCGTCAGCGCCAGGCCAGACGGACTGACGTATAAAAAGCGACCATCCAACCTATTGAGAGCAATCATATCGCTGCTGTTATCCGCCAGCAGCCGATACAGCTTATCCGATTCGCGATGCGCCCGTTCGGCAGATCGATAATCGGTTACATCTCGAAATTGGAGGATCTGTCCGCCCATGTACCCATTTGACATCTGCAGCAGCGACAGCCGCACATCGTAGATTTTGTCGTGTACGGTCACCTCATAACCTGCTTCAACGCTCGTCGGCAGCGGCTGATTCAGCCCAGCATCCGCCAGCACCCGGTCAATCGATCGGTACATCAGGGTTGCACCGCTTGACGCCAGCAGGTTCTGCGCCGCCGCGTTCCACTGCACAATCTCGCGACTGCTGTTGAGCACGATCACCGCGTCCTGCAAGCTTTCAAACACGGTGTGATACGCCGCCGTGAGCAGATCAAACAGACGGTGGCGAAAGAGGCCCCACCCACTCACCATGAGACCCAACGTGATGCTTATGGGGGTGAGATTGAGCGGCGAAACATTGCCCGTTGTCGCTGGAATCGACGCCACAATTGTCACGACGAGATTGCCCGCCAGCATCCACAGTACGCCCGGGCGCTGCGATTTTTTGGAGGAGGTCAAGCTGGCAATGACGAAGTAGTAAGCGACGATCAGCACCATCCACGTATGGAGTGAATGCACCTGAAACCACAGGCCAAAGCGCGAATATTCCACGGTCAAAAAGCTGTAAGTGCGCGTCGACCACTCGGTAAAAAACAGGGGCGTGACCGCGTCGCTCCACAGCACGATCTGCGTTAGCGTCGGCACAATAAAGATCACCCGCGCCAGCAGCCGCTGGTACGGGAACTGTTTGCCTGTATAATCCCAGACGAACAGCAGAAATGCGGCAGGACTGTAGGCAAACCCGATAAAGCGCAGCCGCGCCCATAGGAACGTCTGCTCTGGGGTGTGGCTGATCGAGAGAAACCCAAACGAAAGAATGGCAACAAAGCCTAAGGCAATGTAGATCAGAAAGTAGCGGCCACCGGGGAATTTTTCGAAACGCAGGGAATAAACACCCAGCATGAGGACAATAGCAAAGCCCAGAAAAATGACGGTGATGTAAGCGGTTGCGATGACGTCCATACAGTGCTTTCATCAAGAAGCAGTTGTGCGATCCATTAAATTATAGCGTGTCTCTATGCTGGTTTTCGTCTGCCAAATGGTTAGTCTGAAGTACCTCATTTAGACTAGTCACATGACTAGTCCAATGAGACATCCCACCTGCTAGGTAAAAACTCGCCTTACGGCGGGTGTACAAATTTGTAATCCCCCGTAGAGTCAAAAAACTGCAGAATAATAGTCGGACTCGCACTACAACATGAGTCAATCCATCCGAATTAACTCCGAAGCTGCCCCTGCTGCCGAATGGGAAGACGTCGTTCGTCAAGGCCTCTATCGTCATAACCGTGCCAAGACCGGCAGTCGCGAAATCGTTCGGCTGAGTGTTCTGGCGCGTGACGCCCAAGGTCAGGTCGTGGGCGGCGTGCTGGGCGAAAGCATCTGGGGCTGGATGCTGATCGAAACGCTGTGGGTGCATGAAGAGCTGCGCGGACAGGGTTACGGTCGCCAGCTTATGATTGAAGCGGAAAAGGTCGCGCGGGAGCGCGGCTGCACGCACATCACACTGGAGACGTTCAGCTTTCAGGCGCTCCCCTTTTATCAAAAACTTGGTTACGTCATTTACGGGCGCTGGATGGCTTTCCTCCCGGTCAAACCCGCTATTCCCTGAAAAAAGACCTGCTGCCCGCGGGTGAATTGGCTTCAGCCGCGCCCTCCGCACAGCATCAGACCAATCTCTACCAGTACAACATCGACTCGTCGTCACTGGCAGACGCGTACAGCAGCGCGCTCTACAGCATCATCATCGATCTGCTCAATCGGCATGATCAAAGCGATTTGCTGAACCGCATCGTCGAGCACGCCGCGACCATCCTGGACGCGCCGTTTGGCGAAATCATGCTGCGCGAAGCCGATGAACTGGTCGTCAAAGCGTTCACGAGCAACCAGCCCAACCTCGCGGGCGACCGCGTCAAGCGCGGTGAGGCGCTCGTCACATGGCGCGCCTTTGACAGCCACCAGCCCGTCTTAATCGACGACTACTTCAACTGGTCGGGTAAGCGCGTGCTCTACGACGACGCGCAGCTCCGCGCCGTGGCGGACTTCCCCATTATGCTCGGCGAAAACTGCCTCGGCGTACTGGCGATGGCGCGCACCGTGGAAAATCACCCTTTCAAAGAGATGGATGTGCGCCGCGGGATGCAGTTCGCACAGTTGGTCGCCGTCGTGCTCGACAACGCTAACCTCTACGAGGTCGCGCAGCAGGAAATCCGCGAACGCCGGATGGTCGAACAGGCGCTGCGGCTCTCCTTCGAAGAGCTGAAAGGCGCGCAGCAGCAAATTCAGGCGCAGAACGACACGCTGATCCAGACGAACCGTGATCTGGAAGTCGCCCGCATTCAAGCGGACGCTGCGAACCAACTCAAGAGCCAATTCCTCGCGACCATGTCGCACGAGCTGCGCACGCCGCTCAACGCGATCATCGGCTACGCGCAGTTGCTGAGCGGCGGGCTGACCGGCGACGTTACGCCAGAGCAGCGCGCCTTTCAGGAGCGCATCATCGTCAACGCGCATCACCTGCTCTATCTGATCAATCAGGTGCTGGATATCTCGAAGATCGAAGCCGGGCGCATGGAACTGGCAGAGAAGCCGTATGATGTCCGTAAAGCGCTGCAAGAAGTCGAACGCCAGAATCGCATTCTGGCCGACAACAAGCATCTGGACTTTGCCATCACCGTCGACGCGGAAGTGCCCGAGAAGCTGGTCGGCGACGAGACGCGCATCAAGCAGATCGTGATTAATCTGGTGGGCAACGCCATCAAGTTTACCGATCGGGGCAGCGTGCACGTCAAAGCCGGCTTGCATGAGCAGACTGAATGGCGCATTCTCGTTCAGGACACGGGCGTCGGCATCTCCCCCACCCTGCAGCAGATCATCTTCGACGAATTCCGGCAGGCAGACGAAGGCGTGCAGCGCGGCGGCACGGGCTTAGGGTTAGCGATCAGCCAGAAGCTGATCCGACTGATGGGCGGAACGATTCGCGTTGAGAGTGAAGTCGGGCGCGGCAGCACCTTCATCGTCACCTTGCCGCTCACGGTCGCGGTTCCCTCAGCACTGAGCACATCGAAGGGGTGAGAGCATGAATCCCGTATTGAACAGTAAAAGTCCGGAACCCTGTGACTGGGTCGTCCTCGTCGTCGACGATACGCCCGACAATTTGTCCATTGCCGAAACGGTGTTGTCGTTTTCCGGCGCTAAGGTGCATACTGCGCGTAATGGCGCGGAAGGTCTTGCCGTACTGGAACGCATTCGCCCGACCGTCATTTTGCTCGACATTCGCATGCCCACCATGGATGGTTGGGAAATGTACCGGCTGGTGCGCGGCAAGCCGGAGACCCAGTCGATTCCGATTATCGCTCTGACCGCCTACGCCATGACGGGCGATAAACAGCAAATTCTGAGCGCTGGCTTTGACGGCTACATCGCCAAGCCGTATGAAGTCTTCTCGTTGATACCGCAAATCCGTGCCGTGCTCGAAGCTTCCGCGGCGAAGAGTGGCCAGTCGGCCTAAGGCACAGCCAGACCAGCCCCGCACACTAAAGGTCAACACCGTACTATGCCGAAACTCCTCGTCATCGAAGACGAATCCACTGTTCGGGAGACACTGGTCGAGATCCTCTCGCTGGCAGGCTATGAGACGCTGGCCGCAGCGAATGGTGAAGCGGGGGTGGAATTAGCGCTCGCCGCCCCGCCCGATCTGATCATCTGCGACGTGGCGATGCCCGGGCTGGATGGCTTTGGCGTGTTGAAGCGTTTGCAGCAGGTCGATAAGCTGGCCGATGTGCCGATCATCTTCCTGTCCGGACAGGCCGATGCCAAAACGATTCGCCTGGGCATGGCACAGGGCGCCGACGACTTCCTCACCAAACCATTTTCCGTCCCCGAACTGCTGCGCGTCATCAAAGTGCGCCTCGACAAACGCGCGCGCCGTCAGTCGCTGCTGAACAAAGCTATCGACGAACTCCGCTTGAACATTACCACCGCGCTGCCTCACGAATTGCGCACGGCGATCATGATTATCGAGGGCTATACGTACCTCGTGCTCGACGATGCGCAGCATATTGACCCGGTCCAACGCGAAATGATCGAGTCGATTCAGGCAAATGCCATGCGCCTGCGCTTCATGGCAGAAAAGTACTTGTGGTATCTCACCACGCAGATGCAGGTCGGACGCAATTCTGACCGGATCATGTCTGATATCGGACTCCTTGGCGCCAACCGGGCGCGCGCAGTCGCCGAACGGATGCACCGGGAAGACGATCTGGTCAGTTCGCTGCCTATGTTTAACATGTTCATTCAACAGGATTATTTCGACAAAATTATCGAGGAAATCGTCGAGAACGCCTTCAAGTTCTCACGTCCAGGCACGCCAGTCACTATCAGCGGTTGCGAACGCCCGAATTCCTATTCCATCACAGTGCAAAACTTCGGGCCAGAATTCACCCCGGAGCAAATCCAGCAGATCGGCGGTTTCATGCAGTTCAACCGTCAGACCTATGAGCAGCAAGGGACGGGGCTGGGACTGGTGATCGCCAGAGGTCTGTGTGATTTAGCTGGCGGCGAACTCAAATTGGCGTCCGAGAATGGCGAAACCACGGTGACGATTCTGCTGCGTGTGCCCCGCGGTCAGCAGTAACAGAACCACAATGCTTGCCCAATAGATTACCGGTCTATAATTCCTTTATGCTTGTGACGCACTACAACTTTTAGCCTCGTAGGACAACAGACTCAATGACAACCGCAGTCCAATCCACTCGCCCACGGGCGCGCAGCATTCGTCAAAGTGTTATCCTCTTACAGCTCGCCCTCCAGGTACTGTTTCTGGTCTTGTTCGCCATCTTTGGCAACCTGATTCTCGCACAGACTGTCCGTGGTCTGTGGACGGCCCGGCTCGACGCAGCCGCCACCCACGCGACGCACGATGTCGAATCTCAGATTGAAAACGCGCTCGGAACCCTCCAAATCGCCGGAAATCTTGATCTTTCGCAAGCGGAAGAGGATATCGCCGATTTGCAGGGGCTAGTCGAGTCGATTCTTGTGGCTAATCCCAGTTTTCGTGAAATCGTCGTAACCGCGGCCAACGGCGATATTCTGCTGAACAGCGCCGTGACTGATCCCATCTTAAGTGGGCAATCAGCCATTACCGACCAACTCTGGTTTACCGGCGCTGCCGACTCCGACTATGTCAGCGATGTCGAATTCAGTACCGATGGCGAAGCCTACCTCACCGTTTCTACCCGCCGCGCCGATGGCGGCGTGGTCGCTGCCGTGATCAACATGACGGTGTTCAACGAAGCTCTCGAAGAAATCCATCTTGGCGACAGCACCGACTCCTACGTGGTCGACAGTGATGGCCATGTGCTCGCCCATGTGGAAATTGAGTGGGTCGAGGCGCGTTCCAGCCTTGCCGGACGTGAAGAATGGGAACGCATACTGACCGCCCCCGATCGCGTTCTGAGCGACATCAATTACACCAATTTCGAAGGTGAATCCGTCATCGGGTCGAGTAAGGGCATTCCCGGCACGGGTTGGACAGTCATCACCGAAGTCAGCACAAGCCTTGCCAACGAAGCCCGCACCCAAATGCAGATCTTCGTCATCGCGCTGATCGTCGGCTTCTCGCTGGTCGCCGGCTTCCTGAACGAACGGGCTTTTAAACGCCTGCTGTTCGATCCGCTCAACCGCCTGCAGAACGGTGCGGAAAATGTCGCGAAGGGCGACTTCAATACCAGCGTCCCGATTCAGCGCTACAACGAACTCGGCATCGTCACGGAAGCATTCAACGCGATGGTGGTACGCATCCGTGAACAGACCGAAGACCTCAAGCGCGCGAATGCGGAAGCGCTGCGCGCGCAGCGTCTGGCGCAGGAAAACAACCGCCTCAAATCCGAATTCCTCTCGACCATGTCGCACGAGCTGCGCACGCCGCTCAACGCCATTGAAGGTTTCACCAGCATTATGCTCGGCAACATGGGCGTGGACTTAGGCCCGCAGGCGCGCAAGATGGTGGAACGTATCAGCGCCAACAGCAAACGTCTGCTCTCGCTCATCAACGACTTCCTCGATCTCTCCCGCATCGAATCCGGGCGTATGGAACTGGTCAGCGAGCCGATCACCCCGGCGGTCTTCACCGAACGCATCCAGAAGCAGATGAGCGCGCTCGCCGATACCAAGCGCCTCGCCTTCACCACCTCGGTCGACCCGGAACTGCCGCCGACCGTGTACGGCGACGAGGAAGCGATCTCGAAGATCGCGATCAATCTCGTGGGCAATGCCATCAAGTTCACGGCAAGCGGTTCCGTCGCAATGAATGTGCGCAAAGACGGGACTCAGTGGGCCATCGAAGTCAGCGACACCGGCATCGGCATTCCGCCCCATGCCCGTGAATTCATCTTCGACGAATTCCGGCAGGTGGACAGCACGTCCAAACGCGAGTTTGGCGGCACGGGCTTAGGTCTGGCGATTGTGCAGAAGCTCACCCGCATGATGGGCGGGCAAGTCCAGCTCGAAAGTGAAGTCGGCAAAGGCAGCAAATTCACAGTACTGCTCCCGCTCAATATCACGCCGAGCGCGAATTAAGGTAGGCAGTCATGAATGCAATTCCGCTGGATTTGTTCGCTGGCTGGACCATCCTCGTCGTCGATGATGAGCAGGATAGCCTCGAAGTCGCGCGCTTCATCCTCGATTTCTACGGCGCGGAAGTGGTCAGCGCATCCGATGGCCGAGAAGCGCTCGACATGATCAAACAGCAGCGTCCGAATTTCATCATTTCGGATCTGTCGATGCCGGTGATGGATGGCTGGGAATTCCTGCATAATTTACGTTCCAGCCCGCTCACCGCCGACCTTCCGATCATCGCGCTGACGGCGCATGCCATGGTCGGTGACCGGGAGCGCGTGCTCGCCGCCGGTTTCACCGACTATATCACCAAGCCGTTGTCTGCCGACACGTTCATCCAGCAGTTGGTCACCATGCTGGCCACTATCCCAACCTTCAAAGCCGCCTTGCATCTTTAGGAGTGAACCCTTATGGCTTATCAACGCCTGCTCGTTGTCGAAGACGATCCCGATGGACAAGCGGTCGTCGCGCACATTCTGTCATACATGAACATCCCAATTGATGTGGCAGGTGACGCTGAGACGGCTGAATTTTACCTTTTCCAGAAACACATCGAGTACGGCCTCGCCATCATCGACCTGGCGCTGCCGGGCAAAGATGGCTTCGCGCTGCTCAACGATATCATCAGCCACCCAGAGACATCCGAACTGCCGTGCGTCGCCGTGACCGCGTACCACACATCCAAACTGCGCGAACAGGCGATTGCCGCCGGTTTCCGCGCGTACTTCTCCAAACCGATTGACGCGACCTCGTTTGGCCGCGAAGTAACCTCCCTGCTCTGAAGTCTGGCCTCGATCAACCTCTCGTCAATCATCGAGAGGTTGATCGCCCCCTGCTCTACCCCGAGCGCTATAATCATGATCTTCACCCTTACAAAAAGACTAAGGTCATGCACGTGTTACGTTTGCTGGTTACCCTTGCTTTATGTACCCTCGTCTTACAGTTGGCCCCGGTCACCGCCCAACATCAACAACTCCTCACCCCATGGGCCGCCGATGTCGACCCGGAGAATGTGCTGCCAGAGTATCCGCGTCCGCAACTGGTGCGCGCGGACTGGTTCAACCTGAACGGCTGGTGGGACTACGCGCTCACCCGCATGAACGACCCCGCGCCGACAGAGTTCGAGGGGCAAATCCTCGTCCCTTTCCCGATTGAGTCGTATCTCTCCGGCGTGCAGCGCCGCGCCGACTTCAAGCACATCTGGTATCAGCGCACCTTCACCGTCCCGGAATCGTGGACGGGAGAGCGGGTGCTGCTTCACTTCGGCGCGGTGGACTGGCGCGTGACCGCCTGGGTGAACGGCATAGAGATCGGCAGTCACATTGGCGGCTACGACGCCTTTACCTTCGACATCACCGACGCGCTGCGTCCGAGCGGCGAACAGCACATCCTGCACGACGTATTTGACCCCACCGAAGGCACGCAGCCCCGCGGCAAACAGGTCTTCCGTCCGGATGGCATCTGGTACACCCCCTCTTCTGGCATCTGGCAAACGGTATGGCTCGAACCCGTGCCGTCCGTCGCCATCGACGCCTTGCATATGGAAACTGACATCGACGCGGGCGTGCTGCGCCTGAGCGCGGACCTCAGCGGTGCGACCGACGTGAGCGGCTATACGCTTGAAGTCGATGCGCGGGCGAGTGATGAGCTGGTCAGCACAGCCAGTGGTGCCGCGGATGCCACAATCGAAGTCGTCATCCCCGATCCACAGTTATGGTCGCCCGACTCGCCGTACCTGTACGATCTCGACGTGCGCCTTGTGCACGCAGGCGCAGTCGTCGATCAGGTGGGCAGTTACTTCGGCCTGCGCAAAATCGCGGTCGCGCCGGATGCCGAGGGGGTGCTGCGCCTGTGGCTCAACAACGCGCCGCTGTTCCAGTTTGGGCTGCTCGATCAAGGCTTCTGGCCGGATGGCCTGTACACCGCGCCGACCGATGAAGCGCTGCGCCATGATATCGAAGTGACGCGGCAGCTCGGCTTTAATACCATCCGCAAGCACGTCAAGGTTGAACCGGAGCGCTGGTATTACTGGGCGGATCGCTTGGGTGTACTGGTGTGGCAGGACATGCCGAGCGGTGATGCATTCGTCGACCCCGGTCAGGGCGAAATCGACCGCTCGGACGCCTCCGCTGAGCAATTCGAACTGGAACTGCAGCGGATGGTCGATACACACGCCAACCATCCATCGATCGTGATGTGGGTGATCTTCAACGAGGGTTGGGGGCAGTACGATACCGTGCGCCTCGCCGAGTGGCTGCAAGCTTACGATCCGACGCGCTTGGTCAACAGTGCCAGCGGGTGGAACGATGTCGGCGCGGGGGATGTCTATGACATTCACTCGTATCCGGGGCCAGACGTGCCCGGATTTGACTCGGAGCGCGCGCGCATCTTGGGGGAATTCGGCGGTTTAGGTCTGCCGCTCAGCGGGCATACGTACCTCGCTCAGAACAGTTGGGGCTACCGCCAATACGAGACCGTCGCCGACCTCACCGTGGCCTACACCGACCTGATCGAGCAGTTGTACGCGCTGTATACGGATCAGGGGCTGGCAGCAGCGATCTACACGCAGACGACCGATGTCGAGACGGAAGTCAACGGCATGCTGACCTATGATCGCGCCGTGATCAAAATGGATGTGGATCAGCTCTACGCGCTCAACAGCACCTTTTACCAAACACTGACGGCGTCAAACTAGCGAACCGGTGCCGCGCGGCACTGGCAGACGCCCAGGGTCTGCCAGCGCCGCAGGCAGCGTGAACTCGAAACTACTGCCGCCTTCGGGCGGAGCCGTCACCCACACGCGCCCGTTGTTCAGCTCCACGATGCGTTTGACCAACGGCAGCCCCATCCCGGTGCTCTCGGTCTGGTCTGGCGAGCTCAAGGTCTGGAACATCTGGAAAATCCGCTCTGTCTGGTTTGGCGGTATGCCGACGCCATTGTCGCGCACCCAGAAGCGCCATTCCGCCCCCTGCCGCTGCGCCCCGATCCGGATTTCCCCCTGCGGCTTATCCATATACTTCACCGCATTGTCGATCAGATTCTGGAAGACCTGCCGTAGGCGCACTGCATCCATGTAGAGCGTCGGCAGGGGCGTTTCAATCACCGTCTGAATGCGGTCAGCCGGGACAATATCCTGCACAATCTGGTCGATCAGCGCGCGCACGTCCACTTCATCGCGCATGGTCTGGTCATGACCGATGCGCGCATATTCCAACACCCCGTTGATCATCTGCTCCATCCGCTGTACACGCCCCAGCAGCAGATCGATGAGCTCCTTGCCCTCGGCGTCCAGCTTATCGGCATACTCGTCGACCAGCCAGTGCGCAATCGAGTTGACCCCGCGCAGCGGCGCGCGCAGGTCGTGGGAAATAACGTAGGCGAAATCCTTGAGTTCGCGGTTCGCCATCGCAATCCGTTCGATCAACTTGGCTTCCTGTGCTTCAGCCGCCACCCGCTCGGACACATCCATCTGTGTGGTGATGAAGTGCTCGACCTTACCCGCCGCATTGACAACCGGGGCAATCCAGATCTCATTCCAGAACAGACTGCCGTCCTTGCGGTACGCCCGGACCAGCAGCTTGGCGGGACGTTCTTCGCGCAGCGCCCGGCGCAGCTCATCAAGGCCGGGTTGATCGTGATCTGTGCGCTGGAGGAACTGCAGCCCATGGCCAATGAAGTCCTCACGCGCATAACCGGTGATGTCGAGAAACGTATCGTTAACATAGATCGCCGGATACACACCCCCATTGGTGACGATGACCATCCCCGCCGGGCTGCTGTTCGCCGCCCGTTCCAACAGCCGGAGCTGCTCCTCAGTCCGTTTGCGACCGGTGATCTCCTGCACCATGACCACGCGCCCGGCCAAGCGTCCGGGAGAGCGGAAGACAGGGCGAATCTGGATCGCCCAGTAACGCCGTTCATTGTCCACTTGCTGCATAAATTCATCGCTCACTTCATCATAGCGTGTGCGATACCGGTCAATCGTGGATACAAACGCCGGAAATACCTGATCAATCGGCTTGCCTTTGACCGACTTGAGTGCGGCAAATGGGCGCGCTGTCGTGTTGACGCTGATCACCCGATCCTGCTTGTCGATCACGACAACGCCGACGTTCAAGGTGTCCAGAATGGTGCTGTGCGCTGCCGGAATCACATGGAGCAGGCTGCCGCCGAGCAGCGCCCACGTGTTGACGAGCGCGGAAGCCGCAAGCAGCGTCGGCGTCTGCCGGATAAAACTGAAATCGAGGTCGAGGAGGTAGAACAGCACATGCACGGTCACCGGCACTAACGCCGCCAGAAACAGCAGGAGTGCCTGCCGCTGAAAGCCGCCCTGCGTCCGCCGAATTTCCCGGATGATCAGGACAAAACCGATGCCGAGCAATACATAAGAATAGAGTAACGGGACGACCGCCCACCCCTGATACGCGGCCACTTCGATGTAAAACAGCCCTTGGCGCACAACCGACCACGACACAAAAAACCAATCGAAGCTGCGGTCGCTCCATACGATCAGGTTGGTAATGACCGGAATGATGAAGAGGAACCAGTAGCGGCGCGGTCGGTTCCAGATGGAATAGCCGGTCGATTCAAGCACGCGCAGGAAATAGAAGACTGCCAGCGGCGTATTGCCGAGAAACCGAAGGCGCGCCCAGAAAAACGCCCACGTTTCGTCTGGGCTGCTCATCTGCATGAGGAGGCACAAACCCCAGAACGCGGTACAGGCGATTTCCGCCGTGAACGGAGGGGCCGCGATTTCGCCGCGGCGGTGCCAACCATAAAGCACAAGCGCCACCAGAATGATCGTGGAGGCGCTCAACGTGAGAAACGACAGGGTATCAGCAAGGGTCATGCTTAAATCCGGCAGTTACAGGGTGCGGCTTAACTATACCTCTATTGTCGAAGCGATAGCACTTATCCCTAATTTTACCTTTTGTTAATTATTACCACCTTGACCTAAGCAGGCACCGCGATCAACCGTTGGGCAAAGGTGATCAGTTCGCTGATATTCACCGGCTTGATGAGGATCAGATCGGCATATTCCGCTTCCGGCGCTTGCAGCACCGTGTTATTGCCGGTCACGACGATCACCTTCATATTGCGCGTGCGTTGGTTATGGCGCACAAAGGTGAGCACATCATAGCCGGACATTCGCGGCATATTGATATCCAGAATCAGAATGTCGGGAACCTCATTATTCAGATGTTCAACCGCTTCGACGCCGTCCGCGGCTGCTTCGAGGGCGAAGTGCCGCCGGTCGAAGGTGCACGCGAAGATCGCCCGCAAGTCCGGGTTATCTTCCGCGATCAAAACCTTGATCTTCTCCTGCGCTGGCGCCGCCCGCTGGTCTTTCTGTCCGGGCGTACCCAGTTTTTCCGCATAGCCGCGAATCGTATCCAGCAGCATGAAGCGGCTCACCGGCTTGTGCAGCACCTGCGCGCACCCCACGTCGAGACACGCGCGATACGTCTCATCCGACACATCCGCGGTCAGCGCAATGATCGGAATGTGCTTGAGGGTCGGCGTCTCCTTCATCTGCCGGGCGATCTCGATGCCGTTCACATCCGGCAGACCGATATCCATGATGACAATATCCGGCACTGCTTGCACCGCTTTCGCATACCCGGTCGCGCCATCTTCGGCTTCGATCAGTTCATGATCGGTGAACCGCAGCATTTTGCGCACGAGCAGCATATTGATCGGGTTATCTTCGATGTAGAGTACCTTGAGCTTCATGTAACGACGTCCTTCAAGCGGCAATGTCAGCAGGATACCTTAAATGTAACCGATCACGCATTCGAATGCACCAACCGGACGGACGGTTTTTAACTACCCGGATTCTTGGCCTCCTTACCTAACCACTTGGCCAGTCTGGCGTTCTGAGTACGTCAAGGTAGGCCGCGAACGACAACTCTGATCCAGTGGAGCGCAAAATCTACACCATTGAAATACGCTAGGACAGCGTACAATGAGATTTGATTGTGCGGCACGGGCGCAGCCGGGCGGTCTAGTGCCTTGTGGTGCAATCCAGCCAGCACGCGCGTCTGTGCGCTCACACACTCGGTATAGGTCGATCTCGACTGACCCGCTTGACGGCGGTTGTGACCGCCTAAGCGCGCTGCCTTAAGCAAGGACGCGGTGCCAGTCCGCGGTTGGTCTCGGTTAGGACTTGCGTAGTTGTGTGTACTCAAGAATAATGTAGTGTTGGCTTGACATGCAGTTGGACACCCGCGAACAATGATTCCCAAGCAGGACACTTGATGATGGCTCAACCAAGCGACCATGACAAGCTCGTAGACGCTCTCGCAGCGGCACAACGTGAAATTGACCGGCTGAAGGCCGAAACTGAACAAGCCAAGAGCAGCTACGCCAATCTTTTTGAGAGCGCCGGCGACTCCATCTTTATCATCGATGTCAACACGTATACGATCATCGCGGCCAACGCTCATGCCGCGCGCCGCTTCGGGTACGCGCCGGACGAGCTTATCGGCCTGTCGATGGAGGCGCTCGAAGTCATCGACCCGATCGACGACACCCAGCCCTTCGCCTGGGAATCCACCGTCAGCCAGACGACGATCTACGAATGCTTCTATCGCCACAAAAACGGCGACCGCATCGCGGTGGAAGTGAGCAGCCGCGTGGTGAAGGTTGGCCAGCAGCAGACGATTCAGAACTTCGTGCGCAATATCAGCCTGCGCAAACAGCTCGAAGCGGAACGTGAGCAGTTAATCGCGGATCTCGACAGCTTCGCGCACACCGTCGCGCATGACCTCAAAGATCCGATGTCGACGGTCTTCAGCTATACCGAATTCCTCAAAGAGATTTGCGTCGAAACCCCCGGTGATGAACTGCTGCCCCATTTGCAGCACATTTCGGCGGTCGCGTGGCGCGCGATCAACATCGTCGATGCGCTGCTGCTGTTCGCCAGCGTGCGCAAGCAGGAACAGATTGAACGCGAACCGCTGAAGACCGCCGAGATCGTCATGCAGGTGCAGGAACGACTGGCGAACATGGCCAAGCAGTACAACGCCGAGATCATCGTGCCCACCCAGTGGCCGACCGCCATCGGCTTTGCGCCGTGGGTTGCGGAAATCTGGACGAACTACATCAGCAACGCCATCAAATATGGCGGCACACCGCCGCGTATTGAACTCGGCGCCGCGCCCGCCGACAACCATATGGTGCGCTTCTGGGTGCGCGACAATGGCGCTGGCATCCCCGATGACAAGCTGCACCTGCTGTTCGACAAGTTCAACCGCCTCGGCGATTTCCGCGTCGAAGGTCACGGCCTCGGCCTCTCCATTGCCAAGCGCATCGCCGAAAAGCTCGGCGGTTCGGTCGATGTGACGAGCGTGGTCGGCGAAGGCAGCATCTTCAGTTTCTTTTTGCCCGCCCTGTAACCGATATCGGACCGCGGCCACACTCGTCAGCCGCGGTCACTGCGCCGACAGTAACTGCTCCAGCGGCTGCCCATTCACAAAGACGCGCACGCGCTCGACTGTCGTGAACTGCAGGGCCGTCCACTGGAGCTGCGCCTGCAAACGCGGCACATCGCACACCCCACCGGACACCAACTGTCCTGACAACTGAATGATCGCCTCCCGGTTGACGATGTTCACACTGTCCAACTGCAAGCTGGATTGGTACAACGCGTTGTACAGCCCGGACTCACCATAGTAGGGGTTGCTGCCGAGCGAAAGCAGAATTTGCAGCGCGGCGGTCAACGGAGCGACGGTTGGCGTGAATGTGCGCACAACCGGGATCGCGCTGTCGTTGCAGCCGACGGCTTGCCCGGAGCTGCCCGCATCTTCGAGCGCGATCAGATAGATATTCGCGCGGTCGAACAGCGTCCCGCTCGGTGCAGGCGTCGGAACTTGCGCGCCGCCGACCACAAAGAACCCCTGCGCTGTGACGCTCTGCCCGGTCGGCGTAGTCACTGTCACCACGTACACCTGACCGCCCGCCGCCGTCGACGGAATCGTCACGACGCTCTGCAGGCCGCCATAAGCGTCGGTCGCCAACTGCTGGAGCGTGGCGAACCCGGCATTGCGCAGCCCCACGCCGACATTCACAGTCGCGTTGATGGGCAAGCCGTTGGCGATCACGGTCACCTGCGTGCCGGGTGCGCCGCCGAGCGGGTAGATCGTGACGACGCTCGGGGTCGCCGGGTTGGACGAACCGGGTACGGTCAGCACCTGACCCACCAGCAGCCGATTGGGATCGGCGATCTGCGGATTCGCCGCCAGCAGCGCAGCGACCGTCGTGCCGCAGCGCTGCGCAATGCGCACTAACGTGTCACCGGAGCTCACGGTGACCGTCGCGCCACACGTCGATTGTGCGAACGTCGACTGCGTGCTGAACAGAAGTGCTGCGCAGACAACGGTCACGAGGAGAACAATTCGTGTTTTCATGCCACCCCTCTATAACAGACGGTATTACTTCCTATCACCTTAGCACAGGGAGAGATTTTGCGAAAGCGCTGCACGCCACCCAACAAGTAGGGGGAAGTGTTGACCAAATTAGAACCGGGATAATAATGGAGTTACTTACAAACATTCACTTCCAACTGGCTCTGCCCCAGAGAGGACAATGATGGCTGTCTCCACTCAACAACCTTCGAGACCATCAACTCTAAATCGCAACGTGCTTTTACAGGCGTGGGCGCGGATGATAGTCTACGATCAGACTGCAACCATTCTGAAAAGCAATTTTGTCCGGCGGCGGCGCTTAGTCATCGGACTAACGTTGATCTCGACAGTTGCATCAATCCTAATTGCATTGGTTGGTCAATATTTGCCACTGGCAATTGGATTGGGCTTGATCA
Source organism: Candidatus Flexifilum breve (assembly GCF_016713355.1). Taxonomy (NCBI): domain Bacteria; kingdom Bacillati; phylum Chloroflexota; class Anaerolineae; order Aggregatilineales; family Candidatus Flexifilaceae; genus Candidatus Flexifilum; species Candidatus Flexifilum breve. The sequence goes on from NZ_JADJPI010000035.1 coordinate 1,087,176, forward strand.
GCGTTGTCCTACCGGTAGGTGCGTCCTATTTGATGAACGACATTGTGCGCTTCACCGGAACAACATCATGGATCAAATACCGCTATATCGCCGAAATGATGCGTATGCACATTTATCTTTACCGAATGCGCGCTGATGTTTATGCCGAAGGTCGTCCAATGGAAGAAATGGACGATCTGCTAGTCGAAAACTTAAGTAATCTGAGGGAGTCTGTAAAATGGGATGAAGTTATTCCACCGAGCATTAGCGAGCCGAACGATGCAAACACAATTATGGATTACATCAAGAGTGCGAACTCCTCAACACCTGAAGATGATGGACTGGAACCACTTGAGATTGATAATTACATTGCATGGCGACTCGAGAACCAGCGACGATGGTATGAAAAGAATATTCAGGGTGACTTCAAAAGGATGAAGGAGTTTGTGCGTTGGGCGCAGACTGCATTGTTGTTTGGAGCCGTTGCCAGTACGCTCGGCGGTTTTCTGAATTATCAACTTGTTGTTGTGGTCGCAGTCACCAACGCGGTATCCGTAGCCCTTACCTCGTTATCGAATGTGAGTATGTTCGGCAAAACCTACAGCCTGTTCCAGATCGCCGAACAGAAGCTCGCCGATCAAAAACTGAAGTGGCTGGCGCTGGAAGACAATGTCGCGATGAAAGACGCGGCGTATCGGGAAACGCAGGTGCGCAACCTCGCCAAACAAGTCGAGGCGATTCTGCTGTGGGAACGGCAGGAATGGTACGAAATGGCACTGCAGGCGCAAACCGTGACCGACAAGATGATCCTCGGCGATTTGACCCGTCTGACGCAGCGCGCCGACGAAACCAGCCGCCAAAGTCCCGGCGCGTCAACGAACAACAGCGCCGGGCGCTAACCGCCCGCTCACGATCAGGATGTGGGTTGAACTTGATCTAAGAGGACAAGGCATGCCTTGTCCTCTTCATTCAACCTCTGAAATTCACTTAGGAGACGGCGCTTTTGATTTCATAGGGGATGTGCGTCCAGTTGACCTCAAAGTGCTCGATCCACACGGCGGTGAGTTCGGAGTCGAGCATGTGCTGGTACACGTCGTACTGCATCACAGGAATCGAAGCGCCCGCCAGCAGCATGTGTTCCGCGTCTTGCGGTGAAGAGATGCTCGCCGCCGCAACCTGCGTGGCCGCGCCGCTGTGCCGGTACATCGTCACCATATCGCCAATCAGCTTGACCGTGTCCACGCCCGCCTTGTGCAAGCGTCCAACATAGGGCGCGGCATAGCTGGCCCCCGCGCAGGCTGCGAGATACGCCTGATTGAGCGTTGCGACGGTGGTGATCAGGGGCTTCAAACCAGAATCGGCGATCTGTTTGGCGGCGGCGAGCCCGGCATGCGACGCCACGAGCTTGGGGTGAATCAGATTGGAGATGGCGTGCAGATGATCCATCTCGCGCAGGTATTCGTCGACGGTCGGGCCGTGAAGCTGCACATAAACCGGAATAGTCACGTTCGCGCAGACCTGCGTAACCACTGCTTCCAGGCTCTGACCGCCGCTCGTCCAGCGGTCGATGATGGTGGGGTTGGTGGCAATGGCGCTAGCCACACCTGAATTGGCGACCGCAATGACCTGCTCAATCGAGCCTTCGATCCACAACTGCATGGGATACAACAGCCTTTCTGACATCAGCGGCACAAAGCCGCGGTTCACGCTCACTTGGCCGGTCACGCACCGGCAGTCTATTATCCCTTTGCAAAGCCCACCGAGCGCTAGTGCTAGATGTCCAAACGCGACATCACACTTGTAACTTCTCTACGATTTAACGGCCCCGGCCGTCAACCCGGTGACAAAATAGCGTTGGAGCGCGAAGAAGACCAGCAGCGGCACGGACATCGAAATGAACGCGGCAGCGCTCATGATGTGCCATTCGGTCGCATATGTGCCGAGCAGCGCTTGGATGCGGACGGTGACCGGCTGCGTCGCCGGGTCGCTCATAAAGATTAAGGCGATCAGCAGATCATTCCACACCCACGTGAATTGGAAAATCGCCAGCGACGCCAGCGCGGGCACCGACAGCGGAATCACGATGCGCGCGAAGATCACCCACTCGTTTGCGCCGTCGATCTTCGCGGATTCCAGCAGTTCACGCGGCAGTGACGAGAAGAAATTGGTCAGCAGGAAGATCGAGAACGGCATGCCATAAGCGGTATGCGCGATCCAGATGCCGATGTACGTTCCGGTCAGCCGGAACTGATTGAAGAATTGCAGCACCGGGACAAGCGTCGTCTGAATGGGGACGACCAGGAGCGCGAGAATGAGCAGCTGCAGCACATTCCGTCCACGAAAGCGCACCCACGCCAACGCATACGCCGCAATGGAGGCGAAAAACAGCGGGAGAAACGTACTCGGCAGGGTAATCTTGAAGCTGTTGAGGAAACTGTCGCCCATACCCTGCGCGTTCAGGACGAGCGCGTAATTCTCAAAAGTAAAGCGCGCGGGCGAAAACGCCGTCCACCACCCGGAGGAAGCAATCGCTTCACGCGGACGAAACGAGGTGATCAGCAGGCCGACCGACGGGGTCAACCAGATGATGGCCAGAATGAACAACGTGACGTGAATCAGCCACCGGGAAGACAGGCGCAGTCTAGGCTTGTTGACCTGCGGGATAGATTTGCTCGTTGTGATGGCGGTCATGTGCCCTGCTCCCCACTTCGGTAACGGCGAATGTTGATGATGACGAACGGCAGCATCAGCAGCAGCATGATCACCGCGACGGCCGCCCCATACCCCGGTTTGCCGTTCTGAAACGTCTCCCAATACATCGTAAAGCCAATGATGCGGCTCGCGCCACGCGGTCCACCCGCCGTCATGATGTAGACAATATCGAAGGCCTTCAGCACATTGATGATCATGGTGGTCGTAATCACGGAGATCGTCGGCAGCAGCATCGGGATGGTAATACGCCAGAAGGTCTGCCACGAATTCGCACCGTCGACGCGCGCCGCTTCCATCACTTCCTGCGGCAGTCCCTTGAGCGCCGCCGACAGGATCACCATGCAAAAGCCTGTCCAAATCCAGATACCCGCGATGATTAGCGCGACATTGACGATGTCGATGCGCCCTAACCACGGAATCGGATCGGTCGATGGGATTAAGCCCACCAGAATCGCGTTCAAGATGCCCGTTTTTTCATCCGGGCTGTAGACAAAGCGCCAGATGATCCCGGCGGCTGTGAACGAGATCGCCATCGGGATAAAGATGATGGTTTTGATCAACACCTCATAGCGCACTGCGTTTGCCAGCACCGCCACCACCAGACCAATGCCGACTGTTCCCGCCGTGAACAGTCCAAGCCAGATGATCGTATTAAAGACCGCGCCGCGCGGCGGAAATTGATCGATGTCGAAGAAGAATCGATCGCGCGTAAATAAGTTCGAGTAGTTTTCCAGCCCGACATATTCCGAGGTCGTGAACCCCAACCCGGTGTCAAAGCTCAATTGGATGGTGCGAATGGTGGGGTAAATCAAAAAGGCGGTGATGAGGATGACAGCGGGGAACACAAACGCCCAGCCCAGAAGGTTATTTCTGCTCATAGAAGTCGCCCTTTTAGGAAAGCAGCAGCAGAAAGAAATAGGCAGGTGGGACACTGCTGCCCCACCTGCCGTTATGCTCAACGAACCGAGCGCCAACCAGGTCTTACGAACCGTAGCTGGCCGCTGCGGTATCTTCCAGATCTTGCAGAATGCTCTCCATGTCACTGGGGCTGGCGATGAAGTCTTGCAGCGCCGTGCCAAAAGCATCCGATGCGGCCGAGGGCATGAGATCCGAGCCGTCGAAGACGAACGCCGACGCGCCCGCCACCTGACCCGCATCAATCGCAGCGAGCGGGCTGTACACGGCCAGATCCACATTCATGTTTGGCGACACGACGGCCCCCGCCGGAGCCGTGGCCCACAGCGTGTTCCCTTCCGCGCCCGCCATCCATTCGATCAACTGCGCGACTTCCGGACGGTCGCTGAACGCCGCGAGAAGGTCACCCCCACCGACGACCGGAGCGCCCTGGTCTTCACTGAACGCGGGGAACAGGAACGCATTGAAATCGTCTACCGGCGTCAGTTCGGGGAAATTCGAGGCGAGGATACCGCCGATGAAGCCGCCTTCATAATACATTTCGGCTTCGTTATCGGGACGGAACACCATGTTCGCCGCGGTGATGAAATCGGTCGAGAGCGTACCTTCCACGCCGCCTGCCAGCTTGGTATCGGCGGGGTCAACGATTTGCTGGAAGGCTTCGAGCGCCGCGACGACACTGGGGTCAGTCCACGGAATTTCGTGGGTCTGGAAAAGCTGGAGGTATTTTTCCGGGCCGTTCTGGCGCACGTAAATGTTCTCGAACCAATCCGTCAGAGTCCAGCTGTCCGCCCCGCCGATGCTCCAGGGTGTCTGGCCCGCATCGAGGTAGGCCTGCTGAATGGCGATCAGTTCATCCCACGTCGTCGGCGGTTCGACGCCGAGTTCGGCAAACGAAGCCGGGCTGTACCAAATCGTGCTCTTGGAATTGGCCTTCGCCAGAATGCCATAGGTCACGCCATCAACGACACCCAGCTGGGCGATCCCCGCCGAGTAGTTATCGCTGACGACCGACGCATCCACTAAACCGGCGCTGCCATCAGCATTCACCAGCGGGACGAGGTACCCCGCGCGGGCGAATTCGGCCAGCGTGCCGGGCTGCGGGATCAAGGCGACATCGGGTGGGCTGCCGCCGGCGAGGCGGGTACGGAGAATCGGCACGAGCTGGCGATTACTTTCAATAATCACCTGAATGCCCGTTTGCGCCGTGAATTCGTCAAGGGAATGCCGCAGACCTTCCAGCTCAGAGCCGCCAAAAGTCGTCATGAAGGACACAAACTGCACATCTTCCTGTGCGCTCACCATCGGAACGACAGCGAGCAGTGTAAATACAAACAGAATGGCAAGAAGTGACAATCGCTTAGGCATGTAGGTTCTCCTTCAAATAGTCGATACCACTGTTAAACGTCAGTCAGATTGCCGAACGAGTATGTTCGCTGCACCTCTCAATCAATACACGCACAGCGCCCTAGCGGAATGGGCACTTGACCTTACGCTTCAGTTTACGAAATTTATCTTTCAATATCAAGCCAGTGGACTCATTTAGAATCCAAAAAGCAGCCGCTGCGGCTGCTTTTTGAATGGGAGAATTACTCAGATTGCTTACGCCGCATCGACCGCATTCACATGGTCGAACTGGCTGTTGTAGAGTTCCGCGTAGAACCCACCCGCCGCCAGCAGTTCTTCGTGGTTGCCCTGCTCCACGATGTCGCCGTCGCGCATCACCAGGATCAGATCGGCGTTGCGGATGGTCGACAGGCGGTGCGCAATGATGAAGCTGGTGCGGTTATGCATCAGGTTATCCATCGCCTTCTGGATCAGGATTTCCGTGCGCGTATCGACCGAGCTGGTCGCTTCATCAAGGATGAGCATCGGCGGGTCGGCGAGGATGGCGCGCGCGATGGTGAGAAGCTGCTTCTGCCCCTGCGACACATTCGACGCCTCTTCGTTCAGCACCGTGTTGTAGCCATCGGGCAGCGTGCGCACAAAGTGATCGGCGTGCGCGGCGCGGGCAGCCGCGTAGACTTCTTCGTCGGTCGCATCTAAGCGACCATAGCGGATGTTCTCCATGATTGTGCCGCTGTAGAGCCACGCGTCCTGCAGCACCATCCCGAACATCTTGCGCAGATCATGCCGCGTGAATTCGCGGATTTCGTGCCCGTCGATGAGGATTTCGCCGCTGTTGACATCGTAGAAGCGCATGAGCAGCTTGACCATCGTCGTCTTGCCCGCGCCGGTCGGCCCCACGATAGCGATCTTCTGACCGGGCTTGACCAGCGCCGAGAAGTCGTTGATGACGATCTTGTCCGGGTTGTAGCCGAAGTGGACATTCCGGAATTCCACATTCCCGGCGACCACTTCTTCTTTGAATGGCGTTTCGGTGTCGGTCTCAACGATTTCTTCCGGCACTTCGAGGAATTCGAAGACACGTTCGGCGGCGGCGGCGGTCTGCTGCATGATGTTCGAGATGTTGGCGATCTGCCCGATGGGCTGCGTGAACGAGCGCACATACTGGATGAACGCCTGCACATCGCCGACCGTGACCGAACCATTGACCGCGAGGTACCCGCCCACGATCGCCACGCCGACATAACCGAGGTTGCCGACAAAGCCCATGATGGGGAACAACAGACTCGTCAGGAACTGCGATTTCCACGCCGAGCCGTACAGCCGTGTGTTGTACTCGTCAAACTTCTGGATACTCTGCTTTTCGCCGTTGAACGCCTTGACGACCGAATGGCTGCCGTACATTTCTTCGATATGGCCGTTGACGTTGCCGAGGTAGTCCTGCTGTTCCTTGAAGAACGTCTGCGACTTGCCGACGACGAGCGCGATGATGCCAAACGACAGCGGGATCATCACCAACGCGACGAGCGTCATGCCCCAGCTGATCGAGAGCATCATGATCAGCACGCCGATCATGCTCGTGACCGAGGTGACGATCTGTCCGAGGCTCTGGTTCAGCGTCTGACTGATGGTGTCGACGTCGTTGGTGACGCGCGAGAGCACTTCGCCTTGATTCGTCGTGTCGTAGTATTTGAGCGGCAGGCGGTTGATCTTCTCGGAAATGTCCGTGCGCAGGCGGTAAGTCACCTTCATCGAAATGCCCGCCATCACATAGCCTTGAATGTAGGCGAACAGCGTCGAAATCAGGTAGAGGACGATCAGGAGCACGATGATATTGCCAATGTACTCGAAGTCGATGCCCGTGCCCGTGCCGGATATCTGCCCCATCACGCCTTCGAACAGCTTGGTCGTCGCCTGCCCGAGGATCTTCGGACCGACGATCATAAAGATGGTCGAAGCGATAGCGAACAGCAGCACCAACACAATCGACAGCTTGTACTCGCCGATGTAGGCGATCAGCTTCTTCATCGTCCCGCGGAAATCACGGGCGGATTCGCCCTTCATCATGGCCATGGGGCCGTGCCCCTGACCGCCGGGACGTGCTTGCCCCGGTCTGCCTCCAGCTAAGGGTCCACCCATCATGATGCAAGTTCCTCCATGCCCAACTGCGACAGGGCAATTTCACGATACACTTCACAGGTTTCCATCAGTTCGCGATGTGTGCCCTTGCCGACAATTTTGCCTTCGTCGAGCACGATGATTTGTTCAGCGTTCTTGACCGTCGAGACGCGCTGCGTGACGATCAGCAGTGTACTGTCGCCCGTCTTCTCTTTCAGCGCGCGGCGGAGCGCGGCATCCGTCTTGAAGTCGAGCGCCGAGAAGCTGTCGTCAAACACATAGATCGGCGCGCGCTTGACCAATGCCCGCGCAATCGACAAGCGCTGGCGCTGACCGCCCGACACGTTGCTGCCGCCCTGCGCGATCTCCGTGCCCAGACCTTCCGGCTTGGTGCTGACGAACTCGCGCGCTTGCGCGGTATCAATTGCGTCGTTCAATACGTCCACTTCGGCGTATTCATCGGCATAGCGCAGGTTCGATTCAATCGTGCCGGTGAACAGATTCGCCTTCTGCGGCACAAAACCGATCTGTTCGCGCAAGTCGTGCTGCATGACCTCGCGAATATCGACGCCATCGATCAGGATTGCGCCCTGCGTCACGTCGTAGAAGCGCGGCAGCAGGTTGACCAGCGTTGACTTACCCGACCCGGTCGAGCCGATGAAGGCGGTCATCTCGCCCGGCTGCGCTGTAAAGCTGATGTTGTGCAGCACATCCTCTTCAGCGCCGGGGTAGCGGAAGGACACATCGCGGAATTCCACTGTGCCGCTGAACGGTTCGGGGAAGCGCTTCGGGTTCTTCGGATCGTGGATGACCAGATCCGTGTGAATCACTTCGGCAATACGATCCGCCGACACCGACGCACGCGGCAGAATAATGAACATGATCGACAGCATGATGAAGGCGAACACGACCTGCAGCGCGTACTGCATGAAGGCGATCATGTCGCCAACCTGCATCTGCGCCGCCGCCACCTGATGCGCCCCAACCCACACAATCAGCAGCGTGAGCCCGTTCATGATGAGCATCATGAGCGGCATCATCGCCGACATCACACGCGCGACGAACAGGTTATTGTCCGTCAGATCCTGATTCGCCTGATCGAAGCGCTTTTCTTCAAACTTCTGCGTGTTGAAGGCGCGCACGACCAGCATACCGGACAGGTTCTCACGCGTGACGAGGTTTAAGCGGTCGACCAACGTCTGGATGAGGCGGAATTTGGGAATCGCGACCGTGAATACAACGATGATCAGCGTGATCAGCGCGCCCAAACCGACCGCGATAATCCACCACATTTCTGCATCGGTCTGCACAGCCTTGAGGATGCCGCCAATGCCGAGGATCGGCGCGTAGAACACCATGCGGATGATCATGACCATCAACATCTGCAATTGGGTCACGTCATTGGTGGAGCGGGTGATCAGCGAGGAGACCGAGAACTTGTCGAACTCATTGTTCGAGAAGCTTTCGACCTTCTGGAAAATGTCGCGGCGCAGGTTACGGGCCATACCCGCCGCTGTCTTCGCAGCGAGGAAGCCAACCGCGATGGTACACGCGCCGGAGAGCAGCGAAATCGCCAGCATCAGGCCGCCCACGCGGAGAATGTACTGATTCTGGAGCGCGCCGGTGTCCATGCCGAGCGCCGCGTATTCCGCCTTGATGCCCGAAGCCGCCGCCTGCACGATCATGCTGTCGCTCATCGCCGAGAACCGCTCCAGCATCGAGTTGAGCAGCGGCGTACGAATGAGCGGCGTCATGCCTTCCAGCAGCGCGAACAGATCCGTGCCTTCAGGCAGCGCAGACAGATCAAACGCGCCCGTCGACATCCCTTCCATACTCGCCGGATCGTCCATCATGCGTTGAATGCCCGACACGGCCACCAGCGGCTTGCCGATGATCGGATTCAGGCGATCGATTTCCGCCGCTTCGATGTTCGCATTGAGCACATACACGGGCTCATTCGCGAGCGCCGGATATTGGCTGAGGTAGGTTTGATAATCCGGCGACGTACTGTCGATCAGCGTATAATGCGCCACGACATCGGCGAGTTCGTCGCTGTTCATGAACAGCGCGAGTTTATCCATCGTGCTCGCGCGCAGCGCGTTCGGCACGGCATTCTCGATACCGCCCGCCTGAATACCGGTATTCACGATCTGACCGATGTAGTCAGGCAGCGATAGATCGGCAATCCCTTGCACGAACAGCAAGGCAATGGCCAGCAGCACCATCAGGAGATACGGCCTGATGTATTTCGTTAGTCGAAACATGGGAGCGATAGTCTCTTTCTCGAGGCAAAAATGCTAGGGCAGCGGTTCCGTCACATCATTGGGGTGCAGCTGCGTAGTTATCACACGATGCAGCGCGGGCAAAAACACGCTCGCTGCTTGGAGTTCTTCCGGGGTCAGGTCTTGCACGACGGCGGCGATCAAGCCGATCATCTGATCATGGACCGCGCGCGCGCGCTCCGCGCCTTCCGGCGTGACCTCGAGGAGCTGTTGGCGGCGATCATTCGGGTCGGGCGTGCGCGTCAACCACCCGCGATCCACCAGTGCCTGAACGAGCACGCTGGCCGACTGCAAGCTGACCTTGCGCATTTTGGCAAGGTCGCTGGTAGTCATGCGGCATTCCTGAATCCGCGCCAGCACCCCCATTTGCATAAAAGTCGCTTCTTCTTCGCCGGTTTCGCGCATCCGCAGGTGCATGAGTCGTCCCAGATTCGGGAACACATCGAGCATGGCTTGCGCCGTTTGTTCTGGTGTCCAGGTCTGCGTCATCTCATTCATCAATCCTACTGATTATCAACATCATTGACTATCATCCTAGTTGATGAACTGGAGAGTGTCAAGGGGTGACGTAAGCTTAGAAAACCCCAGACAGCAATTCACCCCCCGGTGCGGGTAAATTCCACCTTAGGAGGATGAGTGCGCACTGCCCTTACTGCTATAAATCAAATAACAAGGTAATGGAAGTGATGTCGGAGAGGAAACAAATTATGGCTAAGCAGACAGTTCGCCCCATGTTCCCGGTCAATCGCGTCACCCAGCCCAGCGCAGACTTCGCCGAAGCGCTGCGCGAAGACTCGAACCGGATCTTTGACTGGCTCTACTGGGCATCCCGGATGAAAACGCGCGATGAGCAGTTGTACTGCTTCGAGCGCGCGCACTACATCGATCCCTACAACCGAGAAGCTCTCGACGGCATCAACCAGCTTCAGCGCGCCGCGCAGCAGCGCCTGCCCGTAACCGCCGTTGTGCGCCGGCCATGGGGCACCTCCGCAATTGACGAACTCTAGCCGCGTCAGCGGTCACACGCCGCTAGTCAGCTTCCCCGGCTCCAACTGCCGCTCGGTTAATCAGCGGTTAGTGCCCGACATGATCGAACGTCCGTAACCGGGGCTGAGTCCGTCAGCCCCAGACCACCCCGGCTTTCCTCCAGAGAGCAACCTCTGTCCCACCCACCCAGCGCCTTCCATATAGGGCAAATGCCGCATCGGTCTATGGCAATCGCCCGGCCTAGAAATCGTTATTCTGCCCGTCGAAATCATGCCTCACGCGTAATATGCTCTAACGTATTCGTCAGTGATGATAAGTCAACTTTCTTGCTCATGCGGCGCATGACCATCATCCAGTGAGTGAGGACACCATGAGTGCAGTACTCGAAACTCAGCACCTCCGCAAAGCGTTCGGCGATGTACTCGCCGTCGCCGACGTTTCGCTCCGTGTGGAACGCGGCGAAGTCTTCGGCTTTCTCGGGCCGAATGGCGCGGGCAAAACGACCACCATCGGCATGATTCTCGGCTTGATTCACCCGACGGCAGGTGAAATTCGCCTGTTCGGTGAGGCCGTGACACCCGCCAACACCGCCCCGCTCCAGCGTGTCGGTTCGGTTTTCGGTGCTCAGGCCACGCTTATTCCGTACCTCAGCGCCTACGATCATCTGGTGATGACCGGGCGCTTGCATGGAACTGTCGACCGGGCGCACATCAACCGACTGCTGGAACAGGTCGGTCTGCAGGCCGCCGCTCATCGCCAAGCCGGACAGTTTTCGACCGGCATGAAACAGCGCTTAGGTCTGGCGATGGCCCTGCTGCATTCTCCGGAACTCCTGATCCTCGACGAACCGACCAACGGCATGGATCCGGAAGGCATGCGCGAAGTCCGCAACCTGATTCGTACGCTTGCTTATCGGGGGACGACGGTATTCCTGAGCAGTCATCTGCTGCACGAAATCGAACAGGTGGCCGACCGCCTCGCCATCCTCAATCGCGGTCAGGTGCTGGCGCAAGACCGGGTGCAAACGCTGCTCGCCGGATCGTCGATTGTGCGCCTGCAAGTGCCGAATCAGGAGCTGGCAGTCGCATCCCTGCGCTTCTTGCCGGGGGTCACGCGGCTGGATCGCAACGGCGCATACCTTGACATATCCGGGCTACCGGCGGCCACCATTGCGGCGCACCTCATTCACGACGGCATCATCCCGTCGGAAATCACCACCCTACAGAACGACCTTGAGCAGGTGTTTCTGCAAGTCACCCACGAAGCGGTCTAGACCAGAAAGCGAGATGCATCATGCTGCGTTCCATGTTCCACATCGAAAGTGTTAAGCTGTACCGGCGCAAGACTTTCTGGCTTGAGCTGGCTGTGGTGGCGGGTATCACCGTACTGCTGTTCGGCCTGATTTTCTTCCTGCAGTATCTCGAAGAGATCCCCAAAGCCGAACGCGCCCTCATCGCCAGCCTGCTCACGCTCCCCAATGGGGTGAAGGTCTCCCTCGCCCTGTCGTCCAATCAGATGTTGGGCGGACTGTTGATGATCGTACTCGTGAGCATGGCGGTTGCGCAGGAATATGCGTGGCAAAGCTACACGCTGCCGGTGCGCGCTGGCATCCCGCGTCCGCTGATCCTCCTCAGCAAGTTTCTGACGCTGCTCGGTGCCGCCCTCTTGTTGGCTTTCACGGCGCTCGGCATCGGCGTGATCATGTCGGCGCTGGTCACACTCGCCGCCGAAGGTCAGATCGACCTAAGCCGTATCAACGTCGCCGATTTGCTGCTGAGCACGCTCATCACCGCTTACTCGCTGCTGCCCTACATGGCCTTGACCTTCATGATCGCCGTACTCTCGCGGTCGCTCGCGGCCAGTCTGAGCATCGCCGCCGCGTATATCTTCCTCGTCGAAGGCATCGCTCCCGCGCTCCTAACCCTGTTCGGCGGCGTGCTCGCTCAGATCAGCCTGCTTATGCCGGGGCAGTTGGCGACCGCACTGCTCACCGCGACCGGGCAGACCGCGTCCATGCAGATTGGATCGGATGCGCCACCGCCCGCATTCGTCGGCGTTGACGCGCCGGTCGCCGTGATCGGCATCGCGCTCTACACGCTGGTCTTTCTCGGCATCGCGATTGTGCGGTTTCAGAAACAGGATTTGGCGGGGTAATGGAGAGAAACAGGGGAGAGGTGGAGCATGCTCTGCCTCTCCTCGGGGTCGTGTTCAGCGCAGGCCGCGCAGACGGGGATCGAGCACGTCGCGCAGACCGTCGCCGAGCAGATTGAAGCCGAGCACGCCAAGCATGATCGCCAGCGCCGGGAACAGCATCAGCCACGGCGCCATCTCCGCGATACCGCGGCTCTCACTCAACATGACACCCCACGAGGGCAGCGGCGGTTGCGTCCCCAAGCCGAGGAAGCTCAAGCCGGCTTCCGTCAGCAGTGACCACGAGAGCGCAAGGCTCACCTGCACGATCAGCGGCGCAAGCGTATTCGGCAGCACATGGCGATACAGAATGCGTCCGTTACCCGCACCGACACAGCGGGCCGCCTGCACAAACTCCATCTGCTTGACGGCCAGCACCGGGCCGCGCGCCACCCGCGCAAAGATCGGCGTGTAGACCGTACCAATCGCGAGCACGGTGTTGTTCATCCCCGGCCCCAACACGCTGACCACGACGAGCGCCAGCAGCAGCGCGGGCAGCGCGAAGAACACATCCATGATACGCATGACAATAATATCGAACGTGCCGCCGAAATAGCCGGAGAGCGTCCCGAGCAGCGTGCCCAACGTCGTCGCCAGCGTGACCGAGAGCAGCGCCACGCGCAGTGAATTCGCCGCGCCGCCCATGATGCGGCTGGCGATGTCGCGCCCGAACAAATCTGTGCCCATGACATAGGTCGCGCTCGGCGGTTTGAGACGGTCGCGAGCATGCTGCTCCAGGTCAGGATACGGCGTCACGCCCATCCAACCGAGCAAACCGACAACCAGATAGAGCGTGACCAACACCAGCCCGACCGCCCCGCTGCGATTGCGCAGCAGCCGCTGGAACAGCGTGGGAGTCGTAATTTCAGGCGGATTTGGCATAGGACACTCGCGGGTCAATCATGGTGTAAATCACATCGACAAGCAGGTTAATCAAAATAAAGTTGAAGGCGACAAACAGCGCGATCCCCTGCACGAGGGCGTAATCGCGCTGAGAAATGGCATTGTAGACGAGGCGACCGATCCCCGGCAGCGCGAAAATCTCCTCGATGATGACCGTGCCGCCGAGCAGATAACCAAGCTCGACGCCGACCAGCGTGATCACCGGGATGAGCGCGTTACGCAGCGCATGCTGGGTCACGACGTTTCCTTCACGCAAACCTTTACTGCGCGCTGTGCGGATGTAATCCTGACCGAGCACTTCGAGCATGGCGGAGCGCGTGGTACGCATCACCGAAGCAGCGAACGGAAAACCGAGCGTGAACGCCGGGAAGATCATCTGCTGCACGTTGAGCAGCGGATCTTCGTTGAAGCGCACGTAGTCGCCGGAATTGGGCAAATAGCGGAACACGACGGACAGCACGTAGATGATCAGCGTGCCGAGCAGGAAAGCGGGGGTTGCTAAGCCGATCAAGGCGACCAACCGACCGATCAGGTCGACAAACGAGTTGTGCTTGACGGCGGAGAGCACGCCGAGCGGAATGCCGATGATGAGCGCAATCGTCAGCGCCATGAGCGCGAGCTGCAGCGTCACCGGGAAGCGCGACAGGATCACGTCGAGGACGGGCGCGCCGTGGCGCACGGATAGACCGAGGTTGCCTTGCAGCGCATTGCCCAACCAGACGACGTACTGTTCAAACGGCGGCTTATCCAGCCCGAAATAAGCTTCCAGCGAGGCGCGCTGCACATCGGTCAGCATGCCCGCTTCGGTGCCGAGCATGGCGGTGATCGTATCGCCGGGGACGAGGCGAATCGCCAGAAAGATCAAGACCGAGACGCCAAACAGCGTGGGTAAGAAGGCGATGGCGCGTTGAGTGAGGTAGCGGATCATCAGAATGAAATGGAGCGCGGTTCAGCACCGCGCCCCACCCAAGTCTTAACGGTTCAGCGAAACCTGCGCCAGCGAAATCAGCGAGTCGGTCGGGTACGGCACGAAGCCTTCCACGTACGACTGCTGCGCCGTGTATTCATAGCCCGTGTACAGCCACACCCACGGTGCCATTTCGGCGAGGTGACGCTGGAACTGGGCGAAAATCTCATAACGCGCCGCCGGATCAGTTTCCGCGCGGCCCGCCGCCATCAGTTCGTCGAGCGTGCTGTCGATGTACCCGGCAGTATTGTTCAGGTTGCCGGAGGTCTGCCAGTAACGCGCATACATCGTGTACGGGTCAGGGCGGCCACCATTGAGCGCAATCGCAGCTTCGAAGTCACCCGCGAGCCAACGGTCGACGTACACGCTCAGTTCGAGCGATTCGATTTCGACCGTGATGCCGATTTCGGCCAACTGCGCCTGAATGCTCTGCGCTTCCGAGAGCGCCGTCGGCGGTTCGGCATTGGCAGCGATCACCGTCATCGTGAAGCCATCGGCGTACCCGGCATCCGCCATCAATTGGCGCGCCTGATCGAGATTCTTCTCGTAGCAGAACAGTTCGTTCGGGTCGAGCGCGAACGCGGCCATCGTGAGCGGACCAGTCACCGAGCCTTCGCCGAGCGACGCCGTATCCAGCACTTCCTGCCGATCAATCGCGCAGGAGATCGCCTGCCGCACGCCGAGTTCCACCAGCGGCGAATCGGGCGCGGTCGAGCGGAGCTGGAGCACATGGTAGGCCACCGCGGGGACGCGGTTGAGCGTGACGGTCGCATCGTCGGTGAGCAGAGTCGCCACGAGCGGGTCATTCAGCAGCGCGAAATCAATCGTGCCCGCGCGCAGTGCCGCGAGGATCGACGTTTCGTCAGGGATGATGCGGATTTCAATGCCGTCGATGTTCGGGCCTTCGCCCCACCACTCGGCATTGGCGCTCAGCGTTGTCGTTTCTTCCGGCGTCCAATTATCCAGCTTGAACGGCCCGGTGCCATTGGCGACGGTCGCAATCGCGCCCGATTCAATGTCTTCCTTGTTGGCAATCGCGGCATTGGTCGTCGCCAGCGCCGCGAGCAGCGGCACGTCTGGCTGTGACAGGTTGAACACGACCGTATAATCATCCGGCGTATCAATCGACGCGATGCTCAGGTAGTTCGCGCGCGCTGCGGCGCCGGTCGCTTCGTCGAGGATGCGGGTGAAGGTTGCCACAACGTCTTCCGCCGTGAACGCCGAGCCGTCATGGAAGGTGACGCCCTGACGCAGGTTGAGCGTGAGCTGCGTCGCGTCGTCGTTGAACGCCCAGCTTTCCGCCAGAGCGGGAATAACGCTCAGATCGGGCGCGAGGTTGACGAGCGGTTCATAGATCAGTTCCAGCAGGCGGAATGAAGCGAACGCAGTCTGCGTGTGCGGATCCAACCCAGTGGTATCGGCGGCGCGCGCCATCACCAGCACATTGTCCTGCGCGGCAACGGGCAGCCCAAAGCTCAAGACGAGCAAAACGAGTGTGAACAGCAAAGTCATCTTCTTAAACATCGATATTTTCTCCTGAGAAGCTGTACGCACCTTTACTTTAGCGCAAAATTCACGTTCGCAACACCAATTGGACTAAACTGGACTAGTCCACTCACCGCAAGCGTTTCCGATAGATGAGTTCGGTGACATCGGGCAGAACATAACCGGGGATCGCGCCGATCTGCTCGTAGCCCTGCCGCTGATAAAAGCGCTGTGCATCCACGTTGAAATCGGATGTGAGCAGGAACAAATCGTGGCTGGCGACGGTTGCTTCCAGCGCGCTGAGCAGCGCCGCGCCTACCCCGCTGCCCGCTTGATCGGGACGCACGCCGAGCATTCTCAGGTAGGCGCTGCGACCGAAGCCGCCTGTGGGCACGCACCACGCCAACCCCACCGCTTGATCGTCCGTGTCCGCCGTGAGAATCAGGTCAGTGTCCAACGCCATGAGCAACCGCTGCGCCAAGACATCCGCCGACGCACCGTAGCGCTGCCACAGCGGAATCGTCACCACCCAGGCGGCGACGACAGTGACATCTTCGGCATTCAAAGGGCGGATGTTCATCCCGCACCGCCAAACGTGCGCCTGATCAGCTCGACATAGTTTTGCCCCGGCGTGATATCGCCGAGGATGACCGCGCGGCTGGCCCCAGTCAGCGACGGGAGGTTGCCCGCCCGCGCGTGCCACGTTTCATGCGCCAGGAGCGCGAAGACCAGCGCCTCTTTGTTGTCGCCATCCACACCGATCTGATCGCTCGCCAGCACTTTCGCCGGGATCAGCGCTTCGAGCAGTTCCATGATCACCGGGTTGCTGCGTCCACCGCCGCTCAGAATGACTTCGTCCAACTGTGCCGGAGCGAAGTGCTCGTAGGCATCGGCGATCGACTGCGCCGTCAGCGCCGTCAGTGTGGCGATGATGCTGGCGTTATCTAACCCGCGGGTGTGCCCCTCATCGACCAGATCGCGCGCCATCTTCGCGCTGAATAACTCGCGTCCGGTCGTCTTCGGCGGCTTGACCACGTAGTAGGGGTGACCGAGCAGGTTTTGCAGCCACTCTTCGTCAAGCTTACCGCCGCGCGCCAACTGACCATCACGATCATACGCCTGCGCGCCGTCAGTGAGCATCATCATCGCCGAATCGATCAGCGCATTGCCGGGACCCGTGTCAAAGGCCGTCGGCAAGCTGGTGTGATCGGACAGCGGCGGCAGAAACGTCACATTGCCAATGCCGCCAATATTCTGCACCGCCCGCCACTTGGTCGGGTGACGGAGCAGGAGCCAGTCGGCATAACCGGTGAGCGGCGCGCCCTGCCCGCCGACCGCGACATCCCGCGTGCGAAAGTTGCTGATGGTCGTCACACCAGTGCGTTCGGCAATCACGGCAGGCTCGCCAAGCTGCAGCGTCGCGGAAACGTGTCCCACCGCATCAACCGCGTGCCAGAAGGTTTGCCCGTGCGAACCGATCACATCGATGTCGGCGGGTGTGAACCCCCCTCTTGGATCACGCGCAGCGCGGCGGCCGAGAACAGTTCACCTAATTCAAAGTTGAGCGCGCACAGCTCATCGACGCGCCCACCCTGCCCGGCATCAACGATGCGGCGCTGAAAGCCATCCGGATAGGGAAAGGTGACCGCATGGAGAATCTGCGCCTGTAACTGCGGCGGTGCGCCGCTGATTTCGCACAGGGCGGCGTCAATCGCGTCCGCCGATGTGCCTGACATGAGTCCAACAATCCGCATTTCAGTTTCGTCCTAGTTCGTTTCCAGCCCATTGCGATCCGGCAGCGCGGGGAATGGGGCATGGGGTTCTGTTTGATACCAAAAAACTGTCGACGCAATATCGTCTTGCAGCGGCAGATAGCGACCCTCCGGGCGCCAGCCGAGCGCCTGAATGGTCACGCGCAGCGCCGTCTGAAAGCGGATCGGGTCCATGATGTGCCAGCGGTACATACCAAAGCGCATCTGCGAGCGGTACAGGCCATCCGGCTTGATCACCTGTGAGAGGCCAGAATACGGCGAGCTGAACACGCCATATTCGCCCGCGGGATGCTCAAAGTTCCACGCGCCGCCGAAGTAGTCTTCCGTACCTGTGCCGCAGATCGTCGGATACTCGGCATCATCATCCATGTAGAACTTGATCTCGCCTTCGCCCCACCACCCGTTGTTGTTGACGCCCCATGCCAGATAGGTGCCGACATACTGCCCCTGCCCGACCACGTCATCCAACAGCGTGTGCACCTGCATATACGGCAGTGGATTGTTCCGGCGATACTGCGCATGGAAGTACGCGGCATCCTCCGGCACGTCGGTCAGCGTATACGTCACCTGATAATAGAGCGCGTTGCTCTGCTCATCCGTCAGGTTCTCGACCGTGATGCGCGCGCCCTGCCGGAACGGCATCTCCCAGTAGCAGTTAAACCCGCCCGCCGGATTCACCGCGACCGCCAGTGAGGTCACATTGCTGCGCACGCCCCAGCCATTGCAGAAGAAATCGCCGAGCGGGACTTCCACCGAGGGCGTCGCTTCGCCATCCCAGTACATGCGGATAATCACGCGCCGCCACCAATCCGGATGAATGGTCAGCCAAATGTGTTGAATCGCCCCGCTGCCGCTGATCTCCGCGATGGTGTGCTCGGTCTTGGCAGGGATGTGAATGCTCGGCGACAGCTTCCAGCCCTGCCCGAGTTCGCGCGCCGAACGCGCCCCGGTCCCGCTCGTTGCCATGCCGCCTTGCCCCGCGGCCCCCGTGAAGTTCTCCGGGCTGATCGAGCGCGTCTGCGCGTTGGACAGACGTGAGAGCGACCCCAACGACATATTCAAACCGTTGTACATAAAGTCTCCTAATCTTTTCGCGTTTCTTGTTCTACTAAACTGCGCAGCACGTTCAGCGACCGCCGGATGTGTTCTTCAATCACGGTGCGCGCCCGCTCCCCATCGCGTGAGCAGCACGCATCGAGGATGTCTTGATGCTCGGCGTTGATGATGGGGTGCCGATCTTTGCTAGAAAGATAACGATAGCGGTAGCGTTCCGCCAGATCCCACCACGCCGAAAGCACTTCAGTGAGGTAGGTGTTCCCCGCTGTGCTGTAGATCGTGAAGTGAAAGGTGCGGTTCGATCGCAAAAAATCCTCGTAGCGGTCAGCTTCCATGGCGGCGCGCATCGCATCCAGCACCGACTTAAGCTCGCTCAATTGCTCATCCGTCAAACGCGGCACCGCCTGCGCCGCCACCTGACCTTCCACGAGACAGCGCGCTTCATATAAGTTTTCGAGATCGGTCAGGGAAGATTTCGCCACAAACGCCCCGCGCCGCGGAATGATCTGCACCAAGCCCTCGCTGGCCAGCGCTTTCAGGGCTTCGCGCACGGGGATGAGGCTGGTGTTGAGTTCGGTCGCTAACTGCGTCTGGTCAATGCGGGTGCCGGGGGGCAAAGTTCCGCGGAGAATCGCTTCGCGGATGCGTTCTTGAGCAATGCCGGACACAGTTTTGATGCCATCTTCAATGGGTTTGAGCATTTTGCTCATGGTAACAACCTTGCATTAAATCCACTTTACACTTTTAAGACTAATTATAAAGTAGAATTTATATAGTACCATCCACCCACCACGGGCACGCGTCACCGTGAGCAGACAGCCCTTGAGTCGGTAATCGATGACGTCTACGACCGGAAGTACAGGCTGTACCCCAAAGGGCAGACCAATGCGTCTGCCCCTCCATGAGGATTTTCGAAACGCTACTTTTGGCTCAATACCCCATGCAGCGTCGGGCCTTCGACCGGACTGAATCCGACATTCCCGCGCTGCTCAATCGTCACCTGATCATCTGAGAAACGGCACGTCATCGTCCACGCGAACGGCGTCTCAACCCACCACAGTTTCGCGGTAAAGGTGGATTCATCGGTCCACGCGCCGCTGGCGGCAAGCGGCCACGCACCCGGGCGCATGATCACCAATCCAACGAAGGCCGCATCACGCGGGTGGAGAATCGCCGATCCACGTACCCAGCGTCCATGCCCAAAGGTGAGCCGCTGCGGCGTTTTCCCTTTGCCAAATGTGATCACGGTTTCGTCCGCGCCAAACTCAAAACACAGCGATTTGAGGCGATCAGGGTTCGCCGCCATTTGATAGGTGCGCCCGCTGATCGAGCCCGATAAGCCAACGCTGACCGCACCCTGCGGCGTAGTGAGCTGTAAGCTCGCCAGCTTGCGCGTGAGCGCGCTCTGCGCGGCGCTATCGTCCAGCAGCGGCGCTGACTGAAAGGCCGGGAGCAAATGTTCCCATGCCAGCGCCATCGGCTTCCCCATATCGCCCAGACCGGAGGTCATGACCAGCACGGCGTCCTGTTCGGGCATGACAATGCAGTACTGTCCAAATGCTCCGTCGCCGCGATACAGATTGTGTCGACAGCGCCAGAATTGATAGCCATAGCCCTGTGCCCAATCGTTATTGGGGTCATCGCCATTGCTCACCTGCCAACGGATCGCGGTTTCGACCCAGCTCTCAGGCATAAGCTGCTGCCCGCACCACAGACCTTTTTGCAGGTACAGTTGCCCGAAAGCAGCGATATCCTCCGTCGTGATGTGGAGTCCCCATCCGCCGGTATTGATCAACTGCGGCGAAACTTCCCAGAACGGGCTTTGAATGCCAAGCGGTTCGAACAGACGCGGACGCAGATAATCCACCATCCGTTCGCCCGTCACCTGCGTGACAATGGCCGACAGCACATAAGTCGCCATCGAATTATAGAGGAAGTGCGTGCCCGGCTCGTACTTTACGGGGTGCGTCAGAAACGCCCGCACCCAGCTCTTCAACGTCTGCGCGCGCGTCCGCAAGGACGGTTCGGTCTCGTGT
The DNA here is from genome assembly GCF_016713355.1 of Candidatus Flexifilum breve. NCBI lineage: Bacteria > Bacillati > Chloroflexota > Anaerolineae > Aggregatilineales > Candidatus Flexifilaceae > Candidatus Flexifilum > Candidatus Flexifilum breve. Next base: position 1,107,925 of record NZ_JADJPI010000035.1, read on the forward strand.
CCTGTCGCCATCGAAAGCAAATGACGTACCCGCATGGCTCGTAAATGCTCGCTGACCCGAGCGGGGGTTTCATCGGGGAAAAACTTCAGGACTGGGTCGTCAAGTGACAGGCGGCCTTCGGTGATCAGCAGCCCAATCGCACTCGACGTGAAACTTTTACTCAACGAAAATAAGGCGTGCGGGTCGTCCCGGCGAAACGGTTCCCACCACCCTTCGGCGATGATATGTCCATGGCGCAGCAGCATAAAACTGTGCACCGCCTCGACATCGCGCTCCAGCGCGGCGACGAAGTTGTGAATAGCCGTGGAGGAAACGCCTTGGGCTTCGGGGGTACTGTAGGGGAAACGGGACATAAGCTTGGTTCTCCGGGTTGGGCCAGCGCCCCGCCTCTGCGGGGGTGATGCGGCAAAATCGAGCCAACTGTACCACGTAGTCGCGCAACGGGGATGAGACCGGATTGGTCTGCACAGAAAACCGGATGCTCGCTGGAGCATCCGGTCAATTTTGGGTCAAGGTCAAAGATTAAAGTGCACTTTCACACGTTTGGGATCTTTTTCGGCGAGTTCCAGACCACGAGCAAAATCGTCGAGCGGAAGCTGATGCGAGATCAGCGGTTCGACCTGCACCGCGCCGCTCTTGATCAACGTGATGGCCTGCGGGAACGTCCGGTTGACGGCAAAGCTGCCAATGATCTTGAGATCGCGGCGGAAAACTTCATAGGCGGGGAACTTGACATACGTGCCAACCGGAGTCACGCCGAACACCCACACTTTGCCGCGCGGTTTCACGTAGGCGAACGTGCTTTCCAGCACCGCCGGTATGCCCGTCGCATCGACCACAATCTCGAAGCCATCCGGCGCGATGGCTTTGAGCTTTGCCGCCTGCCCCGCGTCCGCCACCACCGTTGCCGACGCGCCCAACCGCTCAGCCATTTCCAAGCGCCACGGCACGACATCGCTCACGACGACGCGGGCCGCCCCCGCGCTTCTGAGACTTTGCGCGACCAGTACACCCATCGGGCCCGCGCCAATCACGAGGGCACTGTCACCGGGCTGCACCTCCACCTGCTTGAGTCCCCACACCACGCACGCCAGCGGTTCGATCAGCGCGGCAGCGGAATAGCTCATGTCGCCGATGTGGAAGGTGTTGCCTTCTGGCACCACGACGTATTCAGCGAAAGCCGCCGCTGCGCGTCACGCCGACCGCCCGCAGATCGCGGCACTGGTTCGGCTCATTGCGCTGGCAGTAATCACATTTATTGCAGGGGATGTTTGGGTCCGCTGTGACGCGGTCGCCCACCTGGAAGTTGCGCACATGGGCGCCAACCGCCACGACTTCACCACTGAACTCATGTCCGGGAATCAGCGGATATGTCGCCTCGTATTCCCCTTTGAAGATGTGCAAATCAGTGCCGCAGATGCCCGCCGCTCGTACCCTGATGAGGACGTCATCCGCGCCGATTGTCGGTTCGTCGACAAGCGCCACCGCTGCTGCGCCGGGGCGTATGATCTGGGCCGCTTTCATCGTGAATTCTCCATCGCCAAGCCGCATATGGTACAGAGTTTACCACTCTGGATGTGCTTTAGGGCAGCTTTTCGCCTGCGTAAATGGGAATGGGCAGGTGATTCTCTTTCGGAGCGAGCGGGCACGTCGCATAGGGTGTGAAGGCGCACGGCGGTGACACGGCTTTGTTGAAGTCGAGGTCGACGATGTTGTCGGCCTGCAACGGCGCATACAGGAAGCGCGCGGCCCCGTAGGTCGTGCTGCCGCTCGTGCCATCGCGCAGCACCAGCCACAGCAGATCATCACCTTCATCAAACACTTCGAGCTGCTGCGAAGTACCGTGCAGTTCAAACGTGACCACGCCCGGATTGCGATAGATCACCGTCGTGCCAATGACCGTCTCAACTTCGATCTGACGTCCATCAGGATGCGCGTGGAACGTACCGACGACCCGATAGGCGGGATCGACCGGGAACCACTGCCGCCCGCCGAAAGTGCGCCGCGCCGCGCTCTCGACATCGCGCACGCGCAGCGCCAAGCGTTCACCGCGCTTGATCACGAAGAAGGTTACGCCGTCGATTTGCACCAGCGTGATGTGTTCACCCTCGTAATACAGCACCGCCTCACGGGAGGGAACGCCATCGATAAGCACGTCGGCGTCCGCGGTGATGTGCAGCGTCGCGGCACCCTCGGTCAGCGTGATCACGCCGAGCTGGGCGGGCAAGCGTTCGGGCAAAACGACCGCCCCACTGGGATCACTCCCGATAGTGTTCACGCCCTCGTCCAGCCAACACAGGCCAACGACCGTCAGCCACCCGATTTCCGAGCGCAGCCGCGCCTCTTGTTCTGCGCGCCAAGCTTCAATCGCGGTCGTGTAAGCGGTGTGATCGTCCATGGTCGTTGTCATGATCGCGTCCTCAAATTCAACAAGTCAGTGCGGGTAGGCCAAACCCGTAACAGTGTATAAGCGATTTGGCGAAGCGCAAGTGTTGATTACCGTCCCAACTCTAGCTGCAGCTCTCGATAATATCGAATTATTCGACTTCCATTCAATTAACACTTATGACAAGTGGTTGGCGCGCCCTCTACCCTGCCTCCTGTCAAACGCGCCTTTTCAGTCGCGTTTGACAGGAGAGCAAGCATGTCATACGTCACCCTTAACTATTAAATTGGCGATTGTCGTAACCTTACGGAATCAAGTAGCGATCCCCTCATATAATTAAGAAAAGCTAGAGAAACAGAATAGCTTTCGAGGTATTTTAATTCATTACCCGACAGTGACTGATAATGGCACTCAATCCGCTGCTTGCAATGATTGAACGCCGGACGGGAACGCAGCTCAAAGACAGCCGCCTCGACCGGATCCACAACTTTATCAACGAACTCCTGACGACGACCTCGCTGTCTGACCTGATCAATACGCTCAGCCAGCAAAGTCTCAATTCGCCCTTGTGGCAGCAGATCATTCAGGAGATCACCGTCGGGGAAACCTACTTCTTCCGGAATCAACCGCAATTCAACGCCCTGCGCGACCTGATTCTGCCCGGTCTCATCGCCCAGCGCCGCGCTCAGGGTCAGCGTTACCTGCGGCTGTGGAGTGCAGCCTGTTCGACGGGCGAAGAGCCGTATTCGCTGGCCATTCTGCTGCGGGAACTCCTGCCGGACTGGCGCGATTGGTCGCTGTTCATTCTGGCGACCGACATCAATCACGCCGTGCTCGAGGCCGCTGCTGCCGGGCAGTACCGCGCCGGGTCGTTCCGCGGCGAAACGCCGATCCACGTGCAGGGTCGTTGGTTTCAGCAGAAAAACGGGCTCTATCACCTCGATCAATCGGTGCGCCAGATGGTCAGCTTTCAGCAGATCAATCTCATTGAAAGCTCGTATCCGAGTCTGGACACCTACACCATCAATCACGATGTCGTCCTGTGTCGCAATGTGACCATCTACTTTGATAACGCCCAGACGCAAGAAGTGATCAACCGGTTGTACGGGTCGTTGCGCGACGATGGCTGGCTGTTCGTCGGGCACTCCGAGCCGCAGCTCCACGTCTATGACGCCTTCCATATGCGTCACTACGACGGGACGATCATCTACCAGAAGCCGAGCGCCGAAAAACCGCTGATTCCCAAACGCGACGCGGTCGAAGTGCCGCCGCTGCCGCCGCGCCCGACCGGGATGCTGACACCCCCCGCGACGGGCACGCTGCGTCCACGCGGCACGGGCATGTTGACGCCGCCCGCCACCGGCACCTTGACGCCCCGCGGCACCGGGATGCTGACCCCACCTGCCACCGGAACACTCACGCCGCGCGGCACAGGTATGTTGACGCAGCCCGGGACGGGCACCCTGCCAACACGCCAGACCGGGCCGCTCACGCCCCCCGCAACGGGCACACTCCGGCCCCGCGGCACGGGCATGCTGACACCCCCCGCTACCGGGACGTTAACGCCGCGCGGAACGGGTATGCTGCCCCCGCTGAAAACGACGCCGCCCGAACCGACAGAGTCCGAGAAGCTGGTGCTCGAAGCGCGCCGCGCCGCCGACATCGAAGACTGGCCCACGGCGGTCAGCCTGCTTGAACAGGTCGAAGAGAGTCAGCGCTATAACCCGCTGTTCCACTTTGTCCGCGCGCTCATCCTCGCGCAGTCCGACATGGACAGCGCGTTGGAAGCGCTGGCGCAAGCCGTGTACTGCGACCCGCGTTTCGCCCTCGGGCATTACTGGCTCGGCGAACTGTGGGCGCAGCGCGGCGCGATCCATCGGGCGACGACCTTCTGGCGGCGCGCCAGCAAAGCGCTCGAAGGCCTGCCGGACAGCACCGCCATTCCGGGTGAAAAAGAAATGACTGCGCTCTCACTACGCGAAATGCTCGCTTACCGGTTGGGGAATGCATAAATCATGAGCAACCTATCAACACACGATGCCCTGTTCGGGCATTTCACCACCGAGGAACTCGATGTCTTACAGGAACGCGCGCGCACGCTCGCGCAAACGGGGCAAACGGCCAGCGCGGTCGAAGAGCGGAATCTGCTCACAATTCAGGTGGGGTCGGAACGCTACGCCCTGCACATGGACAGTTTGCTCGCCATTCACGACAACATCGCCGTGACGCCGATCCCGTGCACGCCCGCTTACGTGCGCGGTATCGCCAACCTGCGCGGGCATCTGGTCACCGTGCTGGATCTGGCGCTGCTGTTGAATGGCACCGCCGGCGATTACGCCGCCGGGGGCAAACTGCTCCTGTTGGAAGCCGGCGCGGAACAGGTCGCCCTGCTGATTAACCAGACCGAATCCGTGAGCAGCTACGCTGTCGATACCATTCGACCGCTGCCGCTGGAACTCGATCACATTCGAAACGCACTGGGCATCCTCGCCGATGGCGTGGTGCTCATCGATATCAAGGCGCTGGTGGACGACCCGGCGCTCATCGTCAATGCCGAAATCGCGCTGTAGTCGTCTGCAAGCACTCAGTTCGCATAACGTAACGCTCAATCTTTGTCATTCGAGCTGCACTTAGGAAAGAAAACCGTGAACACACACAAGCTCTCGTTTCTCCGATCCATCCGCGGTCAACTGGTCGTCGCGTTCCTCGGCCTGGCACTGGTCCCGCTGCTCGTCATGGGCGGAATCTCGTTCATCAGCGCCCAAAATTCACTGCAGGACAGCATCGTCAACACCCTCGACAGTCTGGGAAATGCCAAAGCCTACCAGATCAACACGTGGATTAAAGATACCGGGCGCATCGCCGAAGCACTGGCGGCGGACCCCACCATCGCCGGTCAGGCGGGCGTAACCGACATCGGTCTGCACGTCATCGCCAGTCTGCGGGGCCAACCGGAAAACCGGGCGGTCTACGATGCCGCCGTCGAGGGCGCTCGCGCCGCCATGCTGGCGACCGTCAATACCTACAATCGGGTCGATGCGGCCTTCCTGATCAATTCCAGCGGCTTAATCGTCGTCTCGACCAATCAGGATCTCATCCCCGACGGGACGCATGTGGATGACATCGGGAATATCGATTTCGACGCCGGGCTTGTGGGGACAAACGTGAGCGATATTGTTCGCAGCGTGGACGGTGTGACCCGCGTCTTCATCGTCGTCACCCCCGTGAAGGGTGTCAATGGGGTAACCATTGGCGTCGTCGCTATGCGCGTGAACGTGAATACGGTCAACGAAATTCTGGCGGATTACGCCGGGCTCGGCGCTACCGGCGAAGCGTATCTCATCGGGATTAACGACCACCTGATGCGGACGCCGTCGCGCTTCGTCACGACGAATTTTGAACAGCAGCGCGTCGAAACGTATGCCGTCCAGCAGGCGACTTCCGGTTCATCGGAAAACAGTGGGCAATATGCCGACTACCGCGGCGATCAGGTGATCGGGAACTGGCACGTCATCGAGGGTACCGAGTGGATCATCATCACTGAGATTGATACCAGCGAAGCCTTCGCTCCGGTGAGCAATCTGGGTGGCGTCATCATCATTGTGACGGTTATTGTCATCATCGCCATCCTGCTCATCAGCTTCGGCATCGCCAATTCCATCGCCCGCCCCATTGCGGCCATCACACAGGCGGCCACGCGCGTGGCTAATGGCGACCTCAACGCGCAGGCGAACATTAGCAGTCGGAGCGAGATCGGGCTGCTGGCGAACGCCTTCAACCAAATGACCGACAATCTGCGCCAGATGGTCGAAACGGAACGCGAGAGCAAAGAACGGCTCGAATCAACGGTTGCCGGCTACACCAGCTTCATCGAATCCGTCGCCAAGGGCAACCTGAAAAATCGCCTGAACCTGAATGGTGGTGGCATGGACGACGACCTCGTGCGGATGGGCAAGAACCTCAATACGATGGTCGAGAACCTGCGCGACATGGCGCAGCAAATTCGCGATACCGTCTCCGGCGTTTCCTCGACCGTCGTGCAAATTCAGGCAGCCACCGTCCAGCAGACCGCGGCCGCGACTGAGCAGGATGCCTCAGTGACGCAAACGGTCGCCACCGTCGAAGAAGTCCGCGCCACCGTCCAGCAGACCGCTACCCGCGCGCAAACCGTGGCGACGGCGTCGCAGAGTTCGGTGCTGGTCTCGCGGAACGGGGAACAGGCCGTCATCGACACGCTGCAAGGCATGGAAACACTGCGCCAGCGCGTCCACGACATTGCCGAAAACATCCTCATGCTTTCGGAACGCACACAGCAAATTGGCGAAATCATCTACACGGTGAATGCGCTCGCCGAACAGTCCAAGCTGCTTGCGCTCAACGCCAGCATCGAAGCGGCACGCGCTGGTGAAGAAGGCAAGGGCTTCGCCGTCGTCGCGATGGAAGTCCGGCAGCTGGCAGAACAGTCGCGCGAAGCGACGTCGCACGTGCGCCACATCCTCAGCGAAATTCAGCAGGCGACGAATGCCGCCGTTATGGTCACTGAGGAAGGCAGCAAGGGCGCGGAAAGCGGCATGAAGATGGCGCAGAACGCCGGCGAATCGATCCGCAACCTCGCGACCACGATTGAAGAAGCGGCGCAGGCGGCCATGCAGATCGCGGCCAGCACTAACCAGCAGATCAACGGTATGGATCAACTCGCCGCCGCCATGACGCAGATTCAGCAGGCGGCCACGCAAACCGCCGCCAGCACCCGTCAAACCGAGCAGAGTATGCGCCAGTTGAATGATATGGCGCATCGTCTGGAAGCTGCGGTCAAGCGTTACGATATCTAGTCGAAGCGGGAAAAATCATGCCTGCGCTAAACCACGACAGTCTTATGCAGCAGCTTCTGCAGACGTTTCGCGATGAGAGCGAAGACCATCTGCGCGTGATCAACGCCGCGCTGCTGCAGTACGAACGGTCGGATGTCCCGGAACAGCGGCAGGAGGCCATTCAATCGGCCTTCCGCGCCGCGCACAGCCTCAAGGGAGCGGCGCGCGCCGTCTCCCTCGGCGAGGTGCAAAAGCTCGCCCATGCCATGGAGACGGTGTTCCAGAACATTCGTGATCATCAGGCTCAGCTCTATCCGACCGACGCGGATCGGCTGTATGACGCGCTGGATTTGCTCAAGGCGCATCTGAACGGCGAGTCGCCCTCCGTCACCGAGCTCGCCAACCTGCTCTTTCAGATCGGCGGACAGCCGCCGCCGGATGCTCCGGCAATCCCGGCGCCGCCTCCCGTCAACCTGCCCGAAGTCGACGCGCCGCCCGCGTTCCAGACGACCGAAATGCCGGTCAGCCTGCCGCCGCTGGAACCACCGCCTGCGCCAGTCGCGCCGGTCGCCGTTCCCGCTCCGGTCAGCCCGACGACCGAAGTCGAACCTGCGCCCAGCGTCGTCCACTCTCCCGTGCGGGATCCCGGTCGCGAGACGATCCGGGTATCGCTCCGCAAGCTTGACGATCTCATGGCGGAAGTGGGCGAAATGCTGGTGACGCGCAGCGCCGCCTCTGTCCGGCAGGCCGATATTCGCGCCATCCGGCGCATGCTCGACAGTTGGGCGAAGTCGTCCACAGAAATCAAGATGGTGCTCAAGCGCCAGAGTAACGCCGTGCTGCTCGACATGTACACCGCGCACGCCGACTTGATGCAAACGCTGATTGACTCGTTTGAGCAACTCGAACAGGCGAACCTGCGGGACAGCGCTAACCTCGGCATTCTCACCGACAATCTGCAGGACAAGGTGCGCCGCCTGCGCATGATCCCGTTCAGCTCCCAGCGCTTGCACCTCGAACGCGCGGTGCGCGAAACGGCGCGCCAGAGCGGGAAGCAGGTGCGCTTCGAGATCGTCGGCGAACATACCGAGCTGGATAAGCAGGTGCTCGAAACGCTCAAAGCGCCGCTGATCCATCTGCTGGGCAACGCGGTCGTCCACGGCATCGAAGACGCCGATCAGCGCCGCGCGCTCGGCAAGCACGAAGACGGTTACATCGGGCTGTACGTGCAGCAGCGCGGCGGCGAAGTCTGGATCCACGTGACCGACGACGGGCGCGGCTTCGACAGCGGACGCATTCAGGCGGCGTATCAAGCGCGCTATGGCGAACTGCCGAGCGGCGAGAGCGTGGTCGGGCTGGCCTTTGCCGCGGGCGTCAGCACCGCCGAAAACGTCAGCGAACTATCCGGGCGCGGGGTCGGTCTCGACGTCGTCAACGACGCGGTGACTACACTGCATGGCCGGGTGAGCGTCAATACGGTCGCCAATGAAGGCACCACCATCACCCTGAGCGTGCCGACCTCGCTCGCCATCACCCGCAACCTGATGGTGCGCGTGAGCGACGAAGTCTACGCGCTGCCGCTGCTCGCCGTCGACAAATTGCTGCCCATCGAAAACGTGCTGTCGGTCGGCGGCCGCTCCGCCATCCAGTTTGGCGAGAAAACCATTCCGCTGGTCTCGCTGGCACAGCTCTTGCGCCGCAGCGAAGCGCCTATTGTCAACGGGCAGCAAAACCGGCTCGCGCTGATCATCGCGGTGGGCGACCGCACGCTGGCCGTCTCCGTTGATGATGTGCTGACCGAAATGGAACTCGCGATCAAACCGCTGCCGAATCCGCTCAGCCGCGTGCCGATGGTCTCCGGCGTGGCCCTACAGGCCAGCGGTCAGCCCGTGATCGTGTTGAACCCGGGCGATTTCCTGACTGCCTACCGCAGCGCGCGCTTCGAATTCAAGCCGCAGCCTGTGACTCCGAAGAATGCGCCTGAACTTCCCGCGATTCAAGTGCTCGTCGTCGACGACTCGATCACAACACGCACGCTGGAACGTAACATTCTGGAAGCGGCGGGCTACGACGTTATCACGGCGACCGATGGGCAGGAAGCGCTAAACCGTCTGCAAGAGAACGAAGACATCAAGATTGTCATCAGCGACGTGGAAATGCCGAACCTCAGCGGTTTGGGTCTGACCCGGGCGATCCGGGCGGACGCGCAGTACCAGGACCTACCCGTGATCCTCGTCACATCGCGCGAACGCGATGAAGATCGGCAGGAAGGCATGGTCGCGGGCGCGAATGCGTACATCGTCAAGCGCGGTTTTGATCAAACCGAGCTGCTCGGCATCATCGATCAACTGCTGTAATCCGTGAACCAACGTAGAGAAGGAAAATCTCTGTGATCCGTGTACTCATTGTCGACGACTCACCCACTTCACGCGCGCTCATGCGCCACATTGTCCAGGGTCAGAGTGACATGCAAATTGTGGGCGAAGCTGAAAATGGACATCAGGCGGTCGAAATGACCCGCGCCCACCGCCCGAATGTTATCCTGATGGATATCGTCATGCCGTTCATGGACGGCCTGGAAGCGACCAAGATCATCATGGCGCAAACGCCCACCCCCATCGTCATGGTGAGCGGCGCGATTGAAGGTCAGGAGACCGAAATGGCGTTCCGCGCCATCCGGCAAGGCGCGCTGTCGCTGCTGCCCAAGCCAGTCGGCCCGCAGGACCCGGAATTTCCGGAACAGGCCGCGCGCATCACGTCGAACCTGCGTGCATTGGCGGGCGTGCGCGTCATCCATCACATCACCCGCCCGCAGAACAGCGCGGGTCAGCCGATGCAGACCACGCTCCAGCAAACCGTCGAAAGCCAACCGGAGATCGTCGCCATCGTCGCCTCGACGGGCGGCCCCGCGGCGCTCGCCGAAATCGTACAAGGGCTGGCCCCTGACTTCAAACTGCCCGTGGTCATCGTCCAGCACATCGCCAAGGATTTCCTCGAATCGCTGGTGAGCTGGCTGAACCGCATCACCCCGCTGCATGTCGAGCTGGCGGTCGCCGGGCAGAAGCTGCGCCCCGGTCACGTCACCTTCGCCCCTACGGGCAAGCATCTCGTCTTCGATGCGGAAAAGCGCATCGCCTTCACGCCGACGCCGCAGCATCCGCACATGCCTTCCGGTGACGTGCTGCTCGCCAGCGTCGCCGAACGCTATGGTTCATCGGCGATTGGCGTAGTGCTGACCGGGATGGGCGCAGACGGCGCGACGGGTCTGCTGGACATGCGGCGCAAGGGTGCCGTCACCATCGCGCAGGACGCGGCGACGAGCGCCGTCTATGGAATGCCCAAAGAAGCCGCCAACAACGGTGCCGCGCAGCATGTGCTGCCCTTAACGTCGATTCCGCGCGTGCTTAATAACCTAGCACAAGGCGTTTCGATCGCAGAAAGTTGATCTTGTATGTCCGAGCAACCGAGTCCTATGGTTGTCCTGATCGAAGATAGTCATACGCAGGCGCTGCAAATTGCGGCGCATCTCACCCAACGCGATATGCGCGTCATGGTGGCGGAAGATGGCCCACAGGGTTTGCGTCTGGTCACCGGCATGATGCCGGACGTGATCCTGCTGGACCTGTACCTGCCGACGATGGATGGCTTTCAGGTCTGCCGCCGCTTAAAGCGCGACCCGGAAACGGCCAACATTCCGATCATCATGCTCACGTCGGCGGACAATGAGGACGACAAAGCGCGCGGCCTCGAATATGGAGCGTCCGCTTTCATCACCAAAGATGAGTATGCCATTGAGTCGCTGATGGATGCTCTGACGTATCTGCACATTCTGGCGGGCTGACCCGCGAAAGGCGCTGAGGATGTTCGCTTGCTTACGTTTTCGTCTGAGCCGCGAGTGGTATGCGCTGCCCGTCGAGCATGTGATCGAAGTCGTGTCACTGGTCGCGATCACGCCGCTGCCAGAAGCCGAGCCGCACCAGCTCGGCGCGATCACCGTGCGCGGGCAAACCGTAACGGTCATCGACCTGCGGCCGCTGCTCGGTCACACTCAACATCCGCTCAAACTGACGACCCCGCTCATCATTTTGCGCATGGATGGGGGTGCGCCAATCGCCGTACTGGTCGACGAAGTGGATAATGTGGTCGACCTACCTAACGAGCTGGAAGTCCCGGCCAATATCAGCCGTCTGCTCGCCGGGATCACCCGCTACGATGAAAGCGTGCATCTCGTGCTCAACGTCGACATGCTGGCGGGTGTCGCCTAGGCAAACAAAAACCCGCCTCCCAGTGGGGAGGCGGGTTCTCGGTTGTAACTTGCAGAGAAGTGGTTAGCGAATGACCTTGACGGCGCTCGCCTGCTTGCCCTTCTTGCCATCGGTGATTTCGAATTCCACCTTGGCGCCTTCATCGAGCGAGCGGAAGCCGCTGCCCTGAATTTCCGAATAGTGGACGAAGAGATCCGCGCCGGTTTCCGGGGTGATGAAGCCGTAGCCTTTTTCACCGTTAAACCACTTGACTGTACCCGTTACACGATTAGCCATGTTATTCGCTCCTGAATAATTGGGTTTTGCCATTGCCTACTGTACATACATCCCAGTTATTGCAGGAAGCTTACGCAGTACTTGCCGAGAACACAGAGGGTTTTTGAAGTAATCAGTTCTGATTTCTCTTTTGAGGCATGATGGGTGCCTAACCACAGCACCGATGTGGCGAAGACTCAACTGTCTTTCTTTTCCACATTGCTCAATAACTATAACATAGTCCGTGTCATTAGTCGAGTCCCATTTCCCCCAGATTTAGGGGTGGCTGACTCTCCATCACTATGAAGCCAGGCCATTTCCCTGGTACCTCTAGGATAGAGTAGGCGCTCATGGGCGGTGCGAGCCCTCATGTTTGAGGGCTCACACCGAACTGACACTCTGAGACCAATTTACAGCTTATACAAATCCGTGAATTTGGCCGTGAGATAGGCGAGATACGGCTCAACCGTCAGATCGTGCCCGGTGCTGCGCACGAGCAGTTCACTCGCCGAATACGCGCGCCCGTGACGATAAATGTTCTCGGTCAGCCAGCCGAGCAGCGGCTGATAATTGCCGCTCGCCAATGCCGCGTCCAAGCCGGGCGTGTCGCGCTGTGCCGCCGCGAGGAACTGCGCCGACATCACGTTACCGACCGTGTAGCCGGGGAACGAGCCGAAGCCGCCGCCCGACCAATGAATATCCTGCAGCACGCCCTTCGAATCATTGGGTGGCGTCACGCCGAGATATTCCTGCATCTTGGCGTTCCAAACTTCCGGCAGATCCTTAACCTGAATGCTGCCTTCCAGCAGGCCGAGTTCGATCTCCACGCGCAGCATGATGTGCAGGTTGTAGGTGACTTCGTCGGCTTCCACGCGGATCAAACTGGGGCGCACCCGGTTGACCGAGCGATACAGCAGGTCAGGGGTCGCGCCCGCCATCTGTTCGGGGAAAATTTCGCGCAGACGTTCAAAGTGGACTTCCCAGAATTCGCGACTGCGCCCGATTTGATTTTCCCACAGACGCGACTGCGATTCGTGCGCACCATAGCTCGTCCCGCCGACCGGGTACTTACCCAGAAAGTCGATGGTGAGCGGAGTGCGCGTCAGTTCCGGATCGACGCCCTGTTCATAGAGCGCGTGCCCGGTCTCGTGCAGCGTGCCGTAGAGTGCCATCGGCAGATACTTCGCGTTGTAGCGCGTGGTGATGCGCACATCCTGCCGCGTGAACGAGATTTCGAACGGATGCGGCGCGATATCCAAGCGCCCTCGGTTCAGGTCATAGCCGAACTGCTGCGCGACTTCCAGCGCGAAAATCTTCTGCTTATCGACCGGGTAGTCGTGCTGCCAGAGGTCGCGTTCCAGCGGCTTGTCATTCGCGACGATTTTGCCGAGCAGCGGCAGTAAGCCAGCCTTCAAAGCGTTGAACAACGTGCGGAGCTTGGCCGCATTCATGCTCGGCTCGTACTCGAAGACCAGCGCATCGAACGGGTGATCCTGATAGCCGACCGCGTCTGCCTGCCGCTTCGCCAGATCGAGTTGCTTCTGCAGGTACGGCGCGAAGCTGGCGAAGTCGTTGTTCTGCTTCGCCGCCGCCCACACGCCTTCGCTGACCGGTTCGAGCGCAGCCTTATCGCTCACGAGATCAAGCGGAATGCGCCGAATGATGTCGAAGTACTGGCGCGTCTGCTGCACGGCGCGCACGGGATACGAGTCGGGATCTGCGCCCGCGAGTTCGCGTTCCGCCGCGTCGAGCAAGCGCGCGGTCTGGTCGCTGACGAAGTGTTCCTGTGCCACGCGCGTGAGCGTCGCCAGTTGATAGCCACGCGTCTCCGCGCCGCCGGGCGGCATCTGCGTGCGCGCATCCCATTTGAGGATCGAAATCGCGTTGAGGATGTCGCTCAACTCGGCAATATGGGTGAGAAAAATCTGGTAAGCCGTCATTGTTTGTCCTTTGGAGTGATCAGTTGACAGTTCACAGTTCACAGTGAAAGCTATCGCTGTGGCACACTGGTAGGTGGGAGCAGGCATAAGCGTGTTGGAAAAGGTCAGATTCCGACCCCACCCCCGACCCCTCCCCGAATTCAGGGAGCGCGTTCCTCCCCTCTCCCCGCTGCGGGGAGGGTTGGTGAGGGTTTTCAACACATTCGTACCTTGCCCCTACCTTCCACGATTACTCACCATCCTGTACTTACTGTGAACTGATAACTGTAAACTCATAGCTTCTTTACACTGAACGCATCATGCCGCCGTCGACGCGGAGGCTCGCCCCGGTGATGTACGACGCCGCGGGCGACAGCAGATAGGCCGCCGCGCTCCCGAACTCGTCAATGCTGCCCAGCCGCCCGAACGGAATCTTGGTCAGGCTGCGCGCCCGCGCTTCTTCAAACGTGATGCCCCCGCGCGTCGCCGCCGCTTGATCGAGCTGCGCGACGCGATCCGTATCAATGCGCCCGGGGATGATGTTGTTGACGCGGATGCCGCTGCTTGCCAGTTCATCCGCCAGCGTCTTGACGATGCCGACTACCGCCATGCGCATCGCCGTGGACAGCACGAGGCGCTCAATCGGCTCCTGCACCGACGACGAGGTGATCGTGAGGATCGCCGCGCCCGCGTTCAGGTGCGGAATGGCGGTGCGGATCATCCGGACGGCGCTCATCACCGTCAGGTCAAATGCGCCCTGCCACTGCGCATCGCTGATGTCCTTGAACAGCCCGCCGGGAGGGCCACCCGCGTTGACCAGCAGCGCATCGACTTTGCCAAACTGCGCGACCGAACCGTCAATCCACGCCTGCACGTCGGCGGCTTTCGCCACGTCCGCCACAAACCCGATCACGTCCGCGCCTGTTTCCGCGCGCAGCTTCTCCACCGCCGCATCGACGCTCGCCTGATCGCGACTGCAAATCGACACGCGCGCGCCATCGGCCGCCAGCGCCCGCGCCACGCCGTACCCTAACCCTTTGCTCGCGCCGGAGACCAGCGCCACTTTGCCCTTGAGTCCCAAGTCCATGATTCAACTCCTTGCCTGCCCGCTCTGACCCCACCCCCAACCCCTCCCCGAATTCAGGGAGGGGAGCAAACAGCGTTCGCAATCTCTCCCCTCTCCCCGCTTGCGTGGGAGAGGGGTCGGGGGTGAGGGGTAAACACCCAGTAGGCTGATTGATGACCTACGTTACAACACAATCTTTTGCGTCGGGTCGCTGATGCCGACGCGCGCAAACACCCACCCGATCTCATCCAATGTCCCCGGCGAGACGGGCGTGAACGGCGAACGCAGCGCGGATGCGCAATCGCGCCCCGGCGGTAAAGCATTTCCTTGCGAATCGTCAGGTTGATGATCGGCTGGTTCTCGTAGCGGATGAGCGGCAGATAGCGGTCGAAGATCGCTTCGGCCTCGGCCATGCGCCCAGCCTTGAACGCCTCATACACCGCGACCAGCACTTCGCTGAAGGCGAAACCGGTCATTGTGCCGGATGCGCCGCGCCGCAGTTCTTCGAGCAGGAACATGCCGCCCAGTCCGCCGAAAATCTCAAACTGGTCGGTCAGCGCACGAATCGCGCCGATCTTCTCCATCAGCGGTGGGTCTTCCAGCTTGAGGTAGCGCGCGTTTGGAATGGTCTCCGCCAGACGGGCGAGCATCGGCGCAGACATGATCACGTCGTTGACCGGGGGGAAGTCCTGCACCACAATCGCCCCGCTGACCTGCTCAGCAACGCGGCTGTACAGTGCGATGATGTCGTCGTCGCTCGCGCCCGGCATGCGCGGCGGCGCGATCATCACGCCGCTCGCCCCGGCGGCGAACGCCGACTGGCTCAGTTCGATGCACGTTTCGATCTTGGCGTGGCTCGTGCCGACGACGACCGGAACACGCCCGTTGACCGTGCTCATCACCGTCTCCATGACGAGCTGGCGCTCCTCGACCGTGAGTTTGGCCGCTTCGCCGAGTACGCCGAGAATCGTCAGCCCGTACACGCCTTTATCGAGCTGGAATTCGACCAAGCGCCGTAGACTCGCCACATCGACCGCCAGACTCGCATCGAACGGCGTCGCGAGAATGTTAAAAATACCTGTGATTGCTCCCGTCATGGGGTCATGTCCTTTAGTCTAGTGCCGACTGCATGGAGGGGATCATGCGCGGTTTGCGGAAAATTGCCAGTACGCCGAGGCCCGTCAGCAGCACCGTCACGGCGACGAGCTGCATGATCGCGCCATAGCCGATGGTGACTTGGAGCGTGCCGCTCAGCGCGGTCGACGTGAACCAGCCGATATTCCACAGCAAAATACTCACGCCGATGGCGTTATTGTGCAGTTCCGTCGGCAGGCTGTCCAAGAGCAGCGGCTGGTAGAGCGGTTGGTTGACATTGCGAAAACCGATCCCGATGAAGAATGCGACCACCGCCAAGGGCAGCGCCGCCGCCAGACCGAGCACGAAGAAGCCGACCGAGGCCACCGCCATCGTGATCGCCAGCGCGCGCGCCCGCCCGAACTGCCGTTCCCAGAACGGGTTGAACGCCGGAATCAGCGCCATGCCCATCCAGCCGATGCTGATCACCGTCCCAACCATGTCATCCGACAGGTTAAACTGCGTGCGAAAGAACAGGTTGTAGAACGGGAAGGTCAGCCCACCGGAAAAGCCGAACAGCAGCATGGGCAGCGACAAGAACGCGAGATAACCCCACGTTCGCCGCTGTTCGGTTCCGGAGAGCGGGGCTACCCGCCGAGCCGGGATCGCGTCCGTACGGATGAGGCTGAAAGGGATGATGCACAGCGCCGTGATCGCGGTGGCAATCAGCAGTGTGACGCCGTACGCGTGCGTCGACTGCGGTTGGAGCGGATCGATCCATGCCGGAATGTGCCCGCCGATCAGGTTGCCGAGCGAGGCCGCCGCCAGCGTCATCACGTTGTTATACGCGAAAAAGCGCGTGCGTTCGTCCTTGGGGACGAGCGTCATCATGAGCGGCGCCGACGCGATCTGCTGCGCGCCGTACACAAAGCCGAGCAAGAAGCGGCTGAACGCGACCATCGCCAACTGCGGCACGAGAATTGGCAGCAGCATGGCGATCAGGATGCCGTAGTTCGCCAGCGCAATCGTGCGGCGGCTGCCAATGCGATTGGCGATCAGACTGATGGGGAGGCTGGTCACGAAGCCCGCCAGCCGGGACAACGACTGTAACGCACTGATGGTCTGCGTGTCGTAGCCCAGGCTGACGAAATAGAAGTTGAGGATCACATCGGCAATGCCAAATAAGCCGATGTGGAAGATCGAACCGTACAGCAAAAACCAGAGCGTGCCGCGCCGCTCTGCCAACAATTTGAGCATGAATCGCCTATGTGTGCTTTAGTTGCCGACGCCGATCATCTGCTTGCCGGCAATGTAGGTCGCTTGCACGCGTTCCAGCGCATCGAGATCCGCCAACGGATTGCCGTCGATCACGATCAGGTCGGCGTCTTTGCCCGCTTCCAGCGTGCCGATCTTGCTGTCCAGCTGGCTGATGCGGGCGGCGACGATGGTTGCGCTGCGCAGTGCCGCGTAATTATCCGTCACCACGCCAATTTTCACCATGAATTTGAGTTCCGGCGCGACGATTTCGTGACCGACCGCCGGGCTGCCCGCGTCCGTGCCAAAGGCAATCGGCACGCCCGCCTTCGCCGCATTGACCAAACCCGTGTAGCGGGACGGATTGGCAACCGCCTTCTTGCGCTCTTCGATCTTCCATTCCGGAATGTTGAACTTGCGCGCGACTTCTTCATTGGCCTGCATGACCAGCGGCGCGAAGGTCGTCACAATCGGAATTTTCTTGTCGACTAGGATTTGAATCGTGTCGTCGGTCATCGAACCGCCGTGCTCCACGCAGTCCACGCCGAACTGCGCGACGCGGTTGATGCAGTCGTTATAGGTGGCGTGCGCCGTGATCGGGAGGCCGTTGCGGTGCGACTCGTCGATGACCGCTTCCAATTCGGCGTCCGTGAATTCCAGCGTGTCGTGGCATGCCATGATCTTGATGAGATCCGCGCCGCCGCGCACCTGTTCGCGCACCGCACGGCGCATTTCGTCCGCGCCGCTGGCTTCGCGGCAGCACCAATAGGTGTGCCCACCCGTCTGGATGATCGCTTCGCCGCAGATCAGCAAACGCGGGCCGGGGAAGATCCCCTGTTCAATCGCCTGCTTGGCGAAGAAGTTGGCCTTATTCATGCCGAGATCACGCACGAGCGTGACGCCTGCCCGCAGATTCTTGAGCATGTTCGACGCCGACTTGTAAGCGCTGATTTCGACTGCATCGTCCATCGACTGGCGCGCGAGGTCGTGCACGCCGTCCCACGCGAGGTGCGCGTGCGAGTTGATCATGCCCGGCATGATCGTCATTCCCGTGCAGTCGATTTGTTGGGCGTCGGTGCTGCCGAGGTCGCTCATCGCGCCGACCGCCTTGATTTTGCCATTCTCAATTTCGACAAACCCGGATTCGATGACCTGATCACCCACCATCGTCAGCACGCGCGCGTTGACGAACACGCGGCGCACCACGGGCAAATCGAACATGGGACGAATGATTTTCTGATACCGCCAGGCTGCTGGTTCGGGCATGAGTACGTTCCTTTCTAAAGCGTCAGTATCCGGGTTTCCGGCGGATTTTCGGCTAAAAAGCGGCTCGGCACGCTGGCCGCGCCGTCGGTGACAATCATGGTGTTGATCGTGCGGTAACCATCGATGCCGGGGCGGTAAATCCCCGGCTCGTTGGAAAAGACCATCTTCGGCACGAGCGGCGTCTCGTCGCCGGGGGCGAGCCACGGGGCTTCGTGCCCTTGCAAGCCCATGCCGTGACCAATGCGATGCCGGATCGCGTCCCCCAGACCATATTCCTTGAGCACGTTGAGCGCCGCGGTGTTGACCTGCGCGCAGGTATTACCCGGGCGCAGCGTATCGACCCCGGCGGCGTCGCAGTCACGTGCCGCCTGCAGGCAGCGCATTTGATCGCCGACGGGTTCGCCGACGATGAACGTCGCGCCGCTCTCCGCGTGATAGCCGCCGACCATCGCGCCAATCCCCGCGATCAGCGTTTCGCCGCGCTGGGGTGGTCGGTGCATCGGCGAACCATGCGGGAGCGCCGCGCGTTCGCCGCTGTGCACCGTGCCGACGACTGAGCCGCCGTACAGGTTGAAGATTTCGCCCACTTCGGCCTGCATCTTCGCGCGGGTGTTCTTCAGGCACATGGCGAGGATGTCGAGTTCGGTACCGCCGCCGCGGATGATGTCGGATGAATAGTCGCGCACCTGCTCAAGGCAGTAATCGGCATAGCGCGCCGCCAGTTCGACCAGTTCGATCTCGGCGGGGTCTTTCACCCAGCGCAGTTTGTCGACTAGTCGCGAACGGGTCACGCCCGCAGGCAGCGCGCGATCCAGGTCCTGCGGAAAGCGATCCAGCCCCAAACGCTGGCAGCCTGCCTCGCGGATCATCCATTCGACGGCATGTTCTTCGCCGGGGTACTCGAAATACGTGCGGATGTCGCCGATCCACGTGGACGCGGCGTTTTCCTGTTCGAGCAGCGGCACGAGCAGCACCGGATCGGCACTTTTGCGAATCAGCAGCCCCATCGGGCGCTCACTCGGCGTGTGGAAGAAGCCGGACGCGTAGATCACGTTATACACGTCGAGCAGCAGCACACCGTCGAGACCTTCAGCCTCCAGCGACGCCTGAATCTGCGCGACTTTGCCGCGGTAAAAGCTCTCGCTCAAGCCTTTCATGGCAGTGTTACCTCATGGGTGTGCGTGCCCGCCCGCTGCGCCGCCGCGCTGATCGTGACCGTCGTGCCCACTGGAGCGCGCACCAGCCATTCGGCTTTCTTCGCCGTCTGTGACCACTGGCGCATCCACGGCGACCACGGCGCTTTGCGTTCGTCGCGCCCCGCCAGATGGCCGAGATCCTGCGTTGGTTCGCCCATGAGCACTTCGGCGTCGCCGGTCAACGCCACGCTGACGCTGCCCGCGAAATGGTTCTTGAGCGCGATCTGCGTCAGGTGCGTGGGCAGGTAGCCTTCGTTCTTGACGATGGCCGTGACTTTATACAAATCCGCGCCCAAGGCCTGCGCTTCAACACTCTGGATGCGCAGCAGCGGCGCGCACGCCGCATGCCGCAGCGTGAATAGACAGTTGTTGTGGATCGTCTCGTGTAGGAAGCCGCGCGCCTTCTCGGTCACGGCGAACGAGCGCGGCGGCGGGTTGCGGAAGGTGTACATGTGCGTCCACCCGCCGATCTCGATCTGCCCTAACTGCGGGTGATCGAACGATTGCCACTCGACAAAGCCTTTGCCGCCGAGATGTTCGTCGTTGTACTTCAGCAGCTTGAGTTCGTCTTCGGTCGAACGCGCGCGCACCTGATACTTGGCGGGGTCGGCGATGCCCGCGGCCAATTCGGGATTCCACAGCTCAGTCGAAAACGTGATGATGCCCATTTCGTCATACGTCCACTGCATGATCGACCCGGTGCGCGGTTCGCTCGGGTCGGGCGTGAACTCTTCATAGACTGAAATCGTCGGGTAGCCCGTGATCGAAGTCGCCATCGCGCCAATCGTCTTGTACACAGCGAGATCGAAGCGCGGGATGGTGTTGTCCGGCGCGACCAGCGATGGGCGCAAATGCAGACCGCCGTGCGTATGGTAGCACTGCATCCCGGTGATGTTCGGGTGGTCGAGGATGAACTTGGCCGTCGCCAGCGCTTCCGGTTCGTCGAGCGCGTACTCGCCCGCGCCATATTGCAGCTTGCCGGAGATCCAGCCCGCCGGGAAATTGCGGTTCATGTTCCCATCGCGCGGCTTCTCGATCTCGATGCTGACGCCGTCCCAATCGCCTTTGATCAAGCCCTCGCGTAACAGGCGGTAATACTCCCCGCCGACCTCGCCCGGTTCGCGCAGAATCATCAGGCGCGGGTCGTCCGGCGAAATCTTCCATTCGCCCGCCGGGTCGGGGACACGCATTTGCACAATCAGCCCATCGCCGTTGATGTCCTGCTGACACAGGCCGCGTGTCTGTTCGTCGCCGGGCAGGTAGCGCCCATTGCCGCACCAGTGATGCCCGGTCGTCAGGCTAATCTCCGCGCCGTCGGGGTTGATGCGTGGCAGGATGTAGAACGTCAGGTTGTCGAGCAGCCACGTCACCTGCGCATCGCTGCCGTAATTACTCAGCAGATACCAGATCGTGTACAGCGCCGTGTGGCTGGTCGCGACTTCTTCGGCGTGGATGTGCGCGTCAATGTAGAAGCCGGGCTTGCTGGCATGATCGCCCGTTGCGCTGTTGGTGAGAGTCATCGCCCACACGTCGCGCCCCTGCCAGCTTTGACCCAGTGATTCGAGGCTGCTCAACTCGGGATACGCCGCCGCCAAACCCTGCAAATGCTGCGTCACGTCGTCGTAAAGGAAGTATTCCCCAAAATCCATTGCATAACGCATCGACTAGAATCCTTTGTCTACGTTGGCGGCGACCGGACGCACAAACTTACCCCACCCCGGTTCGCCGATCACCTGCCCATCGACGAACACGGTTTTGCCGCCGACGATCGTCCGCCGCACATTGCCCTGAAACGTGCGCCCCTCATACAGCTTGTCGCACGCCTTCGCCTGACTGAAGAGCATGTCTGGCGAAATGGTCGTCGTCTGCTGTGGGTCATACAAGACAATGTCGGCGTCTGCGCCCACGGCAATCGTCCCCTTGTGCGGGTAGATGCCGAACCGTTTCGCGCCGTTCGTGCTGATCAGTCGCACCGCCTTTTCGAGGGGCAGGCGTCCGGTCAGCGCGGCGTCCATCATCCCGAGCACCAGTTCTTCGACGCCCGGAGCGCCCGGCGGCGTCCGCCAGATGTCCGTGCGCGCGCGTTCCTTCTCTTCGACTGTAAATGGCGAATGATCGGTGGTGACGGCCATGAGCGTATCATCGTGCAACCCGCCCCACAGCGCCTCAACATCCGCCTGCTTACGCAGCGGCGGGTTGATCTTGGCGTACGGGCCAACCCGCCCGAGGTCCTCTTCGGTGAAGAACAAGTAGTGCGGGCAGGTCTCCGCGCTGGCCGTTGAACCTGTGCGCTTGAAGCGGCGGAAGACTTCCAGCGCCTCTTTGGAGCTCAGGTGCGCGATGTGCAAATTCATGCCGACGCTCTCATTGAGCGTGAGCAGCGTCGCAATCGCCAGCGCTTCGACGTGCGGCGGGCGGGATTCACCATGCGCGAAAATGTCATTGCGGTTGGCGGCTTTGAGCTGCGCCGTGTGCCATTCCAGCAGCACGTTGTCTTCGGGGTGCACCGTGCAGACCAGCCCGGTCTCTGCGACCAGCTTCATCGCCTGATACAGCCCATCGACGCTCGGCAGGCACAAGCCTTCGAATTCGTCATTGCGGCCCGCGGGCGCACCTGTCATGAAGATCTTCCACGCAATCGCGCCTTCCGCGACCATGTCGGCGATCTCGTCCCGGTCGAGCAGACCCGGCGCGCCGTACAGCGCGAAGTTCACGTAAGCATTCGCCTCGCCCAGCGCTTTTCGCGCGCGGAAAATATCGCCGGTCGCGCAGCAGGGCTTGGAGATCGGCATTTCGAAAATCGTGGTCACGCCGCCCGCCGCCGCTGCCCGCGTTTCGGTCGCAAAATCGCCGCGTTCCGGGTAGGCCGGGGCGCGGCAGTGAAAGTGAATGTCAATTGCGCCGGGGATGACGTACTGCCCCGCCGCATCAATGATTTCAGCGCTCTCAAACGGCGTGCCGTGTGAGAACAAAGCTGCGATCTGACCGTCGTTGAGAGCAATGTCAACGGCTTCGATCCCGCGTTCGGTGACAACCATCCCGTTGGTGATGACGGTTTCAAATCTCATGGGCATTATCCATGAAACAGTGTCCGGTCAATAAAGGTCTGCAAAATACGCTGCGTCTGTTCGAGTTCAGCAATGTCGACATATTCGTCAAACGCATGCGCCACTTCATAACTGCCAGGGCCAAAGATAATCATTTCGCCACGCGTCGCTCCGGTGAGATGTTTGGCGTCGCTGCCCGGCAAATAGCCGATGGGCTGCGGGTCGATCCCAAGAATCTCGCCCACCACCGCCAGAAACGTCTGCGCGAGCGGGCTATCCACGGTCGAATCGAACCAGTTGGAGGTGAGCCAATCGCCGATGCTGATCTGCGCGGGCGCGACATCGACCGCCGCGATCACGGCCTGCATTTCGCGCTGCACGGCGGCGGGGTCTTCGCCGGGGATCATGCGCCGATCCAGATAGACCGCACATGAGTCTGGCACAGCGTTCGCCGTGCTGCCCCCGTGAATCACGCCGATGTTGCAGGTGGGCACGCCGACCAGCGGATGCACGCGCTCCGCGAGCTGGTGGTGATAGGCTTCCAGCGCCAGCACCGCGCGTGCCATCGCCGTAATCGCGTTGATACCGCGATCCGGGTTGGTCGCATGCACGGACTTGCCCGTCGTGCGCACCGTCGCGCGCATCACGCCTTTGTGCGCGGTCGCCACCCGGTTATGCGTCTGCTCACCCACGATAATGAAATCACACATGGGCAGATGACCGTTATCGGCTAACCAGCGCGTACCTAACCGTCCGCCGACTTCTTCCTCGGCGGCGGCGACCAGCACGAGCGTCCCGCGCAGGCTGTCCCGCGCGGCGGCATTGAGGATCGTCTGCATCATGGCAGCAAGCGGGGCTTTGTCGTCGACGCTGCCCTTGCCATACACACGTCCATCTTTGATGACCGCCGCGTAGGGATCGACGCTCCACTGGCCCGCCTCGTCGGCGGCAATCGGCACAGTGTCGATGTGCGCGTGCAGCATGATCACCGGATCGCCCGAGCCGAGCGTCGCGATGACGCTCACGGCTTCCGGTTTGCTGTCGGGCGCGACCGACACGACCTGACAGCCGACGGCGGCCATCGTCTGAGCGATGAAATCGGCAATCGCGCGGGTGTCTCCCGGCGGATTGGGCGAGGGAATGCGGACGAGCGACTGAAGGAGTTCGATGAGCGTCATGGGCGTGTTTATCCCTGCGCCCGGTAGCGTTCGATGATCGGACGCATACGCGCCAGCGCCTCCGTCAGCAAATCCGTCGACTGCAAGACGCTGATGCGCAGGTAGCCGCCCCAGTTTTCGCCAAACGCGTTACCGGGGAAGATCAATACGCGCCCCTCTTTAAGCAGCAGATAGGCCAATTCGGTGGCGTGAATGCCCGTCGACGAGCTGTTCGTCCACAGGAAGAATGCGCCGCGCGGATCGCTGTAGTCGAGGCCGAGTTCGTTCAGACCGCGCATCATCAATGCTCGCCGTTCCGCGTAGATCCGGTGAAATTCACGGATCGGTTCCTGCGTGCCCGTTTGCGCCGCCAGCGCCGCCCACTGGCTGATCGAGGCCGCTGCGCCCGTGGTCGCCGCTTTGACGCGCGTCATCGCCTGAATGAAGTTGAGCGGTGCGGCGGCATAGCCCACGCGGAAGCCCGTCATCGCATACGTCTTCGAGAAGCCGTTGAGCGTGATCGTGCGTTCAGCCATGCCGGGCAGCGACCCGATGCTGAAGTGCTGCCACCCGTCAAACAGGAACTTTTCGTAGATCTCATCGGAGATCACGATCAGGTTATGGCGGATGGCGATCTCGGCAATGGCGCGCAGGCGGTCTTCGGTAACAATCCCGCTCGTCGGGTTGCTCGGCGTGATGATCAAGATAACTTTGGTCTTCGGGGTAATCGCCGCTTCGATAGCTTCGGGGCGCAGATTGAAGGCGTCTGCGTGTGTCGTCGGCACGAACACCATTTTGCCGCCCGCGCTGGCAATCGCCTCATCATATGAGGTATAGCGCGGGTCGGGCACCAGCACTTCGTCGCCGGGGTCGAGCAGCGTTTGCATGACGAGGTACAAACCCTCTTGCCCACCCGTCGTGACCATGACATTCTCGAATCGAACAGGCAGACCGTTTTCGGCGCGCAGTTTGGCGGCAATGGCCTCGCGCAGCTCCGGCAAGCCCGCGATGGGCGTCGCGCCCATCTTGCCGTCGCGCATGGCCGCTTTCGCCGCCTCGACAATGTGTGCGGGTGTCGCCAGGTCCGGGTCGCCGCGCCCGAGCGCAATCGCGTCCGGGTACAGCGCGGAGAGTTCCATCAGTTTATAGCGGAGCTGTGTGCCATCGGCGGCGACGGCGCGCACGTCTTCGGGAATGTTCGGGTTCGCAATGGCCATTTAGGCTTCCTCCAGACCGAGCGCTGCCCACTGCGACACACTGGTCGTGCAGATGGTCATGCTCTGCTTGTAGGCGCGGAGTTTGTTCGCCGCTTTCGACCCCGCCATCCACCCGACGCGCCACCCGGGGAGCGCCCCCGAAAAACTGCCCACGCTGATCGTCTGCGGGGCGAGTTCAGCGCGCTGCGCGGGGTGAAAGCTCCCGGTCAGCCCGGCAGAGACATCCCATACGATCCACCAATTCTTCGCACCAGCTTGTTCGCAGATCACCGCGACCACCGCGGGATCATCCGCTGGGGTCAGGTAGACGAGGCTGACAGGCGCGGAGGTATCGGTCGTCAGGTCAAGGCCGAGCAGCTGCGCGGCGGCGGTCAACACGGCACCGCTGCCGGCGTGCACAACGCTCGTCCCAGCGGGGGCAAGCTGCTTGAGCGCGACGAAGCGGGCTTCGGTCGCGCCGCAGGTGATGGTCGCCGCGTCCGGGTTGAGTTCCAGCGCGTACTGGCGGTTGAGCGCATTCACGATCTGCGTGCGCAGGGGCAAAATACCGGGGCGGTCGGTGTAATGCGTGTGCCCCGCGTCCAGCGCTTCATACGCTTTGTCGATCACGCCTTCGGGGACGGGCAGTATCACCGTGTTCTCTGTCGGTTCAGGCAAACCGAGCACCCGCTGCGCGAGTGGTCGAGCGAGAGTTGCGCTCATGCCGACACCACCTCACGCGCAAACGGGAAGTCGATATTCAGCTTCTTCGCCAGTTCCGCCAGTTGGTCGAAGATCACCGCGTCCAACCGCGCGCCGTTCTGGCGGTAGTCCTGTTCGCGGCGGTGATCGATTTCACCGGGAACGAGAATTTCGTCGACGCCGGGGCGCTTCTTCGCCGCTTTGATGTCCCCGATGAACGAGTCCATGCGCGCCTTGAACTCCTCAACGGGCATAAACCAGTTGATGTCGATGGCGATCATCAGATGGGAAACATCCTGCTTCGCCGGGTTGCTGTAGGGGACGAGGCCAAAGCCGCCCCCGCCCAACACGCCCGTGAGCACATCGGTCAGCATCGCCAGACCGTAGCCTTTGTACTGCCCAATCCCGAGCAGCGCGCCCTTCATGGCGGCGGCGGGATCGTCGGTTTCTTCGCCGTCAGGGGTCAGTGCCCAGTCGAACGGCATCTTCTTGCCCTCGCGCTGATACCACTGCATCATGCCTTTGCCCGCCGTTGTCAGCGCGATATCCAGCACCACCGGGAAACCTGACCCGCTCGGCGCGGCAATCCCCCACGGATTCGTGCCGACCACGCCGGAGGCCGCGCCCCACGGGGCCATCTCCGGCCCGGCGTTGGTCATCGCCACGCCGATCATGTCCTGTTCGACGGCGAGCCGCGCGGGTACGGCGGATGAACCAAAATGCGTACTGTTGCGCACGACTACCGTACCAATGCCGCTGATCTTCGCCTTTTCAATCGCCAGCAGCATCGATTTCTGCGCTACGACCGAGCCGAGTCCGTTATGTCCATCGACCAGCGCCAGCGCAGGGGACTCTTTGACGATCTCAAAAGGCGCGCCGGGGATGATCCACCCGTTGTTGATGCGTTCGCGGTAAACGGGCAGACGGCGTACCCCCTGCCCCTGTCCCGGCAGCGTGCGCAGTTCGCTTTGCAGCAAGCCGCGCGTGCAGTAGCGGGCCTCGTCTTCCGAAACGCCCATCGCCACAAACGCGCGAAACGTGAAGTCTTCCAGTGCATCGACGGGGACACGTACCAGTGTAATCCCCATCGCTAAATACCCTTTACTGCTTTGTACTCTTCCAATTGTTCGGGCGTATAGACCTGCATCAGTTCCAGTTCAATGCCGCCCGCTTCCTGATCGAGGAATGCGACCCACCCCTCGGGATGCACGTGGCTGCCCTTGACCTTACACGCGCTGCATTCCTTCAGTGTCGCGCCCTGCGCCTGGGCATGAGCCAGCGCTTCATCAATATTCGGCACGGCATAGCAGATGTGGTGCAAACCTTCGTAACCGCGCTCGTTGATCCACTTGTCAAAGCGTCCACCCGCGTCCAGTGACTGGCACAATTGGTATTCCACATCGCCAACCCAGAAGATCGCCACGCGGTTGCGCGACTTCGGGTAATCGTGCACCTGCGCGTCGTGCCCCACGCCGAGATAGTCCTGATACGTCTTGAGCGCGGCGTTGGCGTCGCGCACGGCGAAAGCCATATGCTTGATATATTTGCCTTCGGGCATCATCTCACTCCTAATTATTCAGTGAAAACACATCGCGCAAATTGACGCCGGGGCTGACGACGGGATTTATGCCGCCGCTGGCGCTGGTCATAATGAGCGTGACGCCGGGGCCATAGCCGTTGCGCGGGCTGTCGCCCTGCCCGACCACACCGATCCCCACCGCGCCCCGCAGATAGCCGTGATTCCAACTGCTGTCGTAGTCCGCCAGCGCGACGACATCGCCGAGCCGCAGATTTTCGAGACCCGCTTCCTTAAGGGCTTCTTTGTCTGTGCTCTGGATGTGCAGCGATCCGCCTTCGCTGGTCAAGCCAGCGCCCGCGCCGAGCAGATGCGGCGGCACGACGGCGACGCACGGCACATTCAAGCGGCCATCCGACCCGGTCGTGACTTCGAGACTGTCGAGCAGTTCGGGGGAGCAGCTTTTGAGCATGACATTGGGGTGATCGAGCAGGTCCATGCCGACGCCCTGCGACCGAATGACGATCTTGTCGCCGATCGCCATTTTCTCGCGCGCCGCTTTCTCAAA
Organism: Candidatus Flexifilum breve; assembly: GCF_016713355.1. NCBI lineage: Bacteria > Bacillati > Chloroflexota > Anaerolineae > Aggregatilineales > Candidatus Flexifilaceae > Candidatus Flexifilum > Candidatus Flexifilum breve. The sequence goes on from NZ_JADJPI010000035.1 coordinate 1,135,603, forward strand.
ATGAATGATGACGTGTTCAGAGAAACGTCCGGATTTCCCCGTGACCACACCGCGCGTGCCTTTGGCATCGCCCGTCATGACGATGGCGGCATTGCCCACGCACGCGAGGATGTTCAACCCGCGGTTGCCTGTATCATCTTTGAGCATGATGCTCACGCCGGGGTGGACGTTATCCGCCAGCCAGCCATAGGCCGTATCGCCGACCGACACGTTGTACACGATGCCACCATAAGCCGGCATCAGGTACGGTCGCCCCTGCGAGTCGAGCGAATAGGGCTGCGCGGGCAGGCCGGGAAACGACGGCGACGCGATCTGCCCCATGACCGAGACACACACAATTTTGTCAGCATTGGTTCGGACGCTCATAGTACCTCGCGGATGTTCAAGTAATTGGCAATATTGGCGGCGGGGTCGATGTACCACTCGATGCACGGTTCGGCGCTCGTCATCAGCGTGAGGATGCCGGGACCATGCCCGGTCATGACCGAGTCGCCGTGGATGCACAGCGCAATCGTCACCGCGCCTTTGCGGTAGCCGCGCCCCCAGCGGTGATCGGCGTCGGGGATGACGACGAGATCGCCGAGGCGCATCTGGTCGATGCCGAGTTCCGCCATCAACGCGCGGTCGCCGGACATCAAATCCTGATCGACGTATTCTGAGTTCAATTCTGCGCCCGACCCCATGATGCGGGGCGGCAGTTCCATCGTGACGGGCACGCGCAGCTTGCCGTTGACGACTTCCATGGGGATACCATGAATCAGTTTCGGGCTGCACTTCTTCAGTTCGATCTGCGGAAAGTCGAGGAGCTGCAGGCCGCGCCCGTAGGCTGTGATCTGGATGGCGTCGCCCACGCACAGCAGGTCGTTCGCCTCCGCCGGGAAGTCCACCAGCAGACGCGCATGCTCGCCGGTGACGATCCCTTCCGCGCCTTTGGCGAGGCCAGAGGTTATGTCAGCGCGGTTGCCGATGCAGGTCAGGTAGTGCAGGGCATACTCACCACCGGAGTCCGGGTTGGCAATCGACACACCCGGCTCCACGTGATCGCCTGACCAGCCGAAAGCGGGATCGCCAACGCGAGCGTTATACACTACCCCCGACATCCCGGGGAGCACTCGCCCGACGCCGTTCGTGTCGAGCGTGTAACCCGGGTAGCGCAGGCTCGGCTGACTGACGTTCCCCATCACGGCCATTTCCACAAGCTGTGCTTCGTTGGTTCTTAAGGTCATGGCTTTCTCCAAAAAGTGCGGGTAATTTTCGGGAATTGGACCGTCGTTTACCCAGTTTTCCACGAATTGCTTGACACGTGGTGCTGCATCGCTATAATCCTAAACGTCGACTGTCAATTGTCGACAATCGACAGATTATAGGTAGTCGAGAGATCGTTGTCAAGTCAATGACCCAACCGAACAACCCTCTCCATATTGAAAATAAACCGCTGCGTGAGCGCGTGCTGGATGTCCTGCGCGACGCCATCGTGAGCGGTGAATTCAAGCCGGGCCAACCGCTGGTGGAGATGGATATTGCCGCGCAGTTGGGCATCAGCCGCGCACCGCTGCGCGAGGCGCTGCAGTTCCTCAACCACGAAGGTCTGGTCGAGGTGATGCCCTATCGCGGCACGGTGGTCAAGGCGCTCACGCGCACTGACATCGAGGAACTGTACAGCCTGCGCAGTGCGCTGGAAACATTCGCCTTACAACGCGTCATCGCGCAGAACAACCCGGACAACGCTGCGGAACTGCGCGCGTGTTTCGAAGCGATGCTGGCCGCCGCTCAGGCAGGCGATCTCAAACAGGTTAATGACATCGACCGGCAGTTTCACGACTTGCTGATCGAATTAAGCCAGCACAGTCTGCTGGCGACGACGTGGAACACGGTCTCGCTGCGCGTGCGGCAGGTGATGGCGCTGCGCAACCGCAAGAACCGCGACATCACGCAGATCGCCTACAACCATCTACCGATTATCGAGGCGATTGCCGAAGCGGACGAACCGCTGGCGGTGCGTCTGCTCCAGCAGCACATCTCGTCTTCGGGCGATCTGCTCGCCGAAATGTGGGACGACACCCCACCGGAGGCGGATCAGCCATGACGCGTGTGCTCGTCACCGGGGCGAACGGATTCGTGTGCAGCAACATCGTATTCACGCTGCTCCAGCAGGGTTACAGTGTGGTCGCGGTGGATCGCGCGTTCGACGCAGCACTCGTGGAGGCGTGGACGGGTCAGCCCGTCGAACTCATCACCTCCGACCTGACGCGTCTGCCGGATAGCGCCGTCGATTTCGTCATTCACGGCGCGGCGATCACCGCTGACCCCGCGGATGGCGAAACACCCGCAGATCATTTCCGCGCCAATGTGCTCCCGGCGCTGACCCTGCTCGACTGGGCACACGAACAAGCTGTAAAGCGTGTGATCTTCATCAGTTCGAGCGCGGTGTTTCGGGGCAGCCCGATCAGCGTATTGACCGAAGACACGCCCGTTGCCACCGACGGCCTGCTGTATGCCGTCGAAAAACACAGCGTCGAACTGCTGCTTGCGGCGCTGAAGCAGACCTACGGTCGCGATGTCGTCGCCATCCGCCTTGGGAACATCTATGGCGAGCACGAACACATCCGGGCGACTCGTCCACGTGTCAGTCTGGTCGCCCGACTTATCAATGAGGCGCTGACGACTGGACGGGTGAGCATACCCCGGGCTTCCAGTCCAACCGACTGGACGTATGCTGCTGATGTAGGTAGGGCGCTGAGTCGGTTGCTCGACGTGCCGACCCTGCCGCACGCGCTCTATCACGTCACGTCGGGGCAGGTGCTGACCGCGGTCGACATCCTGACGGCGTTACGCGCGGCTTTACCTGAGGTAACCATCACCGCGGAGCACACACCAGCGGTGCCTTTTCGCGGCTACATGACCCCGGATCGGCTGTTCCGGGATACCGGTTTTAAGCAGTGGACTGATTTTCGGAGCGGCCTGCGCCAGACGGTCGCCTGGTTCAAAGCACAGATGGAGCATTCATCATGACCGTTTTACGGGTGCTGTTGGGCGGACTCGGTGTCCGCGGGCGCTATTGGGCGGAAGTCCTCAAGCGGTCGCCGCGCACCGAAATCGCCGCGTATGCCGACCCGAACCCCGCGGCGATTGAACGCATGGCCGCGCAATATGGCGCGCGTCCGGCGTTCCCGTCGGTCGAAGCCGCGCTCGAAAACATGGCCGATATCGACGCCATTGTGCTGGCGAACCCGCCGATTGGCCGTAAAAGTCAGGTGACGGCGGCGGCGGAACGCCAACTGCCGATGCTCATCGAAAAGCCGCTCGCGCTCGAACTCGAAGAAGCGGCGGAACTCGTCAATATTGCCGAAAGCGCGCACGTTCCGCTCATGGTTGGGTTGAACTTCCGCTACCTCGCGGTGACCCGCGCGGCACTCAAACTGCTCGACGCAGGCACGGTTGGCACGCCGGAATTCGCGCGCTTTACTTATGAGCGCTATCGCGACGGCAACCGCCCCGATCTCAACAAATACCCGCTGACGATGGATCAGCCGATGCTGTGGGAACAGTCGATCCATCACTTTGACCTGCTGCGCTACCTCTACGGCAGCGACCCGGTCACGGTGCAGGCGCGCACGTGGAATCCCTCGTGGAGCATGTACCAGAGCGACGCCAACGTCGCCGCGTTATTCACGCTGGCGAACGGCATGGTCATCAATTATCAGGGCACATGGCAGAGTGGATGGTCGCAGCCGCGCTTTGAATGGCGCACCGACTGCACCAACGGCGTGATCAGCCAGCGCGATCAATTCGGCGACCTGTACTACGCGCAGCACGCCGCCACCGAACTCACCAATGTTCCCCTGCCCCCGCACGAGCTGTGGATCACCGAAACGGAAGGTCTGCTCGCGGCGTTCACGGACACAGTGCTTGATGGTAAACCACTGCAGTGTAGTGGCCGCGACCACGTCATGTCGCTGGCGATGGTTTACGCCTGTGTCCTTTCCAGTAGAGAGGATCGCTGCGTGCAAGATCGACAGCGTCTTGCCTCAAAATTTGGGTGGGTTTTCACAAGTGGATCAAGGGAGGAGCGGAGCATAAATTAGCCGGATCGTCATGACTACTGCAACGCCGCAAACATGTGTTTTAGACAGGAGTAATCCAGTAATGACTCGTACAAGCCGTTTCGGTCTGCTTCTTATGGTTCTGTTGCTCGTCGCGATGCCGCTGGCTGTCCAAGCCCAGACCCCCGACGAGACAACGCTGGTCATCGCCCAAAGCGTCGATGTTGGTTCGCTGGAACCGTCGATTGTCGGTTCGCGCGCGGAATCGAACATTTTCAATCATGTCTTCGGCACGCTGTTCGAAATCACCGAGACCGGGACGCTGTCCCCGTATCTGGCGACGTCGTACAGCATTTCGGAAGACGGCAAAGAATGGACGTTCACCCTCAATGAAGGGCTGACCTGCCATGACGGTGAGGCCCTCACCGCCGAAGATGTCGTCTACACCTTCCAGCGCGCCGCCGACCCCGCCAACGCCTTCACTGGCAACACCGTCGGTTTCGTGTTCCCGTCGGTGGGCTATGTTGATGCCCGCGCCGAAAGCGATCTTGAAGTCACCATCATCACCGACCGCGCCCAGTCGGAACCGCTGCGCCTCGGTCTGCTCTCTGAAGTCTACATTCACTGCAAGGACTACTACAGTGGTCTGACCCTCGAACAGGCCGCGGAAGCCCCCGTCGGCTCCGGCCCGTATCGCTTCGTCGAATGGGTGCGTGACGATTATGTGTTGATCGAAAAGGTGCCGGATTTCGCGCTGCGCTCCGCTGGTTTCGAACAGATTTACTGGCGCGTGATCCCCGAAGCGTCGACCCGCGTTGCTGAACTGATCGCGGGCAACGTCGACATCATCGCCAACGTGCCGCCGGATCAAGCTGCGGCCGTGGATGCCTCCGGCGTCGCCGCGGTTCAGGCCGTGTCCGGTACGCGCCGTATGTACGTCGGCTTCCAGTTCGGTGAAAACTTCGCGGATGCCCCCGGTTACGACGCGATCCAGAACACGGATGTGCGCGTGGCGCTCCAGTACGCAGTGGACGTTCCCACCATCTGCACGACGCTGCTCGGCACGGAATGCGAACGCGCGTCCAGCATGGTCAACCCGCCGAACAACAACCCCAACCTGACCGCGTATCCGTATGACCCGGCGATGGCCGAACAACTGCTCGACGCCGCTGGTTATCCGCGTGGCGAAAACGGCGTGCGCTTCGAAATCACGCTGATGGGTCCGCGTGGCCGTTACCTGAACGATGCGAACGTGGTGCAGGCCATTGGCCAGTACCTGACCGATGTCGGCGTCCAGACCACCGTCGAAATCCTCGACTGGAGCTCGGACTACCTGCCGCGCGTCCGTGAAAAGAATGTCGGCCCGCTGTTCTTCCTCGGCACGGGTGGCGGCACGTGGGCGGCGCTGTACGATATGGCTGACCTCTCCGCGCCGGATGCCGGCACGAACTACACCAACTGGGCCAACGAAGAATGGTTCAGCCTGTGGGACAGCGCGCAGGGCGTCGATCAGGAAACTGAACGCGAACTCGTCAACCAGATGTTGGAAGTCTTCTACAATGATCCGCCGTGGCTGCTGCTGTACTTCCAGCCGGACTTCTACGGCGTGAGCAGCCGCATTGACTGGCAGGCCCGCCGCGACGAACAAATCGTCGTCTACGGCGCGGCGCTCAAGTAACTCGAATTACTCGTAGCAGTCGGGGTGAGTTCAGGCTCACCCCGACCATTTTCTGGATAAACGCATGGGAACCTATATTGCACGGCGGCTGTTACAGTCGGTTGTGGTGTTGCTCGGAGTCACCCTCCTCTCGTTTTTGACCCTCCACCTCGCGGGCGATCCCACGTATCTGTACGTCAGCGAGCGAGCCAGTGAGGAAGAGATCATCCAAACTCGCCAGCTGCTGGGCTTCGACCGTCCCCTGCCCGTCCAGTATTTCGACTTTCTGGGTCGGCTCGTTCAGGGTGACCTCGGCAATTCTCTGCGTGCGCGTAAACCCGCGCTCGGCCTTGTGCTGGAACGCCTGCCCGCCACGCTGGAACTCACGCTGTTCGCGATGATCCTGTCGACGCTGTTGGCTATCCCGATCGGCATCATTTCGGCGACCAAGCGCGGCACGCCGCTCGACGGCGGCATCATGCTGCTCGCCATGTTCGGGCAGTCGGTGCCGGGGTTCTGGTTAGGCATCATGCTCATCTTATCGGTGGGTTTAGGCTTACGCTGGCTGCCCATCTCCGGGCATACGCCTGTTTTCCAACCCGCGCTGAGCGGGGACATCGGCACGGCAGTCGCCAACATCCCGGACGCGATCCTGCATCTGATCATGCCGGGCATCACGGTCGGCGTATTTTCGCTCTCGCGCAATGCCCGCCTCGTCCGTTCGTCGATGCTGGAAGTGCTCTCGCAGGATTACATTCAAACCGCGCGTTCCAAAGGTCTGACCGAACGCCGCGTCATCCTGCGGCACGCCTTCCGCAACGCGCTCATCCCGGTGGTCACGATCCTCGGTCTGGAGTTCGGCTTCCTGTTGAGCGGTGTGGTCGTCGCGGAAACGGTCTTCTCGTGGCCGGGCGTGGGACGGCTCGTCTTTAACGCCATCAACCAGCGCGATATTCCTCTCGTGCAGGCTGCCGTCGTCCTGTTTTCGTTCCTCTTCATCACGCTGAACCTGCTCGTCGATTTGATCTACGCGCAGCTTGATCCGCGCATTCGGTTGAAATAGAGGGGCGAACATGGTACAAAAAATCGAGCAAAACATGAACGCTGCCCCCAACACCCCGCCCGTCGTGAAGATCCGGCGCAGCGAACGCGCCATGGAACTGCGCCGTGCCCGCCTGAGCTTGCTCAAGGCGCGCTGGCCGATTCTCGCGCTCGTCATTTTGATCTTCATGCTGTTCCTCGCGCTGTTCGGGCCGCAGGTCGCCCCTAAAGACCCGAACCGCCAGAACCTGATTCTGCGTCTGCAAGCGCCCATGACTGAAAATGCCGAAGGCGTGGTCGATTTCCCATTGGGGACGGACGCACTTGGTCGCGACCTCTATTCGCGCGTGATCTACGGTGCGCGGGTGTCGCTGTTCGTCGGGCTCACCGCCGTGATTATCGGTGGTTTCATCGGCACGATGGCAGGCATCGTCGGCGGGTACTACGGCGGTCGAGTCGACGACATCATCATGCGCATCGCCGACATTCAACTGGCGTTCCCCTTCATTCTGCTCACGATCATGGTGCTGGTCGTGTTAGGCACCGGCGTCCTCAACCTGATCGTCGTGCTCGGCGTCAGTCAGTGGGTCACCTATGCGCGTATTGCGCGCGCTCAGACCATTGCCCAGCGCGAACGCGAATACGTCGAAGCGGCCCGCAGTGCGGGCGCGCGCGACTGGCACATCATGATGACGACGATCTTCCCGAACATCCTCGCGCCCCTGATCGTCATCGCGTCGTTCAACGTCGCGAGCGTCATTCTTTCAGAAGCGTCACTTTCGTTCCTCGGCCTCGGCGTTCCGCCCACCGTCCCGACGTGGGGCGGCATCCTCGCCGAAAGCCGCGATCAACTGCTCGGCGGCAGTTGGTGGCTCGCCGTCTTCCCCGGCGTAGCGATTATGCTCACGGTGCTGTCGCTCAACATTCTCGGCGACTGGCTGCGCGACTTCCTCGACCCGCGGTTGCGGCGAGGCTAATGGCTCTTGGTCTACACAAAGTTGAGATAGCTATGGCGAAAACATTTGTTGGCATTCAAATCGGCGCGATCAGCTTCATCGATGAAGGCGTCGAACAGGTTTTGGATATTCTACAGGGCGAGGCAGGCGTCAACGCGCTTATGATCTCCGCCCTGTCGTGGAGTTACGGCAACGCCGGGCGCGCCACCTACGGCTTCCCGGATCACGGCGTGGCGGAGCCGGATAATCTACAGGGCGGCGCGTTCTTCGAGCCAAATCCGCTCTACTACGGCGCGACCGATCACAAAAACTTCAAAGCGCCGGATCCGCTGTACAAGGGCTTCGACACGCTCGCCGATGTGATTCCGGCGGCGAAAGCGCGTGGGATCAAGTGCTACACCTACTACTGCGAAACATCCAGCTCGGCGCAGCGCCACATCTGGCAGCCCGGCTGGCACCAGATGCTCGACCGCGATCACTGGGGCAAAACGGCAACACGTCCGTCCCTCATGAACCCGCACTATCGCGCATGGTGGCGCAGCGTGATCGACGATTGGTTCAGCAACCACGAGCTCGACGGCATGCTGTGGGGTATCGAACGCCAGAGTCCGCTCATGGACATCTTCCGCGCCGACAGCTCAACGGGCTTTGACGAGTATTTCGTCGCCGAAGGCCGTGCACGGGGCATCGACCCGCAGCGCGCCATCGAAGGCTATCGCAAGATCGACCAGTTCCTGCAAGGCGTGCGTAAAGGCGACCGTCCGCGCGATGGCGTGTTCGTCACGCTGCTGCGGCATTTGCTCCACCACCCCGAAGTCCTCATGTGGGAGAAGATGTGGCTGGACGCGCACCAGTCGATGTATCACGAAGTCGCCGGCGCGATCAAGTTCTACGATCCCAAACACGAGGTCGGTCTGGGCATCTGGCAGATCATCAACACCTATAACCCGTACCTCAAAGCCCAGTACGACCAGTCGGATTACGGGCTGTATGCCGACTTCCTCAAGCCGGTGCTGTACAACACCCCGGCGGGGGCGCGCTTCATGAACTTCTCTGACTCGTGGCAAAAAGGCGTGCTCGCCGACGCCACGCCGGACGGCGCGTACAACGCGCTGGCCACCATCCTCAACCTTGACGAGTTCATCGCCCCGCGCAGTGAAGCGGCGATGGCCGGATTCACGGCAGAGTACGTCAAGCAGTGGACGGCGAACCTCGTCGCGGATACCGGGGGCAAGTGCAAGGTCTACCCCGGCATTGGCGCGGGCGTGGGCGATGGCGGCAAATCGAAAGCCATCACGCCGGACGAAATCAAAGCGGCGACGCATGCCGGGTTCGATGGCGGCGGCAGCGGCGTGCTGATTTCGCGCAATTATTCCGAAGCGGAACTGCGTAATTTGCGCGCCGTCGGTGAAGTACTCAAAGAACGTGGGTTGTGGGAGTAGCGACATGACGATTAAAGCCGCCGTCATCGGCGCGAGTTTCGCCCGCGCCGCTTACCTGCCCGCGCTCAAGGTGATTGACGACGTCGAAATCGTCGCCATCGCCAGCGCGCATCAGGCGAACGCGCAAAAAGTCGCGGATGAGTTCGGCATCCCCCACGCCTACGGCGACTGGGAAACCATGCTCAACGCGCACAGCGTCGACTTTGTCGGCATCGCCACGCCAACGATCTATCATGCGCCGATGACACTGGCGGCGCTGGAACGCGGCGCGCACGTGCTGTGCGAAAAGCCGACCGCCATGAACGCGCAGGAAGCCGAAGCCATGCTCACCCGCGCCGAAGCGCTCGGTCGGGTGCATGCGATTGGCCACGAACTGCGTTTCAACCCCAACCGCCGCAAAATCCGCCAGTTGATTGCGGACGGGTATATTGGCCAAGTGCGCCATATCAACATGGTCAACATCTCGGCGGCGTGGGGCGACCCAGCGACGCGTCCGGCGGGCGACTGGTGGTCGCTGGAAGCGATGGGCGGCGGGCGGCTCGGCGCGAACGGTTCGCATCAGATCGACCTGCTGCGCTACTGGCTCGGCGAGATCGGCGCGATTGATGGTCAGATCGCCACCATGGTCCCGAACCGCGTCGACAAGACCACCGGCGAACCGTGGACAGCAACAGCGGACGATCAGGTGAGCTTCACCGCCGACATGCAGAGCGGCGCGCTCGCTTCCGTCTTTTTAAGCGGCGTCGCGCGGCATGGTATTGGCAACCAGGTGCAGATTTTCGGCAGCGAAGGCACGATCAAGCTGGCGGACGCCGACGAAAAACTGCTGGTGGCGCGCGTGGGTGAAGACTTCGTCGATATGAGCGAAAGCGACCCGAACGCCGCGCTTCCCGGCATTGGCAAGGGCATCTGGAATGTGTCGGTCGTTGCGATGATGCAGGAATTAATCGGTGCTATTCGCGACCAGCGTGCGCCGCAAACCGCCGCGACGTTCGCCGACGGCCTGCGCACGCAGATCGCGATGGATGCCGTGCGGTTGTCGTCGCGTGAACGGCGCTGGGTTCAACTCACATAGAGGCTAACGATGGATTATCAAAAATACCTGTCGCAGCGCGCGCGCAACCTGTATGGCTCGCTCGGCAAGCAGACGTCTGTCCCCATCCCCGGTTTGATCAATCTGGGGAGTGGCACGCCCGACTTTGTGCCGCCGGATTACGTGTTTGAAGCGATGCACACCGCGCTCAACCAGCAGAAGATTCAATATACGGCGTGGACGGGCATCCCTGAACTCCGCGCGGCGATTGCTAACAAGCTCGCCACCGAAAACGGCGTGACCGTCGACCCGGACAGCGAAATCATTGTGACGGCAGGCGCGCAGGAAGCGCTCATGGCGACGCTCATGTCCCTGCTCGACCCCGGCGACAACGCGCTCACGCCGTCGCCCCATTACGACGAGTACACCCGCGACGCGCGCATCCTCGGCGGCACGCTCATCCCGGTCGATACCACGCCGGAGAGCGGCTTCGTGATCGATGTGGCGCAGTTAGAAGCGGCGATCACGCCGCAAACCAGAGCGCTGGTCGTCGTGTCGCCGAACAACCCGACCGGGACGATTCTGCCCAAGTCGACTCTGCTGCAAATCGCCGAACTGGCGCAGCGGCGCGACCTATTGGTCGTGTCGGACGAAATCTACGAGTACTACGTGTATGACGGGAACCAGCATACGAGCATCGCGACGCTCCCCGGCATGGCCGAGCGCACGATCACGATCAACAGCTTCTCGAAGAGCTTCGGCATGACTGGGATGCGCCTCGGCTATATCGCCGGGCCGGCCGCGCTCATCGAAGGCATGCTGCCCTTCCACCACGCCATGATGATCTGCGCGAATGTGGTCACGCAGTACGGCGGTCTCGCCGTGCTCAGCCAGCCGCGCGACTGGTTCAAAGACGTGCTGGCGGAATACGACCGCCGCCGCAAGCTGTGGATGCAAACGCTTGACGCGATCCCGCTGCCCTACAGTCCGCCGCAGGGCGCCTACTATATCTTCATCGACATCCGCCCCACCGGGCTGACCAGCGCCGAATTCGTCAAGAAGGCGCGGGAAGAAGCCAAGCTCGTCTTCCAACCGGGGACGATTGGCGGCGGCGCGGGCGAAGGCTTCATTCGCGGCGCGTTCACCAAAGCCTCGCCGGAATTTGACGAAGGCTTGGAACGCTTCACCAAGTTCGTGCGTGGGCTGATCTGATGGTCGCGCTCAACGGCACCTTTGCGATTCTCACAGGCGCGGCGCAGGGACTAGGACTGGCGATTGCCCGCGCCTATGCTGCGCAGGGCATGAAGCTGGCGCTCATGGACGTGCAGGCCGACAAGCTCAACGCGCTGGCGGACGAACTGCGCGCGGGGGGCACGGACTGCCTGCCCATCCCGGTCGATCTCGCCAACGCCGACGCCACGCAGGCCGCAGTCGACCAAGCGCTGGCGGCCTACGGCAAACCGCGCGTGCTCGTGCACAACGCCGCGCTCCTCAAAGAGCGGTCAATGCTGGAAGTCACGTTCCCGCAGTGGCAGACCGAAGTGAACATCATCTTGCAGGCGGCCTTCCTGCTCGCCAAAGCCGTATGGCAGCCGATGATCGCCGCCGACAGCGGCAGCATCGTGTTTGTGTCGTCGGGTTCGGGCATCAAGGGGTTCGTCAAAGAGGTCGCCTACTGCCCGGCCAAACACGGTCAGGAAGGCTTGATGAAAGTCCTGGCGATGGAGGGGCAGCCGTTCAATATCGCGGTCAACACCATCACCCCCGGCGCGCCCATCAACACGCCAATGTCCGCCGAGAACTACAGCGAGGAACTCAAGCAGAAATGGGTCGATCCCGCGCTGCTCGCCCCGGCCTTCGTGTATCTGGCGGGCATCGACGCGCATGATGTCACGGGCGAACGGCTCAACGCGTGGGAGTTATCTCAGCAGCACCCTCTCGCCTAGATGAGTGGGGAGCGCACCAGTGCTCCCCACTGACGTTCACAGTCGGTCTGGCATTAACGAGTCACGTCGACCAGAAAAATCAGGTTGTCGTTCGAGTCGCCGGACTGGTTGACAAAGCCACCCACGACCAGCGTAAGTCCATCCGGCATAAAGTACATACTCATCTGGCGGCGAGACGCGCGCAGTGGTTCCGGCACGGGCAGATTGATGACGAGCGGCTCATCCGCGTCTGTGAGTGAGGAGACCGTGATGATCGGCGCTTCCGGCTCACCGGAGACCCATGCAATGTGATCGCCATCTGCCGCTAGCGCGACCGTCGGTGAGCCAGTCGGCCCACCGGAAAAAGAACGGACTTCGCTGCCATTGCGCGCATCAATCACCCGAATGAGTTCAGAATCTGCGTCATAGAACACGATTTGTTCGTCGTTGTTGATGAAGGCCAAACTCATGATATTGAACAATGGGAATTCGGTCGGCACATTGAGGCTCACCTGCTCCCCCGTCGCCACATCCCAGATATCGATCACCCCATAGCTGGTGGCCGCCGCGATCCGGTCGCCACTGTCGGACAGGTCAAACGCGATGTAGGTGGGCGCGGGACCACTTTCAAACAGCGCGGCGATCTCGTTTCGTGTCGCATACTGCGGGCGCAGCAAGCGCAGGATCGAACCATTGTCGGTATCCCACTCGCACAGCAGCAAAAGATTCGCTTGACATGCCATGACATAGTGTGAGCTGTCGGGATAGAAGAACCCACGTCCGCTCAACAGCGGCAGCGCCGTCACCCGATTGATCAGGCTTCCCGTCGGTGCATCCCAGATGAACATGTCGCCGTTGTCATGATAGGTCATGACGCGGCTGCCATCACTGGTGAAGGTGACCTCATTCGCATAATCCGTCGGCTCATTCAAGGTCGCTGTAATTTGCAGCGTGTTCAGGTCAAACAAGCGGACAGGCACCAGTTCCGGAATGATCTCGCCATCGTAAAAGATGCCCATTTCGAAGATCGCGAGCGTATGACCATCCGGCGACAGCCGAATCTGCGGATACGCCCCGATCACCGGGATCGCTTTCACCCGTTCCGCCTGGGCCGCAGCCACCTGCACCGATCCTGCCACGCGGACCGACCCGAGCAATCCCAGACAGACGAACAACATTAACCAGCGTCGCATGCTTCCATTCTCCTCAAGGTCACTCTGCACCACTCTCGAGGATCATTCTATGCTGAACCGCTATTTCCCGCCGTCGATGGGCAGCACTTGCCCGGTGATCCAACTGGCGTACTCCGACGCGAGGAACAGCGCCCCATGCGCGATATCGTCGGGCGTACCCAGTCGGCGCATGGCGATGCCTTCGACCAGGGCTTTCTGCCCCTGTTCGCCATACGACTGCCACTGGCGTTCGGTGTTCGGGTTGGAGCGTACGAACCCCGGCGCAATGCTGTTCACGGTGATGCCAAACTGTCCCAGTTCATGCGCCAACTGTCGGGTCAGGTGAATCACCCCGGCTTTGGCCGTCGCATACGCTTGAATCCCCGTCAGGCTGATGCTCAGCCCCGCGCCGCTCGAAATGGTGATGATGCGTCCGAAACCGCGCGCCTTCATCGACGGGACAATGCCCTGCGCGAACCAGAAAGCCGCGCTCAGGTTCACAGCGATGATGTCATTCCACTCCGTCGGTGTGACCTGATCCATCGGCTTGCCCACATAGCCGAGCACCCCGCCCGCATTGCTGATGAGAATATCCGCCCCGCCAACTTCGTCCGTGAAGCGCTGAATCGCCGCAATATCGCGCACGTCAACAGTGCGCACCGCGCACACCGCGCCCGCCGCCTGACAGAGACGCTGCGTCTCCGCCAGCTCATCCGGCAGCAGATCGCAGCCCCACACCGTCGCGCCGCGTTCCGCGAATGCGACCGCCATAGCGCGCCCCATGCCGTGTGCCGCGCCGGTCACAACTACCGTTTTGCCTGTAAATTCGATCTGCATGATCACCATCCATACGTGAGCAAGGTGCGCGTCTCGGCGACGGCCACCTCCCAGATCGCCAGCATATCGGCGTCCGGTCGCTGATACAACCCGGCGTAGTTGCCATCGCCGAGGTATTCGCGCGCCGCCTGCGGGGCGAGCGTGCGCATATAGTCGAGGTTGACAGGCAGCTTCTGCTCGGTCGGCTGGGCGACGTTCGGCAGACGCGTCCACGGGAAGTTTTCCATCCATGAGGCGTGCGAGGCCACCGGGTCGATCTCCATGACTTTTGCCCAGGTCTGCGGCGCATTCCACCAGTTGTGAAACTTAACCTTTACGCCGGGATGATCCGCCATCCATTCTGCGACATACCCCTGCGCGGGGCTGTTACCCCCGTGCCCGTTGACGATCAGCACGCGCTTAAAGCCCTGTTCAGCGAATGCGTCCAGCACGTCGCGAATAATGTTCAAGTAGGTCTGCACGCGCAGGCTGATGCTGCCCGGGTAAGCGCGGAAATACGGCGTAATTCCGTAGTTCAGCACGGGGAATACGGGCACGCCGAGCGGTTCGGCGGCATCCACCGCCACTTTTTCCGCGAGAATGTTGTCCACACACAGGCTCAAGTAGGCATGCTGCTCGGTGCTGCCAATCGGCAGTACACACCGATCATCATGTTTCAGGTAGTCTTCGAGTTGTCCCCAATTCAGGTCATGAATACGCATCGTTCGCCCTCAGATTCGCCACAATTGAGGGAAAAGCATACGCTAGAAACCGCCCATCCGCTATCCCACCACGGCCATTGGTTCTAATTATCGAACTTTAATCTCTCGCTTGTTTGACGCGGAATTTTAGATTCGTTACACTTCCTACGCGTATAGAAATCTTCCAAGTGTATCGGTAGTTTCGAGAGGGGTTAAGATGGTGCGTCGGCAGCATCTCGTTCTGACTTTGATTCTCGCGTTACTCTTCACATTATCCTTCAGTAGTTTGCACGCTCAAGAGGAAACCGTCCTCCGCATTCTGAGCAATGCAGACATCCGTACGTCTGATCCGCATATCGCCTACGAGACCGAAACGTGGCCGACCTCGGCGCTGTTCAACATGGGACTCGTCCGCTGGTCAGATGACAACAGCGAAGTGATCCCCGCCCTCGCCGAATCCTATAGCGTGAGCGACGACGGTCTGGTCTATACGTTCACTCTGCGCGAAGGCCTCAAATTTTCGAATGGGCGTGATATCACCACCGCTGATGTCAAGTGGTCGTTTGAGCGTCTGCTCAACCCGGCAACCGCTTCGCCGACCGCCTACATGTTCGCGGCGATCACGGGCACGACCGACTTCCAGAACGGCGCGGCCACCGAAGTCAGCGGCATTCAGATTGTCGATGACCGTACCATCACCTTCACGCTCGACTATCCCGTCTGGTCGCTGATCCAGCGCTTTGCGCTGCCTCCCGGCTTCATCATCCCAAGCGAAGCGGTCGAAGCCGCGGGCACGGAATTCGGACGGCAGCCGTCCGGGGCTGGCCCGTACATCCTCGAACGTTGGGAACCCGGCGTGATCATCACGGGTGTGCGCAACCCCAACTACTACCTTGAAGGCAAGCCCGTCTTTGATCGCTTCGAAATGCAGTTGATGGTCGAACCGTCGGTTGGCATCCTGCGTATGGAAGCGGGGGAAGCCGATATCGCGCTTGATTTCGTGCCGAATTCGGAATACCCGCGCATCTCGACCGATCCGGTCATCTCGGCGCAGCTTCTGCCGACCGCCGGTTTCCCGAACATCGACTACATCGTGCTGAACACCACCATCGCCCCCTACAACATTCCGGAAGTCCGGCAGGCGATGGCGCTCTCGGTTGACCGCACCCGCCTCGTGCAAATCCTGAACGGTCGCGCCGAACCGGCTGTCGGCCCCATCCCGCCGAGCGTGTTGGGCAACAACGCCGACCTTGTCCCGCTGACGTTCGATCCCGATGCAGCTGAAGCCCTGCTGACCGCCGCCGGCTACCCCGATGGTTTCAGCGGCACGCTGCTGACCAACACCGACCCGACCAATCTGTCGGTGGTGCAAGCGCTCATCAATGACTGGGCCGCGATCGGCATCAACCTGCAAATCACCAGCATCGACAACGCGCAGTTCCTCGACATTCTGGTCAACCAGCCGGATACGCTGGAAGTCGTGATGACCAACTGGTACCTCGACTACCCGGATCCGTCGAACATCTGGGAACCGCTGCTGGCGTGCGGTGGCTCATATAACTGGGGTCAGTTCTGCGACGAAGCGCTCGAAGCGCAGTTCGCCGAAGCCAACGCCATCCCGCCGGGCGATGCCCGTTGGGCAGCGTTCAGCGCCTTCGAAGAAGCCATTGTCGGCGCGATGCCAAACATTTTCCTCGAACACCAGCTCAACTTCTACTTCACGAGCGCGCGCTTGAGCATCCAGTCGGACCCCGGTGTGCTGCTGCGGTGGGACGGCGCGTCGATCAAGTAGGTCGGTCACCGCTTTCGCAATTGATTCACGATGAGGGACGCTGCAAGCTGCGTCCCTCCTTTGTTATAGGAGATCGTCCTTGACGGCATACTTCATCCGCCGACTCTTAGGGGCTTTCGTCGTCATCCTCGGCGTCGCGACGATCAGCTTTGTGATGGTGTTTCTGATGCCCGGTGACGCCGCGCGCATGTACGCCGGGCCACGCGCCCCGGAAGAGACCGTGCAGCGCATTCGCGTGCTGTGGGGGCTGGATCAGCCGCTGCCTGTGCAGTATGTCCGGTACTTAGGGCGCGCCATTCAGGGCGATTTCGGCAACTCGACACGCGATAACCGCCCGGTGCTGCAAGCCGTCATGGATCGTCTGCCCGCGACTTTGCAGTTGGCGCTGGCCGGGTTAGCCATCGAACTGGTTTTCGGCGTGCCGCTCGGCATCCTCGCGGCGCTCAAACCGGGTACGTGGGTCGACAATTTCGCCACATTCATCGCGTTGATCGGCATTTCGGTGCCGCAGTTCGCGCTCGGCCTCGTGCTGCTGTACTTGTTCGGGTTCGTCATCCCGATCTTCCCGCTCGGCGGTTACGGCACGGTCGCGCATCTGGTTCTGCCCGCGCTCGTGCTCGGCTTTGGCGGCATCGCGTTTTATTCGCGCATCGTCCGCAACAGCATTCTCGAAGTCGCCAACGAGGACTATGTGCGTACCGCCCGCGCCAAAGGTCTCGCGCCGCGCGCCGTGCTGACCAAGCATGTGCTGCGCAACGCCCTGCTCCCGGTCATGACGCTGGCGGGGTTGGATCTCGCGCTGCTGCTCGGCGGCGTGGTCGTGATCGAAGCCGTGTTCGGCTGGCCGGGCATCGGTTTGCAGGCGTGGACGGCCATTCGCAACCAGGACACGCCGATGATCATGGGCACGGTGCTGTTCGCGTCCATTGCGGTCGTCGCGCTGAATCTGCTGGTCGATTTCCTCTACGTCGTCGTTGATCCGCGTGTGCGCTTAACCTCGTCAGGGTAACGTTATGGCTATCATCAGAAAACAGCCCAAACGGGGCTTTTGGACGCGTCTGCGGCGGCTCCCCCGCGCTTGGATCGGCATCGCGCTGGTGCTAGTGGTGATCGCCGCCGCGATCTTCGCGCCGCTGGTCACCGGCATCGACCCGCTCACACAGTTCCGTGACGGCCTCTCCGCCACGGGCACGCCGCTCCCACCGGATGCGCGTTTCCTGCTCGGCACGGATCACTTGGGGCGCGATATGTTCAGCCGCATGCTCTACGGCGCGCGGATCTCGCTACTCATCAGCCTGACGGTGAATATCAGCGCGGCGATCATCGGCACGGCGGTCGGGTTGGTTGCGGGCTATTACGCGGGCATCCTCGACAACCTGCTCATGCGCGTCACCGATATTCTGCTGGCCTTCCCGGCCATTCTGCTGGCGCTCGGCTTCGGCGCGGTGCTGCGACCGAGCATCCCGACGGTGATCATCATCCTCGTGTTCATCACGTGGGCGCCGCTGGCGCGTTTGGTGCGCGCCCAGGTGCTGACCGTGCGTGAACGGCCCTTCATCGAAAGCGCGCGCGCCATCGGCTGCCGCGACCGCTACATCCTCGTGCGCCAAATTCTCCCGCAGATCATCACCGTGGTGGTCGTGTGGGGCACGCTGAGTTTCGCCAGTACAATCCTAGTGGAATCGTCGCTGAGCTTTCTCGGCGTCGGCGTCCCACTGCCGACTGCCAGTTGGGGCAACATGATCGCTGAGGGGCAAACGCGCTATCGCATCGCCCCATGGACGATCATCGCGCCGACCATTGGTATCATTGTCACCACCTTAGGGTTTAACCTGCTGGGCGACGCGCTCCGTGACGCGCTCGATCCCCGCACCAAATATAAAGTTTAAGGAGGCACTATTCATGGCACACCGCATTGTCGAAGGGACGATCCCCTTCAAAGGCTACCAGACGTGGTATCGCATCGTCGGTGAGGGCGACAAAACGCCCCTGCTCTGCCTGCATGGTGGCCCCGGCGCGACCCATGACTATCTCGAATCGCTCGACGCGATGGCGGATACCGGACGCCGTGTGATCTACTACGATCAGTTGGGCTGCGGGCGTTCCGCTATTGACGTGAGCAAACCGGAGCTGTGGACAGTCGAGCTGTATGTCGAAGAAGTCGACGTCGTGCGGCGCGCGCTGAGCCTCGACCGCATTCATTTGCTCGGGCAGTCGTGGGGCGGCATGCTGGCGATGCAGTACATGTTGACGCAACCGCCAGGGATCGCCAGCCTGACGATTGCCAGTTCGCCCGCCAGCATGAAGCAATGGGTCGCCGAGGCCAATCGACTGCGCGAGGAACTGCCGCCGGAAGTGCAGGCGACGCTGCTGGAACATGAAATCGCCGGCACAACCAGCAGCCAACAATACAAGGACGCGACGAAGGTCTTTAATGATCGGCACGTCTGTCGTCTGCTGCCGTACCCGGACTATGTGAAACGGAGCTTTGACTACCTCGATGAGGGTGGTGAGGTGTACAACACCATGAACGGACCAAACGAATTCCACGTCATCGGCACGATTCGCGATTGGGACATCATCGACCGCCTGCCCGAAATTAAAGCGCCGACGCTCGTCACGTCCGGTCGGCACGACGAAGCGACGCCGTTGATCGCCGAGACGGTCAAGAACGGCATCCCCGGCGCGCAGTGGGTGATCTTCGAAAACAGCTCGCATTCGTCGCATGTCGAAGAAGCCGACCGTTACATGCAGGTACTGACGCAGTTCATCAGCCAATATGACTAACCAATAGGAGTTGACCGCATGGCTACCTATCAGCTCAAGCAAGACCAACGTGCATTCTCGTTTGACCGCACCATTCCGCCCGTGCTGCGCATCGTCAGCGGCGATACCGTCACCTTTGAAACGGGCGATGTCGCCTACGAACGCCTCTCCAAAGGCGAAGCCGTCGAGGCCATCGGGCTGGAGAACTTCAACGCGGTGACCGGCCCGGTCTATGTCGAAGATGCGGAACCCGGCGACGCGCTCAAGGTCGAGATTCTCGACGTGCAGGTGCGGCGCGCGTGGTCGGTGTGGCTGCCGCAGTTCGGCGGCTTGGGCGCGCAGACCGACGCCACCCGCGTGAAAGAAATCGCGCTGCGCAACGGCCGGGCGTACATTTCGGACTCACTGAGCGTGCCGATCCGCACGATGATCGGCTGCATCGGTGTCGCTCCGGCGGAGGGCGCGGGGTCGACGTTCATGCCCGCCTATCCGTTCGGCGGCAACATGGATTTGCGCGAGATGGAAGCGGGCACGACGCTCTACCTGCCGATCCAAGTTCCCGGTGCGCTGCTGGCGATGGGCGATCTGCATGCGGCCATGGGCGTCGCCGAGCCAACGTGGGTGAGTCTCGAAGCCGCCGGACAAGCGACACTGCGCGTCAGCGTCGCCAAAGGCATGGCGCTGACGTACCCGCGCTTGCGCGTCGGCAGCAGCACCTACTGCATCGGCATGGGCGACACACTGGCAGCAGCGCATCAGGTGGCGCTGGATGAAGCGTATAAACTGTTGACGGCGGAATGGGGTCTGGACTCGTTTGACGCCTACGCCTACGCAAGCGCGGCCATCGATATGCGCTTGGGCGGCCCGGCGACCGCCATCGTCATGGCCGTCGTCCCGGATCGCACCTAACGCGACAGAGCCCGGTCATTGGCTGTGGGGCGCACGCTGATGCGCCCTACGCTCCTCGAAAACCACTCACGACACGTCAACGCGCGGTTGGGCGACCTTCGGAATGATCACTTCGAAGGTCGTCCCCACTCCTTCCCGACTCTCTACGGTGATCGTCCCACCGTGCAGCTCGACCGACTGGCGCGTAATGCTCAACCCCAGCCCCGTCCCCGAAATCGTGCCAACATTCTTCGCGCGGTGAAACGGCTCAAACAGGTGCTTTAGATCGTCGTCAGGAATACCAATGCCGTGATCCTCAATGCGCAACCGGAAAGCAGCCTCGCTATCTAGGAGATGGACGGACACCGACTGGTTGTGGATTGAGTACTTGAGGGCGTTGTGAATGAGATTGCTGAAGATTTGCCGCAGCAGTCGTTCATCGAATTCAGCGTGCAGCGGCGCGGTTGCGCAGGTGAACACGAGTCGTCCCTGAAATTCGATCTGACTGTCAAATTCATTGACAATCTCGCGCGCCAGAGCCGCCACATCGCCGGAACGCGGCTCAAACTTGACGCGTCCGGCCTGCATACGCGCCAGATTCAGCACGTCTTCCATCGTGTCGCGCATGTAGGTGACCTGCTGGCGAATGCGCTCTAGCCGTCCCTCAATCTGCGCCTTGTCCATCCGATCTCGATACAGTGAGAGGGTTTCCGTAGCGGCGAGAATCGCGGCCAGCGGCGTGCGGAATTCGTGCGAGGCCATTGAGACAAAGCGGGACTTCAACTCGCCCAGTTCGCGTTCCTGTGCCAGCGACTGCTTGAGCGCGGCTTCCGCCTGTTTGCGCTGCGTGGTATCGATGACATGGCTCATCACCATCGCGCCTTCCGACGTTTCGATGAAACTCAACTGCGTGTCACACGGGAAGCGTGACCCATCACGGCGCAGTCCCATCGATTCAAAGAAGAAAGTTCGCTGGTTGGACTGCGTACTCCCGCTGTTCACCCGGTTAAACTGCTCTTTCCGGTATTCCTCCGAGACGAGCACGCCAATCGACCGGCCGATAAGTTCGGAGCGCTCGTAGCCAAACAGTTCGGCAGCCGCCTGATTCACCACCACGACGCGCCCCTGCATATTCGCAATCACCGTTGCAATCGGCGCGGCTTCAAGGAAGGTGCGGAATTTTTCTTCACTGGCGCGCAGCGCATCTTCGGCGAGCTTCCGCTCCGTCACATCGCGCAGCACACCAATGAGTTCGACAGCTTGGGCAGTACGCGGATCGTGAACCAGCGTCGCCGCGATTTCCACCCACACATACACCCCGGTCTTGTGCAGCACGCGCGCATTCAAGGTCAGATGCGTCCCCTGAGCAATGAAGGTGTTTTGAACCACTTCAATTGCCGTCGCCATATCATCCGGATGAGCGAGCGTGGAAACGGGGACGTCGAGCAGCTCGTCGGGGGCATACCCCAAGACGTTATGGGCGGACGCCGTGATAAACGTGATTGCGCCCTTCGCATCCACCCTAAACAGCACGTCATTCACATTTTCCGCCAGCAGGCGATACCGTTCTTCACTTTCGCGTAATGCTTCTTCCGCTTGGCGGCGAGCCGTCATATCCCGAAGCACTCCCACCATTTCCACAAGTTCACCCGTCGCCGGATCGTAGACATTCGAATTGCCCCCCTCAACCCAGATGTAATGCCCGTCCTTATGCCGAATCCGTTCGACCAGCGTAAAGTATGGCAGGTGGGCGACCAGCGCGTTGGCAACGGTCGTCTGCGACATGACGAGATCGTCGGGATGCACAATCGAAAAGCCGCCCTGACCGATAAGTTCTTCGAGTGGGTAACCGAGCAGGCGCGTGATCGACGCTGTCGCAAAAGTGAGGGTCGCGTCCGGCGCCAAGCGGATAATCACATCGTTCACATTTTCAGCGAGCAGTCGATAACGTTCTTCGCTCTCGCGCAGCGCGGCGTCCGCCAGCTTGTTAGCGGTGATGTCCGTAAAGGTCGTCACCACGGCATACGGCTGAGCCTGATGCGGCTCAAACAAAGGCTGGGAATTGACGAGAATCCACGTGATATTCTCATCATCGGGCTTATGGACCCCCATCATGATGTTCGACTGCGGCTGGCCAGTCGCCAAAGCGACCATAGCCGGATGCGTATTGCCCGGGAACGGGCTGCCATCTTCATGGACCGCATGCCACCGGGGATCGACCGAAGTCCGTCCCATGAGCTGATCGCCGGATAAGCCAAGAATACGTTCGGCTGCCACATTGAAAGTCTGAATTGACCCGTCGCGCGTTTGCAGCACGATACCTTCTGACATCGTGCTGATGAGCCGCCGGTACCGTTCCTCGCTCTCACGCAGCGCCGCCTCGGCGCGCCGCCGCTCGGTGATATTGCGAATGACGGCGAGCTGCAGCAGTTCATCCTCCAGCTTGATCGGGTGCGTCACCGCTTCGATGACAATGATCTCGCCAGTACTCGTTCGGACTTCATATTCGGATGTGCGTCCACTGCCCTGCCGCGTCAGGCCCAGCCCATCGACCGTCTGCCGCTGATAGACTGGATTCGTGAATAGCCCGAGTTCAGACAGAGATTTACCGACGAGTTCTTCCCGGCTCAGGCCGACCAGCATCAGTCCCGCCGGGTTGACGTCGACGAACACCCCTTTTAAATTGATGAGGCAAATGGCATCCGGGCTGGTATCGAACAGAATCCGCAAGCGTTCCTCACTGGCACGCAGCGCGTCCTGGGCGTGCTTGCGCTCGGTGATGTCGCGGATAATACAGACGAGATTGGTGACCGCCTGTTCCGAGCGATTGACCGGCGCGATATTGATTTCCACATCAATGAATGTCGCCTCGGCGCGGCGTGCTCGCGCCTCAATCTGCTGCATTTGATGCGTCGCCGCGACTTCGGCAATCACGGCATCAATGCGAACGGCATCATCGGGGTGGAGGTAGGTAGCCAACTGCGCTCCATGCGTGCTGCCACTCGCCAGCGCGAGCATCTCATCAAAGGCGTAGTTCGCCTGTTGAATGCCCGCCGCAAGATCCAGCAGCAAAATCCCATCGCCGCTGTGCTGGAAGATCGCTTCAATGCGATCTTTGGCGCGTTCGAGTTCTGCGGTGCGCTCGATAACCCGCTGTTCCAGCCGCTCATTCGCTTCCTGCAGCGCGAGTTCAGCCTGCTTCTGCTTGCTGATGTCAAAGCCAACGCAGTTCACCTCGCCGACGCTGCCATCCGCGTTCTGTACGGCGATGAATTCCCACAGCGTCCAGATGTGCCCGCCGCCCTTCGCATATTTGCGGATTTCCACCTGATACGGCGTCCCCACACTCGTCAGACAGCCCGAGACCGCGGCAATCACCTTGTCATGGTCGGCGGGCAGCACCATCTCCATCGAAAGTCTGCCGATCATATCCGGCGCGACCCACCCAAACTGGTCGATATAGCGTTGATTGCAGTAGGTGATTCGACCGAGTAAATCCGTGCGCATATTGAAGGCGGTCTGGGAATCGACGAGCGACCGGAGATAGCTTTCACTCTGCCGGAGCGCCGCTTCGGCCTGCACGCGCTCGGTGATGACTTCGGAGAACAGCAAAATGCCACCAATCGCGCCATCGATGTCGCGCCACGGATGCGCTTCCCAGCGCACCCAGTCAAGCGTGCCATCAGCCCGGGGGAAGGGATCGGCTTCGCACTTTTCGACTGCCCCATTGAGACAGCGCTGATGAATTACTTTCCAGCGCTCCGGGATTTCCGGGAAAACATCATAGTGACTGCGACCGATGATACTTTCATCGGGCAACCGGTAATCCTGCGACCAGCGGCGGCTGGCCGCGAGATAGAGCATCTGCGTATCGAAGATCGCGATGGCGGCGGGCGCATGTTCGATGAACAGGCGCAGACGCTGTTCGCTCTGCTGCAACTGGCGCTCCGCCCGCTTCCGCTCAGTGATTTCGCGAACAATGCACATCAGCGCATTGGTATCGCCCACCGGGATCATGCGCGCTTCATAATCACGGAGATCCGGCATTGTATATTCAAACACGGCCAGCTCTCGGGTAGCAATCACCGTCTGCACAGCGGCAATCGCTTGCTGCAAAATCATCTGGGGAACGAGCGCAAACTTGAAGAAATCATAGAGATTGTTGCCGATGATTTGTTCAGGGGGCAGCAGAATTTTGTCGGATGCTCCATGATACTCCAACACCGTACCATCTGAGCGCAGGTAGAAAATGCTGTCCGGGATCGCCGCAAACAGAGCGGCCTGCTTGGCCTCACTGGCGATCAAGGCTTCTTCGGCCAGCTTACGGGTAGTGATATCGCTGGCGATACCTTCCATGCGCACGGGCTGTCCCTCCGCATCGCGCACGATCCACGCCCGGTCGTGCAACCAGCGAACCTCACCGTCTGGTCGCAGGATGCGATAGGTGGCGTCTCGACGGCCACCGTGCAAGAGGCTGTTTCCCAGTTCCTCAACGCGGTGCGCATCATCCGGATGGATGATCTTGCGCCACAGTTCACAATCTTCGTAGAAATCAGATTCCGGTCGCCCAAATACGGTCCGCGCCGCTGGGTTCAGATACTCAATCTCGTAACTGGGAATATCAGCCGACCAGACGACATCCTGCAAGTTGACAAACAGACTGCGCAGCCGTCCCTCGCTCTGCTGCAAAGCCGCTTCCATCGTTTTGCGCGCGGTGATGTCCCGGGCGCTGTCGTTGACCTGAGCCGGACGACCCTGTTCGTCATAGGTGATCCACGCACGACGGTGCAGCCAGCGTACCTGGCCATCAGGCAGGACAATACGGTGATCCACCTCGACGAAGCCTTCGCGCAGACACGTTTCCATCGCGGCGGTGGCGAGTTCGAGATCGTCGGGCAGCACAACGTGCTTATAAAAGTCCGGATCCTCCAGTGCCAATGCCACCGGATAACCATAGATCTTCTCATACGACGCGCTGACGTAGATCAACTGGCGATCCGGCAAAGAAATGCTCATCAAGGCATCTTGGGTGGTATCAAGAATAGCATGGATCTGATCCCGCAAGGCGCGCACAGCTTCCACGGGCGCTTCCCCCGTCGTGGGCTCCGCAGTCACGCCGGCACGCTGACTGAACCCTTGCTGAATGAGCTGGAGCAGCCGATCAGTATCCGCCTTCGCCACAAAGCCGCTCGCGCCGAGCCGCATCATGTCCACCGCAACGTTGACGTGCGCGGTGTGCGCAGCCACGATGACCGGGGCTGACCGCAGCAGGTGCTGCACACGGCGCACAATCGTTTCAGGATCAATTTGGGGGTTGTCGAAGTCACACACAATGACGGCGTCGGGCGTGCGCGTCAGGGCAGCTTCCAGAGAAGCGAGTGTAAGAAATGGCTCATGTTTCACAGGTCGATCAACCAGTTCGCGCAAACGCTCTAGCAGGAGATCCGGCTGAGTGAAAGGCGTACCAATGCTGAGGACAACGTAGGGCGTGATGGCACGGGTATCTGGTTGTTTCACAAGGTTTGCTTTCCCGTTAGCAATTCAGAACGCTAACGAAGAATTACCGCTCTAGCACTGAGAACATCTGAGTTAATTGTAACGCAATTAAGCAGCCCACATGCATGGGAGCATTCATCAAAGTATTGAGAAAGTCAGTCAGCCCCGATTATCCGGCTATCCGTGCGGCGACCGTCAGCGGGACGCCAGCCGCCGCTTTTCGGGATACAGGTTGAGAATCGCGTCTTCGTCGGCGGCAACGACACCCCGCTCGGTGATCAACCCGGTGACCAAGCGCGCCGGAGTCACGTCAAACCCAAAGTTGGCGACCGGGCTGCTTTCCGGCGTCAGCCGCACTACCTCGATGGCGCCGCTCGCCGTTTGCCCATCCATGTACTTGACCTCGTCCCCGCCGCGCTGCTCAATCGGAATCTCGCGCAGTCCGTCACGCATGTCCCAGTCGAAGCTAGACGAAGGCAGCGCGACGTAGAACGGCACGCCGTTATCGTGCGCGGCCAGCGCTTTGAGGTACGTGCCGATCTTGTTGGCGACATCGCCTGTCACGGTGGTGCGGTCGCTGCCGACAATGCACAGATCGACCAGCCCGTGCTGCATCAAATGCCCGCCGACGTTGTCCGCGATCACCGTGTGCGGCACGCCATGCTGCCCGAGTTCCCACGCTGTGAGGCGCGCGCCCTGATTGCGCGGTCGCGTCTCATCCACCCACACATGCACCGGCAGGCCGCGGTCATGTGCGGCGTAGATCGGCGCGGTCGCCGAGCCGTAATCGACAAACGCCAGCCACCCCGCGTTGCAGTGTGTCAGGATGTTGATCGTCTCTCCCGGCTTGCGTTCGGCAAGGGCTTCGATCAGTTGAAGGCCATGCGTGCCGATGTTCCGGCAGTTCTCCGCATCTTCCGCGGCGATGCGCAGCGCGGTCTCACGCGCACACGCGATCATCTCGTCCAGCGGTTCGACCTGCTGAAGGGCTTCTAGCTGGCGATCCACTGCCCATGCGAGATTAACCGCGGTCGGGCGCGTCGCCTTGAGCTGCGCGCCTGCCGCCTCGACGTACTCCCAGAAGGCATGGCGGGTCGTTTTGGGCGCGGTCAGCACGGCGATATACATACCATAGGCGGCGGTCACGCCAATCAGTCCGGCTCCGCGCACGATCATCGCCTGAATGGCGTGCGCTACCTCAGCCACGGTGCGCAGATCGAGCACGACAAACTCGTGCGGTAACCGGCGCTGATCAATGATCTGGACAATCGTCGGGTCATCTGGCTTCAGCCAGATGGTCTGATAATGCGTGCCGCCAACTTTCATGAATAGGCCTTTTAGTCAGAGTGCGGAAGGTGGCGCAATTATAGCGTTTTCACGCGAATACAGGCAGAATCAGTTGCAGCTATCCGCCGCACTTCAGGAGCCGTTTGTGATGTCCAGCCTTTGGAATGACGCCGAGGCCGCCGCTTATGCTGGCGATCTCGCGCAGCGCGTATATACCTCTCGCCTACTGGGGCGCGATCCCGCGCTGGTGCTGCATGGTGGCGGCAACACCTCGGTCAAACTCACCGAACCGGATTTACTCGGTCGCCCGGAGGAGATCCTCTACATCAAGGGGAGCGGCTGGGATCTGGCGACCATCGAGGCGGCGGGCTTCGCGCCGGTGCGCCGCCGCGCTCTGCTCGACCTGGCGACACTGCCCGCGCTCTCCGACAAGGCGATGGCCAATGCCATGCGCTGCGCCATGACGGATGCCGCCGCGCCGTCACCCTCAGTCGAGGCGATTTTGCACGCCGTGCTACCACACAAGTTCGTCGATCACACGCACGCCGACGCGATCATCGCGCTGACCAACACCCCCGACGGTCGCGACCATGTGCGCCGGGTTTATGGCGACAGCGTGGTGATCATCCCGTATGTGATGCCCGGGTTCAAACTCGCGCGCCTGTGCGCAGAGATCTACCCGCAAGCGGCACACGCGGGGACAGTCGGGATGGTGCTGCTGAATCACGGCATTTTCTCGTTTGGTGCTGATGCTCGCGAATCCTACGAACGCATGATCGAACTGGTTCAGCGCGCGGAAACGTATCTCGCCAACCGGGGCGCGTGGCACATCGCCGTGCCCGAGATCACCGTGTCAAACAAAGCACTGCGCGCTGAACGCGCCGCGTTACGCAAAGCCGTCTCCGCGGCAGCAGGCACGCCGCTGATCATGGCAGCGCATACCGACGCGCAAGCGCTCAGTTTTGTCCAGCGCGCCGCTGTGAGCAAGATCGCGCAGCAGGGACCAGCCACGCCGGATCACGTGATCCGCACCAAACGCCTCCCGCTTATCGGGCGGGATGTGGCTGCCTATGTGCAGGCTTATGTCGAGTATTTTGATGCACACAAACCGCGTGCCGACGCGCCGCTGACCATGCTCGACCCCGCGCCCCGCATCATCCTCGACCCGGAACTCGGATTAATCACGCTGGGAAAAACCGCCAAAGATGCGGCCCTTGCCGCAGATATCTACCGCCACACCATCGATATCATCCTCCGGGCGGAAGCGCTCGGCGGGTATCAAGCGCTGTCCGCCGCTGACCTGTTCGACATGGAGTACTGGGAACTGGAGCAAGCCAAGCTCAAAGCGCCGACTAAAGCGCCCATCTTCACTGGGGAGATCGCGCTCGTCACCGGGGCAGCATCGGGCATCGGCAAAGCATGTGCTGAAGCCCTGCTCAAGCGGGGCGCGGCGGTGATCGGGCTGGACATCAACCCGACGATCACGACGCTGTTCCCGCGGCGCGACTTCCTCGGCCTCATGTGCGACGTGACCGACGAGCCGGCGATTCAGCAGGCGTTGGAAGCGGGCGCCCAAGTGTTTGGCGGGCTGGATATGCTCGTGTTGAACGCGGGCATTTTCCCGCCGAGCGCAAAGATTCAGGCGCTGCAGCTCGATTACTGGCAGCGCGTTATGCGCATCAACCTCGACGCCAACGTCGTGCTGCTGCGCGAGGCGCACCCGCTGCTCAAGCTGGCGCCGAACGGTGGGCGCGTGGTCATCGTCGGATCGAAGAATGTACCAGCGCCGGGGCCGGGCGCAGCGGCTTATTCGGCGTCCAAAGCGGCCATGAATCAACTGGCGCGGGTGGCGGCGCTCGAATGGGGTGCGGACGGCATTCGCGTCAATACGGTGCATCCCAACGCGGTGTTCGACACGGGGCTGTGGACGGAAGCTGTGCTGCAAGCGCGCGCCGCCAACTATGGCTTGACCGTCGAGCAGTACAAGACGAACAATGTGCTGCACGTCGAAGTGACCAGCCACCACGTCGCCGAATTGATCGCCGAGCTGTGCGGCCCGGCCTTTTCGCGCACGACGGGCGCGCAGGTGCCCATCGACGGCGGCAATGATCGCGTGATCTAGAGTTTATTCATCAGAGGAAACTCTGCAGAAAGGGAACACATGATGGAATATCGGTTACTGGGCGGTTCCGGGTTTCGCGTGCCGGTGCTGAGCCTCGGCACGGCGACCTTCGGCGGCGGGGGCGATTTCTTCAGCAAATGGGGGACGAGCGATCTTGCCGAAGCGACGCGCATGGTCGATCTCTGCCTCGACGCGGGCGTGACGCTGTTCGACACGGCGGATGTGTATTCGACCGGGCTGTCGGAAGAGATTCTGGGTCAGGCGATTCAGGGGCGGCGTGACCGGCTGCTGCTCTCTACCAAGTCGACCTTCCGCATGAGCGATGATCCGAACGACGTAGGCTCCTCGCGCTTTCACATCATCCGCTCGGTGGAAGCCAGCTTACGACGCCTCGGCACCGACTACGTCGACATCTACACCATGCACAGCTTCGACGCGAAAACGCAGGTTGAAGAAACCTTGCGCGCATTGGACGATCTCGTCAGCGCGGGCAAAGTGCGCTACCTCGCCTGCTCCAATTTCTCCGGCTGGCATCTGATGAAGTCGCTCGCCGTGTCCGACCGCTACGGGTGGTCGCGCTATGTCGCGCATCAGGCGTATTACTCGCTCGTCGGGCGCGAATACGAGTGGGAGCTCATGCCGCTGGCGCTCGATCAGAAGGTCGGCACGCTGGTGTGGAGTCCGCTCGCGGGTGGTCGCTTAAGTGGGAAGTTCCGCCGCGCCAACCCCATGCCGGAAGGCACGCGCATTCAGCAGGGCGGCGGCGAGGGACCGTCGCTGCCAGCAGACTGGTTCTACAACCTGATCGATGTGTTGGACGCGGTCGCCGCCGAAACGGGCAAATCGGTCGCGCAGGTGGCGTTGAACTGGCTGCTCCAGCGTCCGACAGTCGCCAGCGTGATCATCGGCGCGCGCAACGAAGAGCAGCTTCAGCAGAATCTCGGCGCGGTCGGCTGGAACCTCAGCACTGAGCAGGTCGCCCGGTTGGACGCGGCCAGCGAACGCGAGAAAACGTACCCCTACTGGCACCAAAACGGCTTCCACGAACGCAATCCGTTCCCGGCAGCCCCGCCGCGTTAAGCGGAAAAACAACGGACGCGATCCAGTGTATGGATCGCGTCCGCTGACATAGGTGCTTGCTCGTAGGGGCGCACGGCGGTGCGCCCCTACAACCCCATATTCGACTATTTACCGCACATACGGTGCCTAGATACTTTGGGCCTGCAGTGTGAGCTGCTGCGCGCTCGGCATCGACTTGGTGAGCCGGGGTAGCGCCACGATAAACTTCTTGCGGTCGTCCTCATCCGTTTCGAGACGGATACGCCCCATGTGCATCTCGATGATCGTCTTGGCCAGCGACAAATGCAGGCGCGTCCCCGTCTTGTCGGCTTCGGTCGGCACAAAGAACGGCATCAGCAAATCGTACAGATCCGCCGCGCGGAAGGCCTGCGTCTGACACGAGATGCTGAGGACGGACCAGTTCATATTCTCGACGACGCGATGGCTGAGCTGAATGCGAATCTCACTCTTGGCTTCCGCCGACTGCACGCAGAAGCGCGTGATATTGCTCACGGCGACGCCGAGCCGTTCCGGGTCACCATCGACCATCGGCGCGGGCGTATCACAGGCCACGGTCACCCGCAGTTCCTTGCGAGCAATCCGCGAATTCAAGCCCGTAACCGCGGCATTCACCAGCGTTTGAAAATCGATGGGCTGGTGCTCGATGGGGATGATGCCCCGCTGCATGTGCGACATCTCGACCATTGACTCAGGTGCGCGAAGAAACGATCCTTGTGTTCCTGCTCAGCGCGAAGCGCGACATTCTTGCGTTCCATTTCTTCGTTGAGCGCGGCCATCGTTTCGTCGTAGTGCTCAATATCCTGGAGCAGCACATTGATCTGCTGCGCGAGCTGCGCGACTTCGTCGTTCCCATCAAACTCAATCCGGCGATCATGCTGTTCCGGCGCAATTTCACGCACGCGCCGCGTGAGCGTGCCGATGCGCGAGATCACCAGCCCATCCAGCAGAATGAACGTGAACGCAACGAAAATCAGCCCGACAAGCAGCAGGGCGGTCAAGAAATAGTTCTGAGTGGCCACCCCTTCGAGATAGATATTGCGTGCCATGCTCACGCGCAGCATGAACAGCGGATTCCCCGCTAAATCATTCAGGCAGCGATAGCCATAGACGAGGTCGTTAGCGACCGACAATCTGAAGGGACTGTCATCAGCCAGCATCTCCGCGTACACAGTAACCACGTCAGCGGGCAGATCCGGCGCTGCTAAATCGTACAGCGACAACTCGTGCCCAACGCTTTCGATGAGCACCGCCATATCATCCGACTGCAGAAAACGGGCAAAAATGAGGCTGCCATTCGGCTCGGTGGCATGCGTGCTCGGCACAATCGGCGCGGCGGCAGCGAGCATAATCCCCTGCGGCGTTGCGATCAGCCCGGCGCTGCGGTTCTGGCTCGTCTCATAGTCGAACAACGCGTCCGTTGACAGAATCGTATCGCGCACCGCTGCCGGAACATCAAAGACTGTTCGCGGTTGTTCGGGATCATAGAGCCGCTGGTAGACGACAGTCCCCGCCTCATCGATGAACAGCACGACGTCGACTTTGA
This sequence comes from Candidatus Flexifilum breve, assembly GCF_016713355.1. NCBI lineage: Bacteria > Bacillati > Chloroflexota > Anaerolineae > Aggregatilineales > Candidatus Flexifilaceae > Candidatus Flexifilum > Candidatus Flexifilum breve. Next base: position 1,167,363 of record NZ_JADJPI010000035.1, read on the forward strand.
ACGACTCGAAGAAGTACGACTGTAGATTGGAGTTGATGTAGCTGCGATCACCGGATTCGGCAAAGTCGTAGGTGTCATCCCAGTGACCATAGTCGCGGGTGATGTTCGCCAGAAAGCCGATTTGTTCCTTGAGCGCGATTTCACCGCGGTACAACGTCTCCTGAACCGCCTGCCGTTCCAGATTCTGGTAACCGCGTTCCAGAATGGTGCGGCTGACCACGTAAATGGCGATAAAGCACAACGCCAGTACCACCAGCGTGACCAGCAGCGCTTTCGTGCGCAGGCTCGACATCAGCGATTGCGCCTTGAAGTGCCCTAACTTCTCCCGCCAGACTGGTTTATTCACGAGAAAATCGCACCAATATCCTGCGCGAACGTGGGCAGCACGGGCTTAGGAAAGCATTTGACGAAACCAGCGTTTTCCGCGTCTACGGCGACGACCGGGTCATAATAGGCGGTGACGGCAATACACGGGAGTGCCGCGGTCGCCGGGTTTTCGTGGATGGTGCTGAGGAGCTGCCAGCCATCGACTTCCGGCATAGCCAGATCGAGAATCGCCAGCGAGTACGCGTTGTTGGCCAGATACTCCAGCGCTTCATACGCGTTGGCTGCAACATCAACCTCGATACCGTTGTAGCGAAGGATGTGAGCCAGTACCTGACAGCTTGCCAGGTCGTCATCGACAATCAGGGTTCGGGCGAGGTTCATGTCGTGTAGTCCTTTGATCGTAGTTATGCAGAGAGAGCTTCGGTGAATTCCGGGATGATGATGAGCAGCTGCAGCAGGTCCTGCATGAAAGTGGACGGCGTCAACGGCTTGGACATGTAATTGTGACAACCAGCGGCAATCGCTTTCTCACGGTCGCCGAGCATCGCATGGGCCGTGAGCGCGATGATCGGAATCGGCGCCAATACGGGATCCGCTTTCAGGCGCTTGATCAGTTCCCAGCCGTCCATGACCGGCATAGAGAGATCGGTCACGATGAAGCGCGGACGCACGCTGCAAATCAGATCCAGCCCTTCCTGACCGTTGACCGCTGTGCTGACGTTTGCGCCATAAAAGTCGAGCAGAATGCGCGCCACTTCGAGGCTGCCGGGGTCATCGTCGACGACCACCACCTCCCAGCCATACAGGACGCCGCGATTCGGGGGATTGAGACGGGCTACCATATCAGCTCCTTCAAGAAACCAGTTCAGCTTCGCTGACGATGGGGGCCGGGAGCGTCACGATGAACTCGATGCCTTCGCCGACCGTGCTCCGCACCGCGACCGAGCCGCCCATAGCGTTGCACAGCTTACGCACGACGGCGAGACCTAAGCCCGTCCCTTCATACTTGCGATTGGACGTGCTGTTCACCTGCCGGAACTCATCGAAAATGAAACCGAGCGCGTGCGAGGGGATGCCAATGCCGGTATCCGTCACGCGCAGGAAGAGCAGTCCGTCGTCCCACTGCAAGTGCAATACAATGGTTCCCGCGTCCGTAAACTTCACCGCATTGCCCAGCAGATTGATCGCGATTTGCGTGACGCGGGCTTTGTCGAGCTTGAGCACGGGCGGAACCTGCGGCTCGACGACCGTCTTCAGCGCAAGCTGTTTATCAGTCGCCAACACGCTGATCTGCGTCGTCCAGTCGTCGACCATGGCGCGCACGGGCGTCGGCGCATAGACGAATTGCACGCGCCCAGCTTCAATTTTGGACACATCGAGGATGTTATTGATCAGTTCCAGCAGGTGTTTGCTGCTGTTGTAGATGCTGGACACCATCGGGCGCGTGATCGGGTCAAGCTGGCCAGCCATACCCTCGAGCAAGATTCCGGAGAAGCCGATGATGGCGTTCAGCGGCGTGCGCAGTTCATGCGACATGGTCGACAAGAATTCTGACTTCAAGCGGGACGATTCCGCGGCGGCTTCCGTCGCGATCTGCAATTCGGCGATCAGGTTTTCACGTTGGTGAGCCTCCGCCGCCAACTGCTGATCACGCTGGTGCAGACGCGTGGTCATCTGGTTGAACGCATCGGTCACAGAACCCAGCTCGTCCGAGCGCACAATCGGAATGACCTGACTGAGCTCACCCCGCCCCACGCGCGCGGCACCGGCGGCCAAGGTGGTCAGCGGCTGAAAGATGTAGCGGCTCAACTGGCGTGTCATCACAAACAGAATCACGGCGTAGAAACCCGCCATGATCGCGATGAGCAGCAGCAGCGCGGTTCGGCTGACGCCAAACGCTTCTGCTTCTTGGACTTCGGTAACGATCAGCCAATTCGTCTCAGCAACCGGGCTGGTCGCCGCCAACACCGATTGCCCCGCAAGGTTCGTAGTGATGCCCGACCACGCCATGTCCGGTTGCGCCCGCAGTTGACTGAGACCCGCCTGATTGAACATGTTGACGCGGTTGATGACAGCCGCGCGATCCGGTATGCGCGAACAAATCACCTTCCGCATCGATCACATACGCCGTCCCCGTTTGGCCAAAGCGAATGCTGTCAACCGTATCCCACAGCACATTCATACTTAAGCGCGCGGCCACCACGCCGCCATCAGGCGCGGGCGCAGATACGATCAAATACAGCGCATTATCGCCCGTCAACTGCACCTCGCTGATGTAGCGCTCGCCGGCAAGCGCGCGCGCAAACCAGGTCGATTGGCGCATGGTAAGCTGCTGCGCCAGCGTCGCCTCATCCCGGTAAGCGGAGACATACACCTGACCGCGTTGATCAAGTCGCAAGAGTTCGAGCAGCGCATCATTTTGCTGCAGGAGATCGTCAGCGAATTCCGGGCGCAGTTCGAGATACGTTCGCTGTATCAGCCCAAGCGTGTCGAGCGGCACCAGCGCATCTTCGACGAAATGCGCTACGGTCGTACTCGCGAAGGCCGCCGCTTCCGCCTGCCGATCATGCCACGACTGTTCTTCGGTGCGGTAGATGAACGTATACACGGCCACGCTGATGAGCACAAACGGCACCAACAGCCCCACCCCAATGATGATGGGCAGGCTTTTGCGCACGCTGATCGTGGGCGTAAATGGCCCGGTCGGCAGCGTGGCTGGACTGGGCACAGACGTTAGGGTCATGGTGCATCCCCTTCTTCATAGCGCTGCCAGATCGCTTGACGCAGGGCGTACCCCTCCGCGCTCAATGGCAGTCCAATTTCGGCATTTTGCAGCATGGTCTCGGTCGGAAATATGGCGAGATTATTGCGAATTTCGGCTGGCACTAAGTCCTGCACGCCTTCGACCGTCGTCGCATAACCGGTGGCGACGACGTTCGCCGCGCTGATATCCGGCCGCAGCAGGAAATTCAGGAAGAGTTCGGCAGTGGCTTGATGCGCGCTGTTCGCCGGAATAACCAGATTATCCCCCCACAACAGCGCGCCGTCTTCGGGGATGACATACTCAATCGGCAGTGAGGGATCACTGGCGGCAAACAAATCGTAAACCCAACCGTAGGCCAGCGTCAGCTCACCACTTTCCAGCAGTCCAATCGAGGTCGCCAGACTGGGATCAATGATGGTGGCATTGGCACGCAGGGCGCGCAGACGCACCAGCGCGGCTTCCAGTTCCGCCGGGTCTTCCGAGTTGATCGAGTAGCCGAGGCTTTTCAGCGCGATGTTGATCATGTAGCTCTGAAATTCCCAGATACCAACTTTCCCCGCGTAGCGCGGATCCCACAGCGCATCCCAATTACGCACCGGATCCGGCACCAAATCCGTCCGTACGAGGATGCCTGTTGTCCCCCAGTGAAACGGGATGGTGTAGCGATTATCGGGGTCATGCACCAGATTGCGGAAATTGGCGGATACATTGCGGAAGTTCGGGAGATTCTCGTAATTGAGCGGAGCGAGCAGCCCGGCCTGAATTACCTCGGGAATGTAGTCATTGTCCAGCAGCACCACATCGTAGCTGGGGGTGCCGCGCATCGCGGCAATCGCTTCGTCGGCGTCCGTATAGCTGGAGGGGACTACCTCAATGCCGTATTCCACTTCAAAGGCTTCGAGCACCGACTGCGGAATGTAGTCCGGCCAACCATAAAATGAAAGACCGCTGACCGGCGGCTGCGCGGTGGGCGGTGCGGATGTCGAAACGGTGGGGGAACATCCCAGTAATGTGACTGCTAACGTAGCCAAAAAGGCGCCGAAGCGCAACCCGCCAGCAGTGCTGGTGGCTGGGCGAGTCAATATGGGCTGAGAGCGGCGCAGGGATACGTTGGAAAAAACCATTCTTTGTTCGCAGATCAGGGTAGTGATCGAATGTCCTTAGTATATTTGTTTACAAACTTATATTGATCGGCAGTGCGACTAGTTGTTTTGGGCGGATTTTGCCTAGACGAAAGAACAGTTCAAATGTTCTAATATTTACGTTAATAACTCCATCTTCTGCAGGTCACTTTCCCCGTGATTCTCACATTACCCGCGCCAAGTGCCCCAACCTGGCGCGATTTCTAGGCGATTCTCCATCGAACATTGAGAATCACTTAGATTGCCGAACGCACTGCAGCTGCCCAACGACCAGCGAATAGAACTTAAGTCATAGTCAGACCATGGCAGATGACCTTACGTGCGCACTTGTTCGGGATGATAATACGAATTAGTGGTGGTATTTTGCAGTCTGGGCACAACTTGAGCGACAAGCGGATCGGAACTAATTCCTAACGCGCTCGCAACTGGCGACCCAACTGCCCGGCAGTCTAGACATGGCTGAATCGCGCAAAAAGTGATCGTTATAACATTCCAACGATTCATTTCTTGAAATTTGTTAATATTCACATGAAACTAGAATTTGTCGCTATTTTCGGGCACCTCACGAGCGAGGTATGAGCCAACAGTTACGCGAACAGCAAATTCCACGCTTAGCCAGCGCCATTGAGCGCCCACGCGTGGAGCACAGCCTCGAGCAGGTGTTTGATCACCGATTGCTGCTCGTGTGCGCCCCAGCCGGTTTTGGCAAAACCACTGCCGTCGCGCAGTTGGCTCGATCAACGCCGCATACTGTTATATGGCATACGATTGATGAACAGGAACGCGACTTTCCGATCCTGTATCAGCAGTTCACCGCCGCTCTGCAGAACGTCTTCCCGCGCCTGACCATTGATGCCAATCCTCCCTCGTATGAACCCGGTGAACTCGCCGTCAGCCTGACCAACCTGCTGCGCAAAACGCCTGAAGACAAACTGCTGATCATACTGGACGATGTGCAGAACATCAGCGGCTCGTCGATTTGTGAGGCGTGGTTGCAATCGTTCGTGTCGCTGCTGCCATCCAAATGCCACCTGATTCTGATCAGCCGCACGCCGCCCGCACTCTCGCTGACTGAAATGATCGCCCGCCGCGAAGTCGTCGCCATGAGCGAAGAGGAACTGCGGTTTACGAACAGCGAAATCGAAGAACTCGCGCTGCACATGCGCGGTGCGCGCGTCGGCGCGAGTGAGGCCGAAGAACTCACGAATCGCCTGCAGGGTTGGCCCGCGGGGATCATTCTCGCGCTGCGTCCCCTGCCGACCGCCGTCGAGCAGCTGCTGCCTACGGGCAGCGTCACGCCCGAAGCCCTGTTTGATGCGCTCGCCAGTTCCATGCTCGACGCGCAGCCCCGCGGCCTGCGCGAATTCCTGCTCGCCTCCTCAACCCTCGCCCGTATGACGCCGGAACTCACAGCCAATGTACTCGGCCTGCAAAATGGCGCGGCGTGGCTCGGCGAAGCGCTCGAACAGAATATGTTCCTGTCCCGCGTTCCCGGCGGGCTGGCCTATCACAAGCTCTTTCGCGCGTTCCTGCAGCGTCAACTGCGGCGCATCAATGAAACCGCCTTCGTCGATTTACACCTGAAAGCCGCCCGCTATTTCGTCGATCAGGGCGAGCTTGTGCAAGCGTTTGAGCACTTCATGATCGGGGGTGCGGCTGATAAAGCCAGCGCCGCTATCGATGGTGTGCTGCATCTGTACTTTGCGCAAAGCCGCGCCGAAACGCTGCTCCAGTGGAATACCGAGCTGCAAAACGCGGGGATCAACAATGCGAAGCTGCTGTACTACGCGGCTATCATCCACATCGACCGCCTGAACTACGAAGCGGCGACGCCTGAGCTTGATCAGGCAGAAGCGCTCTTCCAGCAAGAAGGTAACGGCGAGCGCGTCGCGGAAATTCAGCTCCAGCGCGCCCGTATGAACCTCATCAACGGCTATTATCTGGCGGCGATTGCGGGTGCGGAGAAACTGCTGCACCGCACCGAGGACGCGACCAATCTGCATGGGCGTGCGCTGCGCGTCATCGGTTTCGCCTATTTGCGTCTTGGCAACTCCGATATCGCGGTGAAATATCTCGAAGAAGCGCTGCCGCTCAGCCGCGACAACGGCGATAAGCTGGCGCTCTCCAGTCTGCTCCAAGATCTGCAGATCGTCTACCTCCGTCTCGGTCGGCTTAGCGAGGCGAGCGCCTGCCTGCAAGAAGTCGTCGCGCTGCGGCGTGCGCTGGGCATTTCCAGCCTGCTGGCGCGCGCGCTCAACGACCTTGGCTACCACTACCATCAGCATGGTGACTATACGCAAGCCTACGCGACCATCCAAGAAGGTTTGAGCGTCGTCGCGCGCATTCGCAACAAACGCATCGAAAGCTATCTCCTGTGGAGTCTGGCGGACTTGCAGCGCGACCGCGGCAGCTTTGACGAAGCGTGGCAGTTGTACAGCCGCGCGCTGGAATTCACGGGCAACCGTGACCCCAACCTGCGCTGCAACGTGCTCATCAATGCATCGATCTTGCGGCGCTGGCAAAACGCATGGATCGAAGCCGCGTCCCTCGCCGAAGAAGCGGTCGCCTTAGCCGAAACCCACAGCCTCGGCATCGAAACACTGGTCGGTCAGGCGCACTTCTGGGCGGTGCAGGGCTTACAAGGCGATGCGTCGAACGCCTTCGAACAGCTCGTCCGTCTCGGTCAGGCGCTCAGTCAGAAGCATGCCGTGAGTGAAGCCGCGCAGGTGTTGGCGCTGTGCGCTGAAGTCAGCCTCGCGCAAGATAATCAAGCGCGCGCCCGGCACTACCTTGACAGCGCGGCGGAACTCATCAACCTCGGCGCGAGTGCGCAGCCGGTCATCGCGGAACTGACCTACACGCCGAAGCTGCAAGGGTTTGCCCTCGCCAACAGCGGCAGCTACCCCCACCTGATTGCGCGCCTCAAACATCTACAGAAGAGCCGTGTCGGGACAGCGGTCGTCACCCGCCTTGAAGATCGGCTGGCAAACGACTACACCTACAGTCTGCGCATCCTCACGCTCGGCAAAGAGAAGATCGAGCGCGACGGCGTGCCGATTCTCCCCGGCGAATGGCGCGCGACCGCCGCCCGCGAACTGTTCTTCTACCTGTTGTTCATGGGCGCGAAACGCCGCGAGGAGATCAGCCTCGACTTCTGGCCGGACACCGACCCGCAGAAGGTACGGTCGAACTTCCACACAACGCTGTACCGCGTGCGGCAGGCATTGGGCGACAACATCATCGTCTTCAAGGATGATCAGTACATGATTCATCCCGACCTCGACATCTGGTGCGATGCGCACGAGTTCGAAAAACTGGTGGAACGCGCGCAAGACCTGAGCGTGCGCGACGCTCGCACCGAAGACCTGTATCGCCGCGCCGTCGACCTGTATCAAGGCGAACTGTTGCCGCTGCTGGATCAGGAATGGCTGACCCCGTACCGGGAAAACCTCGGCGAGCTGTATCTGGAAGCGCTGATTGGTTTGGCGCGCTGTGGTCAGGCGCGGCGCGATTTCCGGCAGGCGTTGAAGTTGTTCAAGCAGGCGCTCAAGGTCGACCGTTACCGCGAGGACGTGCACCGTTCGATCATGATGTGTTACGCCGAACAAGGGGAAAAACACAAGATCTATGCCCATATTCAAGAGCTGAAGAAAATTCTGTGGACTGACTTAAGAACCGAACCATCAAAAGATACTATTCATTTAGCCAGAACTTTGCTCAGCTAGAACTCATTTTTGCCGAATTTAATTAACCGCCAAGCATGGCGGTTTTTTATTTTTGCGTTCATTTGGTCAGCACTTTGTTGCACACCCCCGGCTAACGTAGTGTCAAACGTTGGAAATTAACTCTCATCAGGAGATACCTACATGAACACGCAGATTAACTCCCTCCGCACGAAGCTGGTCGCCGTTGTCGTCGCTTCGCTGGTGTTCGCGATTACCCTCGCGCCGGTGGCGCGCGTTCACGCTGGCCCGATTGACGGTGGTCCGGATCGTATTGCCTTCGCGACCCTCGCCGTGCCCACGAGCGAATAACATTCAACGACACCCGGCACGTTACGTACGCTGAAACGCAGTTCATCAGGGAGAACCAAATCATGGCGTTAAGTGAGCGCCTTTACCAGGTAGATCGCAGCACCCATCCGAAACCGGATCCGTTCAAGAAGAGCCTGTGGCAAGGCTACTGCCTGACTGCGCACGAAATGACCCAGATCGACAAGTTGATGGGCCGTGCCCTGCTCGACCGCAAATTCTGTGATCGACTGGTGCAGACCCGTGACCACGCGATTTTCGCGGAATATGGCTTGTCGCCGGAAACGCAGACCTGGCTGGCTTCCATCCAAGCCGCCAACCTGACCGAATTTGCCCGGGCGATCACCGCCGATAATGTTCGCTAGGCTGTTTCACCGATCGTTCGCATAGTTGTTGTGGCCGACACTGCACACCGCTGTGTTGTAACAACGAAGTAGGGTCGGAGTACCAAAATGACCATTCTGCTCGCTGATGATGATAGAGTAATGCGAACGCTGACGGCCACTTTCCTGAAGCGCAGTGGGTTTGAACTGCTGTATGCGCAGGACGCCGCCCAGGTGCTGCAAATCGTCAAGAGCACCGTCCCGGATATGTTCGTACTGGACATTATGATGCCGGGCATCAGCGGGATTGAGCTGTGTCGTGCGCTGCGGGCGCACGAAGCGACACGTGGGACACCCGTGATCATGCTGTCGTCCTTGAATGACCCGCAAACGATCAACAATTGTTTGAACGCCGGCGCCACGGCCTTTGTCTGCAAGTCAGACATGCAGCGCCTCCCCGCCATTGTGCGTAAGTTCCTGCCCGCGCCAACGCCGGGTCCGCTATCGCGTCAGGAAGCCCAGGCCGGGATCGACGCGAAGTAAGCCAAACCCGTGCACGTGAGCGGACACACCTGCTCGACCGCAGTTGTACCGCCCGCCGTTCGTAATCACCGACAAAGCTGCATACATTGACAAACCACCAAACGGGGATCGGCAACGATCCCTTGGTTTGATTCCCGCGCCCGGCGGTTTTCCCGCTATACTTATGCCTCTCTCACTGACTGAGGCAGATGCGCTGTGCCGACACTTGTTCACCATTACGATGCGTTCACGACAACGCCGGGCCGCGGTAACCCCGCTGGCATTGTCTTTGACGCGCGAAGCTTAACCGACGACGCCATGCAGCAGATCGCGGCTAAAGTCGGCTTCAACGAAACCACCTTTGTGCTGCCCTCCGACCGGGCTGACATCAAGCTGCGCTACTTCACGCCGGGCAGCGAAATGAATCTGTGCGGTCACGCGACTGTCGCCAGCTTCACGGCGCTGCATCAGCGCGGCGCATTCGATGAGCGGACAGCGCTCACCGTCGAGACGAAAGCGGGCATCCTGCCCATCAGTGTCGAAGTGCGCGAGAATCTTCCCTACATCTGGATGACGCAAGCGCCGCCGCAGTTCATCCCGTTTGCCGGGGATCGTGCTGCCGTCGCCGCGTCAGTTGGGCTGGAAGTGAGCGATCTGGACGACAGACTGCCCATTGTTTATGGCAGCACTGGTATCTGGACGCTCATCCTGCCCGTGCGCGGTCTCGACGCGATGCGCCGCATGCAGCCGCAAAATGCGCTGTTTCCTGACCTCCTCACGCAGCAGCCCCACGCCTCGATCCATCCCATCTGCTTTGAAACGGTCGATCCGGCAGTTGATATGCACGCCCGACATTTCTCCTCGCCCTTCTCCGGCACAGTCGAAGACCCGGTGACGGGAACAGCTTCGGGCGTGATGGGCGCATACCACAATCGTTACATTCGGCCTGCGTCTGAGTTGAGCGTCGAGCAAGGCCTAGAGATTGGGCGGGCTGGCCGCGTGTTGGTCGCCGTGGACGGTGATTTAGTGCGCATCAGTGGGACGGCCATCTACACTGCCGAATTTGAGGTCGAGATTGACTAGCATCTGACGAGAGGGCCGGGGCAAACTTGCGTATCTGCCCCGGAAAAACAACCCTTAACCCAGCGTCACGAACTTCAGACACACAGGTGCTGGCACATTCGCCACTTGTCCGGTCGGTTCGAGCAGTCCCGTCTGCTGATCGATGCGGAAGCTGACGATGGTGTCGCTGTTCTGGTTGCCCACCAGCAGATACATCCCCGTCGGATCGATGACGAAGTTGCGCGGGAAGTTCCCCCCCGTCGACTGATGCCCAATCACCGTGAGCCGCCCCGTTCCTTCCTCCACCGCGCAGATCACGAGGCTGTCGTGACCGCGATTGCCCCCATACAGGAACTTTCCCGACGGGTGAATCTGAATGTCGGAGCCGTAACTCGTCTCCGCCGATACCCCTTCCGGCAGCGTCGGCACGGAGTGGAGCGGCATCAGCCCGCCCGTCTCCGCATTGACTATCAGCGCAGTGATGGTCGAATTCCACTCGCCGATCACGTAGGCAGACTGGCCATTGGGGTGGAACACCATGTGCCGCGCCCCCATCCCCGCTTCGAGCTGGGTCGTGCCGTGCGGAATCAGCCGCCCATACTGGTGATCGAGCTGATAAGTCACGACCTGATCAAGGCCGAGATCGACGACATGCACCCAGCGATTGGTCGGGTCAGTCACGATGCAGTGTCCATGCGACTTATCCTGGGCAGGCTTGGGACCGCGTCCGAGGTGGCGCACGCTGTCGCTGGCAGGCAGCACGCCGCCGTCAGCGCGCAGCGGGAAAACCGCGACCGTTTCGCCGTCCCAGTAATTGGCCGCAAACGCAAAGTGATCCGCCTGATCGACGGATGCATACGCGGTGACCGTGCCCCGGGTGGACTGCCGGTTGATGTAGGTCAGCGCGCCCGTCTGCTGGTCGATAGCATAGGCCGTGATCGTGCCTTCTGGCCACAACCAGACCTCGCTGACGGCGTACAGCCGCTGCTGATCGCGGCTGATCGCTAGATACGACGGGCTGTCGATACCGTGCGTCTCGCTGACGGGCGTCAGCGCGCCGGTAACCCGGTCAAGGCTGTAGAGATAAATCCCCTGCCCGCTATAGGTTTTGAGATAAGGAGCAGGTCGCGTATACGTGCCGACATACAGCAGCAAGCGCTGCGCTTGTGTCATAGAGAACCTCCTGTGTGGTAAGGGCGGCGGCGTCAAAGCTCACCGCCGCTGGTGCAGCGCCCAGTGTAGCATGTTCACGCGGATTCCCGCGCTGATCCCACAACCAAACGCCCCCCGGAACTGTACACAATTGTGCTTGACGGATACCCCCAGCCCAGTCCACAATCTGTGCCTGCTGGAAGGAGAGGAAACGATGGAATTTACGTTAGCGCTGCCTGACTGGGCAATTGAAGAAAATCACCGTTTACCGGCTGTGATACCGACGGTTGAAGAACGCATGGCGGCTGTGATTCGCTTTTCACGGCTCAATTTTGAAAACGGCACGGGCGGCCCGTTCGCGGCGGGCGTGTTCGAGCGCGACACAGGCAAACCCGTCGTGATCGGCGTGAACCGCGTGGTGGCGTACAACTGCTCATCCGCGCACGCTGAAGTGATGACACTCTCGGTCGCGCAAAAGCTGCTCGGCACATATGACTTGGGCGGCCCCAGCCAGCCGATCTACCAGATGGTCGTCAACTGGCGACCGTGTGCCATGTGCTTCGGCGCGGTGCTGTGGTCGGGTGTGCGCTCGCTGGCGATTGCGGGGCACGGCCCGGAACTGGAAGCGATCACCGGGTTTGACGAAGGCCCGATTCATCCGGAGTGGGACAAAGAACTCGCCAAGCGCGGCATCGAGCTGATCGACAATGTGCTGACCGAAGAAGCGCTGGCCGTCTATCGCGACTTCGCCAACAGCGGCGCGCTGGTCTACAACGCGCGGCAAGGTCAGGACTAGAATCGTATGAGCCGTCTGCTGATCGCCAACGCGCAAGTTCTGCAAGTCAGCCCGACGGGCAGCAGCGTCACGATCCTTGAGGAGCAAGATGTGCTCGTCAACGGGCAGCGCATCGAAGCCGTACAGCCGACCGGCGCAGTCGATCCCTCGCACTTTGACACGGTGATCGACGCGCACGGCATGCTGGTCGCGCCGGGGCTGATCAACTGTCACGCGCATGTGCCGATGGTGCTGTGGCGTGGACTGGCCGAAGACGCCTCCATCGACCGCTGGTTCAATGACCTGATGTGGCCGCTCGAAAACAATCTGCAGCCGGAAGATGTGTACTGGGGCATGCTGCTTGGCCTGATCGAGCAGATTGAGAGCGGCGTCACCTCGGTCGCCGACCACTACTTCCACATGGCGCACGCCGCCCGCGCCGTCGAGCAGATCGGCGCGCGGGCGCTGCTCGGTTATGCGATGTTCGGCAGTCAAGGTCTGAACATGATCGAGGAGACGGCCAGCTTCGCGCAGGATTTTCAGGGCGCGGCGCACGGACGCATCCGCACCATCATGGCGCCGCATGCGCCCTACACCTGTAACGACGACTTCCTGCGGGCGACCGCACAGATCGCGCAGAAGCTCGGCGTGGGCATTCACATCCATGTATCCGAGACACCGCAGCAGACTATCGCCAGCTACCGCAAGCGTGGCATCACGCCGTTGCAAGTCTTGCAGCAGACGGGCGTGCTCGACGTGCCAACGATCCTCGCGCATGTGTGCGGCGCGACCCCGGCTGATATTCGCCTGCTGGAGCAGTACGACACCGGTATCGCGCACGCCGCGAAGACCTATCTCAAGCTCGGCGAAACGACCGCCCCGGTCATCGAGTTTCGAGCGGCGGGCATTCCGGTCGGCTTGGCGTCCGATGGCGTGGTGAGCAACAGCACGCTCAACCTGTGGGAAACGCTGCGCCTCATGGCGCTCACGCAGAAAGCGCGCACCGGCATGGGCGAAACCCTGCCGATTGCCGAAACGTTGGCGATTGCGACGCATGGCAGTGCCAAAGTCTACGGTCAACCAAACGAACTCGGCGCGATCAGGCCCGGCTACCTCGCCGATCTCGTGCTGATCGACTTGAGCGGCACGCATCACCAGCCGCTGTATAACGTCGGCGCGTCGCTGGTCTACAACCTGCAATCCGCTGATGTGCGGACGGTGATCATCGACGGGCAAGTTGTCATGCGCGACCGTCAACTCCTCACCATCAACAAAGCCGAGGTGATCGCGCAGGTGCGTTCCCGCATGGATCGCCTATCGTATCTCGACCCGGCCAAGCGTATTCAGACCTACGATAATTAGCACACCTTATCTTAGACCAGGTTTCTCCTCCCTTTTGGCTTGAGGGAGGCAACAAGTGATATTCAAGACACATTTGCCCCCTCACGCTATCCCCTCTCCCGCTCACGGGAGGGGCAAGCCCCTCCCCTACATTCTGTTGCCTCAAATTGAACTTTCGCCCTCTAGCTCTCCGTTTTGAGTGGGGAATTCCCGCCCACGCTGGCAAAGGCCGCAGAAGCATCTAGAATCGCCGTAGATTGCGAACGCTGTCTGAAAGGCACATCATGCACACGACTCCATTTACGTTCCAACTCCCAGCAACGGGTGGCATTCCCTCCGAATATGACAGTCACACCGTGCGGCGGCTGTCCTCAATGCCGAATATGTACCTCGACGCGGACGCGTATGCCGCGCAGATCGCCGCCGATCCGGTGCTCTACGAAGTCTACGAGATTCACCGTCCGCACAACTCCGGTGAACTCCTGCACGGCGTGACCGTACTGCACCCCGGCAAGATCGGCGCGGAATACCACATGACTAAAGGTCACTTTCACGACGTGCTGGAAACGGGTGAGGTCTACTACTGCCTGAGCGGACAGGGCATGCTCGTCATGGAGACGCCCGAAGGCGACACCTCCGTCCTACCGTTCAATGCGGGGACGGTGCTCTACGTGCTGCCGCGCTGGGCCCACCGTACGGTCAACATCAGCGCGACCGAACCGCTGATTTTCTTCTTCGTCTATCCCGGTCACGCGGGACACAACTACGGCACGATTGAGCAGCAGGGCTTCCGCAAGCTGGTCGTCGAGATGCAAGGCCAACCGACGGTCGTTGATAACCCGCGTTGGGGTGGCTAACCCCGGAAAGGATCACCATGAGTCGCACAATTCTGGATCACATTCTCAATACGGGCATCATCGCCATTCTCCGGGCGGATCAAAGCGCGAAACTGCTCAAGGCGCTGGAGGCGATCAAGGCTGGCGGTGTGACCGTCGCTGAAATCACGCTGACCACACCCAACGCGCTCGCCGTCATCGCGCAGGCCCGGGAGCAGTTTGGCGCAGAGATGATCATTGGCGTCGGGACAGTGCTGGACGCCGAAAGCGCCCGCGCAGCGATTCAAGCCGGGGCGCAGTTCGTCGTCAGCCCAACGATTAAGCGGTCCACGATCAAGCTGTGCCGCCGTTACAGCATTCCGGTGATGCCGGGCGCGTACACGCCCACCGAGATTCTCACGGCATGGGAAGAAGGCGCGGACATCGTCAAGCTGTTCCCGGCAGACATTGGCGGCGCGGCCTACCTCAAAGCGGTCAAAGCGCCGCTGCCGCAGGTGCGCATCACGCCGACGGGCGGCGTCGACGAGCACACCGCCGCCGACTTTCTGCGAGCAGGCGCAAGCGCGCTCGGCGTGGGCAGCGCGCTCGTCAATCAGAAGCTGCTCGACGCGGACAATTACGAGGAAATCAGCGCGCGGGCAGGTCGCCTGCGGCAGATCTACGACTCGTTTCGTTCCGGTGTGACGTTCAGCTAGCGCCTGCCTGCGGGAATGGAACACCAGCGGACGCGATAAATCACGCCCCTAAGAGAAAGCGGTCTAGTGTAGGGACGCAATTCATTGCGTCCGCTTGTACCCAAGTGGACTTCACACTATCGTACTGAGCCGCATTGACTTGTCCGTTCATAGCGGACAGCGCAGCTACTGTCCCTACTCCCCCTGAATTCGGGCGTGGGGGGGGGGGGGGTTTGCTCCTCCCTGAATTCGGGGAGGGGATGGGGGTGGGGTCGGAGAATGCAGACCTCTACTTGAACGAGATCAGGTTGTAGAGCACATGGATCGCCGTGTCGATGGCGAGATAGAAGTCCTCGATGACGATGTATTCATTCGGCGAGTGGATGTTATCGCCCGGCCCTAAGCCAAGATGGGTCATCGGGATGCCGAGCTCACGCTGGAACATGCCCGCAATCGGCACCGACCCGCCCGCGCGTTCCATCAGCGCGCGCTTACCCACCGTCGCGACCAGCGCCTGCTGCACTGCTTCCACGCCCGCGCCTTCAAACTGCGTGCTGAACGGGTAGCCTGCCACCGGCACGCTGACCTCAATGCTGACGGTCTCAGTCGCGAAGCTCATGACATAATCCTTGAACATGCGGCCAATCTCAACCGGGTCCTGATCGTTGACGAGGCGCATGGTCACCTTGAAGCCCGCCTTCGACGGCAGCACCGTCTTGGTGCCGGGACCTTGATACCCGCCCCACATACCGTTGACATCGAGCGTGGGCAGTGCCGTCGCCCGCACCGCCGTTGACGCGACTGATTCGCCCCAGAAGTGCGCCGCGCCCGACCGTTCTTTGAACTGCGGTCCCGTCCGCGCCCACAACTGCTCTAGGTTCGCCAGTTCCGCCGCCGTCAAGTCGCGCACGGCGTCATAGTAGCCGGGGATCTGGATGCGCCCCGCGTCATCGTGGAACGAGCCGATGATCTTCCCGGCCAGGTGCAGCGGATTGTGCACCGTGCCGCCATACGTCCCCGAATGCAGGTCGTGATCCGGCCCGGTGAGCGTGACTTCGGCGGCGACGATGCCGCGCCCCGAGTAGACGATGCTCGGCTGATCGCGCACGAATTCACCGTCACACAGCACGAACAAA
Organism: Candidatus Flexifilum breve; assembly: GCF_016713355.1. Taxonomy (NCBI): domain Bacteria; kingdom Bacillati; phylum Chloroflexota; class Anaerolineae; order Aggregatilineales; family Candidatus Flexifilaceae; genus Candidatus Flexifilum; species Candidatus Flexifilum breve. The sequence goes on from NZ_JADJPI010000035.1 coordinate 1,183,448, forward strand.
TCCGCGTTGAGCAGGTCTTTGTTCCCGGCGACAAACGGGTGCATGTTCGGCGAACCGGACTCTTCCTCGCCTTCAAAGAACAGCTTCACATTGACAGGCAGCTTACCATCGACTGCGAGGATCGACTCGATGGCCTTGAGGTTCGCCCACACGCCCGCTTTATCATCTTCGGAGCCGCGCGCGTAGAGTTTGCCGTCGCGTTCGGTCGGTTCGAAGGGCGGCGTCACCCACAAGTTGAGCGGATCGACGGGCTGCACATCATAATGCGCATAGATCAGCACGGTCGGCTTATCCGCGCCCGCCTCCAGCCATTCCCCATACACGACGGGATGCCCATCAGTCGGGATCGTCTGGCAGTTCTTCATCCCGATGCGCCGCATTTCGTCGCGCACCCAGTCGGCGCAGCGCGCGACTTCGGCCTTGTAATTGGGATCGGTGCTGATCGAGGGAATGCGCAGCAGTTCGCTGAAACCAGACATATACGCGCTGCGCTGCGTTTTGGCATGCTCAAGCGCTCGTTGGGCATTAGACATCGAATACGCTCCTTAAGTGCTGGTCACCACGGGTACGACCACCATTGTGCCGCACTTTCAGACCTCGCAACCACATCTGGACTCATCGATGGACTGACACAAAAACAGAGGGTCGTTCGATTCGGTGATGTGCCGCATCTAAACGACCCACTTTAGGCATTCACGATGATTACGCACATCCCGAGTGTAGGGGCAGACCGATGTGTCTGCCCGGATGCTTCGGGCGCACACGCAGGTGCGCCCCTACAGGCGTTCGTGGATCCATTACCCTGCTCTAGCCGACGTTGTCCGCCGTCAGCAGACGGATCGGCGCGTCAATCGACATCGGGATCGGGCGGCCTTCCGCCAGCTTGATCGCGTTTTCGACTGCCAGCACGCCGATTTCGTACGGGTACTGGGCGACCGTCCCGGTCATGCGGCCTTCGCGGATGGCATCGAGCGCTTCGGGAACCGCGTCCGTGCCGATGATGATGATCTGGCCTTCGAGACCCGCCGCGCGTACGGCTTCCGCCGCGCCCAGTGCCATGGTGTCGTTCGCCGCGTAAATCGCCTTGACATCCGGGTTCGCCTGCAGGATGTTCGTCGTCACGTCGAGCGCGCGCGTGCGATCCCAGTCGGCCGGTTGGCTGGCAACGACATTCATCGTGCCGCTGACCGTGTCGAAGAAGCCATCCCGCCGCGCCTGACCGGACACGTTGCCCGCCAGACCTTCGAGAATGGCGACCTGCGCCCCGGCTTCGAGATTCGCCAGCACGTAGTTACCGGCCAACTGCCCCGCCTGATAGTTGTTCGAGGCGATGCGCTGCGCAATGTCAATACCCGCGTCCGCTGCCGCAGCCGCCGGGATCAGTTCGTCGACGTTGATGACTGGCAGACCCGCTTCCGAAGCCGCCGCCAGCGCCGAATTCAGGTTACTCGGCGTGATCGGCGAGACGAGCAGCGCATCAAACCCTTGATCGAGATACGATTCCGCTAGCGCCAACTGTTCGTCGGTGTCCGCTTCCGTCGGAACCGAACCCACCTGCACGTTCACGCCGTAGGTTTCCGCGGCAAACGCATAGCCATCCGCCATCGCTTGCCAGTATTCGTTCGCTTCCGTCTTGATGATCGCGCCGAAGCTCAGATCACCAATCGCGGGATCAGGCATGGGCTGCACCGGGGCCTCGAGGTCGCCCGCCGTCAACAGGCGGATCGGCGCGTCGATGCGAGTAGGAATCGGGCGACCTGCCGCCAGCTTGATCGCGTTTTCGACCGCCAGCACGCCAATTTCAAACGGATACTGCGCGACCGTCCCGGTCATGCGCCCGTCGCGAATTGCGTCCAGCGCTTCCGGCACCGCATCTGTCCCGATGATGATGATCTGGCCTTCGAGACCCGCCGCGCGCACCGCTTCGGTCGCACCGAGTGCCATCGTGTCATTCGCCGCGTAAATCGCCTTGACGTCGGGGTTGGCTTGCAGGATGTTGGTCGTCACGTCGAGAGCGCGCGTGCGATCCCAGTCGGCCGGTTGGCTAGCGACGACTTCCATCGTGCCATTGACCGTGTCGAAGAAACCATCACGCCGCGCCTGACCGGACACGTTACCCGCCAGCCCTTCGAGGATCGCCAACTGCGACCCGGCTTCGAGGTTCGCCAGCACGTAGTTGCCCGCCAACTGCCCCGCCTGATAGTTGTTCGAAGCGATGCGCAGCGCGATGTCGATGCCCGCGTCCGCCGCCGCATCTGCCGGGATCAGTTCGTCAACGTTGATCACGGGGATGCCCGCTTCGGTCGCCGCCGCCAAGGCCGAATTCAGGTTGCTCGGCGTGATCGGCGAGACGAGCAGCGCATCGAAGCCCTGATCGAGATACGATTCGGCCAGCGCCAACTGTTCGTCGGTATCCGCTTCGGTCGGCACCGAGCCAACCACCACTTCGACGCCATAGCGTGCGGCGGCGAATTCATAGCCCGCGGCCATCGCCTGCCAGTATTCGTTGGCTTCCGTTTTGATGATCGCGCCGAAACGCAGGGGCGCGTCCTGAGCTAAAGAGAAAGAGGCGCTGGTCACAAGCAGGAGGGCGACCACAGCCACGATAATCGAAATCTGACGCGAAAAACGAAGCATATTTACCATCCTTATACTCATCAAAATCATTGCAGTGAGTGGTGTCATGCTCAATAGATGGTGCGCCGAAAAGACTCCTTTCTCGGCCTTGCCCGGCTAGCATCCCTGCGGTTGAGGGAGTGGTGAACTTGTGTGGGGTGGCTTTACCCAACCCGCTGCGCGTAACGGCGGCGCACTTGATCCAGCGCGACCGCGATGATGATGACGGCCCCGATGACAAACTGCTGCCAGAACGCCGGAATATTCAGAATATTGAGCGCATTACGGATGATGCTGATGATCAGCGCGCCGACAATCGTCCCGGCAATCGTGCCCTCGCCGCCGGACAAGCTCGTCCCGCCCATCACGGTCGCGGCGATGGCGTCCAGTTCGAACATCGTGCCGGAAGTAGGATCGGCGGAGCTCAAACGTGCGGTGAGCAGCACCGCCGAAATCCCGGTCAGCACACCGCCGAAGGTGTAGATGCCGAGCTTGTAGCGGCGGATCGAGATGCCCGCGCGCGCCACGGACTCTTCGCTGCTGCCAATCGCGATCACGTATTTGCCGAAGCGCGTCTTGGTCAGCACGAGCCAGCAGAGCACCGCCAGCACGGCGACGACGATCACCGGGAGCGGGATTTCGCCGAAGACGCGCTGCGAGAAGATGTCAACGAACGCGCTGTCAAACCCATAGATCGGGCGGCCATCGCTGAGGATGAGCGTCAACCCGCGGAAGATGCCCATCGTGCCGAGCGTCGCGATGAACGGCTGCAGTTTGATGCGCGTGATCAGAAAGCCATTGAAGCACCCGCACGCAATGCCCGTCGCAATCGCCACCAGCGCCCCGACCCACGGGCCAGAGCCAAGCGCCATCACCGATGCGCCGATCACCCCGGCGAGCGCTACAATCGACCCGACCGACAGGTCAATGCCGCCGCTGGTGATGATGAACGTCATGCCGAGCGCAATGATCCCGTTGATCGAACCTTGCAGCATCACCTGCGTCAAATTGCGCGGCGTGAGGAAGTACTGCTCCCCGCGCACCAGCGGCGTGATGATCGACAGCGCGACGACGAGGATGACGAGCAGCAGAAAAATGCCGTATCGGGATAACCAGTTGATCCACGCCTGCGGGCGATTCGTCCCGGTTCGCGCTGGAACGTGCGAACTATCAGCCATTGAGGTTCCTATCGAATCAGTGAGCCTGAACTTTAGCGCCAGTGATGTACGCGACGATCTCTTCCGGTGTGGTCGCGTGTTTGTCGAGCGTCGCCGCCTGTTTGCCCTGCCGCAGCACGACGATGCGGTCGGCGATGCGGTGCACGTTCTGCATGTTGTGGCTGATCACGATGAAGGTCATGCCATAGTCGTCGCGCAGTTTCTCAATCGTCAGCAAGACCTGTTCGGTCTCTTCGACGCCGAGCGCGGCGGTCGGCTCATCGAGCAGGATGAGCTGGCGTCCCCATGTCACGGCGCGGCCAATGGCGACAGCCTGCCGCTGACCACCACTCATGCGGCGCACAGGCATGGTCGGCGCGGGGATTTTGATGTGCAGTTGGCTGAGCGCTTCACCCGTCGAGCGGCGCATCTGCGCCCGGTCGAGCACGCCGAACACCCGCCCCAACCAACCCGGTTTGAGCACTTCGCGCCCCAAGTAAACGTTATCAGCAACATCAAGCGGATCGATGAGCGCGAGATCTTGATACACCGTTTCGATGCCTGCATGCAGCGCATCGGCGGGCGACTTAAAGTCGCACACCGTCCCACGCAGGCGCAGCGTACCGCTCGTCGGGCCGTGCACCCCGGCGATGATCTTAATGAGCGTCGACTTGCCCGCGCCGTTATCGCCGACCAGCGCGACGATCTCGCCTTTGTGAACGTTGAAGCTGATGCCCTGTAAAGCCTGTACCGCGCCAAATGTTTTCGTAACGTTGTCTATCTCTAAAATGACCGCCCGGTCGTCCTGTCGAACCATACGAGTGATGTCCTCATTCAGGGGGCTGCACTTATTTGTATTTTATGGAGTCACAACTCAGCGAGCATCGCGTGTTGATATGCAGATCGCTCGCTTCGTTGTGACCAGATTGACTTCCGCACCTTACAACAATCTAGCACACATTAATGTTTACGTCAATCAAGAGCGTGATTGACTCAAACATAAAAATGTGCGACTATTGTGAGCGTGCCTGTGAAGTTAGAGAAAAGCGACTGGAATGACCCTTACCGCAAGGCACAGCGCAATCCTCGAAATTCTGCTCAAAGAGCGGTCGGCCTCCGTGGCGCGTCTCAGCACTGAGTTTGCAGTCAGCGAGATGACCATTCGCCGCGACTTGGTGGAGCTTGAAGAGCAGGGTCTCGTGCAGCGCACGCACGGCGGCGCGAAACCCAACGAGACGCGCCTGCATGAACTGTCGTGGAAAGTCAAAATCGGCCAGTACGTCGACGAGAAGAAGCGCATCGGTCAGGCCGCCGCCGACCTGATCAGTGATGGCGATACGGTCTTGCTGGATACCGGGTCGACGACCGCGCAGATTGTGCCGCACCTCGCCAAAAAGCAGATCACCGCCATCACCAATGCGCTGGCCATCGCCGCGGAGCTCGCTAACTTCCCGCAAATTCAGGTCTTCGTCGCGGGCGGCATGCTGCGTAAGGGCTTGCTCTCGCTCATCGGCCCGCAGACCGAAGCGTTTCTGCGCGGGTTGAATGTCGATAAACTCTTCCTCGGCGTCGATGCGATTGATCTGGAAGCCGGGTTCACCGTGCCCAATCTGCTCGACGCGCACACGAAACAGACCATGATGAAATGCGCGCGGCAGATCATCGTCGTCGCCGATCATTCGAAGCTTCAGCGGCGGGCGTTAGCGCCGGTTGCGCCGCTCGGCGAAGCTCACTTGCTCATCACCGACGGCGGTGCACCCGCCGACTTTGTCGAGCAGCTCCGCCTCCACGTCGAAGTGCAGATCGTCTAACACGCTGCGGCAAAGGACAGATATGCTTCGCGTCGGCACGCATGATGAGTCTGAAATCGATTTCGCGCAGCTTATCGGCGCAAACTATCTGATCGACCAATATCTAGCGCGGCGGCAGCCATGACCATCCTCACCCTCACCCTCAACCCGGCCATCGATCACGTGCTGTGGGTCGATCACTTCCAACTCGGACATACGCTTCGGGCTACGAGCGAGACGCGCACGCCGAGCGGCAAAGGCGTCGGCAGTTCGCTGGTGCTGCACGAACTCGGCGCAGACACCAGGGCGTTCGGCTTTGCCGCGGGTCTGACCGGCAGCATGCTCACCGCCCTGTTGGACCAAGCGGGCATTCCCCATGAACTACTGCCCGCATCGGGCGAAACGCGCATCGCCACACTGATCGTGGATCAACACTCCGGGCTGCAATCAACGGTGAGCGCGGCCACGCTGCGCGTCGATGAGCCCGGTTTCACTCATCTCTTGGATCGGCTGGCGGCTGCTTCAGCGTGGGGCATCATCTGCGCGGGCAGTGTGCCGCCCGGTCTGCCTGCCGACGCCTACGCGACGATTCTGCGCCGTTTGCACGCAACCAACCTTGTCACTCTGCTCGATACCTCGGGCGCGGCGCTGAGCGCGGGCGTCACGGGACTGCCGCATGTACTCAAAATCAATGCGGATGAGGCACGCTCACTGGACGGCGATCTCGCGCTGTCGGTGGCGTCCGCCCTCGACGTGCGCGCCGCCCTTGATCAACTGCGCCGCTATCTCGGCAGATGGGCACGGGAAGCGATTGTCGTGACGCTGGGACGTGACGGTGCGCTCGCCGTCAGACCAGATGGCGGCTACCGTGTGCATCCGCTCAACGTACCCGTGGTCAGCACGGCTGGCGCCGGTGACGCGCTCAACGCCGGGTTGATGCTCGCGCTATCACGCGGCGAGTCGTGGTCGGCGGCGCTGGCGTGGGGCACAGCCGCTGCCTCCTCTGTGGTCATGAACGCGGGCACGGCTGTGTGTCAGCGTCGACAAGTTGAAGAACTATATCGCCAAGTCACTGTTGAGGAGATAATTTTTCATGATTAAGATTGGTTCGCATGCATTTGTGTGGGTCGGCGAATGGACGACCGAGAGCGGCAACTATGCCATTGAGCAGTGCGGCAAGATCGGCTTTGATCTGATCGAAATACCGCTGCTCAAACCCGACGAGTTCGATGTGACGAGTCACCGCGCCGCGCTCGACCAAGCGGGCATCGACGCGACCTGTTCTCTGGCGCTCCCCGCCTCGCTGCACCTGCCCTTCTATCCCGATGCCGCCAAAGCCTTTTTGATCAAAGCGCTGGACAAGGTACAGGAACTCGGCTGTCACTATCTTGGCGGCTGCACCCCGTACTCGCTCGGCACGCTGACGGGCAAACCCCCGACCGCCGCCGAACGGCAGACCGTGATCGACGTGATGAAAGAGGTGTGCGCCGAAGCCGCCAAGCGTGACATCACCGTGGCGCTGGAGCCCTGCAACCGCTACGAGACGTACATGTATAACTCGCTGGCCGATGCCCGCGACGCGATCCTCGCGGTCGGCGCGAGCAACTTCAAGCTGCACGCCGACACTTATCACATGAACATCGAAGAGGAACGCTTCGACACGGCCTTCATCAATGCCGCCGATGTGATCGGCTACGTGCACATGAGCGAGAGCCACCGCGGGCAGGTCGGCAAAGGCACGGGCAAGTGGGATGAAGTCTGGCAAGGGTTGGCCGGGGCGAAATTCTCCGGTTACCTCGTGCTCGAATCATTTGCCGCGATCAACCCGGATCTCACGGCGGCGACCTGCCTGTGGCGTCCGCCGCTGCAGTCATCCGACGAGATCGCGCGCGGCGGCTATGAGTTCCTCAAGGCAGGCGTCGCGCAGTATCTATCCTAAGCTGCAACCAGACAGAGCCGGGATCGTAACTCTCTGTCCCGGCTCACCTCCGCCAATGCATACCTGCAACCGTAGCAGAATAGTACCAATTCCCAACGATTCGACTATATTGATTGCAACATTTGTGAAAAACCTACGGTTTAGGTCATGTAACTCGTTTGTTAAGTCATGGAGGAGAAATTGTCTACACGTCCTCATCGTCATTTGGGTCGACTGCTCGTCGCGTTCCTAACGATCCTCACCGTGCTGGTCTCATTGCTGCCCGCGTTAGCACAAACCACCCCCACTGCCGCCATTGATGTGGAAAAGTACATTTCAGTCGATGGCGTCACCTGGCAGGATGCCGACGGTCTGCCGGGGCCAACCGTGCCGCTCGCCGGGCAAGTCGCGTTCCGCTTCGTCGTGACCAACACAGGCAGTGTCCCTCTGACCAACCTCACATTGACCGATACGGTCTACGACCTGCAAACCTGTACCCTTCCGGCCACGCTCGAACCCAGCTCATTCTTCGAATGCACGCTGACAGCGCAGCCTGTGCAAGCGGGTCAGCACACCAATACCGCCGTTGTCACCGCCCTGTACCAAGGCCAATCGGTGACGGACAGCGACGGCGCGAACTATTTTGGCGGTGACCGTCCGGCCATCGACATCGAAAAATACGTCATGACGGATGGCGCGACGTGGGCCGATGTCGATGCCGCGCCCGGCCCGCAGGTCATTGTCGGGAGCAATGTCTCGTTCCGGTTCGTCATCACGAACACGGGCACGGTGCCGCTCACCGCGCTCACGTTGACCGATACAACGCTTGCAACCACCACTTGCGTCCTGCCCGCCACGCTGGAGCCCGCGGCCAGCGTCGAATGCGTGGTTGGCCCTGTTCCGGCGGTGGAGGGACAGCACACCAACACGGCCACGGTGACCGCCAGCTTCAACGGCGTGAGCGTGACCGACAGCGACACCGCCAGCTACCTCGGCGGCGACACATCGCTGCCCGTGACCATCATCATTGAAGGCCCCGTGCAGATTATCAACGCCAATATCGTCACCATCTACGATATTGATATCGAGATCAACGCGGACGATCCCATTCTTAACGTGATTCAAATCGGCGATTTCATCCGCGTCGAAGGCGATACCGCGCTCGACGACGACCAGCAAAATCTCATTGTGATCGCGATCTTCGTCGTGATTGTCGATGTCGATGTGGTTGTGAATGTAGACGGTGAAGTCTGGCGTGACGAGGGCGACTGCTCGAATGGGCCACCGCCGTGGGCTCCGGCGAACGGTTGGCGGCGGCGCTGCGAAGGCGGCGGACGCGGTCATGACGATGATGATGATTAGTTCCAACGCCTAGCAATACTGCGGGGATCGCACAGTAAGCCGATCCCCGTTTAATTCTCCCTAACGGGGCATCACACAAATCGTTAGACGATCCACAGTGGCTGCGCGGCAGGTCCGCGTTTGCCCATCGGTCACGCTGACGATGTTGAAATCCGCCGCCCAGAAGATCAACTGCTGTCCAATATCGAGTCGGGCAATCACGGTGCATGGCTGGGGCAGGTTGTCCGTCTCCAGCCCGGTCGAGTCGGTGAACAGCACACACTGCCCCGGTGCGAGCCGTGTGACATCAGCCACCGGATTGACCGGAAGGTACAGTGCCGGATCGCCAATCGGCACGCCCTGCCCCGGCGGCGTCAAATTCGGATTATTGTTAATGACCTGTGTTCCAACCAACGGCATCCAGCGATCGGGCGACTGATTGATGATCGCCAAGCGCCCGGGCGTATACGCGAAGTAGACATACTCAGTCACATCCGAACTGCTGGGTGCGGGGATATAAAAGCTGCACGTGATCGGTGTGGTGCCCGCTGCTGCAGACGCACAGGCTCCGCGCTCCACGCCATTTTGCAATACCCGGAAGCGGTTCACCCCATTGAGCTGTGTCCAGAAGTGCTCGCCCGGATTGTTGGTTGTCAGCCAGTTGGCAATGCCATCGCAGCCATCAACCGCCTTCGCCTCGTAGCGCACGACGGACCACACCTGCGCGCAGCGACCATTCTGCAAGCCACCCGCCCAACGCGTCGCTTGAAACGTGGCGGGCATCGCTCCGTCAGCCACTTCAAAGCTTAGCCCACCAAAGGGCAAATCTTGTCCGGTACGGTTGAGGATGGTCAGGTCGTTCTCGTCGTAGATCAGCGTGACGTTGGGCGACGCCAGCACCTGCACGTTGATCGCCGTGCCCGCGGTCGCGGTTTGTCCTGCCGCCACATCCTGCGTGCTGATGCTGCCCGCCGGAAGGCCGCTGCTCTCCGACCACGGGATCACCTCTTGACCGCCGAGCCGCAGCCCAGCAGCGTTCAACTGTGCGGCAGCGACGGGGACAGAGAGCCCGGTCAAATCCGGGACGGTGACCGTTTCACCCTGTCCCCGAACCGTCCACACGCTTGTGAGGACGCTGACAACCAGCAGCAGCACCTGAACTCTGTGACGCTTTGACAGATGACTCATCACGGATTCCTTTACCACTTTGATGAATACACCTGTTATACCGCCCCCCAAGCGCACATGTCGCCGTCATTAGGACTATGGTCTAAGTTTGAGCGTCGCCTTCAACTGGGCGAACGTCCCTACGCCGACTTCCACCTGAATCTCGATGTCCGTCTCGGCCGTCACGTTGAGCGCAGGCGTGAAGTTCAATTGGATCACGCCGCCTGTGCCGACAAACACCTGTACATCCGCCGGAATGCTGGCGGGCGCTGGCTGAATCAACGCTTGCAGCGGCGCGACCGGCACCGCTGCGCCGCCCGCGGTCGCGGACGTGATACGCGCGCCCTGCGGCCCAATGGTCGCGGGTACCAGCAGGAAAGCGGTGCCGTTCAGCGCCAATTCAGTGCTGATGTCCGCGGCATTCAGCGTCAACGCGCGGCGCACGGGCAGCGTATCGACCACCTCAATGCTGAATAAGCGCACCGGGATGTGGATATCGGTCGGCAGATGCACGCTGTGGCGCGCCAATGCCGGATGATCATAGCGTCCAGTCGTCGTGTTGAAGGCATATAACCGGCTGATTTCGACATCTTCTGTCCCGTTGACGCGCCCCGCTTCAATCACCAGCGGATCGGCGGGGTCGGGGGCACGCAGCACCTCGCCGCCCGTCTGCCGCTGGAGCGTGAGGGCATAACGCCGCGCAGTGTTCGGCAAGACCGCGATCCGCGCGCGCTGAGTCTGTACGAACGTCAAAGTTGCGCCCGCAGTAATCGGTTGGCCATTCACGACGGCCACAATATCAGCCACGGTCTTGTCATACCAGATCGTCTGGCGGCCTTTGCCTTTTTCCTGAGCTTCGCGCGCTTCAGCCTGATCGCGGACATTGTTGCGCACGGTGACCCGGTGTTTGCCGGGTCGACTGAACGCCACATACATTCCGGTGGAGCGCTGCATGCGCGGCGTGGTGGGAATCCAACCGCGCTGAGCGGGCATGAAACCATCGGGATCAGTCGCCGCCGCCACGGTCGGATCGGCAGCCAGTTTGGCGAACAAGATATCGGGTACATCATTGCCGGGATCGGCTGTGCCATCGGAGCGCACATCGTCGTTGAGGTCGGTATCCCCATCTTCGGCGTCGGTCGCGTCGCGCAGCGAGGTCATGACGCGCGGCGTATCCTGCAAGTTGACACCCGGCGCATCCTGCAATCCGGGTGCATTCGTCGCGCCGTTCATCAGCCAGTTACCCGGCGTCGTATCGCCAGGCGCGACATAGGTATCGAACTCCCGCGCGCCGCCGAGTGGCACCTGCCAGTAGCGCGCGATATCCCCCACGACGGCGATCTCCTCGCGCAGCCGTCCGAGCGGCGAATAGGTGTCACCGCTGTTGCTCGACGCTGCCTGCTCGATGCGTGCCAGATGTTCGGCCTGATGCACGCGGTCAATCGTCAACACGGATGCCCAGATGAAGCTCCACGACTGCGCGCCGAAGGCATAGCGCCCGATGCGCGCCAGCACGCCCGCAAACGAGGTCGGGTCGGGCTGCAAGTCGTATTGGAGCTGCGAATAGGGGTCAAACACCCACTTGAGCCAATCCGTACCGAGTTCATTGGTCATGAGCACGCTGTCAAAGTTGCCAATCGGGTCGGTTTCACCGATTTTGGCGATACGGAACGTCGTTTCCGTGCCGGGGAGCGTCTCGTTGAGGTCGACGCGATTGCCCGACACCGCCGTGACGATGCGCCCATAGGTCGCGTCTCCACGCACAATCTGCACGCGATCAAACGGATCCAGCGACAAGGTATCGCCGGGGCTGGCCGGGTCGATCTGCACGGTTGCCGGGCGGCTCAAATCGGGAATGGACGCCGGATAATACTGATGCCAGTCAAACGTGCTGTCGGGTCGGAACGTCGAATACGGCGCGACGCGCACCTCTCCGGTCACGTCGAGCGCATCCGCCAGCGTGACCACTTCGCCGCTGATCCGGACCACGGAGCGCACCAGCTTATTGTCATCCTTTTCGACGATGATCCGGGATGCGCCTTCCAGCGCGCTGCGTCCATCGGCATCGGTGACGCGCAGCAGCTTGCCCGCGTCCGCCGCTAGCCCCTCGACCATTGCCGGATACGTCTTGCCCTGTCCACCAATCAAGCGCACCAGCGCGTAGATGCCGCGTCCGATCAGGTTGAACAGGCCGCCGTAGACCGCGCCGCCGAGGAAATTCATCAACCCGCCCGCCGAGATGACCTGCAGCACGTCGAGTGTGCGCGCCAACGCGTCGGTGTCGGCGCGGTGACGGCGCACCTGCGCATTGACCACTTCCACGGGCACAATATCTGGCGTGAGGATGACCCGGAACAGGTTGGAATTGGGGGACTCCTCCGGCCCCAGGGTGATGGTGCGCGGAATCCCCGCGTTGGCCGCCGTCGCCCCGTTCGGCTGCGCCGACGCCCAACTGATCTGCACCTTGTCGCCCTCATTGAAGTCAATCGCGCCCGACGCGCCAATTTGCAGCAGGCGCACACTGCCTTCCGGCACCAGCGTCGCCGGGACATAGGCCGAAAACTCCGGCATTTCCACCTCGGTCGCCGCTTCGACGATCCCTTCCAGAACGAAAGTGGGGAAGCCGAACAGCATCAACGGGCCGACCATCGACCATTGGCGCGTATGCGTCAGTTCGTGCGCTTTCAGGCTGTCAAGGCGCGTCAGTTCGCGGTCGTCCGACTCGTCGGGCACGATGACAGTGCCGCCCGTCAGGTTGCCATCGGCGCGCGCCGCCCCCTCTTTGAGCGGCACGGCCAGCACCAAACGCAGGGTGTCGCTGACCAGATCCTGCCGCGTCACGACGATGGTCGAGCCCTCGCGGACGAAACCGGGCACGGTGCTCGTGCGGTCGGGCGCATCAGCGCTGATGGTGTAATTGCCGTTCGCCAGCGGCGTGAGCGCGGCGAATTCCACTTCAATAGTGTCAATCGCTGTGATGACCGCCGGGTGCGCCAGCGCCCCGTTGACGATAGCAATCGTCTGGTTGACGCCCAACGTGTCGCCCGCCCACACGTCGAAGGCGACGCGGTTGGTCGTCGTGCCCGCCGTAGGAATAGCCGATCCGCGAATGCCGATGCGCGATCCGCCCGTCGCCGGAAACGGCACGCCGGGTTCCAGCCGCTGGACGGTGACCGTGGCGGGCAATGCCGCAGGCGCGAGATCGTCGGACAGGCCGAGTGTCAGGCCATCGACGGCCGGTACGGCATCCCCGGCGAGCGTACCTACACGAAAAATGCGCTGTCCGGCAGGTGCGCCGTAATCGACGCGCACAAAGTCACCAGCCTGAAAACGCGGCATCTGCACGCGCGTATTCGCCGCCGGCACGGACGTGCGCGGCTTGACGGTGACGACTGCCGCTGTCAAACTGCCGCCGGGCACCAGGGAGCGGCACGCCATCGTAGCGCCACCCGACCGCACTCAACGGCACCGCTTCGAGGCCGTTCGCCGCGAGGGTGAGCTGCCGATCCAGCGTCACGCTCACGCGCACTTTGGTAATGAGCGCGGGGGTCGTGGTTGTGCCGGTGGTGAAGCCTACAATCGCGCTCGGTCGGAGCGCATTGTGCCCGGCGAGCGTCAGTCCAGTGACCGCAGCCGTTGCGCGCGTCCCATTCACCGCGAATTGGATCGCGCCGACACCCGGTTCGCTGACCGTGTTCCCGGTCGCCATTACGCCGCCGACGTACTGGTGAAAGAAAAAGGCGACGGCATCATTCGGTACAGCGGGATTGAGGATGAACGACTGCCCACGGGAGATCGTCAGGTTGCTGCGATCCGGCGCAGCGAAGTTGAAGCGTTCGATGCTGTACGGATTCGCGGTGTTGCCGGGGAGGGGCGTCGCCAGCACAATGGCATCGTAGACCGCCCCGCTGACCGCCCGCACCGCCTGCGTGCCCGCAGTGTCGCGGACGACAACGAAATCGCTGGTGGGCGCGGTTCGGGTTGCAACCGCTGTATAGACCAGCATCGCATCAGCTTCCAACGTGCCCGCTTTGCTGCCAATCGGCGTCAGCACGACCGACAGCCGTTCCCACGTGATCGCACCGCCCGCCGCGCCAAGCGCCGGCTGCAGGGGCCGATCCACACGCCACAGGTTGCCCGTTCGCTCGATGACGCTGGCCGCGACCCGCGTGCCGCCCGCATTCGCGATCACCACCGCGTCGCCTACGGACGGCGGTGACGCCGAATCCACCTGATCGGCGTTCGCGCCGAGCGTGCCTGCGGTCGTCACGCCGAGCGAGCGCGCCCGGAAGATGCTCAGGGGCGCGGTCAGCGCCGTCAGCGGCGCATCAATCGTCAGCTTGACTTCGAGGCGGTCAATGAGCGCCGAGCCCATGACCGCGCTGTTCTGGTTCAAACGCACGGGATCACCCGCCGCATAGGGCTGCGTCGTCCCGGTGACATCAAGGTATTCGGCAGGCGTAGCCGCGTTGTGGTTGATATTTTCCGCCGCGCCGCTGGGCGTTAGCCCGCGCAAACGCACGTTGGCCGGACCGATGGCGGGGACATCGCGCTTGAAGTACACCCGCGTCCGCCCCGCGGATTCGTCCGCCGCGGCGATGTCTTCGATGCGCGCCTGCCGCGTCGCGTCGGTGAGCAGCACGAGCGTATCCGGGCGCAGTCCCAACCCCGTGGCCGCCACATCGATAAAGACGCGGTCGCCCACATTGCCACTCAGCAGCACACCCGTCGGCTCGATTTCGGTGAGCGTACACTCGCTCACGCGCAAATCGGTGATCGGCGAATCGAAGTGCAGCCCGCCCGAGGGGAAGATCGGCACAGAGGAACCGGGAATGACAGCCTCCGCCGTTCCGCCCGCGCGCGTCCAATGTTTCATCCCCGCTGCGAACAGGCGCGGATCGGCCGTCAGCAGAAATGCGTCTTTGTCCTTCGGTTTGCCACGCAGGATCGTGCCGTAGTGGGTCGGCCTAAAAGCAGCATTCGGGATGAAACCGCGCGCATCGTCGAGCACGTTGAATTCGTGCGAGGGCGACCAGATCTGATGCTGGAAGGCGAACGCCCGCCCGCCCGTGATCTTGCCCATCACGCCATCGGAGCGCCAGCCCCACGTGCCCGCCTGTTCCGAATAGAAGAACTCGCGGTCGAAGAATGCGCCGATGTTGCCGCTGAACAGGCTGGCCCAGAAGTTAAAGATGAAATCCAACCCCAAGAGGCCGAGCATATTGTTCTGCGACGCCCAAGTGAAGTCAGTGATCAGAATCCACCACGAGAACGCCCCAGTCGGATCAGCGCGGGTGATCGGGTCGTGCTGGCAGAGCGCATACGGGCCAGACGCGCCATGTTCGACCATCAGTGGGCCAGCGTAGCCCCCCGCGCGCCGGGGATCCGCCGCCGTGCCATCCAGCGGATCAGGTGTGGTGAAGGACGCGCTCAATGGATCAAATGACCGTGCCGCGTAATGATGCAGGTTGCCGTAGACCGTGCCGCCATACAACCCCGGCACGCGTTCGTAGGTGAGCAGACTTTCGCCGTAGGCGTCGCGCGGAATGCGCGTTACCCCATTCTGCTCAATCATACGGACGGGCGTCCCGGTCGGGTCGAGCGAGAAGACCGCGCTCAACGGATCACCCGGCGCGCCGTCGATCCGCCCCAGACAGCGATAGTTATCCCACAGATAGGTGACGATGGGCGCACCAGTTTCGTCGGTGATCGTCCACAAGCGCCCCCAGGCATCGCGGTGGTAGTTCGCCGGGAGTGTCGGTACATCTGTGCGCCCGCCGCGCTGATCGAACGAAACCGGATACACACGCCCGTCCTGTTTCAGCCGCAGCGCACGCCCATCCGCGCCACGACCGACCCGCCGCGCGAAGGCGACCTGATCGGGCACCGGCGCAAATGCGATCTCCGCGATGTGATCGCCCTTGTAGCCGTAGTGCCAACTGCCGAACTCGGTGACGCACGCGCTCACTCGCCCGCGATCATCGCGATCCACGCGCACGCCATCCACGAGGACCAAGCGCCCGGCCGGATCCCATTCGTAGGTCTCCACCCAGAAATCATCCCCTGCAGCGACCTGCCGCAGTAAGCGCTGCCCGGCGACGATCTCCGACTGTGTGACCCAACCGCCCGCGAAGACACGTTTGGTGCCGACCTGCTCCACATACGTGCGCTGCTGGTCGGTACCGCAGGTCAGGCTGGTCAGGCGACCGTTCCGGTCATAAGTCAAATGAGCGTGCGCCGTCGTCCCCGGAATCAGAAACGAGTCAGTGTGATTGTCGACCATCAGCCCACCCCCACAGACACTTCTGCGCTGGCGCTCGTCGCAAAGTAGTCGAGCGATTCCAGCAGCGCGATCAATTCCTGTTTGATGGCTTCGACGACCTGTTCAATGCCGTCCAGCACGCGTTCGGGAAGCCCGTTAACCGCTTCGATGAGCGCGCCGGGGTCAATCGCCGCCAGTTCCGCACCGACATCGGTCAGCGACTCGCCAATGCCGTTCAGCGCGTTGAGCGGGAGCGCCGCCTCCACCTGATCGACAATATTGTCGAGGAACGTCAGGTCGCCGAGCAGTGCCGCCGGGTCGAGCCCGCGCAGTTCATTCGCGATTTCGGTGATGATCGCCTTGATGCGTTCGGCGATGTGAATCGGATCGTAGGCCGCAATCGCCGCGCGAATCGCCGCGTGGACTTCCGCCAGTTCTGCCGCCAGGCGCGCCGGGTTGAACACGTCCAATTCTTCGCGCAGCACGTCCAGCACGCTGAGGAACTTGGCCGCCTGCGTCGCCGGGTTGAACATTTCGACCATGCGTTTGGCTCGGTCAATCAGCAGCGTGAGCTCATTTTCAATCGCCGAAATGAACTCCGGCGTCTTGTTGATGATGGCGACCGCCAGCGCGTCCAGTTCGGCGGCAACGGGTTCGGGATCGAGCGCGGCGAGGAAGTCATCGACGTTCCCCAGCACGCGCGTAATGCTCAGGCTTTCGATCAGGGTGGCGACGCGATCCAGCGTCACGCCGAGATCGCCGCCCGTATGGCTCACCGCCACCTGCGCGCGGCCCCGCGCCCGGTTGATTGAGCCGTCTAAGCCAACCCGCAGCGCGCCCGGCCCTGCCGAGGCAACGGTCGTCAATGCCGCATTCAAATCGAACGATGCGGACGCGCCGCCAAAGCTCGCTTGTCCCCGCAGCGCGATCTGCGCCCGGAGCTGTGCCGCGCCGAGCGGCAGCAGCAGCGCGTCCAGTTGATCGGAGAGGCGCTGATCCAGTTCCCACAGCACTTCCGGCACGCGGCGCAGACTCGCCGCCAGTCCGCCGAGCAGTCGATCCAGTTCGTGCAGCAAATCGCCCGCCGCGCTGGCATCCAGCGCAGCGAGGGCTTCGCGCAGCTTGTTGGGCAGGTAGCCGAACAAGCGCACAATGTCGCCCGGTTTCGCGCCTTCCAGCGAGATACTTTCGCGCGGCACACCTGAACCACCTGTGCCACCCACGCTCACCGACCCCGGCGGCGACACCTGCCGCACGGGTTCGATCACCGCGCGCCCCACCGACTCGCCGACCGTGCCGACAGCCTGCCCGATGTTGCGGGCGGTATCCTGCGGCGGCGGAACGTGAATCGCGCCAAATAACTCGTTGTACGCTTCGATCACCGGGGCGAGTAAACGCGCCGGGTGCGCCGCGTCAATCGCATCGAGCACAGCCTGAAATGGCGCGCGAATGGTCGTAATCTGCGGCGTGGGGTCGAGTCCTTCGATAAAACCCGCCGCGTCACCGATGAAGTCGGTCACGCCGCTCAGCAGCGACGATGGGTCAAAATTGCGAATTTCGTCCAGCACTCCGGTGATCTCCGCTTCAATCGACGCGATCAGTTCGGCGGGAATCAGGTTTTGCAGCAGTTCCTGCGCTTTCGCTAAGCCCGCCTCAATCGTCGACTCAACCTCCGGCGGAATCTGGAATTCGGCGACGATCTCGCGCACCGGGTCGAGCGCCGCATCAATGTCGACACCCTTGACCGTCTCGATCAACTGCTCGACCAACGGGCGCATCGGTTCTGGCAGCGGCGCGACCGAGAGCAGTTCTTCGGCGGTCGCGCGGAGCTGTGCCAGTATATCGACTACCTGCTGCCCCGCCGCTTCAATGCCGAGGTTGTTCACGGCATCGGCAATGCCGTTGATCGTCTCCTGAAAGCCATGCAGCGCCGCAACCAACTGTTCCAGCAAGCCGCGCGCTTGCTCGGCCAGCGCGGTAATCTCCCCGCCGACCGTCGCCAATGCATCAGTGACCGTGCCCAACGTCGCCTCAACCTGCGCGCCGATCTGTTCCAAGCCCGCCCGCACCTGATCGCCGAGGTCGAGCCCGCCGATCTGCGCCCGCAGGTTGTCCAGCAGGTCGTAGACGGTTTGCGCGTAGCGGTCGAGATCGGCGTCAATGATCGCCTGCACCGCCGCATCGATGAAACGCGTGATCTCCGCGCGCAGCTGCCGCAGGGGCAAATGCCGCAGTAAGTCGCGCAGCCATTCCTTGAGCCGCTCGACCTGCGCATCGATGGCTTCGACCACATGCACACGGAGTTGGGCTTCCAGCGCGTCCAGCAAACCGGAGAGGAACGTCATTAATTGTGTCGCGTCGACGCCTTCAATCCCCTCCCGAAGCGAGGCCAGCGTCGCGCGAATGTCTTCCATAAAGTCGAGGATGCCATCGGACAGACCGTTCATGGCGCCATTGACCTGCCCCACCGCGGAAAGTGCGCTTTCGATGCCCAACCCATCAATCAGTTGGGCGACGCGCCCCAGATCGGTTTCCAGCGCGGCGCGGGTGCTCATACGCACCTGTTCCAGTTCGGCGAGCGCCCGCTGCACTGCCGGGAGATCGCCCGCGGTCGCCGCCGTCGCTACTGCATCCAGCGACAGCACCAACTGCGCCGTACGCGTGCTCGGCAGCGCGATATCGTTCGCGCGGGCGCGTTCGAGCACTTCCGTCAGCGACATGCCGAGGCTGCGCCCGAGCGACTCCGGGTTGCCGTCGAAGTCCGCCAGCAAGCGTGTGAGAATCTCCGCGCCTTCGCGCACCGCCGCGAGGTATGGTCCGAGATCCAGCCCATCGAGGTCGAGCGGCAGGGCGGCAATCGCGTTGACCAGCGGCTCGATTAGCGCCGCCGGGTTATCGACCGACGCGCGTAAGTCGGCAATCGTCGTGCCGAGGTCGCCGAGCACGGTCTGCGCCGCGCCGCCGCTCAGCAGGGCCTGAATGTCCGATCCATTGACGGAGACGGAGATCGCCGCGCGGGCATTGAGGATATTGCTTAGATCGAGCGCTTCAAGATCTTCGAGTAGACTCATCGCGCATACCTCAGGGTCAAATCGGACACGTCCACGGTCATAAACAGTGAACTGTCGAAGACGGGCGGTTGCGACCGGAACTGCTGCGTCGGGAACGTTTTTCCCGGCGTCGTGGTTTCGTCAGCACTGGTCACCGAAGCGAGGTGCAACCCGTTCAGATTAAGCGCCCGCCCACCGGGATCAGGATCGTAGATCGCCAGCTTGACGAGCGGCACACCATCGGCGCTCGCCCACAGGAAACGACCGCTGTTCGCCCGCACGCTGATGCCGACGTTGCCCCGCGACAAATCAATGCCCGCGGGCACGTCGATCCAGTGCGTGCGCACAGCGGTCTCGGTCGTGAGTTTGAGCACGCCGGGCGCACCGTACGGTTCACCGGGCAAGTCGCCGATCATTTGGACGAGCTGCACCGCGAGTTCGCACTCGGTCACGCCGAGCGGCACGCGCCCGATCACGCCGATGCGGGCGAGCACCGTGTCGATCAGGGCCTGCGGCGGGTACGCCCGAGCTACCGGCTGATCGGTGACAACAAAGCCGCTCACCGCGCCGTTGGGCAGGTTATCGGAAAGTTCGGTCAAAATGCGAATGCCGCTGTAGGTGATGGTCAAATCTCCGGTGACCGAGGACGGCATCTCGTCTGCCAAGCGATCCGCGATGGGCAGCACGACCGGATCGCCTGCCAGCGTCACGCTCATGATGGGCGTATCAGGGAAATCACGGACCAGCGCGCCCTGCGGTTTCGGGAACGACAAACCAGCTTTGCTCGGCGCTTTACCCTTGAGCCGGAAAGTCACATCCAGCGGTTGATCGGGCGCGGCGGCGAGCGCAGCATTGAGCGCCGGTTCAAAGTTGACGCGCAGATCGAGATCGAACGGTGGGTTGGTCGACGGGTACTCGCCGGGGAACGCCCAGAGCACCGTCCCCGCATTGTCGACTAACTGTAGGTCAGTCGGGTAGACCGCCGCGACCGCTGACACCCGATCCAGCGTGAACGGCTGATCGGAGAATTCTTCGGGAAATGATTTGATCGCCAGCGACAAACGAAGTTTGGGCGCGAGCACGTTGGGCAGCGACAGCACACCGCTCGAAAAGCTCGCCCCGGTCAGCGATGCGGGAATCGCCCCGCGCGCCGGGACAAATGGCACCGTGTGGATCGGCGCTTCGGCCTGACTGCCGACCTGCGCCCGCACCACCAGTCGATGCTGTTCCGGGTCAGTGGGCAGCGAGGCCTGCGAGGTGATCGAATTGCCGTTGGCCGCTTTCATACCATGCAGCGTCAGCGACGCGATCCGCTTGCCACCGGGAATGGTCACGACATAGGCATTGCCTGCCGTCACCATGGACAAATCGCCCAGCGCTTCCTCAACCACTGCCACGCCGACACGCACGGGCGCGCTCGTGATTTCAGCCCGCGTCGCGCCGTAGACCGGAGCCCACGTCACGCGCAGCGGATAGCCCTCGCCCACCACCTCGACCGGCGTGAGCAGATCGCGCAGCGTCGTGATGTACCCTTTCTCGATCTGATCGAGCACGAAGCCGTTGACTTCGCTCACGACCAGCCCCTTATCCAGCTGCGCGGCATTGATCGCCATGTTGGTTTGCCTAGGCTCCGCGGACGCGCAGCGGGGCGCGCCCAATCTCGATGCCTGCACCGCCCGCGCCATCGTCGAGCATGACGACAAGCACATCCTCGGCGGGTTCGTCGGGTGGGTCATAGCTGACGGTCGCGCTGTTATCGGCCAGCGGCACAAGGCGCACGTTATCCACCGCGCCAATCAGCGTCCCTTTGCCGGGGCGTCCACCCGCATCGACCACGCTGAAAGCCAGCGACCCAAACGGCAGCGCGGGCTTATCGATCAGCGCAAACGTGCCGAACGTCCCCACACCGACCTGCACCGTCAGGTTGACGGGTGGCGCGCCCGCAATCAAGGGGGCAGCAGCGGCGACGGCTAGCGGCAGTGATGCCCCGCGCAGCCGAATCTCGCCAATAGCGATGCCCGCCTGTCCCACTACCCCAATCGGCCAAAAATAGCCGTCCGCCCGCGCGCTCACCGTGACCGGGAGCGCATCATCAAGCGTGGGATCAATCGGTGCGATGCTCTCGCCGAGCGTCAGCGACTGGATGAAGAAACCGGGGTCGGCAGGCGCACCGCTTGCCAACGCTTGGCCGCTGCGCAGATCGGGGGCATCCAGCAGGTACATGACCTGCTCCAGCCCCTGCATCTGCTGGGTGCGGTTGTTGGCCGGCGCACCTGCCCGCACTTCAACTGTAACCGCGCAGGACAGCCGCAGCACGCGCCGCGGGTCATTCGCGCCGGGCACAACTTCCGGGCGGACGCTGCCAAACTGCCCATCCGCGCCCTGCACCTGCGTCACCCCGACGAGAATGCGCGGCCCGTTGCCCGGCAGTGATCCCGGCGGCACATCAACGCGCCCGGTGAAGGGAGCGGGCAAACGGGCGCTCAGCACATCGGCGAGACGGCGTTCAAAGTCGCTGATCACGGCAGCCTCACTTAGCCATTCGGACGAGTGCGCAGATTATTGGTGATGCTGCGCGTGAGCGTCGGCGTCGCCGCGGCAATCTCCGAGCGCACCACCGTCGTCACCGCGTCGCGGCTGATCACCGGGATATCCGCCCGCAGCCGGGTTTCCAGCGTGCCGACTTCAATCAGCGCGGTTTCCCGCGCAATCGTGCGCGTTTGATCGAGCAGCAGGCGGTTGTTATCGGTGATCGCCGTGTTGATGCGCGTATTCACGCTGGTATCCAGCGTGCCCAACTGTCGCGTAAATTGATCCGCTTGCAGTTGATCGCGCCGATCCATTTCCGTGAGCAGGTCGGTGCGCAGCGTATTCGTGCGCGCATCGATCAACCCGGTATTCAGATCGGTGAGCCGCCCCAAGTCGATCACCTGCGTTTCCAGCTTGAAGATCCGCTCGTTGATCGGCACGAGGTTCTCTTCGATGCGTCCGATCCGCCCGTTGACTTCGCCCAAGCGCTGATCGACGGCTTCTGACGCCAGCGAACCGACAATTTCACGCATGTTCACGTCCAGCGACTCAAAGCCGCGCGTGTAGTCTTCTTTCAACTGCCCGGCGACGGTATCGAGGTTCTTGGTGAACTCCGTTTGCAGGTCAGCCCGCGTGGCCTCCAGCGCCGCCGCCGTCTCCGGGCGCACGGTCGCCAGCACCGTTCCGGTGATGTCGGGCACAGCATCGGCAATGCGCGTACTGATCTGCGCGTCGACCCCGGCAAAGCGTTCGCTGAGAGAGGCGTCGTACTCGGTGCGGAACGTCCCAAATGACGAATTCATCTGTTCGAGCAGTTCATTCCGCAGATTGTTTTCTAGTCCCCCGAGAAGATCTTCGGGGATGCGGGTGCGCACCGTATCAAGCGCCGCGTCGAGCGCGTCCTGCGTGACGAGCGTGTTAGTCAGTTCGGCGAGGCGATTCTCAAACGCTTTCGCGTCGAAAGCCTCCCCCGTCGGCCCGGTCAACCGTTCTGCCAGCGCATCCGCGCGGTTGAGCCGCTCGACCACCTTGTTGAAGTCAATCGGTTGCCCATCGACCGTCAGCCGCTGCCCAATGGTCACGGCGGTCGTCACGTCTTTTTGCAGCAAGCCGAGCGTTTCGCGCAGTTCCAGCACCGATTCACGCCCCACGTCCAGCCCTTCAACCACGCGGCGCACATTGGTGATCTCTGATTGGCGCACGAGGTCACGCGTGGTCACTTCGGTGACCCGGTCGCGCACTTCGCCGAGGCTGTTGATGAGCGCTTCCAGGCGGCCCGCCAGCCGATCCACACGCGTTTCAATTGCTTGCAAACGCGTTTCCATCGCGGGGTCGCTCAGCGGGCCGCGCTCGATCAGCGCCCGCAGCTTGGGTTCCAGCCAACCGACGGTGACCTGATCCGGGTGTTCGTGCGGCGCCGGCACGATCTCGCGCTCTTCACCGAGCACCACCCGCCCGATCTCCACAATCGCACCCACGAGCGTATTCCAGTCTTCCGCCTTGATAACCTCGCCCTGCGCCGCCCCCCCCAACGGGACGAGGCGCGTGGTGAGCGCGTTCAGGCGTTCGAGATCGGCTACGGTCGGCATGATCTAGCCTCCTATGATGTTCTTGAGCTTCGTCCCGCCCGCCGCCCGCGTCGACTGCATGTAGACGTTGAGTTCGGACTCCGGTCGCGTTTGCGTCCCGGCGGTGTAGTAGGTTTGCGCCAGTCCGGCCAGCTTGACGACTTCAGGGTTCGCGCGGAAGTTATCCGCTTCGGCGCCCTGCGCCTGTGCCAGTTCGTTGATCGTCGTCAGATACAGTGACCCGGTATTGGCCAGCTTCTGCGTGAAGTTGGGCGTATCGGTTTGCGCCGCCGCGCGCAGTTCGCCGAGGCGCGTGGTCACGCGTTCGCGCACTTCCGGCGTCGCCGCACCGAGATCGAGCACATTGCGCACCGTGCGGTCGAGGTCTTCCGTCTCGATCTCGCGGCGCAGTTCGACGAGGCTCTTGCCAAACGCCTCGGAGAAGCGGCGGATGTTGCCCTGCACTTCGTCGATCTTCTCGGCGATTTCCGGGTGATCGTGCCCCTGTGGCGCGACCAGCTTGGTCAGTTCCAGCACCGCCTGCGCGAGATCGCTCACCGCATCGACCAGCGAGTTCCAGTCCGCCGCGCGAATCGCTTCGCCGGGGCCTTTCACGCCGAGCGGACGGAGCTGCTCTTTGACCGCCGCTGCCGTGCTCTGAATGGGGCCGAGATCGGCGTCAGGGATGTCCCTAATCGGTGTATCCCGAAACAATTCCGGACGAATCGGCACCGGGACGAAGGTCGGCGCAGGCTGCGGGAATAACCGCACGCGGCGATTTTCAATCAAATTGACGAGGTTGGGATGCGCCACCTGTAACTGATAGTAGCCGGGGTCAAGGTCGCGCACGGTGAGCGAACCGTCGAGGAACGGCTTGCGCTCAACCACCGCACCCGTTGCCTCGTTGACCAGTTTGACCGTCGCATCACGGTTGGCGATCGGGTAACCCTGAAGCTGCACCTGAAAAGCAGCCCGATTAACTGTTGCCATTGTGCTCTCTCCTGATCTTTACGGCAGCCACTGTAAATCCCCGTACGGGAAGGTAATTTCCCAGAACAACGTTAGCTCGTGATCATCGCCTTTGGTGATCGGCGCGAGGATCACGCGGTTATATAAGGTCGTGACCTCGCCCGCCCGCGAGATGAGCGCGGCTTCACGCACCGTGCCGACCGCCGCATTCGCCGGGAGCGTGCCGCGCACACGGATGCGCACCAGGCGGCGCTCGGTGTCGATCTCCGGGGCGGAAAAGGCGTCCGCCGGGATCGGCGCGTCGACGGGGGCGACCAGCGGCGCGCTCGGGTCGTTGGTCAGCGCGGTCGTAGTAAAGGTCTCGCTCTCCGGCGCATCACTCGTCCCGACGGCCATATGCGTGATCGGCGTGCCCTTCCCGGCGAACAGATCCGCCATCAAACGCGCGCCGCTCTGCATGACGGCGTTATGCGCTTCGCGGACGGCCACCAGTTCGCCGTCGAGCGTTGTGAGTTCGACTCGTAAGAAGGCTCCCATCGTGTTTCTCTCCTAGCGAAAAGTCGATTCATCAAACGGGGTGACGCCGAACACGCCGCCCGCATCGGGTAATTGATCCGCGCCCATCGACGCCGCCTCGCGCACGGTGATCGGCAGCACGGCGGTCAAGTAATCGGTCATCGGCTGCACTTCGCGGAACGGCTCAATCTCGACCGAACTGGCGACGCCAACCGCGCGCAGCTTGTTAACCGCGACCGCCAGCGACGTTTGCAGTTCTTCGCGGCTGGTGACGCCCGTCGCCGTGCGTCCGGCATCAGTACGCAGCGCGCCGCCGGGAAGCGCCACGCGAAAGGTCGCGGGCTGCGTCTCCACCCACGAGACATTCAGGTTGACCGCCGGGTCTTGATAGAACAGCGCGTGATCGAAGGTGGCGGCATCGTAGCGCCCCTGCTGCAAAGCGAGATCCGCCAGCGCCAGCAAAAAGCGATCCAGCCCGAGCGCGTCATAGTGCGCCAACGGCAGGAACCACAGGTCGTTGCGCCCGCGCGCCAGCGTGATCGCTTTGGCGGGCGTCTGCACCTGCGCGTTATCCCACGGCGTACCGGGGATCACCCCGGTCACGGAGCGTAAAGACGCGGTTACATCCGTCCGTTCGAGGTGGGCGCGCACGCTGCCATCCGGCTGACCGTCCAGCCACAGGCGCTGACCGGGCGGCACTTGACCGAGGAACAACAGCGCCTCGCCCGTCGTGATGTTGATGAGCGTCGGCACGTACTCCGGCCCGCTGAACAACCCGACCATGAGCACGTCGAGATACGCGGGATCGAGCCCCTTGTTCTCGACCGAGAACTGCCAGAGCGGTTCCACGCCGCCGAGGTCGGGAATGCGCTGGAAGCGGCGCACGGGCACATTCTCAATCAGCGCCGGGTCAACGGTCGACGGCACGGCCTGCCAGCGTTCCAACTGCGGAATCGCCAGAATGTTCGCCGACGCCTGATACAGCCGCGCGTACTGCCGCACGAAATTCTCAATCGCCTCGACTGTCACCGCGCCGTACTGGAGCATGGCATCGCGCAGCGCATGCACCCATGCGCGGTACTCGGCGAGGTTCTGCCAGCTTTCCAGCGGGATATCCAGCACCGCCGCTAACCGTGCGACTTCCTGCAAATTCAGCGCGCTGTCGAACCAGTGCGCGCGCTGCACTTCGATCCCGTCTTCGTCGAGGATGTCCAAGCCGAGGCTTGGCACACGCAGCGTGTCGGCGACGAGCGCGCCATCACGGTACAGAATCGGCAGGCGGTCAAGCATTTCGGACAGGTGCGTCACAGCGCGCCCTCCCGCGGTTCAATCGTCACTTCGCCTTTTTGCAGGCGTTCGTTGGTCGCCAGCGCGTACTGGCCGACGCCATCGGTGAGCTGTAGGAAGCGTCCGCCGCCTTCGACGGTGACGACCACTTCGTTGCGCACCAGCGCGAAGCGGCTGTCGTCGCGGATGGACGCGGCGAGGCTGTCTACATCGAGCGGCGCGCTCGGCGCGCGTGCGGCGAGGTAGCTGTCGAGCGCCGGGGTGATCGCGCTGGTCGCCTGTGCGAGCGACACGCCCGCCGCTAAGTGAATCGGCAGGTACGAGCTGACCGTCGAGACCGTCGCCGCCGTCACCGATTCGACTTCATAGGTCGGCGGCGGGAAGCTCACCAGCGTCACTTCGAGGATGGTATCGGCGGGCAGTTGGAGCTCGTCCACGTCGCTCCCGCCTTCCGGCGTCAGCGTCACGGTTGCGTCGCTTACGCGCTCATCCGCCAGCACCAGCTTGAGCATTTGCGCGCGCCGCGCTTTGCCGCCGGGCGCAAGACTCGTCAGGTAGTCGCGCAGGCTGGCTTCGATGCCGCTGTTGATCGAACTCAACACGCCGCCTGTCACCCCTGCGCCGGATCCGGCCAGCGTCAGCGCCACCTTGACGCCGACGCGCTGGCTTTGCGCCTTGTTCCACAGCACGCGAATGCCCGCCGGGCGAATTTCTTCAATTGTCCGGTCGATGATCGCCTCGATGTTGGGATCATCGCTGGCGTGCGCCACTTCGATGCGAATTTCGCCGGGCACGCCGTTCGGTGCTTCCACGACGTTCACATTCTTGATGCCTTCAATGGAGAGCAGCCCGAATTTGAGCGCGTCCTGCGTGCCACGCACCACCCCATGCAAACTGCCAGAGGTGCGGCGGCGCAGTTCGGCGTCGGTTTCTGGCGTACTGAGTGCGTAGGCGGGCTGCGGGTTGGTGACTTCGCTCACCCCGCCGATCAGCACTTCCATCCGATTCAGCGCGCCCGCTTCGACCAGCTTCGTCCCCGGCGACTCGCCGCGTGCGTTGACTTCACGGGTCGTTTCGCCCGGTTCGAGCGTGAGCGCGTCCAATGTCAGGTAGCGCGCCCCGGTCGCATCAACAACGGCGGTGTTCGCCGGAATCGTTACCTGCGATCCAGCGCCCGCATCGGCGCGGCGGGTGAAGCGCAGCCGCGCGACTGGGTAGCCCGCCGGGAGGCGGCGCACACCGACCAGCGCGACCACTTTATCCAGCGATGAGCCTTCGGCGGTATCGAGAAACGCCGAGTCGTAAACATGTTCAAGCTGCAAATACGCCATCGCCATTTCGCGCGCCACTGTTTCGACCAGCGTGCGGATCACCGAGCCGACATTCAGATCGGTCAGCGGCGTGGGCAGAGTTTGCACCGGGTAGTAGTTGACTGTGAGCGCTGACCCCGGCTTGGGACGCCGACCGCCCTCACGAAAGCGAATGCTGTCTTTATTGGCGTCGTCGCCCGTCGTCGAAATGAGTTCGAAGTCCGCGGCGGAAAAGCGATATGGCACATCGCGCGCCGCCGCGCCCACTCCCACGACGACCGTACCTTCGAGGTGCGAAATGCGCCGCACCGGGCGGTTCTGCAGCTTTTCGAGGATGATCGGCACATCGCCGGATGGCGCGGTGACGGTTTCGCGCACCGTACCGCCGGTGAGCGTCGTCAGCATATCGCGCACGATCTCGTCGTAGTTTCGCGTTACGTAACTCACAGCCCCACCTCCAACGTTAGTCCGATGGGCGCGTCGCCCGCGCGCGGCTTAACCGCCAGCGTGAACACGAACGACGATGCGGTCTCTTCATCCGGGTGAAACGTAACTTCCACCGCCTGATCTTCGACGCGCGGCTCCTGCGCCACGACTTCGAGGATGAACGCCCGGCACAGGTTGCGCAACGCGTCCGTTTTGTTGCGCCCGATCAGCTCGTGCAAGCGCGACCCATAGCTGGCATGACCGAGCGCGGCGAGTGCGCCCCGCGCCGTGAGCAAACGCAGCATGAGCGCCTGCGCCAGATTTTCGCGCGAACTGATCGTTTGCAGGTCCGTCGCTTCGAGCAAGTCCGTCCCCGGTAGGCGCTGACGCAGTACGCGCGTGCGTCCGACCAGATCGAGCGCCGAAGCGTCATGCGCGACCATATTCGGGATGACCAGCAGGTCGATGCCGAGGAGGCTGTCGTTACCGTTTGCCATCGCGGTTAGCCGATCATGACGGTGCCGGCGGCAATGATTTGCCCGACCGGAACGTCCGCCGGGTCATTGCACGTCTTCACCGGGTCGCCCATCCGCGCCGCCGCCTTCCCGCCGATCTTGACCGTCGGGCTGCCCATGAACACCGTTCCCTGATTCGCGGGCGGCTTCTGGAAGCTCGTCCCCGGCGGCGTTGGGGTATGTGACGGCTGATTCGTCGCCGTCGAACCGACGACGGCAGCGGCTTGCCCACCAATCTTGACCGTGTTGATCAAGCCGCCATCCAGCTTGCCGCTGAAGGGGTGCGGGAGCGGTGTCGGCACCGGGCCACCGGGCGTCGGCACCATGACGATATGGGTATCCACGCCGACTACCGAATGATTCGCAGTTGCTGCTGGCTTGCCCATGTCAGTTCACCTCAACTTGTGCGCCCGAAATCTTGACTTTGGCCGAACCCGAGAGTTCGATTTCATTCGCTTCCAGTTTGAGCTTGCCGGATGTCGCCGAAATGGTGATGTCACCATCCTTCTTGAGCGTGATCTTCGAGCCGCCCGCCGCAATCTCCGCGCGGCCTCCGCCGCTGCCGAGCACGCTCACGGCCATCTCGCCGACCTTGATCTCGACCTTCTTCTCGGCAATCGTGATCGTCAGTTCGCTGTCCGGCAGTTCCAGCTTGATCGACGGCTTGTCGCCTTCTACGTCCAACCGCAGCTTGGGGTCGCTCGCCCCGGAGGGCAGCGCCAGCACAATCTGCCCGTCGGCGTGCTTGGGCGGGTCTTGATCCGGGTGATACAGCCGCCCGACGATCACGGGCGCGTTGTAGTCGCCATCCATGAACACGATCACCACCAGTTCGCCGACCGCGGGAATAGCGACTGCACCGAGCACCCCCGTCGCAACCGGCACACGCGGCAACACCAAACCCGAATCGCGCATTTCGACGGTCGCCGCGTAATCCGGCGTCGCGCCGTCCGCGGGGTAAATGTCGGTGACGACGCCGACCCCGGCCGTCGCATGCGCCCGGGCTTCATGCCGCGCAATCCGCGCGATGCTGTCGTAGAGGGCGCTGGTCATCGTCGTGTCCTCATTAGAATAAGCTCCCCAATGCGCCGAGCGCCGCCGCCAGTAAATCGCCTAAACCGCCGCCCTCGCCCGTGACCGCCTCGAAGGTGGTCAAACCGCCGTAAGCGGGGCGCAGACGATGGGTCACGCGCGTGATGATCCACGGGCCACCGGATAACCCATCGGGCATATCCTGCACTTCGATCACCGTTCCGGGGCGCAGTTTCGGCTGGAGATAGCAGCGCGCGCGCACCCGTTTGCCTTCCGCCGCCGCGAACGCATCCGCCGCCGCCGAAGCCGTCGCCGCCGCTTTGGGCACGCGCAGCGCGGGCGCAGCCACCCAGATCGCGTCGCTTCCGGGTGCGGGCGAATCCGCTGGGAGCGGATCGACGCTCGGGCGCAAAGCCTCGGGCGCAGACTCCGATCCCGCGGTGCCAAACCCGACGCGCAGCCGCTTGGCCGCGGTCGCGGGCAGTTCTCGCACTTCGTAATCGATCAATTCGCGCCCCCAGCGCAGCGCCAGTTCCGGCTGCCCCTCAGGGAGCTGCATGACGAACAGTTCGCCGTCGCCGTTGACCCCGGCGAAGCCGCCGCCCCACGCTGCCAGTGTCGCGACGTGTTCCGCCGCCGTGCGCGCCTGATGTGCCACATACGCCGCGAGAGGCAGATCGAGGTCAATCGAAGCCACCGAAGCGTCAGCGTCCCCCGCCAGCGCGCGGATGACATCGGCGGCGCTGCTCTTTTCATAGGTTCCGGCGGGGCGATAGCGCGCGAGTTCCGCGCCCGCGTCGCCGATGGTGGCTTCGACGGCGCGCGGCGTGCGCCGGATCGCGCGCACCTTCCCGGTGAGGATCGTGTCCGCACCTGCGCCGTCCGCGTCGCCGCTGTCGAGTTCCAGCACACCGTCATCGTCCGGCGCGGCTTCGAAGCGCACCCCGGCGGGCAGCGTGACCGTCACCGCATTGACGGCGGGCAGCAGCGCCAGCGTCGCCGTGATCGCGACAGCTTGCTCGGTATATTGCAGGTTGCCCAGCGTCACCGACGCCAGCGGTTTAATCGCCACCATTGATCCTTATTTATCCGAACAGGTCGCCGAGCGTGCGCGCCGCGTCTTTGAAGTCCGCGGCAATGTCGCTGATCTCGTTGGTCGTATTCGTGATCGGCTCCATAAAGTTGCCGAGCTCCAGACCGTCGAGGTTCGTCAGCGCCGACAGCGCATCGATCACGTCGAGCGCGGCGTCAACCGCCCCGGCAATATCGCCCGCCAGGTCTTGCAGATCGCCGAGGATATCGGTGTCAAAGCCGAGATCGCCCAGACCGAAATCATCCAGCCCGCCAAACCCGCTGATTTCGGCAGGCGGCGGCAGCGGCGGACTTTCCGCCAGATGCAGCTCGTAGCTGAAGCGGTTTTGCTGGCCCGCGCTTTCGACCGCCCGCAGCGAGGTGATGACCACCTTCTGCAAGTCGAGCGCGGAGGTGATATCCGCCGAAAAGCTCAGTTCCGCGCCGTCCGTCGCCGCCTGTTGGAGCGACTTAAGCGCGTCCGCCGCGCCATCGCCGAACAGCAAGCCTTGAATGCGAATGCGATGTGACAGCCGTCCCGCGTTCTGCTGGAGTTCGCCCGCCAACCCGGCAATACGGGTGGCGACAAAACCGCTGTCATGGAAATGCTCAATGGTTTGCACGTATTCGAGCGAGAGGTCGCCCAGCAGCGGCACGCTCATCGGTCAATTCCCCTCAAATCGGCTTCGTGATCGAGCAGCGCCGCCAACGCCTCCGCCACTTCATCGCCGACCAGCGTTTCGATCTGCGCAAGGGTGGGCAGCCCGCCGAGCAGTGGTTCGCTCACGGGTGCAGCGTTCCATCCGGTTAGGCGCGTCGCTTCGACGGGTGCAGGGTGCAGTGCGGGCAGTGGGATCGGCGTAATCGACTGCGGCGCGCGCACCAATTCGAGCGTGGGCGCAGTGTTCAACGGCTGTTTCGGCGGCAGTGGCTGCGGGTTCAGGCTGCGTTGGGCGGCCCGTGCCTCCGGCTGATAGCTCACCCGGTTCACCGGACGCGGCGCAGTGTCTTCAAGTTCGGTGTCGTCACAGCGCGGGCCTAGTCAGCGACCGCTGCGATCGGACGATCCGAGCAAGCGGAACCTTGGGCGCACTTCCGCAGGCGCAGCCTGCTACGCTCACGCTGTGTCGGAGAAGTCGCTGCGTTTGTGCCCGTCACGCCCAACAAACGGCCCGGCGTTACCAGCATGGTCCTGCTGTCCTCCGGTAGGGTTGGCGCGCTCGCGTGTTTCACGGCGAAGTCCGAGCATCCGGTCGGACGTGGCGCTGGGCGCACCGTCTGATCCGCCTCGCTTCAGCGTCCGGGTTAGGCCACTGTTGACGCAGAGGTCGGCGTATCGTCGGCGATTTAGTCACCCCCAGCAGCCGTTGCTTGAGCATCCGGCTCCGGTGCGGTGACGTTCGCCACGACCCCGGCGCGCGTGATGAGGCGTTCCGCCAATTCGCGGCGCACCTCATCTAGCGACGTGGCCCGCGCATCATCCACCAGCACGATTCGGCTCCAACCGTCGTCGGGGTCGTCCACCGCCGCGCCAAGCTGCATGGCGAGTTGATCAATTATCTCCGCGTCCGCCTCGTCAATGTCGCGCAAACTCCAGCCCGCCGCGCTCGCGACCGTCAGCAGCGTCGTGGCGTAGGGCGGCGCTTCGGCGTTCGCCCCCGCCAGCACGAGCGCGAGGATCTCGGCCAGCGACCGATCACCCGCGCCAGACTGCACCGTCGCCGCGCGCAGCATCGCCGCGCCCACCGCGTCCACCGTATTCGGCGCGCCTGCCAGCCGTCCGATGATGCGCGAGCGTTCGCCGTACGTCAGCGGACGCAGGACGAGACCATCCTCACCACCCAGCTGGATTTCCCCGCGCGTGCCCACATCGCGGATCGCATAGCGCGACCCGGCGATGAGGACAGAGCCCGGTTCAAAGGCGACCGACGTGGACATCAGGCCTCGCTAATCTCTTCGCGCAGGCGTACGGCGGAAAAGCTGTACACAGCTTCCCCGTGTCCGTTGGTTTCGATGCCGAAACTTTTGTCGGTCAGGTAGCACTCGTCAAAAGTGACGGTCATCGTCTTGGTCTTGTTATCCGCAGCCGTGTGCCGCAGCGTCGCGATCACCTGAAACGGCCCGCTCAAACCATTGAGCTTGCCGCTGGTCGACGCCACGCGCAGCCGCCCTTCGACGGTCTGTCCGCCGGAGACCATGCCCACACGTTCGGTACTGCCCAGCGCATACACGTTGCTGCGCTGCTGTTGGTAGCGATATTCGATGGCGCGCACGCCTTCAATCGCTTCGCCATCCACCATGATGCTGCTCTCACTGGCGGCAAAGAGGGTAGCCATACACATCCTCCAGACATGAGCTAAGTTGACAGGCTGGCACGGGCAGTCACCCGCTTAGTTCTTGACCCGAATGGTCGCGTAGATGTAGTCGATGGCGCGCACCGGGCGAATAGCGATATCCACGCGCACAATGCCCTGCGCGAAATCCAACTGCGTCGAGTACACATCGACCACGAAGGCAGGATCAGTGCCATCGGTCGAAGGCACAAGCGCCCCGGCACGTTCCATCCGCGTGAAGGTGGCGACGATCTGCTGCTTGAGCGCCACACGGGCGTCATCCGTGTTAAGCTGGCCGATGAAGTTCTCCGAGATGGCTTTCGTCTCGCGGATAGCTTGATCCGCGACGCGCGTCACGGAGATCTGATCGCCCGTCGAATCCAACCCACGCAGCACGACCACCCCGCGCCCCGCGCGATCCTGCACGACCAGCAAATTGGTCGTCGGGCCGAGCAAACGGTTGAGTTCGCTCTCGCGGTAGGTGGCCGGAGCAATGCCGAACAGCGGCACGGGCTTAAACGTCGGCGAGTCCTGCGGGTTCAGCCGCCCGACCAGCCCGATCACTGCGCCTTCCGCGCCCGCTGGCGAGACCAGCACGAAGCGGCGGTTGCGCACCAGCGCGGCGTGATCCTTAATCGCGCCGAGGTTCTTCTGTTCGTTGGCGGTCACCGACCCAAAAGCGATGCGCGGCGCGCCGTTTTCGGCCATGCGGACGGCATGCGCCGCAAGCGACTGGTGAATCTGACGCACATCGGCATCTGCACGGCCCGATTCAATCGACGCCATGACGAGGTCAATGCGTGTGTCATCCGAGAGCAGATCAATTGCGTCGACGTACTGCTGCACGGTCGGCGATGTGCCGCCGGTCAGCGCGGCGGGCGCAGCCGTCGGCGCGGGCAAACGCGCCGCGGCGACCAGCGAATTGAGCAGGCGCACGCGCACCAACTGGCTTTGTGTCAGCAGCACATAGGGCAGAAACTTGTCGTCATCCGGGTTCATTACCAGGTCGGCGAACTGCTCTTGCAGCCCACCCTGAAACACATTCACGTTGATTTTGCCGGAGGCCGCCGCGACGACCACGCTCAACCCGGTGGTGCTGGCACCGCTCGCGGGCAGCAGTTGGAAGAGCGTGCGCGCCGGTGCACCTTCAACCGGGATATCCAGGAACGTGTCATCCGCATCAAACGCGTAGGTGTTGTCGGCGGGCTCGTCGTCGCTGAAATCGGGATCGAGCGCGACGAGGTAGCGCGACTGCGTGTTGATCGTGTCAAAGATGTAATCGGGTTGGGTGGGATCGACCTGCAGATCAGTGAAGGTTTCCAGCACGGTGCGGCCGCGCAGCACACGGATGGTCGCGCGGACGATGTCACCCGCCGCATTGGCGACGCCGCGCACTTCTACGGCGAGCTGGTTGCCCCACGCGCCGTTGGCACGGGCCCGCAGAATGAGGCAGGGGGCGCTGTCGCCGTTGCGCAGGGTCAGCGAGGCCGGTGAGCCACCGGCAACAGGCGAAATGACGACTTCACTGGCTCCGTTGGCAAGTGCGTGCACCACTTCCGGCATGCTGACTTCCGTCCCCGGACCGAGTAGTTCGCGCACTTCCGACACCTTCGTCACACCGATCAGGCCGCCAGCCGCTGGGATGCGATCAACAATCCCCGCGACGCCGACGATCCCAGATGGCGCGGGCAGTGGCGGCAGCACATCAAACCGCGCTTCGACCCGGACACCAGGAACAACTAGAGACGCCATAGTAACCCCCTAGATGATGTATTCGGTTGTGGAGTGCAGACGCGAACAGGTCGCAAATCTTCGAAGAGCGTTTGCACAAGATTCGACAAAACAGCCGTTGCAAAAATGTAATGCTTCGTAACCTATATGTTCTCAGTATAGGACAGCCGAATATCGGCGCAACCGACTTTAGGCGGAGGGTCGGTTACAGTTTACAAACTTCATAAGTAAGCATAGTACCATCCGCCTAGTCCACGTTTTGGGGCTTTTTGAGGTTAGGCCAGCGGGAAAATGCGCAGATCGGCGAAATTCACCGCGCCGTTTTCTACGCATAAAAACAGACAATTTCCTGACAATTCCGGGCAGCGATCAATCACGCAGCGGCGTTGATCGACACACACATCGATAATGTCATCCTTGAGGATAATGTCGAGTTGGAACGGTTGATCCAGCCCATCGACGCACGTCAACACCTGCTGATTCAGCGTCACGCGGCGCTCATATGGCAGGCAGCGCAGTTGATAGCCGCTTGCTAACGCGCCCGACCCGCGCAGCCACAGCCCGATTGCGGCGGTCGGCGCTTGCGGCGTGACTGTCACCGTGATGTGGGCGTTGCGCGGCACGCCCGTGATCATGCCCGCTTCCAGCCCTTCCAGCGCGTCGATCTGCACACAACTTCCGTCACCCGTTGCGCCACTCGTCAGCGGCGCGAACGACAGAGCGAGCGGATCGCCATGCGCGGGGATCATCTCCGCTGGGAACTTCGTGCCGAGCGTGCCATCCGCGTGCTGGAAAATCTCACGGAACACGGCATTCCCGGCGTAAATCCGCGGTCCGTCGTCCTTGTTATCTTTACGCGCATTGAGGAATGCCACGCCCAAGCGCCGATCGCCCGTGAAGGCCGCCGTCTTCATCACCGCCGCCAGTGTCGAACCGTCGAAGGTGTCGACGGGCGGGCGCAGCCACGGACCGTGCGGCTGGCGCGACATCCGGTAGTGCGCCACGCCATCCAGCCCGAAGACGAGATAATACCAGTCGTGCCATTTGAAGTAGTCCGGGCATTCGGGAATCGACCCATGACCGGGCTGACTGCCGGGGATCAGAAACGGTTCGGCCACGTCCCACTTTTTGAGGTCGCGTGAGGTGAGGCGCAGCAGGCAGCCGCCCAGCCCATAGAGCGGATAGTCCTGAATGGCGGCGGTGACGAGCATGTTGAATTCGCCCGTCGTCTCGTCGACGAACACAAACGGGTCGCGGTAATGCTGCGGGCGATACCCCGCTCCCGGCACCGCAAACGGGTTCGGCAGCGTCTTCGCAAACGTGATGCCGTCGGTGCTGACGGCCAAGCTCAGTTTTTCGGTGCGATCGGGCATACGCGTCGCGTAGTAGCCGTAGTACGTGCCATCGCGATAAAACGTCGATCCGGTGCAAATCGAACCTTCCCATTCCTCGGTGCAAGCAATTGCCAGCGGATGATGCACCCAATCGATCAGATCATGGGTGCTGGCGTGCGCCCACTGATGCCCGCCCAAGCCACCTTTCGCCTGATGATGATTCTCGTCCACCAGCCAATAGAGGTGAAATGTGCCGTCGTGAAAGAACGGCATGCAGTCGCCGACAAAATACGGGGCTTCGGGCTTAAAGTATTGCACTAGCTTCTCCTCAATGAACCAATTTTGGTCGGCACACAATTAGGCAACTGCAGGACAGGCCTGAGGGTGTTGAAAAAGGTCAGATTCCGACTTCTCCCCGAATTCGGGGAGAGGAGCCAACAGAGCCTGTCAAGCCAGACGCTAGGGACGCAATGAGCATTTAAGAAAACGATACGGATTACCCTCACCCTAACCCTCCGGGGGGGGGGGGGAAAGGTTTGTTGGCTCCCCTCCCCTGAATTCGGGGAGGGGCCGAGGTGGGGTCAAACCATTCTGATCACACAAGTTTGAGCATAGCCACATTGGTACTGTCCTTCAATGTCCACCCGGATTCGGCGCCGCACGGTACAATCAACACAGGTACTTACTCCAAACTGGAAAGTCGTTGCGATGAGAATTACTGCTTTGCGTCCCTACGTGGTCAGCACGCCGTGGCGCAACCTGACCTACTTATTCGTGGATACCGACGAGGGCGTGAGCGGCGTGGGCGAAGTCCGCATGCTCAACCACACCGACGCGCTGCTCGGTTATTTGCAGGAAGCCGCTAAGAACCACATCATCGGCGCGGATCCCTTCAAGATCGAAGACTTGGTGCGGCGCATGATGCTCAACGACTTCGCGCGCGTCGGGCAAATCGCCATGTCCGGCATTTCGATTGTCGAAATGGCCTGCTGGGACATCGTCGGCAAGGCGCTCAACGTCCCCGTTTACCAACTGCTCGGCGGCGCAGTGCGCGACCGCATCCCGGCCTACGCGAATGGTTGGTACACGGTCGAACGCCAGCCGGAACAGTTCCACGCGGCGGCGCAGAAGGTGGTCGAGCGCGGTTATCGCGCGCTCAAAGTCGATCCGTTCGGCGCGGGCTTCTACGAAATCGGGCGGCAGGAAAAGCGGCGCTCGGTCGCGCTGGTCGAAGCCATCCGCGACGCGGTAGGCGAAGATACCGAGATCTTCATCGAGATGCATGGGCGCTTCAACCCCGTGACCGCCATCGAAATCACACAGGCGCTCCTGCCCTATCGCCCCGGTTGGGTCGAAGAACCCGTGCCGCCGGATAACCTCAAGGCGCTGCACAAGGTCGCGCAGGCCATCAGCGCGACGGGCGTCCCAGTCGCCACGGGCGAACGTCTGCACACGCTCTACGAATTCCGCGAATTGATCGAACTGCAGGCGGCGGACATTCTGCAAGCCGATCTCTCGCACTTTGGCGGGCTGCTGGCGCTCAAGAAGCTGGCGGGTTGGGCGGACGCCTACTTCATGCTGATCGCGCCGCACAACGTGTGCGGACCCGTTGCGACCGCCGCTAATCTGCATGTCGCCGCCAGCACCCCGAACTTCAAAGTGCAGGAACACTTCAACGACTTCGCCGACGCGTGGATCAAGCAGGCGGTGACGGGTCTGCCCGAAGTCGACGCGGCGGATGGCTGCTTCTCGCTGCCGACCGGGCCGGGTCTAGGCGTCACCGTGGACGAAAAGTTCCTCGCGGAACACCCGCGGCAGGAAGTCTTTTTCAACTTGTATCAGGATGATTGGCATTTCCGCCAGCGCGGGCCAGCGGCCACAGGAGAATAAACGATGCGCGACTTTGCTGAACAAACCGTAGTCATCACCGGGGCAGCCTCCGGCCTAGGTCAGGCCATCGTCCGGCGCTTTGTCGACCTCAAGGCGCGGGTCTACGCTGTCGACCTCGACACTGCGCGGCTAACCGAGCTGCAAACGGCGCTCAACGGCGCCATTGAACCCGTCGTGTGCGACGTGACCGATCTGCCGATGGTCGAACGCGCGCTCTCACCCATCCCCGCCGACGTGTTGATTAACTCGGCGGGCATCACGGGCAAGACCAATCTGCGCAGCTATGAGGTCGATCCCGCGAATGTCGAGCTTGTCTTTCGCGTCAATTTCTTCGGCTCGTATCACACGTCGCGCGCGCTGCTCCCCGGCATGGTTGAACGCGGCTATGGGCGCGTGCTGCACATTGCGTCAATTGCGGGCAAGGAAGGCAACGCGGGCATGCTCGCCTACTCCGCGTCGAAAGCGGCAGTAATCGGCATGGCGAAGGTGCAGGGGAAAGAGTTGGCGGAGACGGGCGTGACAGTCAACGCGATTGCGCCCGCCGTGATTCGCACGCCGCTCGTCGACGCTATGCCCGTCGAGCAAGTGCGCTACATGACCGACAAAATCCCGATGAAGCGCACCGGCTCGCTGGATGAACTGGTCGATATGGTGCAGTTCATCGTCTCACCGCAGGCCAGCTTCACCACCGCGTTCACCTTTGATCTCACGGGTGGCCGCGCAACGTACTGATTTCTGACCACAGGATCTCGTAGACGCTAAGGACGAGCAGGGGGGGGGGGGGGGGGGGGGGGGGGGGGGGCGGGGGGGGGGGGGGGGGGGGGGGGGTGGGGCGTTTAACACCCCCCCCCCCCACCCCCCCCAAAGGGGGGGGGGGGGGGGGGGGGGGGGGGCGGTTGCCCCCCCCCCCACCGGGAGAGGGGGGAGGGGGGGGGGGGGGGGGGGAGAACCTTTTTCAACACAGCCCTGCCTCGTCCCTACACAAGCGTTATATCTGGCTCCCCTCTCCTCTTTTCGGAGAGGGGTTGGGGGTGAGGTCATTCTTTACGCCAGCACAACCACCGTATCCAGCGGATCACACAATTCGAAGGGCAGTGCAACGACCGTTTCCGCGCCACGCCGGTACAGTTCCAGCGGGGTATCGTCGCGCAGCAGCCGCGCTGAGCTGACCGTCTCCGGCACACCCGTCAAAACCAACTCATCGCTGATCGGATTGAGCACATGCACATAGTGCATGCTGCCCGCATGCGTGCTCACACTGGCCGCCGTCGGCGCAATGACGCCCGCGCGTGTCCCGTAGATCGACTCGCCGTTGACGCGCAGCCACGCCCCAACGGACCGCAGGCGCGCCGCATGCAGGGGCACGATCTGCCCCTCCGCCGTCGGCCCCACGTTGAGCAGATAGTTCGCGCCGACGCTCGCGCTTCGTGCTAACAGTTCGACCAGGCGGCGCGGCAGCTTGGTATTGCGGTCGGCACTGCTGTAGCCCCAGTGATCGTTAATGGTCGTGCAGACTTCAACGGGCAGGCCATAGGACTGCGTGGTATTGAAACCCGCCGTGTTCATCCCCGGCAGGTCTTGCTCAAAGCCCTGAATGTCTTCGCCAGGGAGCGGCGCTTCGTGGCGGTTGTTGATGACGACCGCGTCCGGTTGCAGCGTGTGGATCATGCCGTACAACTGCTCATACTCGAACGAGCCGCCCGGCAAAAAGTGCATGTTGCTCTCGTCCAGTTTGTGATGCGGCCAATCGCCATCAAACCACATGCAGGCGATCTCGCCATAATTCGTGCATAGTTCACGCACCTGACCATGCAAAAATTCGAGGTAGTCTGACCACGCCAAACCGCTCTCCTGCCGGAAGCGGTAGGCCGGATGATGCCAGTCGAGCAGCGAACTGTAAAAGCCGAGCTTGATGTCACCGCGCCGAGCGACGGCATCCGCCAATTCACGGATCGGGTCACGCCCGAAGGGGGTATTGGTGACTTTGTATTCGCTCAGCGCCGTATCATACATGCTGAAACCGTCGTGATGACGGCTGGTGATCACCATGTATTTCTGTCCGGCGTCCGCGGCGATGCTCACCCACTCGTCGGCGTTGAATTTCGTCGGGTTGAACTGTCCGACGAGCATTTCATATTCTGGTACCGGGATGCGCCGCGTGTGCATCACCCATTCTTCGATGCCGAGAATCGCGTACAATCCCCAGTGGATGAACATGCCGAAACGCACGTCCTGAAACCACTTCAAGCCCCGCTCTGATGCCTGCATGGAAAGGTCCTTTCTAAAGTGTTCTGCGTTTATGTCTTGATTATCATCCAAATGGGTTGGTGGCTGACGAAAGGAACTGTTCAAGATGGCCGAAGTTCTGCCCGATGTGCTCGCGCCGAACTTGCAGATCGTGTTTTGCGGGACGGCTGCGGGCAACGAATCAGCTCGGCAGGGGGCTTACTACGCGCACCCGGGCAACAAATTCTGGCGCACGCTGCACCACATCGGCTTGACGCCGCATCAACTGCGCCCCGCCGAATTTCCGAGCGTGCTGGCGTACGGCATCGGCTTGACGGATCTGGCGAAGTTCGTCTCCGGCACGGACGATCAACTCCGAGCTGACGACTTCGACGTTCCCACCCTCGCTGCCAAACTCGCGCTGTTTCAGCCGCGGGTGCTCGCCTTCACCAGCAAAAACGCCGGCAGCATCTTCCTGCGCTCCAAGCGGATCGCATTCGGTCGCCAACCCGAATTGTTCGGGTCGACGACCGTGTTTGTGCTGCCCTCACCTTCCGGGCTGGCGATCCGCACATGGGATGTGCGCCACTGGCAGGCTGCTGCCGACTTCGTCCGCGCGCTGCCGTGATCTACTGTTTGAACTGCGGCAGCCATTCCGCCTGGGCGGCCAGCAGTTCGTCGACCATCTGGTGCACCTGCGGCGGCGTGCAGACGGCCGCCGTCAGCGGGTCGAGCAGCACGGCATGATGCACCGCGTCGCGGTCGCCGCGCAGTGCCGCCTCGACCGTCAGCTCCTGCACGTTGATGTTCGTCCGGTTGAGCGCCGCCAATTGCGTCGGCAGTTTGCCCACATAGACGCCCTGCACGCCGTTCGCATCGACCAGACACGGCACTTCCACGCAGCAGCCTGCGGGCAAATTGGTGATCAATCCCGTGTTCGGCACATTGCCGTTGATGCGGGCAGGCTGGCGCGTCACCACGGCTTCGAGGATCGCCGCACCGTATTCATGCGTGCGCTCGGTGGGCGCGGGCGTCGTGCCGTCGATCAAATCGCGGAATTCCTGTTCCGCTGTATCAACCCGTTCAAGACAGTGGCGCAGATAACCGCCCGTCTGCCCGAAGTTGAACCAGGAGTCGCCGGGATTGGTGAAGCGCGGCACGAGGTGTTCGGTGATGTGAATCGACGACTTGCGGTAGTACGGCACATATTCGCTGGCGTGCCCCGACGATTCAGTCACGAAGTAGCCGAAATAGCGCATGAGTTCGCCGCGCACCGGTTCTTCGCTGATCACATCCGCACGATCGAGCGCCGCCCACAAGCGCGGGTACAAATCTTCCGCACCCCGGCGAAAATCGAGGAAAAACGCCTGATGATTGATGCCCGCGCACAGGTAGGTGATTTCGTCGTAGGGCACGCCGATCCAGCGCGCCAACATTTCTGACGTGCCTTGCACGCTGTGGCACAAGCCGACATGCGGTCGCCCGGCGCCCTCCGCCACCGCCCAGCAGTTGATCGCCATCGGGTTCACATAATTGAGCAGCAGCGCGTCCGGCGCGAGATCGTCCATGTCCCTGCACAAATCGAGCAGCACGGGGATCGTCCGCAGCCCACGAAAGACTCCGCCCGGGCCGAGCGTATCGCCAACGCACTGCCCCACCCCATATTTGAGCGGAAGGTCGATGTCGAGTTGATAGGCATCCAAGCCGCCCTGCTGGAAGGTGGTGATCACGAACTGCGCCCCGCGCACCGCCTCCCGCCGATCCAGTGTCGCCTCGACGGTCGCGGATAGGCCGCGCTGCTCAATCAACGCCTGTACGAGCGCGCGACTGCGTTCGAGGCGCACCGCGTCGATATCCATCAGCGTGATCGTCGCATCTTGTAGAGCGGGCGTGAGCAGAATATCGCTGCACAGGTTGCGCGTAAACACGACGCTGCCTGCGCCAACAAAGGTGATTTTGGTCATCATGACTCTTTCTGGGTTAAGTAAGCTTCGACCTGCGCTGCAGTCGACAGGGTCAGCGCGTGCGCGGCGACGGCCTGCGCGTCGGCGTAATTCGTCTGCCGGATGATCGTCTTGACCGCCGGGATCGCCGGGGCATTCATGCTCAATTCGTCCACGCCCAAGCCGATCAGCAACCGCGTCAGCCGTGGATCGCCCGCCATTTCCCCGCACACGCCCGCCCATTTGCCATGCGCGTGCGCCGCCTCGACCACCTGCTGCAGCGCGCGCAGCAGCGCGGGCTGGAACGGCGAAACCAACGCGTTGACGTGCGTGTTCCCGCGATCCGCCGCCAGCAGATACTGCGTCAGGTCATTCGTGCCAACGCTCAAAAAGTCCACGTGCGCGGCGAGCACCTGCGCCAGCAGCGCCGCGGACGGCACCTCGATCATGATGCCCATCTGCATATTCGGGTCATAATCAATGTCTTCGTCGGAGAGCTGCGCCTGTACATCCCGCACGAGCTGACACGCCGCCTGCACTTCTTCCAGCGTGCCGATCATCGGGAACATCACCTTGATGGGGTGCTGCGCGCTGGCACGACAAATGGCGCGGAGCTGCGTCACCGCCAATTCCGGTCGATCCAACCAGCAGCGCACGCCGCGATAGCCGAGGAATGGGTTGGCTTCGCGCGGCAAATTGAGATAGGCGATGGGTTTATCGCCGCCCACATCGAGCGTCCGGATAATCACCGCTTGGCCGTGTAATTGCTCCGCCGCCGCTGTGTAGGCGCGGAACTGTTCGTCTTCCGTCGGCGGGCGCGCGTGGCTCATGAACAGCAGTTCCGTGCGGAACACGCCGACGCTCTCCGCGCCTGCCGCCGCCGCGATCTGAGCGTCAGCAGCGCTGCCAATGTTGGCGGAGACTTCAACCCGCCGACCATCCGGTGTGAACGCTAGTCCCTGCCCTGCGGCCTGCTGCTGCTCCCGCTCGCTCCGCCGCTGTTCACCCGCCCACTGCGCCGCAATGATCTGTTCGGGGGTTGGACGGGGGTACAGCCAACCGCGATCACCATCGATGATCACGGTCTGCCCGGTCATGAGCATCGAATACGCTGTGCCCAGGCCGACCACAGCCGGAATCGACTGTCCACGCGCGATGATCGCCATATGCGACGTCGCGCCGCCTGTCTGCGTGACGATGCCGCGCACCGCCGCCCGATCCAGATGTGCCGCCTCAGACGGCGACAAATCCGGCGCGGCGAGGATGCTGCCCTCGGGGACGGTGATCGCGGCAGTTGTTTCCGGCGCAAGCTGACGCAGCACGCGCCGCCCCACGTCAAAGACATCCGCTGCGCGCCCGCGCAAGAGTTCGCTGCCGCTGGCGCGATAGCGTTCCGCCAGCATTTCGATCGCGCCCCACCAGGCGCATTCGGCGCTGCACGCTCGCTCTATAATCGCCGACTGTACTGCGCTCAGCACCTCATCATCGCGAAGCATCAAGGCCTGCGCTTCGAAGATCGCCCCGGCGTCGGCATGGCGGCTCAGCACATCCAGTTCAACCAGCGCCGAATGGATCGCGTCAGCGAAGCGCGTTTGCTCACTCGCAGGATCGGTACTCGTTCCGGCGGGAATCTGCGGGTGGACATCATCCAAGAGCAGGATTTGTCCAACGGCGATGCCCGGCGCGGCACTGATACCCACCCATACCTCGGCGGGCACAGCGTGAGGCACGGTCGGACGGCTGTCCGTTGGATCATCGCGGTCGCCGAAGTTGTCGGCGGCTAACTGGTGAATGGCGTTGAGCACGGCCTGTGCGTCAACGCCCGTCGCCGTGATCGTCAGGGAATCGCCCTGCCGCGCATCCAGCAGCGCCACCGCATTGATCTGTCGTCCGTCTGCGCTCCGGTCGCCTTTACGAATAACGACCTGTGCGGCATGCTGCCCCACCAGCGTGACCAAGCGCGCCGCCGGGCGAGCATGCAAGCCGAGCCGATTCGGTACAGTCAAGGTCAAAGTGCTTGGCTCACTCACCAGCACGGGTGACGCCGGCGGGGGTGACTCGACCGCGGTTGTGTTCAAGTGCCCCTGTTTCGCCGCCAGACCACCCCGCGCCGCGGCGAGTACGTGATGAATGGGGCTGCCCGTGCTCGCCTGCACCGCCGCACTCAACGCCCCTTCGACAAACGGCGCGTCGGACAGATGAATGTTGGGCAGCCAATCAGGATCAAGCAATTCGAGCGCGGTTTCGGCGCTCAGCAGGGCGCTGCCCAGGTCCATGAGCACGACCACCCCGTCCGGGTTGTAAACCGTGCTGATCGCCTCCACGACTTTCAT
Source organism: Candidatus Flexifilum breve (assembly GCF_016713355.1). Taxonomy (NCBI): domain Bacteria; kingdom Bacillati; phylum Chloroflexota; class Anaerolineae; order Aggregatilineales; family Candidatus Flexifilaceae; genus Candidatus Flexifilum; species Candidatus Flexifilum breve. The sequence continues at coordinate 1,227,762 of NZ_JADJPI010000035.1, forward strand.
CACGTCGGTGCCGATGGGGTTATCGGGATCGTCCACGCCGCCCGCCACGGCGATCGGCACGCGCCCCTGCGTCATCTGCTCGATCAAGGCGCGCACGCCATCCGCCAATGCGGCGCTGTGGGAAACGAGGACGAGTCCGATCATGGCGCGTTAGCCCTTCACCGCGTCGCGCAGCGCCGCCAGCAAGTACATGACCGAAGTCGCGCCGGGATCTTGATGCCCGATGCTGCGTTCGCCCAGATAGCTGGCGCGGCCTTTGCGGGCTTGCAGCGAGATCGTCGCCTGCATCCCCGCTTCCGCCGCGCTGACGCAGCCTTCCAGCGCTGTGATCAGATCAGTGCCCTGTTCGACACTGGATTTGAGCGCGTTGACGGCAGGCAGCAGCGCGTCGATCATCGTTTTGTCGCCGGGTTCGGCGCGACCACGCTGGATGATGCCGTCCATGCCCGCCGTCAGCAGCGCCGCGAGGTCCGCAAGCGTCAGTTCCGCTTTACCCGCGACAGCAGCACTCGCCCGTAGGAAGAATGTGCCATACAGCGGGCCGCTCGCACCGCCGACCGTCGACATCAACGTCATGCTCACCGCTTTGAGGAGCGCGCTGATGTCGGCGTCGGGGGTGGTCGCCAGCTTTTCAACCGCTTTGGCGAAGCCGCGCGCCATGTTCGTGCCGTGATCGGCGTCACCAATCGGGGAGTCGAGGTCGCTCAGGTAGCCCTTCTGCGCCTCAAAGGTCTGCGCGCTGCGTTCCAACCACGCGCGGATGTGCTGAGCCGTGATCGTCGTCATGGCTCACGCGCCCCAACGCAGCCCCGGCGTCTTGACCGGGGCATCCCACAGGCTGAGGATTTCCGCGTCCGCCTTGACCAGCGTGATCGAGAAGCCCTGCATTTCCAGCGACGTGATATACGGACCGATCAGATTACGGGCGATGATGATGCCGCGCGCCGCGCAGATCTCCGTCAGCTTGCGATAGACCGAATACAGTTCGGAGAGCGGAGTGCCGCCCATGCTGTTGACGAACGCAATGACCTGATCGCCTGCCGCGAACGGTTCATCGACCTCTTCGCGCTCCACCCACGCGCCATTGACACGATCCCATTCGCGCAGCACCCGGCTGTAGGCGAGATCGTCGAGGATTTCCGTCGCCAGCGTGGTCGTCAGGTCATCGACCGAGCGCAGCGTTTCGCGATACTGCCCCGGTTCACCATGAATGCCGATGCCGATTTCGACTTCATCCGCGCCGAGTTCGAAGGTCGGCTTGCCCGCCGCAGGGACGGTGCACGAAGTCAGCGCCATGCCCATCGACCGCCCGTAGCGGTTGACTTTGCGCGCCAGTTCGGCGCACCGGTCAAGGTCGTAACCAGCTTCCGCCGCCGCGCCGACGATCTTTTCGAGGATCACGGTCGTGCCCACGCCGCGCCGCCCCGCCGTATAGAGGCTGTTCTTGACTGCGACGTCGTCGTCGACCAGCACAGTCTGCACAGGAGTGCCGTCGCCGTGCACCAGCTCGGCGGCCATCTCAAAGTTGAGCACGTCACCCGTGTAATTCTTGATGATGAACAACACACCTGCCGCCCCGGCGACCGCCTTCGCCGCCTCGTACATCTGATCGGGCGTGGGCGAAGTGAAGACTTCGCCGGGACAGGCCGCGGCCAGCATCCCCGGCCCGACGAACCCGCCGTGCATGGGCTCGTGCCCGCTGCCGCCGCCGGAGATCACCGCGACCTTGTCGGTGAGCGGCGCATCGGCGCGGATGATGTATTTCGGCTCTAGGCTGACTTTGAGTTCCGGGTGCGCCAGTGCCATGCCTTGAAGCTGTTCGAGGATGACATTTTCGACCGCATTAATCAGTTTCTTCATCGCTGCGTTCCTTCAACAAAGTTTGCGGCGCGATTATAGCGCACAAGGCCGTTGGCGTTTACGCCGATTGCGCCAGCCGTCCGGATCCCTGCAAGATCGCGAATACGGCGATCAGCAGCAGCAGGATGATGCCATAGGCCAGGTGAATGCCGAGCGCGTCGGCGAGGCGACCGAGCAGCAGCGGCAGCGCGAAGATCGCCACACCGGAAGCGAGCGAGGCGCGCGCGCTGGCGCGGGCGGTGTTCCCCGGGACGGTTGCAATCGTCAACGTGAGCAGCAGCGGGTAGAGCGCGGCGGTGCCGAGCCCCGTGAGCGCCAGCCCGATCATGCCGACGAGCGGCGCGGTCGCCGTCCAATACAGGAGAAATCCCACGGCGGCGACGAGCACCGACACCGTGAGGATCTGGTGCACGCTGAACCGCTGGACGAGGCGGCTGGCGAGGAAGCGACCGACGATCATGCCGCCGAGGAACAGGCTCACGGCCTGCGCCGCGTCCGCCTTGGGCATGCCTAAAATCGTCTCGAAATAATCCGCGCTCCAGAAGATCATGCAGAATTCGACCGACACGCCGAACATCAACGCCAGCCAGTACACCCAGAAGCGGCGGGGAAGGCGCTGCTTCGACTGGGTCACGTGTTCCGTGACCTCCGCGGAGGCCAACTGCACCCCATTGAACGCCAACCGGAGGATGAGAGCGGCGGCGAGCGTCAGCAGGAGGGCCGTGCGCCACCCAAGACTGGACGCCGCCAGCCAACCGACGAGCACCGGCGCAGCGGAACTGATCAACGAGGCGATCACGTTCGCCTCGGAGAGCGCTTTGGCTGTTTGTGCCCCATGTTCATCCGCCAAGACCGAGGGCACGACCGAGAGCAGCAGTGAGCCGATCAACCCCATCAGGAACGATGCACTGATCGTCAACACCGGCGTCTGCCCGCTGATGAGCAGCCCCGCGCTCAGGCTCATGCCGAACACGGCGACCCACGCCGCCCACCAGCGCCCAATCCGCTGAATCACCGCATGGCCGATCAACCCGGCAGCGATCATCCCGAGCGCGAAGGCGGAAAAGTGAAAGCTGCTCACCGTATAGGACAGATCGAGTTCATTTTTCAGAAAGGGGGTGATCGGCCCGAAGATGTTCAGGCAGTAGGCGTAAAAACCAAGCAGCAGATAGATCAGCCAGGTGGCTCGGCTGCGGGTGAAAGTGTGAGGCACGACACTTGCTCCTTAGTGGGACAGCGCACGACAGCGTCCGGCGCAGTTGTCCGCGAGAATGACGTCCAAAAGCGCGGACGGAGTGCGTGATGGTCCGCCAAAGGGGAGTGTGCCACAAGAGTCCAATCCGTGGCCACGTCCGGCGAGTTGGTTCAGCTACGGCATCTCCCAGATTGACGCCAGCTCCCACGCTTGCAGGTGCGTGAGCTGCGCCGTCCCGCCCTCCGCAAACAGCTCAATACCTGTGCTGGTTGCGCTCGGGAACATGACCGCGGAGAGCGCCAGCGCCCCGTCGTCAGCGAAAACCTCAACCGACGACTGATCGACATAGATGTGCAAGTGGATCCGACCGTCGACGGGCAGCAGCGGCGCGGGCACGTACTTCGCGAAATCCGGAACGACGCTGGCGTTCTCCGGGCGTGTTCGGTCGAGGAAGAGGTTGCCCGTGCGCGCGTCATAGCCCACGGTGATCCCATTGCGTCCGCTGATCGCCAAACGCAGCCCAAAGCGCGCCGCCGGATCGGTCACGGCGAATTCCACATCCAGTTCGTAGGTATTGCGCGGCGGCGCGAATTCTGTCAGCGGGCGCACGCCATCAAGATCGACATTGACCACTTCGACCGTGCCGCCGCGCAGCGTTTCAAACGTGGGAATCGGTCGCTGGGCGATACGCAGTCCGCCGGGCGTCGTGCGCAGTTCGATTTCGCGCGGCAAGGCCAACACCCCCTTGCCCCACGTCGTCGGCACCCAGCGCGCGTATTCCCAGTTGCCCAGCCAGCCCATCAGCACCGCGCGGTCTTCGGCCTCATCGTAGTCCCGGTACGCACGCACGGCATAGTAATCTGGCCCGTAGTCGAGCCAGTTGGCATGTTCGCGCCCGCTCGGCATGAGCACATCCGAAAACAGAATGTGATCGACGTTCAGGAACCCCGCATCCGCGCTGTTTGTGCTGTCGACAATCTGAAGCTGGGCGGTCTGCCCGCTGAACTCGGATACATCCCAACCCACCCAGCGCATCAGGACATCCCCTGCCCCTGTCGCGCTGCGCACAATTTCACCATTCACCAGCAAATTGACGACCGCCTGCTCAGCGTCATCCGTGCCCGCCAGCAAAAAGTTGATCGCGCTGGGCTCGATGGTGAATTCCGGCGAGGTGATCGTCACGGTGCCCCGATACCCGAAGGCAGTACCGGGCGTGAAGGTGCTCAGGAAGCCGCCGCCCAACCAACCACTCATGCGATAAAGTCCGAGATCCGTGCCATCACTCACGCTGAGCGCGTCACCGTCCGCCGTCCAACCAGCGGGCAAACCCGCCTCGAAATCGGCGAACACCGTGCCGGGCAGACCATCACCCCGCAGGAGATAGCCATTCGCTTGCGGATCGAGCGTGAACTGGGTGCCATCCCAGTCGCCGACGAAGTACTGCACGCTGTTCGGCCCCATGCCGCACATCAGCACCCAACGCTTCGTGTTTGCGTCGCCAGCGACGGACACTTGAATCAAGTCCGGCACTTCCCACCAGTTCGCGCGCGCGCCGACCGGGCCAGAATCACTCAAATGCTCCCACGTCTGCAAGTCGGAGGACGCATAGAAGCGCACCTTACGGCGTTCCGGCAGCGCAATGATCATCAGCCAGCGCTGATGGTCGGCGTCCCACCACACCTGCGGATCGCGAAACACGGCCTCGGGCGTATCCAGCACCGGGTTGCCGTCAAAATATTCAAAGGTGATGCCATCCTGACTAACCGACAAACCTTGCGCTTCAGCTTCCGTGGCGCGGTCATGCATCGTGTAGATGGCGATCAGGGGCGCAGACTCGCCCTGCGCTAAGCCAGAGGTATTCTGCTCATCGACGACGACTGAACCGGAGAAATAGTCAAATGAACCATCCGCGCCAGCCATCGGGTAACGCTGCTCAGTCCAGTGGACAAGGTCGGGCGAGGTCGCGTGCCCCCACCAGAACACATGATACAGGTCGTTATAGCGGATCATGCCGTTGGGGTCGCCGAGCCAGCCCGTGCTCGCCGAGAAGTGGTACTGCGGGCGGTAGGGTTCGGTGTAATCGGTCTGGGCGGAGACGACGTACGCCGTCAGCCCCAGCAGAACCAGCACATTCACCAGCAGCAGCCCACGCATCATCACGTCTCCTTGACCGCACCGCTCATCCGCACCTGATAATAGCCCTAGAACCCGGCGAGTCAAGCGCATTGGCAGACCGCGTGAGCGCCCTGTAGAATTTTCCCATCCGGCCTAGATGCAAGCGAAAGCAGTCCACATGACAGACGCAGCCACCCGCGCTCGGGAACTCCAGCGGCAGGCGCTGGTGATCGACGGGCACAGCGATATTCTGATTCCAGTCACGGACGGTAAAATGCGGCTCGGCGACCGCGTCGTCGTGCCGGATCCGCTCGGTTGGCAACCGCCGTTTACAGCGACACACGGCATGAACGAGGTTTTCGGTTTTCCGCAGCACGCGCTCACCTACGGGCCGATGGGTCAGTACGACATCCCCAAGCTGGTCGATGGCGGGGTGACGGTGCAGATCTGCGCGATCTACATTGAAGACGGGCAGCTCGATTGGAGTCTCAAACGCGGGCTGGAGATGACGTGGGCACTGCATCAGGCGGTTGCCGAGAACCCCGGCTTTGAACTTGTCACGACGGCGGCGGATATTCGCCGCATCAAGCGCGAGGGTAAAACTGGCGCGATTCTCTCATTTGAAGGCTTCGAACCGCTCGGTTCCGACCTACGCCTGCTTGACCTCTACTACAAGCTGGGTCTGCGCGTCGCCAGCCTGACCCACGTGCGCCGTACACCATTCGCCGATGGCTGCTACGCCGCCGATCAACCCGGCGGCCTCACTGAGCTCGGCAAGCAGGCGGTCAAACGCATGAACGAACTCGGCATTGTCATCGATCTCGTGCACATCGGTTGGCCCGCCTTCTGGGAAGTCATCGGTCTGACCACCGCCCCGGTGATCCTCTCGCATTCGACCAGCACGCAGTTCCCCGACGAGAACACCGAAGCGGGGGCGCTCGGCAGCATTCCCCGCCCACACCTTGATCCACAGCGGGATCGCGCCGTGCTCGAAGCGGTCGCCAAAACGGGTGGCGTGTTGGGAATCATCTGGTTCTATCAGCGCGATGTCGATACCGTGATCCGCGACATCGAGACGGCGCTAGACATTATGGGGCCGGATCACGTGGGGCTTGGCTCAGATTTGTACGGTCTGGAACTCGCGCCACCCGGTTTGGAGGACATCTCCAAAGTCCCGGTACTTACACAGCGGTTGGTTGAACGGGGCCACTCCGACGAGACGATCCTCAAGTTCCTCGGCGGCAACTACTTGCGCGTCTTCGAGCAGGTGTGGAAGTAACGCGAGTCATGGTAGGGGCGCACTTCTGGGCAAGCAATGTTGGCTCCCCTCCCTGAATTCGGTTGAGGACAGGACACTTTTAACATGGGGAACCATTAAGGCGCTCGTTTGAGGGAAAATGTGTTGTGTAGGGACGCGCAACGGCGCGTCCGTTTTCGCCCGCATTCCGGCGGACGCCCCGTTGGGCGTCCCTACAATTCTCCCCTCGATAGTTAAAACTGTCCCTCCGTCAACTGAATTCGGGGAGGGGCCGGGGGTGGGGTCGGCAGCTGAACATTTTCAACCTGCGCCTGCCTCGCACAGTAGGGGAGGGGCGAGCCCCTCCCCTACTGATTGACCTGCCGCCTCTCACCGCTTGCACGGAAGAGGGGATGCTGGGCTAGCTTTGCTGATTAGCCCTCGGCCATTTCAATCGCCGCCGGACGCTGCTGCGCCAAACGGATGCATTCCATATCGAACTTGGTCGAGCGGTCAAAGCGGTAAACGCCATTCTGCTCCTGAAACACGTCCGTCAACTGCGTGTAGCAATAGCCGAACATGTTCACATCATCGAGCAGCGCCGCGAACAAGCGGTTGAAGCGGTCGTAGAACTCGTCGAGCGTCTTGGGACGTTCGCCGTAGCCCCATGAGACTTCACCCGGCTTCACATCGGGGTTCCACCAGATGCCACCGAACTCGCTGACAAAATACGGCTGTCCCTTGTACGGCAGCGACCAGTTCGGGTTGCGTACCATATGTGACGGCACGCCCCAGTCGTTGAAGTGATTGAGGAACGGTTTATCTTCGGCCAGCCCCGCGTGGCGCTTGGCGAAGGTGTCCGGGTCCTGCGTGTAATCGTGGCTGTCGTAGATGTCGGCGTTCGGCACGCGGTGCGAGTAGCCGGAGGTATCCAGCACGGGGCGCGTGGTGTCCATCGCCTTGGTCGCCAGATACATGCCCTGCGTGATCACATCCAACTGCGTGATGTTGTCCGTGATCGACTGCCACGTCTCGTTGAGCGGACACCAACCGATGATCGCCGGGTGCGAATAGTCGCGTTCCAGCACTTCCAACCACTCGGTGATGTACGCCGCCGTTGGCATCTGATGTTCGCCGTCCAGCGGGCCGTTGTGACTGCACCCCCAGTCGCCAAACTCACCCCACACGAGATAACCTAAGCGATCTGCATGGTACAGGAAGCGTTCTTCGAAGACTTTCTGGTGCAGGCGCGCCCCGTTGAAGCCCGCCGCCATGCTCAGTTCGATATCACGGCGCAGCGCTTCGTCTGAAGGCGCGGTCATGAGGCCATCGGGGTAGTAGCCCTGATCCAACACTAGCCGCTGGAAGACGGTCTTGCCGTTCAGCTTGACCGCTTTGCCGACGATGGCGATGCTGCGCAGCCCGGCGTAGCTCTGCGCGCGGTCGACGACGTTGCCCTGCGCGTCGATCAAGCTGATCTCCAGATCATACAGGTGCGGATCGGTGGTCGACCACAGGCGCTTGCGGTCTGCCGGAATGGGCAGGTCGAGGCGCGGGGCGAGATCGTATTCCGCCGAGGTTTCCGCGGTCACGACCACGCCCGCCGCATCTTTGAGCACGGCACGCAGGCGCAGACCGGGGCGATTGTTCGTGATCGGCTGTTCGAGGCGAATCGTGCTGTTCGCCACATCCGGCGTGATGCGCGGGCGGCGCAGCGCGAGCTGCGGCACGGGTTCGAGCCAGACCGTCTGCCAGATCCCGGTCGTGCGCACATAGATCGCGCCTTCCGGCCCATATTCGCGTGCCTGCTTGCCGCGCGGCTGCGGTGCCGTGCGTGGATCGCGCGCGCGCACCACCAGCGTGACCGTCTCGCCCGGCTGGGCGACCCCGTCGAGGTCAAAGGTGAACGAAGCGAAACCGCCGCGATGCCGCCCGACTTCCTGACCGTTCACCCACACGGTCGTGTCATAGTCGACTGCCTGAAAGTGCAGCAGCACGCGCTGGCCAGCCCATGCCTCCGGGATGGTCACCGTGCGGCGATACCACACAGCGTGGTAGTAGTCGAGATTGTTGATGCCTGACAGCAGCGATTCTGGGCAAAATGGCACAGTAATCCGATCTTTCAGGTCGCGGGTGAGCAGGCCGCGGTCGAGACCGCTGTCGCCTTGATCCGCCTCAAACTGCCATTCACCGTTCAGGCATAACCAGTCCGCGCGCACAAACTGTGGGCGAGGATATTCACTACGAGGGAGAGTCATCGAGGTACCTCTTTAGACATCCATGCAAGATAAAGGTGCGGCAGGTACAAACTTTTATGTCCACGCCAGTGATTGGATCTGCGGCTGACGGCTTGCTTCACCACCAGCCCCGCTATAAAGTTGTTTTGCTTGGGTTGGTCTATTAAAAACGCAGGGACACAACTCAGTTTGACTATGATGTTATCAGGCTCTGAAACGTTAAACAAATGCATGCATCAACGAAATTCGGACTATTTTTCCGGCGGCGTAAACGCTAACGGCTGCGACCGTTCGGCCAGCACCAGCGACGTGGAGACGTTGCCGTGAATACTCAAACGGTTGACAAGCGCTTCGACGGCTTCCACTGAATCCAGACTCGCTTTGATGAGCACATCGCGATCTCCGGTGATGTGATAGCACTCCGTTACCCCCGGTTGGCGCAGCGCAAACTCACTGATCGGCGTGCACTGCCCCGTCTTCGAAATCACCTGAATGAACACGGTAATCGGCAAGCCGAGCGGGCGCGGGTTGATCGCGGCGTGATACCCGGTGATGATGCCATCGTCTTCCAGACGGCGCACACGTTCGGCCACCGCCGGCGCAGTCAGCCCGACCCGGCGGCCAATCTCCGAATAAGTTGCCCGCGCATTCGTCTGCAATTCGTCGAGAATCCGCCGACTGGTGTCGTCAATTTCAAAGCGCACAGCCGCCCCCGTCCTTTACCTTCAATCTGAAACTATCCTAGCGCAAATACCTTCGGTCGTGCATGGTCACGCGCGCCAAATCTCATTACAGTGATAGCTAATCGTTTTCACCTTAAACGCGGAGGCGTAGCATGAGCAGTACCGTCTATTTCAACCAGATCGCCGATCAATGGGATACCATGCGGCAGAGCTTCTTTCCGGATGCCGTACGCGAAGCGGCCCTCGCCGCGGCAGATGCACAGCCCGGCGACCGTGCCGCCGATATTGGCGCGGGCAGCGGTTTCATCACCGAAGTCCTGCTCAACGCCGGGCTGACCGTCGCCGCCGTCGACCCCTCTGAGCCCATGCTCGCCATTATGCGTGAGAAATTCGGGGCGAACGACCGTCTCGAACTGCACCTGGGCACAGCCGAGCCGATTCCCCTACCCGATGCATCGGTCAACTACACCTTCGCCAACATGTGCCTGCACCATGTCGAAACGCCGCCCAACGCGATTCGTGAGATGGCTCGGATTCTGCGTCCCGGCGGCAAGCTGATCATCACCGATCTCGACCCGCACACCTTCCGCTTTCTGGTCGAAGAGCAGCATGATCGCTTTGACCGCGCCGAGATCGCACGCTGGTTCGTGAACGCAGGTTTGACCGAGGTCACCGTGACCAGCGTAGGCTCGAACTGCTGCGCTGATTCGGAGTGTGGCACGCAGCGCGCCGCGGTCAACATCTTCATCGCGGTCGGGGTCAAGGCGCTGTCACCCACCAACACATGACATAAGCGACTTGACAAGTCATCTAATGCGCGCTATCTTTATCCGCATGCATTAAGAGCGGCTCTGCTGATGCAGAGTCCGGCAACCTCGGCAACTGTGCCCAAGGTGCCCATCCACTCGTTGTGGAGATGTGGTCGCACACCCTGTGCTGCGGCAACTACCAAACAGTGGACTCTTTTACCCGCCTGATGCTGCGGGTTTTTTGTTTCTAAAGGAGTCTATACCATGATTTACCTCGACCATTCTGCGACCACGCCCACCGATCCGCGCGTTGTGGACGCCCTTCTGCCCTATTTCACCAACCAGTTCGGCAACCCGTCCTCATCCCACACCATTGGCCGCGACGCCGAACATGCGCTGACCACCGCCCGCGCGACCGTCGCCCGCTTGCTCAACTGCCAACCCAACGAGATTATCTTCACGAGCGGCGGTTCGGAGAGCGATAACATCGCCGTGCGCGGGGCGGCGTGGGCGAACCGTACGCGGGGCACGCATCTGGTCACCACGCCAATTGAACACGGCGCGGTGCTCAAGACGGTCGAGCAGTTGGCCGATGTGCAGGGCTTCACCCGCACGCTGATCGAGGTAGATCGCTTCGGCACAGTCACGCCCGCGGCATTTGAACGCGCGCTGCGCCCGGAGACGACCTTCGCCAGCGTCATGTATGCGAACAACGAAATCGGCACCGTGCAGCCGATTGCCGAACTCGCGGCCATCGCTCGCGCCCGCGGCATCATCTTCCACACCGATGCGGTGCAGGCGGGCGGCCAGCAGCCGCTCGATGTACAGGCGCTCGGCGTGGACTTGCTCAGCCTGTCAGCGCACAAGTTTTACGGTCCCAAGGGGATCGGCGTGCTGTACGTGCGCGGCGGCGTGGATCTGTGTACGAGCCAGACGGGTGGCGGGCAGGAATTCAGTATCCGCGCGGGCACGCAAAACGTCGCGCTGATCGTTGGTCTCGCCAAAGCGCTGGAACTCGCCTACGCCGATTTCGAAGCGCGCTGCGCCCACTTCGCCCGCCTGAGCGACCGCCTGATTGACGGTGTGCTCAGCCACATCCCGGGCGCACAGCTCACCGGGCATCCCGAAAATCGCCTGTGCACCCATGCCAGCTTCGTCTTCGCGGATGTACCCGGCGGCGTGCTCGTCAGCGAACTGGATCGCGCGGGCATTTGTGCGAGCAGCGCCTCGGCGTGCAAAGCGGGCAGTTCTGCACCCTCCGGCGTGCTGACCGCGCTCGGCTATACGCGCGAACTCGCTTCGGCCAGCCTGCGCCTCACGGTCGGGCTGCACACCACCGACGCCGACATCGACACGGCGGTCGATACGCTCGCCGGGATTATCGACCGACTGCGCGCGGAACAGCCCGCGCTGGTCGCCGGACACTAACAGCCAAGGCAGCTAGTGACTGAATCAAAAACGCTCACCTGATTGGTGAGCGTTTTAGTTTGCCCCGGATGCCGCTATTCGTACTGGCTGCTCTTGCGCGATTGGTTGTTTCGCGACTGCGGGCGATTATTCGAGCTGTGCCGCGGCGCGCTGCCGTTGGTGTTCGCGTTCGTGCGCCCCGCCGACCCGCTGTTGTTCGAGCCATTGCGCGGTGTCCCGCTGGTCGGGCTGGCAGCCGCCCGCCCCGAGCCGTTGCCCTGCGTCCCGGTGCGCGGCGCGCCACTGCTGGACGAGGTGGCACCCGGTCGACCGCCACCATTGCGCTGCGACTGATCGCGACGCGGCTGATTCTGCTGCTGACGCTGCTTGGGCTGCGCTGCAGGTGCGGCGGATACCGTCGATGCCCACGGGTGATCGTACACCACGGGCACCCGCAGGCGGATCAGCTTTTCCACATCGCGCAGATAGGCACGCTCTTCGAAATCGCAGAACGAGTACGCCACCCCTGACGCTCCGGCGCGCGCCGTGCGCCCAATGCGGTGCACGTAGCTTTCCGGGATGTTGGGCAGGTCGTAGTTGATGACGTGTGTCACATCTTCCACGTCGATGCCGCGCGCGGCGATATCGGTCGCCACCAGCACGCGCGTTTTGCCGGTCTTGAAGTTCTCCAGCGCGCGTTCGCGGGCGCTCTGTGATTTGTTACCGTGGATCGCTTCAGCCTGAATCGACGAGCGTTCCAACTGCTGCACGAGCTTGTTCGCGCCGTGCTTCGTCCGCGTGAACACCAGCACGCGCCGGATCGACTTATCGTCCAGCAGGTGTTCGAGCAGCGCGCGCTTGTCATTTTTCTCGACAAAATACACCGACTGCGCGATCTTCTCGACGGTCGTCGCCTGCGGCGTGACTTCCACGTGCACCGGGTTGACCAGAATCTGGTCAGCCAGTTCCTGAATGTCGGCGGGCATGGTCGCGGAGAACAGCAGCGTCTGCCGCTTGGTGGGCAGCATCTGGATGATCTTGCGCACATCATGGATGAAACCCATGTCGAGCATGCGGTCGGCTTCGTCCAGCACGAAGATTTCGATAGTGTTCAGGCGCACGAGCCCCTGTCCCATCAGGTCGAGCAGGCGTCCCGGCGTCGCGACGAGGATATCCACGCCGCGGCGCAGCGCCGTCACTTGCGGCTGCTGGCCGACACCGCCGAAGATCACCGTGTGCCGCAGGGGCAAATGCCGCCCGTAAGTCGCGAAGCTGTCGCCGATCTGGCTGGCGAGCTCGCGGGTTGGCGACAAGACCAGCACACGCGTCGTACCCGCCGGGCGGGTCGACTTCTGGGCGGTCAGCCGCTGCAAAATGGGCAGTGCAAACGCGGCGGTCTTACCCGTGCCCGTCTGCGCGCAGCCCACAACGTCCTTGCTGGCGAGGATGTGCGGAATCGCCTGCACCTGGATCGGTGTCGGCTCAGCATAACCCTCGGCGCTCACTGCGCGCAGCAAAGGATCGATTAGATTCAGTTCGTTAAATTTCATGTAACCTCTAACATCGACTCCCAGAATGGCATCCAACAGACGCATGTGCGCCAGTGGTTCTGGAAGAAAAAACTGGGGATACGAAATTATAGCACAGAATTACTTCAAATATCCAGCGTGAGTGTTGGCTCACAAACGCGTTGAAAAAAGGGGAATTCCGACCCCACCCCCGGCCCCTCCCCGAATTCAGGGAGGGGAGACCGATTTCCTCCTCGCCCCGCTTGCGTGGGAGAGGGGGCCAGGGGGTGAGGGGCGTGATACGGCAATTGCACCAATTATGCAATAGCGTCATGCCTCGTGCTGAACAGTTTGGCCGACGATCACGCTATTCAACGGAATTACGAGCACACCTTCCCCCTACACAAGCAAAAAATAATCGATCTTTCGATTGGCTTCCCAGACACCCTCATGTCTGCGCCTTAGAATTTGCTGTGCATGCGCGCTAGATCATCCACCTGGTCACCCTCCAACCGCCATAATGACGCTATGACCGCAGCATCTGTCAGGGGGTAGGCGATGACGCCACACACGGGACGGCGCACCTTTGTGCGCGCTGGAGTTGTCTTCGGGTTGGGTCTGGGCGGTTTCTTCGACGGCATTGTGCTGCACCAGATTCTGCAGTGGCATCATCTATTGAGCGACGCAGGCTACCCGCCGACCACACTCGAAAATCTGCAAATCAACACGCTGGCCGATGGTCTGTTCCATGCCTTGACGTGGATCCTGACGGTCGTCGCGCTGTTTCTGTTCTGGCGCGCGTACCAGCGCGGACAGCGCGTGCGTTCAATCAGCATCTTGATCGGCAGCGTGCTCATGGGCTGGGGGATCTTCAACCTCGTCGAAGGCATCGTCGATCATCACATCTTACAGATTCACCATGTGCGTCCCGGCCCGGATCAAGCCCTGTGGGATAGCGGTTTTCTGGTGTGGGGCGCGCTGATGTTGGGGATCGGCTACCTGCTCACGCGGCGCGAGTCCGCTTGACAGGCCCGACGTCCCGGATATACTGCGCGCATGACTGAGATAAAATTTGCTCAACTGACTGATCACTTCTACTGGCTGGCACCTGGGCCGCCGGATCGCCCAACGCTCGGCGCGGTCGTCGGGGAACGGGCGACGCTGCTGCTCGATGCGGGCGCATCGACCGCGCACGCGCGGCTGTTCCTCGACCAGCTCAAGTCAGCCAATGTCCCACTGCCGCAGTATGTTGCCTTGACGCACTGGCATTGGGATCACGTTTTCGGCGCGGAAGCGCTCGGCGTCCCCGTGATCGCGCATGCGCTGACTGCGCAGCAGTTAGTCCCGCTGGCAACGTATTTATGGGACGACGCGGCGCTGGATGCTCGTGTGGCAAGTGGCGCAGAAAGCAGCTTTTCGGCGGAGAACATCAAGCTTGAGCTGCCGGCTCCGCGCAGCGTGCGCATCGTCCCACCAACGTTCACCTTTACCGACCGCCTCACCCTCGACCTCGGGGGCGTGACGTGCACGCTCCAGCACGTGGGCGGCGAGCATGCGGCGGATTCGGTTGTCGCCTATATCGAACCGGATCGTGTACTGTTCCTTGGGGACTGCCTGTATCCGCTCATCTACGGCGTGCCGACGTGGCAGTACACGCGGTCCAGCGTGCTCCCGCTACTCGACAAGGTGAGCGCATTCGGGGCGCAGCACTATCTCGAAGGCCATGGGGCGGGCTTGGTCTCACAGGCGGAATTCACGCGCCTGACGGGGCAGATGCGGCTCGTCGCTGACCTGGTGGCCGTTCACGGCGCCGATGAAGCGGCGATCCTCGCGGCGGCGGACCGCGCGGGTCAGCCTCGCGATGAAGACCTGCTCGATTTCGTGCACGCCTTCATCGCCGGGTTCTCTAAGTGACGCTTATGACGTGAGGGCGACAGGTTTGTTGGTCCGCGCCGATTCGTAGACCGCGAGCGCGCTGCGCAGGAATTCGCGGCTCAGGCTGAGCGGCACGACTGGCGCCGCGCCATCCAGCAGGCAGGCTTCCATCGCTTCGACTTCCATCTGCCAAGGGTTGGTGGCAGGCAGGACGATGTTCTCCTCCGAGCCGTCACGATTGGTGATCTGGATGACCGGGTCAGCACCAAAAGCTGTGCGTCCTTGCATGCCGGGGAACCAGGGCGCCGACGTGCGGATCATTCCCTCGGTGCCGATATACTGCGCCCCTTGTACCAACGGCGCGCGGAACCCGGAGTAGATCTGCGCGACCACATCGTCGGCGAAGCGGAGCTGCGCGCTCATGCTCACATCCACGCCGCTCTCGCCGATCTCCTGCACCGCCCACACTTCCTGTGGCGCGCGCCCACCCGTCACCATGATCGACAGGCTGTTGGGGTACACGCCCACATCCCAGAACGAACCGCCATCCAGATCGGGATGCAGCCGGATATTGTCCGCATTCTCCGGCGGCAGGTGATAACTGAACCAACTGTTGATCAGATGCAGCTTGCCAATGCGCCCCTGCTGCACCAGTTCCGCGACCTTGCGGTTCTGCGGCGCGTGCAGCGCCATGAACGCCTCGAACACAACCACATTGTTCGCCTGCGCCGCCGCGGCAATCAAGTCGAAGTCGGCCATCGTGGTCACGAGCGGCTTTTCCAGCAGCACATGCTTGCCCGCCTGCGCCGCCTTGACCGTCCATTCGGCATGGAGCTTGTTCGGCAGCGGGTTGTACACCACGTCGATATCCGGGTCGGCGAGCAGTTCTTCATACGTTCCATAGGCGGTCGGGATGCCGCGCTGGCTGGCGTAGGCACGCGCCGCTTCCGTCGTGCGGCTGGCCACGGCGCGCAGATCGCTGCGCGGCGCCCCGTTAATCGCATGAATCAGCGCGTCGTTGATTTTCGCTGTCGAGATAATCCCCCACCGCAGTCGTTTGGTCATCAGTATTATCCTTCGCATCAGGTTTAGGTTAGGCGCGTATTCTATGCGAGCGGCGGCGCATCTGCCACAGGTCAAAATGAGCATGATCGATCGCTCGGCACACGGAGAACTGAATCGGCTGTCAGGGAAGGATTAGCGCTTTACAAATTTGTTGCATTCATTATAGAAGCCTGTTACGATGAGAATGACCAGATTTATTTACCCTATTTCCACGCGAGGAGCCTTCTTTATGAGACGGTTGGCATTCTGTTTAGCACTCCTACTGCTGCTTGCTCTACCCGCATCCCTCGTTCTCGCGCAGGATGGCGATACCATCGTCATTCGCGGCTTCGGGAACATCGTGACTTTCAACCCGGCCTTTACCAATGACGGCGCGTCGTATCAGGCGTCCAACCTGATCTGGCCGTCCCCGGTCAAGGTGGACAGCTTCACGGGCGAGACGATCCCCGGCCTCACGACGTGGACCGTGTCGGACGATGGGCTGACTTACACCTTCACCATTCAGGAAGGCGCCATGTGGAGCGACGGCACGCCGATCAGCTCCGCGGATATGAAGTTCGTCATTGATGCCACCATGTCGGACGTCGAAACCGTGTGGGAATCCAACGCGGCGCTGATCGACTCGGTCAACCTCATCGACGACCGGACGTATGAAGTCGTGCTCAGTGCCGTTAGCTGCACTGCGCTCAGCGACTTCGGCGCGTTCCGCTTTCTGCCGTCGCACCGCTTCGCTGCCGATTTCAGCGACTTTGAAACCAGCGACTTCAACATGAACCCCGACGTCAGCGGTGGCCCCTACATCCTCGAAGAGTGGGCGCCTGACGAATTCCAGCGCTTCCGCGCCAACCCGACTTACTGGGGCGGTGAAGTGCCGATTCCGTTCCTGATCAACCGCGTGATCGGCGAGCAGTCGGTCGCCGTGCAGGCAATTCAGGCGGGCGAAATCGACTACACCTATTTCCAGGGCGATCTGTTCGCGCAAATTCTCGATACCAGCAGCTTGCAGTATCAGGCGTTCCCGCAGCTCACCGTCAACTTCCTGTCGATGAACTGGGCTGACCCGACGAATCCGCAGGCCGCCTATGACGACGCGGGCAACCTGATCGAACAAGCGCCACATCCGATTTTTAGTGATGTCGCTGTGCGCCGCGCGGTCGCCATGGGTTATAACAAGGGCGACATTCTGGAAACGCTCGGCGGCGCCGAAGGCGGCACCCCGCTGATCGGCACCGTCGCCCCGTCCATCACATGGGCGTATAACAGCGAGATCGAGCCGTATCCGTTTGACCCGGTCGCCGCCGCCGCCCTGCTCGACGAAGCGGGCTGGACGATCAACGAAGCGACTGGCATCCGTGAAAAGGATGGTGTGCCGCTCGCCTTCACCATCACCTACAGCGACATTCTGCTGCTGTTCGAAACGACCGCGCTCGTCGCGCAGGATCAGCTCAGCCAGCTCGGCATGGATGTCACGCTGAATAAGGTGGAATGGGCGAACTACATTCAGGATGTGTATCTCGGTCAGATGTACGATGCGACGCCGATGAGCAACAGCGGCGGCACCACCCCGCCCGACCCGAATGACTTCATGTCGCTGGTCAACAGCGCGGAAGACGTGCCCGGCAGCGGTAACAATCTGGCGTCGTATGTGAACCCGGAAGTCGACCGCCTGATCCTCGAAGGCCGCACCACCCCCGGCTGCGCGCCCGCTGATCGGGCTACTTCCTACTATCAGATTCAGCAGATTCTGCACGACGATGTCGCCTACGACTTCACCTTCACGCCGAACATCTTCCAGGTGATGAACGCGCGCGTGAACGGCTTCAACCCCGGCCCGTCGTGGGTGTTCTACGGCTACACCGATCACGTTGCTGAGTGGTCTATCGGGGACTAGTCGTTTAATCTTCTCTGAATTGGTTTCGGTAGGGGCGCACCGCGGTGCGCCCCTACACTTTGAAATACGTGCCCGATAAACCCTTCAAGTAAAGATGAATAGATCTTTTGGAATATTTGGGGATTTTGCGAATGCGATAGATCGAGCCCCTACGAGAAGAATCGCTTTTGTGTAGGGACGCAATTTTTTTGTCCCCTTTTATTAAGCTCATTGCGTCCGCCGCCCCTAAACAGACTTCACGCTGTTCGGCGGAGCTACCGACCTACCCTGGCCTAAACTGATTAGGAAACGCGCTTCACTACCCCACAGAACAGACTCCACGCAGCATTTCCTTACCAAATGTACGCTTAGGATTCAAGTAGTTTTGGCACAATTCAGTCCGGTTACAGAAGTGACACGAGAAGTCTGGTTTAATACAGCGTGTGCTGAACAAAAAAGTAGAGGCTAGAAATTTATGTCAGTAGCGCAAAATCCCACTTACGATGCCGATCGGCCGGTTGGCTACTGGCAGCTTATCAAACAGAATTCTCGCTTTCGAACGCTGTGGATCGCCCAGTTGATCTCGATGGCGGGCGACTGGTTCAACAGTGTGGCCGTGCTGGGGTTGGTTTTGCAGCTGACGCGCAGTGGATTCGGCGCGAGCCTGGTTCTGCTGGCCAGCACCGTCCCGATGTTCTTCCTGATGCCCATCGCCGGCCCCGTGGCCGATCGTTTTGACCGGCGCACCCTGATGATCCTCGCGAATCTTTTCTCGGCAGCCGTCTCGCTCCTGTTCATCCTCGTCAAAACGGAAGACATGGTCTGGCTGCTGTACGTCGCCAATATTCTGCTGATCGTCTCAGCCTCGTTCTTTAGCCCGGCGAGTTCGGCCAGCATCCCAAATATCGTGACGCGCGGCGAATTGTTTGCCGCCAATGCCCTCGCCGGCGCGTCTTGGGGCGTCATGGTGATGGTCGGTTCCGCATTGGGCGGGATTGTCTCGACACTTTTGGGCCGCGACATCGCGTTTGTCATCAATGCCCTGTCATTCCTGATTGCGGCCGGCCTGATCGCCCGGGTCGAGATACCGAGTCCGCATGTGACCAACCAACCGCTGAGTCCAGTCAAGGATTTCATCGAGGGGATGCGCTATCTGCGCCGCTATCTGCCCGCACTGGCACTGGTGGGCATCGAGTTGGGTTGGGGTTTTGGAGTCGGCGTCGTCGTGCTGCTGAGTGTGTTGGGAACCCAGGTTTTCCAGGCGGGCGATGCCGGGATCGGGGTTCTGTATGCGGGGCGGGGACTGGGTGTGCTCATGGGTCCGTTCGTCGTACCCGTCGTTGCCGGAAACGACATCAAGAAGCTGCGGCGGGCGGTCTGGTTGTCCTTTATGTTGGCCGGTATAGGCTACCTGATCGTCGCCCTTGCCGCTTGGAACAACACCTTGTGGTTGGCGTTTCTCGGGCTGATGGTCGCGCATTTCGGCGGTGGAGTGGTGTGGGCAGTGGGCAGCATTCTGCTCCAGATCACCACACCAGATCGGCTGCGGGGGCGAGTACTGTCCGTCAACAGCGGGCTTGGCACCCTCGGATCAGGAATCTCAACCCTGTTCTTCGGGCTGGCGCTGCAAGCGGGCAGTTCACCGATGACGCTCGCGGTGGTTGGCGCAGCGATCTTTGCCAGTTGGGGCGCATTCTGGGCACTGATGACAGCCGGCGGCCCATTTCATATTTCAAAAGCCACCATGGTCGACTCAGAACAGCGCGTGACGCGCACGCAGTCGGCGGACTAGAGCCTCTGCGGACAACGCAGGTCTTGTCGGTCAGCAGCTAAAGACCTTGGCGGCCTATTTCCGCCGAGGTCTTTCTTTATTCCAGAATGCGCGCGCTCGCCAGCACCGCTTCAAGGAGCGGCGCGCTCGTCGGCCACTGCGCCAGCGGCGCGTTGAGCGCGAACACATAGATGAGGCCGTTGGCCGCCTGCGCCGCGACCACCCGCGAGTGAAACTGCGGGTCGGTCGGGCTGTCCCCGCCTTCCAGATCGAGCTGTAAAGCTTCGCGGCCATCCAGCGCCGTCGTCACCACCTCGCCGATTTGCTGCCATGCTCGGTCAGGGCGCAGCGCCCCCTGCCGCAAATAGGTGTTCAGCGCCGCGCCGAGACTCCCCTCGTCCGCCAGCGCGGTGCTGCGCTGCACGGTGAAGGTCGCGCCCGGTTCGCCGCGCTGCGCCGCCGGGTCGGCCAGCAGCAGAATGTTCTGGATGGGGATCGACACCTGCCAACCATCCGGATACTGGAACGAGAACGCGGTCGGGCTGCCCGTATAGGTGTGAATCAGCGCCGAGCGGCTCTGCTGAGTGGACACGATCACCCCCGCCACCACCAGCGCGACGACGATCAGAACCGCGATCAGTGCGGGTAAGCGGCGTTTCATCGGCGGTTCCGGCGCGGATCGAGGGCGTCGCGCAGACCATCGCCCACCAGATAAAAGCACAGCACGGTCACCAGAATGAAAATCCCCGGCCACACGACCAGATGGATCCCCGTGACGAAGTACGAGCGTGAATCGGTCAGCATGTTGCCCCACGTCGGCGTGGGCGGCTGCACCCCGACGCCCAGATAGCTCAGGCCGGATTCGGTCAGGATGAGATTGCCCGCGATGATCGTCAGCGTGACGATGATTAGTGGCAGGATGTTGGGCAGAATGTGCAGCACGGCGATGCGCAGGTTGCTCGCGCCAACCGCCCGTGCGGCCAGCACAAAATCGCGCTCCTTGAGCGCCAGCGTTTCGCCGCGCACGAGGCGGCTCGTCCCAATCCAGCCGAGCGCCGCCAGAATCAGGATCAGCACTTCGGCAGAGGGTTGCCAGAGCGCTGCCGCGACGAGCAGCAGGAACAACGGCGGAATCGCGTTCAGCGTGTTGATCAGCCAGGTGATGAGATCGTCGATGCGCCCGCTGTAATAGCCCGAGGCGAGGCCCAGCGTGACGCCGATCAGCACGGCGAGCACGCTGGCGCTGTAGGCAATCGCCAACGAGATCCGCCCGCCGTACAGGATGCGGATCAACTGGTCGCGGCCTAAGTGATCCGTGCCTAAGAGATGTCCTTCCGTGCCGGGAAGCTGGAAACGGTCGGTGACGGCCGTGCGCGTGGCGTTCAAGCCAAAGGTGTCTTCGAGGATCGGCGGCGCGATAATACATGCGACCGTCAACAGCAGCAGTGTCAACAGCGCCAGCATGCTCAGGCGGTCGCGCAGAAAATGAGCAAAAGCGACCTGCCACAGCGACCGGGCGCGGCGTTTCTCAGCCGGATCTAATTTGACAATGCTCGGCATACTCTCAACTCGGCTCATTGTGTCATCTCAGGCGAATACGCGGATCAAGCAGGACATACAGCACGTCGGAAATCAACACGCCGAGGATGAACAGGATTGAGGCGATGACCACCGACCCCATCACCAGCGGATAGTCGCGCTGAAACACGGCGTTGACCACCAACCGCCCTAACCCCGGCCAGCTAAAGACCTGCTCGATGATCACCGCTCCCGCGAGCAAACTGCCGAGCGCTGGGCCGATGAAGGTTGCAATCGGGATGAGCGCATTGCGGATGGCGTGCAGCCACCACACCCGCCGGTCGCGCATGCCCTTCGACTGCGCCGTGCGAATATAGTCCTGTTCTAAGACTTCGAGCAGTTCGGTGCGCATGAAACGCGACACATAGGCGATTGTGCCGAATGAGAGCACGGTGACGGGCAAAATCATGAAGCGCAGGGTCTCCCACAGGTTGAAGCCCGTGTCGCGGCTGGCAATGTCGCGCATGCCACCCATCGGCAGCAGGTCAAGCTGCACGCTGAAGATGATAATCAGCACCAGCCCGAGCCAGAACGCCGGAATCGAGTTGCCGAGCACGGACAAAACGCGCACCACATGATCGATCCACGTTTTGTGGTAGACCGCCGCCAGCACACCGAGCGCGATGCCCAGCCCATAGCCGACGAGCAGTGCGCTGAAGGTGAGCAACGTCGTCGCCAGAATGCGTTCGCCGATCAACTCCAGCACCGGACGATTCTGTTTGATCGAGTCGCCGAGGTCGCCGCGCAGCAGCCCAAGCCGCTCACCGCGTTCGTCGCCGACCCCGTCCCCGTTGGTATCGATCATCAGCCAATCGTTACCCACCAACCAGTACAGGTACTGCGTGAGCGGCGGCTGATCGAGCCCCAAGCGCCGCCGCAGCGCCTCGGTCAGCTCTGGGTTATTCGACGACACCGGATTGAACGTGATCAGCGCGATAGGGTCACCGGGCGCGGACAGGATCAGCATAAATGTGATGATGGTGATGCCGAAAAACGTCGGCACACTCTGGATGAGCCGTTTGACGATGTAATTCCCCATTCAGTCCTCGCTGAGATGACAGACAGCGCCCATTTCGGTCAGAGACAGTGGAAGCAGAGTTGATGTGCGACTGGCAAACGAATTGCATCTCCTGAGTGTAGCGAAGAATCCGCCGCGCGTGTAGCAGTTCCCCAAATTGGAATTTTGGGCGAAACGCGGCACACTTATGTGCGTTTTGATCTGCTCATATGATAGAAGGACTCCCAACGCTATGTCGAACGCGCCGCGCTTTCTCCCCGCCGAGGACGGAGTTGATCCCGCCCTCGTCCCGTACCGCCAGCTCTACACGGGCAGCAAAATCCCCGCTATCGGGTTAGGCACTTTCGGGTCAGACAAATATTCCCCGCCGGAAGTCGCCGCGGCGGTCAAAGAGGCGCTGCGCGTCGGCTACCGTCACATCGACTGCGCGGCCGTCTACGGCAACGAACACCTGATCGGCCCAGTGCTGAGCGAAGCCATCGCGCAAGGGCTGCCACGTGAAGAATTGTGGATTACGTCGAAGCTGTGGAACGACAAACACGCGGAGGCGGATGTCATCCCCGCTTTTGAGAAGTCGCTGCGCGAACTTCAGCTTGACTACCTTGACCTGTACCTGATTCATTGGCCATTCCCGAATCACCACGCGCCGGGCGTCGATGTCAACTCGCGCGATCCACATGCCGTACCCTACATCCACGAGAACTTCATGCAGACGTGGCGGCAGTTGGAAACGCTGGTCGACCGCGGCCTCGTGCGCCACATCGGCACGTCGAATATGACGGTCCCTAAGCTCAAGCTGCTGCTGCGTGACGCCCGCATCAAGCCCGCGGTCAACGAAATGGAACTGCATCCGCACTTCCAGCAGACGGAACTGTTCGACTTCGTGCAGGCGAACGGTCTGGTGCCGATTGGCTATTCGCCGATTGGATCGCCAAGCCGCCCGGAACGCGACCGCACCGCCGATGACACGGTCGACGTGGACGATCCCGTCATCGTGCGCATTGCCGAACGCCTCGGTTTACACCCGGCAGTGGTGTGCATCAAGTGGGCGATTCAGCGTGGGCAGGTGCCGATTCCGTTCTCGGTCAAGCGCTCACAGTTCCTCGGCACGCTGCGCGCCATCGTTGGCGAACCGCTCACCGCGGCGGACATGCAGGCCATCGCCGGCATCGACAAGAACTGCCGTCTGATCAAGGGGCAGGTGTTCCTGTGGGAAGGCGCGAAAGACTGGGAAGACCTGTGGGATCTTGACGGGGAAATCGCGCGGTAACTTGGGGGCATAGCGTAGAGATGATTTGGGGACAGTGGATGCCATGAAAAGGTGTCTGGAAAGCACAGCGCTATCTTGATGTGAGAGGTTTTTTGTAGGGACAAAACATGCCTTGTCCTCTCTATCCTTCTCTAGAAATTAGGACGAGGCATGCCTCGTCCCTACAGGTGATAACCTGATTGGACACCATCTGAATGCCGTCCCGACACAGAAACTTCTTCTCGTCGGGACTTGTTTGATCGCGTCCGCTGTCACCGCAACCCAAGTGCCGCCGTCTAACGTTTCGACCGCAAATAGCGCTCTATACTAGCGACCGCGCTGTCGACGCCATCTTCCGCACGGATCTTCTGTCCGAGATCGGCCGCCTGCTGCCGCATCCCCTGATCCGTCACTGCGGCGGTGATCGCTTCACCTAACCGTGCACCCGTCAACTGCTTGCGCGGAATCGGTCGCGGCCCCACGCCGACCGCCACCGCGCGGCTGCCCCAGAACGGCTGATCCAGACCGAACGGCACAATGATCGACGGCACGCCCGCGCGGAAACCCGCCGCCGTCGTCCCCGCGCCACCATGATGCACCACCGCCGCCATGCGCGGGAAGAGCCAACTGTGCGGCAGCGCCGAGATCAGGTGCACATTGTCCGGCAGCTCGGTCGGCTTCAGCCCACCCCAGCCCGACGCCAACACCCCGCGCTGACCGGAGCGCCGGAGCGCTTCGAGCGCGATCTGTCCAGACTCTTCCGGGTTACGGCTGCTCATGCTGCCAAACCCGATGTACACGGGTGGATGCCCCGGCGTTGAGAAAATCGACCAGATCGGCGGGCGGCTGCCAGCTTTCCGGCTCATCGAGGAACCAATAGCCCGTCACCGTGTACCGCGCTGACCAGTCGGCTGGGCGTGGCAGCACATGCGCGCTGTAGCCATAGAGCACGGGGGTATCCGCGCGGTCAAGTGCGCCAAATGGTCCCCAGAATGGCGGCTTGCGCAGCCCGACTTCCCGGCGCACCGCCGCATCGCCCGCCTTCGACATCTGCCAAAACATCTGGTGCAGCACGCGAAACGACAGCGGGTTGAGCACCGCGCCGAGCGGTAACTGCGTCGTGACCGGCGCGGGGAACGCGGTCGTCGGCGTGAACGGGAAGACATACGCTTGAATCACCGGAATCCGGCACTGTTCCGCTAGCGTGAACACGCCGCCCGTTCCTGCCACCCCGGTAACAATGACATCGCTGCCATCGAGCAGCGGCGGCAAACGGCGCGCCATATCGGCGGCGACCGTCTTCATTTCCGACTGCATGCCGCGCAGGATTTTGAGGAAGTTGCCGCCTTCCACGCGCTGACGCCATTCGTCGCTCTGCAAGCGTTCTTCGGCGCTGAACCCCATCGAACCGAATTCGAGACCCGCTTCGGCGGCTAAGGTGGCGAAATTATCACTGGATACCAAACGGACGGTGTAGCCCGCCCGCTGCAAGCCCCGCGCCAGCGCGAGGTAGGGTTGAACGTCTCCGCGCGTCCCGGACGCAACGACGGTGATCGTAGTCATAGGGTTGTGTGCTCCAATGTTATGTAGTGAGTCGGTCGTTTGCTCAGGCGGTCCGCGGCGTGAGGCCGTGTAGGATAAACGTGGTCAGCACGTCGGGCAGGTGCTCCCAGTGGTCGGTGAGCAGGTCGTCGTGCAGCGTGTATTCGAGCGTCAAACCGAGGATCATCCCCGCAATCGCCCGCACAATCAAGCGTGCTTCTAGGTCGTTGATGCCCTGCTGCGCCGCGTAGGCGAGGAAGTACGGCTCAACGCCGGCCAGCATCGGCTGCAGCACCTGCGACTGATAGCGCTGCCGCAGGTTGTCGTTGACCAGCATCTCCGACAACACGATGCGAAACAGGCCGAAATTGTCCTGCTTGAGCGCCATCAGCGGGTGATACAGGAACATGCGGACGAATGTCGGCACATCCAGTGAAGCAGGATCGGGCAGCACCGCATCCTGCAGAATGGAGGCGCGCATTCGTTCAAAAATGCCCATGAGCAGCGCGGGTTTGCTGTCGAAGTAGTTGTAGATCGTCCCATCGGCGATACCGGCCCGTTTGGCGATATCGCGAATGGTCGTCGAGTGAAACCCCTTCTCTGCGAAGACCAGCGCAGCAGCATCCAGTATTTGCTGCTTGCGCGCGGCGATCAACTGCTCTTGAATCGGATCGGTCACGGGATTGTGCTCCACATCTGCGTTTCTATCCCCATACTGAATACTCATTCACTGAAGTGAATGAGTATTCATTCACTGCTACTATCCTATGCGAGGTTTCGGCGTTTGTCAAGCGAACTGCGGTACACTTCACCGCACAACGATAGCTTTTCACAGATAGCTTCATCGAGGACGAGAGACTTATGCCCGAAATCGCTGCACTGCACGCGCTCGAAATACTAGACAGCCGCGGACGCCCCACCCTCTACTGCACCTGCACGCTGACCAGCGGCGCAATCGGTGCGGGCTCGATTCCGTCTGGCGCGTCGACGGGACGGGCGGAAGCCCACGAACTGCGCGACCGAGATCCACGGCGCTACCGCGGGCTCGGCTGTCAGCAAGCGGTGCACAACGTGAACGAAGTGATCATGCCCGCGCTCAAAGGTCAACCCTGCGCCGATCAAGCCGCGCTCGATGCCGCCCTCATCGCCCTCGACGGCACGCCGAACAAAGGGCGACTCGGTGCCAATGCCCTGCTCGCCGTGTCGCTCGCCTTTGCCCGCGCCTGTGCCGCTGAACAAGCGCTACCGCTCTACGCCTACTTCAGCGGCTTGCTCGGTGACGTGCCGCGCCGCCTGCCCCGCCTGACCGTCAATCTGTTCAGCGGCGGCAAACACGCGGGCGGTCAAGTCGCGATTCAGGATGTGCTGCTCGTGCCGCTCAAGCCGACCAGCGTGCGCGAGTCGCTGGCCATGCTGTATGACGTTTACCAGACCGCCGCTGAGTTAATCTTCGAGCGTTATGGGATGCGCCTGCTCACCGCCGACGAAGGCGGCCTCGCGCCTAACTTCCCCGACGACGAGACCATGCTGCATGACGCGGTCACAGCCATTGAACGTGCAGGTTACCGTCCCGGCGAGGATGTCGGTTTGGCGATTGATGTGGCCTCCAGCCACTTCTATACGGACGGGCGCTATCACCTGAACGGGCAGGACTTGACCGGGACGGAAATGATTGCGCAGATCGAGCGCTGGACGCGCGCCTACCCGCTGATCAGCGTAGAGGATGGACTATCCGAAGAAGATTGGCCACATTGGACACAGCTCACGGCGGCGCTGCCCGCGCGAGTGCTCGCCCTCGGCGATGATCTGCTGTGCACCAATCCGGAACGCATCGGCAAAGCGATTCGCCTGCAAGCGGCGACCGCGCTGCTGCTCAAGGTCAACCAGATTGGCACGTTCACCGAGGCAGCGCAGGCGGCACAGCTTGCACGGTCGGCGGGCTGGCAGATCGTGGTCAGCGCGCGCAGCGGCGAAACTGAAGATAACTGGTTAGCGGATCTTGCTGTTGGCTGGCACGGTGATTACATCAAGGTCGGCTCGATCACGCAGTCGGAGCGGTTGGCCAAGTACAACCGTCTGCTCATGATCGAAGCCGAAACCGGGCTGAGCATCCCGCGTGTGTAGACAGACTGTGTCGTTTGTAGGGGCAGACCTGTGTGTCTGCCCGCTTTGGGCGCACACATAGGTGCGCCCCTACCTGAGACTGTCAGTTATGTTTGATTCGACTGGCAAATCCGCGCGATGAGTTCGGCGAGCAAGGCCGTGCGCGGGACGATGCTGCTCTTGAGGATGTACTCGTTCGGGCTGTGATCCAGTCCGCCGACCGGGCCGAGACCGTCCAGCACGGGCAAGCCTTCGCTCGCGCAGATCGAACCGTCCGCCGCGCCGCCCGTCTTCGCACCTTTGAGCGGAAAGCCAAGTTCGGTGGCGATGTCAATCGCCATGCGCTCCAACCGCTCGACTTCCGCCGTGCGCGGCATGGGCGGCAGGCTGTCCTCTTCGACGTGCAGGCGGAACGTGACATCCGGAACAACTGCGCGTGCAAAGATCGCCCGCACCGCCGCTTCGATCTCCGCCAAGCCCTGCGGCGTGAACGAGCGCCCCTCAAACTTGATCTTGGCGTAATCCGGCACGACATTGCGGAGCTGACCGCCTTCGATGTAGCCCACATTCACGCTGATTTCGCGCGCCGGGTCGTTGAGCGCGTGCAGCGCCTCGATCTGCCGCGCCATGGCGAGAATCGCACTGCGGCCTTTCTCCGGTTCGACGCCGGAATGCGCCGCCCGCCCAAACGCCTCGCCCGCGAAGGCGCGAATGCCCTTGCGCGCCGTGACGATATCGCCATTTTCGCGTGCCGCTTCGAGTGTCAGCACCGCATCGCCCATATGACTCACGCGGCGAATGAGCGGCACGGCGTGGCGCTCATCGATCTCTTCGTCCGAGACGATCAGAAACACAATCTGCTCGTAGTCGTCAAAGCCGACCGCGTCGAGCGCTTCCAGCGCGTAGATGCCCGCCAGCAAACCGCCCTTCATGTCACACGCGCCGGGGCCGTTGATCACGTCGCCGTTGATACGCTGAAACCGCGCGTCGAGCCAATCGACCACATGGTTGACGTCGTCGCGGTCATACGAATACGAGTCCATAGCCGTCAGCGTGATCAGATCGGCCAGATAGTCGGAAAGGCGTGCTTCGAGGTAGGACACCAACTGCTTCATCATTTACTCGCTTCAATCGTCACTGTTTTGGTGGGGATTATCGCAGGCTTTGCGGCAGAGATCGAGCATGGGTTGGATCAAAAAACCGCCGACCAGCCTATGAGCTGATCGGCGGTTCGGGGTGCACACTTACGCGAGGTCGGTTTCGACCACCGTGAACGAGAGCGGCGGCAGCACCAGTTCAGCGCGGCCGTCCTGCACGACCGGCGGCGCAACGCGCACGGGCGCAATATTGAACGGGTTCTCGAAGCTGTTGACCGCCTTCGGGTTGGTACCGGAGATCTGATGCACGGCGCTGATCGCGCGCGGGCTGAGCGCCTGCCAGTTCAGTTCGACCGGGAGGCTGTCCGTCTGGCTGCGGTTGACGATGAACAGCGCGCTCTTGCCCGTCGTTTCGTCATACGAGGCGGATACGTCGAGCAGGGGCATATCGCCAAATTTGGGCGTCTCGTAGCGCGGTGACTTCACCGCGACATCCAGTGCCGCGCCGCTCGCCAACTGGCTGAACAGCATGATCGGGTAGTAGGTCGTGTGCTTGAGGATGCCATCGCGGGTGGTGTGCAGCGGCGAAATCACGTTGACCGACTGCGCGACGCACGCGATCTTGATGACATCGGCACGGCGCAGGAACACGTTCATCCACTGCGCGACCACCAGCATATCTTCCACATTGTAGATTTCTTCGCTGAGGTGCGGCGCTTCCGTCCAGCCACCGCGGAAATCGCTCGGCGTGGTCGCCTTGTACCACACATTCCACTCGTCCCACGAGAGGTAGACGTCGTGCTTGGAGCGGCGCTTCGCCTTGACGTAACGCAGCACGCTCGCCAGCGTATCGACATAGCCTTCAAATTCTGCCGCCAGCGCGAGGAAGCTGGACGTATCATTGTCGCGGTTGTTGGCGTAATGGTGCATCGAGTGGTAGTCGACTGCATCCCAGCAGATTTCCAGCGCGGTGCGATCCCAGTCCGGGTACGTCGGCATGTACGCATTCGACGAGCCGCACAGAATAAGGTTGATGTCCGGGTCGTGCCAGCGCATCATCTTGGCAGCTTCACGCGCCTTCAGACCGTATTCTTCCGCTTCCAGGTGACCGATCTGCCACGGGCCGTCCATCTCATTGCCAAGGCACCAGTACTTGACGTTATGCGGATCAGGATAACCGTGTTCGGCGCGGAGCTGCGCGAACTTGGTCTCGGCAGGCGCGTTGCAGTACTCGACCAGATCGGCGGCTTCCTGAATTGTACCCGTCCCGAGGTTCACACCGAGCATCGGTTCGGTGTTGATCTGCTTGCAGAAGTCAATGAATTCGTTCGTGCCGAACTGGTTGGTTTCAATCGACTGCCACGCCAGATCGCGGCGGCGCGGACGCTGATCCCTGGGGCCGACGCCGTCTAACCAGCGATAGCCACTTAGAAAGTTGCCGCCGGGGTAGCGAATCGAACGATAGTTGATTTCGCGCAGCGCCGCCAGCACATCGGTGCGCAGCCCGTTGGCGTCGGCGTGCGGCGAGGCGGGATCATAAATGCCTTCGTAAATCGCCCGCCCCATGTGTTCGAGGAAGCCACTGAACACCAGTGGGGAAATCGAACTGATGGTGCGGTTGGAATCAATATAGATTTGGGCTTTGGAAGAATGAGACATAAAAGCGAATTCCCCTTTGTGTCAGCAGTGGTCGATCAAACAGTGACTTCGGCGGCGATCCGCTCGCCGCGGCGCTGCTGAGCTGTTCTTTAGACCCAATAATTCGGATCAGCTTCAGTTGAGGAGCAGATTATAAAGGGAGGACTCGACAGGCCGCAAGGGGTTTGGTGCATTCGAATGCATATTCACAAAAATTGCTCAACTTCGTCTGTTTTTCCGCGGTTTAGGGCACGTCTTCCGGCCCCAACCGGTCGATGGCGTAGCCGTGTGGATACGTCGGATTGCGTTCCTGCGTGAACAAACGCGGCTGGCGGCGCGGCGGCAGCCAGCGGATGATCCGCGCGCGCAGTTTCATCCCGCCCACGGCCAGCACCTTCGCCCAACCCGGCGCTTCGGGGTAGCCGAACACGCGGCGCAGCGGTTCATCCATCAAAGCGTACAGGCACGGCTTGATTAGTGGGCGCAGCAGCGCCGGATACCAATGCAGAAACACGTTGATCGTCGCCTGCCCGATGCGGCGGCTGTATTCGTTCGGCTGGAAATACTTCTGCTCGTAATCCCGGTTAAACTGCTCAAATTCGGCATACGTCTCCGGGATGTCTTTGATCGCCATGCGCTTACCCACTTCGCGCCAAAAGATGAACTGCGCCTCGCGCTCATTGGGATCAACTGGTCGCCAGCCGAAGCGCTCATTCCAGCGAATCGGCTCGTAGATAAATGTCGACAGCGTATAGAGATAATCTTCGTTGTCGATGGCGAAGCGGTGATGCAGGCGGTTCATCCGCTTGATCGCCGCGCGCCCGCGTTCGCTGTCATACCCATGCTCGACAAACTCCGAGATCAGCAGCGTCGTGTCGTCGTAGCGTTTCTGACCGCGCTGCTCAAATTCCCCCGTTTCGGCGAGGAGCTGCGCGGTGCGCGGCAGCGCGAAGGTGCGGAACAGCGCAAATTCGAGCGCGCGCTGAATGAGAAACGGCGACTCATACGTCCCGACGAGGTACACGATCTCCTGATGATCCTGTACGGGGTCCAGTTGGCGTACC
Organism: Candidatus Flexifilum breve; assembly: GCF_016713355.1. Taxonomy (NCBI): domain Bacteria; kingdom Bacillati; phylum Chloroflexota; class Anaerolineae; order Aggregatilineales; family Candidatus Flexifilaceae; genus Candidatus Flexifilum; species Candidatus Flexifilum breve. The sequence goes on from NZ_JADJPI010000035.1 coordinate 1,258,623, forward strand.
CGGTTCAAAATGGCGTAACGCGCGTTCATGCTGCTCCAGCGATAGTGGATGTGCGGAAGCTACATTGTACGCCAACATCCCCCGCTCGCCTACACTTTACCAATCTTAAGTTGATGTAAAACCGTAATTACACATTCATAAACTCGGTAAATTTAATGCTATTTTCACATTCTAAAGGATCTGTTCTCGAAAACAGCCTATAATTTAAATTAAGGAAGAATTGAGTACTTCCCACTATCGGATTGCATCTCCATTATGAATATCTCTGTAACCAGTTCACAATCCCGACCCCGCGCGTACCTCAGTACGCTGCTCCAATATGCGTTCGACTTGATCACCGTTGTGTCGGCGCAGGGGACCATCACTTACCAGAGTCCCTCCGCCGAACGGATCCTCGGATACCGCCCGGACGAGATGGTCGGCACAAGCATCTACGATTACATGGAGGCGGACGAGCGGGAACGCGTACGCTGTTTGTGGTTGGACGCGGCGGAGACCAGCGAGCTGTGTGTTTTCGAGACCACCTGGCAGCATAAGCTCGAATTCCCGATCTATCTCGAATGCTGCATCCGGCACGTCGTGAGCGGTATTGACGAAGCATGGATCATCAACGCCCACGACATCACCGAACGCAAGGCGATGCAAATGGTGGCGGACGAGCGCAACGCGGTCATCGAACTGTCTAATCTCAAGGTCGAAGAAATGCTTCGGCGGCATACTGCCGATCTCAACGCGGAAAAGACGCGCATCGAATCGATTCTCGATAACAGCAGCGATGCCATCGTCTTGGCTAACTCCGCCGGACACATCAACCAGACCAATGGGCTGTTCAATCAATTGTTTGGCCTTGCGCCAGGTGAAATGCTCGATCAACCGCTGGTTCTCGCCATCTCACCCAATCAATGGATCGAATTTAGCGAAGCCCTGAACGCCGTGATCGCAACCGGGGAGCGCACGCACATCGATGTGACCGCGTGCCGCGCGGATGGTGGTCAGTTCGCGGCGGACATCGCCCTCGCCCGCCTCCCTGCCGAACTAAACGGTGACATCGTGTGCAGTCTGCGCGACATCACCGAGCGCAAGCAGATGGAGGAGTCGCTGCGCGCGAACGAGCGCCGTTTCCGCGGTCTGTTTGAGAACAACAATGATGCGGTCTTCATTATCGGGCTCGACAACATCATTCTCGCCGCGAACACGCGCGCCGTGAACATGCTGCGCTATCCAGTGGACGAGATTATCGGCTCGCACGCTTCACGCTTCACTGTCGCTGAGTCAGGTGACAGCTCGGCTGAATCCATGTTCCCGGATTTTTCGTGCGGTTCCGTGCCGATCTACGAGCGGCAGTTTCGCCGCGCTGACGGGAGCATCATCGAGGCTGAAATCAACGTCGCGCTGGTCTGCGGTGATGACGGTCGCCCCATGCACATTCAGAGCATCGTGCGCGACATTACCGAGCGCAAGCGCATTGAGCATGAACTGCGCGAGAGTCTGGCGCGTGAAAAAGAGCTCGGCGACATGAAGATGCGCTTCGTCTCCATCGTGTCGCATGAGTTCCGCACGCCCCTCGCCACTATTCAGGCCGCCTCTGATGTTCTGCGCTACTACTCGGTCAAAATGACACCCGACCAGATCGACCTGCGCTTCGACAAAATCCAGTCGACGGTCAAGCATATGGTCAGCTTGTTGGAAGACGTGCTCACACTCGGTCAAGCTCAGTCCGGCGTCCTCATAGCCAGCCTAGAGCCGATCAATCTTGTGGAGTTCTGCCAGACCGTCCTTGATGATTTGCGGGCGGGCAATACCAAGGGTGGCGAAATCATGTTCGCCTGTAACGCAGTCGGCGCCGTCTCGGTGGACGCGGACATCAAACTGCTGCGCCAGATCATCACCAATCTCGTGACCAATGCCCGTAAGTACTCACCCAACGGTGCGCCCGTTCAGGTGCGGCTGACGGAATCGGTCACATCCGCAGTGATCGAAGTCGTGGACAGCGGCATTGGCATCCCCGAGGATGATCAGAAGCATCTTTTTGAAGCGTTCTACCGGGCGTCCAACACCGGCACCATTTCCGGCACGGGCCTCGGCTTGGCGATCACCAAACGCGCAGTTGAACTGCACGCTGGCACTATCTCTGTCAAAAGCACGGTCGGCGTTGGCACGACCTTCATCGTCACCCTTCCCATTCGCATTCACTGAGGCACAAAGCAATGACCAAAATTCTCGTTATCGAAGATGAAGCTCCCCTCCGCGCGGAAATCACCGACATTCTGTTGTTCGAAGGCTATGACGTGTTGGAAGCGGGGGATGGGCGCGCCGGGCTGGAGCTGGCGCTCGCGCACAGCCCCACGCTGATCGTGTGTGACATCTCGATGCCCGAACTGGATGGTTATGGCGTGCTCGATCACCTGCGCCGCCACCCGGAACATGCCCGCACCCCGTTCATCTTCCTGACCGCTCGCGCTGACCGCTCGTTCATGCGACACGGCATGGAACTCGGCGCGGATGACTACCTGACCAAGCCCTTCTCACGCGCGGAACTGCTCTCGGCGGTGCATGCCCGCCTCGAACGCTCGTCGGCGATCAACGCGAGTTTCGTCTCGGATCTGGAAGACGCCAAAGCGCAGATCACACGCTTGGTCATGGAAGAGATGCAAGCGCCGCTCGTCCCCATGCGTCTCGTGACCGATATCATTCAGCGGCAGGTCGACAAACTCACCCCGGCCATGCTGCAGGAACTGATCGCTGGCATGAGCGCGGGCGTGGATCAACTCTCGCGCGTCGTCGATCAGATGGTCTACCTCACGCATCTGGAAACGGGCATCCTCAAGCAAGAGGTGATTCAGGAAAGCGGCAAGCCCATCAGCCTGAACCAGACCCTGCGCCGCGCCGCCGAGCTCGGTTCGACACTGACGCAGCGCACCGACTCGCCCGTTCGTGTCCGCACATCGGCTCGTGATGTGCAGGTCTTCGCGCATGCGCAGGCGCTAACCCGCGCGCTAGCAGAACTGATCGCCGAAGTTGTCAACAGTTCAATGCCGTCGACCGAGGTCATCATCACGCTCAATGTGAAGCGTGATCAAGCGGTTGTTTCAATTTTACAGGAACGCTCATTCCAGGGGGGACAGGGGATGTCACTGGGGACCCTCGTCGCGCACGGCATCATCGAAGCACATGGCGGCAAGATCGAGTATCAGGCGATTTCGGAGACGGGCACCGACGTGATCGTCAGCTTGCCCATGCCCGTGCTGCAGCCCGCGAAGTAAAAACCTCGCCAGCTCGTCTTCGTATCCCCCAGCTCAAACCGACAACCGGTCGCCTGCAGCACAGGCGGCCGGTTCTGTTATACGCTGCGAGGAACGGCCAGAAAGTGCGCGACGTTCCAGTTGAGCGTCGGGTAGTTGTTGGCATCCTGCCAGAAGACTACCCTACAGCGCCCTTTCTGGTCGCCGCTCGCTCACCGTTGGCAGCGGCGCTTGACCACCGTAGGCCCACAGTTCGCCGTTCGCCCCGCCGAGCGTGTGCATCACAAAGGCGTTGCCTTCCGGCAGCACCTTGTTGATTTGCGCACGACATCGGCGAGCGCCGCACAGCAATAAACGCGCGGAAGAGCTCCTCAATGTGCTGAAGGGTGATAGGTCGCTTGTTGGTCTGCGCCCCGAACTGCCGCTGCGCGTGAATACCCAGTATGAATCGTGGCAGAAGCAGCGCTTTACCGTTCGTCCAGGGATCGCAGGGTGGTGGCAGGTGAGCGGTCGTAAGCAAGCAAAGCTTCTGCATCTCACACCGAAAAAGATCTATACTATTTCCAGCACTATTCGTTCCGGCTGGATCTCAATATCATGTTGATGGACATACCCAGTAACTTGACGGGCAAGGGCGCGTTCTAAGTCCTTATAAAACTCGAACTACCTAGCGAGGCAAAAGCAACATGTCAAACACCAGCACAAAAGTTGTCGTTACCGGCGCTGGCGGTTTCATTGGTCATCATCTGGTTGCTCATCTTAAGAAGCAAGGGTATTGGGTTCGTGGTGTGGACCTGAAGTATCCCGACTATCGAAAGACTGAAGCCGACGAATTCGAAATACTGGATCTGCGCCGCTCCGATGATGCGCTGCGCGCGATGCGTGGTGGGATCGACGAAGTGTACGCTCTGGCCGCTGACATGGGCGGGATGGGCTTTATCTCGTCTAATAATGCGTTGATCCTGCACAACAACGCTCTGATCAACATTCACACGATGGAAGCCGCTCGCCTTCATGGAGTCAAGCGTTATCTGTATACCTCGTCGGCCTGCATTTACCCGGAATATCGTCAGACCGATGCTGCGGTGGTACCGCTCAAGGAGGAAGACGCGTACCCGGCGCAACCGCAGGACGCCTACGGTTGGGAAAAGCTGGTGACCGAGGTGCTCGCGCACCACTATCACCTCGACTACGGCATGGAAATGCGTGTCGTGCGCTTCCACAACATCTTCGGCGAATACGGTACATGGGAAGGTGGCCGCGAAAAGGCCCCGGCGGCGATGTGCCGCAAGGTGGCGATGGCCAAGCTCACGGGCAACCCGGTTGTCGAAATCTGGGGCGACGGCGAACAGACCCGCTCCTTCTGCCACGTGGATGACTGCGTCGTCGGCATCGACAAGCTCATGCGTTCCAACTACTCTGAACCGATCAACCTCGGTCAGGATCGCATGGTGACGATCAATGAGCTGGCCGACCTGGTCGCTTCGATCGCGGGCGTGAAGATCGAAAAGAAGCACATCCCCGGTCCGCAGGGCGTTCGTGGTCGGAATTCCGACAACACTCGCCTGCGCGAAGTCCTCAAATGGGAGCCGGATATTTCGCTGGAAGCGGGCTTGGCGCGCACCTACGAATGGATCGAAGCGCAGGTGAAGGCGAAGCTGGAAGCCCATCCGGAGCTTGCCGCGTCGGTGGCCGTCGGCAAATAGCGACAACATTCCCATCATTGAGAGGTTAGCAACCCATGTCGCCTGTGATCGAACGCGTAACTGTTCTGGTGCCTAGGTCAGTGCGATCAGTCTGAAACTTGCACTGCAAACGATTGACGGATGGACTAAAAGCGGGAACAGCACTACGTCACGATTACGGGCGTGCATGGGGTGATGGACCTCAATTTACTCAAAATTCGTAACGAGGTCGGGCTCGTCACCCCCGATGGCATGCCGTTGGTGTGGATGTGCCACCGACAGGGGAAGCAGCCGGCTTCGCGCATGTACCAATCGTTCGCTTGCCGGGTGAAACAGTCGATGTCGAGATGACAGCTGACATAGTGTCCGTTGCCCACCGCTTCGAGAATGACAGAGTTGATTTCCCTTGCAAGATTGGGTGTCGCCCAAGCCACACGCCTAGCTTCCCACCAGTCGCTATTGCCGCCTTTCGGATCGTAACTGGAAGCGCGTTTCCGCTTGACTCCCGGACGCAGCCACCCCAGATCCGCTAGTGTGCTCATGCCGATCATCGCTCTTGGCCTTGTGTCAACCCAGTAACGGCTCGCGGTCCAGCGCACGCGGCCGCCTTCCGGTCGAGCCGCCCACTGCCTCCGCTGTTTGGTTCACGCCTGTGGCACAAGTGTACCCAGCCCCGGATCGCGGCCAAACGGGAGCGACACATCAGCCGCACGTGGCAGCCGTCTCTCATCGAGCCTGCTGCCACACAAGATCGCAGTTAGGTTTTGGGGAGAAACATGGGGCTTTTCGGACGACCTTGCGGGGAAAGGCGCGGGTCACGCCCGGTTGAGGTGCGGACGACATCCTCATAAAAGTAAATCAGCTCGCGCATCATATCGTCCCACTGCAGCGTTTCCGCCGTTTCGCGGGCACGCTGCCCCATCAGAGCACGCCTGTCCGGGTCAGCAGCCAATTCGCGGATATAGTCCGCCATCTGGTCAACGCCATCCACCTCGACGATGTAGCCGGATGATCCGTGCTGCACCACATCTTCCGCACCACCGACGCGGGTGGTGACGACCGGGAGACCGGAGGCAATCGCCTCGCCGAGCACCAGACCAAACGCTTCATGCCGGGAAGTGAAGGTGAAAATATCAGCGCTGGCATACGCCTCGGCCAACTCCTGCCCCTGCAGATAGCCGACGAAATTCACGGGCAGCCCCTCGAACAGTTCGCGCAGTTCCTCTTCTTTTGGCCCGCCGCCAAGCAGCGCGAGGCAGACATTCGGCGTCTCTTCCAGTGCCTTTTTCAGGATGTGCACCTGCTTTTCGGGCGACAAGCGACCGACGTACAGCAAGATGACCGAGTCCGGCTTGCCGTTGCTCAGACGTTCACGCATGGCCTGTGAGCGAAAGCGGGGGTGAAACTGCTGTGAATCGACGCCGCGCCGCCACAGCCCTACCTGATGGACGCCATGCTGAAGCATGCGCCGCCGCGCCACCTTCGAAGGGGCGAGCGCGTGATCGACATAGTTGAAGCCCCACACCCGCAGCGCGCGAATCGGCTTTTCGGCTAAGGGGATGCCGAAGTCTTTAACGATCTGCGAAATCGACAGATGGTATGAGCCAACCGTCGGTACACCGAGCACTTTCGCGGACAAGCCGACTGCCAGCCCGACAAACCCCGGATCAATCAGATGCACCAGATCGGGCTTGAAGCGCCGGAGCGAGAGATAGGTGTTGGGCGTAGGAATGCTGATCTTCCCCTCCGGATACCAGGGATCGACGAAGCACGGCAGTCCGATCACTGGCACGTCTTTGTAGTTCTTCACCCCCTGATCCGGTGCATAAATGACGGCTTCGATGTTGTACTGACGCAGATAATCCAGCGTTAAACAAGCAATCTTGACAATACCGTCGATTTTAGGAAGAAAAGTCTCGACGCTCAGCGCAATCCGCATTCAGCCTCCAGCAATTGGTAGTCTCACCACATAACAATACAACACGCGACTCCGCCTCCCGTTGCACTGGAATACTGCCCTTCATCAACGCTTAATTTCGCGCCACCCTGCCCAGATGGACAGGGCCGCATCGGCCTTTTGGCAGATGAGCGAATCGACCAAAGCATGCTATTGTAGAACGGTCAACCGTAGAACAGATGTACAGCTCCACAATGACTCACAGTAGTTTACAGCAGTGTTTAGCAGCTCTCTGGTTGGCAGCAAAACACATACAGAGAGGGATGATATGGGAAGCGAATCGAACAACCGCGCAGGCCAACCGGGCATGACGACCACCTCGCCGCCAACACCGCTGGAACAACTGCGTGCCAGTGTCAAAGGCACAGTCATCACCGCGGCAGACGCCGCCTATGAGCAGGCGCGCACGGTCTTCTACGGTGGCTTTGACCGTCGCCCAAGCGCTATCGTGCAGGTCGCTGATGCCGCCGATGTCGCCGCGGTCGTGAACTTCGCGCGCGCGGCGGGGCTGGAATTGGCAGTGCGTGGGGGTGGTCACAGCATGGCGGGCTTCGGCGTATCCGATGGCGGCCTCGTGATCGACCTCTCACCTATGAAGGGGTTGGAGATCGACGGCGAGCGGCGGACACTATGGGCGGAAGCCGGACTGACCGCCGGAGAAGTCACCCATGCCGCCGCCGAACACGGTCTGGCCGTCGGCTTTGGCGATACCGGGTCGGTGGGCATTGGCGGGATTACCTTAGGGGGCGGCGTCGGCTACCTCGTGCGCAAGTACGGCCTCACCATCGACAGCCTGCTCGCCGCGGAGATCGTCACCGCCGACGGCCAGCTCATCACCACGGACGCCGAACACCATCCCGATCTGTTCTGGGCGCTGCGCGGCGGCGGCGGCAATTTCGGCGTGGTGACGCGCTTCAAGTATCAACTGCAGCCCGTCGATCAGATCGTCGGCGGCATGCTCATCCTGCCTGCGACGGCGGACACGATTTACCGGTTCATTCAGGCAGCGGAAGCCGCACCCGATGAACTTTCGACCATCGCCAATGTGATGACCGCCCCGCCCATGCCCTTCCTGCCGCCCGAAGTCCACGGTAAGCTGATCATCATGGGGCTGTTGACCTATGTCGGGGATGTGAACGAGGGTGAGCGCATCATGTCCCGGTTCCGCGCACTGGCGCCGCCGCTCGCTGATATGGTGCGCCCGATGCGCTATGTCGATTCGTACCCGCCGGATGAGGAAGACTATCATCCGTTGGCGGCAGGCCGCAACCTGTTCGTCGACACGTTTGACGAGCGCAGCGCCCACTTGATCGTCGACCGCTTACAGTCCTCGACCGCGTTTATGGCCGTGACCCAGATCCGAGTGCTCGGCGGAGCGATGGCCCGCGTTCCAAACGACGCGACCGCCTTCGCGCACCGTCAGCGGCGGCTGATGCTGAATGTCGCCGCCCTCTACAACAATCCAGCGGAAGCGGCACTGCACGAAACGTGGACGGACGACTTCATGGCGGCGCTGCGCGGCGACGAGACCGGCGTGTACTCCAACTTCCTTGGGAATGAGGGCGAAGCCCGTCTACGTGAAGCCTATCCGGCGGCGACATACGCCCGGTTGGCGCAGATCAAGCGGCGCTATGATCCCGGCAACCTCTTCCGGCTGAACCACAACATTCAGCCCGCGTAAGGGCGAATCCACAGCGGCCGTTGCATTAAGCAAAACACCTGTAATCCAACACCCCCAGAGGGCGGTCTCAAGCTGCGGTCTGGGGGTGTTCATTAGGTTGGATCGGCAACTCCCCCTTTCACTTTGCACAAAACATTGCGACAATTCATCACTTATACACATAATATTGAATATCGTGTCGAAGAGGAGGATGCTATGCCCCTAACGATCCAGTCGCTTGCGGTGTACCCCATTGCCCTGAATTATGTTGAACCGCTGAAGACAAGCTTCGGCGATAATGCGCTCAAAGCTGCCGTTGTCGTCCAATTGTGCACCGCCGAAGGGGTGTGCGGCTGGGGCGAAGCCTCGGTCGAACTCAGCCCCGGCTATGGCTCGGAGACGGTCGGCACTGCGATCCACGTGATCCGCAATTTCATCGAACCGCTGCTGATCGGCAAAACGTTCGCTGATCCGCCCGCCGTCGCCAAAGCGATGCGTTCGATTCGTGGGCATCAACACACGCGTGCCGGGGTCGAAGCGGCGGCGTGGGATGCTTTCGCCCAGTTCAACAACCTATCGCTCGCCCACTACTTCGCGACCTTCCTGCCGGAAGGCCACACCCCGCGCGCGACTGCCCCGGTCGGCGTGAGCATTGGCATGCAGCCCACTGCGGAAGCGACACTAGCGATTATTCGGAAGCGCGTCAAAGAAGGCTACAACCGTATCAAGCTGAAGATCACCCCCGGCTGGGATGTCGAACTAGCGCGCGCCGTTCGCGCGGAATTCCCCGAGATTCTGCTCATGCTGGACGCCAACAGCGCCTACACGCTGGCCGACGCCGAGCACCTCAAACAGTTGGACGCCTTTAATCTACTCATGGTCGAACAGCCGCTTGGCCACGACGACATTTACCAGCACAGCAAACTCCAACCGCAGCTCAAAACGCGCATCTGCCTGGACGAGAGCATCAAATCGACTGACGACCTGCACCTCGCGCTGGAAATCGGCGCAATTCGTATTCTCAACCTTAAGCCTGCGCGCGTTGGCGGTTTCACCGAGTCCTTGAGCATTTACCGCGTGTGCGCCGAACATCAACTCCCCCTGTGGATCGGCGGCATGCTGGAGACGGGTATCGGCCGCGCCGCCAACCTCGCGCTGGCGTCGCTGCCCGCCGTGACTTTGCCCTGTGACATTTCAGCCACTGACCGTTATTATGTGGAAGATATAACGGAACCGCCCTTCCGCTTGAATGCCGACAGCACGATCACCGTTCCCACCGGACCGGGCATTGGGGTGGCCGTACAACTCGACCGCATCGAAAAAGCGACCGCCGCGTGGGAGGCGATGCACGCCTACGTCTAGCCGCGCGTTGGCCATCAAGGAGGGGATATGCACGACGGGGATGTGATTCAGCGCGTCCGCGACCATTACGAAGATATGGGCAAGAGCCAGCAAAAAGTCGCCGAGTTCTTCATCACCAGTGAAGAAGCGCTGTACCTATCGGCGGCGCGCATCGCCGAAATTCTGGAAGTGAGCCATTCGACCGTCGTCCGCACCGCGCAGGCCATCGGCTTTGAGGGCTTTCCCGATCTGCAGGCGGCGCTGCAGGAACAGGTCTTCGGGCGGTCGACGACCGCTGCCGCCTATGAACTCGGTCGGCGTAAGATCGATGTCGATGGCGCACAGGGACGCGACCCGGCGTCCCTGCAGCGGCGCTTGATGCTGGAAGACGCGCAGACCATCGAAGAGCTGGCGACTGACATTCGCGGCGAGGACTTCACCGCCAGCGTTGAACGGTTGATCAGCGCGGTAGGCGTGTATGTGATCGGACTGCGCTCGTCAGCACCCGTCGCGCGCTCGTTCGGCATGGCGCTGCGCCAGCTCCGCCCCAACTGCACCATCCTGGAACCGGGTACGGGCGACCTCGTCGATCAGATTTTCGACATGAACGAAGGTGATTTGCTGTTCGCGATCTGCTTTGGGCGCTACGCCACCGTGACACTGCGCTGCATGGATTTCGCCCGCAGCGTGGGCGCGCACGTTATCGTCATCACCGATACGCCGCTCTCGCCGGCCGCCCGCCGCGCCAACGTCAGCTTCGTCGTCAAGAACGGCGTGTGGTTTCACGGCGCCTCCGCCGCGCTGTTGAGCCTGCTCAACGCCTTTATCTCGGCGATGATGGTACAGCAGCCCGAACTCACCAAGCAGCGTCTGGAGAAGATCGGCACGACGCTCAAATACTTCGACGTGTTTGACTCCGGCGACGACGCGCCTCCCCTCCGCGAAGACGAATAACGCGCCGACAAAAACCTCTCTCCCGTAGGAGAGAGGTTTGAGGTGGAGGCTTATTTCAGGCTAAAGTTATTTCGAGAATGAAGACCATCCCGAAACTGTAGGGGCGCACCTGTGTGTGCGCCCGAAAGCGGGCAGACACATCGGTCTGCCCCTACAGTCTAGACCGTTATTCCACTTTGCCCAGCACGTAGCGATTCATCCATTCGAGCATGGCGTCGTTCTGCGCGCGGCGCACCGCCGGGTCACCGACAATCGACCCTGCGTGCGGCGAATTGGGCAGACGCAGCATTTCCGCGACGCAGCCGTTCGCCTTGAGCGTGGTGTAGAACTGTTCCGACTGTTCTGCCGGGCAGCGCCAGTCATGTTCGCCCTGAATGAGCAGCGTCGGCGTGGTGCAGGTGTGCGCCGTCGTGATTGGCGAGCATCGCGCGTAGATCTCCGGGATTTCGTGCGGCGCGCCGCCCAGTTCTTCAATAGCGAACCACGCGGAAATATCGCTCACGCCGTACATGCTGACCCAGTTGGTGACCGGGTTTTCCGGCACGGCGGCCTTGAAGCGCCGCGTATTGGCGACGATCCAGCACGAGAGGTTGCCGCCGCCCGACAAACCGAACACGCCGAGCTTATCCGGGTCGGCGTAGCCCTTCTCGATGGCGACATCCACGCCGCACATCAGATCTTTATAGTCGAGGTTGCCCCAATCGCCCTTGATGGCAGTCGAGAAGGCGTCGCCGTAGCCCGTCGAGGCGCGGTGATTGACCATGAGCACGGCGTAACCCGCGCCGCACAGCATTTGGCTGTCGAAGTGGAAGGCGTGTCCAAACGCGCCATGCGGGCCACCATGAATGTTGAGCGTCGTCGGGTATGGGGCTTCACCCTCCGGCGGCAGGTAAATCCAGCCTTCGACCTGCGTGCCATCGACGCCGGGGAACAACAAGTGCTCCACCGTCGGCAGCTTGACCGAATTGAGCCAGTCGTCGTTGATGCACGTCAACTGCCGCTCGTTGGAGCCGTCGGCATCCGCGCAGAACAGATCAATTGGGTGATTGAAGTTCGTCACAAGGTAGATCAGATGGCCGCCGCCAACGCCCTGCAGCGCGACTTCGCGGTCGCCCGTGAGCAGCGGGACGCAGTTTTCCGCGCCGTTCAACGCGACTTTGTAGGTGGCGACCGTACCGCCCGTCTGGACGGTGCTGTAAGCCCACTCGCCATCCGGCGTTACGGGCACGCTCAACATCCGCGCCATGACCGGCATGTCCGGCTGCAACCCACCATCGACGCCGACCGCGAGTCCCGCTGTGCGGCATTCTGGCGCGCCCCCGGCGAGGTCCAGCACCCACATATCCGCCTTGGAGCCGACAATCTTGCCGTGCGGCGTCCCAGTGAAGACGATGCGCTGACCATCCGGCAGCCACCCTGCGCTGTTGACCATGCCCCACGTATCGGTTAGCGATTGAATCTCGCCAGTTTCCAGCGTGATCAGTTTGAGCCGCCCGAAGAACGACTTGTGCGTGTCCGGCACCATGCTCGACGAATACAGAATCTGCGTGCCATCCGGCGACCACTGCGGGTTGCTGTTCATCAGTTTATCGTCGGTCAGGCGGCGCGGTTTGGCGTCCGGCGCGTCAACATCCTGCACGTACAGCGACTGCACGACATCGTCGAGATATTCCATCCCGTCGAAGCGGTAGACGTGGCGCGTGACGCGGAACGGCTTGGTGAAGTCGCGCGGCTCTTCGATGGCGCTGGTGGTGAAGGCGATCTGCTTGCCATCCGGCGACCACGCCGCCGGGCTGCCCACGCCCTGCTTCAGCGAGGTGAGCGGCAGCGCTTCGCCGCCATCGACCGGGATGACGTACAACTGCGGTTTCTCGCCGCGCCCGGATAAGAACGCGATCCGCTTGCCATCGGGCGACCAGCGTGGGGCGCTGTCGCGGGCCGTGCCGCTGGTGAATTGGCGCGTTTCGCCCGTCGCCAGCGTCAGCATCCAAATCGCGCTGAATTCCTTCTCTTTTTCGGAATCGACATGGGTGATCGTATAGGCCACGCGTGCGCCATCGGGCGAAAGCTGCGCCTCCGTGATGAACTTCAAGCGAAACAGATCGGCGGGTTCGACCAGACGTTTGTCCACAGACAGATCTCCTTAAGCAAGCTTGACGACTTCGATTACGACTGAGGCCAGCGCCTGAGCCGTCTTAGGATGTGACTTTCGTGAAGCGCACGGCCACGCCGATCGAGACTGCGCCGGGCGTGAATGTGAGCAAGCCGACCGGGAACACAAAGCGGTTCGCGTCGACCGGTCGGGCCGGCATTTCCACCCCGCCGAACAGGGGCGAGCTGACCAGCATCTGGTCGCCTTCCATGCGGATGATCAGCTTGGTGAGCGGGCTGTCGTACGTTCCGACAAAGTCCGTCCACTGCGTTGGGTCGGGCTGGAAGGTCGGGTCAATCGGCAGGCGATCCAGCGTGACGGAATGCCCCGGCACCACGACCACACTCACCGCCTCGGCAGGCGCATCACCGCTCTGCGTGAAGCTGACGGCCATGTGCGTGCCATCCGGCACCTGCGCGAGGTACAAATCCGGACGCGCGGCGTGCAGCGGCAGGGGCTGTCCCTGCCAGACGAGCGAGAGCGTGTCCCCGTCGCGGGTAATGTCCGCCGCGCCCGAGTTCGCGCCGACATACGTCCCCACGTAGTGATCCCAGCGCGTGCGATCCGGTTCGATCACCGGGACAGGTTCGGGTTCGGGCAGGTCGAGCAGCGCGTCGAGGATGTAGTAGAGGATCTTCTCCTCCTGCTTGCCCCACAGCGCCGCATTATTGGCCAGCATGATGACCGCCGTGCCCGTCTCCGGCACAAAGTCGAAGCCGCTGGCGAAACTGCTGATGCGCCCGCCATGCCCCACAACGCGCACGCCCCGGTAGTTATGCGACGAAAGCGTCAGGCCGTAGCCGTCATCGGTCAGCGACGGGAATTTAGCGTGCGGCGCGTGCATCTCCGCGACCCGTTCCGGCGCGAGCACCTGTCGATCCCCAAACTTGCCGCCGCTCAGGTGCATGATGGCGAAGTTCGCCAAGTCCAGCACCGTCGACATGGCGAAGCCGGACGGGTAATGCATGGTGTTGTCCGCGTAATGATGATCGACGGACAGGTTGCCCTGCGCATCCATGTTGTGCGACTGTGCCAACGGATAGGTCATGGCGATGGTCGGGTCGAAGGTGGTGCGCTTCATCTCCAGCGGATCGAAGACTAGTTCCTGCATCAACTGGGTGTAGGTCTTGCCGCTCACCAGCTCGGCGATGTAGCCCGCGAGGTTGATGCCGGGGTTGCTGTACGACCACATTTTGCCAACCGGAGCGATCAGCGGGTAAGTCGCAATGTCTTTGTAGACGCTTTCGCGCAGGCCAGCGGCTTCGCGCGACCCGTAGTGTTCGGCGGCGGTCGGCAGCGCGGCGGTGTGTGTGAGCAGTTTGCGCAGCGTCACCTGACTGATCGCGCCGGGAACGCTCAACTGCAAATCGGGCAGCACCTCGTCAATCGGCGTATCGAGTTCGAGCTGCCCCGCCGCGACCATGCTCATAATCGCCGTGGAGGTCAGCGGCTTGGTCGTCGAGCCGATGCGGAAGATCGTGCCCGGTGTGACCGGGATGCCGCCCTCTTCGATGCTCGTCACGCCAAAGCCGCGCGCGTAAATCAACTGGCGCTCATGGACGATGGCCAGCGCTACCCCGGGGACTTTCGCGCTTTCCATCGCCGCGGCGACCAGCGCTTCCAGTTCGATCAAATTCAGCATGACAGCCTCGTCAAAAACCAGCGCCACTAAGTCGAAAAAATCGGCCTCGTTGCAGGCCAGAACGCCGGACAGTCTAACATAGAAGCAATGTTTTGTGCAAACAACTTCGAAACTTGCACAAAGATGGTCTAGTGCTTATAGTAATGCACCATCGAGATTAGCAAAGGACCGCCATCCAGCGCGGCAGCAACCTGTCTGTGGAAGAGCGTATGATCGAAATTCATGTCTTGCATACGATTCCTGAGTTGGAAGCGGCAGTTGATTTGGAACTCGCCGTATGGGGACTCAATCCGCGCCACGCCGTCCCCTCGGCGCTGATGCACGTGCTCGCGCTACGCGGCGGGCTGGTGCTCGGCGCGTACGACGACACGCGCATGGTCGGCATGCTCTTATCGCTGCCCGGGCAGGATGGCGCGGAGTGGCTGCTCTGGTCACACATGACCGGCGTGCACCCGGCGTATCAGGGGCGCGGCATTGGTCTGGCGCTCAAGCGCTACCAGCGTGACTGGGCCCTCGAACATGGCTACCGCAAAATCGGCTGGACGGTCGATCCGCTGCAGCGCGGCAACGCGCATTTCAACTTTCACCTGCTCGGGCAGGACGCCGCCCTGACCGCCTGCACCTACCACGTCGACTTCTACGGCGAGATGGACGACGACATCAACCGGGGCATCCCGTCGGATCGCATCGAGGCCATGTGGCATATCGATCAGCCGTGTTTGCACACCCTGATCCCCGCCGACGCACCGCCACTGCTCAGCATTGCCGCTGATCTACGCCCGGTGCCGACCAGCGCCGCCCCGGATTGGCAAGCGCCTGCCTACACCGTCGCCCTACCCCGCAGCTTGGACGCCATCCGCAAAACGGTGCCGGACGGCGTGCTCCTGTGGCGTCTGGCCGTGCGGGAGGCGCTGCAAGCGCCCTTAGCGCACGGCTACCGGATCGCCGATTTCATTTCGACTTCCAGCCTGAATGCTTATGTCTTGACCCGCCCAGGAGATGCCGTATGAAACTGTTCACCGCCAGCCTGTCCACCGAAACGAATACCTTTTCGCCCATTCCGACCGGACTCAAAAGCTTCGCCATCACCCGCAAGGGCGATTACAGCACCTACCCGCCGTTCGCCGATTCCCCGGTCGCCTTCTGGAAAAAGATGGCCGCCGAGCGCGGCTGGCAAACCGTCGAAAGCGTCATCGCGGCGGCAGAACCCGCCGGGCGCACGCTCAAACACGTGTACGAGCAGTACCGCGATGAGATTCTCGCCGATTTACAGGCTGCCCTGCCCGTCGACCTCGTGCTGCTCGACCTGCACGGCGCCATGGTCGCCGACGGCTACGACGACTGCGAAGGCGATTTGATCGACGGCGTGCGCCGCATTGTGGGGTCGAACGTGCCGATTGGCGTGGAACTGGATCTGCACTGCCACATCACGCCGCTGATGGTGGAACAGGCGACGGTCATCATCGCCTACAAAGAGTATCCGCATACCGATGTGTTTGACCGCGCGGTCGAACTGTTCAACATCACGGCGGATGCCGCCGCGGGCAAGGTCAAGCCGACGATGGCGACCTTCGACTGCCGCATGATCAGCCTGTACTACCCGACGCAGGAACCCGCCAAGAGCTTTGTCGAACGCATGAAGCAGCTTGAAAAAGAGCCGGGCGTGCTGAGTGTGTCGCTCGGTCACGGCTTCCCGTGGGGCGATGTCGCCGAAGTCGGCACCAAGACGCTGGTCGTCACCGACAATGACCCCGACAAAGCGCAAGCGCTCGCCACTGAACTCGGGCGCGACTTCTATGCCATGCGCGACCGCGTAACACCCAAATTTCATACGATTGACAGCGGCCTCGACGCGGCGCTCGCCGTCACCGGATCGCCCGTGGTGATCGCCGACGTGTCGGATAACCCCGGCGGCGGCGCGCCCGGCGACTCGACGTTTATTCTCCAGCGCATGCTCGAACGCGGCATCACCAATGCGGCGGTCGGCTGCATCTATGACCCGATTGCCGTGGCGCTGGCATTTGAAGCGGGCGTCGGCGCGCACTTTGAACTGCGCCTCGGCGGCAAAATGGGGCGCATGTCGGGTCAGGCACTCGATCTCATGGTCACAGTGACGGCGCTCAAGCCGCAAGCCATTCAGCACTTCGGCACACCACCCAACGAGATGACCATGCCGCTCGGTGACAGCGTCGCCGTGCACACGGCGGGCATCGACATCGTCCTGTACTCGAACCGCACGCAGACCTTCAGCCCGGAAGTCTTCACGAATGTCGGCATCGACCCGGCTTCACGGCGCATCCTCGTCGTCAAATCGACGCAGCACTTCTACGCGCGTTTCGCCCCGATCGCGTCACAGGTCATTTATGTGAGCGCCCCGGGGACAACCGCGCCGGATTTCAAATCGATCCCGTACGAGATTGCCAGCAAAGACCGCTATCCGATGATCGACAATCCGTTGGGAGTGTAAGACATGGTCAGCATCGAACAAGCCCGGGAACAGCTCGCCAGTATCGACGCGTGGGTACAATCCGAAATTGATGCCGGGCACACCCCGGCGGCAGCGGTCGGCATCATCGTGAATGGTGAAGTGGTCTTCAAAGGCGGCTTCGGTCTGCGTGACCGCGAGCGCGGTCTGCCCGTCGATTCGGATACCGTGTTCGCTATTGGCTCCTGCTCCAAAGCATTCACGGCGTTGGGCATCGGGCTGCTGGTCGATGACGGCAAAACGACATGGGACACGCGCATCCGCGATGTGATCCCCGAATTTCGCCTGTACGACCCCATCGCGACCGAACTGAGCACCTTCCGCGACCTGCTGTCACACCGCACGGGGCTACCGCGCCACGACGCGATGTGGTACGGCTCCACCGACACCCGCGAAGGCATGATCGCGCGGCTGCGTCATCACACACCGACGGCAACTTTCCGCGAACGCTTCCAGTATCAAAACCTGATGTTCATGACGGCGGGGTATGCGGCGGGTAAAATCGCCGGGATGTCGTGGGAAGACCTCACGCAAACCCGCATCCTCGACCCGCTGGGCATGAAGCGCAGCACCTTCACCGTCAGCCACATGGAGGCTGACGCGAACGCTGCCCGCCCGTACAGCTACCGCAACGGCGGCTTTGAGCTGGTTCCCTACCGCAACCTCGACGCGCTGGCTCCGGCGGGCGCGATCAACTCCAACATCGACGACCTGATCCCGTGGCTGCGCCTCAATATGCAGGGCGATGAGACGATCATCAAAGACGCGACCCGGCGGGAATTGGTCCAACCGCACACCGTCATCCCTGATTCACCGATGTTCCCGTGGTACGGCAGTTCGGAGATCACGCATACCACCTACGCGCTTGGTTGGGCAGCTTCGACGTATCGTGGTCACACGATGATCCGGCACAACGGCGGCATTGACGGCTTCAATTCGTCGATTGCCTTCCTGCCGCATCAGGGCATCGGCGTGATCGTGCTGTGCAACACGCAGGAACGCGAACCCGCGGGCGTGACCATGTTCGGCATTGTGGATCGTCTGCTCGGGCTCGAACCGCTTCCGTGGTGGGATCGCTTTGAACAGGTCGCCGAGATGGGGCGCAAACAGCTTGCCGAGCATAAGCAAAAGCTGATCACGGAACGCCATGCCGACGCCAAGATCTCGCATCCGCTGGCCGACTACGCCGGGACGTATCATCACGCCGGTTACGGAGACATGGTGATCACGCTGGACGGTGACAAGCTCGGCGCGGTCTACGGCGGGCTGACGCTGCACCTCACGCCGCATCACTACGATCATTTCATGGTCGAGGTCGACAACGAGCCAGATCTGTTCTTTGTAAGCAGCTTCTTCAGCGACGAATGGGGCAATATTCAGCGCTTCACCTGCCAGCTCGAACCGGCGCTCGAAGCGACGGAATTCATGCGTGTCGTTGAGAAATAAGCGTAATTTATCTACAACAGACGATAAAGTAGGGGCGCACCTGTGTGTGCGCCCCAGACGAGCAGACACACATCGGTCGCCCCTCCCTGAATTCGGAGGCGTGGGGCTAGTCGCTACTTATTGACCAGATTCGGGTCAAGCGCGTCGCGGACGGCGTCGCCGACGATGTTGAGCGCCAGCACCACCACCGTAATCACCAGACCGGGGAACAGGGAAATCCACCATGCATTGCGCATGTAGCTGCGTCCGCCCGCGAGCAGCGCGCCCCATTCCGGGGTCGGCGGGCGCACCCCCAAGCCAAGAAAGCTCAGACTCGCCCCCGTGACAATCGCGCCGGAGAAACTGAGCGTTGCGACCACAATCAATGAGCCGAGGATGTTCGGGAAGATGTGCTGCGTCATGATGCGCAGCGGCGACGCCCCAACGCTGTGCGCGGCGATCACGTATTCCGCATTCTGGAGCGAGAGCGTCACCCCACGGGTGAGGCGGGCATAAGTCGGCAGGGAAAAAACCGCAATCGCGACAATCACATTGGTCACGCTGGAACCGAGCAGCCCCACAAGCCAGATCACGAGGATGAGACCGGGAAAGGCGAGGATCAAGTCCATGAAACGCATGATCACATTATCGACCTTGCCGCCTGCAAACCCGGAGAGCAGCCCGAGCGGCACGCCGATCACCACCGCGAGCAACACCGACATGAAGCCGATTTGCAGCGAAATCTGCCCGCCGTAGAGCACGCGGGTGAGGATATCGCGTCCCAGTTCATCCGTGCCCATCGGATTCAGCGCGGACGGCGGCAGCAGGCGATTCGGCGCATCCCGCCCCACCGGATCGCTGGTGGTCAAGCAGGGGCGCGGCGGCGCACACCACCACAATCAAGGCGATCACGGCCACGGCCACCAGCGCGAAGCGGTTGCGCAGGAAATGGCGCACCGATTTGGCGTACGGGTTTTCACGCCGCCGCGGTCGACGCGGTTGGAGCGCGGCAATGCCGGGAGCCGAAGCGGTTTGGTCTTCCATCACAGTCACCGATCTAGTTGAAGCGAATGCGCGGATCGATATACGTGTAGATCACGTCGACGAGCAAATTGACGAACACAAACGCGACCGCCACCAATAGCACTGTCCCCTGAATCATCGGATAGTCACGGTCGAGGATAGCCTGAATCGACAGGCGACCAACCCCCGGCAGCCCAAAGATGCTCTCCGTGATGACCGCCCCGCCGAGTAAGCTGCCCATCGACAAGCCGACGACCGTAATCACCGGGATAAGCGTGTTGCGCAGCGCATGCACGAACACGACGCGTCGTTCGACCAGCCCTTTGGAGCGCGCGGTCTGCACATAAGGTGCGGAGAGCGCTTCCAGCATGTTGGCGCGCGTCAGCCGGGCGATGAACGCTGCCTCGCCAATCGAGAGTGTAGTCACAGGCAGCACGAAATGTTCCCACGTCTCCGCGCCCTGCACCGGGAGCAAGCGCCACGCGACCGCGAACAACAGGATCAACATCGTGCCAAGCCAGAAGGTCGGAATCGAGTAGAAGAACACTACGAAGACAATGCTGACTTTGTCGATCCATGTGCCGTGTTTGACCGCGGTCAGCACGCCAACGCCGAGGCCAATCGCCGTGCCGATCCCGACGCTCAGGAACGTGAGCAGCAGCGTGAAGGGGAACGCTTTGAGGATGACGCCGAAGACGGGTTCGCCAAACTTGACCGAGCGTCCGAGGTCGCCTTGC
The DNA here is from genome assembly GCF_016713355.1 of Candidatus Flexifilum breve. NCBI lineage: Bacteria > Bacillati > Chloroflexota > Anaerolineae > Aggregatilineales > Candidatus Flexifilaceae > Candidatus Flexifilum > Candidatus Flexifilum breve. Next base: position 1,278,926 of record NZ_JADJPI010000035.1, read on the forward strand.
ACAGCGCGGACCATGAACAGCGCTAACTGCTCCAGAATCGGACGATCGAGGCCGAGGTTTTCGCGAATCTGCGCGATCAGCTCCGGTGAGGCGCGGTCGCCCGCGAGGACCACCGCCGGGTCGCCGGGCAGCGCGACGCGCAGCATGATGAAGACCACGGCCATGATCGTGAACACTAAGCCGATGGCGATCAACGTACGCCGCAGCAAATATTGATACATAGGCTGTCGTCCTCAAGCGGATGGACAGGAGCGACATTCGCCCCTGCCCATCCACGCATGCATCACCCGCCGAAGTGGGCGTTCCAGTACAGGAAGCTGAGATCCGGGTTGATCACCCAGTTTTGCAGTTCATTGCGGACGCCCGTCAGCGACGGCGGCGCGACGAGGAAGATCCACGGTTGCTGGTCCATGACGAACTGGCCGACGGCGGTCACCTTCTCATACCGCAGCGTCTGATCGAGTTCGGAGTCAGCGGCTTGCAGGAGCGCCGTCAGTTCGTCGTTCACAAACCACGTGCGGTTGCTGCCACCACGGCGATCCGGGTCGAAGAAGTAGGTCAGGATGCTCGGGTCCGAGTAGCCGTAACCGAGCAGGAACAGATCGTGCGTGCCCGTCGTCGTCAGGTCGATGAGCGCGCTGCGTTCCATCGTCTGAATTTCGACCGGGATGCCGACCGCGCGCCATTCGGCATCGATCACCTGCGCGATGCGCATGTATTCGTCCGAGCTGCTCACGGCCAGCGGTACCGACCACGCGGTGCCTTCCGGCGTTTCGCGCAGGCCATCACCGGTCACGTCGACATAGCCCAGTTCATCGAGCATGGCGCTGGCGCGTTCGGGATCGTACTGAATGGCATTGGCATCCAGCTCGGGATTGTGGCCCCAAATCGACGGCGGCAGCGGCTGACCGACCGAAATGGCGAGGCCATCATAGGCCAGCGCGTTGACTTCGTCGCGGTCGGTCGCATACGCAAACGCGCGGCGCAGTTCGACATTGTCCCACGGCGCCTTCGACGTGTTGAAACCGACATAGCGCAGTTCCTGCAGTTGGGCGACATCCAGCGTGATGTCCGGGTTGGCTTCAACGTCCGGCAGATTTTGCGTCGGCACGCCCGCAACCGTCACTTCGCCCGTTTCCAGCGCGGAGATGATCGTCTGGTCTTCGTCGAGGAACAGGATTTGCAGTTCGTCAGCCGGGACCGGGCCGGGGTTGTCATAGAGTTCCGGCGGCGCATAGTTGAAGTCGGGGTTGCGTTCGAACAGCACGTAGTTGTTGGTGTTCAGTTCCTTGAGCATGAACGGGCCAGCCCCCACGGGCGCCGTGCCGAAGTTTTCCGGGCCAAGCGCTTCGTAGGCCGTCGGCGACACGATTTCCAAGCCCGAGAGCACGTAGAACAGCGGCGCGAACGAGCTCGCCAGCGTCAGCTTGAGCGTGTATTCGTCGAGGACTTCGGTCGACAGCAGCAAACCGATCAGGTCAGCACCCTGCGACGCGCCTGTATCCGGGTTGGCGTATTTGTCGAGGTTGTACTTGATCGCTTCGGCGTTGACCGGTGTACCGTCGGTGAACATCGCGGTTTCGATCAGGTTAATGGTGAGCGACAGGCCGTCATCGCCAATTTCCCACGTATCCGCGAGGAAACCGACATAGTTCATGGTTTCGTCACGCGCAAACAGCGTGGAATAGAGGGCATAGTGCGGCCACGAGTGCCACGAGGTCACAAACGGATCCAGCGAGACGTTCGATGCGCCGTCCGCTACGACGATGCGCCCGCCCTGCGGCAGGTCTTGCGCCGTAGTGGCAAATACGCCCGACAATAGGATGACCACTACCAAACTCAAAAGTACTCGGGTGGTGCTCTTGCGTAAAGTCATTCTAGTTACCTTTCGTAAGCTCAAAGATGGTTGTCAGACGGTGCAAAACGGCCTGCGTTCTGATCCGTGTGCCTCCTTTCACTCTGGCCGCGCTGGAACCTGGCGCGGCGGCTCAACCGCGGTAGTGGTCGTAGGTGATCCGACCGATTTTGCCGAGCGCCGATTCGACCTCGAACAGGCGCTGATTCCGCGCTTCTGGCTGCTGGAAGTACTTCTCTTCATCCCAAACAGCGAAGGCGGTGATGGCGACATGGTTATCCGGCGCAACCGTGATCACGCCGCTGTCATTGCAGAATGGGCCAATCGTCCCGGTTTTATGCGCAAAGGGCACACCCGACGGCAAAAAGCGCGGCAGTCGTTGGTTGTACTGCTGCGTGTGCATGATGCGAATCAGTTCGTCGCGCACAGCGTCCGGCACAATTTCACCTGTGTACAGCATGACGTTCAGGCGCGTCATCGAATTGGCCGAACTGACATTGTTTGCGCCCGTGCGCAGGAAGGCGACGCCGTCGCGCAGAATATCATTGGCGTCCGACCATGCCCGAATCTCTTCGATGGGGCGCTCCGCCAGATCCGCGGGCCACAACGACTTGAGCAAATCCTTGCAATTGAGTTTGAAAAAAATATCGGTCAAACCGAGCGCGTGCATGGCATTTTCGACCACCTGCGCCCCGCCGACCAGATCCACGGTCATATCGGTCGCGGTGTTGTCGCTAATGATGATCATCAGCGTGATCAGGTCACGGCGCGTCGGCTGGAGCCCCGCGTCGAAGAACGGCAGAATGCCGCTGCCCGCGCTTTTATCTTCGGTGCGCAGCGGCACGCGCTCATCCAGATTAAAGCGCCCCTGCGCGATCTGCTGTCCCACCGTCGCCAGAATCGGGATCTTGAAGACACTCGCCATCGGGTACAGGCCGCTCCCGTCGATCTCGACCTGTTCGCCGGTTTCGATCTGCGTAATGGCAATCCCCGCCTCAATGCGACACTCGTCTAAAACGGCCTGCAGTTTCTGTTTGAGCGACACAGTTTCCCCCAACGGCATTCAATACCAGTTATACACTTCCACACAGCGCACCGTTTCGTGCAAAGTAACCGGATTTTGCACAGATACTAGCACATATTCAGCTTAACCCGTGCGCACAAGCACGGGTCATTTCTGTTTTACGCCGACTCGGCGGCGCGCTTCTTGCCGCTGAACGTACCGTTCGGCTGGCTGATCTTCACGTCGGTGACGACGCCATCGGCGATCACAAATTCGAGGCTGAAACCGGGCAGTCCTTTGAGGTTGAACGTCGTGCCCTGATACGGTTCCAGCACGACATCGCCCTGCCCCGGCACCGACGCCAGCAGTATATCTTCCCCGCGCAGACTGACGCTGATCGTCATGCCCATCACTTCGTATTCGCCGACAAACTGCTCTAGGAACGTCTTATTCTTGAGGCTGGCATCAGCCATGCGGCTGAACATGGCTGGCGCGACCTGCGGTTCGATCTGCACCGATAGCTTGTCCACGTTCCCCTTCAAATCGAGATGGAACTGGAACTTGAACGTGGCGTCGACGCCTTCTGGCCCGCCTTCGAAGATGTCGTAGTGGTAGTGCGTGAGCGGCATCTTGAGGCGGTTGTAGGTCGCGCTCAGTTGGCCCTCCGCCTCGGTGATGCTCACCACACCGTAGCCGGGGTGTTGAAAGTCGCCTGCGTAATCGACCAGCGAATGTGAGGGCTGCGTGTCCGGCTTGCGGTCGCTGGCACTCTGATCTTTAGCCTTGGCGGCCTCACCCTTCATCTTGTCGACGAAGCTCTTCAGCTTGCCGTGCCAGTCGTTTTTTTCCAAGCCCAGCACATGCTCGTAGATGTAGAAGCTGGTCGCCATCGTCAGGAAATTGGTGTTCAGGTTGGTCAGCGTGACCACGCCGACATTGCGCCCCGGCATGAACGACACGAGCGCCGAGAAGCCGTCAATGTTGCCGCCGTGCTGGAGCATGGTCTCGCCGTGGAAGGTGTGGATGAACCAGCCCAACCCATAGCTGACCAGATCGCTGCCGTACATCTCATTCCACAACGGATCCGTGATCACCATCTGCGGCGTGTGCATCTGACGCATGCTGCTCTCAGACATGACCTGCTTGTCGCCGAGCTTGCCCTTGCCCAAATGCAGTTTGACCCACTGCGCCATTTCGCGCGCGCTGGCATTGATCGAACCCGCCGGGCCAATCGTGGTGATGTCGCGGAAATCAATTCCACGCAGTTCGTTTTCCCGTTCCGCATGTGGCCGCGCGAAGTCAGCGGCTTGCTGCGACTCGGTGACCGAGAACTGAGCCGTCTGCATGCCGAGCGGTTCAAACAGCCGTGTCCGCACAACCTCTTCCCATGTGGTCCCGTTGGCCTTGCCCGCCAGATAGCCCGCCGTCAGATACATCAGGTTCTGGTATTGCCAGACGGCGCGGAAATCGTGGGTCGGTTCGAGATACTGCAGGCGTTCGAGCAGTTGATCGCGGGTGGCCGTCGAGTTGTACCACATCAGGTCATGGCGCGGCAGGCCGGAACGATGGCACAGCAGATCACGCGGCGTCATCCGCGCCGAGGCGAAATCATCTTTGAGTTTGAAGCTGGGCAGGTACTCGCGCACGGGCTTATCCCATTCGAGCTTGCCTTCGTCGACCAGCGCGGCGACTGACGCGGCGGTGAACGCCTTGCTCGATGAACCAATCGCGAAGATCGTATCGGCGGTCACGGGCTGGCCGGTTTCAATATCGCGCACGCCGTAGCCCGCCGCATGAATGACCTCGCCATCTTTGACGACCGCGATCCCCATGCCCGGGACTTTCCATTCGGCCATCTTACCCGGGAGCCAGCCTGCCAGCGCCTCAGCCAGTGTGCTCTGCGCGTCCTGATGATCCATGAAATAAATCTCCTATCTCAATGCACTGCGAAGTTCTACTGCCGACGCGGATCAAGCGCGTCGCGCAAACCATCACCCACCAAATAAAAACAGAGCACGGTCACCGCAATCATGATGCCCGGCCACACGATGAGGTATGTACCTCGGTAAAAATTGGCGCGCGCATCCGTCAGCATGTTGCCCCACGTCGGCGTCGGTGGCTGCACGCCCAAGCCCAAAAAGCTCAACCCGGACTCGACTAGGATCAGCGAACCGGCGTTGATGGTGAGGGCGACGATCACAATCGGGAACAGATTCGGCAGCAGGTGCGTTAGCATGATGCGCCAGTTGGGCGCGCCCAGCGCCCGCGCTGCGAGCACATAATCACGCTCCCGCAGCGACAGCACTTCACCGCGCACGAGGCGCGCCGTCGCGCTCCACCCGAGAAAGGCCACGAGCACGACCAGCGTCTCCGGACTTGGCGACCAGATCGTCGTGACGACGATCAGCAAAAAGAAGACCGGGATCGATTCCAGGGTGCTGATAATCCAGCGCAGCAGCGCATCGACCGCGCCGCCGTAATAGCCCGCGATCAACCCCGAGAGCACGCCGATGCCAATGGTCAGCAGACTGCCGACACTGGCAATCGCCAGCGAGATCCGCCCGCCGTACAGCAGACGCACGAGTTGATCGCGTCCGACGTTGTCCGTGCCGAGCGGATGCGCCGGATTCGGCGGCAGGTAGCGGTCGGTGACCGCCGTGCGATTCGGATTGATATTCAGCGCCTGTTCGATGATCGGCGGGCCAAACACACACAGCAGCGCGAGGCTGAGCACGCCGAACAGCGCGAACAGCGTCAGATAATCGCGCAGCAAACGGCGCACGGCCCGCTGCCAGAAGAGATTGCGAATGGGACGCTTGTTTCCTTGATAGGGCTGCGAGATCGACGTGATATTAGCCATCAGTTCAACCGAACTCTCGGATCGAGCAAACCATATAGAATGTCGGAGATGAGCAGGCCGATGATGTACAGCACCGCGCCGACCACGACAAAGCCCATCACCAGCGGGTAGTCGCGGGCAAGTGCCGCCTGAATCGACAAGCGCCCCATCCCCGGCCAACTGAACAGCGTTTCGATGATGACCGCGCCGCTCAACATGCCGCTGAACGACGGCCCGATGAAGGTGGCGACGGGCATCAGCGCGTTGCGGATGACATGCCGTCCCCAGACCGTCTGATTGCGCAGCCCCTTGGCCTGCGCGGTACGCACGTAGTCCTGCCCCATCACTTCGAGGGCGCTGGCGCGGACGTAACGAATGAGCGAGGCAATCCCGCCGAAGGACAGCACCACAATCGGCAGCACCATATACGGCAGCATTTCCACCAGCGACACTTCGCCTGAACTGGTGACATCGCGCATGCCGGTGAGCGGCAGCCAGCCCAACTGCACGCTGAAGATGATGATCAGGATGAGCGCCAGCCAGAAGCTCGGCACGACCGTGCCCAACACCGAGAGCAGCCGCGCGATCTGGTCGAACCAACCATTGTGATTGACCGCTGACAGCAGCCCAATCACGGTGCCCAACCCGTACACAATCAGAAACGACGGCAGGGTGATGCGCAGCGTAGCCGGGACTCGTTCGAGGATCAGGTCGAGCACGGGGCGCTTGTAGGTCAGCGACTCGCCGAGATCGCCGCGCAGCAGCCCGCGGCGCGCGCCTTGCACATCCGGCGTACCATCAGCGTCCACATCGATCTGCGTGAAGTCATTGCCGATCAGCCAGTAAAGGTATTGATTGAGGGGAGACTGGTCGAGTCCCAGTAGACGGCGCTGCTGTTCCAGACCTTCCGGCGTCGCGCGCGGGTTAAAGGCGAGCATCGACACAGGATCGCCCGGTGCTGCCAGTACGAGCAGGTAGGAAATGACGGTAATTCCGAACAGGGTGGGAATGGCGACAATCAACCGCCGCATCACCAACAAATACATAAGTTTACCCGGACGAACAGTTGAAGCAGTGAAATGAACATAGCATAGACATGACGATTGTGCAATAATTTGTGCAGGACATGTGTGGCATGGTAACTTAAACTTCTGCAGCCTCATTATTCCTGCTGTCGTCTAGCACGCCTTTTTTTGCCCTAGGGGGAGAAAAGACCAATGAAACGCTTACAGGTTCTACTCGTGGTACTGATGCTGGCGCTGGCGCTGAGCAGCAGTGTCTTCGCCCAAAGCGATGCGAACACCGTCGTTTTCGCCATCAACGCGGATACGCAGGGCTACAACGCCTTTGCGCAGACCTCCGTGACCAACTTCGTCACCTCGTTCATGTGGCCGACCCTCATCACAACCGACCCGCAGACCGGGGAACTGCTCCCGAATCTGGCGAGTTGGACCGTGTCGGATGATGGCCTGACCTACACGTTCAACATCGAACCCGACGCGCTCTGGAGCGATGGTCTGCCGATCACCGCGAATGACGTCAAGTTCACGTTGGAAGCCTCGCAGTCACCGGTAGTCGGCAGCTTCATGGCCGGGCAGTACAACTGGACGTCGATCAACGTCATTGATGACAAGACGCTGGAAATCGTGCTGCCACAGGTCGACTGCACATTCCTCGGCAACCTCGGCTGGGGCATCATGCCCGCGCACAAGTTCGCCGCGGACTTCAGCGACTTCAACACCGCGGCCATCAACACCGCGCCGGATATCGCCGGTGGCCCGTATATCTTCGACGAGCATGCCCCGGACGAGTTCATCCGCATGCGCGCGAACCCCAACTACTGGAAGGGTCAGCCGCAGATCGAAAATATCGTCTTCCAGATCATCCCCGATACCGAAGTGGCGTTCCAGTCCCTCATGGGCGGGGGAGTCGATCTCAGCGCCATCACTGCCGATCAGGATCCCGCCGCCGCGGCTAATCCCAATCTGACGATCAACCGTTTCGCGCTCAACACAGTCGCCTTCACCACCTTCAACCTCGCCGATCCGACCAATCCGCAGCCCGCCTACGATGCCGATGGCAACCCGGTCGACCAAGGTGCCCACCCAATTTTCGGCGACGTGGCCGTCCGGCAAGCGTACGCGATGGGCTATGATCACGATGCCCTGCTGGCGCTCGCCGGCGAAGGTGCCGTGCGCTCGGTTGGCCCGGTGCCGCCGGTGATTAGCTGGGCGTACGCAGCGGACCTCGCCCCCATCGCCTATGATCCCGAAGGCGCGGCAGCGCTGCTCGAAGCCGCCGGTTGGGTGGACAGCGACGGCGACGGCGTGCGTGAAAAAGACGGCGTGCCGCTGGAATTCCAGCTCGACTACCCCGCGGGCGACAGCCTGATCGACGGTACAGCGCTGATCATTCAGGATCAGCTCGGGCAGATCGGCTTCCGCGTGAATCTCAACGGCGCGGAATGGCAGTCGCTGGTCGGCGCGCGCTTGCTGGCGCAGACGTACGATGCCTTCTACCTCAGCATCTCGGGCGGCATCCCGGAACCGGATTTCATCGCCAATATGATGTTGAACAGCGCGCAGGATATCCCCCTTGCGGGCTTGAATATCGCCTCGTACAACAACCCGCAGATGGATGAACTGCTGGCTTCTGGTCGCGCCGTACCCGGCTGCGCCGCGGCTGACCGCGCGCCGATCTACCAGCAGGTGCAGGCCATCGCACTTGAAGACATGCCCTACGACTACACCATCTCGACGGCTGCGCGCTTTGTGCACAACAATCGCATCCAGAACATCACCCCCGGCCCGTGGGACCCATATGGTGCTTCGCGCATTGAACAGTGGACGCTCGCCCAATAGCTGACGCGCTCCTCCATCAATAACCCGCACCGCTCCCACCAAGGTGGGAGCGGTGCCAAAGCCTGCATTGAACGTCTGACAACCGCACACCTGACTGGAGCTGTCCATGTCTTTCGCCGAATTGATTGACCCGCTCTTCGCCGAATGGGACAAGCCCGATTGCCCCGGCTGCGCCCTCGCCGTCGTCCAGCACGGACGCATCACCTATGCCCGCGGCTATGGCAGAGCGCATCTCGAATACGCGGTACCGATCACGCCCGCGTCCGTCTTCCATATCGCTTCGATCTCCAAGCAGTTCACCGCGCTGGCCATCGCCCTGCTCGAACAGGATGGCCGCCTCACCTATGACGACGATGTGCGCCAGTACCTGCCCGAACTGCCGGATTACGGCGCGCGAATCACACTGCGCCACCTCGCCAACCACACCAGCGGACTGCGCGACCAATGGGATTTGCTGTTTCTCGCGGGCTGGCGCGAAGAGGATCTCAAGACCAACGCCGACGTACTCTACCTGGCCTGCCGCCAACAGACGCTGAATTTCGCGCCGGGCGCGGAATTTCTCTACAGCAACACCGGCTACACCCTGCTCGCGCTCATTGTCGAACGCGTCTCCGGGATGAGCTTTCGGGCCTTCACACATGACCGCATCTTCGCGCCGCTCGGCATGACCCACACACATTTCCACGATGATCACAGCGAAATCGTGCCGGGACGGGCCTACGGCTATCTCCCACGACCGGGCGGCGGTTTCCGCGTCAGCATTCCCAACTTCGACACTATTGGTGCGAGCAGCCTCTTCACGACCGTCGAAGACCTGGCGCTGTGGGCGAACAACTACGCCGACCCGCGCGTGGGCGGCCATGCGGTGATCGAGCAGATGCTGACGCCGGGCGTGCTCAACGACGGCACAGTGCTCGACTATGCGCTCGGCGTGAGTGTCGCGCCCTACCGGGGAGCGCGCGCCTTCGGGCACAGCGGCGCAGACGCGGGCTACCGCTCCGATTTCGTCGCCTTCCCCGAGCACGATCTTGCGATCATCCTGTTCTGCAACCTCGGCACGATGAACCCCAAGCTGTTGACGCGTCAGATCGCCGACGTGCTGCTCGCGGAACACCTCACGCCGACAAACCAAGCCGCAGCCGTAAGTGTCGATACCGCCCTACTCAAGGCCAATGTCGGGCTGTATCGCGATGTCAACTCGCTGGAAACCCGTCAAATCGACCTGCGTGACAGCGGTCTGGTCATCCCGTATGTCCCCGGCTTCGACATTCCGTTGACCCCGCTCGGTACGGATCGCTTTGTCGCGGCGGGCTGGGGCTTCGAAGTGCAGTTTGTCGCTGCGCCGCGCCGGCTGGAAGTCTATGCGGAGAGCGGCATCGGCAGACCAAGAGTCTATACTGCTATCGACCCTGCCCAACTGACTGCGGATACGCTGGCGGAATATGTCGGCACGTATCACAGTGCTGAACTGGATACGACTTACACAGTCGAGCGCGACAGTGAGCGTTTGCAGCTCGCCCATGTCAAACATGGCAAGCTGGCGCTCACGCCGACCGTCATCGATGGCTTTCTGGCCGCGTCACCCGATGCCCGCGCCGATCTTCTGTTCACCCGCGATACCACCGGCCAGATCAGCGGCTTTGATCTGTGTACCGGGCGCGTTCGCCAACAACACTTTATGCGGAGGAAATGATGTACCGTAGTCCAGACTGGGGTACCGACGCCCCTGCGTCCACCACCCCCCAACCCGACGATGCCGTGCAGCTCATGTGGGGCGTGAAAATCCCGATGCGCGACGGCGTGCAGCTCAACGCCACGATTATGCGCCCCAAAAACGCGCCGCCGCTGCCCGTGATCTTTCTGCTGACACCCTACATCGCCGATTCGTATCACATCCGCGCCGCCTATTTCTCGCACAACGGCTATGTCTTCGCCTCGGTTGACTGCCGGGGACGCGGCAATTCCGGCGGCGAATTCATCCCCAATTTCAACGAAGGGCGCGACGGCTACGATCTGGTCGAATGGTTCGCCGCGCAGCCATGGTGCGATGGTCAGGTGACGATGTGGGGCGGCTCCTATGGCGGCTTCGATCAATGGATGACGCTGCGCGAACAACCGCCGCACCTCAAGACGATTGTCCCGGTGGCGTCTGCGCACATGGGCGTCGATTTCCCGATGACCAACAATGTCGCCTACCCCTACGTGCTGCGCTGGATGACCTTCACCAGCGGCGTCACACCCAACATGAGTCTGTTTGCCGACACCGCCTTCTGGACGGCGAAGTATCGCGAACTCTACCGGACGCACGCCGCCTTCAAAACGTTTGACCAGATCGTCGGCAATTTCTCCACGCAGTGGCAAACGTGGGTCGCCCACCATCGCATTGATGAATTCTGGGAACCGCTGGCGATCAAGCCGGAAGAGTATGACCGGATCGACATGCCGATCCTCACGATCACCGGGCATTATGACGGCGATCAACCGGGCGCGTTCGCCTATTACAAACACCACATGGCGTCGCAGTCGCCCTCCCGTGCCGAGCATTACCTAATTGTCGGTCCGTGGGATCATGCCGGAACGCGCACACCTAACCGGCATGTCGGCGGGCTCGACTTCGGCGAAGCATCGATGGTCGACATGCATCAACTGCACAAGGACTGGTACGACTGGACGCTCAAAGGCGGTCAGAAACCCGCGTTTCTCAAACAGCGGGTCGCCTACTACGTCCTCGGCTCCAATGAGTGGAAATATGCCGACAGTTTGGAAACACTTGCCTCCGAAACGCGGCGGTTGTACCTCGACTCGCCCGGCACAGCGAACGATGTCTTCGTCTCCGGCACGTTGAAGTCTGATCTCCCCAGCGTCTCGCCCTCGGACAGCTACATCTATGATCCGCTTGATACCCGGCCCGGCGACGCAGAAAAAGAGGATGGCGACGAGAACTACCTCGTCGATCAGACCGCCGACCTCAACCTGTTCGGCGGCGGCTTGGTCTACCACAGCGCGCCCTTCGCCGAAGCGACCGAGATCAGCGGATTTGTGAAGCTCACGGCGTGGGTGCAAATCGACGTGCCGGATACCGATTTCATGGTGACCTTGGCGGAGATTCTGCCCGATGGAGGCTATATCCAGCTCACGCGCGACCTGAAACGCGCCCGTTACCGGGAGTCGATGAAGGTGGAGAAGCTGGTCACACCCGGCGAAATCATCTGCTACGAGTTCGACAGCTTCATGTTCTTCTCGCGCCTGGTGAGCAAGGGCAGCCGCCTGCGCCTCACCTTCGCCAGCCCGAATTCGATCCAACTGCAGAAGAACTATAACAGCGGCGGCGTGGTCGCGGAGGAAACCGGGGCGGACGCGCGCACCGCGCACATCACGCTGTATCACGATGCCGATCATCCGAGCTATCTCGAACTCCCGATCGTCGCGACGACGTCCGCGCCGGTAACCACCCGAGCTGCCGAAGCTGTCAAACCGGAAATGTGATTGATCAGAAGGGGATTGTAGGGGCGCACCTGCGTGTGCGCCCACAGCTGGGCAGACACACAGGTCTGCCCCTATACTTTCGGAAACGGAGGAGGGTTGTGCTTTACCCGCGCTTCTGCGCCGAAATATAAGCTGCAGTCGCCAAACCAACACACGTCTGCACGCCAACCAGGCTGCGAATCGGCAGCGCGCGATAGTTCAACTGGGATTCAAGGCGGGCGCCCGCTTCTTCCAGCCGCTGCTGTGCTTCGGCATACGCCGCGGCGATGGCCGGACTCGGGTTGCCCGCGGCGACTTCCTCGCCGAGCATGCGCATGAACATGCCATGCATCAGCAGGCGATAGAACGGTTTGCTCAGGAGGTTGCTGAAGACCTCGGCGTTGGTCGCCGGGCGGTTGGTATCTTCCGCGGTCGCTGCCCACTGCCGTTCCGCCTCGCGATACGATTTCCCTGATTTCAGGAAGGCGTTCACCGCGCGGGAAATCGGGGTTTCCAGCGTGAGATCGGCGCGTATCAATTCAAGCTGTGCTTCCGTCCAGTCGTCAAACTCGTCCTGCGCGTCCAACCCCTTCAAGATCGCATCACGGCGCAACGTGTCTGTCAGCGACTGGTCGTTGACGCGCGGATCGTCATAGTAAGGCATTTCCACCACGAGGAAGAACGTGCCGTACTTCGCCGCATAGTCGGCACTCGACGTGCCGGATTGAATCACCGCTTCCGGGTTCGGCGCGCCGTTCTGCACCAGATATTCGTAGAAGTCGCGCATGTCGATAATGCGATACACCGCGGGCGCGAATGACTCGGCGAAGGGCACTTCCGGTTCGCCTAAATCGAGCGCCAGCTCAAACCATTCCGGGATCTGGTGGAACAAGTCATAGAGCGGGGCGCAGCGATCCGATATGTAGTAGTACACGCCGCCAAACCCGGCGTTATGCAGCGAATACAGTAGATCCGGCTTGACCTCATCAATCACGCGCATGAGCGCCTCAGTTTCGGGCAGCGCCGCGTCAAATTTGAGCGTTTTGTACTCAATTGGGAACGTCCATTCGACCTGATCGAAGGCTGCCGGACGGAAGAAATGCCGCGCGTAGTTGGTTGGCGTGAAAGGCCCTTTGAACCAGCCTTCATTGAGGCGCATGCCATCGCTGTCAATCGACTTGATGAAATGCCACGTATAGCCCAGTTCTTCCCGCAGCGCTGCGTCTTCGCACAGGCGGCGCGTGAGGAATTCTACTGTCATACAGCCGATCGGCTCATTGGGGTGCGGCCCGCCGAACACGAACGCCGACCGTTCGCCGCCTTTGATCGTCAGCAGCTCAATCGGGTCACCGCGGCGGGTGTGCCCGACGACGCGCAGTTCGGTGAGTTCCGGGTAGTCAGCGTGCAGTTGGTGCGTCGAAGCGACCATCTCGTCAATAGTGAGAAAGACCGAATAATCTGGGATTTCCCGGGCAATTTGCTGCAAATCCATCTTCGTTCCTCCGCTGGACAATCTATCGTCAGTATAAAGCGCGCGCTGATTGGAATGCAATTTTCTGTGCCAGCAATTTTACGCCTAGCACGAATTGTTGCACACGAGGAAAGCGTCCGCTATGATATTTCGTAAGCTGTGGCGCATCGTCACAAACCTCAAGCTGTCATTAACCGATCAGAGCTGACCTACGTATGCAGTATCTCTTCCGCCGCTTAATCATTGTCCCGTTTCTCCTCCTCGGTGTGGCAACCGTCGTGTTCGTCCTGTTCCAGTTCACCCCCGGTGATCCGTTAGTCGGACGCTTTGGTCTGCAGATCAATAACATGTCGCCCGAAACCCTGGAACGCATGCGTAACGATCTCGGTCTGAACGATCCGGTATTCGTGCAGTACGCGCGCTACATGGGCAATCTGCTGCGCGGCGACCTCGGTACCAGCATCACCACCCGCGCCCCCGTCCTCGAAGAAATCATGGCGCGGAGCGGCGCGACCCTTGAACTGGCGCTCGTCTCTTTCTGTCTGATCGTCGTCTGCTCGATCCCGCTCGGCATGCTGGCAGCGCTCAAACGGGGCACGCTCATCGACCGGATAATGATGGGCGGGGCGCTGTTCGGGTTCTCCGTGCCCGCCTTCTGGTTGGGCACGATGCTCATCCTCTTGTTCGCTATCCAATTCAAGCTCTTCCCCACTTCCGGGCGCGGTGAAGGGCTGCTGTTTGAGCGCTGGCAGTATCTCGTGCTGCCCTCACTCACCGTGTCGCTGGGCGCGATCGGCTATAACTCACGTATCGTGCGCTCGGCGATTTTGGAAGTCGTCAATCAAATGTATATCACGACCGCGCGCAGCAAAGGGCTGCACCCGCGCCGTGTGCTCTTCCGGCATCTGCTCCCCAATGCCCTCTTGCCCATCGTGACGCTGATGGGCTTGCAGTTCGCGGCGCTGTTGGCAGGCGCGGCCATCATCGAGACGATCTTCGCCTGGCCGGGGATGGGCCGTCTCGCCATCAACGCCATCGGGCGGCGCGACTATCCGCTCATTCTGGGCACGACCCTGATCTTTTCCGTCGTCTACATTCTCACCAATCTGGTCGTCGATCTCCTGTACATGGTGATTGACCCACGTATCCGCTTAGGTTGAGCGCTATGCAGATGATTTCCAAGCCCCGTCGCAACCGAGCGCTCGCCCGCTTGCTCGCCAACCCAATGACATACTTCGGCGGCGCGATTCTGCTGGTATTCGTACTCGCGGCGATCTTCGCTCCGCAGGTCGCGCCGCATGACCCGTATAAACAGGATTTCAGCGCCGGCAATCTGCCGCCGCTGTCGCCCGATCACGTGCTTGGCACCGACGACCTCGGGCGTGACACGCTGAGTCGCTTGATCTACGGCGGGCGCTCATCGCTGACCGCCGGGCTGATTGTGGTCGCGCTGTCCGCCTCCATCGGCGTGACGCTCGGACTCATCTCTGGTTTCTATGGCGGCGTGATCGATTCCATCATCATGCGGCTGGTCGATATACTCTACGCTTTCCCGTTCCTGATCCTCGCCATTGCCGTGGTCGCTATTCTCGGTCCCGGTCTGTTCAACGTGATGATCGTGCTCGGTTCCATCTCGTGGATTGAGTATTCGCGGGTGGTGCGCTCGGTCGTGCTGCAAATCAAAGTGCAGGACTATGTACTCGCGTCGCGCGCACTGGGCGCGAGCAACTTCCGCATCATGTTCTGGCATATTCTGCCTAACTGCGTGAGCATCATCATCGTCCAGGCGACCTTCAGCGTCGCCGGCGCGATCATTGCCGCGGCGGCGCTCAGTTTTCTTGGCTTCGGCGCGCAGCCGCCCGAACCGGAATGGGGCGCCATGTTGAATGCCGCTCAACGGTTCATCCGCGTCACCCCGGTGATGAGCATTCTCCCGGGCACGGCGATCATTCTGGTGGTGATCGCCATCAACCTTATCGGTGATGCGCTGCGCGACGCGCTCGATCCGAATACACAGACTTAATGCTGGAGGAGTTACATGAAACGGTTCGGAACGCTTTTGCTCATGCTCGTAGTGTTAATGGCTGCCGTCGGGATCGTTGACGCGCAGGACACCCCAGTTGAAGGCGGCACCCTGCGGGTCGCAATCGCCAGCCTCACCGGTCTCGACCCGGTGTTCATCGCTGACGATATGTCGATGTACCCGTCGTCGCTGGTCTACCAGTTCCTCGTGCGCGCCCGCCGCCTCGCCGACGGCACGGTCGCCTATGAAGGCGATCTCGCCGAATCATGGGACATCGAAGAAGATGGCAAGGTCATCACCTTCCACCTACGCCAAGGCATGACCTTCCAGGATGGCAACGCCGTCTTCGCCGAAGGTGAAGGCCGCGAAGTGGTGGCCGCGGACGTGGTCTATTCGATGGAACGTCTGCTCAACAGCGAGGGCACGGTTGCGCCGTCTGACCTGACGAGCGTTTACCAATCGATTGAAGCGCTTGACGACTACACCGTGAAGTTGACCCTCTCACAGCCGGACGGCCTGCTGTTCGATGGGGCGCGCGGCCTCTCATTCCTCGCCATCTATCCGCAGGAAGCGGTTGAGCAGCTCGGCGACGCCATCCGCACCAACCCGATTGGCTCTGGCCCGTTCGAATTCGTCGAGTACGTCGTGGACGAGCGCGTCGTGCTCCAGCGCAACGAAGACTTCTACATCCGTCCGCTGTTGGACGGAGTGGAATTCCGCATCATTCCCGAAGACTCTGGTCAGGTGTTGGCGCTGGAAGCTGACGAGATCGACATCATGACCGCGTCCGTTCCTAGCACCGACATTGATCGCTTCCGCGACGCCCCCGGCTTTGTTCTCGCCGACACACAGATCACGGGCGGCACGCAGATGATCTTCAACATCAACGTCCCGCTGTTCTCGGACGTCCGCTTCCGTGAAGCGGTCGCCAAGGCAATTGATGGGCGCGGCATCATGCGCGCCGTCTATGGCGCGGTGGTAGTCGATGGCTGCGGCACGACCGGCCCCGGTTGGCCCGGTTTCAACCCCGATCTGTGCCAGTACTTCCCGTACGAGCCGGACACCTCCCGCGCGATTCTCGCGGAACTGGGCTGGGCGGATGCGGACGGCGACGGCATCCTCGACAAGGACGGCCAACCGCTCAGCTTCCCGATTGAAGCATGGAACCTGCCGGAAATGCCGCGCGTGATGGAAGCGGTCGTGACGCAGCTCCGCGAAGTCGGCATCGACGCGCAGCTTGAAATCGTGGAGTTCGGCACGTGGATTGAAGATTACTTTGCGGGCGCGGAAAAACTGATGCCCTTCAGCGGCTTCTGCTGCATCGGCGGCACCGAAGCCTACTGGGGTCCCGGCGGCTTGGGCGAAGCGATGGGCGTGAAAGACGAAGCGGCGCAGGCTCTGCTCGTCGAAGCGCTGACCGTGCTCGACCCGGTCGAACGCGCGCCCCTCATCATGGAAGCGGCTGATATGCTGTACAGCCAGTATTACGCTATCCCGCTCGGCTTCCAAACCGCCTTTTCACTGCGCAGTGACCGCGTGCAAGACTACTCAGGCGTTTTCTGGTGGTTCCCGGTGGTCGGCGAAGGCTACAACGTCTGGCTGAACCAGTAACAACAGTACGCAGGCAGCATCTATCTGCCAGTCCATGACCAATAACACAGCGCGGCGACCAGACAGGTCGCCGCGCTGCTTTTGTCTAACCGTTGATGATGCGTTCGGCTTCGCGTGCACCGGAGAGAAACGCGCCGTGCACCGTCGCCGGATATGCTGCGTGCGTCGCTTCACCCGCAAATAGCACCCGATCACTGACGGGTGCGGCGAGCGTTTCGTAATCGTCGTAGTCCGCGCCGGGCGGGATGTGGGAGTACGACCCATAAGCGAATGGATCGGAGCTCCAGCGCGTGATGACATACGCAGTCGGTTCGGGAATCTCCGCACCGAACATGCTGCGTAAGTGGTTCAGCATCCGCGCGACCACGGTCTGCTCGTTTGTGCGCTCAAGCTGGCGCGCGTCATCACCGCCGATCAGCGCGACCAGAATCGGTGCTCCAGTGTGGATCGCCATATTCCAGAATTCGGTCGCCTCAGCCTCCGGTTGATCCGCCGCGCCGAAGCTGTGCAGCTCGTCTGGCCAAAACTGAGCCGAAAAACGCAGTACGACCTTGTCCAGCGACCCCATTGCCATGCGGTCAATTGCGGTCTGCTTGGCCGTCGGCAGCGGCGGATCAAATGCAACCAGCCCCCGTTGGAGCACGCCGAGCGGCAGCGTGACGATCACGCGGTCTGCGACGAATACGCCGCTGCTCGTCTCCACTTCGACGCCTGCGCCATCATGGTACAGAGCGGTCACGACCTGCCCCAGACGAATATCTAACCCTTCGGCTAAGCGTTCCACGATCTGACGGTAGCCACCGGGAAACACCACATCATCCCCGCTGAGCGCTTCATCCTCGTCCCACGCCCACAGCGACAAATTGGTGAGGTCTTCGCCCATCTCTAGACCAATTTCTGACATGATCGTCCAACGCACGCTTGCCAGCACCCGCGCAGAGAGATCACCGTAGTCAGCGAGCAGTTCTTCAACCGCGGCTCCAACCGACTCGTCCTCGTCCAAATCCGCTTTGAGGGCTTCCAGTTCGTCATACAACTCCTCGACGACCGCCTCGACCTCGGCATAGTCCTCGTCGGTCAGCTCATCCGCGCCATAGTACACGGCGGAAGCGTCAAAGTCGGTAACGCTGGTCACGATGCCCCACTGCCGCGCGAGATCATAGATCGGGTTTCCGCCAATACCGTGAATCCACGCCGCGCCCAAGTCCAGCGGCAGGCCGAGCGTGTCATCCGCCCACACGCGCCCGCCGATGCGGTCCCGGCCTTCAAGCACGATGACCGCGTACCCGGCGGTCTGAAGACGGCGGGCGGCGGCGAGTCCGGCTATGCCCGCGCCGATGACGAGAATCGTCTCATTGGCTTGGACGTGCGCGGGCTGCGCTGTGAGCAGACTACGCGCGAACACAGACGTGATGGCGAGTGAGGACAACTGTAAGAAACGGCGGCGTGAGAGCAGTGTGGGCATGGTTGGAGCCTCGGATGTGCTGGTAAAGGCGTCAAGCATAGTGCAAAGCGCCGAGCGGATCAACCGCACCGACGCCCATGGACTAATCCGGTAGAATAGCTTGCAGAGTCAACGTGCGAAGAGGTCGCCGCCATGAAACCTGATCCCCATGCCCCATGCCCCTGTGCCAGCGGGCAGCCCTACAAAACCTGCTGCCAGCCCCTGCACAAGGGCGCGCCGCCGCCCACACCCGAAAGACTTATGCGATCACGCTACTGCGCGTATAAGTTCGGTTTGACCGATTACATCATCAACACGACGCACCCGGACGGCCCACACTATCAGGCCAACCGGGCGCAGTGGAAACGGGATATCGAGGACTTCTGCCAAACGACTAACTTTGTCCATTTAGCCGTGTTGTCGGCGGTCGGCGACTCGGTGCTGTTCCGCGCGACGTTGTTCGCGGGCACGCGCGACGTCTCGTTTACCGAGATCAGCCTGTTTCGCCAGCATAACGGACGCTGGAAGTACCATTCCGGCACGCAGACGCCCTAGTTCGCTGCCGCCTGCCGCCGTTCCAACAGACGGCGCACATCGTCGGCTTGCTGGGCCCGCGCCGCGCGATAGTCGAGCGTCGTCAACTGCCGATCGCGCAGCAGCCAGCGCCCATCGACGAGCGAATCGGTGACGTGCAGCCCGTTGACGCTGTAGACCAGCGCCGTGAACGGCGAGTTGGTCGGCAGCGGTGTCCACCCGATCTCTGACTGATCGAGCAGAATCAGATCGGCTTTCTTGCCGACCGCCACCTCGCCGATGTCATCGCCCAAACCCAACGCCTGCGCGCCGCCCGCCGTCGCCATGTGCAGCACTTCCCGCGCGGAGAGCGCCCCCGGTCGCCCTTCGCGGAAGCTGGCCAACTTGGCGAGCGTCCGCATTTCGAGGAACAGGTCATAGTCGTTGTTGTTGCACACGTTATCCGTGCCGATAGCGACATTGATCCCGGCGGCGCGCATGCCGACGACGGGTGCCGCCGCCGCCCCCGCGCGCATACACGCGGTCGCACACGCGACGACGGAGTACGGTTTCTGGCTCAGGATGTTCCAATCGCCTTGTGGGATGGTCAGCGAGTGCGCGGCGATCATCGGACGGTCGAACATGCCCAGTTCATCCATTTTGCGCACGGCAGTCGTGCCGTAGTGTTCCGCGCAGAAATCGTCTTCCTCGGAGATGGTCGACATATGAATGTGCAGCCCGGCGTTGTACTTCTGCGCCAGCAGCCGTTCGACCTGCATGGTCTCCGGCGTGTTGTCGACGAAGAAGGCATGTGGCCCCACCCAGCCGCGCAACCGGCTCGACCCGCCGCTGTTGATGTTTTCGAGGAAGCCTTCGAGCGCCGTCAGTTCCCGGTCACGCGCCACCGGGTCGGCCAGCTCAACCACCCCATAGGCCAGCACCGCGCGCAGGCCGCTCCGATCTACTACCGGAATCACCTGATCCATGTAGAAATACTGGTCGGCAAAGGTGGTCGTCCCCGTGCGGATCATCTCCGCGCAGGCGACTTCGACCGACGCGGGGATCATGTCGGCGGTCAGCACGAGTTCAAGCGTGCGGATGGTGTTGTACCACCCGTCCATCGTCAGCAGTGACACGCCCTCGGCCAGCCCGCGAAACAGCGTCATCGGCGTATGCGTGTGCGCGTTGACCAGCCCCGGCATGAGCAGCTTGCCGTTGAAATCGATCACCTCGTCGTAAGTGCGGTTCGTCGGGAGCTCCGCCACCGCGCCAACCTCGGCAATCCGGTCATTTTCGATCACCACGTAGCCGCGGTCGTAAATGCGATCTACCTGCCCTAATCCGAGAATCATGCCACCTGTCAACAGAGTTGCCATGAATTTGTCCTACATTGCTTCCAGTCGCCGCACAAAGAATTCTTCAAAGCGGGGCACATCGACTTCAACCGCCACTTCGACCGAGCCCTGCGGGTCGAGACGCATGAGCGTCGCGCCGAGCGTATGTTCGCCCCGCAGTTCGACATCAACGCGCACGCGCTCGGTGCGCACCAGTGTCGGGTCGATGATCGACGCGACTGCCAGCGGATCGTGCAGCAGCGTCCACCGATAGGCCTGATAGAACGGGTACGCTTCGACCTGATCGGCGACCGCCGCCTGATACGCCGAACCGCCCCCGCGGATGCGGCGCACACCGTCCGCGGTGACGCGCACCTGCGTCGTCAAATCAAGCGGGATGAGCGTCGTGGGGATCTTCGAGGAGAAGACCACATGCGCGGCATCCGGGTCGCTGACGATGTTATGCTCGCTGTATGGGAGATCCAGCCGTCCCGGCCCGCGGATCACGCCGCCCATCAGGGTGATGTGCTTGAGCGGCAGGTTCGGCTCGCGAATCAAGGCCGTCGCGATATTGGTCAGCGGCGCGATGCCGATCAGGTGCATCTGACCGGGGTTCTCGTGCGCCATGCGGATGATGAAATCGACGGCATGCTCAGACGAATACGGGATGGCCGCATCGTCCGGCGTGAGCAGGCCGCTGCCTTCGTGCCCACCCCAGTAGATTGGGCGCTTGTTCAGCAGCGGGTTGCGCACGCCCGCCGTCACGGGCAGATCAGTGATGCCGCGCAGACGCAGCAGCTTGGTCGCATAGCGCGCGCGCAGGTCGACATCGCCATACACGCAGGCGATGCCGCGCAGGTTCAGTTCCGGCGACGCCAGGATCAGCGAGAGCGCCAGACAGTCGTCAATGTCCGTCGCGATATCGGTGTCGAGGATTACATCAATAGGCATCAGTCCACCTCGGGCAAATTCGTCGATTCAACTTGTGGTGACGTTCTCGGTCATTAGCTATACTGACTAAACAAACAAGGCGGTTTTGTAATTTTTGTACTAGCAGTCTACACCAGACTGTGTTTAACTCAATGTGCATTTCTGTCAAAGGAGAGAGAGCAATGTTGACCGTACTTCGCAGACGCGTTCTTTTCGTCGTCTTGGTTGTTATGCTGTTTGGCGCGCTGGCCGCCAACGCGCAGGACGCGACCCCCGAAACTGTTGATCAGTGCTTAGCCCCGGCAGCCGAGGCGACCGCAGCCGCCCCCGCACCCGATAACAGTGACATCACCTTCGCTATCATCCTCCCCAACGCCCGTGGTGACCGTTCCTTCATTGACTCCGCGGCCGCCGGCGCTGAACGCGCCATCGCTGAACTCGGCGTGACCGGCACGATCATCGAGACGAACGGGGCCGCGGAACATGATGCCGCCATCCGTCGCGCTATTCAGGACGACCCCGATCTCATCATTACGATTGCGGTTGACCCCTCGCTGATCGAAGAACTGGCCGACGAATTCCCGGATCAGTTGTTTGCCGCGCAGGAATCCTTCTTCCCCGGCGACCCCGGCCTGCCGAACCTCGCCCTGTTCAACATCTTCACGCATGAAAACAGCTATCTGGCGGGGATCGCCGCGGGTATGCTCAGCCGCACAAAGATCGTCGGTTCGGTCGGCGGCCTCGATGTCCCCGGCATCAACCTGTTCATCGTCGGCTTTGAAGAAGGCGTGCAATCGGTGTGCGCGGACTGCCAACTGCTGCGCAGCTATGTCGGCGACTTCTCGGACCCGGTGACGGCGAAGGAACAGGCGCTCGGCATGTACGCTGAAGGCGCGGACATCCTCTACCAAGTCGCGGGGCGCAGCGGTGAAGGCGTGCTCGACGCGGCGGCGGAAACGGGCAACCTCGCCATCGGCGTGGACAGCAACCAGGACGAACTGTATCCCGGTAACGTGCTCGTCTCCGCGATGAAGCGCGTGGACAACGCCGTGTTCAGCTTCGTGCAGAGCATCGTCGACGACACCTACACCCCCGGTATCACCAATGTGGGTATGGCCGAAGGCTTCGCGGGTCTGAGCTGGGACATCGGCGTGTGCTCGCGCACGTTCGATCAGAATGGCCCGGCGGATCTCGTCGAGCAGTTGCCAGCCGTCCGCGCGGCGATTGACGAAGCGCGCGCTGCGATCCTCGCGGGCGACATCGTCGTGACCAACGCCCTGCTGGAGTCGGCTCAGTAACACCGTTCTGCATTGCAGAGAATGGGTCGCGCCGGGGATCTTCCTCGCCGCGACCCTGTTCTTATCTGGAGGTGCCATGACTAACGCGCTGGAAATGCGCCACATTCGCAAGTATTTCCCGTCTTCCGGGGTGCTCGCCTGTGACGATGTGAGCCTGAACGTGCACAAAGGCGAGGTTCACGCCATTGTCGGGGAAAACGGGGCGGGCAAAACCACGCTGATGAGCATTCTCTACGGTCTCGTCACCCCCGACGAAGGGGAAATCCTTGTCAACGAGACGCCGGTGCGCATCGCGCATCCCCATGACGCGATCAAACACGGCATCGGCATGGTCCACCAGCATTTCAAGCTGGTTCCCTCCTTCACGATTGCCGAAAACATCATGCTCGGCATCGAACCCAACCGCGGTGGTTTCATCGACAGCGCCACTGAAGCCGAGAATGTGCGCAAGCTGGCGGACAGCTTCGGCCTCCCGGTTGACCCGAACGCGCGCATCCGCGACATCTCCGTCGGCATTCAGCAGCGCGTCGAAATCCTCAAGATTTTGCAGCGTGACGCGCAGATCCTCGTGCTGGACGAGCCGACCGCTGTGCTCACACCGCAGGAAGTCAAAGAACTGCTGAGCGTCGTCCGCAGTCTGGCGGAAACCGGACGCACGATCCTCTTCATCAGCCACAAACTCGCCGAAGTCAAAGCGGTCGCCGACAACGTCACCATCATGCGGCGCGGCCAGAATGTCGGCAGCTACGCGACCAAGGGCATCAGCATTCGCGAAACGGCGAATATGATGGTCGGACGGGTCGTCAACCTGCAAGTCGAAAAGACACCCGCCAAACCGGGCGCGGTCGTGCTGAGCGCGGATAACCTGCTCGTCGCCGGTATGGGCGGAGTGCCCGCCGTCTTCGGCGCAAGCCTCGAAGTCCGTTCCGGCGAAATCCTCGGTCTCGCTGGCGTGAGCGGCAACGGCCAGACTGAACTGGTCGAAGCGGTCGTCGGTCTGCGCCCCGTCGATCAGGGGACGATCAACTTTCTGGGGCACGACATCACGCACAGCACCGTGCGCGAACGTCGTGACACGGGCGTCGCCCACATCCCTGAAGATCGCATGACGACCGGCCTCAACTTGAAAACCAACCTCGACGAGAATGTCGTCGTGACCAGTTATCAACTGCCGCCTTATTCTAAGCGCGGCGTGCTGCAGCTTGAGCCGATCCGCCAGCTCGCGCGGGACATCGTCCAGAAGTTCTCGGTGAAGTCGGCGCGCGTCGGCGCAGAGATCAAAACGCTCTCCGGCGGCAACCTGCAAAAGATCGTGCTCGGGCGTGAACTCAAAGGCGACCCTAAGCTGATCATCGCCAATCAGCCCACGCGCGGGCTGGATGTCGGCAGCATCGAATTTGTGCATAAAACGTTGGTCGAAGAACGAGACAAAGGCGCGGCAGTGCTCCTCGTCTCGGTTGAACTGGATGAAATCTTCGCCTTGAGCGACCGCATCGCCGTGATGTACGCGGGCAAAATCGTCGCCGTGCTCGACGCGAAATCAGTCACCGAAGAACAGCTCGGTCTGCTGATGGCCGGGAGCTCGTTGGAACACGCCGAAGTCGCTGCCGAAAAGGCTCACTCATGAAAATTGTACGCCGCGCAGTTGATAGTCTGAGTATTCCGCTGATTGCGATCGTGCTGGGGCTCGCCGCAAGCAGCGTTTTTGTGATTCTGGCGGGCGCGCAGCCCATCGACACCTACCAGCGCCTGTTCTGTGAGGGCTTCGGTCCGAACCCCTGTAACACGTTCGGCGATCTGTTGTTCACGCAGGTCGAAACGGAAGAGGGCGCGCTGCAAACCGTCTTCAGTCCGGCCTATGGCGCGGGCGGCAGCCGCATCGCGCTCGTGCTCGAACAAGCTACCCCGCTGATTTTGACCGCGCTCTCGGCGGCGGTCGCCTTTCAAGCGGGCATGTTCAGCATCGGCATGGATGGTCAGTTCCTCATGGGCGCGATCACCGTCGCCTTTTTAGGTTACGCCATCCCGGACCAGATTTATCTGTTGGCCGGGGTCACCGATCCCGAAACCGCACCGCAGGCGTTACTGACGGTGATGCATTTAGTCGTCCCTGCCATCTGTATCGCCGCCGCCATGCTGGTCGGCGCGATCTACTCGTGGATTCCCGGCTACATCAAAATCAAGCTGAACGTCAACGAGCTGATCAGCACGATCATTTTCAACGCCATCGCGATCCAATTGGTCGGCTGGCTGATCAACTTCCCGCTGCGCTCTGACCTGAACAACATCGCCCGCACCCGCCGCATCGACGACACGGCGTGGCTCATTCCCTTCAACCGCGGCATCTTCGCCGATGTCGAATGGTTCTCCGGCGCGCGTCTGGGCGTCGGCTTTCTGATCGCGCTACTGGCCGCCTTCCTCGTGTGGTTCTACCTCAAGCGCACGACCGCCGGGTACGAACAGCGCATGACGCGCGGCTCGTCACTCTTTGCGCGCTTTGGCGGCATCCCAACCGGGCGCGCCGCGCTCCGCGCCATGCTCATCAGCGGCGCGTTGAGCGGTCTCGCCGGGGCAATTGCCATTCTCGGCGTGGAGAGGCGTGTGGTGGACGGTTTTCAAGCAAGCGGCGTCGGCTTTGACGGCGTGCTCGTCGCCATCCTCAGCAAAGAGTCGATCATCGGCATCCTGTTGTTCGCGCCGTTCTATGCCGGTTTGAACCTGGGCGCGACCAACCTGCAGTTCGGCAACCTGCCGCGCCAGCTTGGCGGCATCATCATTTCGTTCATCGTCCTCTTCAGCGCGATGGAAGACTTCATCCGGTCGCGCCTCTCCGCCTTGTGGAAGCGGCGCGCGCTGCTGGGGCGGACGCCCGCAGTCACCAAACAGGATGGGACAGCCGCATGATCGCCTTAGTCGATAAATATCAACGTCCGCTGCGCCTGCTCCTGATCGTCATCGGGATCGCGCTGCTGCTCCTCGTCATGTTCGGCCTACCGATCAACGTGCTGCAGAGCAGCATTCGCCTCGCGACGCCCTATGTGCTCGGCGCGATGGCCGCCATCGTCGCCAGCCGCGCGGGGGTGCTCAACCTCGCCATCGACGGCATGATGCTGCTCGGCGCGTTCATCGCGGTCGCCGTGCTCTACAAAACCGGGCTCGATCCGCTGGTCGGCGCGCTGTTCGCCACGGTGGCGGGTGGCATCCTCGGGCTGGTCTTCGCGGTGCTGTATCTGCGCATTCGCATCAACCTCGTGATTCTGGCGCTGGCGGTCAACCTGTTCATCGTCAACGCGACCGTGTTCTTCATGCGCACACAGTACGGCGCGTTCGGTACGCTGGCGGATCCGAGTATTCAGGGTCTGCCGACCATCGAACTTCCCCTCATCAGTCAGATTCCGTATGTGGGGACGCTGCTCAGCGGCTACAACGCCATCGTCTACTTGAGTTGGATTCTGGCGGCGGTGGTGTGGGTGGTCTTATTCCGCACCCAGTTCGGTCGGCATCTACGCGCTGTGGGCGAAAACAAAGAAGCCGCCGAAAGCGTCGGCATCAACATCACTCGCGTGCAAATCTTCGCGCTGACGTTCAGCGGCATGCTGGCCGGGTTGGCGGGCGCGTTCCTGTCGATTGGCGTGCTCAGCCAGTTCGTCGAAAACATGACGGGCGGGCGCGGCTGGATCGCGATCACGGTGTCGCTGTTCGCGCTCGAACAGCCGATCCCGGCCTTCTTCACATCGCTGTTCTTCGGGCTGTCCGAAGCGCTCTCGTTCTATCTGCAGAGTCGACCGGAGATTCAACTCCCGCCCGACCTGCTGCTGGCCATCCCACAGATCGCCACCATTGCCGCATTGATGGTCGTGGCGCTGCGCGTGCGCGCGGGCGAACTGCTCAAGCGGCGCAACTTCGCGCAGCAGTTCGGCAAAGAGCTGGATAAGCTGCGTCAGGGGCAGTTCGTCGGCGGGGATTAGGTGCTTGACGGATTGATCCAACACGATTTTCGTAGGGACGCGCTTCGGCAGTCATTTGTGACCGACTACCGAAAAGGGTAACACCTCCCGGAATTCAGGAGACGCGATAATCGCCCATTTCCTCGCTTTCCATGAGGACAAGTTGGTTGTAGTACGCATTCAAACGGCGCATGAAAGGTGATTATGACGACTGGATACAACGGTGATCCGTGGACGCTGGCGCGGACGCTGCACGACTTCCCCGCCGACGAAGTGATCTCGTCGCTGCAAAAGGAAATTCGCCGCGGCAACACAGAAAACGCGGCGCTGCTCGCCTATGAAATGCTCATCACGAGTCAGGAACTGGAAGAATACCTGTGGGGACGCTTGCAGGTGATCTCGGTCGAAGATGTCGGTTTTGGCAACGTGCAAGCCCCCGTCCTGATCGAGTCGCTGTTCCAGATGCATTTCCGCCTGCCCCGCCCACGCGGCGACCGCTACCTGTTCGCGATTCACGCGGTGCGCTTCCTGTGCCAGTGCCAGAAAGAGCGCGGCAGCGACGACCTGCTTAACTGGATGCGCCGCGGCGTTGAATCCGGCGAAGTCCTGCCGACCATCCCCGATTACGCCATCGATATGCACACCAAGCGCGGTCAGGAGCTAGGGCGCGACTATCGCCACTTCCTCTACGAAGCGTCAAAGGTGAATCCCGAACTCCCCGACCGCGACACGACCTATCTGGATCGCTTGAAGGCCACGCTCAAGTAGCAACCCGCATATATGTGTAGGGGCATGGCGCGCCATGCCCCTACAGAAACCCCTTACCCCGCCAGCGCCCGCCGCAGCAGATCATTCATCACCTGCATGTCAATTTCCGTCACGATCTCGACATTCGCCGACTGCTTCAACCGCCCGTTGTGATCGATGACCGTTTGCCCGCGCGTATGCGTGCCATGCAGTTCGACCGTCATGTGGCGGACTTTGCTGTGCCGGATCAACCCCGGTTCGAGCGCAACACCCATCGCCAGCGGGTCAGGCAGCAAATAATGCTGCGGCGTGCGTCCGGTCAGCACCGGGTCCATGAATACGCGATTGATCGCCGCGAAGAAGTGCGCACGCGGGGTCGGCAGCGCCGTCAGCGCATTGTAGTCCTCGATGGGCAGCGGATGATGCAGGGTCGTCTCCCACGAGACCAGGCGCGCGTGCGGGAAGGCATTCAGTGTGATGTAGGCGGCTTCGGGGTCACAGTACACGTTCCACTCCGCCGCGACATTGTCCGTATTGCCTTCGGCGGTGATCGCCCCACCCATGATGATGAGTTCCTTGATTTTGCTGGGGAACGTCGGGTCGAGGCGCGTCGCCAGCGCGATATTGGTCTGCGGCGCGAGCGCAACCAGTGTCAATTCGCCGGGATACGTATTCGCCATGTGAATGAGGGCGAGCGCGGCGTGTTCCGGTTCGACGCCTTTGCTGAAAGGCGGGCGCGGCTCATAATTGCCGAGGCCGTCGTCACCGAAAATGCTCTCCGCCGCCCAACGAGCGACCAGCGGCTGACTCGATCCGGCGTAGACGGGCACACCCGGACAGCCCATGACTTCGAGCACGGTCAGCACATTGCGGTTCACTTTTTCCAGTGCGACGTTGCCATAGGTCGTCGTGATGGCTTCGACGGTGGTGCCGGGGTGCGCCAACGCCATCATGAGCGCTACGGCATCGTCAATTCCAGCGTCGGTATCAATGAGGAGGCGCATAATTCTTCCTTGTGGTTCAGAAACGAATAACCAAGTCTTTTAGGCCGCGAATTACATAACTATCGCGGAATTCTGGCTGATAGTCGAGGCGCATGGTCGGCAGGCGCTGCAGCAGCGTGCCCAGTGCGATCTGCAATTCCATACGCGCGAGCGGCGCGCCGAGGCAAAAGTGGATGCCGAGGCTGAACGTCACGTGCGGGTTCTCCGCCCGCGTGATGTCGAGCCGTTCCGGGTCGGGGAAGGCTTCGGGATCGCGATTCGCCGAGCCGAACAGCAGCGCGATCTCTTCGCCCTGCTTGAAGTGAAACCCGCCAAACTCCAGATCTTCCAGTACCCAGCGGCGAAACAACTGCAGCGGCGTATCGTAGCGCAGCAGTTCTTCGACCGCGGGTTTAATCAGCTCAGTCCGGTGCTCCAGCAGCAGGCGCAATTGATCAGGGTTTTGGAACAGTGCCAGCAATCCGTTACCAAATACGTTGACCGTCGCCTCGTGCCCGGCATTGAGCAGCAGCACACACGTCGAAATCAGTTCATCCTCGGTGAGCACTTCGCCCGCCTCTTCGACGGTCGCCAGCGCGCTGATCAGATCGTCCTGCGGATTGTCCTTGCGTTCGCGGGCCAGATGCCGCAGGTAGTCGGCGAATTCTTCGGCGGCTTGAATCGCCCGGTCGGCCTGCTCCGGCGTGTGATTCAGCTCGTACAGGGCGACAATGTCGTGCGACCATGGGCGCAAGCGGTGGCGATCTGCTTCCGGCACGCCGAGCAGTTCCGCGATCACCGTGACCGGGAGCGGGACGGCGAAGTCTTCCAGCACGTCGATCTCTCCACGCGGTACCGCCGCATCCAGCAATGCGTTGGTAATCATCTGGATTTGATCGCGCAGGCTCTCGATGCGGCGGGGAGTGAACGCTTTGTGCACCAACCCGCGCAGCCGCGTGTGATCCGGCGGCTCTTTGTCGAACATCGAATTCTCGCTCAGCTTGGTGAACGAGGCGTAGCGTGGATTTTTCGGCGGCAGACCAAGTGCTTCCCGGCTGAGCACATGCTCAATCGAGCGTCCGAGGCGGCGATCACGGAGCAGCGCGCTCACATCGGCGTGGCGGCTGACAAACCAGAAGCCTGTCTGGGCATCGCGGAAGATCGGCGCGTCACGGCGCAGGTCGACATACGTCGGGTAGGGATCACGCTTGAAGTCAGGTGAATTGGGGTCAAAAACCATCGGCGCTTCACATCCTTTGTGGCGCGCGGGATTGTAACACATGTGCAAGAAGCGCTGTAAAGTTTGCCGAGCCGCGGGTTTGAAGCGACGAGGTTGGAGAATGTTTCGGAGGTCTCCTGCAAAGCCGTACCACCCGCCAGCGGACGCGATAGAGAGGGTGTCCAATAAGCCCCTCACCCCTGCCCTCTCCCACGCAAGCGGGGAGAGGGGAGACATGGCGAATGATGTTTGCTCCCCTCCCTGAATTCGGGGAGGGGCCGGGGGTGGGGTCGGAAAAAGTGGACGTACCGTTACGCGATGCTTACAGCGCGCCGACCGACCGCAGCCAGTGCTGCGCGATCAGCGCGTGCCCGGCGTGCGTCGGGTGTACACCGTCGTAAGCCCAGAACTCCATCGGGCGCTGGGTAGCCGCCGCCGCGAAGATACCATCGAGCGGCACATACAACGCGCCAAATTCCCGCGCAAGTTGGCGCACTACCGTGATCTTCGGGTCGAGGTCTTCCCGCCACGCTTCGCGGTCGGGTGGCGTGGGCAGCACGAACGGTTCGAGCAGAATGAGTCGCGCCTTCGTGCCGCTGCTTGCCCGTTCCAGCAGGTTACGATAGCTCTTGGCATAGCTCTCGGTGCTGGTCGGTTGACCGCTGTCGTAGCGCCGCCACGTGTCGTTGATGCCGATCAGAATCGAGAGCCAATCCGGCTGCAAATCGAGGCATTCGGTCTGCCAGCGCGCTTCGAGATCGACGGCACGGTTACCGCTGATGCCACGGTTGATGAAGCGCAGGTTCTTCGCCGGGTGCGCGGCAGAGAGCCACGCGGCGATCAAGTTGGCATAGCCGTAACCCAAATCCGCGCCCGTGACGCGATCGCGTCCGGCATCGGTGATGCTGTCACCCTGAAACAAAATCAGGCTGTTGTCTGCAAGCTGCATAATGTACGTCCCTTGTGATCAGCGAATGCGCAAGACCGCTGCTGGCGCTGCCCAATCGGTCGTGCTGACGCGCAGCCCCACGTCTTCGCGCGTCCAGGTGACCGGGCGCTCGCTCCCCAACAGGTCGACCTGTTGGATCGGTCGCTGCAAGAGGTTGCGCGCCGTACCGAGTGCTTCGATCAGCGCCTCGCCATTTTCGGGCACGCCGAGCAGGATCGCGTAGAGTGTAGCGCCCTGCGTGGTGAAACGCACATCGCGCGCCGTAAACCCGGCGCGGTTGGCATCGGTGAAGCCACCGCTGACCACCGCGGTCGGACCTTCCCCCGAGATCACCCACGGGCGCGACCCGTAGATCGCTTCGCCGTTGACTGCCAGCCAGCGCCCCAGATCCAGCAGAATTTGCGTATCGCCTTCAGGGATGGTGCCATCCGGACGCGGCCCAATATTGAGCAGCAGCGCGCCATTCTTGCTCACGAGGTCGATCAGATCATGCAGAATTGACGCCGACGAACGGTAATTGAGTTCGGTCGTGTAGCACCATGAATTCGTCGCGACGGCGGTATCCGACTGCCAGAAATCCGGGCGTATTTCGCTCATCAGGCCGCGTTCCACATCGAAGACGGCGGTGCCTTCGGGGAAGGCTTCATTCTTGCAGTTGATCGCCACGCCCTTGCCCCACTCCAGCCCGCGGTTGTAGTAATGCGCCGCGAACTGCTGGAGGTACGGTTCAAACGCCAGTTGGTGAATCCACCAGTCGAAGTAATAGAGCTGTGGCTGGTACTTGTCCACCAGTTCGACATTGCGCGCCAGCCATTCGGTCAGGAAGGCGACATCGGGCGCTGGCTGCCAGTCACGGGTGTGCCAGATCGGGTTTTCCCAGTCCCGCGGACTGGGGTGCGCCGGGCCGTAGAAATCCGCGTAGGCCGGGTCTTGCACATCCGACGGAAACTGCTGGCCGCCATTCATGAACCACCAGTGTTCCGCGCGGTGATTCGACAGGCCGAAGATCAGCCCCGCGGCGCGGGTCGCCTGCGCCAATTCGCCGATCACGTCGCGCTGCGGCCCCATCAGCGGAGCCTTCCAGCGCGTGTATGCGGAGTCATACAGGGCGAAGCCGTCGTGATGTTCAGCGACGGGGATCACGTAGCGCGCGCCCGCCCGCTTGAATAGATCCACCCACGCCGCCGCATCGAACAGTTCGGCGGTGAACAACGGGATGAAGTCCTTGTAACCAAACACCGACTGATCGCCCCACACCGCGCGGTGATGTTCGTACGCGCGGCTGCCCTGCAAGTACATGTTGCGCGAATACCACTCGTTGTCGAACGCGGGCACGGAGAACGCGCTCCAATGGATAAAAATGCCGAACTTCGCGTCTTCATACCAGCGCGGCACGCGGAACTGACGCAGTGACTCCCAGTTGGGCTCAAAATAGACCATAGCAGCCATATCCTTAATGAGTAGAGACGCCGCAGCGCCTCTACGAAGTGAACCTCATTCAGCCCCAACCGCCAGCGGTTGGAGGCAGGACCAGCGCGCGCCGCGTTCGGTGTGCACCCACAGCGGCAGGCTGAAGTAGCCGTGCGTCTCCGTGCGCCAACGCCCACCCTCAGCGATCTTACCCGTCAGCAGGTTGCGCCACTGCCCTTCCGGCAGATAGTACGACACCTCGCCGCGCGGATTGAAGATCGGCGCAACCAGCAGCGCCGAACCGAGCATGTATTGCAGGTCAAGCGGACGACACGTCAAATCCTGCGGGAATTCTAACACCATCGGACGCATGACGGGGTAACCGCAGTCGTGCGCTTCGCGCGCCGCATCCATCAGGTACGGCAGAATCCGCATCTTCAGGTTGTTGAAGTAGCGCAGCACGTCAATCGACTCGTCATCGAACATCCACGGCAGACGCACGCTCGTGTTGCCGTGCAGGCGGCTGTGCGATGACAGCAAGCCGAAGGCGACCCAGCGCTTATACAGGTCGGGCGGGGCGGTGTCATGGAAGCCGCCGATATCGTGACTCCAAAAGCCAAACCCGCACAGACTGAGCGACAGCCCGCCGCGCAGTGTTTCCGCCATCGACGGGTACGTCGAGCTGTTGTCGCCACCCCAATGCACCGGATATTTGTGCCCGCCCGCCGTGGTCGAGCGGGCGAACACGACCGCTTCACCCTCGCCCTTCACCTCGCGCAGCAGCTCAAATACCGTCTGGTTGTAGAGGTAGGTATAGTAGTTGTGCATCCGTTCGGGATCAGAACCATCGAAGTAGCGCACGGCGGTCGGGATGCGTTCGCCAAAATCCGTCTTGAAGGTATCAACGCCCATCTCGAGCAGCGCGCGCAGCTTATCAGCGTACCACGTCCGTGCCGCCGGGTTGGTGAAATCGACTAAGCCGATCCCCGGCTGCCAATCATCCATCTGGAACACGTCGCCATTCGGCGCGTGGAGCAGATACCCCTGCGCCGCGCCTTCCGCGAACAGCGGTGATGCCTCGGCGATGTATGGGTTGATCCACACACAGATCTTGATGCCGTTCGCCTTGATGCGCGCCAGCATCCCCGCCGGATCGGGGAAGAAGCGCGGGTCCCACACGAAGCTCGACCACGTCAGCTCTTTCATCCAGAAGCAGTCGAAGTGGAACACGCGCAGTGGAATGCCGAGTTCTTCCATCCGGTCGATGTTGTTCAGGATAGTCTGTTCGTCGTAATTGGTGGTGAACGAGGTCGAGAGCCACAGCCCGAACGACCACTGCGGCGGCAGCGCCGGGCGACCGCTCAACGCGGTGTACTGTTCGAGCGCGTCTTTCATCGACGGGCCGCCGAACACGTAATAGTCGAGGCTGTGCCCTTCGACGCTGAACTGCACGCGCTCAATGGCGTGCGACGCGACTTCAAACGACACATTGCCGGGGTGGTTGACGAGCACGCCGTACCCCTGACTGGTGAGATAGAACGGGACGTTCTTATAGGCGTATTCGCTGTTCGTGCCGCCGTCCTCGTTCCAACTGTCGACTGACTGGCCGTTCTTGACGAACGCGCTGAAGCGCTCGCCAAGGCCGTACACCGTTTCGCCCACCTGCAGTGCGAGCTGTTCGCGCAGATACGTCTTGCCGCCCTGCGTGAACAGGCCGACCGCCTGCGGTTCGCTCTCGGTGAGAATTTGTCCGTCACGGAGCAGTGCGTAACGCCAATCGCCTTCGACGGGCACGATAACCGACACTGCGCCCGCTTTCAACCACGCCCGCGCCTCATCGCGCCCCGTTTCGACGTTGGGGTTCGCCAGCGTGTAATCGAGATCAAAGGCGGGGGTGCGCGGCAGACGGCCTTTGAAGTGCGTCAGCTGCACGCGGATCACGTTGGGCATGGGCGACGTAAACCGCGCGTTGATCGTCGTGCCGCCAATGAAGCTGTTGCGGTTGTATACCCGGTGATCGTACCCGGAGATCGTGAGCGCATCGGCTTCCACCACCATATCCGTGATTGTGATCGGGTAAATCACGCTGGTATCGGGCAGCAGTTGCCACTGGCCTTTATTGAATTTCATGGTTCTCTTCGTCCTTCTCGGTCGGAATCACCCCGCGCAGCGCGAGGTCTTCCGCAAAATGGCAGGCAACCGCCCGTTCCCCATCCAGAGCATGGAGGGGCGGCGCTTCGGTAGAACAGCGCGCTTGCGCATAGCGGCAGCGCGGGTGGAAATAACAGCCCGAGGGCGGGTTCGCCGGGTCAGCGACTTCGCCTTGCAGCCGAATGCGTCGGCCTTTGTCACGGTGGCGCGGATTGTGGATCGGCACGGCGGAGAGCAGCGCTTCGGTATATGGGTGTTTGGGCTGACCGTACAGCGCGGTCGATTCCGCCGTTTCGACCAGCTTGCCCACGTACATCACGTTGACGCGGTCGCAGATATGGCGGACTACGCTCAAATCATGCGCGATGAACAGGTATGCGAGTCCGAGTTCCGCCTGCAAGTCTTCCAGCAGGTTGAGGATTTGCGCGCGGATCGACACGTCAAGCGCGGAAATCGCTTCGTCGGCGACAATCAGGCGCGGATTGGTCGCCAGCGCGCGAGCGATGACAATGCGCTGGCGTTCGCCGCCGCTGAAGGCGTGCGGGTAACGGCGCATGTATTCCGGGCGCAGTCCGACACGCCGCAGCAGCGCGGCGACCCGGTCTTGTAGTTCGCTGCCCGACGCGAGGTTGTTCACCTTGAGCACTTCGCCGACCAGTTCCAGCACCGTCAACCGCGGGTTGAGTGACGAATACGGATCCTGAAAGATCATGCGGATCTGCTGGCGATACTGCACCAGATCCGTGCGCGGTAGCTGGGCGAGGTCGACGGGCGCACCCTGAGCCGGATGATAGATGATTTCGCCCGCCGTCGGCTCGTAGACGCGCAGCACACAGCGCCCGACCGTCGTCTTGCCGCAGCCGCTTTCCCCGACCAAGCCCAGCGTTTCGCCGCGTTTGATCGAAAAGCTCACATCGTCCACCGCTTTGACATAACTCGTCTGCTGTTTGAAGAAGCCTTTGCGCTTGGGGAACCACATTTTCAGGCCGCGGACTTCGAGCAGCACGTCATCTTTGACCGTTGCCGCGGGCAGCGTATTCAGCGCGGGGCTAACCATGCAGCACCTCCTTGGCGGCGAACTGCGCGCGGTAGCGCGGATCGTGCAGCAGGCAGCGCGCCGTATGTCCATCGTCCACCGTGATGGCCTCGGGCGTGACCTCATCACACACGCCGCGCACCGCCACCGTGCAGCGCGGATGGAACGGACAGCCCGCCGGGCGATTGAACGGCGACGGCACCATGCCCTTAATCGGGTTGAGGTGCGCACGTTCGAGGCTGATCTTCGGGATCGACGAGAGCAGCGCCTGCGTATAGGGATGCGCGGGCGCATTGAAGATCGTATCGACATCACCCTGCTCAACGACCGTGCCGAGGTACATCACCGCGACCTTGTCGGCAATTTCCGCCACCACGCCGAGATCGTGCGTGATGAACAGGATCGCCATGTGATACTGTTCCTGCAAGTCGCGCATCAAATCGAGGATTTGCGCCTGTGTCGTCACGTCGAGCGCGGTCGTCGGCTCGTCGGCGATCAACAGCTTGGGGTTGCACGAGAGCGCCATCGCGATCATGCAGCGCTGGAGCATTCCCCCAGAGAGGCGGAACGGATATTCATCGATGCGCGACTCCGGGCGCGGAATGCCTACCTGTCGCAGCAGTTCGATAGCACGGTTGCGCGCTTCAAGTTTACTGATGTCGTTGTGCAGCAAAATCGCCTCGATGATCTGGCTGCCGACCGTATACAGCGGGCTGAGCGAGGTCATCGGCTCCTGAAAGATCATGGCGATTTCCGCGCCGCGAATCCGGCGGATTTTCGCGCCGCGCGGATCGAGCGCCGTGATGTCGACGGTTTCGCGGCTGCCGTTCAGCGATTGATGGTAGCGGATGGAACCGCCAACCACCTTGCCGGGCTGATGCACGATGCCGAGGATAGCCCGCGCGGCGACACTCTTGCCGCTGCCGCTCTCCCCAACCACGCACAGCGTCTGCCCCTCGTCGAGGCTGTAGGTCACGCCATCGACGGCCTTGACTACTCCCTCATTGGTCGGGAAGTGGACTTTGAGATCGTTCATTTCGAGCAGAGTCATCCACTTCACTCCTAGGTATGATACGGATCGGCGGCGTCGCGCAGACCATCGCCGAGGAAGTTGAACGTCAGCACGGTGACCACGACCGCCGCGCCGGGCAGCAGCAGCCACGGCATGCTGTTGATCGTGGCGATGTTCATGGCGTCCTGCAGCATCACGCCCCAGCTCACAATCGGCGCGCGCAGCCCCAAGCCGAGGAAGCTGAGCGCCGATTCGCCGAGGATCATGCCGGGGATGGCGAGCGTCGTCGCGGCGATGATGTGGCTCATGAACGAGGGGATCATGTGGCGCAAAATGATGCGGCGGCGCGGCACGCCATCGAGTTCGGCGGCGACGATGAAGTCTTCTTCACGCAGCGCGAGGAACTTACCGCGCACTTCACGCGCGAGGCGCGTCCAGCCGAGCAGCGACAGGATGATCGTAATGCCGAAATACACGTAGATCGGGTCCCAGCGCGGTGGCACAGCCGTCGCCAGCGCCATCCACAGCGGAATATCCGGGATGGAGCGCAGAATTTCGATGATGCGCTGGATCACGTTGTCGACCACGCCGCCGACCAGCCCGGACAACGCCCCCAGCACCACGCCGAGGATCAAGCTCAGGAACACGCCCACCAAGCCGACCGAGAGCGACACCTGCGACGCAAAGATCAGGCGGCTGAAGCCGTCGCGCCCCACATCATCAGTGCCGAACAGGTAGAACGGCTCGCCTTTGGTAATCGGCCCGAAGAAGTGAATATCCAGCGTGATCGCCAACTGGTTGATCGGGTAGATCGGGACGCCGTGCAGACCGATCTGGTACTCGTCGCCGCGCACGAAAAAGCCGAGCGGAATCTTGTTCTCTTCGTCAATCGTGTAGATGCGGGCATACGTGCGCGGGTCAGTTTCGCCCTTGTAGGCGTACACAAACGGCGCGAACTGCCCGTTATCGAACCATTGAATCGGCATGGGCGGCGCTTGGGTATAGCGACGGTTGTAGGTATCGACCGCTTGCGGCGCGAAGAAGCCCGCGCCCACGGCGACCACGTACAGACCGATGATGATCGCCAGGCTGATCATTGCCAGCCGATGCTTACGAAACTTCCACCACATCAACTGCCACTGCGACGCCACAACGAGGCGCGGTTCGTTCTCTTCAACGGCCAGCGGCGCGACTGGAGGAACGGCGGTCTGCATCATCTCGTTAGCCATGAGTTCCTCCTAACTGTACTGAATGCGCGGATCGAGCCACGCCAGCATGAGATCGGACAAAAGCGTGCCGAGGATCGTCACGAGGCTGAGCAGCATGAGGAAGCCCGCCGACACGAACAGATCCTGCTGCAAGAGCGAATTCAGGTACACCGGGCCAATGGTCGGCAAGTTGAGCACAATCGAGACAATCGCCTCCCCCGCAATCAAGCTCGGCAGAAACCACGCAATCGAACTCACAAAGGGGTTCATCGCCGCGCGCAGCGGGTACTTGATCAGCAGCTTCCATTCCGGCAGGCCTTTGGCGCGCGCCGTTTCGACATACGGCTTATGCAGTTCGTCGAGCAAATTGGCGCGCATCACGCGGATCAACCCAGCCGTGCCACCTACCCCGATGATGATCATCGGAATCCACATGTGCTTGAACAGGTCGATCACCCGCTCAAAGCTCCACGGCGCGTTCTCGAATTCCGGTGAGAACAGGCCGCTCAGGCTGACGTTGCCGTACTTGAACGCGAGGAACATCAAGACCAGCGCGATCAGGAAGCCCGGCGTCGCCAACCCGATAAAGCCGATGAAACTGAAGACATAGTCGGCGAGGCTGTACTGCTTAACCGCCGACAGGACGCCGATGGGCAGCGCGATGATCCATGTGAAGACGAAACTCGAAATCGACACGATCAGCGTCATCCCCATACGATCCCGAATGACGACTTCGGCGGGTTCGGAGTTCTGGAACGAATAGCCGAAATCCCCGCGCAGCACGATGTTGCCAATCCACTTGGTGTATTGGACGACCATCGGCTCATCCAGACCATAGCGGTCGCGCATGGCCGCTTCAAATTCGGGCGACCACGTCGTCCCGCCCGTCTGGTTGCGCATGTTTTCGATCATCTGCGTCACGTAATCGCCGGGTGGCAGTTGAATGGTCGTGAACACGACGACGGAGATGATGATCATCGTCGGGATGACATAAAGCAGGCGTTTCAAAATATACTTCGCCATCGACAATCCTAGTTTGTCTATTTAACGTCAGTTAGGGATAAGCTGCTTGTCGATCCATCCGCATCTGCGCCCATATTGTGATCACCCGCCAAACCGCTCAGGACGAGGCATGCCTCGCCCTACACAGACGCACTTATCTGTCTCCCCTCCCCCGAATTCGGGGAGGGGCCGGGGTGGGGTCGGATAACAGGGCAGTCACGCAAAATCATCGCCACTCGGCTGTTTTATCCATAACTAACGTCATTTACGGATGTGGAAGCGGGGCATGGTGTCCGCCATGCCCCTCAACTGCTAGAGGATTATGTCGCTATTCCGGGCGATAGAACCACTGTTCCGGGAAGGCAATCGCCGGGCCACCGGGATTCCAGCCGTCCACCCACGTTTCCGGCACATTGGCGAGCCGCGCACTCAGCGGGCGATAGGGGCCGGTCGCGCTGGAGATGCCGATCACCCAGAAGTTATCCGCCGCCGTTTGCAGCACCTGACTCATCAGTTCGATGCGCTGTTCGCTGGTCGGCGCCTGCCGCACCTGCTCATACAGCGCGATGTGATCCTTGATTTCCTGCGGGGGTTCGACGGCATTCGGGTTGTTCGGTTCGAGATACCACAGATTCCAGGCGTTACCCCAGATCGACTGGCCGTGCACCGGGACAAAATAGCGCGGGTCGGTGATGGCCGTGATGCCGTAGCCGCCTTCACCCGTGAACACGGTCGCTTCCATGCTGTTGTCGTTGCGGCGTTCCGTCCAAATCGAGTTGTCGACCACGTCGACGACTAAATCGATGCCGACATCGGCGTAATACTGCTTGAGCAGTTCCGCGACATCCGTGAAGCGCAGCCCATAGTCGCCGGACTGGACGGTCATGACGATGGTCAGGCGTTCGCCCGTCGCCGGGTTGAGACGGAAACCGTCGCCGTCCTTGTCGGGCAGCACGAGGTCAAGATGCGCGTTCGCCTCGTCGACATTGTACTCAAGGTACTGCGTAGTGAGCTGTTCGTTATAGAGCGGCGAGTCTTCAATCGGGGAGACCTGCCGGGCTTCGCCCTGCCCGAAGTAGACGATGTCGATCACTTCGTCGCGGTTGATGGCGTAGGACATAGCGATGCGGAAGTCACGTTCGCTGAAGATGGAACCGAGTTCCGGGTGCGTCATGTTGAACATGATGCTGACCTTGCCGCCGCCTTCGCTCTGAAGCTGGTAAACGCTCAGACCGCTGGTCGCTTCGTTTTCGAAGAACAAGGGGCGCTGCAGGTCGGTGGTGTTCGCCATCGTGTCGTATTCGCCGGCGAGCACGTCGACGAGCATGGTCTGGTCATCCTGATAGGCTGAGCCGACAATGCGATCGATGTACGGGAGCTGGTTGCCCGCCGCGTCGACCCAGTAATAATACGGGTTGCGTTCGGCAATGAACTGCGTGCCCGTGCCCATCGGTTGGGTGTAGATCCACGGGAACATCGTCGGGTAGTTCACGTCACGGCTGATGACCGCCGCGTCCGTGCCGGGGCCGACCGCCGAATGCGCCTGGAACAGCGAGACCCAGTCTTCCGCGCCTTCGGTCTGCGCGATCAGTTCGTCGATGCCATCCGGATTGTAGGCGATATGGAACTGTTCGAGGTAGTGCTTGGGCGCAGTGACCAGTTCCCAACCGGGCCAACCCGCCATGTTGAGCAGGAACATGCCGTAGGGCACATCAAACGTCAGGCTGAAGGTCAAGTCGTCGATCTTTTCGGCGACTGGGGCTTCCTGACCGGGCTTGAGCCAACCGGACGGGAACGAGCCGCCGTTCAATTCGGGATTGCCGTAAATGTCATTGATGACGAAGAGCACATCATCTGCGGTGAAGGGCACGCCATCCGACCACTTGACGCCGGGGCGAATATGGAAAGTGAACATGCGCGCATCGTCGCTCACGTCAACGCTTTCGGCGATATTCGGCATCCAGTCCGAATATGTCTCGTTCCACGTCACCAGCCCCTTCCAGAACGTCCAGAAGACCATCTGGCTTGACCAAAAGGCGTCGCCCACAAACGGATCGCGGAAGTCGCCACCGTACGTGCCAATTTGCGACCAATCAAAGCTGACGACCCGTGGATTCGACGGCAAACGTTCCGCCACCGGCGGGAGTTCACCCGCTGCGACGCGCGCGGCGAGCATGGGCGACTCGTTGTACTGCACATCTTGAGCCGCAAGCGAAGTAAAGGAGAGGAGCGAGAGAAGGAATACAAAAAGCAGGATCCGATGTTTCATAATATTTTCTCCAATTGTGACTGTTCACAAATACTATACATGAGCTAATTGTGAGATTGCAAGTATTTCATGGGAGCAATTTTAGCGACTACCGACAAATAACCGGACTTTATAGCAGTAAGAGGGGTGTTTTGGTCAAACCTTCTAGTGACTGGTCACATATTGTATACTTGAGGTTGTGAGATCGTAATTGGAATCGCCGCCTATGAGAAGCAAACGCCCCACAGTTCGCGATGTTGCCCGCCACGCTGGTGTCTCCTACCAGACGGTCTCGCGTGTCATCAATAATGACGTTCATGTCTCCCCTGCCACCCGGGAACGCGTGCAGGCGGCCATCAGCGCGCTTGGCTTTCGCCCCAACCGTGCCGCGCAGATCATGCAAACCGAACGGTCGCAGACCCTTGAGGTCATCATCTTCTATGGCGGACTGAATCGCTTCCTGCCGGAGATGGCGCGTACCGCCCATAACCTCGGCTACCACTTCTCGATCTCGGCGATCTTCGAGGACGAGTTCATCCGTTCGCTGGAGAGTGCGTCATCGCGCTTTGTCGACGGCTTGCTGCTGGTCCCGTTCGTACCGCTCGACTTCACCTATGCTGAACTTCAGCGCCTGACGGACAACATTCCCCTTGTACAGATCGGCGCGTCGCTCGGCGCGAACATCCCGTCGGTGATCTATGCGCAGGCGCTCGGGTCACGGTTGGCGACGCAGCACCTGATCGACCTTGGTCACCGCCACATTGCGGAGATCAGCGGGCCGCTCAATAACTATGATGGGCGCGATCGGCATGCGGCGTGGGCAGACACCTTACGTGAAAATGGCTTGCCCAGCGGGACGAGTCTGGAAGGCGATTGGACACTCGAAAGCGGCTTCCGCGCGATGAATCAACTGCTGGACAGCGGCGTGCACTTCACGGCGGTGGTAATCGGCAATGATTCGATGGCCTTAGGCGCGAATACGGCGCTGCGGCAGCGCGGGCTGCGTGTGCCGGAAGATGTATCGATTGTGGGTTTCGACGATGTGCCGGAAGCCGCGCACGTCTGCCCCGCATTGACCACCGTCCGGCAGGATTTTACGATGCTGGGGAAGGTCTCGGTCGAATACGTCGTGCGCCTGATCGAGCAGCCCGACACGCCCATTCAGCAGACCGTTTTGCATCCCAAACTCATCGTACGCCAAAGCACCGCGCCGCCCCGTCCATAACACCTGTCACGATCAACACGCATTTTCCAGACATATAACATGTATTGAGGATAAATATGTGTTGTAAAATGATTAGTAGACTTCTAAATTCTTTCACAAGGAACACGTGAATGCTTTCGCTTGAAGCGCTGATCATCGACGACAACACCGACAACCTCACTG
Organism: Candidatus Flexifilum breve; assembly: GCF_016713355.1. Lineage (NCBI taxonomy): Bacteria > Bacillati > Chloroflexota > Anaerolineae > Aggregatilineales > Candidatus Flexifilaceae > Candidatus Flexifilum > Candidatus Flexifilum breve. Next base: position 1,320,872 of record NZ_JADJPI010000035.1, read on the forward strand.
TACTTTCCCAGCTCCTTCAGATCGAGGGCATCCGTTCGATTCGGGAACCCCGCGCCGGAAATGTGGCGAACGACCTCGGGCGGTTTGTCGGCGTCAGCCTCATCTTTCTCGATCTCGAAATGGCGACGGACGGCTTTGCACTGCTCCAGCTGTTCAAAAGTGACCGCCGCTATGACGGCATCCCCATCATCGCCTACACGGTACACACGCACCTGCTGGCCGACGCCAAGGCGGCAGGTTTCGACGGCTTCATCGGCAAACCCGTCAGCGCCGAGGAGTTTCCCGACCAAATCGCGACGATTCTCCGCGGTGGTCACGTGTGGTGGACGCCGTAATTCACGCTTGAAACCACCCCGGCCAGAATCAAACGAGCGCATCCCTGGGGATGCGCTCGTTGTTTGCTGGAAATACCGGCTCTAGGCTGTGCCGAACGACAACCCGAGCTGTCGCAGCCACTTGCGGTAGGCAATCGCCGTGCGATCTGACCGCAGGTGCAGTTCTGCCTGCAAATCGAGCGGCAGACGTTCCGGGCGCTGCGATTCGACAATCGGCACATCCTGCCCCGCGACCGTAGCCTGAAACGCGCGCAGTTCCTCTTCCGGAATGTCGAAGCCGTAGTTGTAGTTCATCCACATCCCCCCCTTGCTCTCAAACTCAGAAACCGGGGTGACGACGAAGTAGATCGAAAACGTCTGCTCCATGCGCTTGACGAAGTAGGCGACCAGCGGGCGCATCACGCGGTAGGTATAGGCGACATGCTTGCCCACGCCCAGTCCGTCCGGGTCGGGCTGCCACACGCGGATGTTATCCGCCGTGACGCCGTCCTCGGCGATGATCGCGTCGTAATCGCTGATCTCCGTGTGCTGCGGGTCGCCGAGATAGCCCTCATGCACGAATGGGAAGTGCGCGACGTCAAGGAAGTTCTCGATCACACGCGGCGCACCCGCCTTGAAGAAGTACGGGCCGCAGTGGATGTTGCGAAAACCGCTGTCATCCCATTCCGCGAACGCGGGCGGGAGATGGGTGGGGTTCCCTAAGGTCACCCACACCCAGCCATACAGATCGAGCGCACGATACGCCTGCGCGCGGGCGCGTTCTGGGGGAATCTGCTCGGGGTGCGCGGGGATGAGCACACATTTCCCCTCTTCGTTGTAAACCCACCCATGATACGGGCAGATCAGCCGCTCCCCTTCCACCTTCCCCAACGACAGCTTCGCGCCGCGATGGATACACAGGTCTTGCCACGCCAGCACTTGATCGCCGGAGCGCCAGAGGACGATGTCCTCATCCAGCAGCCGCGCTGCCAAGGGTTGTCCCGGCAGCAGTTCGGCGCTGCGCGCGACCACATGCCATTCATTCAAAAGCACCGCATCGTTGATCATCTCTGCACCCGAAGTTGGTTCGCCAATTACTCGCTTGCGCCAATCATACCCTCAAGGAGCTGCGGCAGGAACCAAATGTCGAGCGGTTCGGCGAATTCACCTTCGGCAAGGAAGGCGCTGCCATCCTGATAGTTGAGCGGGCCTTCAAACAGGAAAATGCGATCAGCGTTTTCTTCCGCTGTGCCGAACGCGGCCAATTCAGCGATGAAGGCGTCCAGCGAAACCGCATCTTCTTCGCTCAGCGCGGAACCCTTGACGAAGCCCATCGGCGACACATCCGGATCGTTGATGTCCGCCCACGACGGCGCTTCCCACTCCCACGCCTGCGCCCACGTGCCCGCGCTTACCGACTCCATGAGGCGCGTGTAGTACGGACCCCAGTTGTAGTACGGCACACCGATGCACACATCCGCCGCGATTTCGCAGGCGCCGCGATAGTCATAACCGCTGGCGTACACGGCCTCGCCATTGCCCGCGCGCAGACCAGCGACGGTCAGCGCTTCCGTGGTGTCAATGGCGGAAATGACCACATCCGCGCCATTGTCATAGAACGAGTTGGTTTCTTCGGTCGGGTCGAGCGTCACACCGGGGATGTTGAACCAGAAGCCGATCCACGTCACCGTGAAGTTGAGATCGTCCGGGTTGCCGCCCGCATAGGTCTCATAGCAGTGCTTCGCGCCGAGGTAGGCAGAGGCGGCGAGGCGGCGGGTCTCCGCGTTGATCAGCGGCCCAAGATAGCCGATCTGCCCGGTCTCCGTCGTGAGCGCGGCAGCGCAGCCGACGATCATTTCGCCCCATTCAAGCTGGGCATCGTAGTTGCTCACGTTGGCGGGGGCGCCTTCAAGTACGTTGCTGCCGGTGATGTTGACGAACGTCACCTCGGGGAACTGTTCGGCGACGGCGGATGTATCTTCTTCGAACGCATCCGACGTGGTGATGATGAGCTGCGCGCCTTCGGCCACCATGTCACTGACCACGCCGAGCAGTGTCGCTTCCGGCGAATCGGCGGGGTTCAGGCTTTCAAACATCAGCATGCGCGCGCCTTCGACGTTGGCGACGGCATATTCCGCGGCTTCAAAGTGAGCCTGACTCCAGCCTCGGTCCGTGCTCGGCCCGACGAGGATCAGCCCGAACACAAATTCATCTTGCGCTACGACCGCAGTCGACAGCACGCCAAGCAGGACAACGGTGAGAATCGACAGCAGCAGCAGTTTCCGCGCCATAGGTGAATATTCCTCTCATCAGAAATTTGGATGTGGAGAGTTTAGTGATTTTTGACACATCGGAAAAATGGCGAAAGCCTACCAAAACCAGCGCAAATCACTTGGGCACTTTTGCTATCTCCCGCGGCGTGACCAATCGGTACCGTGCGTCACTTTGGCGCAACTGCACAAGGGCTTCATCAACCCACCATCCCCAACACATGCGCGAGCACAAACTTATCCTTTACGATGTATTCATGATCTGCCTATTGTTACAACTCCCTTCCGTCATACGATATAGAGAGGGTCATTCATCTACTCACGCTGAGGCCAACCGCTATGCCGCCACCATTAATCGTATTCCCGTTGACCGGCTGTGGTGACACCGTGATGCACGCCGCTGATCTGAGCGCCGAGCGATGACTACCGGCCCCCGGATCGTCATCGTCGAAGATGAGATGATCATCGCCCTCGACCTCCAGACGCGCTTACAACGCCTCGGCTGTACCGTGTTAGCGACAGCCACGTCCGGCGAAGAAGCGATTCGCATCGTCGCCGCCAGCCAACCCGATCTCATATTTATGGATATCGGCCTGAGCGGCCAACTGGACGGCATCGACACCGCCGCCCATATCCATGCGCAAGCCGCCATTCCGATCGTATTTCTGAGCGCCTACACGGATCCATCCACGCGGACCCGCATGGCGCCGATTATGCCCTCCAGTCTGATCGCCAAGCCCTTCGCCGATGCCGAGCTGCGTGAAGCGCTGCGCCTGCTGCCGGGTGGATGATCAGTTTATGAATTTACTCGCCGCCTTCCCCAGTCTCATTCTAATCGCCCTCGCCGCGCTCATCACCGTTTACGGCCTGCTGCGCTGGCAGACCCGTCATCGTCGGCCAACGGCATTCACCGGCTCAATTATGCTGTGGTGCGGTGCGCTCTGGCTGCTCGCCAACGGTCTGGAAATGGCCAGCACCGACCTCGCGACCGCGACCACGTGGTACAAGCTCGAATATCTGGCGATGCTCCCGATCCCGGTCTTATGGATGTATCTGGCGCGCCAGTTCACCAATACCACCGCGATCCTGACCAGGCGCCGCTTGCTGCTGCTCACCGTGCTGCCGATCGTGTGCAGCATCGTGGTGCTAACCAACGAGACACACGGCTACTTTGTCAGTGACCTGCAGCTCGAACGGGACGGCACCATCGCCCACATTATGATCAAGCCGGGGCCGTTCTTCGCCATTTTCTACATCTATTCGTACATTGTTGCGCTGAGCGGCACGTTCGTGATCACCCGGCGCTTGCTGCACACCCCCGGCTTTCGCTGGCAAGGCACGATGGTGTTAGTGGCCGTTCTGGCGACGGTCTTCGCGAGCATTTTGGATTGGAGTGGTCTCTCCCCCGTCCCCCAACTCCGGTTGGCTCCATTCACGCTCGTCATGTCCATTCCCGTCTTTGTGCTCACGATTGTGCGTCTCCGCCGGGCGGATCTCCTGCCCATCGCTCGCACCCAGACGATCCAGTTCTTGCCCGACGCCGTGCTCATGGTCGATCTCGAAGATCGCATCCTCAACCTGAACCCGGCAGCAGAAGCGATGCTGGGACGCTCGCTCAAAGAATTGCTGGGAGAGACGATTGAGGCGTCTTGGCCGGGTTGGACCGATCAGATCAGCGCGGAGACTGCCATCGTTACGCGCCCAGACGCTGATGGGAACGTTCGGCAGTTTGATGTGCGCCAATCGCCCGTGCGGGACTGGCGCGGCCAGTTGGTCAGCCACATCTTCGTGCTGCGCGATGTGACGGAACGCCTCCGGGCGGAAACTGCGCTCCACATGAGCGAAGAGTACTTCCGCGCGCTGACCGAACGCAGCACGGACTTCGTCATCATCATCAGCGCGGATGTACAGATCCGCTATACCAGCCCTTCAGTGGGTCGGATGTTTGGCTACCAAATCGAAACGCTGACCAATCGGGACGCGTTGGAATTCATCCATCCGGAGGATCGCGAACGAGTCGTGGAGCAGTTCAGGCACGCCGTCCAACAGCCCGGGGTCGCCCCGCCGACCACAATCCGCGTCGCCGATAGTGCCGGACACTGGCACAAAATCGAGTGTGTCGCTAATAACCTGCTCGATCATCCGGCGATTCGCGGCATCGTCGTCAATGCGCGCGATGTCACCGAACGCAGTGAAATCGAAGACAAGCTCCGCTTAAGCGAAGAATACTTCCGCGCATTGATCGAGAAATCGACCGACATCACCATCATTACTGACATGTTTGGCACGATTCAATATGTCAGCCCTTCGTTGGAACGAGTCTTCAAGCGCACCCGGGAGCAGGTGATTGGTCATAGCACGCTGGAATTCCTGCATCTTGATGACGTGACGGATCTCCTCACAACTATGACTCAGGGGCTTCGGGAAGGCGCGCCGATCAAGGTGAGTACAGCGCGCTTCCACGACAGCGAGGGTCAATACCATGTGCTCGAATTCACGGCGACTAATCTTCTGGAGTACCCCGCCGTCAAAGGCGTGATCGTCAACGCGCGCGAAGTGACCGAACGCGAGCAAATCGCGCAGGCGCTGCGCCAAAGCGAGGAGATCTACCGCCTGCATTTCACCAACCTCAACGACGTGGTGTACTCGTATGACGCTAACCGCATCATCACCTCGATCTCGCCGAGCGTGGAGCGCATCCTCGGCTATCCGCCGGAACCCTTCATTGGTCAATCGCTCGAATTGATCACGGTGTTACCGCTGCTGCGTCCGGGCTACGGCGAGAAAGCGCTCGAAGAAGCGGCTCGCGTCTTGCGCGGCGAACGCATCGAAGGCACGTTGTATGAATTTCTTGCGCTCGATGGCAGCGTGATCACCGCGGAAATCAGTTCCAGCCCCATCCTGCGCGAGGGTCAGGTGATCGGCTCGGTTAACGTCGCCCGTAACATCACCGAGCGCATTCAGAGTGAGACCCGGTTGCGGACCTCGCTGCAGGAAAAAGAAGTCCTGCTGAAAGAGATTCATCACCGCGTCAAAAACAACATGCAGATCATCGCCAGTCTGCTCAATCTGCAATCGGGCACCATCGCCGACCCAGCCACCCGCGTCCAGTTCGAAGACAGCCAGAACCGCATCCGCTCGATGGCGCTGGTTCATGAACGCCTATACCGTTCCAGCGAGCTCTCGCACATCGATTTTGAGGCGTACCTGCGGGATCTCACCGGGCATCTGGTGCAAGGCTATCACGGGCGGAGTCACGGGGTCGAACTGGAAATCCGCGCGGAGAACATTCAACTGGATGTTGATACGGCGATTCCCTGCGGGCTCATCGTCAACGAGCTGATTTCCAACACCTTCAAGCATGCATTTACTGGCGCCGCGGGTGGACTGATTCGCATCGACGTCACCCGCGGCGACCACGGTTGGTATCACCTGCGCGTCGCCGATAACGGCGTTGGCCTGCCACCAGAGATCGATTTCCGTGAGAGCAAAACGCTCGGCCTGCAGTTAGTCAGCAGCCTGACCAAACAATTGAAGGGCACGCTAGAGCTGCACCGAGCGAACGGAACCGTCGTGAGCATAACCTTCCCTTCCAGCGAGGATACGCTGCTCCCCAATGAGACGAGGTCTACCTGATGACCGCATTCAGCTTCACCGCAGCGCAGTTTCCCTGTCCACCCCAAGCGCCTGAGGCAGCCGCATGTTAGCGTACCTGCCCCGTTTTCAACAACTGCCAGCGTGGCGGCGAACGGTAGTCATTCCCGGTTTTGGCACCATGTTCATCGTCTTGTTCTTCGCGCTCTACCCCATCATGGGGGGAGTCGCGGTGGTCCTCTCGTTCATCCCGGTAGCGGCCATCGCTTGGACAATGGGCAAGCTGGCCGGGCTGATCAGCGGTACGGCCATGGTGCTGATCAACTACGTGCTGCTGGCGCTCGCCGGGGCAGACGCCTCGTCGGTGCTCTTCCGGGGCGTGTTGAGCAGCCTGACGCTGATCCTGCTCGGCGGTCTGGCAGGCTGGGTGAGCGAATTGGTCGAAAAGCTGCGCACGAGTACGACGCGGCTCGAAAGCGATCATCGGGCGCTGGTGGAAAGCAACAGCCGTTACCAAGCCGTGATGATGCAGTCGACCGCGTGCATCTTTCTCGTGGATGTCGACAGCCTGCGCGTCGTCGAGGCGAACCCGAGCTTCCTCAAGCTGACTGGCTACTCCGAAGCCGAAATCCAGTCGGTGACGCTGTACGATATCGTCGGGCACGAGCGCGCCAGCATCGATGCCCGCGTCCAGCAGGTGCTCGCCGACGGCAGCGCCGCCATCGGCGAGCGTCAATACCTCACCAAAGCGGGCCGGCGCATCGACATGGACGTGCGTGTCAGCTTGATCCACTACGCCGAACAGACCCTGATGTGCATTGTCTCGAATGACATCTCCGATCGCAAACGCATCGACGAACAGCTCCGCGCCTCGCTGCAGGAAAAAGAGGTGCTGCTCAAGGAAATTCATCACCGCGTCAAAAACAACCTACAGGTGATTTCCAGCCTCCTCAACCTGCAGGCAGGTTATGTCGTGGATGAAGATGTCTGGGGACATTTTCAGGACAGTCAGAATCGTGTGCGGTCGATGGCGCTCATTCACGAACGTCTGTACCGTTCAGACGATCTGGCGCGCATCGACTTTCAGTCGTATCTGAGCGACTTGACCGGACAGCTCATGCGCAGCTACCAAACGACCGAAGGGCGCGTCACCGTCGCCATCGAGTCGGATGACATCCTGCTCGATACCAATCTCGCCGTCCCCTGTGGGCTGCTCATCAATGAACTGATCTCGAATGCCTTCAAGCATGCTTTTCCGAGCGGGCGACCGGGTACGGTGCGCGTCGAAATGCGGTGCGTGGGTTCACAGTACCAGTTGGTTGTCCAGGATAACGGCGTCGGTTTCCCGGCAGAACTCGACTTTCGCACCACGCCCTCGCTCGGCTTACAGCTCGTCAACAGCCTCGTCCGCCAGTTGGGCGGGGTGATCGAACTGAAGCGCGCTGACGGCACTCAATTCTGCGCGACATTTCCTATGAGTCTGAGCAAGGCCTCTTAAATGATGCACTGGATCATGCCCGTTCACTCCCCCTCCTACCGCCCAGGAGCGCGGCTCCCGAGCACGCGTCTGCCATGGAAACTGCATCCGAACCGTATTGACGAGGCACCGGAGGCAGCGACCGGAGAATCGGCGCAGACCAGCGCCACGCCGGCCAGCCTGCCGCGCGTTCTCATCGTCGAGGATGAGAGCGTCGTCGCGCTCGACCTGATGTTGACGCTCCGGCAGGTGGGCTGTACCGTGGTCGGCCACGCGCTGTCGGGTCCCGAAGCCATCGCCGAAGTTCAGCGCACGCGTCCGGATCTCGTGCTGATGGACATTCGCCTGCAAGGGGAGATGGATGGAATCGCCGCGGCGGGGATAATCCACACGTGCTGCGGCACCCAAATCATCTTTTTGACCGCTTTCTCGGACGAGGACACGCTGCGCCGGGTCAAGCAAGTACCCAATCTAGCGGGTTTTCTGCTCAAGCCATTCTCAAAACAGCAGCTGCAGGCCGCGATCACGGCGGCGCTGCCGCGGACGGCGCCGCTGTAAGCGCCGCCGTGACAGATCAAAGTCAAATTCTAAGGTTTCAACCATTGATCGACCTTGCTTTACCGAGTTACACTATTGAAATATAACATGGGCGGCGTAAATTCGTAATCCTCCGGCACTACATCGCTGATCAAACGAGCTGTGACATGTTTAAGGAAAGCACTCATGACCACATCGATCCTCATTGTTGAAGATGAAAGCATTGTCGCACTCGACCTCCAGATGCGGTTGACGAGGCTAGGTTACCGTGTCGTAGGCATTGCCGCTTCCGGCACCGAAGCGCTCCAACTAGCTGAGCAGTTTCAACCCGATCTCACGCTGATGGACATTCGCCTGAAAGGGGCTCTGGATGGCATCGAAACCGCCCAGGCGCTGCGCCAGCGGTTGGATGCTCCCATCGTTTACCTGACAGCCTACGCGGACGAAGCCACGCTGCAGCGCGCCAAAATGACCGAACCCTACGGGTATCTGGTCAAGCCTTTCGAGGAGCGCGAACTGCACAGCACGGTCGAAATGGCGCTCTACAAAATCACGAATGAGCGGCGGCAAAAAATGCATGCCGCCCGCTTACAGCGACTGGTCACCACCGTGCCGGATGGCGTGGCCCTGCTCGACCCCGAGCAGCGCATCGTGCTCACCAACGCCAAGGCGCAGGACTATCTCATTACGCTGGCGGATCTATCGCCCGGCTCGGTGGTCACGCATCTTGGGGATTACACACTCGAGCAACTGCGCCACTACGACGGCTGGCGTGAAATTCAGACCGACACCACGCCGCCCCGCATCTTTGAGGTGAACGTCTCCTGTGTGCGGGAGGACGACGGCGTCGATGATCACAACATCCCGCGGGATCTGGTGCTCGTGATTCGCGATGTCACGGCTGATCGCCAAATCCGTGATCGCATTCAGGCGCAGGATCGCCTCGCCGCGGTTGGGCAGTTTGCCGCGGGGATCGCCCACGACTTCAACAACATTCTCGCCAGCATCATGCTCCAGCCGTACATCATTCAGCGCCAGCAAAACGAACTGCGCCCGCGCAGTCTAGAGGCGCTCGAAAACATCACCCAGCAGGCCGAACGTGGTGCGGAACTGATTAAGCAGTTGTTGGATTTTAGCCGTTCCTCGACGCTGGAGATGCACCCGTTCGATCTTGTTCCACTCCTCAAAGAGCTGGCAAAGATGCTTGAACGACTGCTGCCCGCCAGCATCAACCTGCGCCTGTCCGTCACCGAAGACGATTTCAAACTGCTCGGCGACCCGACGCGCACGCTTCAACTTCTTATGAACCTCGCCTCAAACGCGCGCGATGCCATGCCGCACGGCGGCGATCTGTATATCGAACTGCTCCGCGTGAGCGGCAAGAGCGTGCCCAATCGTCAGCAGTCCGACCCCAACGATTGGATTCGCATCCGGGTGCGCGACACGGGCATGGGCATTCACCCGGAGATTTTGCCACACATCTTCGAGCCGTTTTTCACCACCAAAGCCGCGGGCAAAGGGACAGGCTTAGGCTTAGCTCAGGTCTATGGAATTGTGCAACAGCACGGCGGGCAGATTGACATCAGCAGTCAATTGGGGCAAGGGACGACCTTTTCCATCTTCTTGCCTGCCCTACTGGACGACGAAAGTCTCGGCATGCTGACAGAAGCGGCCCTTCCCGAACCGGTCATGGGGGAACAGGAAGTTATTCTGCTGGTCGAAGACAACCCATCAATTGGCGGTTCGCTGAGCGAAGTACTGGAACTTTCCAACTATCGAGTGTTGAGCGCGGAGAATGGTCACGCCGCCCTCGAAAAAATTGCCAGTGCGCAGCCGCCCGTGAACCTCGTCCTCAGCGACCTCGCCATGCCCGACATGGGCGGGCTGGAACTGTGTCAGGAACTGCGGCGGCGTGAAATCAACGTGCCCGTGCTGATCTTCAGCGGCTACGTCTCCGAATCTACGCTGGCAGAGCTGCGCGCACTCGGCGTCGTCGACTACCTGAATAAGCCCGTCGATGTCGAACTGCTGCTCGAACGCATCAGCGAAGTGCTGCACCCCAGCTAAACTATCCGGCATTCCCTCTTTTTCCCGTATGCCGGTGTTGTATATACTACTCCGCGTGCGGATCACCACCGGGAACGAGGGAACAAGTATGGCAGTTGATCATTTCAGTACGCTGGACAGCATCATTGCGCGGAACAGCGCCGAGCAGATTGAGTTTCTGCAAGCCCTCGTGCGCGCCAAAAGCGCGAATCCCTACACCGTCGACAAATCGACGCCAGACTCCGGCATCGAAAAGGAGATGGCCGCCGTCATCGCCGCCCAACTGCGCGCCATCGGCCTCGAACCCACGCTGATCGGCGCATCGCCGGAACGCCCAAACGTCGTGGCCACGCTGCAAGGCACGGCGAACGCCGGCAAAACGCTCGCTTTGAATGGCCACATGGATACGGTTATGCCGAGCAAGCAATGGACGATGGATCCTTTCGGCGCGACCATCGTCGGCAATCGTCTGTACGGCCTTGGCGTGCTGGATATGAAAGCCTCGCTCGCCGTCTTCATCTACGCCGCGAAAGCCCTGCTCGAAGCGGGCATCGCGTTGGGCGGTGACCTGCTGCTGACCTTCGCCGTCGACGAAGAGCCGGGCGGCGCGTCCCCCTACGGCACGAACTACTTGCTCGATCACGGCCTCACGGCGACCACCGCCATTGTCGCCGAGCCGGGGCTCGACAACGTGACCATTGGTCACCGCGGCGGCTACCGCTTCAAAATCACCGTGCGCGGGGAAGCCGCCCATACCGGATCGCTGCAATGGGAACGGCGCGAACTCGGCAAGAACGCCATCGCCGCGATGGGCGATGTGATCACCGCCCTGCGCGATCTCGAGATCCCGTCGCAGCCCGCCGCCGCCTTCCCCGGACGCAAATCGGTCTTCACCTTCCCCACGCTGATTCAGGGCGGCGCGACGATCAACACGGTGCCGGAAGAATGCATTGCCTACGGCGACTCGCGCCTCATGCCGGGCAACACCGAAGCGCAGCTCGAAGGGCTCATTCGCGAACGACTGGATCGCATTGAGGGGCTGGATTACTCGCTGGATAAGCTGTTGTTCGTCCCTGCCGTACAGATTGCCACGGACGAACCGATTGTGCAGATCCTCAAGGGGCGGACGCAGGAGATCGCGGGCATCACGCCGACGACCGAAGGCTGCGGCCCGTGGAATGATGGCTGGATGTTCATCAGCCGCGGCATCCCAGCGATCTGTGGATTCGGTCCGGCGGGCGCGGGCGTCCACGCCGCCGATGAATATGTCGAGCTCGACAGTTTCATCGCCACCACCCGCATCTTCGTGCGGGCGATCATCGATTACCTCGGCGTGGCGGAGTGACAGGCGTACCCGCCGCACAAAAAAGGACGCCGATTGGCGTCCCATTTTTCGTAACGGCGAAGCAGGTCGTCTTTTGGGGCTTGCGGACGCGATAAATCGCGTCCCTACGAAGAGGAAATCAGCTTGGCGAACGCTGTTGGCTCCCCTCCCTGAATTCGGGGAGGGGGCGGGGGTGGGGTCAGAAGGCGACCTTTGTCCACACGTTCATGCCTCGTCCTTGCAACTGCTGATCTAGTAATTGACGTACCACGTCTCGCTGCTGACCGGAGCCTTGTAGAAATCCGTCCACGGGCGGCTGTACTGCTTCGCAATCGCGGCCAGTTTCTCGGCGCGCGGAACGGCCACATCCTTGAGGAACGCCGTGCGTTCTGCGGGTCCCATCTTCGTGACTTCTTTCCAGATCGCGCGGCCAGCCAACCAACCGCTCGCGCCCGCCGTCGATGCAATCTGCGCCTGTTCCGCGAACACGTCGAAGTCGACGCCCGCGCTCAACAGCACCCACGGCACGGTCGACACGGCGCTGATGGCCTTGCAGCCCGCTTCCCAACCTTTTTTGTCGGTGTCGAAGGCGGCGTCCATCGGGAACTCCAACTTGAGCACGTCCGGCTTGAGCTTGGCGAGGCGTTCCGCCGTATCGCGCACCACCTGCGGGCGGTTGCGCGCAAATTCAGCGCTTTCCTTGGCGATGTTGGCGTCGAGGCTGTACGACATCGGTTCGAGGAACACGGGCAGATCAACCTTATGCGCATCCGCAATCACCTGCGCGATGACGCCTTCGATTTCGTCGGCCAGCGCGCCGCTGTGCGGGTGGTAGTACGCCAGCAGCTTGATCGCCGACGCGCCCATCCGCTTGGTTTTGTCGAGCGTCCACTGGTCGTTGAAAATCAGCTTGCGGTAAGTCGCATCGCCGCTGTAACCGCTCTCTTCGTACGACATGAGCAGACCGCAGCCACCGCGCATATCCATCGCCGCGCTCAAGCCATACTGGTTGTCGAGCAGCACGGCGCTCGTCTTCTGCGTCAGCGTGACCACCACTTCGCGCTTGATCGCGACCGCGTCTTCGTAACTCGTATCGGCGGGGAGCATCTTGCGGTAGCTGCCGCGCTGATCAAAGGCGAGGATGGTGAAAATATTGTCTTCGGTACTGGTCATCTTCAGGCCGCGCCAGCGACCAGGAGTGAGGGAAGTTGCCATCGATTTAGAGCCTTTCTTGAGCCGTCTCGATAAATGCCTGAACTTGTGCCGCCGATGCCGCCCCGGCCATCGGGCCGCGCTGCGTGACGGCGAGCGCTCCACACGCGTTCGCCCAGCGCGCCGCGTCGATAGGTGACTTGCCGCGCAGCCATTCCGCGAGGAAGCCCGCGTCAAAACAGTCGCCCGCGCCAGTTGGATCGATTTCTGCCACTGCGAATCCGGGCACGTCGGTGTGCCCTGCCGGTGTGTAAACGGTGCAGCCGTGTTCACCGCGCGTGATGATCACCACGCCGTCCGGCTTGCCCACCAATAGTTTACCAGCCGCCGCCGCAACCGTCGATTCCCCGGTCAGCAGTGCAGCTTCTTCCGCGGTTGGCATAATCACATCCGCGGCAGCCGCGAACGGCGCAAACGCGATTTTCGCCTGCGCCGGCGCGATCAACTGCGGGCGCAGGTTCGGATCAAAGCTGATCTTTGCGCCCTGCGCCTGGGCCAGTTCAAGCATGCGTGTGCCGAGCACCAGCGCATCGGCGTGCATGGATAGTGATGAGCCCATAATATGCAGGCACTTCAACCCGCTGAACAAGTTTTGTACGGCAGGTTGATCGAGCAGGGCGGGCGACAACTGCCCGGCGGCGGCGTGGCGCAAGTGGAACACGAAATCGCGCGATCCGTCGCTGCTGTAGGCCACGAACGCGCAGCCCGTGGTGTAGCTCGGCAGCGCAATCACCGCCGAGGTATCGACGCCATCCGCTTCGAGTTGATCGACGAGATTGCGCCCGAAGGCATCAAGCTGGCCATCGGCCTGCGCACCGACACAGCCGAGCGCGCCCACCCGCATCCCTAACCGCGCCGCCTGCACCGCAAAGATGAACGGCGCGCCGCTGGGGTACGGCCCAGTGAATTCCCCCGGTGTATCCAGCGGCACATCCAGCGCCGTCCGCATGATTTCGACCAGCGCCTCGCCAAAAGTGAGTAGTTCCAGTGCCATAGCGTTACGCGCTCAGTTCTCCCGCGCCGACAATGTGTTTGACGAGGATTTCCGCGTCAAACTGGCCCTGCGGCAGGTTGGCGGCGACGCGCCCGCGCCGCATCACCACGCAGCGATCCGCGACTTCCAGCACATCGGTCATCGTGTGGCTGATCAGGATCACGGGGATGCCTTGATCGCGCAGCGAGCGCACCAGCGCCAGCACTTTACGCTGTTCCGGCACGCCGAGCGCCGCCGTCGGCTCGTCCATGATGACCAACTTGGCATTCCAGTAGATAGCGCGGGCGATGGCGACCGCCTGCCGCTGACCACCGGACAGGTTCACCAGGCGCTGCTTGAGCGACGGAATGTGAATATCCAGCCGATCCAGCACCTTCGACGCTTCCTGCCGCATGTACTCGTCATCGGTCACGCGGATGAAGCCGAGGACTTTGCGCTTCTTCTCTTTGCCGAGGAACACATTTGCGCCCACATCAAGGTTTTCCGCGAGCGCGAGATCCTGATAAATCGTCTCGATGCCCGCGTCGCGGATCGACGACGGCGAATGTCCGGTGATCTCGTGCCCGTTGAAGGTGATCTGCCCACCTTCGGGGCGGTATACGCCGGAGATGCACTTGATCAGTGTGGATTTGCCCGCGCCGTTATCGCCGAGCAGCGCGACGACTTCGCCGCGCGCCACCTGAAAGTCGACGCCCTTGAGCGCGACCAAACCGCCAAAGTGTTTATGAACGCTCTGCGCGTTCAGAATGATCTCAGCCATTGGTAGTCCGCAGCCTTTCCAGCGCCGCCTGCGCCTGATTGACCAGCACGGCGACGATAATCACCACGCCGACGACAATAAACTGCCAGATCGAATCGACGTTGAGGATGACCAGACCGGTTTGCAGCACGCCGATGATGACCGCGCCGATCACCGCACCGCTGATCTTACCTTCGCCGCCGAATAAGCTCGTGCCGCCAATCACGACCGCAGCGACCGATTGGAGCAGCGCGGCTTCACCCGCCTGCGGCGCGCCCGCCGTAAAGCGGAAACTGTGCAGCACGCCCGCGATGCCCGCCGTAAAGGCCGACAGGACGTAAATCCACAGCAGATGATTTTTCACGTTGATGCCCGCGCGCGTCGCCGCGTCCGGGTTGCCGCCGATGGCGTAGGTGTGCCGCCCGAACTGCGTCCGCCCGAGGATGAAGGCGAACACCACCACCACGACCGCGGTGACGATCACCGGGTATGGGAGCAGTGACGCGACTCCACGGATAACCTGGGGTGGTAAGTTATCGGGTCGCGCAAACCAGACTAAGCCTTGATCCGGCACATAGTAGAGCAAGCTGCCGTTGCCGAGCGCGCGCAGCACTTCGCGCAGCCCTTCCGGCAGGTTGCCGACCACCTGCTGACCATCCGTGAGCAGGAAAGCCGCGCCGCGCACGATGCCATACATGCCGAGCGTGGCGATGAACGCCGGCACTTTCACGCGGGCGATCAGGATGCCGTTGATGATGCCGGGGATGAGCGATACGAGCAGCGCTAAACTCACGCCGATCAGCATGGCCGTGCCGATGTCCATCCCGCCGTTGACGAGGTCGCGCATGGTGCGCGCGGACACGACCGACGCGAGGCCGACCGTCCAGCCGATGCTCAGGTCAATGCCGGACGTGATGACCACGTAGGTTTGACCGATGGCCATCAGCGCGACCAGCGTGCTGGTGACCAGAATATTCGAAAAGTTATTGACGCTAAAGAAACCGGGGCCGGTGGCCGAAAAGAACAGTACCATTGCCAGCAAAAAGAAATAAGCCCACCCCTTCGCGAGAATGTCGAGCAGACGATCGCGCGTATTCAGGGCAGATTTTGACGCGGTGGCTGTTGCCATGAGTGGTTATCCTGCCTCATAAATTTGAACCATTCAATTTGATACCCCTTTGGCAACGCACAGGTCACTCGACTGACGGCGTTTGGAGAGGTTGATATAGAGGATAGCGCATTTTACCGAGCGCGGGCGCTCTCAGGAACGCCCGCGCCGGGTTAAACTCTCAGATCCGCGTTAGTTGCCGCTGTAAATAAAGCGGGCGTTCGCGGGATCGTCCACGTTTTCCGACGTGAACACGAAGTAGCCGGTGGGAACGCGTTCGGGCATCGACGTGACGCCGCGCGCATTCGCCATCTGACCAATCACGCCGAGGTAGCCCATGTCCGCGGGCTTCTGGGCAATGACGAGCGAAACCGTGCCATCACGCAGGTAGCCGATGTTCTCTTCCGAGGCATCGAACAGCGCGACTTGCACCGCGCCCGCCAGACCCGCGTTCTGGATCGCCGCGCCCGCGCCCAACGCGCCGAACGTATTCGTCGCAAACACGCCGGTGATGTCGGCATTCGCCTGCAGGACGGCGGCAGTCTGCTGCTGCGCCGTGTCGGCGCTGTTGTCGTTGTAGTCAATGCGGACGACTTCGAGGCCACGGTCAGCGGCGGCCTGTTCGCAGCCGTCTTCACGCTGATCGGTGGTGCTGATGCCCGGGCGCACGTTCTGGATGTAAATCTTCGCGCCTTCGCCCAACGCGTCCGCCAGCGCGGAGCAAGCGATGTAGCCGCCCTGCGTGTTGTCGGAGCCGATGTAGCTCAGCGGGAAGGTGACTTCGCCATCAAGGTAGTTGCCATCGCCGATGAACGTATCGACGGTGATGACCGGGATACCCGCATCGAAGGCTTCCTGCAGCACGGGGATCGACTGCGCGCGGTCGTTCGGCGCGGTCACGAGGGCGTTGATGTCGCCACGAGCGACCAGCGCTTCGATGATCGGCGCCGACACAGTCACGTCAAAGCGTTCCGGGTCCTGCTGGATGACGGTGATGCCATAGCGAGCGGCCGCCGCATTGACGCCGCGCGACATGGTGATATAGAACGGATCCGGGTTCACGCCGGGGACGAACGCCAGATTGAAGCTGCTGTCGAAACGCGGCTGCGCTTCGGCGGTGGCGCTGCTGTAGATGAAGCGGGCATTCGCCGGATCATCGACGTTTTCCGCCGTGAAGACGAAGTAGCCAGTGGGGACGCGCTTCGGCAGGCTCTGGAAGCCGTCGAGGTACGCGGTCGCCAGTGCGACGCCGAGGTAACCCATGTCCGAAGGCTTCTGGGCGATGACGAGCGAGACCGTACCATCACGCAGGTAGCCGATGTTCTCTTCCGAGGCATCGAACAGCGCGACTTGCACCGCGCCCGCCAGACCCGGCGTTCTCAATGGCCGAACCCGCGCCCAACGCGCCGAACGTGTTCGTCGCGAAGATCCCGGTGATGTCCGGGTTCGCTTGCAGGACGGCGGAGGTCTGCTGCTGCGCCGTATCGGCGCTGTTGTCGTTGTAGTCGATGCGAACGACTTCCAGACCACGGTCGGCGGCGGCGGCTTCGCAGCCATCTTCACGCTGATCAGTGGTGCTGATGCCGGGGCGCACGTTCTGGATGTAAATCTTCGCGCCTTCGCCCAAAGCGTCGGCCAAGGCCGCGCAAGCGATGTAACCGCCCTGCGTGTTGTCGGAGCCGATGTAGCTCAGCGGGAAAGTGACTTCGCCGTCGGCGTAGTTGCCGTCGCCGATGAAGGTGTCAACGGTGATGACCGGGATACCGGCGTCGTAGGCTTCCTGCAGCACCGGAATCGACTGCGCGCGGTCGTTCGGCGCGGTCACGAGCGCGTCAATGTCGCCACGGGCGATCAACGCTTCGATGATCGGGGCCGACACGGTCACGTCAAAGCGTTCCGGGTCCTGCTGGATGATGGTGACGCCGAGGTCGCTGGCCGCCTGGTTCACGCCCGAAGCCATCGTGATATAGAACGGATCGGGGTTCACGCCGGGAACGAAGGCGATAGTATAATTCGAATCATCCTGCGCGTTGACCATCGGTACGACCGACAGAATCAACAGCGCGAGGAAAATGATCGCAAACTTCTTGCTCATTGGGGTGTGCTCCTCATAACGCAATTTTCGAAACTAAGTGTTACAGAGTGAATCACTATAGCGACCAGTGACTTGGCCATCGGCTTATGGTAGTTTCTCCCATATGTAAACGATTTTATGATTATAATCCGATAGATCGGCAATACCAAATGATCCGCGCCCTGAGTAGTCAACCGCGAAAGAATCTCTCATGAAGACCTTAGTTGTGGTGAGCGGTGGCGACGCCCCCGGCATCAACGCGTTTCTCTATCACTTATGCGAACAAGCCCACGCCGCTGGTGACACGCTGATCGGCGCGCTCGGCGGTTTCCGCGCCCTGCTGGACGAAGAGCTCGTCCCGCTGAATTCCGCGACCGTTGCGCCGTATATGGCCATCGGCGGCTCGTACCTGCCCTCCAGCCGTGATCCGGTGCTGAGTGAATGGTCGAACCGGCAGGCGCTCGATAACGTGCTGATCAAGCACCACATCGACAATGTGCTGCTGTTCGGCGGCAACGGCAGCCTGCGCTACCTGCCCCCGATCCTGCAGGAGATCGGCGTCCCGTGTGTCGGCGTGCCGACCACCATCGACAACGATGTCGCGGGCACGGAGCGCACGCTCGGCTTTGACAGCGCGTGCCAGTACGCCTACCACGCCATCGACGGTGTGCGCGCCACCGGGCACGCGCTCGCCGGACGCTTCTTCACGCTGGAAACGCTCGGCGGGCACACGGGCATGCTCGCGTTGGCGGTCGCCGAAGGCGCGGGCGCGGATGTCGTGCTCGTGCCGGAGTACCCCATTGACGATGAGCCGTACTTCGTCGAACGCCTGAAGGCCGCGCTCAAACGCAAAGGCCATGCCCTGCTCGTCTACACCGAATTCGTCCCCGACAAAGACGCGGTGCTGGCGTCGCTGGCGGGCAAAGTCGGCGCGCGGTTGCGCGAAACCCGCCTCGGTCACGCGCAGCGCGGCGGCGCACCGTCGCACAGTGATCGCGTGCTGGCGCGGGATTGGGCGCGGCTGGCCTATCCAGCACTGCAAGAGGGCGCGGCGGCGATTACGATCTGGAAGAACGGCCGCCCCGCCCTGCATCACGGCCTGCTGGCGACCGACGTGACGCCGCTGCCTGACCGGACGCTCTACAGCCAGATCAACGGGCTGGACGGGGAGCGTTAATCCGTGAACATCCTCGCGCTCGACTTTGGCGGCACGCGCATGCGCGCCGCATGGTATACGTTCCATGACGGCGCACTCACGCAGCAAACACGCGTCGAAACCGCGACACAGGCGACCGATCCGCGTGACACGGTCATCCAGCGCCTGATCGCGCTCGGTCGGCAGGTGATCCCAGCGGGTGCTGTGCCCGACGCGCTCGGGATCGCCGCGCCGGGGCCGCATGATGCGGCGACCGGCGTCATCCACCATTCGTTCACCCTGCCCGGCTGGCACGCCGTCCCGCTCGGCGACATTCTGCGACAGGCGTTCGGCTGCCCCGTCTACATGCAGAATGATGGCAACCTCGGCGCACTCGCGGAGTATCGCGGCGGCGCAGGCCGCGGCTGCAACCCCATGCTCTACATGACCATCAGCACGGGCATCGGCGGCGGCGTCATCATCAACGGCGAATTATTCACCGGGTGGAGCGGCCTCGCCGCCGAACCCGGACACGTCATGGTGACCACGCCCGAAGGCGAGCGCGTCCGCCTCGAAGCGATTGCCAGCGGCACAGCCATCGGCGACCGCGCCCAGCGGCTGCTCGCGTCCACGATGGTCGAGTCCACCTTGCGGACCGCCCCAGTTATCGACGGCGCGGCGGTCGGCCACGCCGCCCAACAGGGGGATGCCTTCGCATTGTCGGTCATCCGCACGGCGGGCGAATACCTCGGCCTGGGCATGGTCAGCCTGCTGCACCTCTTCAGCCCGGAAGCGATGGTCATCGGCGGGAGCGTCGCCAAACTCGGCGACCTGCTGTTCGAACCGGCCCGTGAAATCATTAACGCGCATATCCTCAACTCGCGCTTCATCCCGCCGAATCTCATCCGACCCGCGCAGCACGGCGAAAACGTCTGCTTGATCGGGGCGGCGTGGTGGGCGGCTCAGGCCAGAAATCAGGCCACAACGGCGCGCTGGCTAGCGCCCACCCCTGCGCCATCCGCCCACGTTCCGGCCAATGACCGGACGCCGCTGGTCGCGTCCGGCGACTCGACATTGCAGGCGCCCACCGCGCACGCAAAGCGGATCGCGGCTTGCGGGCTCGCCTGATGCAGCAGCGAAGTCAGAAAGCCCGCGTAGGCGCAGTCGCCCGCGCCCGTCGCGCCGACCACCGTCACGTCGAAGGCCGGCTGATACAGTTCCAACCCCGCCCATACCAGTGGATCTAGCCCCAAGCGCCGCTCAAACTGGGCGAAGGTCTCCACCTGCGGCGCAGTTTTGAGGTAGAAGCCGTATTCGCCCAGCTTGAACCCGGCGATCTTGACGCCCATGCTCAGGAGTTCGTCGCCGAGGTCGCTCAGGTATGCCTGCGTGACGTTGGGGAACGCCCGCCCCTGCCAGCGGTCATAGTCAGCGCGGCGCAGCATAAAGATGATTTCCTCGATGCTCGGCAGGAAGATGTCAACGTAGGGCAGCACATTCGCCAGAATTTGTCCCCAATCGAGCTTCCCATTCGGGCTGTTCGGGTCGGGGTGCGTCAAATCCAGCGAGGTGATGACGCCCATCGCCGCCGACACCTTTGATAGATCGTGCGCCAGGGCTTCGCCGCCGTTCGCAGTCAGGCGCGGCAGCAGCGTTGGGTAACCGAGGTGAAAAAACTTCGCCCCGTCGATGATCGCGAAGTTGACATCGCTCACGTCAAACTGCTCGTTGATGCCGGGGCAGTGTAAGATGATGCGGTCGGTGTTCTCTGGCGAGATGATCACCGAGTACGAGCTGAAATTCCCCCGACGCACCTGCAGCAAATCGCCCAGCTGCCCGCCATACTCATTCAGTCGGGACGTGATCATCTGACCGAGCAGGTCGTCGCCAATCGAGGACATCAGCCCGACGTTCACGCCCAACCGATGAAACGCCAGTCCCGTGTTCGCGACCGCTCCACCCGTAGCCACGGTCAGTGCGCCGACTTCGAACAGTTTCCCCGGCGACGAGAGCGCGCTCAGCGGCAGGCGGGTGGCATCGGGCAGCAGATCGGCGCACAACTGCCCGCAGACAATGACATCGTAAGCCATCTAGAGTTCCTCAAAACACTAATTCCGAAACCATTTCTAAGGGCGAGAGTGACGAACCGCCTGTGATTTTTGGGGCGCGCGCGTCTCGCTTGACCCCACCCCTCAATCCCCCGATCCCAAGGGAGGGAGACGAAAAACGTCGCCATGTCCCCTCTCTCCTCTTTTGGGAGAGGGGTTGGGGTGAGGGGTCTTTGAATGCCCTGCCCTAAATCCCCTTCACCACCGGGATGACCGCTTGCTGCTTGTACGACTCCAGCGCGGCCGTCAGCACGGCATGATGCGCTGCCGTCTCTTCCGGCGTCGCGCAGTAGAACGACTGCTGCATGCCGCCGCGCCCATGCGCGACTTCGTCACAGAAGGCCGCCCACATTTGCAAAATGCTGTCGGAGAAGCCGAATTCGAAAATGCCGCCCGTGATCGTCGGGTAGGCGCTGGCATAGCCGAGGCTTTCCTCGTTCCACGTCTGGCGACTCCCGCTCTTGTAGTCCATCGTGTAGTACGATTTCGGCTGGCGGGTGGAGAAGCGCACGCTCTGTTCCGTCCCGTAGATGTTGATGTACCACGTATTCGTCTCACCCGGCGCGATGCGGTACGTCTTGAGCGTCATGGGGAACGCGCCGTGCTGCGCGCTCTCAACATCGCACAGCAGAATGGCGTTGTCCCACGTTGCACACGGCACTTTGACGCCGTCCTTATTGAAGCGTTCGGTGACGATGTTGCTCAACGCCGCGCGCACGTTTTTTGGCTGCCAGCCCGCCCGCAGCGGAATGTGAAACACGTGCATGCCGAGGTCGCCCATGCAGCCGTACTCGCCATTGATGTCGATCATGCGCTTCCAGTTGATCGGCTTGTTGGGGTCGATGTCGCTGCTGTGGAGGAAACCCGCTTCGACCTCGATGATCTTGCCGAAGCGGTTCTCTTTGATGCTCTGCAAAATGCGCTGACCGCCGGGGTAGAACGGGAGTTCCGAGGAACAGCGCACCAGCACCTCCGGGTGGGCGTTGATCGCATCCAGAATCGCCGCGTTCGCCGCGCGGTCAATCCCAAACGGCTTTTCGCCGAGCAGATGCTTCCCCGCGGCGATGATGTCGATGTAGAACTGCTGGTGCAGATTATGCGGCACCGCGCAGTAAATGGCGTCGATCTGATCACTGTTGAGCAGATCGTGATAATCGCCCGTCTTGATCTGGATCGACGGGAAGTTGGCGGCGAACCAGTCGAACAGCGCGGGATTCGAGTCGCAGATGCCCGTGATGACTGGCTCGACATCAAGGTTGAGCAGATGCATCCAGCGGGCAGCGGCGCTGGCAAACTCGCGTCCCATCAGGCCGAGACCGATCACGCCGAAGCGAATTTGCTGCTTGCTCATGCGTTTGCGCCTCGCAGATAGCTCATGGCCTGTTCCGGCGTCGCGTTGTCATGCACGACCGCCATCAGCGCGCGGGTGATCGCCGCCGGGTGCTCATGCTGAATCACGTTGCGCCCGTAGACAATGCCCATCGCGCCCTGCTGCATCAGGTCATAGGTGCGCTTGAGGATTTCCTCGTCGGAGACCTTGCCGCCGCCACGCACGAGCACGGGTTTGCCTGCGGCCATCTCGATCACGCGGTGATACTGGCTGACGTCGTCGGTCGGGTCGGCCTTGATGATATCTGCACCCAGTTCAATCGCCTGTCGAACGAGCGGCATGATCTTGTCGATGTCGCCATCGACCATGTAGCCGCCCTTGGCATTGTTCGCCTGCATCACCAGGGGTTCGATCATGAGCGGCATGCCGTAGCGTTCGCACAGCGGTTTGAGCGCCATGATGTTCTGCACGCACTGCTCCCAGACTTCCGGTTGCCCCGGCAGCATAAACAAGTTCGCGACCACACACGCGGCATCGAGGCGGATGGCGTGTTCGAGTGGCTCGTGGATCATGCGGCTGTACAGGGTGCGCGGCAGGGTGGTGCCATACAGGTTCGCGATATCGGTGCGCAGCACCAGCGCGGGCTTGCGCTTGCCGGGGATGGCTTGCAGCAGCGGCGCTTGACCGATGCTCAACTGAATCGCGTCCGGGTCGGCTTCCACCAGCACGCGGATCACGTCGGGCATGTTCTCAATGCCGCTCAAGAATCCTTTTTCGCCAAAAAAGCCGTGATCGACGGCCACATCAAAACATTTGCCGTCCGGGGCAAAGAGCCGGGCTAAACGATAGGCAACGCTCATAGTATCCTCAATTCTAGCTGCGAATGACTTCTATTCCGGTCGTGCTCAGAGCGACCGCCGCCTCGTCCGCCAGTTGATCGTCCGTGATCAGGACATCAATCTCGGTCAGCGGCGCGACGTTGAGCGACCGTACAATCCCATATTTGCTGCTGTCGGCCACCAGCGCGACGCGCGCGCCCTGCTCGACCATCGTGCGCTTGATCTCCGCTTCCAGCGTGTTCGACGCCGTGACGCCGTGCGGCACATCGAAGCCCCCGCACGCCAGAAACGTCCAATCCGCATTGAACAGGCGCAGCGAGTGCAGCGTCTGCGGGCCGATCAGCGAACGCGTGATCGGGCGAAGAATGCCCCCCGGCATGATCAATTCGAGATAGGCGTAACTGCTGGCTGCGGCGGCGACATTCAGCGCCGGAGTGATCACGCGCAAATAGTCGAAGGTTTGCGGCAGGTGCTTGATGATTTCGACCGTGGTCGTGCCCGCGTCCACGATGATCGTCTGGCCGCTGGTGATCAACTGCGCGGCGCGCTGGCCGATGCGCTGTTTGCGCTCACGGTGGAGGATGCTGCGCTGGTCGAGGAAGGCTTCTTCTTCGGTCGGCGGCGTCTTGGAGACCGCGCCGCCCCAGATGATGGAGCATACGCCCGCGCTTTCGAGGTCGCGCAGGTCAGCGCGGATGGTCACAGCGGAGACGCGCAGCAGTTCGCACAGTTCGACGGTGCGAACTGCCCCTTCCCGCTTCAAAATCTCCGCAATGATGCGCTGCCGCTCGACGGCCAGCAGCGCTGACTCTTGATTATCCATGCCGCTCCTCAAGCCAACGACATGAGTGTAGTAACTTGCGCTTTTCTTGTCAAACTTTCATTTTTCTTGCATTATGCAGAAACGAATGCAAATTTCGAAAGTTTTATGAAGTCTGACACGTGTTCGTCTATATGCTCAAATAGAGGGTATTTTCCCGTAGGGGCGAGGCACGCCTTGCCCCTACCTTGGCGCGATCTTGTCGCAATTTTTGAGGAGCGGACGCGATAAATCGCGTCCCCACGAAAACGAATTCGGCTTTGGCGAATCTGCTGTCTCCCCTCCCTGAATTCGGAGGCGTGGAGCCGGGAGTGGGGTCGGCTGTGTGCTTAAGTCACACGCTGATCACCTCGACCTCAAGGTGATACTCGCGCGTTTCTTGCGGCTGCAAAATCGGCAGATCGCCGCGTTCGCGGGCAGTCGCGCGCCCCTGAATCACGCCGCAGTTCGCCGGTTCCACGCCGAGCACATACACGCCCTCGCCCATCTGCTTCCACTGGAACACATACGGCAGAGTCGACGTGTCATAGCGCCAGCGCAGACCGAGGCCGAGCGCCGGGTTTTCGAGCCGTACACTGGCGAAGCCAGCGGCGTCGGCGCGCGGACGGTGCCGGAACACCTGCTCGCTGTAGCCGGACGTCGGCGGCTGGAAGCGTGACCAGTCCGCCAAGCCAATTTCGGCGATGGCGTCGCGCGCCTCGGTGCTCTCTGTATCGATCACCAACCGCGCCTCGGCACTCAACAGCGGCCACCCAAGGTTAAAGTGATACAGGAGCATATGCGGGTGCGGCGCGAAACCTTCGTTGGTCACGCGGTCGTGAATTGTGATGACCGATGACCCCAGGCGCGTTGTGATCGTTCGGCGCAGCACGAGATTTTCGCCAAACACCCGCGTCTGCCGCATCTCCCCGGTAATTTCGAGGCAGTACTCGTCATCCTGCCAGTAGGTGCGGTAATTGGCATACCGCGCCGGGATGCTGCCGAGCCGCCCATGCAGCGGCATGGGGTCGCCATTATCGACGTTCGGCGCGCCGTATTGATCTAATCCGCAGGTCGCGAGCAACCCGCCGGGGAAGGCGCGCAGCCATTCCAACCCGTGATTCTCGGTGAAGGCCGGGTGGCTGTCGCCGACCGACGAGCGCCACGCCAGCGCCATCCCGTTGTAGGCACAAGCCGAGATATCCAGCGCGCGGTCGGCGCTGACGTGGAAGGTCAAACCGCTGCCCGTCCACACTTCGAACAGGCGCGCGCCGCGTTCGCTGCCGTCCGCCGCTTCGACGAGTTTAATCCCGGCGATCTGATCGAGATGCCCCACCTGCCGGATGAGCTGCTCGCGCGTCCACTGCTGCCCGTAGAGATAAACCATAATTGCGTGCCTCCAAAGTCTATTCCAGCGCGGATCAACTGTGACCATGTTCGCCGCTTTCTGCAACAACCACCGCGGAACCAACGCACACCCGCCGACGTTATGAGTCTGCACGCCCTCCCCGGCCAAATCCTGCTAAAATGGAGGGCGAATACGGGGCAGGTGAAGGCAAAGAGCATGCGGTTGGGATCCTACGAAGTCCTTGAGGAAATCGGCAGCGGTGGTATGGCGTCCGTGTACCGGGCGCGGCAAGCCAGCGTTGACCGGGATGTCGCCATCAAGGTGCTGCACAAATCCGTCGATGGCAAGGACGAAAGTATCCTCCGCTTTCAGCGCGAAGCCCGTCTGATTGCTCGGCTGGAGCATCCGCACATTTTACCCGTCTACGACTTTGACGGGTCGCACAACCCGCCGTATATCGTCATGCGCTACCTGAGCGGCGGCACGCTCAAAGAAGTGATCAGCCGCGGCCAGCTTCCGTTTGACGAAGTCGGCTTCCTCATGCGCCAGCTCGGCGCGGCGCTGGATTATGCGCATCGGCAGGGCGTCATCCACCGCGATATCAAGCCGTCAAACATCATGATCGACCGCGACGGCAACACGTTCGTCACCGACTTCGGCATCGCCCGCATGGCGGGCGGCACGGATAGCACCATCACGCAGGCCGGGGCGCTCGTCGGCACGCCGGAATACATGTCGCCCGAGCAGTTGATGGGCAACGACGAGATCGATCACCGCACCGATATTTACGCGCTCGGCGTGATGCTGTTTCAGATGCTCACGGGGAAGCTGCCCTTCCCAGCCGAGCCGATCACAGCGCTCATTTTCCATCATCTGCAATCGCCCGTGCCGAGCGCCAGCGTGCTCAACGGAACGCTGCCCCCGGCCATCGACGAGATCATTGCCCGGGCGATGGCCAAGGACGCCCGCCAGCGTTACGAGTCAGCAGGTGCGTTGGCGCGCGATGTGGTGCACGCCCTCGGTCAGGTGGCAGAAACGCCCGCGACGCTGCGGCAGGTCGCCTTGAGCGCGACCACGAGCAAGAGTCGCACGCCCACCACCGATACCGCCCCGACGCCGACCGAACAGAACAAAGTCGTGACCGTCGTCCACATCGACGCGGTCGAATACGACGAGATGCTCGAAACTGTCCGCGGTGCCGAAGCCGCTCGCAAAGCGGTCAAGGCGCTGTGGGACGAGGCGCAGCGTCTGGTCGACGCGCACGGCGGCAAGATCATCGAACAGGCAGATCGACATCTCACCGCGCTGTGGGGCATGACGACCAGCCGTGAAGACGATACCGAACAGGCGGTGCGCACAGCGCTGCATGTGCAAGCGTACCTGCGCGCGCAAGTGGTCGGTCTGGGCGAGGAGGGCGAACCGCTCCCGCTCAGCATTGGCGTCAATACTGGGCTGGCGCTCCTGTCACCGGGGCGCAGCGCTGATTCGGTCACGGCGACGGGTTTCGGCGTAACGTTAGCCGTGCGCCTCGCCGAAAGTACCTCCGGCGACATCCTGATCTCGCATGACGCCTATCGCCATGTGCGCGGCGTCTTTGACATTTATCCCGGCGATCCGCTCAAAGTGCGTGGGCGCAAGGAGCTGGTGCCCACCTTCCGCGTCACCGCGCTCAAGGAACGGTCGCTGCGCATGGAAACGCCGCTGATCGAAGGTGTGGAAACGGCGATGATTGGGCGGCACAGCGAGCTCAAGCAGCTCCAGAACGCCTACCTCAATGCCTTTGAAGACGAAGAGACGCAGGTCGTCACGCTGACCGGGGCGGCAGGTCTGGGCAAGTCGCGCCTGCTCTATGAATTCGAGCAGTGGGCGGAACTACGCGAAGAGTCCTACCGCATCTTTCGTGGGCGCGCGACCGCTTCGGCGCTCCAGCGTCCTTACGCCCTGCTGCGCGACATGCTCTCCTTCCGCTTCATGATTCTTGACAGCGACCCGCCCGCCGTCGTCCGTCAGAAAGTCGAAACGGGCGTCGCGACCCTGGCGCAGGGTGACGCGGAGATGGCCGCCTTCATCGGACAGCTCGCCGGGTTCGATTTCTCAGACAGCCCGGCCATCAAAGGCATCCTCAACGACGCGCAGCAGATTCGCCGCCGCGCCAAGCAGTTCTTCACGCGCTTCATCGTGCGCGTGTGTGAGCAAGACCCGGTCGTCATGCTGCTCGACGACCTGCACTACGCCGACGACGCCACGCTCGATCTGCTCAACGACCTGTTCGTCGACCAGCCCGCGCTGCGCCTCACGGTGATCTGTCTCGCGCGTCCGGCGCTGCTCGAACGGCGGCCAACATGGGGCAGCGGTCAGTCGTTCCATAAACATCTGACGCTGCTGCCGCTGGACAAGCGCGAAAGCCGCGACCTCGCCCGCGAGATCCTACAAAAAGTCGCCGATTTGCCTAAATCGCTGCGGGATTTGCTGGTCGAACGCGCCGAAGGCATCCCGCTGTTCATGGAAGAATTGGTCAAAATGCTGATCGACGATCGGGTGATCGTTAAGGTGAGCGACGACCAATGGACGGTGGAAGCCGCGCGCCTCAACACACTGCGCGTCCCGCCGACGCTGCTCGGCTTGCTGCAAGCGCGTATCGACACGCTGCTGTATCCGGAAAAGCTCGTCTTGCAGCGCGCCTCGGTGATCGGACGCATCTTCTACGACACCGCCATCAGCACGCTTGACGCGCTCGACGAAATCCACCTTGACGGCATCGCAGATATTCTGGCGACGCTGGTCGAGCGACAGTTCATCTCCCGGCGCGAAACGTCCGCGTTCGCCGGGAGCGTCGAATACACCTTCGCGCAAAGCATGGTGCGTGACGCGCTTTACGACAATTTGCTGCGCCGCCAGCATCAAACTTATCACCGCGGCGCGGCGCAATGGCTGATCAGCGCGAGCGGCGCCCGGCAGGATGAATATCTGGCGTTGATCGCCGAGCACTACGAACGCGCCGACGACAGCGAACAGGCCGCCGATTACTTCCGCTTGGCGGGCGATAAAGCCCATGCCATCAGCGCCTACCGCACTGCCCTCGCCCTGTACGAGCGCGGCGTCGCCCTGACGGTGAGCAAAGCGCAGCTTCTGGCGAAAATCGGACGCACCTACACGCAGATCGGCCAGTTTGACGACGCGCAAGCGCATCTCGAACGCGCGCTTGCCAGCAGTCCATCGCCGCGCGCTCGCGCCGAAGCCCTGCTCGGTCTGGTCGATGTGCTGACTGAACGCGGCCAGTTCGACCGTGCCAAAGAGACGGTCGTGACGGCGCAAGCCGCCGTCGATGCGACGGGCGACCGAGCGCTGCGAGCACGCTTCCTCGCGGCCTCGGCCAGTCTGCTCCTCAGCCTGTCGCAGTATGAACAGGCGGAACGGGCGCTGGAAGAAGGGCTGACGCTGGCGCACGAACTGGAACTGCCTGACCTGATCCTGACCAGCTTGAACCGCCTCGGCGTGGTCTACGACCTGACCGACCGCGCCTATCAAGCCCGCGGCTACTATCAGGAGTGCGAGTCATTCGCGCGCAAGATCGGTGACCGTTACCGCGTGATGGTGTCGCTCGGCAACCTCGGCGGCATGGCCTTCGCCGAAGGCAACCTGCCGGAAGCTGAACGGCTCACGCAGGAAGCCATTGACCTGACGCGCGAACTGGAAGTCAAGACGAGCGAAGGGTTGTTTGGGTCGAATCTCGGTGCGTTTGCGATGGAACAGGGCAAACTGGAGGCTGGACTGCGGCATGTGCAGCAGGCGGCGCAGTTGGCGCAGGCCAACGGCTTCAGCTCGCTCATAGTGATCTGCGTGGTGCTATATGGCGACTATCTCGCTCGCTCTGGCAGCGCGGAACGCGGACTAGAAGTGATCGGCACGGCACTTACACATCCCTCCGCCGACTTCAACGCGCACTTCTGGGCAGATCGCATCCTTCCGCGTCTGCAGGCAGAGTTGGGCGATGCGGGCATCGAAGCAAGTTTGAAACGCGGCGCCGAACTCGACTTTGGCGGGATCGTCACCGCGCTGTTGACTGGCGAGCCGGGTCGCCCCACGGTATCGACGGGCTAACATCTTCAGGAGTGGCTTGTCTCTGGGCACCAATCCGCGTGTCTGATAGCTAGCTGCGCGCATTCATTGTCATAACATTGATTTTCTAAACTATTATAGCCGCATCTCCATGATATCTTATGCTTACTGAGACCAGCGGTGGTGCTGTTCCGTGTATAAGCGGTTAGCCACGCCACCGGGTCTGGTTTGCGCATTACCGACCAAGGGGAACATCTATGCGTCCCGATGTGACGATCCTAATCCCGACCTTTCAGGGTTACTACTATCTGGAGCAGTGCCTACCCTTCATCCGGCTGCAGCGCTACGATGGCAATGTGCACATACTCGCGGCGGACTCCGGTTCGACCGATGGCACGCCCGCCCTGCTCAAACAGTTTGGCGCGCAGGTAATCACCATCCCCAACAGTGACTACACACCCGGTTACGCGCGGAATCTGCTGGTCCGAGCTGCTATCACCCCGCTAGTCGTCTTCATCACACAGGATATTATCCCTCTGGGGACAGACTGGCTCGACAAGCTGGTCGGCCTGCTGGACGATCCGCAGGTCGGCGCGGCGTCGGTGCGGCAGGTGCCGCGGATCAACGCTTCGCCAGTGGAAACCTTTATGGCAACGGCCCACTACCCGGCCGCTGATCACCGCGCAGCGGCGCATCAGGAACAGCTGCTGCGCAGCGCGAGCTTGTTCTCCAATGTGTGCAGCATCGCGCGGCGCGAGCTCTGCCTGCAGCATCCCTTCCGTGAAGACCTGACCATATGCGAAGATGTGGCATTCGCAAATGCCCTCCGCCACGACGGCTGTGACACCCTTTACAGCGCTGGCCCCGCCGTGATCCACTCGCAGCGCTACACACTGCGGCAGGTGTTCCAGCATGAATTTGATCGCGCCTCTTCACTGATAGATATCACCGAGGAGACGTTCAAAGACGCGGCCGCCCACGGCGCACACTATCTGGTGGATGAAATTGCTTATCTGGCGCGGGAGCGACAGTGGCAGTGGATCCCGTACGCTGGCCTATACGAATTGACACGGGCACTGGGGCACGTCCTCGGACACAACGCACCCCATCTCCCGCCCAAGCTTCGGAAGCATTTCCGCCAAAGCAAGGCATTCGCGGTGCGCAGTACGCCGCCTACACCTTCCAAAAAACCAGTACTGAGTTCCGCCTCTCGCTAGCCTATCCCGCACTCGTGCGACCCGCCGTGCTAAGCCAATGACCGTTTGTCAGCCAAAGGACAAGGCAGGCGGGTAAGTGCGTCGACTGCCGTGAAACCGGGTTACCTGTCGGTCTTGGGCTTTTGCGGACGCGATAATGCAGTTTAAGAAAACGATACGGATTACCCCTCACCCCCAACCCCTCTCCCACACAAGAGGGGAGAGGGGAGAGAGCTTTGGCTCCCCTCCCCATCGGGAGGGGCCGGGGGTGGGGTCGGTACTCCGCCTTCATAAGTTAAACTGCATCATCGCGTCCCTACACAACCACACTTTTCTCGTAGGGACGCAATTCATTGCGTCCGCTATCCCCAAAAAGACTCTATGCTACGCAGCGATGGGCACGCCTTGTCCCGTTTTTTCGTATTTCGGACACTGGCTTAGCTTAGCGTCAGCACGGCAGGTCGCAGTCCGTCCAACTACCGCGCCGCGACCATTCTCAGTCTTTACCCGACAGTTCAACTGAGACACACCAGTTAACCTCAATAAAACTATTGTCATATTGACCTTTACAAGAAATTCACAAAAACCTCACGTCTATATGCCCAAATACATCCTCTAGAATTAAGAAACATTACAAGGAGTAAACAAATGCGCAGTCGAAAATTCTTTCTGTCAATTGTCGTTTTAGTCAGTCTAATCGCCGTATTTCCCACGTTCGCGCAAGATAACGTCGGCAGCGGTCTGACCATTGGTTTCGCCCAGGTTGGCACCGAGAGCGCATGGCGTACGGCCTTCACCGCGGCGACTATCGCCGAAGCTGAGGCGCGTGGTATCAACTTGCTCTACGTAGACGGTCAAAATAACCAAGACACGCAAATCGCCGCGCTGCGGTCTTTCATTCAACAAGGTGTCGATGCGATCATTCTCGCACCAGTCGTCGAAACGGGCTGGGATCAGGTGCTGCAAGAAGTGCAGGCCGCTGGCATTCCGCTGGTGATCGTCGACCGCAACGTCACAGCCGATCCGTCGCTGTACTTCACCCGCGTGGCCTCCGACTTCGTGCACGAGGGTCGCTTAGCGGCGGCGTGGCTGGCGCAGGCAACCGCTGGCGTGTGCAATATTGTCGAACTGGAAGGCACTGTCGGGTCAAGCGCAGCGCGTGACCGCCAGATCGGCTTCAACGAAGTCATCAGCCTGTTCCCAAACATGCACATTCTGCTCTCGCAGTCCGGTGATTTTCTGCGCGATAGCGGCTACGCGGTCATGGACGGCATCATCGCCTCCGAAGACATGTCGCAGATTTGCGCGGTCTGGTCCCACAACGATGATATGGCGATTGGCGCGGCGCAGGCCATGATGGATCACGGCATTGATCCGGGTAATGACATCCTGATTGTGTCGGTCGACGCCATCCCGGACATCTTCCTCGCCATGATGAACGGTGACACCAACGCCACGGTTGAACTCAGCCCAGCGATGGCCGGCCCGGCATTCGACGCGATTGTCGCGCACCTCGCCGGGCAGGAAGTTCCGCGAAATATCGCGGTGTCGGGCGGTCTGTTCCTGCCAGCCACCGCCGCTGACGAATACGCTCGGCGTACACAGCAATAACGGAGTAGATGATCAATGCGCTGGTTAAGAGATCTCGGGTTAGGCGTCAAACTGAGTGCGCTGCTGCTGGTCGTGCTCGGCGTTCTGCTCGTGCTGACTGTCATTCTCCTTGTCACCAATACACAGAACCTCAACAAAGAAGTCGGGACAGAACGTATCACCGAACAGACGGTGCTCGCCCAGGAGCGCTTGGCAGAAGCCGAACGCAACCTGGCGATTGACGTCAACTTCATCTCTTCCAGCGTCGCTTTTTTTCAGGCTGTTGGTCGCCGCAACGTGGACAATGTGACCGACATCGTCAGCCAGGCGCAGGCTCAGCTTGGCTTTGACGATGTCGATGTCATCGATGGTGACGGCAACCGGCTGGCCGATTTTGGTGTGGAAGCTACCGAAACCGAGCTCTATGACCTGCTGAATGCCACGCTATCGCAGGGGGCAGGCACGTATATCGTTGTCGCCGAAGACGATGGCGTGATGACCGTGCGCCTCGCCGCGTTAGCGCCGGTCGTCAGCGCGACGGGCAACGTCCTCGGCGCCATCCAGATCAGCCGCTACATTGATGCGGACTTCCTCTCGGAATTATTCTTCAATGCGCCGGGGGTGTTCGCCGGGCTGATCTTCGATGGACAGTTTCTGGTCCGCACGAACAACATTGATCAGGCAGGAGTGACGCCTACCTCGCTGGAGCATGGCATCGAGTTCATTCCAGCCGAGGTCGCCCGCGCTGCCACCGGAGCAACCGTCGTCGTCAACGATCTGGTGTTCAGCGATGTCCCGCATGCATCGGCCTATGTGCCGCTGACGGCGAACGGTCAGACCAGCCCAGCGGTCATGATGATCCTGTTTGAGCTGGACGAAATCTTCACCTTCCAAAATACCACACTGGTCAACACGATTGTCGCCTTCGCCCTGCTGACCGTGCTCGCCCTCACCGTCATCTATTTCGCGCTGTATCGTTTCGCGCTGCGTCCTATCAACACCCTGCGCGCGACCGCCGACAAGATGATCGGCGGGCAGTACGATCAGCGTATTCCGGTAAGCGGTGAAGACGAACTCGGGAAGCTGGCGCTCACGTTCAACGAGATGGCGCTCGCCGTCCAGCAGCGTGAAATCAGCTTACAGAGCGCCCGCGAACAAGCCGAACGCAGCGATCAGGTGAAGTCGGCGTTCCTCGCCAGTATGTCGCACGAACTCCGCACCCCGTTGAACGCGGTGCTCAACTTCACCCAGTTCGTGATCGATGGCGATACCGGCCCCGTGAACGAGTTTCAGGTGGAATTGCTCAGTCAGGTGGTCAGCAGCGGCAAGCATCTGCTCAACCTGATCAACGACGTGCTCGACATGTCGAAGATCGAAGCGGGTTCGCTCAAGCTGTTCATCGAAGATAACATCGACGTGAACCATATTCTCGTCAACGTCGTCGCCACCGGAAACAGCTTGCTCAACGGGAAAGACGTGGAGATTCGCTCGGAAATTGCGCCGAACCTCCCGCTCATCCGCGCGGACGGACAGCGTATTCTCCAAATTTTCCTCAACATCATCTCGAATGCCTGCAAATTCACGGCGGCTGGACACATCACGGTCAGCGCGCAGGTGAAGGATGGGCAGCTCATCACAGCGATCAGTGATACCGGCCCGGGCATTCCGGCGGAAGATTTCGATCTGGTCTTCGAAGCCTTCAAGCAGACCAAGGTCGGCTTGCAGCAAGGGGGTGGCACCGGTTTAGGCATGCCGATCGCGCGCAGCCTGGCCGAAGCGCACGGCGGGAAGTTGTGGATGACGAGCGACGTTGGGAAAGGCACTACCTTCTACGTCGCACTGCCAGTAGAATCACACCAACTGACGCCCACATTGACTGCCGAAGGAATGGCTCTATGAATCCACAGATCTCCGTACTTTACGTTGAAGACGACCCGCACAGCCGCACGCTCATGCGCATGCTCCTCAGTGGACGCATGAAGCTGCCGAATGTCACAATTTTCGAAAACAGCGAGGATTTTCTGGCGAAGGTGGAAGCCCTCACCCCAAAGCCCGATGTCATCTTCCTCGACATTCACATGCAACCGTACGACGGTTTCACCATGCTGTCCATGCTGCAGCAGTTGGACTGGGCACACAATACGCGCATCGTCGCGCTGACGGCCAGTGTGATGAACGAAGAGGTCGTCAAACTGCGGCAGTCCGGGTTCGATGGCTGCCTTGCCAAACCGATTGACCTCACCACGTTCCCGGACACATTCCAACGGATCGTCGACGGTGAGGCAATCTGGCGAATTATTAGTTAAGGAAGAAGTCGATCATGCTGCTGAAGGATAAGCACATTTTCATCGTTGAGGACAATGTGCAGAACCGCGTCATCTTCCAGATCACGCTGATGAAACACGGGGCGGTCGTGGAATTTGAACGCTGGGGGAAAGATGTTCCCTTTCATCTGGAACGTCTCGCTAAAATTGATCTGATTATCCTCGACCTGAGCCTGCCGAAACAGGTTTCCGGATTTAACATCTTTGACGAGATTCGCTTGGTACCGGAATTCAAAGACGTGCCGATCATTGCAGTCTCCGCGATGGATCCCGCCATCGCCATTCCGGAAGCGCGGATCCGGGGCTTCTCGGGTTTCATCGCGAAGCCCATCGAAGCGCATCTCTTCCCGGAACAAGTCGCCCGGGTGATTAACGGTGAAGAAGTGTGGTACGTGGGAGAACACAGGCCCCTATGAGCGAAGTCCATGCGCTGGTTATTGACGATAACCAGCAGAATCTACGCGTCCTCAGCACCCTCCTGATGAAAAACCGCGTCAAGTGCGTTGAAGTGGCGAACCCGCTGCGGCTGAATGACACGCTCACGCAAATGGCACAGGTGGATGTCGTCTTCCTCGATCTGGAAATGCCCGGCATCAATGGGTTTCAGGTCAAGGATCTGCTGCGCGAACAGTTAGGCGGCGTGCCGATCATCGCCTACACCGTGCACGTTAGCGAAATTGATGTGGTGCGCCAGCAGGGGTTTGACGGCTTTCTCGGCAAGCCGCTGGACAGCGCCCGCTTCCCGAATCAACTGGCCCGTATCCTCAATGGCGAAGGCGTGTGGGAACGCGAGTAATCAGCGAGTTCGTCACAGATTAGGAGATTGCAGGGACGCGCCGGGTGCGCGTCCCTTTCTATTCTGGTCGGCGGGTGGCAAACGGCACGACCCGCGTGAGATGCATCCGCAGCAGTTCCGGGATGGCGTAGCGGCTGAGCAGCGCGCTCGGCAGTTGATTCGCCAGCCACAGATGCACAAAGCCGTGCATGCATGACCAGATACTCACGGCGATCAACTGAGTGTCGCCGGACACGATCACCCCATCCGCCTGACAATCGGCCA
This sequence comes from Candidatus Flexifilum breve, assembly GCF_016713355.1. Classification (NCBI taxonomy): domain Bacteria; kingdom Bacillati; phylum Chloroflexota; class Anaerolineae; order Aggregatilineales; family Candidatus Flexifilaceae; genus Candidatus Flexifilum; species Candidatus Flexifilum breve. The sequence continues at coordinate 1,356,349 of NZ_JADJPI010000035.1, forward strand.
CCAGCGCGACCACCAGTGCGAAACATCGCCGCGACTGTTCGACATAGTCCGGATAGTCCTTTTCCGCTTCGACCACGCCCGAAAACGTAATCTTGAAGTGATCAGGTTCATCAAGCGCGAACTGTAGATACGCATCGGCGGTGGCGTACAGGCGCTCCAGCGCATCGCCGCGCGCAGTTTGAGCGGTCGCTAACTGCGCGTACAGCGTCGCGTAGCCCGCCGCCGCAATGGCCGCGATCAACGCTTGCTTATCGGCAAAATGCGCATAGGGCGCCGCATGGCTGACGCCGGCTTGCTTGGCCACGCTGCGCAGCGTCAGCGCTTGGACGCCTTCGCGGGATAGGAGTTCGATCCCCGCGCGGATCAGGGCGTTTTTGAGGTCGCCGTGATGATAATTATGATTCATAAAGAGAAGCGTAACGCAGTTACTTGACGCTGTAAAGAAACCACCGTAAAATCTTTACAATGTAAAGTTTAACCCGAGACTCCGCCGATGATTGACTATCAAGCCGTCCGCCAGCATGTGATCGACTATACGCGCAAACTCGCCGACGATGATTTTCTCAAAGGCACAGGCGGCAACATATCCATTCGCGTGCCCGGCGCCGACGCCCTTGCCATCACCCCTTCGAATCAAGACTACTACGCCATGCAGACCGATGACATCTGCGTGTACACCCTCAACGGTGACAAGATCGCTGGCGATCTCAAGCCATCCATCGAGATGGGCTTCCACAGCGCTGTGTATCAGGTGCGCCCGGATGTGAACTGCGTCATGCATACCCATCAGGATTTTGCCAGCGCGATTGCGTTGATCAACAAGCCGATCCCTGCGCTGTTCGATGAGCAGGTGCGCTTCCTCGGTCGCAGCGTCGAAGTCATTCCCTACGCCCCCTCCGGCACGGGGATGCTCGTCAAACAGGTCAAGAAGACCGTGCAGAATCATCACAACGCCTATATCCTCAAGAATCATGGCGCGCTGTGCCTCGGTCCAAAGCCAGAGCGCGCGTATCACAACGTGCTGCTGCTGGAAAAAGCAGCGTTAAGTTACTTGCTGGCGCTGTATACCGATGAGAAGATCGACAAGATTCCGCTGCCGATTCGCGAGATCGCCTTTGCCAAACTGCGCTCCGAGCAGAAAAAGATCGAGCAGCAGCTCGCCCAAGTGAAAGGATAGTCCGATGGAACGCGTGATGACACCCCCCACTACCCAGCAGTCCGCGATTTCGGCGTGGCACGACACCGAGGCGATCTACCGCCAGTTGAATCAGCTCGTCAAACAGCCGCTGCGCCCTATTCGCCGCGACAAAATGGCCGAATTCCTGCGCTACTTTGACGAGCACTGCCAGCGGTCCCGCACGCTGATCGACGAGGCCAAGCAGTACATCCCCGGCGGCGTGCAGCATAACCTCGCCTTTAATTACCCCTTCCCTATCGCCATTCGCCGCGCCGAGGGCGCGTATCTGTGGGATGAAGACGGCAACCGCTACATCGACTTTTTGCAGGCGGGTGGCCCGACCATCCTCGGCAGCAACTATGCGCCCGTGCGCGAAAAACTGGTCGATCTGATCCGCGAGTGCAGCCCGGTGACCGGTCTGTTCCATGAATACGAACTGCGACTGGCGCAGAAGATCAACCAGCATATGCCAAGCATCGAAATGTTCCGCATGCTGGGATCAGGCACGGAAGCGGTCATGGCGGCAATTCGCGCGGCGCGCGTGCATACGGGCAAAAAGAAGATTATCAAGGTCGGCGGCGCGTACCACGGCTGGAGTGACCAGATGGTCTACGGGCTGCACATCCCCGGCACGGGTCGCCACGAAGCGACGGGCATCCCCGCCGCGGCGACCAAGCACACGCAGGAATTCTACCCGAACAATCTCGATCAACTCCGACGCAAGCTCATGCTCAACCGCCTGCGGGGCGGGACCGCCGCCGTCATCCTCGAACCGGTCGGCCCGGAGAGCGGCACGCGCCCCATTGCCCGTGACTTCAACCAGAAGGTGCGCGAGCTATGCGACGAATTCGGCGCGCTGCTGATCTTTGACGAAGTGGTGACGGGCTTCCGTCTCGGCTTGGGCGGCGCGCAGGGCTACTTCGGCGTCACGCCAGATTTGACAGTGTTCGGCAAGTGCATCACCGGCGGCTACCCGATGGCGGGCGGCGTCGGCGGCAAGCGCGAGATCATGCTGCACTTTGCGGCGGGCATCAGCGGCACAGGCGAACGCGCCTATGTCGGCGGCACGCTCTCCGCCAACCCCTTGAGCTGCGCGGCGGGCTACTACGCCATCGAGGAGATGGAGCGCACCAACGCGGCAGTGCTGGCAGGTCAGGCCGGAGATCGGCTCACAGCGGGCTTGCAGGAGATTATCCAGCGGCTCGATTTGCCGTTCGTGGCCTATAATCAGGGTTCAATTGTGCATCTCGAAACATCGGCGGTGATGCTGCTTGACTTCAAGAATCCGCTCAAGCTGATGCGCGAGGTCAAACCACGCAAACACATGATGGAAGAAATGGGCGCGGCGTTCATGGCTCAGGGCATCGTCACGCTGGCGGGCAGCCGCCTGTATACGAGCATGGCCGATACCGACGACGTGATCGACGATGCGCTGAATCGCTTTGAAACCGTGCTCGCCTGCTGCACCTAAAAGGCCAACTTGATGACCGCGCCGTTGCTCCTCGTCCATGATGTCGGCACCACCAGCAGCAAATCGGTTTTGTACCGCTTGGGCGACCGTCTCGACATGCTGGAGACCGCCATCGAAGATTACCCGCTGTACGTGCTGGACAACGGCGGCATCGAGCAAGACCCGGATTTATGGTGGGAGGCCATCTGTCGCGGCACGCAGGCCGTGCTGCGGCGGGCGCAGGTCGCTCCAGAGGCCATTCAGGGCATGGCCTTCTGCGCGCAGATGCAGGGCTTTGTCCCAGTCGACGCGGACGGACACGCGCTCGGGCGCGCCATGAGCTACATGGACGCGCGCGGCACGGCGCAGCGCCGCCGCTACCTGCAGGATGGTCTGCTCAAAATCGAGGGCATGAACGCGGTCAAGCTGCTGAGCGCGCTGCGCATCACGGGCGGCGCGTCCGCTTCCGCGAAGGATCCGCTCTGGAAATACCTGTGGCTGCGCGAAGAAGATCCGGAACGCTTCCGTGCCCTGCGCTGCTGGTTGGATGTCAAAGATTATCTGGTCATGCGCTGCACGGGGCAGTTCACGCTCGGCTATGACAGCGCGCACGCGACCTTCCTGTTCGACACCCGGCCTGATCACCTCAACTGGCACGCAGGTTTATGCCACACCTACAACGTGAACCCGGAACATCTGCCGCCCGTCGTGCGCGCCACCGATCAGGTCGGCGGACTGACGGAGCGTGCCGCTCAGGCATTAGGACTGCCCGTCGGCCTGCCCGTGTTCGGCGGCGGCGGCGACCTCTCGCTGATCTCGCTCGGCTCCGGCAGTCTGGACACCAACAGCACGCACATCTATATCGGCACGTCCGGTTGGGTGTGCGCCACCCTCGACCAGCGCAAAACCGATGTGAGCGGCATGGTCGCGTCGATCCTCGGGGCGATCCCCGGCAAATACAACTACATCTCTGAGCAAGAAACGTCGGGACGCTGCTTGCAGTGGATTCGCGACCACCTCGCCTTGGACGAAATCGGTGTATACCTCGGCCAGCAAACCATCGCCGACCGCGAAGCCGAATATCGTTCGCTGTACGCCTATCTCGGCAAAGTCGTCGAAGAGACGCCGCCCGGCGCGAATGGGGTGATCTTCACGCCGTGGCTGCACGGCAATCGCTCCCCCTTCGAAGACCCGTATGCCCGCGGCATGTTCTTCAACCTCAACTTGGAGACGGGCAAGCGGGAGATGATCCGCGCGGTACTGGAAGGTGACGCCTACCACAAACGCTGGATGCTGGAGACGGTCGAGAAGAACGTACCGCGGAGCGCGACCGTGCGTTTTGTCGGCGGCGGTGCGCGCTCGGACACGTGGGCGCAAATCCTCGCGGATGTCACCGGGCGCACGATTGAAGTCACCGAACATCCCGAAAACGCAGGTGCAGCGGGGGCGGCGCTCGTGTGTGGCGTCGGCCTCGGCGCGATTCAGTTTGATGAGGTGCGCCGCCTCGTGCGGGTCGCCAAAACCTTCACGCCGCGCCCGCAGTACCGACCGCTGTACGACAAGCAATATGCGGTGTACCGCCAGCTCCACCAACGCAACAAAGCGCTGTTCAAGACTCTGAATGCGGAGAAAGCTGACTGATGTCCAAAACCGAGTATCCCGTCTACAGCTATCGCTGGGTCGTGCTGGCGGTCTTCATGGCCGTCAACCTCACTATTCAAATCCTGTGGATCAGCTACGCCCCGGTGACGAGCCGCGCTGCACAGGTGTACAGCGTGACCGATCTGGAAATCGGTGTGTTGGCGATGTCTTTCATGCTGGCCTTCATTCCCTTCTCGATTCCGGCCTCGTGGGTGATTGATACATCGGGCTTTCGCGTGGGCGTGGGCTTCGGCGTGATCCTGATGTCCATCGGCGGGCTCCTGCGCGGTTTCGCCGGGACGGATTACGCGGTCGTCCTGCTCGCCACCATTGCCATCGCGGTCGCGCAGCCGTTTCTGCTCAACGCATGGACGAAAGTGCCCGCCAACTGGTTCGCGGTAGAAGAACGCGCGACGGCGGTCGGATTAGTGACGCTGGCCAACCTCGTCGGCACGGCGATTGGCATGGTCGTCACCCCCGTACTCAGCGAAACATTGGACATCCCTACCATTCAACTGATTTACGGCGGCGTGACCGCGGCCTCGGCAGTGCTGTTTCTGGTGTTTGCTCGCGAAAAGCCGCCGACACCTCCTAGTGCGCCCGATCAAGCGGTGCGCTCGCTCATGTTCGATGGGCTGAAGCACGCGCTGCGCTCACGCATGTTTTTGCTCGTGCTGCTGGTGTCGTTCGTCGGACTCGGCATCTTCAACGGGATCAACACGTGGATCGAAGGCATCGTGCGGGGGCGCGGCTTCTCCTCAACCGACGCGGGCACGCTCGGCGCGCTGATGCTGGTCGGCGGCGTGATCGGCGCGGTGGTCATCCCGTCGTTCTCCGACCGCCAGCGCAAACGGAAGCGCTATCTGCTGCTCGGCCTCGCGCTGACGATTCCCGGCGTCATCGGGTTGACATTCGCCACCGACTTCACGCTGCTGCTGGTGTCGGCGTTCGCGCTCGGCTTCTTCCTCGTCAGCACCATGCCCATCGCGATGCAGTACGCCGCCGAAATCACCTACCCGACGCCGGAAGGCACCTCCAACGGGCTGATTCAGCTATTCGGGCAGGCGTCGGTCGTATTCGTCTACATCATGAGCGTGCTCAAAACACCGGATGAGTCGTTCACGCCGTCGCTGCTGCTGGCGGTCGGGCTGCTGGTGATTTGCGCGCTGGTCAGCACGCGGCTCCGCGACCCGGCTTAAGTAGGTTTTCGAACAAAAATCCACGAACGGGTGTAGGGGCGCACCTGCGTGTGCGCCCACAACCGGGCAGACACGTCGGTCTGCCCCTACACAAGAACATTCGGCAGCTTACTCAAGCAATCAAGCACCTCTGGGCGGGTTGCCCATCCTGACAACCATGTAACGATTCTCTGACACCGAGCGCATTGACAAACCAGCGGGACTTAGGCAAATTACCACCTTCATCACCTTGCTCGTTAGCTCCGGAAAATTCAACTCCCGTACGAAGGCAGCATCAATGCGCAAATTTTTCTTCTTTCTGTCTCTCGCCACACTGCTTGGGATCATTCCGCGCGTGCAAGCCGCCACGTTCACCGTCAGCACCGCCGCTGAACTGATCGCCGCGATCACGGCCGCCAACAGCAACAATCAGGACGATACCATCACCCTGAGCGCCAATATCGCGCTCACCAGCGCCACTGACTTTACCGATGGGGTGAATGGGCTGCCGAGCATTCTGGCGGATGGGGGAAACAGCCTGACGATTGAGGGCGCGGGTTTCACCATCACTCGCTCCGGCGCGGCCACCTTCCGCCTTATGCACATTGCGTCCGGGGCTGAGGTCTACATCAACCACTTGACCATGACCAACGGCCTCGCCACTGGCGGGGGCTTGGGCACACTGGGCGGCGCGATTTACACAGCCGGCGCGCTGACCATTGCCGATAGCACCTTCAGCAATAACGTCGCGACCTCAACATCCGGGCTTGGGGCCGCGATTTTCGTCAATCGAGCCAATCTGAATGTGGCGCGCAGCGTCTTTTCTGCTAATCAAGCCGCGATGGGTGCAGCGATCTACAGCTACCTGAATTCCAGCACGATCACCGCCAGCCTCTTCACGAACAATCAGAGCCAAAGCGGCGGCGGCGCGCTGGTGAGCGAAAGCGCCAACCTCAACTTGAGCAACAGCACTGTTTCGGGCAACAGCGCCCCCAGCAGTTATGGCGGGGCGCTGTACCAATTGGGAGCGACCGCCATCCTCACCAATAACACGATCACCAACAATAGTGCCGGTGCCGGCGCTGGCGGCGTCTATAATCTGGCGGCGACCGTCACGCTGCGGAATAACATCATTGCGGGGAATACCGCCCCGGCTAACGCTGAATGTTACAACGACAGCATCATTGGGGGAACGCTCACGGTGGGCAACGCCTATAACGTGTTTGGCGTCAATGGCAGCGCGGGCGGCTGCCCGAATGGGGCGACCGACATCGTCCCGGCTGGGGCAATTGGCACCATCCTCGCGCCGCTGGCGGACAACAACGGGCCGACGTTCACCCATGCGCTGGTGCCGGGCAGTCCGGCGCTTGACGCCGCCAACTTCAGTAACTGCCCAATCACTGATCAACGCGGCTATCTGCGCGGTTTCGATGCGACGGGGACACCGAATTCGCCGCAGGTGGGCGACTGTGATAGCGGCGCTTTTGAGTACTCGCTCGACCCGGTCTACGACTCCGCGCCACCGGTGAATGCGACCATCAACCTCGGGTCAGTGGTGGTGGGCAGTGAGATCAGCACCACGCTGCAAATCATCGAGGACGGCGACAGCGCGCTGACTGTCAGCCTGAGCAGTATCGGCGGCCTGCATCCGGGCGACTTCCGCCTCATCGGCCTGCCGACGACCATTGGCAATGGCAATCCACCGCAGGATACGGCCATCATCTGCACGCCGTCGGCGGCGGGCGTGCGTTCAGCGCAGCTCACCTTCACCACCAATGATCCCACCCAACCGACGGTCACCTATGCGGTGGAATGCACAGGCATCGACACGGTTGTCGCCAGCGCGTCGCTGCCGGACATCAATCAAATCGTCACCGAAGATGCGACGGGCATCAGCGTCAATGTGCAGTTGGACGTGCCCGCGGGCTTCAGCAGCCCCGACCCGATCACGGTGGAAATCGTGGATGCGGCGAGCGGCAATGCCACCAGCGGCAGCGACTACGCAGCCTTCGCGCCGACAACCGTCACCTTCGCCGGGCCGCTGACCGCCGGTACCACCTACATCCAGACCGTGACCGTCAACCTGCTGGAAGACAGCCTCATCGAAGGCGCGGAATACCTCGCGCTGCGCATCAATGCCGTCACCGGGTCGGCGGAAATCGCTCCAGCGGACAGCCACACGATCATCCTCAATGACGACGATGTGGATGTCTTTGCGCAGGCGTCGTTCGCCGTGAACAGCGCCATCGTCGACGAGGCAGCGGGTACGTTGACCGTAGATGTGCAGGTGTTGATCCCAGCGGGCTTTAATCTCGCGGGCGACATCACCCTGACGATTGACGATGCTGCCAGCGGGAATGCGACCAGCGGCGCGGATTACGGGGCGTTCGCCGCCCAAACACTCACTTTCGTCGATGCGCCGTTTGTAGCCGGCACCACTTACCAGCAAACGATCACCGTGCCGATTCTGGACGATACAGCACTGGAAGGCGTCGAAACCTTCGACCTCGCCATCACCGGCATCAGCGGGCCGGTGGAGCTGATCACGCCGACGACCTTCACCGGGATCATCAACGACGACGAAATTGTCACGCTCATCAATGAGGTGCTCATCCCTGGCGCGACAGTGTCTGGGGGCGGCGACACGGATTACATCACCAAAACAGTCGATCACCCGTTTGCGACCATCGGACAGACCGTCACCTACACTATTCGGGCGCGGAACCCCAAGACTATCCCACTCACGCAGGTGGTGATCTACGATGTGTTTGACGAACGTCTGGCCGATCTCCGTGTGCTCTCCACCACGCACGGGCGGTGGGTCTTCAACGCCAATACACTGACCGTCAGCGACTTCACCCTGCAACCTGGCGAAGAAGCGGTGATCGTGGTCTCAGCGCGGGTCGCCAGTCTGCGCGCGGGCGAGACGATTCCGAACGCGGCGATTCTGGAGTCGCCCAACGCCAGCGTGCATGTCAGCAACCTGGCGCTGGTCGGCGAGACACCAGCGGGCAGCAGCGGCGGTGCCGCGCACATCCTCGTCACTGCCGGTCAACTCCCAGCGACGGGCGAACCGCCGCTGTGGCGGTCGCTTGGGCTGTGGGGACTAGGGAGCGTGATCGTGGCAAGTGGAGTGTGGTGGGCAAGGCAGCGCCGTGCGAATCATCGCGACGCTGAGCCTCTGTAAGAAACCATTTGAAGAATCCGTTGTTTTGCTTGTGGAGGGGCAAGGCGCGCCTTGCCCCTACGAGAGCAATTGCGAATGTTCAGATGGTCTCTAGCGAACAGTCTGGCGTGGCGTCTAGCGTCCCGCCAACCAGTGGATCGACTGCTGCCACAGGCGCGCATAGCCGTCCCAGGTCAAAAACGGCAGCGGACACCAATGCGGTCCGATGTCCGACGCCCATGTCAGCGTGCGCCCCTGCCCGACGCTCCGCACGGCTAGCAATGGGTGTTCGCCCGTCGAGAGGATCAATTCGGCATCCGGTTTGAGCGTCGTCTCGTTGTAGCCGAGCAGCGCGGGATACTCGCCCGTAATTCCGGCGAGAATCGGGTGATTCGGCTGCACGACCTCGACGCTCACACCTTCCGGCACTTCGACGCGGTCGTCAAACGTGTGGATGTTGACCGGGAGAATCTCCTCAATTACCGTGCGATAGTACTTCGCCGACGCGTAGATCCCCGCGTACGAGAGATACCCACCCGCCATCGCCAAGCCGCCGCCATTTTCGACCCACGTCTTGAGCAGCTTGAGGCGATTCGGCACGGATTTGCCGCGCAGCCACGTATCCGGGTGCAGCAGCAGCGTATTCGCGCCAATATCGCTGAGGATGACGACGTCGTAAGCATTTAGTTCGTCGAGGGTGAGCGGGAAGCGCGTCGCCGCCACATGGCTCGGCATGTGCTCCAGTTGGATGTCGCTGCCCTTCAGCGCGCCTTCGAGGTAGTCCGTGCCCACCTCATAGACCGTGCTGGAGAAGAAATCCCACCCTTTGAAGTGGGTGCTGTTGGACACCCACGATTCGCCTGCCAGTAAAACTCGAATCTCGCTCATGGTGAACTCCCCGAGGTGCATCACGTCAAAGTGCTAACATGTACCACCTTCCGCGGGGTTTCACCAACCAAAACACCACCGAACACGATCAATCGCGTCCCTGCGAAGACGAATTTGGTCTGGCGCGTAATGTTGTCGCCACTCCCTCAATTCGGTTGAGGACAGGACACTTTTAACATGGGGAACCCTTAAGGAGCTCGTTTGAGGGAAAACGTGGTTTGTAGGGACGCGCAACGGCGCGTCCGTTGCGCCCCTATTCCGGCGGACGCCCCGTTGGGCGTCCCTACAATCCCCTCGATTGTTAAAACTGTCCCTCTGTCAACTCAATTCGGGGAGGGTCCGGAGGTCTAGCAGGGGTAGGTATTTTACGATTCCCCATCGAACACCGTCTTCTTCGCCGAGAACCTGTAGGGACGAGGCTTGCCTCGTCCGTTTCTTTATCCGAATTAGACAACGGATCGGTTGTCCGTGAAAGCAAAACAGGTGTTTGAACGGATGTGGTGGTCGTGTGAGCACAGGAGCACGAGGCATGCCTCGTCCCTACAATTAAAAACCGACCTCTGATAGGGGTCGGAGGTGGGGTCTGGACTGGCTACTGCTCGGCGCGGGTCTTCCAAATCTCGACAATGTCGCCCTGCGGCAGGTCACGCTCTCTAAACCAGTACATGGGTTCGTCCAACCGCCACGGTTCATCGGACCAGTAGCCCGCAATCGCCTGCGTGAACATATTCCCAGCCTCATCGTAGAACTGCCCGCGCAGTTCTTGCAGCACTTGCAGCGTATAGGCCGTGGCCTCACCATCTTCGCGCATGATCTGCGCGGCGGCCAGATTGTGCAGGTGCACGCCAACCTGGAACGGGAGCAGCGACTGGGTGTAGGCTTCAACCGACTGACTAAAGGTCTCTGCCGCCTGATCGACATCCCCCGCCAGCACCAGCAGCAGACCGATCTGCCCGGCGATGATACCGCGGAGTTCCGGGTCATCCGCTTGTTCGAGCGCGGCGCGCAGCTGCGTATAAAGCTGATCGCCGTCACCGTTCTCCCATGCCTCACAGGCTGCATCCAGCGCCGCGATCTCGCGATCAGTCAGGCCGCAAGGGCCGCCGTGCCAGTCGCGCCAGTCGAACAGCATCTGGTTCTCGCCCCACTCGCCGTACTGCGGCACGAGCGCGTCCAGATCGACCTCAATCTCCGAGCTATCCTGCAAGACGAGCAGCGGAAAGTCGTTGGTTTCGACATTCGTCGTGATCGACCCATCCGCGTTATAGGCGATCACCGACACTTCGATACGAACCTGCACCGCCGTCGGTTCAGCATAAGTGAGCATCAGCGAGAGCGAGTCGCGACTGGTGGCCGGAGCACTGCTGGTCGTCAGGTCGCGTTCACTGCTGTCATAGGGCAGCCATTCGTCGTCGTCGCTGCCGCGGGTATAGGCCCGCAGGCGCACCTGCGCGTTGCTCTGCGCGTTCGAAAACCATGTCGCGTCATATTCGGCACCGACGTATAACTGCCGCCCGGCGAGCAGCAGCACAGGGAGCTGTTCCTGCATGAACAACTGCATCTGTGCATTCTCGCTGACGGGGAAGATGATGCGCGGCGTCGCCTGCACGCGCCAAATCCCGTTCCGCGAATAATCGACCCCGGGGAACACGCGCGGCGTCGGCGTCGGGATGGGCGGTGTCGAGACTTCCAGGCGCACCCCGCACCCGGTCAACGTGAGGAGCAGCAGCGCTGCAGCGATTAGGTAGGCAGCCATAGGGTGATGATCGTCCCTTTTCCAATCATGCTTTCGGCGCTGATACTTCCGTGATGCAGTTCGACGATCTTCTTGACGATCGACAAGCCGAGGCCGCTCCCGCTGTCATGCGGACGACCGCGCACTAACGCTTCGAAAATCTTGTCGGGCAGCAAATCTGGCGGAATGCCGTCGCCCGTATCCACCACGCGAATCACATACTGATCATCCGCTTTTTCGAGACTGACGCGAATCTGCGCCCCGCTCCGCGAATACTTCAGGCTGTTGTCGACCAGATTGCTCAGCGCGCGCGCCAGCAAATCCTGATCGCCTTCCAGCGGCGCGCTTTTCAACGACGAGTCGATTTCCAGCGTCTTGCCTTCACGGATGGCGCGCTCGTCATGCTGAAAATACACCTCTTCGATCAGATCGAGCAAATCTAGCTTTTGCAGCGCGGGTGGCACATACGACAACCGCGCGTCGAACAGCAGGCTGTCAACCAACCGCGTCAGGCGCTGCGCTTCTGTTTCGATGGTATACGCGGTCGCGCGCCAATCGGTTGCGCTGCTCTGTCCATCTTCGAGCGCGCGCAAATTGCCCGCGTGGGCGATCACGGCGGCGAGCGGGTTGCGCATATCGTGCACAATCCGGCGCATGAACCGCTCATAGAACAGCGTCGCTGCGTCGGACTCGTTTTGCAGCGGGCGAGCGATCACGCTGTACGCACCATCCGGCGTGGGCGCGACCTGCACATTGATGCGCTCAGTTTCGCTCAGGGTGAGGCTTTGCGCCGTGCTGCGGCGGCTTTCGACGGAGCGCTGGAGCAGACGCGTCACTTCGGTACGCGGCGCGCTGCTCTGGAGTAGATAGCGCCGCCCCGCCGCATTCGCCCACATCAGCTTTTGCTGCTGATCGAAGAGCGCCACCCCTTCGATCAATTGGTCTTGCACCAGCGTGAGGATGTTCAAACGGCGGCGGTTCGCTTCGGCGACCCGTCCCGCCTGCGCGGTCACGTAGGTGAGGAGGAGCAGCGTGATGAGAAACGCGCCGAGAAACCACAGCACGCCGACCGGATGGTTGGCGACGATGAACACCAGCGCCAGCGGGTGATTCTGCGTCTGGGAGACGAAAAACGGCAGGAACACCCACACGCCGACCAGTCCAGCAGCGGCCAGCGCCCATGTGCGGCGTAAACGCGGGCGACGGTAGCTTACCCGGACGAGAATGATCACAGTCACTCCCAGCGTGAACAACATCACGCCATAGGCCTCACCGCTGGTGAAACGCAGCGTAACGTCGAGTCCGAGCGACGTGAACACGGTGGGCACAATCACCCATGCGAGAGCCAAACCTATGCCTGCGATCAACCATGCGCGCTGCATCACACCACCAACCGATAACCTGTGCCATGAACCGTCTCGATCAATTCGTCGCGCTGCAGGTGCAGCTTGCGCCGCACCGCCGCGATATGCCGGTCGACCGTGCGTTCATAGCCGACCCACTCATAGCCCCACACCTGATTCAGCAGTTGTTCGCGCGTCCATTCGCGGCGTGGGTTGCGCGCCAGAAACGCCAGCAGCGCGAACTCAATCGGCGTCAGGTCAATTTCCTGCCCCGCCTTGGTGATGCGATAGCGCGTCAGGTCGATCACCAGATCGCCGATGCGCAGTTCGTCGGTGCTCGGCGCGGCCTGTGTCTCTTTGCGCACGTGCTGAATGGCGCTGAGCGTGGCGCGGATTTGCAGGATGAGCGCGTTCGCATCCCACGGTTTGGTCACGAAGGCGATGGCGCCCTGCCCCAAACTCTCGATCTGCCATTCCGGGTAGGACGTGAGCATGATCACGGGGATGAAGCGATTCAAGGCGCGCACATGCCGCAGCACGTCTAACCCGCCCATGGCGTTCGGGTTGCTTTCCTCCAACACCACGTCGAGCAGAATGAGGTCGGGCGCAGCCTCGGCGATGCGCGCCAGCGCTTCCGTCCCATTCGCGGCCACCCGCACGTCAAAACCCGCCCGCCCTAGCAGCGTGGCCAGAGCGGAGCGGATTGCTTCTTCGTCGTCGACAATCAGGAGCGCCAGTCGTTCATTCATGGGGTTGATTATAACCCTGTTCGCATTTCGCCGTTATTCGCCTACCGAGTAATCGACCACGGTTTGCATCGCGTTATCGAGCAGCACTTCGGCGAGCGGCGTTTCACCTTCGAGGAAGATTACGCGCCACAGCCCATCATCCGCCCGTTCGACTTGCGTCGTCCACGTGCGCCCGGCGACCGCATCGGCAATCGCCTGCGTGCGGAAAGCGACGGACACCGCTGCCGACTGCGCCATCGACTGCCATTCTTCATACGACACCACGTTCGGGAAGTATACGCTCACTAACTGGGGGTTGGTGAGATCATCGGGCGTCAGGCCATTGTCGAAGCGAATGGCCAGCGCCAGCGAGTCTTCGCCGATATCCACGTACACACCCCACCAGCGATTCCAGCCGTCCCAATCAACCCAGATGTTGTAGGCCGACGGGTTTTCCACGAGCGCCAGCACGTCCGGTGCATTGTCGATGAATTCGCGCAGCAGCGGGTAGGCGGCGTCACGCTGCGACTCGGAGGCGCTGAAGTGCGCCTCAAAGCTGTAGATTTTGCCGAGCGCCGGGTCAACATCTGCCCAGCCGAGGTCTTCGCCATCCGCATCCCAGACCCGCACCCGCCAGATATGATAGGCGTTCTGCGTATCATAGGCGGCGGCCGTCCACCCTTCGATCTGTCCGAGACCGCTGGCTAGAATGGGATTGGTCAGCGCGAGGTCAATCGCGTCTTGTTCGCTGACGCCGTCCTGCGCCTTCAGCGCGCTGCGCGCGGCGGAGCTGACAACCAGCACAAGCGTGAGCGCAAGCGCGAACCGGAAGAGACGTTTCATGGGGTTCTCCTTTGACATGACTATTCGCATCGGTCAGGGTTACGGTCGGCTGCGCGGGTTGCTCCGCGACCGGGCGACACATTACGCCCGCTCCCGGATCAAACCACGCAGGTTCGGCGTATAGCCGGGGAAGATTTGGTCGATGGCCGAGTTGCTCACCCGCTTGGTGAGGATTTCCGCCAGCACATCACGGTAGTCGATGGTCACGGCGAGGTCGCCCTCGTCGAGCGCGTCATCGGCCAGGCCGCGCCAGTCGGCGACCATGCCGCCCGTGACGCCGCCACCCATCACAAACATCGCGCTCGCCCGCCCGTGATCCGTCCCGGCGCTGGCGTTTTCGCTCGCCGTGCGCCCGAACTCGCTCATGGTGACGACGGTGACGTTCGCCATGTAGTCGCGCAGATCGCTGTAGAACGCCGCCAACCCATCCGCGAACTCGGTTAAGCGGTTCGCCAATTCGCCGTCGGTACTGCCCTGACCATCGTGCGTATCCCACCCGCCGATGTCCACGCAGCCGACTTCCAGCCCGACATCCGCCTTGATGAGCTGCGCGATCTGGCGCAAACCCATGCCGAATTCGGTATCCGGATAGACCGCGCCGTAGCTCGGCTGATATTCCAGCGCGGAGAGCGACTCTAGCAGATCCATCGTGCCGAACACGCCGGAGGCCTGCGCTGTCAGCGCATCGACCGGGGACTGCACGCTGTACAAACCGCTCAGCGTGCGCTGAATGGTCGAGAGCTGTTCCGTGCGCCCGGCAAGGTGAAAGTCGGTGATGGAACGCAGCGCCAGCGCCGAAATCGGACCACGGAGCGAGCCTTGCAGCATCGAGCCCATGCCGATGGCGCGGAACGGCGAGTCGTTCTGCCACGCCGCTGACTGCAAATGGCGGTTGATCCAGCCCGTGCCGGTCAGCTTATCGCCGGGAATGCCGCGCTCCATGTATTCCATCGCGTCAAAGTGCGAACGCGTCGGGTCAGGCGACCCCGCGCCATGAATGACGGTCAGTGCCCCGGCGTCGTATACCTCTTTGAGCGGACGCAGCGCCGGGTGCAGGCCGAAAAAGCCATCGAGATCAATCGCGCTCGAGTCGCTGCCGTCCGGCGCGCTGATGCCAATCGTCGGGCGCCGGTCGTAGTAATTCGCGCCTTCGCCGAAGGGCACGACGGCGTTCAGGCCATCCATGCCGCCGCGCTGGAAGATCGCCACCAGCACATCGCGGTTGGCGCGGTCGCCCTGCGCGAAGGCCATGCGCGGCATCCATGAGGGGAACAAGTGCGTTCCCAAACCGATCACCGCCGCTTTCCCGGTCGCCTTCAAAAATCCACGTCGTGAAATGCTCATCTCATTCCTCTTGGTCTAAAGTCGCTGCGGACGGCTTACTGCCACTGGAAGTACGGCGAGGCCATGACGAGACCGACCAGCCCCGGCAGTTTTTCATAGCGCGCGCTCTCGGTGAGCGGTTCGTCTGGGTTGGCAGCCCGTGACACATAGGCGATCAGTTGATCGCGGTCGGCGCTGGCGATGGGGAAGCCGAGGATCTGCGCGGTCGTCGCGTCGACCAGTTCACCCGCCGTCGCCGCTGCTGGTATAACCCGATCCAGATTGAGCGCGACGCCGGGGAGGTACCCCTCGCCGCCCAACGCCATGAGCAGCGCCGCGTTCCAGCGATGCAGCAGCGAATTGGTGTTGATCCACGCGGCGGCTACGTCGGGGTAACCGTTGGGCGGCTGCCAACCATACGGGATGTGCCCGAGCGGCTCGATCAGGTAGTAGACCGTCTCGATGCCTTCGATCTGCAAACCGGAGCTGAGCGTGCGCGTCATCGCCACGACATAGTCCAGCGGGCGGCGGAACTTCTGCCCGGCGGAGCTCATGAATTCGCCGGAGAGCAGGATGTGCCGCATGACCTGCCGGATGTCGCCATCGGTCTGCATGAAGACCTGCGCGGCGCTGTCGACCAGGCTGGCGGGCGGCAGGTCGCCGACAAAGCGGCGGATCAGCTTGCTGCTGATGAAGCGCGCCGTCGACGGATGCCGCGCGAGGATATCGAGCACCTGCAGCCCGTCTTCGATGCCGCGTCCGGCGGGCAGTGCATTCCCCAACACCGTCTTCGCGCCCGTGTCGTGCATCTCCGCGTCAAACGTGAAGAAGCCATCCCACGCCGGGTTGTTCGTCCACCCGGTGAAAGCGCGCGCCACTTCAGTGACATCCGCTTCCGTGTAACCGCCATCCACGCCGAGCGTGTGCAATTCCATCAGTTCGCGAGCGTAATTCTCGTTCGGATGGTCTTTGTCGCTCACGTCATTGTCGAGGTAGTCGAGCATGGCCGGGCTTTGCGCCGACGCGAACAGCAGGTCGCGGAATTTGCCGAGCGCATGCGCCCGCGCCACGATGCGGTCGTCGTACACTTTGCCCGCGACGAGGTCAAAAATCGGAATATTGAAGTGATCTGTCCAGAATTCGACCATGCGCTCGTAGAGCTGGCGTTCGCTGTAGGCGGCACGGTAGAAGCGCGCCCAGAGCGCCGTCGTAATCACATATTCGTAATTTTCGCTGCTGAGCTGGAGTAGTTCTTCGGGCGGCATCGTGAGCACACGCCGCGCCCCGACAAACTCGTCAATCACCGGATCGGCGATATTGGCGTAATCCAACTGCCAGTCGATGTAGCCTTCGATCCCGAGTTCGCGAATGCGGTCACGGTCTTGCGGGCGCACGCCCCACGTCAGCCGGTTGAGCACATGCTGTTCCGGCGACACATTGGCGAGGAACGCCGCGCCGGAGAAACCACCACCTTCCGCCTGCGCCTGCACGGCGCTCACCCCGCCGATTTTTTCGAGCGTGGTCGCAGCGGCGAGGCCGGCCATTGTCAGCCCGGCGAACTGCAGAAAACTGCGGCGCGATACCTGTGTCATCGGCAATCTCCTTTGCATTGCGGTCGTACAGGACTCACTGTACGGGGGAGAGTCGCCGCCGATGTGACGCAGTTGTGACGGTTTGGTTACAAATTTGACGGAGACGGACGAATTTCGCCTCACCCCAGCGACCCTGACGGTTCTACGCCCCTCTCCCGTGGGAGAGGGGCGGTTGAGCGCAGCGAAACGGGGTGAGGTTGGTAGTTTACGCGACCGGTTCGGCTTCTTCTTTAACAACCGCGTGCGCCAGATTGCCCGGCCACCACGCGAACTTATCCAGCAGCACGGTGATCGCCGGGACGAGCATCGTCCGCACGACGAAGGTATCCACCAGCACGCCGAACGCGACCGCGAAGCCGAGCTGGATCAGCCCCATGATGCTCCCGGTCAGCAGCGCGGCGAACGTCCCCGCGAGGATCAAACCCGCCGAGGTGATAATTGCTCCGGTCGCGGCGACGGCCTTGTGCACACCCGCCCGCGTGCCGTGGCGCGGCACTTCTTCTTTGACGCGCCCGATCAGGAAGATGCTGTAGTCCACGCCGAGTGCTACGAGGAAAATCAGCGTGAAGAACGGCATATACCATGACAAACTCTCCACGCCCAACACCAACCGGAAGACCAGATCGGTCAGGCCGAGCGAGAACGCATACGTGATGATCACCGTCAAAATCAGGTAGATCGGCGCGATCAGGCTGCGCAGCATAAACAGCAGCACGATGAAAATCCCGAGGATGACCAGCGCCATCGTGCGCAGCAGGTCACGGTTCATCGTGTCGCGGATATCTGCCAAGGTGACGGGCTGCCCGCTGAGCACCGCCTGGCTGCCATCCTCATACCGCGGCAGCAGCGCGCGGATTTGCTGCACTGTGTCCAACGCGGCATCGCTGTTCGGGTTTACGTTCACGATCACATTAATGCGGTAGGCGCTGCCGTCATTGGCGAGATAGGTGTTGTTGAGCTGATCGATCAGTGCGGCCTGCGCTTCGTCAGCGCTGGCGAGCAGCGGCGTGAGCGCAGTCGGCATGAGGTAGGCATCATTCATCGTCGCAAACGTCGCCGCCAGCCCTTCAAGATCGGTGCGCAGTTTGTCGCGCTGGAGCGCCAACTGGAGCGGATTACTCAGCAGCGTTTGCAATTCGGTCAAATTGGGATCGGCGGCCATCGTTGGGAAGGTCTGCGCCAGCAAATCCAGATAGCTCTGCAGCGCGCCGATCACGGCGACGAGGTTTGCGCCGCCCGTCCCGCCGCCCGCCCCGTCAAGCTGATCGAGGATGAGCGTCAATTGGCCGTCAACGCGCGTCAGGTTGCGGATGCTGCCATTCTGCCCCAGCGGATCATCAATGCTGCGCACATCGCCGACGGTCGGCAGCGCGGCCAACTGCTGCGCCAGCGCGTCGATCTCTGACGCGACCGTCGCCGCATCCCGCCCGGTGACCACGACCGTGAGCGGCATGATCGTCCCCGCGCCGAAGTTGTCGCGCACCAGACCGTACCCTGCCACCGCGGGATCATCGACCGGCAAATCGCCGATCAGGTCATAGCTCACGGTCGTCGACAGGCCGTAGAGCGCCAGCGGCAGCATCAAGGCGATGATCACCACGACCGACAAGGCCGGGCGACTGCTCACCAACTGCGAGATGCGCTCATAGTAGTTTCCAGTCGGACGATGCACCGCCTTGCCGGGCCAGAATGCCCGCTTGCCGAGCAGCGCCAGCAGCGCGGGCACAAACGTCACGCCTACCAGCAGCATGATCACGATGCCGATCGCCAGCACCGGTCCCGCCGTGCGGAACAAACCCATTTCGGCGAAGCTCATGGCAATGAAACCGACGAAGATCGTCCCGGCACTGCTGACAAGCGTCTCGCCGACCTGCGCCAGCGTGCTCGTCGTCGCCGCCTTGGGATCAGGCGTATCGGCCATTTCTTCGCGGTAGCGGCTGATCAGGAACAGACAATAATCCGTCCCCGCGCCAAACAGCACCACGACCAACAGCACATTCGCATACGTGCTGATCGACATGCCGATTTGCTGGCTGAGCCACGCCACCACGCCCTGCGCAATGATATAGGCCAGCGTCACCGCGCCAAGCGGCAGCAGCGGGCTGACGGGCGAACGGTAGATGAGCAGCAGCAGCACGATCACAAGCACCACCGTGACGACGAGCGTGCTCTCCGCCGTCTCGCGGCTCGATTCCGCGGTACTCTGCGTGATCGCCGTGCCGCCCGTGATGTAGGTCCGCACGCCTTCCGGCGTGTTGGTGCTGCGATACTCCAGCAGCGCCTCTTTGACCACTTTCGCCGTGCCTGAACCGGTCAGGCTGATGTTCACGAGCGCGACCTGATTGCTCTCCGCGACCAACTGCTGCGCGAGCAGTGCCGAATCAGTCGGGCTGGTGATGCGGGCGATATCCGCCGCAATCTCGCTGGCTTGCAGCCACGTTTTGAACTCAGCTAACCAGCGACCAACCGCCGTGTCCAACTGTCCGGCGAAGTCCTCCGCGCCGGGGTTAAGGACGCCGTCCGGCGCTTCGATGGCGA
The DNA here is from genome assembly GCF_016713355.1 of Candidatus Flexifilum breve. NCBI lineage: Bacteria > Bacillati > Chloroflexota > Anaerolineae > Aggregatilineales > Candidatus Flexifilaceae > Candidatus Flexifilum > Candidatus Flexifilum breve. The sequence goes on from NZ_JADJPI010000035.1 coordinate 1,375,951, forward strand.
TCAGATAGCTGCTGCCCGAGGAATCATTCGGATAAGTTTCAGCCAATACGCGCGCCGCCTCACGAAATGGCGCATCGGCGGGCAAAAAGGTGCTGATGTCGCTGGTCGTCACCTGCGTGATGCGCGGCGCGAAAAGCCCAACGGCCAGCGCCAGCCCAATCCACAGGATGACCAGCACGATCCGATAGCGCGCAGCCAGCGCGCCCAACTGTTTGTAGATGCCCATACGTGTAAATCCACCAAGTCTACAATGATGTTCAACACGTCGATGATACCACTATAATATCGATAATTTAGTGGCGATTTACACAAATCTAGACAGACTGTCTATGTGCAGACCTCAACAAGGTTGCGCTTACACAACTTTGACCGTATTCGTGAGCGTCCCGACGCCATCAATTGTGACACGCACCACATCGCCCGCCGCCAACGTGAAATCGCTGCCGGGCACAATGCCCGTCCCGGTGAGCAAGCACACGCCTTCGGGGTAGCTCGCGCTGCGCCCCAACCACTGCACGAGATCCGCGGCGCGGCGGTGAATGCGTTCCGTGGTGATCGTCCCCTGCACGGCGACCTGTCCACTGCGCTCAATCTCCAGTTGGATGCTCACGTTCGGCCACGCCGTGAGTTCGCCGAGCACGATCTGCGGGCCGAGCGCGCACGACGCCGCGTAGACCTTGGCCTGTGGCAGATACAGCGGATTCGCGCCTTCGATGTCCCGGCTGCTCATGTCATTGCCCGCGGTATAACCCACGATCTCCAGCGCCGGGTTCATGACGAGCGTGAGTTCGGGTTCGGGCACATTCCACGCGGAGTCGGTACGGATACCCACTTCGCCGAGCGGCCCGATCACCCAGCGCCCGCGCGCCTTGAAGAACAATTCGGGACGTTCGGCGGCGTACACCCGCGCGTAGATGTCGCCGCCGTCGACGGCTTCTTCCTGCCGCGCGGCACGGCTGCGTTCGTAGGTCACGCCCGCCGCCCACACGTCCTGTTCGTCGACGGGCGCGAGGAGATGGCGTACACCCGACGCGGGCGCGGCTAGCAGGTCAGCGAACAGAATCGCTTGCCCAACTGCCGCAGCGCGCAGCTCGTCAATCGCGGCGGCGACCCGGCCAGCGCTCGCCTGCAGCCAGTGCGTCACAGAGGGGAAATGCGTCGTCACATCATAGACTTCGTCGCCCAGACGCACGCCCACACGCGCGCCCAACGCCGGATCAAAAAACCGCAAAAGTGCAATCATAATCGTCTCCAAATTCTCACTGATCAGGTGTATGCCCCAAACTGCTGCCGCGCCCGCTGCGCTGCCCACAAACAGACCTGCCACAGATCAGCGACGGGGACATTCGTATGCGGCAGCGTGTGCAAATACGTCGGCGGGCCATATTCCGGCGTAAAGGTAAGAAACTCATCTCCAGCCGCAGCCCGCCGGTCGCAGATCTGCTGCCACTGGGTTTCATGCCAGACGAGTTCCGCCGCATATTCCGGCGCTGACGGATCCGGCACCTGGGGACCTTCGGCGTAACCGACGCGCCCGTGAATGTGACCCGCGTGGCGATTCGCCAGATCCAACGCGGCGGCTTGATCATCGGGCAGGCGTTCGCACACGTTCACCCAATGGCTGTAGTCCGCAGTGAGCTTCAGGTGACCGAACTCGCGCAGGTAGGCCGCCGTCGTCCACGGTGTGTAGAACAGGCGCCCGCGGTGCGTTTCGTGACACACCGGCAGGTCGATGGCCGCTTCGACGCGCAGCGCTTCTTCGAGAAAGCGACACCCCTCGTCCCATGTCATGGCATCCTGCCCGCCCTGCAAATTGATCTTGAGCGGGCTATAACGCGCCAGTTCGTCGAGGTCGCGCTGCAAATTGGCGCGATCAGGTATCAAGTCCGCGACAATCAACTTGAGCGAGTAAGCTTTGAGGAGGCTTAGCCAGTCCGCGCGACTGGGCGACAAAAAGCGCGGCCAAATCTCGATGCCGTCATAGCCCGCCGCGCTGATGCGTTCGAGTTGTTCCGGAATTGAACCCGTCATGCCCCACAAGGCACGAAAAACCAAGAGTTTCATCAATCCGCCTATTCGGTTCCTTTGATGCTGAGCGTTTGCTGGTGCAGCGCCCCTATTATGCTCGCGCTCCATGCGAAAACTCAAAAACACCGCTTCGCACCCAGCAACTGGGCATTCGGTTGACCGCACGCGGCACTCCGTTCATACTATAGGCATCATCTCGCCAAAATTAAAAGGTTTGCCCGATGGACGCATCAGCCGCCCCGGCCACCGCGCAGCGTGTGCCGCCCTACCAGCCTTACCCGGTCACCGTCGATGAGTATGTCCGCTTCCGCCGTGAGGGCTTTCTGGTCGTCAAAGGGTTGGTCTCACGCGCCGAAGTCGAAGAACTCAACGCGCACACCGACGCGATCATGAACGGCGACGTCCACGTGCCCGGTTTACCCGCCCCGGATCTGGCGCTGCCGCTGGCCGAACGCCATAAAGCGTGGGAACGACTGCACATGGCACACCGTGTGCTCGAAGTACACGAACGTTTCCTACTGCATCCGCGCATCATCGACGTGCTGGAAGCGTTGATCGGGCCGGACGTGCTGGCACTGCAAACCATGCTGTTCTTCAAGCAGCCCGGGCAGGCGGGGCAAGGCTATCACCAAGACGCCTACTACATCCCCACGCAGCCCGATACGCTGTGCGGCGCGTGGCTGGCGCTCGACCCGGCGACCGAGGAAAACGGCTGTCTGTGGTTTACCGTCGGTTCGCAGCACGAGCCGATCTATCCGGATGATCAGGTCGATCACCCCGGTGACCGCCTGCTCGACGATATCGGCACAATCTGCAATGCCAGCCACCCGGATACGTCGAAAAACACGCTCGCCAAGATCGCGGCCAAGTACCCAGGCGCAGAAGTCAAAGTCGAGGCTGAACCGGGCGACGTGGTGTTCTTCGGCGGGCACATTCTGCACCGTTCACATGCCAACCGCGCCAATTATTCGCGCCGCGCCTTTGTCAGCCATTACTGCAATGCCCGGTCACGCGTACCGTGGAATCACGGTCAGCCGTATGCGGGGGACAGTGCTAACTATCTCCATATTCTGGCGCGCGGTACCACCCACCTCGCCTACGCGCAGCCGAAGTTTGGGACACTGTGCGCGGCGAACGCGCCGGAACTCTACGGTCAGCGCATCTTCGATGACCAGCCACACTCGATGATGGGCGATGACAACGGCTTTATGATCACCGAGCCGCACGGCGACCCGGATCACGACGACTAGCGCCATCACCGACGATTGAGGGGAACTATGCTGCAAGGCATTGATCATCTGGTGGTCGTCGTGCCCGATCTGGACACGGCCATCGCCAACTACACCGCGCTCGGCTTCACCGTGGTGCCGGGTGGGCGCCACCCGATCGGCTCGCACAATGCGCTGATTGCCTTTGAAGATGGAGCCTACATCGAACTTCTGGCGTTTTACGCGCCAAACCCCGGCCATCGCTGGTATGCCGCGCTCCAGCATGGCGGCGGTCTGACCGATTACTGTCTCGTGACCAACGAATTACGCGCAGAAATCGCGAATTTTCGCGCGCACGGTCTCAAGATCTCCGATCCTACCCCACTGAGCCGCACGCGGCCCGACGGCTATCAACTCGAATGGCTGATGGGCTTAAGCGACCCGGTTAACCAACCGGGCACGCCCTTCCTGATCGAAGACCTTACCCCGCGTGACGAACGCATCCCCAAACAGACGCAGCATGCCAACGGCGTGACGGGCATCCAGTCACTGACGGTCTTCGGCCCGGACACGGTCTTGGAAGCGCTGACCGCGCTCTTCGGTTCCGCCGCGTCCATCGAGCGACCAGATGTGCACACAAGCGGTTATCGTTCGGTCAGCGGCACACACACGCTTGACCTGCTGCGGGTTCCACCGGCGGGTCAGCCGCGCGGCGGCGTGTACTCGGCGGTGCTCACAACGCGCGGTTCACAGCGCGGCCCGCTGGATCAGGATCGTGCGCTCAATGGTCGCTTCACGCTGGTTGGGGATAGGTAAATCGGCCTATCCCGGCAGCTTCCCCCCAAATTTATGTGGTCTCAAGGCTGAAACGCGTCAAGTATCCCTATACTTAGACAGAGCGTTTTTCTAACTCCAAGGAGCCCATGCCACATGAAGTTTCTGAAACTGCTAACTGTTCTCCTTCTGATTATGTCTTTGGCCGTCTCAGCCGTAAGCGCGCAGAAAACCGAACCCACACCGGCTGTGGAAAGTGAAGGCGAAGGCATCACTCTGCCGATTCTGCTCGATGGCGATACCTACTCTGGAGCCTTCGACGGCTTTGTCACGGGTCAACTGCTGGGTTTCAACGGCAGTGCTGGCGACCAGGTGACGATCAGCATGGTGCAGACCGACGATGGCAGCACCCTTGATCCGCTGATTGTGCTGCTGGGTCAGGCCGGGGAAGTGCTGGCCTACGATGATGACAGCGGCAGCGTTTCACTGTCGTCGCTGATCGAAGACTTCGAACTCCCGTATGATGGCAGCTACTACATCGTCGCCACAACCTTCACCAACCTGAACACTGAAGAGGAACTCTTCGACCCGCATGCTTACGATATCTCGCTGAGCGGCAACACCGAACCCACGGGGCTCGAAGGCTACGAAGAGAACACCGTCTTCTTCCTGCGCGGTGAACTGCCCGTCGGCAACACGTCGGATGGCGAACTGATTACCAGCGAACCCGTCTATTTCATCACGTTCGAAGGGACTGAAGGCCAGTCACTCGACCTGACGCTCACCAGCGCTGATTTCGATCCCCTGCTCTACGTCTTTGACCCGAGCGGCGCGCGCATCAGCCTCAATGATGATGCGGATGGTCTGGATTCGGCGATCTCCGGTCTGGAACTGCAGCAGTCGGGCACCTACCTGCTGTTCGTCACGAGCTATGGTTACAACCACGCGTCCGACGGCGATTTCGACGCCGAAGGCATCTTCACGCTGTCCATTCTGGAAAGCTAAACGCAAGCTCGAACAGGGGTCGGTCAGGCAGTTTGGCGCTTCAACGCAGTGTGCCGACCCCACCCTCAACGCCTCCCCGGTTTCGGGGAGGCGAAACCGCCCCCAGCGCTCAAGCTTATGCCGCTATAAACGCACAGGTAACATTCCTCCGTGAAAATCACGAATATTAAGTTCGCATTTGCCCACTAGAATATAGAGGAGTGATTACAACACACGCTCGCGGCGTTGGAGTTAGGTATGTTGGTTGATGAGCGCACTTTGCAGCGCTGGAAACAATTCGCTTCCAGGCTTACGGCCCCGTCGGTCGATCTCAAAACGGCGGAACAGCGCCATCAGGCCCAGATCCTGGCCGCTTTTGCGCTCGCGCTGCTCGTAGCGCTCTTCATTGCCGCGCCTATCTGGATATTGACCTCGCCCGAATTCACAGCAGGCCGCATCATCTCCTTTGGGATGCTGCTGGCCTTCAGTGCCACGTACGGACTGAGTCGGTCGCGCTACTACACTTCGGGCGCGCTGATCCTCGTGTTTGCGATTTTCGGCATGGTCATTGCCGCCCTCAGCGCCACCGCGCCGACCATGGAAAAGATGACCGTGCTCAATTTCCTGATCTTCGCGGTCATCGTGGCGAGCCTCGGCCTGAACAGCACCGCCATTGCGCTGGTCACACTGGCGTGCCTCAGCATGATCAGCTACTACTTCTTTGTGCCCGAAATCCGCCTCGGCGTCACGTACGCCTATCTGGTCTTTTTCATACTGCTCACCATTATCGGCTGGATCACTATCGGCGCCATCAGCCGCAATCGCAAGCGTTTGCTGCTCAGCGAAGAACGCTATCGGAGCGCGATTGAAGCGAGCCTCGACGCGTTCTATCTCTTGAAGTGCGTGCGCGACGCGCAGGGTGCAATCAGCGACTTTGAGCTCCTCGAAGCGAATGAGAATGCCGCGCGCCAACTCTCAGCGCCGCGCGCGCAGCTCATCGGCGCCCGCCTGAGCCAACTGCTGCCTCACTACGCGCAAAGATTTCTGGAATCTTTCAAACAAGTGGTGCTCACAGGCAATCCGCTGGTTGAAGATTACCAAGTGCCAGCCGGGTTTGCCGCGGAAGGTTGGTATCACCAACAGGTCGTCCGGGTGGGCGACGGACTGGCCATCGTCAATCGCAATATTACGGCGGCCAAACAGGCGGAACAGGCGCTGCGCCACAGCGAAACCAATTTGCGCACGCTGTTCGACAGTATCAATGACTTCATCTTCGTGCTCGATAAGCAGGGCAACATCATCGAGATCAACCAGACGGTGAGCAAACGTCTCGGCTACACACCAGAAGAGTTGATCGGCCAATCGGTGCTGACCGTACATCCCGCCGCGCGCCGCGACGAAGCCGCCGAAATTGTCACGGCGATGCTGGCGGGTGTGCGTACCCATTGCCCGGTTCCCATCGAAACCAAAACGCACGAGCTGATCCCGGTCGAAACCACGATCACGCAAGGTCTCTGGAATGGTGAACCCGCGCTGTTTGGTGTGACTAAAGACATCTCCGCGCTCAAACTTTCCGAAGAGAAGTTTGCCGCCGTGTTTCAGGCTAATCCGGCCATCGCTGGCCTGAGCAAGGTCGCCACCGGGGAATACGTCGAGGTGAACCAAGCGTTCTGCGATAAGCTCGGTTTCACCCTCGACGAAGTGATCGGGCGTAAATCGACGGACGTTGTGCGCCTCGACCCAGTTTACCGGCAGAAGGTCATTGACAAGCTGAACCGCGATGGGTATGTGCAGGATGAGGAAGCCGTCATCTACACTCGCGCTGGCCGTCCAATTGCGGTGCTCATGTCGGCGCAGATCCTGCATTTGCAGGGCGAAGCCTACAACTATACGACCGCCGTCGACATCACTGAACGCAAGCAGGTCGAGGAAGCACTGCGCGAGAGCCACGCGCGCTATCAAGCGCTGTTGAACGCGCTGCCGGATCTCGTGTTTCGGTATTCGAGGGATGGCACGTATCTGGATTACCATGCAGGCACTCCCAGCGATCTACTGCTGCAACCCGACCGTTTCCTCGGTCGAAACATGGCGGAAATACTGCCGCCAGCGCTGGTCGAACAGCACATGCACTTCACTGAACGCCTACTTACAACCGGTGAACAGCAGATGTTCCAGTACACCCTCACCATCCACGGTGAAGAGCAGGACTTTGAAGTCCGGATTGTGAGCTACCGGAACGATGAAGTGATCTCGATTGTCCGCAACATTACGCAGTTGAAGCGCGCGCAGCGGCAGGAGTTCGAACTCGCGCTGGAACGCGAACGGCGCCAACTGCTCACCTCTTTCATCCGGGATGCGACGCACGAGTTTCGCACACCGCTCGCGACCATCAGTTCCAGCGCGTATCTGCTCTACCGAGCGCCGGATCCTGACCAACGGCAGGAGAAACGCGCGCAAATCGAGCGGGAGATTGAACGCCTCATTCAGCTGCTCGACATGCTGGTCCTGATGACCCGGCTGGAAAATCTAGATGAACTGCCGTTCGACGAAACAGACTTGAACGACGAACTGGAGCGGTTGTGCATGGGCCGTCCGCTCGTGCCGGGCAAACGTCAGACTTTCCATCTCGACCTCCAGCCAGATCTGCCCACGATTTCCGGTAATTCGACCTATCTTGAGCACGCCTTCCGGCAGATCTTCGAAAACGCGGTGCGTTTCACGCCCAACGAGGGCGACATCTTCGTCACCAGCCGCCTGATCAACCAGCACATTGTCATTGAAGTGCGCGATACCGGACCAGGCATCGAATCCGACCATCTGCCGCACATCTTCAAGACCTTCTGGCGACAGGATAACGCCCACAGTACGCCCGGCTTTGGTCTGGGCTTACCCATCGCGCACAAAATCATTCAACTGCACCGCGGTGAAATCACTGTACAAAGCCGGGTCGGTCAGGGGACAACTTTCAGCATCAGTCTGCCGATTGTCACCAGTGGCGCCCGCCGCCATACCGAGTTCAGATAGACTGTGTTACAGTTGCAGGCTCGTGCCACATGAGGTTATTCGCGCCAACACCAGCGGTAGCAGTCGCTATTTCGTCAACGGTCCACAGCATCAGCTCATAGAAACGACACCGATGACCACTTCTTCGTACCACCCCAGCGCACAACCGTCCCTCCTCTTCGTAGGCACGGCGCTTACGTCGTCCGATTTCGCCGAACGTCTGCGGCATACCTTGAGCAGCGGCTTCTTCGGCCAGTCCGCCGCCTCGCTGGAGGATGCCGTGCGCCACCTCCGCCAACGCACCTGGTCACTAGTCATCTGTGAATGTGCGGGGATCTCGGCATCCAACGCCCTCGATACCCTACGGCTGATCAAGCGGCTGCAGCCGCACGCCCCTGTGCTGTTCGTCAGCTCGGGCGCGCTGACCGCCCACGCTGTGACAGCACTGATGCGCGCAGGCGCGGCGGGCGTCGTCGAGGCAAGCGACCTGCCGTACCTGGTGGAACTCATCATCGAAGAACTGCGAGCTCCCCAACCTACCGCCCCGAAGCCCAAATCCACGTCGCTCTTGCCCTCAGCCGAGCATGATGTGAATGTCGAACTCGCCGAGGTGCTGGACTCGATGCAGGACGCCTTGATGTGCTTCTCGCTGCCAGATCATCAGGTCATCTTTGCGAGTGGCTCAGTTGAGGATGTTTTCGGCTATCCGCTGGCGCGTTTCCTTGATGACCGTTCGTTCTACAGGCAAATCGTGCATCCGGATGATTTCGAACTGGCGCTCACGGCCATGCAGCGCGGGCTGCGGGACGGCTTCACCGAAGTTGATCACCGGGTGGTGCGATCAGATGGTAGTATCCGCTGGCTGCATCGCCGGATGTGGCTCAACTACAATGCGCACGGCCAACCGATTCGCATCAACGACAATGCGCGCGACATCACCGAGCGTAAGCTGGCCGAAACCGCCCTGCGCGCCAGTGAGGAGAAGTACCGCAGCTTAATCGAAAGTTCCGACTCCGCCATTGCCCTCTACGATGCGCAGGGGACCGTCCTCTATGCGAATCAGATTGCCGCTTCCAGCCTCCAACTGACGCCCGAGACCATTGTCGGTCGGCGCATGCATGACCTGTTTCCGCTCCCCGTCGCAGATGCCCAGCTCAGCGGCATCCAACAGGTGATCAACACGGGCTTTGGCTATGTGTCGGAACGCCCAAGCCAGGTCAGCGGGGAAATGCGCTGGTTTCGCACGAGCGTGCAGCCCGTGCGCGATGCGAACGGACTCACGACCGCCGCGATTATCAACGCCAGCGATATCACCCAGATCAAGAATTCGGAAGAAGCGCTGCGGCAAAGCGAAGCCTATCTCCGCTCCCTCGTCAATTCGGCGACGGCCTACAATCTGCGCGTCGATGTGCAGGGCAACATCAACTACTGCAACGAGCGCTTCCGCCAGCAGTTCGCGTGGATCGCCCCAACGCTGATCGGCCTGTCACCGCTGGTCATGGTTCACAGCATCGACCACGAAACGGTGATGCGCGCCGTTCGCGAAAGCCTGCACATCACCGGTAAGCCAGTTCAACTGGAAATCCGGATGCGAACGCCAGACGACAGCACCCTGTGGACGCACTGGGAATTCAGCGCTGTCCCCGGGCTGAACAGCCATTTTCAGGAGATCAACTGCGTCGGGTTCGATATTTCCCGCCAGAAACAAGCCGAAGCAGCCCTGCAGGAGGCCAATCAGCAGCTTGAGGCGCGCGTCGCCGAACGGACGGCGCAGCTTCAGCACACCACCGACCGCATCGCAGCCATCATCGATCACAGCGGTGACAGCATTGTCCTGATCAACATAGACCACGGGATTCAGCAGGCCAATCATGCGTTTGATACACTGCTGGGCCTCACGGAAGCCGACTATCTGGATCGCCAGCTTTCGGCCTTCTTCCAGACGGGCACGGGTGGCGAACTCGATGCCATCCTGCGGGCAGCCGCGGACAACCATGAGACGCTGCGCATCGAAACGCAGGTCAATCCCGCGCACAATCAACCTCGGCTGGTCGAGATCAGCATTGCGCCAGTGAATCGTTCGACCGCGGCGGTGCAGAATCTCGTGTGCATCATCCGCGACATCACCGAACGTAAACACGCGGAAGAAAGTATGCGGCAGACTCTGGCGCGAGAGAAAGAACTCGGCGCACTGAAATCGCGCTTCGTCTCGATGGCATCGCACGAGTTTCGCACCCCATTGGCGTCCATTCTTGCGACGACCGAGACGCTCATGCTCTATCGCGATCGCTTGGACGCCGACAAGATCAACGAGCGGCTCAAACGCATCCGCACGCAGGTCGCCCATATGACCGGGATTGTGGATGACGTGCTCCAACTATCGCGCATTCAAACGGGACGCGTAAAGTTCGTGCCGCAGCCCGGCGACCTCTGTCACCTGTGTGTGAACATCATCACCGAATTTGCCAGTCAGCCGGAGTATCACGGACGGTTGGTCTATGCGTGCACTGAACCGAGCATCCGGACGCAGTTCGATGAGCGCCTGCTGCGTCAGGCCATCAGCAACCTCGTACACAACGCGCTGAAGTACTCGCCGAACGGCCGCCCGGTGCGCCTCCGGCTCGACCGCATCGTTGATTATGTCACGCTGTGCGTCACCGATGAAGGCATCGGCATTCCGGAAGAAGATCAGGCGCGGCTCTTTGACCCCTTCCATCGCGCGGGCAACGTCGGCTCGATCTCAGGGACAGGTTTAGGTTTGAGCATCGCCAAAGAAGCGATTGAGCTGCATAACGGGTCGATCGCACTGGAGAGTCAGATCAACATGGGGACGACCTTCACGGTGACGCTGCCCATCATCAAGTAGAAATCATTCGGAGTCGATAAGACCCGGGCAACCAGCATGGCCTGCCCGGGTCTTTGCGGTTAGCTGCGCTGCGGAATCAGGTTGTCGACCGTCTGCTCGATCACGCCAAAAAAGCAGCACCACTGCCCTTCCAGCACCGATGGTCGCGACCGTAGGCCGAAGATCACACCATCGCGCGGCGCTTTCAGTTCCGCGATCACATCGCCATACAAGTCATAGATTTGCCCGATTAACGTCCCCGCCGGGATCGTCGTCTCGAATGGCAGTTGCGGGTTACCGACGAACATGCCCGTCGCGGGCGCGAGCAGCGCGATCTGGAAGCCCATGCGCCACGTCGGCGCATAGGCCGCCGCCCCAGCGATCATGCCGTAGTGGCGCAGCACGTTGAGATACCCCGCCGCGAGATCATCGGCGACTGTGTGGAAATCGCTCGTCAGAGTGCGGCAGTTACCGCCCAATTCGACGGTGATGCCGCCCTTACCCAACGCGCCCAACTGCGAACTCGGGTTGCCGCCCCCGGTCGGACTGCGGAATACCAACGACCAGTTCGGCCCCATCGCCGCCGCCAGTTCGAGACTCACGGCATTGTCCGACGCGAAGATCATATGCGCGAGATACGAGTGTTCGCCGCCAGAATGAATGGCGATTTGCAAATCGCAGTTGTCCTTCATCGCCTGCCAGTGCGCCCACGCGATGCGATCTGTCGTGTAGCCGTCGGCCTTGCCGGGATAAATGCGATTCATGTCATACGAGAACGTGTCGAGCGGATCGCCGCGCGTGCCCGCTGTGAACGCCTGCACATTCATCGCCGGGACAGCCACTACCGTCCCGCGCATCGTCAGCGGATCGAGCTGCGCCAGCGTCTTGAAGATCGAAAACGCACCTTCCGGCTCGTCGCCGTGGGTCGCGCCGTTCAACCACAGAATCGGCCCATCTTCGCTCCCCCGGTAGACGATGATCGGAATTTCGCGCTGCCGCGCATACATATCACCGCCAATCGGAATGCCGCCACGCTTCGCCTCACCGGGCATCACGGACACGTTGCCTATGATCAAAGGCGCTGCCATGTTCTGTCTCTCTCCTGCTGAAGGGTTCAATAAAGTCAGCGAGTCGTCACGACGACTCGGTATTCGCTCCGTTTTTAGAGGCGGCGTCGCCGTCGTCATCCCAGTGCTCGGCGATGAAGTCGCCCGTCAAGCCAATGTGATCGTGGATCAGCCGCACCGCTTCGTCCACCGCGCGCCGCTCGATCACGTCGACGATGCCGATGTGGTTGCGCGCGATCTGATGCAGATCGCCTTTGCTGCGATTGCGCAGTGACATCACCTGTCGCACGCGCAGGGAGACCGTGCTCCACAGCATCACCAGCAAATCGTTGCCACTCGATGCGACCAGCGTATCGTGAAAATACCGGTCGATCTGGTTGACAGCCCGCAGATCGCCTGCCTCCGCCGCTTCGAGCATCTCCGCGCAGATCATGCGCAGATCGGCGACGACCGCCGACGTATTTGCCGTTAGTATGATGTGTTTGATGGCAAATTCTTCCATCATGCTGCGTACGCTGTACAATTCTTCGATGTCCTTGCGTGACAGCGTCTTCACGGTCGTCCCGTGGTACGGCACCACCTCGACCAGCCCCTGCGTGCTGAGAATGTTGATGGCTTCCCGCAGCGGCGCGCGGCTCACGCCGAGCTGCGCCGCCAGTTCAGCTTCGACGAGGGTGTGCCCCGGTTTGAGTTCGCCATTCACGATGGCGGTGTGCAGCATGTCCAACACATGGTCGCGCAGCGGTTTGTTCTGGATCTGCGCCAGTGAAGGCACACCCGAAAGATTTTTCTGCAACGTTGTTAGTCCTTGAATAACAATTCGTAGGAGATTGTCGACTGTCGACTATCGACGAGGTCATTGTAGTCTTTGTCGTCGCCTTGTCAAGTCGATTTACAATCATCTTACATATATTCGACTAATCATGCATTAAGGGCGGCGCGCTGCGCTGCGGCCCGTTGCAATCGAGCGCTTGAGCAATCAACGTCGACGCTTGGCGGGTACGCCGCATGAAACGGGTCGGGTTCTTGCTGCAAGTCAAAAAAGATAAACTGGCAGAATACAAACAGCCCCGCAAAGCGGTCTGGCCGGAAATGCCGGCGGCGTACGGGCTGATGTTCGGCTTTTTTGAAGCCGCCGAGAACTTCGCAGCCTCGCTCACCGGCCGCCCCCGATCAGAACATGATCGAGCTGGACGAGGTCTTCCACACAAACTGAAGCCGCTTGGCTGGAATTCCCATGAAAGGTGCACGGCTGTGCGCCCCTACCCTCTATTTATCTCGCCGCTCTCTTCTATCGGCAGCCCCGCCAAGCGCATGATCTTGAGCGCGTTCGTCGTCGGGCACGGCCCCGGGCGCAGGTGATAATCGAAGATCATCGCCCCATCGACCACCTGCTCGCGGAAATGCGCGTTATGCACGCTCGGCAGTTCATCGGCGAGCTGCACCAGTTCGAGGTCATGCGTCGCGACCACGCCCAGCGCCGGTTGATCCGTCAGCGCGCGCAGATAGGATCGACTGCCGATCAGCCGTTCGCGGTTATTCGTCCCTTTGAAGATTTCGTCAATCAGGTAGAACAGCGGATAGGGTGATGGCATGTTAAGCGCATCCAGCAGCGCCCGCAGGCGCTTGACCTCCGCATAGAAGTAGGATACGCCCTCCGTCACCGAGTCGGTCACGCGGATGCAGGTGAACAGTCGAAATGGCGCGACGGTCAGCGCCGTCGCATCAACCACTCCGCCCGCGTACGCCATGCACAACGCGAGTCCCAGTGTGCGCAAAAACGAGCTTTTGCCCGCCATATTCGACCCGGTGATGATCACTAATTGGCCGCTGCCCGCCAACTGAAAATTATTGCGCACCTTAATATCGGCGCGAATGAGTGGATGCCCCAGCGCTGTTCCCTCGAAGCAGGGTTCCGTCGTCAGGTTCGGAAACACCGCCGCCGGGTGCCGATCGGCATAGGTCGCCAGCGCGCAGAGCGCCTCTAGTTCGAACCACACGTCCAACCACTGTGGCATGAGCCGCGCCAACCGACCGCGTACGCGATCCAGCCCCCACGCGACCAGCATGTCCCACGGCAGCACGAGGTTCAGCGGCAGCCACAGCACCGCGTTCGACCGCAGCCCGGCGGCGATCAGCACACGCCGGATGAGCGCGAGCTGCCGTGTCGGGCGGTTCTGCCGATCCAGAAATGGCGCGCACAGCGTCCGCAGCTCCGGCGATCCGCCCACGCGATCCGCTTCGAGAAACCGGAAGATCGCGTCCAACCGTTCGACCGTCTCGCGCGCCGCCAGCGCGTCGGCGAAAATATCACCCGCTCCGCGCAGCGCCAGCAGGTTTACGATGAAATACAGCGGGATAGTCACCTGCCACAGCGGCGGCAGCGCGCCGACTGCGTGCCCGACGAACAGCAGCGCATTGATCAGCGCCCATGCCAGCAAGCCGGTCAGGACACGGGAATGCACGCGATTCTGCCCGTCCAGCCAGCCGAGCGCGCGGGCGATCAGCGTTTTGCTGCCGCGCCCATACAGCGCCAGTTTGTCGCGGAACACAGGTAGATGTTTTAGCGCCTTGACCAGCGTCTGCCGCGCGCGAATCACGTCTGGCTCGGGCGTAGTGGTCAGCAGCCACCCGCGCAAACGGTCGCTGCCGTCACGGGTGGCCGTCGTATCCAAGAGGCGATGCAGGGAGATATCCCCTGTCACGTCGAGATCCAGGTCAAAGGGGTGTTCCGGCGACGCGGTGTGCGCCTGCGCGCGCGGCAGCGCCGCCCAATTGAGGGTCAGCCGCGCGCTGTGCTCAAGTTTAAGCTGGCGCCACGTTTGCCAGCGGCGGACGCCCTCATTCAGCCGGTTGTGCAGCGCCACCAACACGACGAACATCACCGCCACCGCCCCAGTGAGTACCCAATATGGCGTCGAATCGGGGAGGGTGAGCGCCAGCACCGCCGCGACCATCAGCGTAAAAGCGCTGATCACGCGGGCAGTCGAGTACCAGCGGCTGTATCGTTCCAACTGCTGCAGGCGCCGATCCAGGCGTTGGCGCTGCCGTTCAAGTGCTTGAAGACGCGTTGAGGTCATGCTCTCCCTCTGACTACGCGCCCTATTGTAGCAGACGGTTTACGGGGCGCGGTTGGCTCCGCACGATTCGCGGATAATCAGCTTGGTGGGCAGCATCGTCGAGACCTGCGACTGACCGGGGAACGCCTTCTGCGTTTGCAGCGACTGAATCGCCACCCGCGCCAGCATGTGCTTCGGGATATCGACCGTCGTGAGCGCGGGACGCACCATGCTCGCCAATTCAATATTGTCAATCGACACGACGGCGATATCTTCCGGCACGCGCAGCCCGTGGTCTTTGACGGCGGCAATCGCGCCGATGGCCGCTTCATCCGTTGCCGTGAAGATCGCCGTGAAGTCGACCCTGTCCTCTAGAAAGCGCGTGGTGATGTTGTAGGCCGACCCGGTTGGAGCGGAAGAGCCTTCGAGGAAGGCGATCAGCGTGGGATCAACGGGGAGATTGTGTTCCAGCAGCGCCTGTCGATGTCCCGTGACCCGCTGATCATTCAGACCAATGAACACGATGCGCTGATGCCCTAAGCCGATCAAGTGACTCATGGCCGTGTGCGCGGCGGCGGCGCGGTCAATACCGACCGTCGGCAAGTCGCGCACCATCTCTTCCAGACTCACGATGCTCGGAATGCGCGCCACCATTTGATCGAGCAGCGACTGATCCTTCTTGGCCTGCGGAATCAGCGACGGCAGAATGAGGATGAGCGATGAAATTTCCTGCTCGTGGATGTGCTTGTTGAAGAAGATCGGGTCGTGCAGCGCGTCCCAGTAAACCAGAAAGGTGATCTGCTGGTGCTGCTGGTAAGCGTAATCGTACAGCCCGGAGAGGATCATGTTGTAGTACGGGCGCTCGATCAGGTTATAGCCCTTGCCGCCCGTCACAATGCCGATGGCATTCTGCACGGCATCGCTGCCCTGCTTGAGCCGCTGTGCGAACTCGTTGGGGCGATACTCCAATTCGTTGATCGCCGCCAGCACACGCTGACGCGTCTCCTCGGAGACTTTGCGCGGGCCATTGTTGAGCACATAGGACACCACCGAGCGTGAGACCCCCGCCCGCCGCGCCACGTCCTCTTGTGTCACTGGAGTTTGTTCCGTCATCGTTGACCGCTTAGTCGCTGATGTTCAGCGTGATTTGGCTTTCTGGTAAATCGTCGGCTGTCGCGCGGATGATCACCTGCCCGCTCGTCCGCCGTGCCTTGACGAAGCACGCGCCCTGTCCACCCAGCAGCACGAGCGGGTTCGCGCCGATGAGATCGGCCTCGCCCGTCACTGTGAAGGTGACGAGGCGCGTTTGATACGGTAGCACATTACCATATTTGTCCACAACTTGCACGGCGATGCGCGCCATGTCCGCGCCATCCGCGCGTAGGCACTCGGTGTGCGTCCACAGGCGCAGCGCGACTGGCACGTGCCCCGCGTCAATTTTCTGCGCGGCGACCGCGACGCCGTTCAGGTAGCCGCGCACCGTCAAATCGCGGAACCGCGTGCCCCACGGGTTATACGGTTCCGGCCAGCGCAGCGTAAACGGCGGATGCGTGAGGTGTGGGTAGTGTTCCACATCTGGACGCAAACGCCCCTGCGCTTCGTCGCCGATCCACACCTCGATCTCGTCGCAGTTACTGAAGATTGTCAGCGGGTTGTTGCCGCCGCCGTTTCGGTCGCCCATCGTCCAGTTGGTCGCCGCGTGCAGCACGATCTCGGCAGCGGGATCTTTCTGGCTGCGATAGAAATGCGCCGCCAACTTCGGCAAACGGTACATGTCCATCACGCCGTGGTAGCAGATGCGGTCGCCGGAGCCGAACTCTTTATGCGTGTGATAGTCGAACGCGCACCAGCCAATCGCCCCGGCGATGTCCGGGTGTCCCCGCTGCAAGTTGTGCTTGCGGGCATGCTGCAGCGCATGCTCGACGCGCCGCTCTTCGTGATCCCAGGTTTTGGTCGGGAACATGTGCCCGACAAACTCGGTCACGAGGTGCGGGCGCACGCGCGGCTGCTGCACGCCCGGCGGAAAGTCGTTCAACGTGAACACATCTTCGAGGAAATTACTGTCCAGAAACGTCCGCACGCCGCCCGTCGGTCGCGTGGGGTCAAGCGAGCGCGCCAGTGCGTTGGTCGCCTGATAGAAGGCGTCATCATCCGGCGACTCGTTGATGCGGACGCCCCACAGGATGATCGCCGGATGATGGCGGTCGCGTTCGATCATCGCGTGCAGGTCGCACAACGCCAACTGCTGCCATGTCGCATCGCCGATGTGCTGCCAGCCCGCCAGTTCTTCAAAGACCAGCAAGCCGATCTCATCGCAGCGGTTGAGGAAGTGCGGCGACTGCGGGTAATGCGACGTGCGCACGATATTGCAGCCCAACTCGTGTTTGAGGATGTCCGCATCCAGCACCTGTAAGCGCGCAGGCGCCGCCGCGCCGATGTATGGGTACGTCTGGTGGCGGTTGAGGCCAAACAGCTTGAGCGGCTGACCGTTCAAATAAAACTGACCATCCGGGGAGAATTCGGCGCTGCGAAAACCGAAGCGCGTTGCCAACTGATCCACAGCCTTTGCGCTTGCATACAACGTGACCGTGAGCGTGTACAGCGTCGACTGCTCCAGCGTCCACAGCGCGATCCCGTCGAGTGCAGGGAACGTCAGCGTAAACGCCGCGCTCGACACAGTAGTCTGATGAACGGCGATAACTTGCCCCTGCGCATCCGTCAACGCCGCTTCGACGCGCAGCCCGTCCGACCACTCCGCGAGGCGCATATCGCACTCCAATCCCGGCGCGGTCAGCACGTTCCGCGGACGCGGAAACACGCTGGTGATATGGCACGGATCGACCATGCGCAGCGTCACTTCGCGGTACAGCCCGCCGAACGTCAGGTAATCAACCTGCCCGCCGAAGGGCGGCACGTCGGGCGACTCAGTCGCGTCGACGTACACGGTCAGCAGGTTCTCGCCGACACGTACATGCCGCGTGATCTCGAACGAGAACGGTGTATACCCGCCCTTGTGCTCGCCAACCAACACACCGTTGACGTAGACCGTGCTTACCAGCAGCGCGCCATCGAAATCAACGAACACCTGCTGCCCCGCCGTGACCTCCGGCAGCATGAAGCACCGGCGATACGTCGAGACAAACTGATAGTCCGCGTTGTCGACGGATAAGCGTGTGAACAGCTTGTTGCTGTGCGGCAGAGTGACAGGCGTGAAGTGGTCGTCCGACGCGTCGAGGGGCAGCGCGACCGGGGCAAACCACCAATCCTGATTGAGAGGGTGCAGAATTCGCATGCTGAAGTCCTGAAAGGGTGCTGGAAAAGGTCTTTTTCGTAATGTGAGTTAGGGATAAGGTGATCAGATAGCGCTCTGTATCGAACTCATCCCCCTCACCCCTGCCCCCTCTCCCACGCAAGCGGGGAGAGGGGGGATCTGTCTCCCCTCCCTGAATTCGGGGAGGGGCCGGGGGTGGGGTCGGATACGAATGGCAGTCACGTAGCAGTAATTACAGACGGCCGTTTTATCCCTAACTGACGTTTTCATAAGTCATTCGAACTGCTTGACTTTTAAAACAAGTCAAGTCTATACTAAATCAACATGAGTAGTCAACACGTGTTGACAAGCAAATATTGCGCAGGTTTGATCAACAACGTGTGCCTTTTTTGAGGAGATCAACAGGATGACGAAGTTTGTTTTTCTCGCTAGCCGCCTATTCGTTTTGCTGTTCGTCGTCGCGCTGTGCAGCAGCGTGGCCGCCCAAGACACGCAGTTGACACTATGGGTCTATGATGACGGCCGTCTGGAAGTGCTCACGCAGCTCGGCGCGGACTTTGAAGCCGAATACGGCGTCCCGGTGGTCGTCGAGGTCGTCGACCTGAGCGAAATCCGCAACGCCATGACCCTCGGCGCAGCTTCCGGCGAAGGTCCGGACATGATCATCATTCCGCATGACAACCTCGGCCCGATTGTCGAAAACGGCGCGGCCTTCCCGATTGACCTCGGCGACAAAGCGGCGAGCTTCCTGCCCGCATCGGTCGATGCCTTCACCTATGACGGCCAACTCTACGGCGTGCCGCTCGCGGTCGAAAACATTGGCTTCTTCCGCAACACTGACCTCGTGCCGGACGCTCCAGCAACATGGGATGAAGTTGCCAGCGTGGGCGCGGAACTGCTCGACAGCGGCGCAGTCGACTCGGTCATTGGCCTGCCCGACCTCACCTACAACACCTACCCGCTCTTCACGTCTTTCGGCGGCTACATCTTTGGGCGCGACGCCGACGGCAACTTCACGACCGACGACATCGGCCTGAACAACGAAGGCATGGTCGCGGGTTTGACGTGGGTTCAGCAGATGATCGACGACGGCGCAGTCTCGGAAAACGTGGACTGGGAAGCCTCGCACGTTCAGTTTGAAACCGGGCGCTCGGCCTTCATCATGACCGGCCCGTGGGCGATCAACCGCTTCGAGACCGCTGGCGTCCCCTACGCGATCTCGGCGTTCCCGGCGGCGGAAGCAGGTGGCGAGCCCGGTTATCCGTTCCTCGGCGTGCAGGGTCTGGTGATCAACGCCAACAAGGACAACGCGGTGCTGGCGCAGGTCTTCGCGGTTGATTTCCTCGCCACTGAAGAACACTTCCAGGCCATCTTCGACGCCGAACCGCGTCCGTCGGCGTGGCAGTCGATCTTCGAAAGCGCGACTGACCCGAACACCGCTGGCTTCAACGCGGCGGGCATCAGCGCGCAGCCGATGCCGTCCATCCCGGCGATGGGCTATGTGTGGGATGCGTGGGTGAATGCGGGCGCACTGGTCGCTCAGGGCGAACTCGAACCGCAGGCGGCGCTGGATGGCGCAGTCGAACAAATTCTCGCGCAGGTTGAAGGGTCATAACCTCCTCTGGTTTCAGATTGTCGGGGTGCACGGTCGTGCGCCCCGACGTTCAATAAATACGCCATAATCAACCCGAGGCGCACCCCATGCGCCCCGTCGAACAAAATCGTTCTCCTTTTTTGATTGCGAGTTCGCCTCTATGAATAAAGTCTCGCTGCTGATTCCGAGAACCACCTACAGCCTGCATCTCGTGCTGCTGGGCGCATTCCTCGCCGGGATGCTGTGGCTGATCACGCGTTTCATCGCGGATGGGCTGTTTCCGCTGGCCTCCGCCCTGAGCGCGATGGCCGTGTTTCTGGCGCTGGTCTTCACGCGACGACAGTTCACGCCGCTGCGCTGGCTAGCGATTGGCATTTCGCTGGCGCTGCTGTTCACGCTCTACCCCCTGCTCTACACCCTCTACCTGAGCGTGACCAACATGGGCAGCGGCCACCTGATGTCCAAGCAGCAGGCGATCTCGCGCCTCGAAACCGAACTGTATCTCGCGGACGGCGGCCAGACCTATCAGTGGGCGGCGTTCACGGCGACCGATGGCTCCTACGCGTTGTGGTTGATCGACAGTGACGGCAACGGCGCGCTGGCTGTGCCCGGTCAACCGCTGCAACCTGCTCCGGCGGGCGTCGGCGAACTCGACGAGAACGGCATCCCGGCCACACTGGACGGTTACGAGCGTCTCCCGGTCAATCGCACCGTGCCGATCATCAGCCAGTTGAGCGCCATCGACTTCGGCGCGCCGCCCGATACGGTACGCATCCGGTCACTGCGCGAAGCGGCCGCCTTACAGCCCAAATACCACTACGATGCTGCCCAAGATGCCATCCTCGATCAGGAAACAGGGACGATCTACCGCCCCGTTGAAGGCACGTTCACATCGGACGAAGGCGAAACTCTGCCCATTGGCTACATCGAATTCATCGGCTTTCGCCACTTTCAGGACTTCCTCGGCAATCCCGGTTTCCGCGAACCGCTGCTCCGCATGCTCATCTGGAACATCCTGTTCGCCTTCAATTCGGTGTTCATCAGCTTCGTCGTCGGCCTCGTCGTGACGCTGCTGTTTGAGAATCTACCCGGCAAGCGCATTATCCGCGCGCTGCTCATCATCCCGTGGCCGATTCCCGTGCTCATCTCCATCCTGATCTGGCGCAGCATGCTCAACCCAGATCTCGGTTTTGTCGCCCCCGTGCTGGAAGCGATTTTCGGCAGTTCGCCCGCGTGGTTTCAGAACCCATTCTGGACGCGCTTTGCGGTCGTCATGGTCAACGTGTGGCTGTCCTACCCGTATTTCTATGTAATCTCCGCCGGCGCGATTCGCTCGATTCCCAGTGAAATCTACGATGCGGCGGTCGTCGATGGCGCGGGCGGCTGGAGCAAGCTGTATAACATCACGCTGCCACTGCTGTTGCGCATCGTCATGCCGCTGTTGATCGCGTCGTTCACGTTCAACTTCAACAACTTCAACGTGATCTACATCTTCAACTACGGCAACCCGCCGATGGCGAATACCATTGTGCCGATGGGGCACACTGACATCCTGATCTCATTTGTGTACCGTCTGGCCTTCGTCACCTCCAACGTGACCGATTACGGCCTCGCCGCCGCCATCACGGTGATGTTGTTCGTGCTGGTCGTCGGATTGGTGCTCATCCAGATGCGCTTTACGAATGTCTTCAAGGAGGCGGAATAACCATGACGCACGTGCGCGACTATCCCACTACCCGCCGCCAACCTGTCAAGCTGCCCGAACCGCGCAAGCTGCTCGGCTATGTGCTGCGTTACGCCGTCGCCATCATTCTGATCCTGTTCGCGGTCATCCCCGCGCTGTGGGTCGTATCGGCCTCGCTCAACCCGGCCAAATCGCTGATCGGCGGCACCTTTTTCCCGCAAAACCCCGGCCTGATCAACTATGAAGAACTCATCACCAATGAATTCTTCCCTTACCTGACATGGCTGCTGAACTCGCTCAAAATCGCCACCATCTCCACGCTGCTGACTGTCTTCCTGACGTGCCTCGCGGGGTATACGCTCTCGCGCTTCCGCTTCAAGGGGCGCAAGGCCTTCATGAACGCGATCCTCATCCTGAACGTCTTCCCGTCGATTCTGGGCATGGTCGCCATTTTCTCCATGCTCCAGCAGTTGGGCATGTACGTAGAGGCGCTCGGACTCGACACACACACCGCGCTGATCTGCATCTACGTCGCCGGGTCAATGGGCATCAACGTGCTGCTCGTCAAAGCCTACATCGACAGCATCCCCATTGAACTGGACGAATCGGCGCTGGTGGACGGCGCGACGCCGTGGCAAACGTTTCGGCACATCATCCTGCCCATCATGACGCCCATCGTCATCACCATTGGCGTGCTGACCTTCATCGCCAGCTACGGCGACTTTGTGATCGCGCGCGTGCTGCTCAAAAGCTCGGACAACCTCACGGTGATGGTCGGCTTGCAGTTGTTCCAGACCGACCGTTTCGATCAGGACTTCGGCATGATCACGGCGGGCGCGGTACTGGCGGCCATCCCCATCATCCTGATCTACATCCCGCTGCAAAAATACGTGATCGACGGGCTGACCGCTGGTTCGGTCAAGGGGTAATGCATATGAATGAGGCGAAAACAAGCGAATCGTGCCGACCCCACCCCCAGCCCCTCCCCGAATTCAGGGAGGGGAGCAAACAGCGCTCGCAACGTCTCCCCTCTCCCCGCTTGCGTGGGAGAGGGGTCGGGGGTGAGGGGTGGCGACATTGGTGCTCCTGCTCCTCTTGCTGCTGCCGACCTTCGCCTTCGCGCAAGCCGACGAGCGCCCCTTCTATTTCGGCGTGGATCTCTCGTATGTCAACGAAGTGGAAGACTGCGGCGCAACCTATCGCGAAAACGGCGAGCAGCGCGACCCATTCGAGTTGTTCGCAGCGCACGGCGCGACGCTCGTCCGCGCGCGGTTGTGGCACAACCCTGATTGGACGGAGTACAGCACGCTTGATGATGTCAAGCGCACCTTCACCCGCGCCCGGGATGCGGGTATGGCGACCCTGCTCGACATCCACTACTCGGATACGTGGGCGGACGCGGGCTCGCAGAGCATCCCGGCAGCGTGGGCGGATTTAGGCGATGACGCCCTCGCCGACGCCGTTTACCAGTACACCACCGATGTCTTGGCCGAACTAGCGGCAGCGGATCTTGTCCCGGCGTTCGTGCAGATCGGTAACGAGACCAACGGCGGCATCCTCAAACGGGGGAGCGATCAGAATTGGGCACATGATGCGCGCATGTTCAACGCCGGAATTCGCGCTGTCCGTGAGTTCAGCGCAGACACGGGGAACAACGTGCTAATCATGCTGCACGTCGCGCAACCGGAGAACACCGGGTGGTGGTTCACGCAGGCCGAAGCAGCGGGCATCACCGACTTTGACGTGATCGCCGTATCCTACTATCCGCAGTGGAGCACGTTCTCGATTGGCGACATGGGCGCGCAGGTGACCGCGCTGCGCCAGCAGTTCGGCAAAGACGTGATGGTCGTCGAGACGGGCTATGGCTGGACACGCGAAGACGCGGGCGACAGCGCCGACAACGTGCTCGATCAAGGCTTGCGCGGCTATCCTTTCAGCCCGGAGGGTCAGCTCCAGTTCATGACCGAACTCACGCAAACGCTCATCAACAATGGGGCGCTCGGCGTCGTCTACTGGGAACCCGCGTGGGTCTCGACGGAATGCTCGACGCGCTGGGGACAGGGATCGCACTGGGAAAACGCGACCGTCTTCGACTTCACTCGCGATAACGAAGTTCTGCCGGGCATCGACTTCCTGCAAGACAACTACCTGCATCCGGCCAGCCTTCCCGATGGCGTGATCGAACCGGAGTACGGCGCTCCGCTGGTGACGGAGGGCACCGACGATGTCCTCAATGGGGTGGACGCGCTCGACGTAACCGATTTCTACGCCCGCGCCGATGACAGCGCGATCTACACAGCCATCACCGTCGGCGGCGATGTTTTCAGCAATCGCGGCAGCTATCTGCTCTACCTCGACACGACCGGGGATGATCAGGGCGCGGATGTCGATGTTGGCCGCCGCCCGATCACGGTGGCCGAACCCTACGCACCCGAATACCGCCTTGACATCAAGATCACCGAGGAACGGGGCAGCGTCCGCGCCAGCTACACGCTCAATATGTGGAGCGATGGGGAATGGACGGAGATCGGCTTTACGGGCGGCGCGGCGACCATGACGGGAAGTGAGTCGGTCATCGAAGTGCTGCTGCCCTTGGCCTCTATCGGCAATCCAGCGAACGTCAATCTCGCGCTCGTCAGCACGGGACGCGGTCGCGCCAACAGCGCGAGCGATATCCTCGGCACTGATCTGGTCTTAGCTGACGACGAGACACCGCTCGTGCTGGATGCGTTCTTCGCGCTGTCCCTCAGCAGCAACAATTAGGGGCAAGCGATCCCTAGACTCGCTCTGAGTTTTGGGATCGCTTGTCGGGTTAACTGCTGGCGCTGTTGTAGCGCCGCAGCCCCTTGCGCCACACCACCCGGATGAGGAACAGCAGTCCGAATGGCAGCATCAGCGACCACACGCCATACGGCACGGGCATCTTCCCCAGCGCGACCAGCGGCGGGAAGTTGGTGATCACAAATACGGGCAGCACGAACACGCCGACGAAGCGAATTCCATCGTTGTAGATGCCCATCGGCATGCTGTTGATATCCCAGAAGGAGTCGGTGATTTCGGCGATGGCGCTGGTGTTCATCATCCAGAACGAGAGAATCTGCGGCAGGAAGAACAGGCAGTAGCCGACCACACAGCTAATCCCCACGAACAGCGTATACCCGCCGACCGTGGCGAACGTCACGGGCAGCCCTAAGCGCACCCACGCCACGACGACGACGAGCAGCCCCGCGATCACGTCGACGCCGAACAGCGTGAGATCGGCATGGCGCAGCGTCGCCATGAATTGGAGCGAGACAGGTTTGGTCAGCAGTACGTCAAGGTCACCGTTGACGATTTTGCCCCGGAACGTGAAGTTGTTGATCATGTACAGCCCGGCATAAAACCCGGTCAGCATGATGAACGTGCCGCTAAAGAGCAAAATCTCATCCGGCGACAAGCCGTTGATCGTCACGCCAGCGCGATAGACCACCACCATGTACGACAACTTGACGAACAGATAGCCCGTCTCCATGGCCAGGTTGCCGATGAAGTTGGAGCGGTACTCCATCTGCGCCATGACGCTGAATTTGATGAACAGAATATAGATCTGCACATGCTCTTTGATTTCGCGGAACACACTGGTGAGCATGTCAGCCTCCCACCGCGACAAACCGCCGACTGCCGATGCGCCACAGTCCGCGAGCGAGCAGCGCGCACGCCGCGATCCAGAAGCATTGAACCAGCATGTGCGGCAGAATATCGACATCCGCAACTTTGCCATTGAGCACATTGATCGGGTAGCTGACCGTGTACTTGAACGGCAGCAGATCGGTGATGCGCACGAACGTCTCCCCGAACACTTCCAACGGGAAGATGCCACCGCTCAACAGGATGATCACGATGCGCACGCCTTCGAACAGAAAGCCGATTTCGACGATCCAGAAGGCAATCGCGCTCACACAGTAGAAGATCACGAAGTTGAGCGCGACAGCCAGCGCCAGCGTGACCAGAAACAGCAGAATGCGTCCAAATTCGACCGAGATGCCCCAGACGGCGTTCAGCCCGATCAGCATAAGGATCATGATGGCGAAAATCATGACGAGGTTCGGCACCTTCTGGCCGAGAAAGTCCGCCATGCGATACGCGAAATAGCCGAGCGGCTGCACGAGGAACTTGCTGAATTTCCCCGTCTTCACATCCTGCATGATCTCGTATTCGAAGCCGGTGCGCACGATGCGCGCGACCAACCCTGCCAGCAGCGTGTAGGCGATGATTTGCTGATAGGTATAGCCGAACAACACCTGTTCGGATGACGCCTGATAAATGGCTGTCCACAGGAACGTTTGGATCAGGATGGGGTACGCCGCGCTGATCAGCGAGATGGCGAAGTTGAGGCGATATTCGAGCGCCGTCTCGAAGCCCAACTCAAAGGTGACAACGTATTTGCGCAGGGCATTACGCTGGAACATGCTGCCCTGCCCGCCGCTGATACAGTTCAGCGATGCCCTCTTCGACCGGGATGTCTTCGATGGTGAAGTCGGTCACCGGCAGTTGATCGAGGATGATCTTCGACGATTCTTTGAGCGCGGCGCGCGGCACCTGCAGCGTCGCCGTGAGATCAGTGTGTTCGCGCACCACACCGAACGCCGCCAGCGTTTCCGGGCTGACAGGCGCGGAGAGCTGCACCTTGATTAGCTTGGACTGCGCAAACACGTCGTTGACCTGCGCGAGGTCGCCATCATAGACAATCTGCCCCTCGTTGATGACGATGGTGCGCTTGCACAGGTCTTTCACATCTTCCATGTAGTGACTGGTCAGGATGATGGTGGCGCGCTCCTGCTGGTTGTAGTACTTGAAGAACTCGCGGAACTTCTTCTGCGACACGATGTCGAGGCCGATGGTCGGCTCGTCGAGGAAGATCAGGCGCGGCTTGTGGATGAGCGCGGCGATCAGCTCCATTTTCATCCGTTCGCCCAGCGACAGGCGGCGCACCTGCACGTTGAGCAGGTCGCGCACGTCGAGCAGTTCAGTGAGCTCACCGAGCGTCGCCGCGTAGGTCTTATCATCAATCTCGTAGATGCACTTGTTCAGGTACAGTGACTCATTGGCGGGCAAGTCCCACCACAGTTGATTCTTCTGCCCCATGACGATGGCGAACTGCATCTTGAAGGCTTTTTTGCGCTCCCACGGCGTGTAGCCGAGCACGGAGGCCGTGCCGCTCGTCGGGTGCAGAATGCCGGACAGCATCTTGAGCGTGGTCGTCTTGCCCGCGCCGTTTGGCCCTAAAAAGCCGACCATTTCGCCCGCGTCGATCTCAAACGAGATGTCGCTCACGGCGGCTTTGGTCAGCTTTTTGCGGGCAAACAGGTTGCGAATCGAGTTTTTGAGGCCGAGCTCTTTGGTGTAGTAGTCGAACGATTTCGACAATTGACGGACTTGAATAATCATGCGGGTCTCGCTTTGGCTGCCACTGAGGAAAATCGGCGCGGGCCAGAACTGAAGCCAACCGCCGTGCTAGGGCAGCACGCGAACAGCGGTCGGTTGGGGTGATCAGCAGTGCAGGCAGCACAGCGGTGTTCCAGCCAACACGCGCCCCATTCAGCCGAGCGCGTGCTCTCATCAGCATACCACTGAAGCCGCCCACGCCCAAAAATAACCGCTTACGAGCGACTTAAGGTCGATTTAAGGATATTTGAGTCAGGGATAACCATGAGATCGGCAAGACAGATTAGTCTAAGAGTGTAGTTGTAACGGACACGATTGAAGGAGATGAAAACGATGAAGAAGTTAACCAGTATTCTACTCGGCGCGAGCATCGCGCTCTCGACGGTCACCGCCGGCGCGCTCTTCGCGCAGGAAGCGACTGAAACCCCCGACACGACCGTCACGCAGGCTGTGACTGTAACCACGCGCGCTTCGCTGGGCGTCATCGCGGACGACAGCAGCGGACAGATCGTCGTCGCCAGCGTGCGCAGCGGTTCGGCGGCGGAAGCGGCCGGGCTGCTCGAAGGTGATATCATCACGGCGTTCAATGGCACGGCCGTGACCACGGCCAGCGAACTGCGCGACCTTGTGCGGGCAGCCGCCCCCGGCGATGTCGTCAGCGTGGACATTGAACGCGATGGCTCGGCGCAGTCGGTGGAAGTGACGCTCGGCGAATCATCTGGGCGCGGTGACGCGAACATGGGCGGACAGCGTGGCGGCATGGGCTACGCCGCTGATCCCGAAGCCGCGGCGGAACGGCTGCTCGATGCGGACATTGAAGTCAGCGACGCGGGTTACACCGTCAGCGCCATTGACGACGACGGCAATGTGCTGGGTCTCGAAGTCGGCGATGTGATCGTGAGCATCAACGGGCAGGCCATCGCGAATCTCGATCTGTCGGTGCTGCGCGACGAACTGGCCGCGGCAGGCAGCCCGACCTTCAGCGTCGTGGTGACGCGGGCGGACGCGGAAGTCACGCTCACGGGTGATGCCCTTGCCGGACACGGTTTCGGTCGCGGCATGGATGATGGTCAGGGCATGCCGGGTATGGATGGCGGCAACATGGGACGCGGTGGTCGTGGTGGTCGGCATGGCGGCGATGGGATGACCCCGCCCGCGGGCGACCCCAGCACGACCCCGGTGACTCCGGAGGCCACGCCGGAATCTTCAACGTAGATCCGCGTAAATCCGGTTAGCAGGCGCGGCGATCAGGGATGATCGCCGCGCCTGTTTGCGTCAGCGACCCGCGAATCTGCGGTAGAATGACGCGCGTTCATGCAGGTCGAATTGGAGAAACACATGTCAATCAGTGAGACAGATCGCGCTCTGCTGCGGCGGGCGATTGCGCTGGCGGCGACCGCTCGCGAGCATGGCAACCACCCTTTCGGGGCACTGCTCGCCGATGCGGACGGAAACATCCTGGTCGAAGCGGAGAATACGGTCATCACCGAGCGCGATCTCACCGGGCATGCCGAAACCAACCTGATCCGCGCCGGATCGCGCCAGCTCGCGCCCGATGTACTCGCCGCCGCGACGCTCTATACCAGCACCGAACCGTGCGCCATGTGCGCGGGCGCGATCTACTGGTCAGGCATCTCACGCGTGATCTTCGGCCTCTCGGCAGCTAGGCTCACGCAGTTGGTCGACGGCACGACGGAGAAAACCCTCTCCCTGACCGCCGAACGTGTGCTCAATTCCGGCGGACGGCCCGTGGCGGTGATCGGCCCGGTGCTCGAAGAGGAAGCGCTCGCCGTCCACCTCGGCTTCTGGAAGCAGTAGCCGCTTTACGCCGAGGCCGTATGCGGACGCAGCCGCTCCATCAGTTGCTGACCCAGGGCCGCGAACAACAATGCGCCAAGAAACAGCAGCACGGCGATCACATTGAACAACCCTCCGACCATGCGTCCGGGCGTCCATGCGGCCAGATCGCTGAGGACGCGCACCAGCAGCAGGGCATGCAGCGTCGCCAAGGGCAGATAGAACCCGCGCATAAACGGAACCGTCTTGCCCGTCAACGCCGGGATGATGATCGGCGCATGCCCGAACACCATCGACATGACAAAGCCCAGCAGGATGGCGTGCAGGAAAGCGTCATAGTTGAAACCGGCATAGGTCGCGCCAAAGGCCATGCCCAGCACCCCGCCAACGGCGAGCCAACCGTAACCGATGAGCAGGCACGCGGCGATGTAGCGCGTCACGCCTGTGCCGCGCACCGTCCGCCGGGCGATGTCATAGCGCAGCAGCCACAGCGCCAACACCACTTCGCCGAGTCCGGTCACCCGCGCGCCCAAATCCAGTGTGAAGACACTGATCACCAGACCGATCAGGAACAGCAGCACCGCCCCGGCGAACAACTGCTGACTGCGGCGCGTGAGGCGGCGCACCCGCGAGAGTTCCAGCCGTTCGCCGACGATGGTCAGCACGAGAAAGCCGATCCACAGATGCACGACTGCATACACAGGCTGTCCGCTGAACCACAGCCCGTTGCCGACCAACCAGCAGGCCGCCGCTAAGGCCATCGTCAGCGTGTAGAGCGCCAGATGCCGCCGCAGGATCACGACGAAAATCAGCGCCATGCCACCGCTGCCCAGCGTGACCAGGCCGAGCGCGAACGGAGTCGCCCCGGTGATGATCAGCATGACTGCGCCGAACGCCGTAGCCGCAGGCGCGAGATACGCCCAACCGTGCCGCCGATCCAAGGCGGTGAGCGCCGTCGCCCGTTCGAGCGCGACGAGCGCCCCCAGCACGGCGATCATCAGCGAACCGTGAATGCCGACGAGCGGCGCGCTGATCGTCGGCACCGACCAGCCTAAGCGCTGGAGCGCCGCCCATAAACCGAGCAGCACGCCCCCGCCCAGCGTGAGCATCAGCAGCCGGGTGATCAGCGGGCGCATCCGAAAAAGAACCGCCGTCATCAGGTGCTCGCCTGCCGCTGCGCTTTGACCATAATCAGCAGCATGGTCAGCGGGGTCGCCGCGTTGACGCTGTGCGGGAGCTGCGCATCCATGTGAAACCACGCGCCCGCCTTGACCGGATGCTCTTGCCCGCCCATGCTCACCGTGCCCTCGCCCGACAAAATCTGAATGGTCGCGGGCATGGACGCCGTGTGCTCGGAGAGGCATTGTCCGGCGGCGAAGCCAAACACGATCACTTTGATCGCCTCATCCTGATAGATCGTGCGGCTGGTGATGCTGTCTGGCGCAATCTCACCGACCACGGCTGTTAAGTTCTCAAACCAACGGTATGTCAACGACATGTGCAAGTCTCCTTGATGACTACCAATTAAGCGCTGCCAAAGGGCTTAATGCGCGGATACAACAATGCGGCAAACGCCGCCGAGCCGCCGACTTCAAACAGGCGACCAAGCGCGATCAACGTGTCACTGCCCAGTGATCCGAGCGCGACGGCCACAATCCCCGCTTGCAGCAAGCCAAAGCCGATCCACGCCCAGCGCACGCTGCCAAACCGCGCCGCTCCGGTGAAACGGGGCAAAATCCAGAAGGCGACGCCGAGCGCCAACTGCAAAATCCACCCGAACAGCACGAGTTCGAGATGCATCGGCAGCAGCCGCCAGATCGCACCCGCGAACGGCAAGCCCTTGTTCCACAGCAGGAGCGCGCCCAAAGTCACACCAACGCCGAAGTCGAGCAGCGCCGCGCGGATCATCCACACGCTCAATCGCGGCATGTCAGCGCTCCTTCACCCGGCTCCACGTGTTGAAGATGAACCCCCACGCCGCCACCAACTGACACACCGCCGACAGCGCTAGCAGCCATCCGAGCCCGCGTTCCGGCTGCCACGCGACCAGCGGTTCGCCGAAGCCGCGCAGAATCAGACCCGCGTTGAGCGCGGTATATACGCCCCACGCGACCGTCTCGCTGCGGCGCGGACGTTCCTTGCTGAACTTAGGGAACATCCAATAGGCGATGCCCATGATCAACTGGGTTACCCAACCGACCATGAGATAGTGCAGGTACACGGGGCGCAGCGCTTGCAGCCGCGGATCGAGTCCCAGCACAGGCTGCAACGCGGTGAGCGTCGCCAATGCAAGCGCCACCACAAAATGAATCAGCGCGGTTTTGATCGTCCAGCGCACAAGCTGCGGCACAAACGTTTCCTTTGACTAAGCGGATACAGAATCGGGCAGCAAGGCAGGGGTGCGGGGTGATTCGGGATAATGCGACACCTCCGGGTTGCAGATCGGTTTCGGGATTTGCGGAGCCACAAATCGCGTCCAAACCAGAAATTTGTATTCGTAGGGAAGCCTCGTCCCAACCAACTTCCCGACGGAGGGGCAAGCCCTCCCCTGCGCCTACGTCTCTTCGCTTCTGCTGCGGCGAGGGGTTTTCACCCCCTGTGACTTCTAGTGCCCGGCCATGTTCGCCGCGCCTTCACCGTGATAGATGGCGGGCTGCTCGTCACCTTCGACATACAGATACCCGGCCAAACCGCGTTCCAAGCGGCTCAGCGAGTGATCCACGAGGATGTAACGTCCCGGCACATCAACCGTGAATTCGACCACCGCTGCCCCACCGGAAGGCACCATCGTCGTCTGCACATCGAGAGCAGGCGGGCTGGTGAGCGAACCTTCCGTGTAGACGCGGTCGAAAATCTCGCCGATCACATGGAAGGAGGACGTATAGTTGGGGCCGCCCACGCCGAAGTAAATGCGCACCGTCTCGCCGACATTGGCGCGGAGCGCATGCTCATCGCTCGTCAGCCCACCGACCGCGCCATTGAAGACCAGATACGTCGCGTCTTCGTGGCTCATGGCGTTCATATCGAAGTTCAGGTGCCCGGCGGTGCCGAACGGCTGATCGGTGTAGATGTCGCCCTGCATCACATAGAATTCGCGATCCACGGGGGGCAGACCGCCGGGCGGCTCGACCAGAATGAGGCCGTACATGCCGGAGCTGATGTGGTGCGGAATGCTCGCCGTCGCGCAGTGATAGACATAGATGCCGACGTTCAGCGCCTCGAATGTGAACGAGGTTTCGCCGCCGGGCAGCGTCTGCGTGTAGACCGCGCCGCCACCGGGACCCGTCACCGCATGCAAATCGATGGAGTGCGGGAACAGACTGTCCGTCGCGTTGCCCAGGTGGAAATCGACCGTATCGCCAACGCGCACGCGCAGCATCGGCCCGGGGATCTTGCCGTCAAACGTGAAGTAGTTGAAGGTCGTACCGTCGGCGAGGACGCCCGTCACTTCCTGCGTGGTCAAATCGACGCGCAGGGTCATCGGGTCACGGTCGCCGACCGGAGGCGGCACATCTGCCGGGTCACGCACAATCGACACCGCATCGGCGGCGGCAGGCTGGACGGTCGGCTCGGCTTGCGCGAGTGCCGGAACGGCCTCAGCAGCTTGTTCGCTCGCGGCGGCGGTCCCAGTCACCTGCAAAATACCATGCATACCGATATCGCGATGACCGGGTACGCTGCAGAGGTACGTGAATTCACCCGGTTCGGTCGGCGTGAATTCGAGCGTGACCGACTGCTCGTCTTCCAGCAGTTGACCGGTGGTCACATTCAGGATTTCGAGCGTCCAGTCGTGCAGCACAGGATCGCCGTTGATGACGGTGAGCCGCACGGTATCGCCGACGTTCGCGGTCAGCGTCGGGTTGATCTGCCCGTCGATGCTGCCGCCTACGCCCTGGAACGCCATCGGCGGGTTCTGCCCGATGACCGTGCGCAGGGTGTATTCGACCACCTGAGTGGTCTCACTGACCGTGTGCAGGTCTTCGGTCTGCGCGGAACTCGCCGCGGGGGTGGTCTGCGCTTCAACCGAGCGCGGCACAATCTGAATGCTCACTGGCAGAATCGACACGCACAGCACAGCACACACAATCAAAATCAGCGCGCCAAAGGTCGGCTGAATCGGTCTATTCATCATGGTCTCCTTGAGAGGTAATTTGCGTCGCGTTGACAACGAGATACGGCAGTTCGATCGCGTTGGTCGGGCACAGCGACTCACAGGTCGCACAGTAGATGCACTTATCCGGGTTGATTAACGCGGCTTTTTGGTCCAGCCACCCCAACGCCTTGGTCGGGCAAGCCGTGATGCACGCACCACAGCCATTGCACAACCGCGCGTCAATTTGGGGCATCCACATGTCAATAGTCATGGGGATTACGCGCTCGTGGCACCCGCTGTACGGGTGATCTGCACGCGCCACGTCTCCGGGCCTTCTTCGAGATACGCCCAATCAAACTGATCGGCACGTTCGTGGAGAAACTGGTAGTACAGCGGCGTGGGCGCGTGATCGTTGACCAGTTCGAACGACTCGCCCACCGCCAAACTATCAAAGGTCGAGAAAATGAGTGGATGACGCTGGCGCGGCGCAATCGTGCGCACATCAATTTGCTGCATGACAAGCTCCCCATGCTTTAAACCAAGATGTACTCAGAATAAAGCTGACGTGGATCGCTGTAATTCAGCTAGCTGAAGTCAAGATGAGAAAAACGCGGCTTACAGCATGGCGATGGAACGGAGGATGCGCTCGTCGGTGATCACGATCATGTGGCGGTCGAAGCGGATTGCGCCCGCCGCTTCCAGATCGCGGAGCGTGGTGCTGACCGTCTGTGGGGTTGTCGCCAGATGCGCGGCGATGGTCGCGCGGGTGACGCCGGGGCCGCTCAGCGACGGGTCGGCGGCCTGCTGAAGGAGAAACCGCGCAAGGCGCGTCATCACTGAATACAACGTGAGGTTCTCGATCTGATTGACCAGACCGCGCACCTTGCCGCTCAACACCTGCACCACTTTGAGCGCAAACGCGCCATCGGTGGCGATCAGGTTTTGCAGCACGGCGGAGGGCAGTACCCACATCGTTGTTTCGCTGAGCGCCCCGGCGTTGGCGGGATTCGCGCCGCCATCCAGCGCGCCGATCTCGTTGAACGTATCGCCGTCGCCGAGCAAGCGCAGCACATGTTCTTCGCCGTTGGGGTTGAGTTTGAAGATCTTGATACGCCCATGCTCGATGATCCACATGCCCAGCGTGGGATCGCCTTCGAGGAACAGCGTTTCGCCGGGGAGGTAGTGCTGGCGGATCATCCGCTCGGCGAGCTGCGCCCGCCGCGGCTCGTCAAACGCGCTGAAATAGACTACTCGGCTGAGCGCCTCGATCACGGTCGCCTGCACACACGGCCTCTCATTGTGAAATCCATGATTACACGTTCATTTTACACGGGGATAGCGAGGCTGCGTAGGGGTTACACCCATTCACCAACGGCGAAGCGGCGGAAATGACGAGTCTGCTGGCGCCCCCTCCCTGAATTCGGGGCACTTCAATTCCTCAGACGATGATCAGGTGGATGCCGAGGTCGTGCAGACTCGCCTGCTGCTCAGGCTCCAGCCCGTCATCGGTCACGAGGATGTGCACGTCCTGCAAGCCGATCACTTTGGCCAGCGCAGATTTGTGGAACTTGCTGCTGTCGCTCACGACGATGATTTGATCCGCGCACGCCATGCACCCGCGGAAGAGTTCAGCCTCTTCCGGCGTCTCCGCGCTGATCCCGCGGCTGACGGAAATCGCTTTTGCGCCGATGATCACCTTGTCAACGTGGATTTGCTGCAAGATGAGCCGGGAGAGCGTGCCGCGCACGGCCTGTTCGTCGGGATCGATGCTGCCGCCAATCAGGATCATGCGGTGGTTGCGCTGCCCCAAGAGTTCGTTCGCCACCAGCAGCGAATCCGTCACAATCGTCAAATCCTGATGCTGCGCCAGTTCGCGCGCAACCGCTAAGCCCGTGCTGCCGCCGAGCAGCAGCAGCGTTTCGCCATTGTGCACCAGTTCGGCGGTTGCCTTGCCGATGCGCGCTTTCGCCTCCACCTGCTCCGTCTGCCGCTGGATAATCGGCGACTCGCTGGTTGCGACCTTGCTGAGACGCATCGCCCCGCCATGCACGCGCTGAATCAGGCGGCGTTCCGCCAGCGCGATCAGATCGCGGCGAATGGTCGCCTCGCTGACGGCGAACGTCTCGCTCAAATCGGGGACGGTCAGGCTGCCACGAGCGTTGACCAGTTCAACGATCCGCTCCTGCCGTTCCAGTGTCATCAAATCGGTGTTTTGCATCATTCCACCCCTGTAATTGGCCCGCGGGCAATGCGGGCGGTGATCGCGTCCACGTCCCACGGTTCCGGCCAGTCTGCGCCTAGCGGCCAGCCCACGCGCACCGGGCTGATGTCTTCCAGCCACCATGTGACGCCAGCGCGGGCATAGGCTGTCACCCGCTCACGGTCAGCTTCCCCCTGCGTAATATCGCTGTGGATCGCGTCATAGTGTGCCATGTCCGACCGCAGCTCGGCAATTGTCGTCAGAATCTGCCGCCAGTCGTCGGGCTGAATGGGATCGTTCGGGCGAATCGCAAACATGCCATCCCAACGGGCGGCGCGGCGCAGTGGCGCGGGATTCGGGTAAAAGCCCGCCACCCAGATCGGAATGCGCGGCTGCTGAATGGGTGTCGGCTGAAAGCGTAAGCCATCCACCTGAAAGTGCTGGCCATGATACGTCACTTCCCGCCCGCTCCACAGCGCATCGATGATGGTGAGCGCCTCATCCATACGCGCGGCGCGGACTTTCGGTTCGGCTTCCTCGCCACAGCGTTCAAAGTCATAATCTGATGCACCGAGGCCAACGCCGAGCACCGCGCGCCCGTTCGACAAGTGATCGAGCGTCGTCCATTCACGCGCCAGCTTCCACGGGCGGCGGCGGGAGGGCGCGGTCACAAGCACGCCTAAGCGCAGGCGCGTGGTCACCGCCGCCAATGCCGCCATGACCGTCGTCGCATCCGCCATCCGGTCAGGAATAGCCACGTGATCCCACAGGAAAAAGCCATCCCAACCGGCGGCCTCCGCCTCCTGCGCCAGCTTGATCAGCCTATGCACATCAGCGAATGGCCCTAAATTGGGGATCTGCAAACCAAATTTCATACGCTAGTCACTCTCACAGGCTTGCGGGGGCTCCGCGCCGAGATCATAGGTCTTGGTCAGCCACGAAAAGCCATAACGCAGCGCCACCGGGCAGTAGTCCGCCGGATCCAGCCCTTCCTCACGGTATTCCACGCCGAACACAGCTTTCCCAGCGTCGATGAAGGGCAGCAGCAGTTCGCATTCCTCGTATTGGAAGCACTGTTCGTTGAGCGCCCAATCGAACGCGTCGACCAGATCGGCAATCTGGTTGAGGTCATTCTTCAGCCCAATCGACAAGCCGCGCTCATGTGCCGCCTCCGCCAGCCACAGGTTGTACGCCAATTGATCGGCGTAGGTGCTGCGAAAGCCGCTCGCCTGCGTATAGCCATCGACGTTATCCGGTTCGACGCCGTCGCAGCCCTTAGCAACTGCTAAGTCCAGCCGCGCCGCCATGATCGGCTGCAGGGCGGCCAACTGGCGGATATCGAGCCAGCGTTCGCCCGGCCAGTCGTCGAGCGGTGCGCCCAGCACCGCCTCGGGAAAATCGCCGCTGTCGGGACGCCAATCTTCATGACTCCCCGCGCTGAAATAGCAGATCACGATGCGTCCGGCGGCGTGCAGTTCGTCAATCGTAGTCTGCGGCGCGTCGAACAAATCGATGTCGTACATCGCGACGTCATAGGACGTGTCGATCTCCCCGGTCAGTTGCCACTGCCAGGTGACTCCCGGCTCCGGCTGCCAGATGATCGGCACTTCTGGCGTCACAGCTTGCGCCAGCGCCGCCGTGCTCAGCATCAGCGACACACCAACCGCAAGGAGTCTTTTCACACCGCGCCACATTAAACGCGCATCCAGTCGGGCAAGTACGGCGCTTCCGCCTGCGCCATTTCCTCAAACATCTGACGGATTTCCGCGGGCGAGCACACCGCCGCGGTCAGCGGGTCGAGCATGAGCGCGTGACAGGCCGCGTCGCGGTCGCCTTCCAGCATCGAGGTCGCGACCAGATCATGCACGGCCATGTGCATGGCATCGAGCGCGGCCAACTGCGTGGGCAGTTTCCCGAAGTGCGTGGGCTGGACGCCATCGCGGTTGACCAGACAGCGCACTTCCACAATGCCATCCTGTGGCAAATTGGTGACCAAGCCGGTATTCGGCACATTCGCGTAGATCGCCGCCGGAACATCCGTCTCCATCGCTTCGACAATATACGAGGCGTATTCCGGCCCACGTTCGAGCGGCACTTCCTCCTGACCTGCCAGCATCCGCGTGATCCACTCGTCCGATTCTTTGCGCCACGTCGGCCAGTTCGCCGCATAGAAGCCCGTCTCGCCGAGGTACTCCGCACGCATGTACTTCGCGATCAGATCGGGACGCTTGCGGAAATACGGCGTGTATTCGGAGGTGTGGCCGCTGCTTTCGGTCACGAACGCGCCCAGGTGCAGCATCATCTCAAAGCGGACGGGATCCTGCTCGTAGATGGCCGGATCCTGCATCTTTTCGCGCAAGAGCGGGTACATGTCTTCGCCATTCCGCGTCAGTTCGACAATCCACGACAGATGATTGACGCCCGCTGCGCGGAACTTGAGTTCATTGAACGGCACGCCGAGGTAGCCCGCCAACTGTTCCGCCGTGTTGGGGATAGAGTGGCACAGCCCGACAATTGGCAGCGTCGATGCACGCACTCCAGTCAAACAGGTGAGCGACATGGGGTTGGTGTAGTTCATGACCAGTGCGTCCGGCGCGAGACGTTCGGTATCGTGCAGAATGTCAATCCACGCGGGGAGCGTGCGCAGCGCCTTGAAGATGCCGCCCGGCCCAATCGTGTCGCCGATACACTGATTCACGCCATACTTCATCGGGATGTCAAAGTCGTGGCGCACATTCGGCAAACCCGCCACCTCGATCGTATTGAGGAGGTAGTTCGTGCCGGGGAGGATCTTGGTCCGGTCAGTCGAAGCTTCCACCCGCCACTTGCGCCCGGTCAGGGCGATGACTTTTTCGGCGATGCGGTGCGCCAGTTCGAGGCGTTCCGCGTCAATATCGACCAATCCGAACACGCCCTCCTCCAGCGCCGGAGTCAGGAGCAAATCGGTGATGATTTCAAAGGCGAAAACGGCGCTGCCCGCGCCAATAAACGTGACTTTCGTCATCGTGAGCCAACCTTTGCAGTTTTCAACGCACAGTTATGCTCATTTTAGTCACCAAGTGCTTGCACGTCAATCAAAACCTCAGTATACTGCACACAAACGAGCATAAACACGCAAGGAATGTCATATGCAAGCATCGGCCACCTACCAAGAGATCCTCACGCAAGTTGCCGCCTGGCAGGACGCGCTGCACGCTGTCAGCGCCAAGCAAGCGGACGTGCAGCGGTTGTGGCAGGCCGGGGCGTATGACTCCATCGTCGTGACGGGCTGCGGTTCGACCCATTACCTATCGATGATCGCGGCCAACCTGCTGCAAACGCACACGGGCGTCGCGGCGCGCGCTGTGCCCGCTGCCGAACTCCTGTTTAACCCGGAAAGCATCTACCTGCGCCGCGGGCGCACGCTGCTCGTCGCCATCTCCCGCTCGGCGCTGACCAGTGAGACCATCCAAGCGGCGCAGCAGTTCGTCGATCAGCAGCGCGGTGAGGTAGTCGTCATCTCGTGCTATGGCGACCGTCCGCTCAATCAACCTGCGGCGCTCAACCTGTTCGCCGAGCAGGGGCAAGAAGAAAGCGTCGCGCAGACCCGTTCGTTCTCGGCGATGCTCGTCATGGCGGAGCAGTTGGCTGTTCTGCTCGGTGAGGGCGCGCTCCGCGCCAGCCTGCTCACCGGAGCGGGTCAGGCGTGGGTCGAAAACGCGCTGCTCATCGCTCACCCCTTCGCCGATCCCAAGCGCTTCCAGCGGTACTTCTACCTCGGCAGCGGTGCGCGCTACGGCCTCGCCTGCGAAGCCATGCTCAAAATGAAAGAAATGTCGCTCACCCACGCCGAAGCCTTCCATACACTGGAATTCCGGCACGGGCCGAAGTCGATGGTGGACGCGGAAACGGTCGTCGTCGGCCTGCTGAGCGAAAATGCCGCCAGCGCCGAACGCGCCGTGCTGGACGAGATGAAAGCATTGGGCGCGACGACGTTCACTATCGGCACGCAGGCCGAGTCTGACTACCGCCTGCCGGAGGCGAGTTCGCTGGTCTTCGCGCTCCCGATTCTGCAAAGCCTCGCCTATCACCGTGCCACGCTGAAGGGTCTCGACCCGGATCGTCCGCGTAATCTGGATCAAGTCGTGCAGCTCTCCGCTCTTGGTTGAGGCCGCACGAGGTCATCGTCTGGTTTGTTGCCATTAGTCTTGTTGTGAAAGGATTGCAGTCATGAAGAAACTATTGTTGGTCATGATCTTGCTGCTCATTGCGGTGAGCGCCGTCTCCGCGCAGGACACCGTCACGCTGCGGTTGTGGGCGCACCAGGAAAGCGCCTTCAACGAGGGCCTGCAAACCATCATCGACGCCTATGAAGCGGCCCACCCCAACGTCAGCATTGAGCTGGAAACCTTCGAATACGAGCTCTACATCCAGACGCTGCAAACTGCCCTGCCCGCTGGCAATGAGGCCGATATCCTCGAACTCTTCGGCTCGTGGGTGTGCAGCTATTCCGACCGCCTCGCCCCGATGCCCGCCGGTCTGGTCGATACCAGCGTCTTCTATGATGCTGCATTGGACGGCTACACCTGCGCCGACAATGTGTACGGGCTGCCGCAGGAATTCAACATGGAATACGGCGCGGTGCTGGTCAACCCGGCGCTGTTCGAAGCCGCTGGTCTGACCTACCCACCCGCGTGGACAGACTGGGAAGCTTTTATCAGCGATGCCAAGGCCTTGGCGCAAACCGGCGACAATGGTCTGATGAGCGTGGCCGGGTATCACTTCACCAACGCCGACGCGATCACCTTCAGCTTCCTTGCGGGGATTCTGCAGAATGGCGGCGACTACTGGAATGAAGATCGCAGCGCCTTCACGTTTGACACCGACGCCGCGCGCGCCACGCTCAACCAGATGGTGCGCATGGTCGAAGAAGGGATTGTCGACCCGGTGCTGTTCAACGATACGGCCAACTGGGGCGGCAACGCCTTCTTCACCACTCAGGCAGCCATCACGCTGATCGGCCCGTGGGCCGTGTACCTGCGCGAAGACTTCCCAGATTTCGGCGAATTCGGCTATGTCGCACTGCCCAGCTTCAACGGCGACCCGGCGTTCGCCGCCGACTCCGGTTGGGGTCTGGCGGTCTCCGCGAACAGCCCCGCCGCGGAAACTGCGTGGGATTTCGTCGCCTTTGCGACCGCCAACGCCGACAACGCGCTCGGCTGGAACCTGCACTCGCACACCATCCCCGCGCTGCGGTCGCTGGTCGAAGATGAAACCACGCGCGGCGCCATTCTGGCCGAAGCGCCGTGGCTCGACTCGGTCTTCCCGCTGCTGGCCTCGGGTCGCTATATTGGCGACATGCCTGACCGCGATCTCGTCTTCTACGACATCATCTATCCGTATATTCTGGATACGCTGCAAGGCGTCATGTCCGTCGACGAGGCGCTGATCCTCATCGAGGAAGACGCCAACGCGACCTTCCAGTAGGCCGTCCATGTCCGTGAGCGCTGCGCCGAATTGACGCGGCGCTCACCATTTCATCCGCAGACCTCGGAAGACGCGCACATGGATTCGATCGATCTCCAAGCATTTACGCTGTATTGGTTAGTGATCTGGGCGGTACTCGGCAGTGCCATCACCCCACTGATCTTCGACCACCGGCACCGCTCGCCGTGGCGCGGCGCGCTGCTCGGGCTGGTGCTCGGCACCGCCTCCGGGCAGATCTTCGGGCGACTGCTGCTGGCGCTGCTCGTGCCCCTGCTGCCGGACGCCGCCACGTGGATTAGCATGTTGGGCGGGCTGGTGCTGCTCGTCCCCTTCTGGCTCTCAATCAAACCCGCGCAGCAAACCATGCTGCGGCATTATGGCTTCGTCGCCGGGACGATCACGCCGCTGACCTTCTACCTGCTGCTGTTGAGCGTACTGCCCTTGGCGTGGGCGATTTTGCTCGCCTTTTTCGACTACAGCCCGCGCCGCGTCGGCGGACCGATCCTCGGCTTGGGCGGTGAGAATCCGTTTGTTGGGTTTCAGTACTTCCAGACGATGATCACGGGCGAAGGTCGCGACGGCTTGATCTTCCAGAACAGCCTGCAGAACACGCTGGCGTTCACGCTGCTGGTCGTGCCGCTCAACCTGTTCATCACCATCCCGCTCGCCACCATGATCGAGTCGGTGCATCGCGTCTTCAAGACGATTTTCCGCACGATCTACTTCCTCCCCGTCGTGACCTCGTCGGTCGGTGTGGCCGTGATGTGGGGCTACATCTACAACCAGCAATACGGCCTGCTCAATGACGTGTTGTCGAATTTCGGCGTGACGCCCATCGGCTGGCTGCAAGACCCGCGCGCCAATGTGCTGGGGGTTCCAGCGGCGCTGTTCGCCGTAGTGATCGCCTACCTGTGGCAGGACTTCGGCTACAACCTCGTGATCTTCATCGCCGCACTGCAAAGCATTCCCGACACGCTGAAAGAAGCCGCGCGCGTCGATGGCGCGTCGCCGCTGCAGGTCTTCTGGTCGATCACGCTGCCGCTGCTGCGCCCGACGATTCTCGTCACCTCCGTGCTGACGGTCATCTCGTCGTTTCAGGTCTTCGATCTCATTCAGGTGATGACGCAGGGCGGGCCGGGGCGCATCGGACAGACGCGCGTGCTCGTCCTGGACATCTACGAGAGCGCGTTCCGCTTCGAAAAGATGGGCTGGGCGGCGGCCATGTCGGTCGCCATGTTCGTGATCGTCGCGCTGCTGACCGTCGTGCAGACCCGCGTGCTGCGTTCAAACTGGGAGTACTAGCCGATGCCTGCGCTCTTTACCTCCGAGGTTCAACCGCCCAGTCGAGTGTCGCAGGCGATCAACCGCTTCGGCGGGCGCACGCTGATCTACGCCGTGCTGATCATTGGCTGCATCCTCACAGTGACGCCGTTCGTCTGGACGATTCTCGCCTCGTTCAAGACGCACGCCGAGATCATCGACCCGGCACAGCGTACGTTTTTGCCGCGTGAGTTCACGTTCAGCAACTACCAGACGATCTTTAGCGACCCGTCGCTGCCGCTGGCGCGGTTTTACGCGAACAGCCTGTTCGTCGCGCTCAGCAACGTGGTAATCCACACGTTCACCAGCTCGCTGTTCGGCTACGTGTTCGCCAAGTTCGAATTTCGCTTCAAGCGCGTGCTGTTCGCCTACATCCTCGCCACGCTGATGATCCCGTTTCAGCTCACGATGATCCCGTCGTACCT
This sequence comes from Candidatus Flexifilum breve, assembly GCF_016713355.1. Taxonomy (NCBI): domain Bacteria; kingdom Bacillati; phylum Chloroflexota; class Anaerolineae; order Aggregatilineales; family Candidatus Flexifilaceae; genus Candidatus Flexifilum; species Candidatus Flexifilum breve. The sequence continues at coordinate 1,418,193 of NZ_JADJPI010000035.1, forward strand.
GATTCTGCTCCAATTCAACCTGACCAATAACCTGCTCGGTCTGGTCGCTCTGAGCTGGTTCAACGCCTTCGGCATCTTCCTCATGCGCCAGTTCATGCAGAGCATCCCCGACGAACTCCTCGATGCGGCGCGGGTCGATGGCGCATCCGAATGGACGATCTATGCGCGCATCGTCATCCCGCAGGTGCTGCCCGCGCTGGCGACGTTCGGCATTCTCGTGTTCATCTCCAACTGGAACGCCTACCTCTGGCCGCTGATCGTCTTGCAGGATGTCGACGTGCGCACGCTGCCTATCATCCTGACGTGGTACAACGACCGCCACACCAGCGACCTCGGGTTGCAGATGGCCGCGTCGATCCTGATCGTCATGCCGATTCTCGTCGTCTACCTGTTCCTGCAGCGCTGGGTCGTCCGCGGCTTCACCCTCAGCGGATTTAAGGGGTAAGTACCAGTCCCTTAAGACGTTTCATCGTAGGGACGAGGCATGAGGCTTCAATGGTGAAACTATCCACCCCCCCCCCCGCCCCCCCCCGGGGGGGGGGGGGGGGGGGGGGGGGGGCCCGGGGCCCCGGGCGGGGGGGGGGGGGGGGGGGGGGGGGGGAAAAAGGACTGAAAGACTTCTGCCTCCCTACAAATACCTCTTCTGGGTGTTTGCGCTTTCAAGATACCCTCGTTGGTTCCCCTCTCCTCTTTTCGGGGGTGAGGTCAGAACCTACTAGCTCAAACGACTCCGCTGTATACTCACCCGCTCACCGAAAACGTAAGGAGTCCCGATTCGTGGCCAGCGATACACTGCTGATTCGTAACACGCGCATCTTCACCGCCGACCCAACGCGACCTTGGGCGGAAGCGGTCGGTCTGCACGGCAACCGGATCGCTTTCGTCGGCACGAACGCCGAAGCGGAACACTGGCGCACGGCGACCACCCGTGTGATCGACGGTGGGCAGGCATCGCTGACGCCGGGCATCGTCGACAGTCACTATCATCTGTTCTTCGGCTCGATGGAGCTGGGACATGTGCAGTTATGGGACGCGCAGTCGCTGGCCGATGTCAGCGATCTCGTGCGCGCCCATGCCGCCGCCCACCCCGACGAAGATCGGTCAACTGCGTGCAGTTCCGCTACGAAATCCTGCCCCCGGCGAACGCCTGACCCGCCACACACTCGACGCCATGCTGCCGGATCGTCCGCTGCTCATCATGGGCTACGACCATCACACGGCATGGGGCAACACCCGCGCCCTGGAAATCGCCGGGGTGCTGCACGGCGCGGTCACCGGGCCGAACAGCGAGATTCTCATGGGCGACGACGGTCTCGCCACGGGTGAACTGGTCGAACCCGCCGCCTACGCGGTCGTGCTGCGCCATTTTGAGGCCTGGGGACGCACGGTCAAAGGCTTGATCAACGGAACGGCAGGCGAAGTTAAACTGAACGCCGTACGCGAACGCAGATGGCTGCTCGAAGGCTTGAAACTGAGCGCCAGCCTCGGCATCACCAGTGTGCACAACATGGATGGCGATCTGGAACAGGGGTTGTTCTACGCGGCGATGGAAGACAGCGGCGACCTGAGTGTGCGCGTTAACATCCCATACAGCATCTTCCCGACGACGACGGTCGAGGATTTACAGGAAGCCGTCGAGATGACGCGGCGCTTCCAGAGCGAAAAAGTGCGGTCGGGGCGCGTCAAGCTGTTCATGGATGGTGTGATGGAGTCATGGACGGCGCTCATGCTCGACGATTACGCGGATCGTCCCGGTTGGGCCGGCGACGCGCTCTACAGCGCCGATCATTTCAACTGGCTTGCGCAGGAATGCGATGCGCGCGGGCTGCAAATCACCGTGCACGCTATCGGCGATGCGGCGGTGCGCCGCACGCTCGACGGCTATGAACTCGCGGCTCAAACGAACGGTATACGTGACAGCCGCCACCGCATCGAACACATCGAGTGCGTGCATCCGGACGACCTACCGCGCTTCGCTCGGCTTGGCGTGGTCGCCTCGATGCAGCCTTACCACAGCCCGATCACCTACCCGCAGACGCACGAGCTGTTCCCCAGCCGTGTCGGTGCGGCACGTTGGGATCGCAGCTTCGCGTGGCAGAACGTGCGCGGCGCGGGGGCGCATCTCGTCTTTGGCAGCGACTGGCCGGTGGTCACACCCGATCCGATGATCGGCATGCACGCCGCGCTCAACCGTCGCGCTTGGGGGCCGGGTGCATTCGATCACCGGCAGTCACTGGCAGATACGCTCATTTCGTACACCCGCGAAGGCGCATACGCCGAAATTCAGGAGCAGGTGCGCGGACAGGTGAAAGTCGGCATGCTCGCTGATCTCGTCCTGTTTTCGGCGGATCTATTCGCCACGCCGCCGGAAGCTATCGCCCAAGTGCGCCCCGTGCTCACAATCTGCGATGGACGCATCACCTACGAGGCGTAGCGATCTATTCGGTGAGCCACTGCGCGGCCTCTTTCGCGAAGTACGTCACGATGAGATCTGCGCCCGCCCGCTTGATGCCCGTCAGCGTTTCGAGAGCACAGCGGCGCAGATCGAGCCACCCGTTGGCGGCAGCCGCCTGCAGCATGGCGTATTCGCCGCTCACCTGATACGCCGCGACGGGCAGGTTGTGCACCTGACGCACCGCACTCACAACATCCAGATACGGCAGTGCGGGCTTGACCATGATCATGTCCGCGCCTTCGGCCACGTCCAGCGCCACCTCTTTGAGGGCTTCGCGCTGGTTGGCGGGGCTCATCTGGTACTGGCTGCGGTCGCCGAACTGCGGCGGGCTTTCCGCCGCTTCGCGGAACGGTCCGTAGAAGCCGCTGGCGTACTTGGCCGCGTAGCTCAGCACAAGCACATGATCGAGGCCGTGGGCATCCAATCCGGTGCGGATCGCCCGCACCATCCCGTCGAGCATCCCCGACGGCGCGATCATGTCCGCGCCCGCTTCGGCGTGCACCACAGACGCTCGCGCCAGCAGTTCCAGCGTCGGGTCGTTAAGCAGATAACCTTCCGGCAGGCGCGGGTTATAGTGCGCTTCCCCCGGTTGATTGATGATGCCACAGTGGCCGTGATCCGTGTACTCGCAGAAGCACATATCCGAAATGACGATCATCTCTGGCACCGCGTCTTTGATCGCGCGGATCGCCGTGGGGATGATGCCGTTTGGGTCGTAATTGTCGCTCCCGCAGGCATCTTTGCTTTCGGGGATGCCAAACAGAAGCACGGCGGGAATACCCAAACGATAGGCGCTGCGCGCTTCCTCCGTCACTCGGTCCACCGACCACTGCGACTGCCCCGGCATCGACCGGATCGGCAGCTGCAAATCATGCCCATGCCGGATGAACAGCGGGTAGATGAAGTCGTCCGGGGACAAACGTGTTTCCTGCACCATGCGGCGCAGCGCGGCAGTGCGCCGTAAGCGCCGCGGACGGACTGCTCCGGCGGACGGCGGGGACTTGTGTTCAAGTTCCATTGAATCGTGTTTCCTGTTGTCTGGCTGGACTGAAATAGTCGGTAAGGGCCTGCAGCAGCCCCGTGAGGGTGTGCTCGTCCGGGACAATGACCTGCCGAAAGCCCGCCGCCCGCGCTGTGGCGGCAGTTCGCGGGCCAATACGCGCGGCGCACAGCTCGCACGGCGACTCGATGCTCGCGCCCCCAGCGTTGAGACGCTGGACGAAACACCTGACCGCCGAGGAACTGGTGAAAGTGAGCGCATCGATGCGCCGCTGCTTCAGCGACTCCGCCAGATCAACGCCACCGTCGCCGCACACGGTTTGATAGGCCTCGACCACGCAGACGGTCGCGCCGCGAATAGTCAGCCGACCGGCCAGCGTCGGCTCAGCTAAGGCCGAGGCGGGCAGGAACACCCGCGCGCGCGGTTCCAGCGGCAGGTGATCGGCTAAGGCTTCGGTGAGATACTCACCCGGCACAGTGACTCCGCTGATCCCCAGCAATTCATGGGCGGCAGCGGCGGTCGCAGGGCCAATCGCCGCCGTGCGCCACGACTCCGCGGCCAGTATTAAGCCAAGTACATCCAGTCGTTCGCGCAAGGCTTGTACCGTGTTCGCACTCGTCAGCACGAGCCAGTCGAACTGTCCGGCGGCGAGATTGCGGAGTGCCAAATCAAGCGGTGATAGATCGTCCGGTGGCACAATCCGCAGACACGGGTAGCTGAATGGAATCGCGCCGTGGGCATACAGCAGATCATCCAGTGCCTGTGCCTGAGCGAGTGCTCGCGTATTGACAATCCGTTTGCCCTTTAGCCCGTCGCTCATGGTCGCCGCTCCAACAACGCGCGCAGCCCCTGATCCAGCGCGGTCTGCGCCAGCGAGCGACCAAACGCGGCGGCGGCGGGCTCATCCTCGACCGAGGCGGACGCTTCGACATCCATTTGCTGGGTGCCATCGACCGCTGACACACGCCCCCGTAAGTGGAACACAGCGCCATCACGGCGCGCATACGCCGCAACGGGCAGCGAACACCCGCCCCCTAACCCGGCCAGGAAGGCGCGTTCGGCGGTCACTGCCAGCGCCGTCTCGGCATGCTGAATCAGCGCTAACAGGTGCACCAGCGCCGCGTCGTCCCGCGTCTGCACAGCAATTGCCCCCTGTCCCGGCGCGGGCAGCATCACGTTAAGTTCCAAAATCTGCGTGATCACCGCCTCATGTCCCAACCGATGCAGTCCGGCGTAGGCCAGCACGATGGCATCATACTCGCTGTCCGCGGCGAGGGCTTTGCGCACACGGGTATCGACGTTGCCGCGAATGTCGACTAGTTTGAGGTCAGGGCGCACGTGCAGCAGCTGCGCGCCGCGGCGGTAGCTGCTCGTCCCCACCACGGCGCGGTGGGGCAGCGTCGCCAGCGTGTAGCCCCGGCGGCTGATCAGTACATCCGCCGGGTTTTCGCGCGGGGTCAGCGCGCCAATCACCAAGCCGGGCGGCGGTTCAGTCGGCAGATCCTTCAGGCTCTGGACCGCGCAGTCGATACGTCGGTCGCGCAGCGCAGCTTCCAATTCCGCCGTGAAGACCCCCTTGCCGCCGAGCAGCGGCAGCGGCGTATCCAACACGCGATCCCCGTGCGTCTTGAAGATCTCGTAGCTCGTGCGCAGCGTTGGCTGAGCCGCCTGGAGCAGCGCCAGCACATGCCGCGTCTGCCACAGTGCGAGCTCGGAGCCGCGCGTACCAAATTTCAGTGCATCAATCGTATCCATACGTCCTGTTCTAGCGGCATTGACCACCCGCGCGGCTGTCGACGCCGGGAAACTGTCGTGTGAATCATGCCGAACCTGTGCAGGTGGGAACTATCATACAACCAGAAGCGCTGGCTGTGCCGGTTCGAAATGTTCCGAACCGGCGAATTCGGTTGGCGGCGCGGGCATCTGCGACCATAATTACGCTCCATAAACTCCACTTTTGGAAGGATAAAACATCGTGAGACACGTCCAACAACTACTGCGCGATTTAGGGCTGCCGGAGGGCGATCGGCATGATCTGCCCACATCGCCGCACCGCTTCCCGGATGGCGCGCAGTATCGCGTCGAGATTCCCAGCGTCGAAGGCCCCGCCGCTCTGCAGGCGGTGTTGGACACCGCGCGCTCGTTCGGGTTGACCATCCACCGCGTGTCGCAGGGCAGCGGGATCATGCTGCTGACGGATGCCGATATCCGCGAGATGGGCCGCTTAGGGCGGGAAGCAGGCATTGAAGTCTGCCTGTTCGTCGGTCCACGCGCACCATGGGAAGGCAGCGCGATTCCGCTTACGCCGGACGGCAAAATCTTCGGCTGGCGGCATCTCGGCATGGATCAGCTGACGTATGGCTACAACGATGTCGAACGCGCCTGCGATCTCGGCATTCGCAGTGTGCTCCCCGCCGACGAAGGGCTGATCTGGCTGGTGAATCAGGGACGCGAACGCGGTCTGCTGCCGAAAAACCTGATCATGAAAGGCTCGGCGCTCATGGGCGTCGCCAACCCCATTGGCATCAAAATGCTGGAAGACGCCGGGCTGAACACCATCAACGTCGCGTCGGATATTTCGCTGGCCCGGTTGGCGGCATTGCGACAGGTGCTCTCTATCCCCATCGATCTGTACATCGAAGGGCCGGATGGCCTCGGCGGCTTCACACGCTATCACGAGCTGGCGGAGATCGTGCGTGTCGGCGCGCCGATCTACCTCAAGTTCGGGCTGCGTAACGCCCCCAACATCTACCCGAGCGGGATTCACCTCGAAAACGCCGCGATTTCGACGGGCAAAGAGCGCGTCCGCCGCGCCTTCATCGGTATGGAGCATCTGGCACGGAGCGGAGCGCAGTTCAGCACGTCGAACACGGGTGCGGCGGATCTCGGCATTCCGGAGTAATTCAAGTTCGCTCGCGCCGCAAGGCTTGAAGGAGCAGTCAGTTTTGCCCGGTGAACCATCGTAGGAACGACCTTCTGGTCGTCCGACAGCCCAGGTCAACGTTTTGTCGGTCAGACGAAAAACGGGCTATACTGAAGTGACGTCAGCCGCGTTGCAGCAGTTTACCGCTCTGCCCACCGAACAGGAAAGCGCTCGTGAAAGCTGTTCTGCTCATGTTCGATTCGCTCAATCGCCGCATGCTGCCACCCTACGGCGGCGATTGGGTCCATGCCCCGAATTTTCAACGCCTCGCGCGCCGCACCGTAACCTTCGACAACTGCTACATCGGCAGCATGCCGTGTATGCCTGCCCGCCGTGAGTTTCACACCGGGCGCTACAACTTTATGCACCGCAGTTGGGGGCCGCTCGAACCCTTCGACGACTCCATGCCGGAGCTGCTGAGCGCGAATGGCGTGTATACGCACCTCGTCACCGACCACACGCATTACTTCGAAGATGGTGGCGCGACCTCCCACCCGCGTTACAACTCGTGGGAATTCAACCGTGGGCAGGAAGGTGACAATTGGAAAGGCTTCGTCAACCCGCCCTTCGCCATTCCGCCCGTGACACGCCGCATGGAACGCAACCAGAACAGCCGCATGTGGACGCAGGAGTTCATCAACCGCCAGTACATGCCCACGCCGGAGACCCAACCGCAGGCGCTGACCTTCTCGCAGGGCATCGAGTTCATCCGCCACAATCAGCACGAAGATCAGTGGTTTCTGCACCTCGAAACGTTCGATCCACATGAGCCATTCTTCACGCATCAGGCTTACAAAGACCTGTACCCAGACGAATACGACGGTCCGCTGCTCGACTGGATTTCGTATGGGCGCGTCACGGAAGATGTCACAGCGGTGCACCACCTGCGCAATGAGTACGCCGCGCTCGTCAGCTACTGCGACGATCAGCTCGGGCGCTTGCTAGATGTGATGGATGAATCTCGATTTGTGGCGCGATACGCTGCTCATCGTATGTACCGATCACGGGTTGCTGCTCGGTGAACACGACTGGTGGGGCAAAAACGTCGCGCCGTGGTACAACGAAAACGCGCATACGCCGCTGTTCATTTGGGATCCGCGCTGCGGCACAGCCGACGAACGGCGCAACAGCCTCGTCCAGTTGATTGACTTGCCCGCCACGCTGCTGGACTATTTCGGTGTGCCGCTGCCCGCAGATATGGAAGGTCGCCCGCTGCGCGCGACCATCGCCGAGGACCAGCCTGTGCGCGAAGCCGCCTTGTTCGGCGCATTCGGCGGGCACATCAACGTGACCGACGGGCACTACGTCTATATGCGCGCGCCCATGCCGGGCAATCAACCGCTCTACGAATATACGCTCATGCCCACACACATCCGCACGCGCTTCACGCCGACCGAACTGCAAAACGCCGCGCTCGCGCCGCCGTTCGCCTTCACCAAGGGCTGCCCGGTGCTGCGCCTGCCCGGTCGACCGTGGGGCGAACCGACGGAATTCGCGACCATGTTATTCGATGTGCAGGCCGATCCCGGACAACTCCAGCCGCTTCAGGACGCGGAGGTCGAGGGGCGGATGCTCAGCTATCTGATCAACCTGCTGGGGCGCAACGATGCGCCCGCTGAACAATTCACCCGTCTGGGACTCTCGAATCAGGAGGGTTAAGCATCAGCACACAGCCCCACGCCTTCCATGTGATGACCAAGCCGCGCGGCGCCGTCTGCAACCTCGACTGCACCTACTGCTACTATCTGGCGAAAGAGCGGCTCTACCCTGACAGCGATCACCGCATGGCGGACACTTTACTGGCGGAACATACGCGCCAGTTCCTAGAGGCGCAGACGGCGCGTGATATCACGTTCACATGGCAGGGCGGCGAACCGACACTCATGGGGCTGGACTTCTTCCAGCAGGCCATCCGCTACCAGCAGCAGTACCGCAAACCGGGCACACACATCCAGAACTCGCTGCAAACCAACGGCGTGCTGCTCGACGACGAGTGGTGCGCCTTCTTCAAAGCGCACAACTTCCTGGTCGGCATCAGCCTCGACGGACCGCGCGCGCTGCAGGATCACTACCGTGTCGACAAAGGCGGTCAGCCCACCTTTGACCGCGTGCTGCGCGGCGTGCGCCTGCTCCAGCAGCACGGTGTTGAGTTCAATGTGCTGACCACCGTGCACGCTGCCAACGAGCATCATGGGCTGGAAGTCTATCGTTTCTTGCGCGATGAGGTCGGTATCCGCTATATTCAGTTTATACCGATCGTCGAACACCTCGAATCGCAGGAGGCCAACCACGTAACCGCGCGTTCCGTCAGCGGAGCGGGTTACGGTCGCTTCCTCATCGACGTGTTCGAAGAGTGGGTACGCCACGATGTCGGTCAGGTGTACGTGCAGATGTTCGACGTGGCGTTAGCGGCGTGGGTCGGGGATGCGCCGGGGCTGTGCGTGTTTGAAGAGACGTGCGGCGCGGCGCTGGCCATGGAGCACACCGGCGACGTATATTCGTGCGATCACTTCGTCGAACCGCAGCATCTCGTCGGCAACATCGTCGATGTACCGCTGAGCGCGATCGCGGTGAGCGACCAACAGCGCGCGTTCGGCGCGGCTAAACGGGACAGCTTGCCCCGCTACTGTCGGGACTGCTCGGTGCGCTTTGTATGTCATGGGGTTGCCCCAAAGACCGCTTCAACGTAACGCCAGATGGTGAAGCGGGTTTGAACTATTTATGTGCAGGCTATCAAGCCTTCTTCGAACACATCCGCCCCGCGATGGAGTACATGGCGGCGGAACTCACCCGGCAGCGACCGCCCGCGAGCATCATGGTTACCATGGCACGCCGGGATGCCGAACTTCGCGAACGCTTAGCGCACACGGGACGCAACGATCCCTGTCCGTGTGGCAGCGGTTTGAAATTCAAGAAGTGTCACGGGAGGCGAGTCATGTAACGATTAACCCAAACTGCGTCAATCCATAATCTATAGTTAAAAGAACGTTAGATGACACGTAACCAAACGTCGTCTACATTCACCGGGTATACTGACCAACGGCTACACAGCGTGTCGGTTATTTCACATAGGCGCTAGAGAGATGAAGAAATTCGTTGTATTGCTGGCAATTCTGAGCCTGCTCGTCGTGAGCACCAGCTTTGTGATGGCGCAGGACGCCATCGCGCTGACGATTCGCTGCAAGGCTAACACCAACGGTGGTGAAGGCTGGCGCTGCGACAATTTTGCGCAGGTCGAAGAACAGGTCGAAGCCGCCCTCGGCATTCAGCTTGACCTGACTCTCATTCAGGACGACAAAGACTGGGGTGAATACAAGAACGAATTCGTGCTCGCCTCGGAAGCAGGCGAAGCCCCGGATATCATCCTCTCCGGTCACGAAGACATCGGCGCGTGGGCGCCCGCGGGTTATATCATGCCGCTCGACGAATTGATCGGCGCGCACCCTGAATTCGCGGATGTCGTGCCAACCCTGTGGGACTCGCAGATGTGGGACGGCCAGACGTGGGGCGTGCCGCAGGATGCGGAAGCCCGCCCGATTTTCTACTCCAAACTGCTGCTCGCCGACCTCGGCTGGTCGCAGGAAGAAATCGACTCGCTGCCTCAGCGCGTACTTGACGGCGAATTCACGATGGCGGATCTCGTCGCCACCGCCCAGCAAGCAGTTGACGAAGGCGTGGTCGAAGAAGGTCATGGTTTCTATCATCGCCAGAGCAATGGCCCTGACTGGTTGATTTGGTACTACGGCGAAGGTGGTCAGGTGCTCGACGACGAAGGCAAACTGGTCTTCGATACCGCCGCGGCGCAGTCCGCGCTCGAACTCATCGCCAGCTTCAGCGACTCCGGCATCACCCGCCCCGACACGATCGGCATCGACGGCAACATCCTGCATGCCGACGTGGCGACCGCGGAAAGCGTCCTGTTCTATCAGGGCGGCACGTGGAACTGGGCGAACTGGGCGCGCAACTTCGTGGCGGATCGCGGTGGCAATGACTATCTGCTCGAAAACATGAGCCTGATGCTGTTCCCGGCGCTCAACGACGAAGTCGGTCCGCTCACCCTGACGCACCCGCTCTCCTACATGATCAGCAGCAGCAGCGAACACCCGGATGTCGCCATGGCCTTGATCGCCGCCGTCACCACGCCGGAAGCGAACAACCGCCACGCCATCGACAGCTTCCACCTCGGCATCCTCAACACGCAGCTCGAATCGGACGACTATGTGGGCAACCCGGCGATCAGCCAGGCGCACTACATGCTCGATCACACCACCGCCATCCCGAACGACCCCGGTTGGACGGCGTGGTCGAATGCGTGGTGGACGGCTGTTCAGGCGGCCGCCGCTGATACGGCGCCGGATGCGGCTGTGCAATTGGCCGTCGATCAACTGACCAGCGAACTGGGCGACCAGATCACCATCCGCTAATTCATACTCAGATTTTCCTTGGCCGGGGGCGGCTCGTCTGCCCCCGGTCACCCCTGTGCCTGTGTGTTCACATCGTGTGGAAGCTTTATGACTGAACGTGTTTCTGAGTTCAATACCCCTTCCGCAGTCCCAGCCCGCAGCCGACTCCGCGCGCTTCAAGCCAACCTGATCGCTTATGGGTTTATGACGCCGGCGATCATCTTGGCGGTGCTGTTCTTCATCATCCCGGCGATTCTGGTTGTGTATCTCAGCCTGACCGATCTCTCGACGGCCAATTTCACGTCGGACATCAGTCAGATGAACTTCATCGGGCTGCAAAACTATGCGACGCTCCTCAATGATGCTTTTGCCAAAAAGATTCTGTTCAATACAGTCTTTTATGTGGTCGTGACGCTGTCACTCTTCAATATTGGCGCTGCTTTACTGGTCGCCCTGCTCACCGTGCATGTCAACCGCCGCGCCGGGTTCTTCTACCGGGCGCTGTGGCTGCTCCCGCGCATCACCTCCGGGTCAGTCTACGTGTTGATGTGGCGGCGCATCATTGCGGAACCGCCGTACGGCATTCTGAATCAGGTGAATATTCTGTTGGGACAGCCGACCGTCGTCTATGCGGCGGAAGACCCGTGGACCTTTGTGATCCTTGTCAACGGCTTCATCGGTCTGTCGTTCGGCATGATCATCTTCACGTCGGCCATTGAAGCCATCCCGAAAGACCTGCTCAACGCCTCGCTGGTCGACGGTTCGACGCTGCTGCAGCGTGTTCGCTATGTGATTCTGCCCATGCTGCGCTGGCCGCTGCTGTTCGTCGTGACGTATCAAACGCTCTCCCTGCTCACCTCATTTGAGCAAATTCTGCTGCTCACCAACGGCGGGCCGGGCATCTACGAGACGGAGGTCTGGGCGCTCACCGCGTATCACCGCGCGCTGTCGAACTACTTTGGCAACGCCCAGTGGGGCTATGGCTCGGCGTTCGCGGTCGTCCTCGTGGCGATTGGCGTGGTGCTGGCTATCGTTTACATGCGCGTGTTCCGCTTCCGCGAACTGGTGAGCGAACCTAAGATTGAGGTGCTCTGATGACGACCAATACGCTGACACCCAGCTCCCCGCTCATCCAACCGCCGCCGTCCTTCAGCGGCGCGCTGATCGGCGGTTTTGGACGCGGGCTGCGCTTTGCGGTCATCACAACACTGGTGCTGCTGGTCGCGGTCGCCTTCCTGACCTGGTTTTTCCGCCCCGCCCTGCAAGGGGGCGACGTGGAAGAGAACTTCACCCAAACCTTGGCGACGCTGCTCATCGGTTTGCTGCCGACCGCCGCCTGTATCGCTGGGGGCGCTGGCGCGCGTCGGTCGCGGCGGCAGTTCGTCGCCGCGTTGATCGCCGCTTGGCTGATCGCCGGGATCGCCTATGGCTTGCTCATCGGCTATCAGGCGACCACCGGGTCGGGCGTCTTCCGGCAAGCGCCGACGCGCGGGTTCTCCATGCGCCAAACCGAAGCCGGCATTGAAGTCGTCGACCTGATTCCTGGCGGCCCGGCGGAAGCCGCGGGTCTCCTCCCCGGCGACATCATCATTGCGCTGCGCCGCGACCCCGTCACGATGGAGCAGTTGCAAACGCTCATCGCGCAGGCGCAAATCGACGACACGCTGCGCTTACGCCTCACCCGCGGCGGCGAAGAACTGCAAATCCCCGTCAGCGTCGCGCTCATCAGCCAGACCGACACCACCGGGCTGGTGCGTGGCCTGCTGATCGCGCTGGCGCTGGCCACGGTCGCGCTGATCATCCCCTCCGGTTGGACACCCCATCTGGTGCTCGCGAGCATGCTCGTGCCGCTGTTCGTCGGCTACCTGTGGCTGATCATTGCGACGTTCTCCGTGCGCACGCAGGGGCTCGTCCCCGTCGACGCCAACGGCAACTTCGGCGGGTGGACGCTCGCTAACTGGAACTTCCTGCAAGGCGCGATTATCGGCGGCCCAACCGCGAATATTTACGCCGTCACGCTCAACTCATTGATCGTCGCGGTGGTCATGACGCTTTCGTCGCTGCTCGTGTGTTCGATGACCGGGTATGCGCTCGCGCGCATGAACTTCCCCGGTCGGCAAACGTTCCTGTCCATGACGCTGATCCTGCACGGGTTCCCGGCGGTCACCCTATTGATCCCGATCTTCCTCGTGCTGATCAACCTGAGCCGCCTGCCCATCATCGGCGATCTGGTCGGCTATAACACCGTGGGTGGTATCGCGCTGGTGATGATCGCGTTTGAGCTGCCGCTCGGCGTGTGGCTGATGAAAGGCTTCTTCGACAACATCTCGTGGGATATGGAACGCTCGGCGCTCATCGACGGCGCGTCCCGCTGGCGTACGTTTTACGAGATCATCCTACCGCAGATTCGCCCCGGATTGCTGGCGCTCGGCATCTTCTCGTTCATCAACGGTTGGAATGCCTACCTGATCCCCGCGACCTACAGCGTCGGCACGGGGGTATCAACGCTGCCCGTCTACATCCGCCAATTGACTGGCGAAGTCGCCGCGATCAACTGGAATCAGGTGGCGGCGGTCGGGCTGTTCCAACTGCTGCCGATCTTCATCTTCTTCGTCTTCGCGCAAGAATACTTGCTGAATATCTACGCCGGTGGAACCAAGGGAAGTTCATAGATGGAAGTCAAAATTGATCATTTAAGCAAATCCTTTGGCGAAGTGGCCGCCGTCAACGACCTGAACCTGCACATCCGCGATGGCGAATTCGTCGCCTTCCTCGGCCCATCGGGCTGCGGCAAAACGACCACTCTGCTCATGCTCGCGGGCATCTACAAGCCGAGCGGCGGCGTGATCCGCTTTGGCGAACGCGTGGTTAATCAGGTGCCACCGCGCGAACGCAACATCGGCATGGTGTTCCAGAGCTACGCGCTCTACCCGCACATGACCGTGTTCGCCAACATCGCCTACCCGCTGAAGCTCAAAAAAGTCGCGCGGCGCGACCAGGAAGCCCGCGTGCGCCGCATCGCCGAAGTCATGGGCATCGGCGAACTGCTGGATCGCCGCCCCGGTCAACTGTCTGGCGGGCAGCAGCAGCGCGTCGCCCTGGGGCGGGCGCTCGTCAAAGAGCCGGACATTCTGCTGTTTGACGAACCGCTTTCCAACCTCGACGCCCGCCTGCGCCTGACCATGCGCGGCGAAATCAAGCACCTGCAAAAGCGGCTCGGCATCACATCGGTCTTCGTCACCCATGACCAGACGGAAGCCATGACCATGGCCGACCGCATCGCCGTGATGAGCCGCGGCAAACTGCAAGCCTTCGACACGCCGGAAGACCTGTACGACCGTCCAAAAACTCTGTTCATCGCCGGGTTCATCGGCAACCCGCCCATGAACATCTTCGATGTAAGTCACCGCCAGCGGCGAACAGTTTATGGCGCAGAACGACCAGCTCAAGCTGACCATCCCCGCGGCGCGCGGGCAGCGGCAGCGCGCACCCGAAAAGTGAAGCTCGGCATCCGCGCTGAAGACATTGAGCTCGCCGACGGTGCGGCGGAGGATGGCGATGTACAAGGCGAGGTCTATATCGTCGAACCGCTCGGGCGCGATGATATGCTGGACGTCGTCATCGGCGAGACGCACCTATATGTGCTGGCCGCGCCGGAAAAACGCATTCGCCCCGGCGATCAGGTGAGCCTGCGCTTCGATACCGCCAACGTGCAGTTCTTCGACCCGCAAACGGAGCAGTCGCTGCTATGGCAGTAAACTACGCTACCCCCGATGCCCACTTCGAGACGCTCGACCGCGCGATCCCCGAGCAGGTCGACTACGATCTCGCCGTGCGCCACGCACCGCGCCTCCGCTTTGACGTACGTGAGCCGTTCCTGCCCTCGGTCGTCGGCTACACGGTCATACGCGCGAGCGGTAAATCACCGTCGTTTCCGCGCGACATCATTCTGCCGCCGAACGCGCTGTGCGCCATCGAATACGCGATCTGGTGGGACTGGGACATCCAGCATCTCTACGAACTGGAACACATCTGGGTTTACCTCGACGCGTCGGAAAACGTGATCGCCGCCGAGGCGAGCTGGCATGGCGACTGGCATCCAATGGTCGATGCCAACGGCGGCGTGCCGTTTGAGGGAGGGCGCGTCGCGCTGTACTCCGAACCGGGCAAGCATGCCTTCGCCCCGTTCATCGAGTGGCTGCACGAACGCCAGGCGAAGACGAATCGCTCGTGTGGGCCGCGCAGCGGCAGCATGGGCGTGCTCGTGACGCCGCTGTTCGCGGGTCGCATCCTCGACCGCCTCCCCGTGAACAACAATCTCGTGCATGCGTATCTCGAACGCCTCGCCTTCATGCCAAGCTACGACTTCGCGCAGCAGTTTGACCTCGCCACGGCGGTCTTTGTACCGTGGAGCACGCTGTTCGCGTGGATTCCCGAGCGTATCCACTGGTGGACGGAGCATCTGCGCGCAACCCTGCCGCCCCATCAACGGCGACCGCTGCGCATCGCCCATCGCGGCGCGTCGGCTTACGCGCAGGAAGGCTCGACCGCGTCCGTCGAGAAAGCGTCAGACCTCGGCGCGGACATGGTCGAAGTTGACATTCGCGTGACCGCCGACAATGTGCCCGTCATCGCGCACGACGCCGACCTGATGCGCGTGTTCGGTGTGCCCGGTCTCATCAGCGATTTGACGCTGGCAGAACTGCGCGCCGCCACGCCGCCCGACCGTCAGCCGGTGCTCACATTCGAAGAAATGGCCAAACTCTGCTCCGACCTCCAACTGGGGCTGTACCTCGACATCAAAGAGATTACGCCGGGGCGATGGTGACGGTGCTGACGGTGCTGCGCGAGACCGGGATGCTGCGCTACGCCATCTTTGGCTCGTTCCGCCCGGATCTCGTCGCCGAAATCAAAGCGAATGCGCCTGAAGCGGTCACGTCGATCCTCTTCTCGTCCGCCAACGTCGACCCCGTGCTGTTGGCACGTTCGGTCAAAGCGGATTATGTGCATCCGTGCTGGGAGCGCTTTGAGTCGCCCTCAGCGCTGCTCACCGAAGCGTGGATCAACAGCGTGCGCGCAGAAGAGCTGGGCATCGTGTGCTGGCATGAGGAACGCCCTCAAGAGATCGCCGCGCTGACCGCGCTCGGCGTGGACGGCATCTGCTCCGATCAACCGGAACTGCTCGTCATTCCGCGCCCTTAACCCCGCAAACCAACCGAGGGGCAGATCGTCAACCCGCAAGCGCGTGTGCGATCTGCCTCAACCGGACTCCACCCGTTCACTCCAGTTTCACCAATGCCGAAAAACCCGGCTGAGGGATACAATCATAGAGATGAACTGTGATTGACGGAGCGTGCCCCATGACCAACACCCCGATCAGCTCTGACGCGCCGACCCGGAAGTCGGTCAGCGCATTCGCCTGCTGCGCGAAGCCCGCGACCTGTCGCTGCGCGCCTTGGCGGAACGCTGCGGTTTATCGGTGAATGCGATCAGCCGGATTGAACGGGGCGAAAATTCGCCAACCGTGTCCTCGCTGCATCTGCTCGCCACCGCGCTGAACGTCCCGATCACCGAGTTTTTCCATACCAACATTCAGCGCAGCGTCGTCTATGTCAAGCACGACCAGCGGACGCGCTCCCAGCAAAGCGGCATGGACATCGAAAGTCTCGGCATCGGCCTGCATAACCAGCAGATCGAACCGTTTCTCGTCACGCTGCAGCCGTATGCGCAAACGGAAAACCCGCTGATCACGCACAGCGGGCAGGAATTCGTGTATTGTGTCGAGGGACAAATCGAATATCAGGTGGGCGGCGAGGTCTTCACACTCACCGGGGGTGACAGCCTGCTGTTTGAGGCGACGCAGGCGCATCGCTTCTGCAATCGGTCAGCGCAGCCCGCCGTGATCCTCATGATCTTCCAAACGCATGAGGGCAAAACCGGCTTCAGCCAGAGTCATCTCAACCCGGGCGCAGGTTAAGCCGACGGCTGCGCCAACCCGGTTTCCAGATAGTCGGTCAACTGGGACGACGATAAGCCGCCTGTGTGCGTCGCGTAGATTTCGCCATCCCGACCGATAAACAGGCTCGTGGGATACCCGGTCATGCCAAAGGCCGTCTGCAAGCGCCGATCGGTGTCCAGCACGACCGGAAAGCGCAGCCCGAGCGTCGTGGCGAACGGCGCGACCTCCGCGGAGGTCTCCCCATTATTGATCGCCAGCACCATCACGCCTTGCTCGCTGTAGCGCTCGTATGCACGTTCGATTGCGGGCATCTCGGCGCGGCACGGCGGACACCACGTCGCCCAAAAGTTCAGCATGACGATCTGCCCGCGGTAATCGCTCAGGCGCACGGTCTCTCCCGTCAACGTCGTCGCGGTGAAGTCGGGCGCGCTGCCCACCCGCCCGGTCGCCGTGTTCATCGACGCGCTGACGGCCATCCAGCCGATGATCAGGAGGCCCACGCCGAGGACAATCAGGATCAGCGGGCTGTTGCCCGGTTCCGTACGCTGCGTTTTTGCGCTTTTGGCGACTGCGCTCATAGCATTCCTTTGTCAAACGCGCCGCAGCATCCGGCAGCGCGATTAGCTGGCTCAACACCTACCACTGTAGCGAACAATTCGCCTCTCCGTTAGCACAATTCGCTTATGCAGACACATAAGCCGAGCTAATGGCGTGCTGATCCGGTCGGCGCGGGCAGATCTGACGCTCTGAAAGCGTCTATACAGGGGGTACACAGAGGAGAACACGGATGCACACACCGAACGATCGCCGCTACAGCGGCGACATTGAACGCTTGCGGTCGCCGAAGCGCATGGCGCTGATGGAAGTGGAACGCGTCGTCGATTTAGCGCTCGCAGGCCTAACTGCACAGGCAGCGCTGGATGTCGGCACGGGCAGCGGCCTGTTTGCCGAGCACTTCGCAGCGCGGGGCTTGACCGTTGCGGGCGTTGATCTGCGCGAGGACATGCTCGAAGCGGCACGGCAGTATGTCCCCACGGGCGACTTTCGGCAGGGACGCATGGAAGCCGTGCCCTTCGACGACGCGGGCTTTGACCTCGTCTTCTTGGGACACGTCCTGCAAGAAGCCGACGACCTCGTCGGGGCGCTGCGCGAAGCCCGCCGCACCGCTCGGCAGCGGGTCGTCGTGCTGGAATGGCCGCACCGCGCGCAGGACTACGGCCCGCCGCTCGATCACCGTCTGACGCCCGAACAGGTCGCCGCGGCGGCACTAGCGGCCGGGCTACCCCAGTTTGAGCAGATCGATTTGACGCACTTGGTGCTGTACCGCTTGAATCTGGGCTAACTGGGGGGAAATCGGGGCGCAGATTAGTGCGCCCCCATCAAGGAGAAACTAGCTCAGGGACTGCGCGACGCGCAGCAGCTTGTCCCGCGCTGCCGCCGCAATCGGCTCCAGCGCCGGGTTATTGACGAACTCCATCATATTCTTGGGGTCGATAATGCGCGACTTCGACCTCCCCCCTTCCCCCTGTGCGACGGTCACATTGCACGGCAGCAGCAGCCCCATATCCGGCGCGAGGGTCAGCGCCTGATGCGCGAGGTGCGGATTGCACGCGCCGAGAATGCGATACGGGCGAAAATCGACATCCAGCTTCTTCTTCATCGTATCTTTGACGTCGATTTCGGTCAGCACGCCGAACCCTTCCGCCTTCAGCGCGTCGATGACACGCTGGCGTGCCGTCTCAAAATCAGCGTGCAGGATCACTTTGATGCCGAGGCCTTCGGTGGTTTGCGTCATCGTTCATCGCTCCTAGTTTCGTTCAACTGGCAAACCGCTGCCCGCCCACGAGTACATCCCGCCGAGGATATTGTAGACGGTTTCGAAGCCTTTTTGCCCCAACAGCGCGGCTGCCGATTGGCTCCGGGAACCAGAAGCGCAGATCACGGCGACGGGCTGCTGTGGATCGAGTTCGCTGACGCGGCGTCCCAGTTCGCCGAGCGAAATCAGCTTGGCACCGGGCACGTGACCCGACGCATACTCCCACGCTTCGCGCACGTCCACAACCAGCGGGCGTTCACTCTCGCTGGTCAGTAGGTCGCGCAGTTCGCCGGGTTCAATGTCGCGCACATCGCCTGCCGTGACGGGCAGGCCGAGCGCTTCCCACGTGGCGAGGCTGTCCGCGAGATAGCCGACAACATTTTCAAAGCCGACGCGGGCGAGGCTGTACACCAGCCGTTCATAGTCCGCCGGATCGCTGAGCTGGATCACGATCAAGGCATCAGGATGCAGCACATGCCCCACGCGGTTGCTCAACTGCTCGTCGAAGGGCAGATGCGTCGCGCCGGGGATATGGGACTGCTTGTATTCAGCTTTCGTGCGCGTATCAAGCAGAGCCGCTCCACGCTGAAACTCGTTGATCGCCTGCTGCGTCGACAGCGGACGCGGCTTGATCTCGCCGAGCGGACGCGGCCCGCGGCGGTTGATCGCCTTGATGCGCTTGTGGTTACCGGGCTGTTCCGGCAAGCCGCTCACCGCAAAGTCGATGTACTCGTCGCGGGTGCGCGGCTGCAGCGCGGGATTCGAGCCGCGTTCAAAGCCGAGCGTGGTCATGCGCACGGAACCAATCGACTTGCCGCACAGCGACCCCGCGCCGTGTCCCGGCAGAATTAACGTGCCATCGGGCAGCGTGAGATATTCGTTGTTGAGCGTATCGTGCATGTGCCCGGCGAGATCGCGCGCGGCTTCGAGGCCGACCAGATCGGGGCGTCCGGCGTCGCCGACGAACAGCGTATCGCCTGTCAGTGCCATCCATGCCGTTTCGGTGCGCGTCTTGTCAGCTACCAACACGGTGATGCTTTCCGGGGTATGCCCGGGCGTATGGCGAATGCGCAGGTCGAGGTTGCCGAGTGTCAGCGTGTCGCCGCCCTGCAGCAGCTTGACTTCAAATTCGGCGTCCGCCGCTTCGTGCACGTAGATGTCCGCGCCCGTGCGGTCAGCCAGATCCGTATTGCCGGACACATGGTCAGCATGCAGGTGAGTTTCGATGATGTGGGTGATCTTCAGTCCGCGTTCGGCGGCGGCATCAAGATATTTCTGTACGTCACGATCCGGATCGATCACGGCGGCGACGCCGTAGCTCTCACAGCCGACCAGATAGGAGAGGCAGCCGATACCGTCGATAAAGAACTGTTGGAGATACATCCAGATTCATCCTCACTGACTACATGCTTTGGTTACTGTGTCACTATAACAGACGCCCCTGCTCACGAGCACTCCCCGACTCCTTATGCATGGCATTAGTGGCAAGTTATGGCATGCGCCGGGCGGACGGTGGTTGTGCGTCCAGTGAGCAGCGTTCTAGCCGCGTTATACTGGAACACAAATGGGAGTCCGCAGCCAAAAGGAGTCTGCTCATGAAACGCCTCGCCCTCGCGTTCGTCCTCAGCCTCGTCACAACCTTCAGCGTCCTCGCGCAAAAGGAGACGCCTACCCCCACCCCGAATGATGAAGACGGGCTGCCGCTCCTGCATCGCACCGAACTGTCCGAGGACTATGACACCAACTGGGAACGCGTCGTTGCCGAACTCCAGATTCTGGAGCTGATCCCCGAAGACGGGGAGCTGCTGTTTCTCGAAGACATGGCGCTCGAACCCCTGGGGGTGGTGGCAGCGCCGATGCGACCTACCGTAATTACATCATGGGCGCGCTGATCAGCGTGCGCGAAAATGGCGGCGACTCGGCGGGCGTATGCACCTTCATCACGCGTGGAGAGATGAATCGACAGGGGCAAATTCTGCGCGCGACGGGTGTGGTCATCACTTCCGATGATGAAGTCTACGCCATCGAACAGACCGGCCCGAACCGCCAGCCCCGCATGACCAGTATCGACACTGACGGTGATCCGACCTTCTACAATCCCATCTACATCGTCGTCCTGGTCAAAGATGCTGCGGTGAGCGTATGGGCGGATGGCATCCCGATGATCGAGGAATGGGAACTAGAAAACGAACTCCCCGACGGTGAATTTGCGGATCCGGTCATTACGCTGGTCAACCCGGAATTTGGCTGTGTGATGACGGAGTTGTGGGCCTACGGCTTCTAGTTCGGCTGTGTCCGGCGTGGGAGGCACGCGCAAACTCGGCTACACTTGGGCGCTGGGAAGGTCACGCGTTCGCGCGTCTGCTTGTTTAACCCGTTGAGGAGTATAAATCATGTTTGCATCCAGCTTACCGGATAAAACGTTCTTTCAGATTTGCCTGATCGTCGACGACTGCGAGCGCTTCGCCGCTAATTATCGTGAGATTCTCGGCTTTGACGTGCCGCACGATTACCAGATCACCGAGTTGTACGAGCACACACGCGGTACCTACTACGGTCAACCGCTGAATGCGCGCGCCAAAATCATCAGTTGGATGTTGGGCGACGTCGCCTTTGAACTGCTCGAACCACTGGACGCGCCGAGCGTGTGGATGGATCACCTGAAGAAGCACGGCAGCAGCCTGCATCATATCGCCTTCAACGTGCCGCGCAGCGCCCCTGCCGCCGCCTATTTTGCCGATCACGGCTACCAGACGACGCAGGCGGGCTTGTTCACCGGACGCACCGGCATGTACACCTATCTCGATACCGAAAAAGACCTTGGCTTGACGATGGAACTGCTGGAAATCTACAGCGACTTCCGCTTCCCTCCGGCGCAACCCTTCCCCGCTGACCGCGGCCTCGGCACAGATGTCGTCATGCAGGTCGGGCTGGTGGTCAACGACTGTGAGGCGACCGGGAAGCGTTACCGCGAGCTGTTCGGCATCGAAGAAGCGTTCCGCACGGAGACGCCCGCCTACGCCATCACCGAAACGAAGTTCTTCGGTCAGCCGACCGAAGCCACGGCCAAGCTGATTTTCTTCAATTTTGGGCAGGCGCAGTTGGAACTGATTCAGCCGGACAGCATTCCGAGTGTGTGGCGCAACTACCTCAACGAGCACGGGGACAGCGCCCACCATATCGCGTTTGTGGTCAAGGATACGCAGCAGGCCGTCGCCCATTTCGCCAAGTTCGGTATCGGCGTGGCGCAGCAGGGTTTCTACGGCGACCGCAGCGGCATGTACACCTACATGGACAGTCAGGAGAAGCTCGGTGTGATCTTCGAACTGCTGGAAAACTTCCCGCAGCCGCGCTAACCAGTGTGCAGCACAGGGATGTGTGTGGGGCACACGGTTGTGTGCCCCACTGATTCACTTTCGCCCTAAATTCATTCCCCTAATCCACGCAGCCCTGCTTTTCGGCAGCAATTTTCTACCCAGTTAACACAAAATAATGTCATTCTTAATTGTTTTTATTGACGTACCATACTAATATCAAGAAACAGTAATACACTGTGTAACTTAGAGAAGGTCACATTACCATGCCAAAAGCTACCAACCAGTACTATGAGGATGAGAAGGCCAAGTGGGACAGCTTGGTTGATGCGCACTACGCACAGCACCCGGAAAAGCTGCTCCTGCGACCTGAGCAAGACTTCTATTCGTATGTTCGGACCGATAAGGTCGCCAGCGCATATCCCGGCACGAAAGACTTCTTTGGGGACATTCGTGGCAAACGTCTGCTGGAATATGGGTGTGGC
The DNA here is from genome assembly GCF_016713355.1 of Candidatus Flexifilum breve. Classification (NCBI taxonomy): domain Bacteria; kingdom Bacillati; phylum Chloroflexota; class Anaerolineae; order Aggregatilineales; family Candidatus Flexifilaceae; genus Candidatus Flexifilum; species Candidatus Flexifilum breve. The sequence continues at coordinate 1,440,548 of NZ_JADJPI010000035.1, forward strand.
TCTGGAATGACGGCGTCGCTGCTCGCCAAAGCGGGCGCGGACGTAACGGCGTTCGATATTTCCGAGAAGAGTGTGGCGACAACGCAGTTACGGGCGCAGTTGAACAACCTGCCGAACCTACATGCTCAGGTTGGCGTGGGCGAGGAGCTGCCCTTCCCCGACGCCAGCTTTGACCTCGCCTTTGGCCGGGCGGTTCTCCATCATCTGGATGTCGATCTCGCCGGTCCAGAACTGCTGCGCGTGCTCAAACCGGGCGGAAAGGCGCTGTTTATCGAACCGCTCGGCATGAATCCTGTGCTGACGTATGTGCGCAATCATGTGCCGTACCCCGACAAAAACCCGGTTGGTGATGATCGACCGCTGACTTATGCGGAGATCAATAAATGGGGCGCGGCTACAGCGACTTCCATTACCACGAAGTCCATTTCTTTGGCATGATTGTGCGGGCGTTTCCCTATCGCTGGCATGTCCGCCTACCGGTTTTGCACAAAGTTGACCGCGTGGTGCTGCGCTATGCCCCGCCGCTGCGGCGCTTCTGCCGGTATGTGTTGATCATGCTGGAGAAGTAGTGCAGGTCGTCGCGAGGACAAACAACGCCCGTCGTTTTGACGGGCATTAGTGTGTTTGCTGACGCGGTTAGGGCTGCGGCAAAAGCTTTGTAGAACCGACGAGACCAGAAATAAGCTGGCTATTGAGCTCGTTCGCCGCTATGTTTCCCGAATCCACACGCGCATCTCGCCGGGCTGACGATTAGCCCAGAAGCAGTAGGGAATCGCCCTGAGCGTGATTGACGTCTGCGTAAAATCAAGGTTGGCAGCGGGCGCGTAGAGCTCGCCGCACCACTGCGCCGATTCGCCCCGCAACGCTTCCCCGGTGATCGTGCCCACGCCGCCAAAGAGATCAGCGTCGAAAGCATAGTTGAGCGCGTTGGTGCGCGGCAAACGCAGATGCGCGAGACCCGCGCCGTTATCCGCTTCCTCTAAACAGTAGACCAGCGGTCCGCGCTGCAAGGCGACGCAGCCCACATCCGCGCGAATATGGGGGTGCGCGGCGATGCGCTCAATCGGCATCGCCAGCATCAGCGTCACCTGATCGCCAGCACGCCACTCGCGGTCGAGGACGGCATAGCCCTTGTCCAACTCGACCGTAAAGGCGGCGCCGTTCACCGTAATTGCGTATTCCCGGCACCAGCCCGGAATGCGCAGCGCCAGTTCAAAACGGGTCGGATTCGCCAGTTCCAGCGTGAAGTTGATCGCGCCATCCCACGGGTAGTCGGTAGCCTGGGTGATGTGCACCTCGTTCGCGCCGACTGTCAGCCGCGCGGTGTTCTGGTTGTAGAGATGGACATACAGTCGATTCGGTGTCGTCGCGTAGAAGTAACCACCAACCGACGCCACCATGCGCACGAGATTCGGCGGGCAGCACGACACATCGAACCAATCGACCCTGCGGTGATGCGTCGGTGCAGACATACTGTCCAGGAGCGCATAGGGCGAAATATGCGGATACGCTTCGAGCGGGTTGCATTGAAAAAACGTCTCGCCATCATAAGCCACGCCGCTCAGGATGCAGTTGTACAGCGCCCGCTCGATAGCGTCGATGTAGCGGCGGTGCGGGTCAAGGCTGAACATGCGCTGCGACCAGTAGCACAGCGCAATTGCCGAACACGTTTCGCTGTAGGCGGTGTCATTGGGCAGGTCAAACGGCACGGTGAAACCCTCAATTGTATGGATTGAGCCGACACCGCCCGTCACATACATGTGCCGCCCGGTCAGGTCGTCCCACAGGCGCTGGGCGACTGCTGTCAGTTCCGCATCCCCCATTTCCAGTGCGAGGTCGGTTGTACCCGTGTATAGATAGCAGGCCCGCACCGAGTGCCCAACCATACCGGTCTGCTCGCGGATCGGCGCATGCGCCTGACAATAGTGATACGAGCGAGCCCAGAACGCGCGCGGGTCTTCGCCGCGTTCAATCGCTTCGAGATCGTAGTAATGCGGCGCTTGCCCGCGCTCATCGACGAAATACTGCGCTAGATCCCGATAGCGCGGGTCGTCAGTCGCCTGGTACAAGCGCATCAATGCGAGTTCGAGTTCGGGATGGCCGGGATAGCCGCGCTTTTGACCATCACCGCGCCCGAACGTCACCGCAATGTGATCCGCGTAGCGGCGCAGGATGTCGAGAATCTTGCGTTTCCCGGTCACCTGCGCGTAGACGATGGCCGCCTCGATCAGATGGCCAGCGCAGTACAGCTCATGCTGGTCACGCAGGTTGCGCCAGCGGTTCTCCGGCTCGACGGCGATGAAATGGCTGTTGGCGTAGCCGTCGGCCAACTGCATCTGCTCCATCCAGTCGACGATTTCGTCAACCTGCCGCTCAAATTCGGCGTTGGGGTGCAGCGCCACGCTGTAACCAACCGCTTCAATCCACTTGGCGACGTCCGAATCCCAAAAGATGTGGGGTTCGGGCAGGTTCGGGTCGCGCTGCGGATTCCACGCATCAATCCGCCCGGTGATCTTGCATTGATGATACACGGCGGGCATGGTGTGGTCGCGATTGATCCGCTGGCGGTCACCCCAGAACCCGCCGTCGATCTCCACGGCCGTCCACGGGAGCGGTGAGGGTCTATTCTCTGATGTGCGCATGTAAAGAATCCTTTTCGTATGAATATGCATTAGTGCAAGCGGATCTAAAAACCCATGCGCTCAGGCTGAATGCATGGGTTTGACAATCGACAAAACCACGAACTACGGTGAGATTTCCCGATATTCCAGCGTGGTATCGGCGACGCCGTGATAGTCGAGGTGCACCTGCCACTGCGTGCGTTGAACCTGATCGCCGACTGCGCCGTGCGTCCAGGTTTGCGTGTTGGGGATGAGCGCAGCAAAGCGCGGCGCGACTCCATGCTGATGTTTGGGGCTGTGCACGCCGCCGAAGAACAGGAAAGCCTCGCTGTAGCGGTAGGTGATCGCCTGATCGTCGCGGTTGTTCCAGACCACGATCAGCGTCGGGTGATGCGCATCCGGCACATGCTGCGCGCCCGCTTCGTACAACACTTCGCATAATGCGCGGACGTGTTCCGCCTGCATGCCAACGACGTAGGGTGCGATCTCATCCGGATTAGCGACCAGTGCATCGACAATTTCAGCCAAACGGTTGCGCACCCCGGTGTGCAAACGGAACGCCCGCAGCATTTTGAGCACGGTTTCGCGTTTGCGATCCCGGCGGGAGAGCAGCCCATCTTCATCGCCGTACAAGCGAACAACGAGACGATTCGTCGGGGTGAGCACGATGCCAGTGATCAGCAGCGTCTCGCTGACCGCATCGTAGGTCACTTCCGGAACGATGCCTTTGCCGTCGATCTGCCCGGTCACATGCACCGACGCTTTGACGCCATGCACGTACAGGTGCAGCGATCGTTCGGTGGGAATGAGTGTCGTCTCGCCCAGCGCGGGTTCGACGGTCAGTGTCAGCGACTGCCCTGTCCACGTCTGGGTGATCGGCATTTCGCAGTGCCGCCCCTGCTGATACTCGCGCGAATCGCCGTCGTCTTCATACAGGGTGAACGCACCGTCCGCGCCAGCATAGGCATGCAGATGCAGATCGTCGGGATTGTCGATGCCGCCCCAACCTGTCGGCGCGCCGAGCGGCAAAATCCCGCCGGCTTTGGCGAACAGCGGAATGTCTTTGAGCAGCCCATAGAGCGCATACCAGCGGTCTCCCGCGTAGTATTCGCCCGTCAGCGCGTTGTACCAATCGCCCTCCGGCAGCCACACCACCTGCCGCGACAACCCCGTGACCGGATCGGCAGGCGCGGTGAATGGCGCGGCGATCAGCTCCGTGCCGAACAAGTATTGACCGGGGCAGTGATACGCCGCTTCAACTTCGGGATAGTCGTAGTACATGGGCAGCAGCAGCGGCAGTGACTCGCGGTGCGCGCGCCATGCCATCGTATAGAGGTACGGGATCAGCGCGTGGCGCAGTTGGAGCGCATCGCGCAGGGTCTCCCGGACTTCGGCGTTCTCAAACACCCATGGGCGCTGATCGTAGAAGTACCCCTTGGCGGAATGAATGCGCAAAATCGGACTCAGCGCGCCGAACTGCACCCAACGCGCGAACAGTTCCGGGTCGCCCGCGCCGCTGATATGCCCGCCGATGTCGTGACTCCACCAGCCATAGGCCACATTTGACGCGGTTGGCGTCATGTACGCTTCGTAGCGCAGCGTCTCCCACGTCATAAAACTGTCGCCGGAGAAGCCGATAGGGTAGCGTTGATGGCCTTCATTGCCCCAGCGCGAGAAGATGAACGGGCGCTTGCGCGGGTTGCGCCCGGCATCCTGAAAATGCAGGTGATTGATCAGCCACAGCGGGTCAAGCGTGGGAATCTTGCAGCTTTGCCCCTGCTGCCAGTCGACCCACCAGAAGTCCACGCCCATGGCCTCGTAGGGGTGGTGCAGCACTTCGAAATAGGCCTGCACAAACGTCGGGTTGGTGATGTCGAACTCGACGGGCTTCTCGGTCGCCGGATCAATGCCCATGCGCCGCGCCATTTCCGGGTACTGCTCCTCATGCGGATGCACGCCTTCCGCCGGGTGGAGATTCATGGCTGTGCGCAGCCCCTTGCTGTGCAGAAAATCCATGAAGCCCTGCGGGTCCGGGAACAGCTCACGATTCCATGTGTAGCCCGTCCAACCGGAACTGGTGTTGCCCGTTTTGGTCAGGTGCCAGTCCATGTCGATGATGCACACCGACAGCGGAATCCCGTGCGTCTCCGCATCGGTGATGAGCGCGGTCAGTTCGGCCTGCGTGTACGCCCAGTACCGACTCCACCAGTTGCCGAGAATCCAGCGTGGGATGAGCGGCGCGGCTCCGCTCACGGCGCTGTAATCGCGCAACCCGGCTTTGTAGTCGTGACCATAGGCGAAGAAATACCAATCGACGCCCTGACCCGTGCGCTGTTCGAGGAACGTCGCATCATTGAGCAGCAGCGTCCGCGAATCGTCCAGCAGCGCCCAACCCGAACGCGAGATGAGTCCATCGTTGAGCGGCGCATGCCCGTGCTTAAGGTCGAGTGTGCGCGTTGTGCCTTTGAGATTGTCCGTATCCACATCGCTGGGATGCCACACCGTCTCCGTCGCTTTGACGCGGATCGCGAGGCTGTCCGGCGTGAAGGGCTGGCTGACGACATACGTCAGCACGAAGGCGCTGGTTTCGATGATGAGACAGCCGTCCTCGTTGGTCGCCGTGAACGCGGGCACAGGCTGCTGGCGATACCACATGGTTTGGCTGGCACGATCTTCAAAGCCGCCCGCCAGATCATATTCCAGCCGGATCAAGCGCTCGGTGAGGACAGTGAAGCGGGCACATCCAGCGCGCACCACCGCTTCCGGGTTCGCCGCCGGGTTGACGTTCATGATGTACTGCTGTGGAAGCATGAAGATATCTCCTCGCTAACTCCGACCGAAATCGAGCGTTAGGTCAGTGGGCGGCTCTTGCCGCAGCGATAGTTATAGGCTTATGACTGGCGGACGCGATAAAACGCATCCCTACGAAACCCATCTCCGCTTGGCAAAACCTGTTTGCTCCCCTCCCTGAATTCGGGGAGGGGCTGGGGGTGGGGTCGGAAACAGAACTGATGGTAGTGCGATTTATCTACCAAAACAACCTAATTCTGATCACGCAGCCAGCGAATATAGGCGATCAAGTCGAGCATTTGCTCGTCCGTCCAATCTGGCCGACCGCCGCTTGGCGGCATAGCGATCCCGGTGACATTGTCCGGGTGATCCGACGCGCGCCCCTCGCGGATGAACGCCAGCAAATCGACATCCGACGCGTACAAGACCAGCGGCGACGTAATCAGCGGCAGACCGAGGTGCGGCACGCCTTCGCCATTGAAGCCATGACAACCGCCGCACGTCTCCGCAAAGTACTGCTGCCCGCGTTCGAGATCACCCTGCCGTGCCACCGCTGTCACATCGGGGTGCGGCGTGGGCGTCGTCGAGCTGACGACGGTCGCGGTCGCCTGGGGTGCTGCCATCACCTGCCCAAACGCATGCGACTCTGACAGGAACTCCGCGCCGCTCACCACGTAGATTTCGCCCGCGTTGAGCACCTCATTCCGCGGCCCATCGCCGCCCATGGCATTCGGCGCGATATCGACGACGCCATCACCGTCCACGTCGCCGACCGCCAGCGCGTAGGGCATCATGTCGTTGTCCTCACCGCCGATCAGGAAGCGCGCACGCAAATCAGCGGGCGGATCGAACAGCAGGATCACACCGTCGTCATTCGGCAACCCGCCCATTTCCCCAAACAGGATCGCCATCATCCCGGCATTGTGGCGTACGCGGCCATCGTAGCCGGTCGGGTCGTAATCCGGCGCACCGTAGAACAGATCGCCGATGCCGTCCCCGTCGAGATCGTCAATGCGCAGCGTATCGCCCGCCTTGCTGTCCCCCTGATCAGGATAGATCGCGACGGTGCGTCCCGGTTCAGGCGCGCCGAGGTCGATCAGCTGCCCGCGAATCGGCTCGTGCGTGTAGATCACCCACGCCTCGCCCGCTTCGTCGAGGTTGTTCTCCACGCCATCGCCGACCAGCGTGCCCAGCACCAGGTCGTTGCGCCCGTCGCCGTCGAGATCCCCGACCGCGATCTCTTCGCCCAGCAGATCGTTAGCATCCTGCCCGTAGATCACCGTGATCTGATCGGTCAGCGGCCGCCCGTCGGCGTCGAGCTGCTCGGCGAGATCGATGGTCTGCCCACGCAGATCCGCCCGCCCAAAGATGATGAACGTCTCGCCGCTGTTGTACCGCTGGTTGCCCGCGCCGTCGCCACCCCCGAACGAGATGCCGCCAATCCCCGCCGACGCGCGCCACAGCGCCGCGCTCACAATCGCGTCGTCATAGCCGTCACCGTCGAGGTCGTCGCCCCACACCGTCGAACCGAGCAAATCGTCGTAGTCCGCGCCGATGATATGCGTCGCGTCCGGCGGGGCCGCGCGCAAATCGGTCACCTGTCCGTAGGTCGCTGCCATATCCGCCGCGCCGTAGATGATCCACACTTCGCCCGTGTTGATGCGGCTGTTCTCCGGTCCATCGGCTTGATTCGCGCCCATAATGACATCTTGATAGCCGTCGGCGTCAAAGTCGCCACCTTCCAGCCACAACCCGAGCCGATCCTCAGCGGTCGCGCCGTAGAAGAGCACCACGTTCTCCGGCGGCGTACGCAAATCAAGATCGCCCTGCGCGGCGAAGTCGGCGCCGCCGAACACGATATAGACCGCGCCGCCATTCGAGCGGGTTTGCTGTGGGCCGTCGCTGTTCTGCGCGCTCAGCAGCAGATCGTCGTAACCGTCAGCGTTGAAATCGGAGACATAGGTTTCCGCGCCCGCCATATCCCCGGCATAGGCGCCGTAGATTGTGAAACCGCGTCCGGTGAGCGCCTCGGCGGTCAGCGTGCCAATGATGGGACACACGTTCATGATGAGGCGCAGATGCCCGCCGCTGCCGCGCCATTCCCCGGCAATCGAGTGCGACGCATTCTGCCCGGTGACCGCGAGATCGCCGCAGCCGTTCCCGTCAAAATCGCCGATTTCCAGCGGCTTCCCGGTGACCGAGCTGCCCGTCGGCGCATCGTAGAACGTGAACTGTCCGCGCTGGCTGGTTGCTAATAAGTCCCACGGCTGATCGCCGGTCGGCGGCGTTTGCCCTAGTACGCCACCGCTGATGAGCAGCGCGAGCAGCAGCGGGATCCCTAACTTTCGCATACAGCATCCACCTTACAAAGACAACAAAAAGGCGACGAGATCCGCCAGTTGTTCCGGCGTGAGCACGTCCGCCACACTGTGAATCGGATCGGTGCGCGTCAGCAGCTCTGGCAGCGACTGCACCACGCCATCATGCATATAGGGTGCAGACGCCCACAGGCCGCGCAGGGTCGGCGTGTCGAAGGCGGGCGCGATCTCCAGCGAGAACACACTCCCGGCGAGGTTGTGCGCCTGTAAATCAGTGTATTGCGGCGGCGCGTGACAGCCGCAGCCAATCGTCCCGCTCATGAACAGTTCCATGCCGCGCCGCGCCGACTCGCTCAACCCCCTATCCGGCAAGCGATTCGGATTCGGCCACGCCTCCAGTGACGCGACATACGCCACCAGCGCATCGAGATCGGCTGAGCGTCCGGCATCAATCGTGCTAACGGTCGCATCAAAGTCCCCTGTGATCAACCCGTCGCCGAGCATCACATAACGGATCTGGTCTTCAATCGTATCGTGCAGCTCGGTCATGTCACCAGCCCAATTGTACGGTGGCAGTTCCGCCGCGCCGTTGAGCACCGCCGTGTTGCGCGGCCCACTGCGAAAATTGATCCATGTGCGCCCGTCCGCGCCGCCTTCAAAATGGCAGGTCGCGCAGCTAATCACACCGTCGCTCATCGTCGGCGCACTGGCGCGGTGAAACAGGACTTTCCCGCGCAGCAGTTCCGCGCCCAGGGGAATCGTCGTGACAGGAATCACGGCTGTGACGCTGTTGGTCTCCGCGTCGATCACCGTCACTGTACCATCCAGCGCATTCAGTACATACAACGTCTCGCCCGCTGCCCAGACGCCAATCGGATTTGCACCGACCGCGATGCGCGTCACAAGCTGGCGCGTCGCCAAATCAATGGCCATGACCGCATCACTGCCACCGAGCGCCACGTACATGAGGTTTCCATCCGCTGACAACGCCCCGTCGGACGGCATATTCGCGTCATGGTCAAGTGTGGAGAGTGTCAGCCGCGCGCTGCGGTCACCACTCATGCGCGTCAGGTCAAAAGCCGAGACGACCGGAAACCAGTCCTGCATGTACTGCGTGGAGATCAGCGCGAGGCCAGTGCGCGTCTGCGGGATATAGGCGCGCGCCCCATCCGGCGTGATCAAGATCGTGCGCGAGAGTTCGCCGTCCGTATCTACCGTCACCGAGCCGACGACAAACGGCGTGCGTTCGACATTGAGCACGCTTAGTGTTCCGGTGTAGGTATACGTGACCAGTAGCCATGTCCCGCTGATCGCGAGACCGCTCGGCGCGTCCGGCACCGTGACGCGGTAGAGCACATCCGTCGTATCCAAATCCACCACGGCAATCTGGTCGCTGCCGAAACAGCTCACATACGCGCGGCGGCTGTCGGTCACGACCCCGTACGGCAATGCGCACACCTGCTCGACACGCCGCACCTGTCCACTGTCGAGATCGACCAGCGCGACGGCGTTTTCCGTCCACAACGTGACCACAGCCAACCGATCCCGCGTCGCCACCATGCGCGGACCGCCCCCGACCGGAATCTCGCTGACTACCCGCAAGGCATGTGTGTCGACCAAGGTGATGCTGTCGCTGTCCGGATTGACCGTGACGAGCGTCTCATTCACCAAAGCCAGCGCCTTACTGGATCGGCTGTTGACCAGTGGCGGCAGCGCGGGCAGCGGCGCTTGCGTGGCAATCGGGGTGAGCAGCAGCGGCACGGGCGTGACCGGAACAGTCGGCGGGTAAGTCGTGGCGGTCGGCGTAGGGAACGCTTCCCCGACACACGCCCCTAACAGCAGCAGGCACAGCGCACACACCGTCCAGCGGACGCGTTCAAAAGGTTGTCCGAAACGGGTATCATGTGTAGGGACGAGGCATGCCTCGTCCTGACTTCTTGAACGGGATACTGAGGACAAGGCATGCCTTGTCCCTACAAAAACCTCTCTACGAAGCCACGTTCGACTTTGCGAACGCTGTCGTCTCCCCTCCCTGAATTCGGGGAGGGGCTGGGGGTGGGGTCGACTGCTCACGGCACGACCCTCACGACCTGTTCCATGAGAATATCGGGCGTCTCCCAACCTTTCGCCGCCATCAAGTCGATGAAGGCGCGGCGCAGGTATAGCCGCGCCTCAACCGTGACTGCACCCGCCCCGGCGGGCAGTTCAAATGTGTAGTTCGAGACATCGCTGGCCAGCGCGGCGATGCGGTTATCGCTGACGAGCCGCGTTTGCCGCCAGTAAGCCGCGGTCGGCAGTTCGCCCGTGTAGAAGTCAGCGAGGATTTTGGCGTAGAGGATGCCGGGCAGTCCCGCGTAGTAGCCCGCGTCGGGATCGCCCACGCCACCCCATTCCGGGATGGTCGCGCCCTCAGTGAATGCGAGCGGTTGTCCGTTCGCGTCCCGCGCTTCGACCAGCAGAATCAGGTTGCGCAGCGGGTTGTCTGTCGGGATCGAGTGCCCCGCGCCCGTGTTCGTCACCGTGACGGACACGTTTAGGTTGTCCCCTACCCGTTCGGCGTCGACCGTCACCTGCGCGGTCGCTTGCAGCAGGTTGAGGTCTCCTGCGCCCGGCATGCGGTGACTGAAAATCGTGTGTGGGTCGCGTTCCGGCACGAACTGCGTGACATCAGGCGGCAGATCGACGAAGGTGGTCACGCCGAGGGTCGGCATGTGGCAGTCCTGACACGTCCGCCCACTGACCGGGTCGCTGTAGGGGCTGGCCAGCCATTCACCGAAGCTGTTGTACATGCTCACGCCCCAGAACGTCCCAGTATGGCAGGCCGCGCAAAACTGACTTTCGCTTTGCAGCGCCAGATACACATCATCACCGGGCGTATCGTCGTACGGGCCAAAGAAGATCTGCTCGCCGTCCGGCGGGCGCAGAAATTCAAGCGACTCCACCCCCGGCAGATTAGCCGACGGCAAACCGCTCACGTCGAGGCGCACAGCGGCAATCTTGTGACAGAGATCGCATGTCACGCCTTCTGCGGCGACGCCAACTGCCGTATTCGGATCAGCAGTCGTCGGCTGTTCCAGCGCCAGCACGGGAGCGTGACAGGTCGCGCACACGCCGTTCGACTCAGGATAGTCGAGCCGGAAGCCGACATCCGGTTGATCTGGCAGCGGCACATCGATGCCAAGTTCAGTATCAAACTGATACTGTGTCAGCGCGCCCAACTCCCCGGTCAGCGTTGTGCCATTGTAGAGCGAGAGAAAGCGCGGATTGGTCGCTGATCCTGAATGCGCGTCCAGGTGCCATTCGTCGACGGGCAATGGCGCGTTGGGGTCGCCGGAGCGCGAAGCATGGCAGCGCACACAGGCGCCCTCCACATCTGGGTGCAGCACCGGGCTGACGAAGGCGTACTCCAGATTGTCTTCAATGGGGTGCGCGCGCAGCAACAGCGTGATCTCACTCAACGGCGCGCCCGCGGTGTGGCTGATGAAGTAACCCTCCGCCCACGCAGTCACGTGCCGTTCGCCGCTGAACGGCGCGACGGGCAGCGTAAAGCGCCCCTCGGCATCCGTCAGCGCGTAGTCGGACGAACCCTGCACGCGAACAATCGCCCCACCGACCGGAATGCCCGCTGCGTTGACTGTACCGCGCAGCGTGCTTAACTGAATCAGCCCCCAACCCATCAGCGCCAGCGCCAGACCCAAGACGGCCAGCGCCAGCAGCGCTTTGTACTGGACTTTCACCCGCTCAGCCTCGCACGCTGATGTGCAGATCGGGGTTATGCGTAAGCAGCGCGATCAGCGACTCGTGCAGCGGCATTGAACCGGGGATGACTTCAATGGTTTGCGGACGCCCACCGTGCAGCACGTCATAGGCGACATTGATGTGCGTGAGCGTATCCGCCGCCGCGAGGTTGTCGAACGTCGGCAGCTCCTGATACCCGGCGATCTCTTCGCCCCACGTCACACGTACAAACCACCAGTTCAGGCCATTCGACTGCGCGGGGTACGGGTCTTGCGTGAGCGCATCGGCGGGCGTCTGCTGCCGTGCCCAGAGCAGCGCCAGCAGCGCGATCTGGTCATGGCTGACGACATCCTCCGACGCAATGATCAGCGGAGAGGTGAGCGGCAGGCGATAGCCCGCGTCCGGCCCGTAAGTCGTCAGGGCTTGATCGGCGAGCGTCAGCGTCAGGCGCAGTTTGCCCGCCAACTGCGGAATCGTGTTGAGTTCGGCGAGCTTCTCGTGAAAAGTCGCGCCGTCGCGGTGCAGCACCATGCGGCTGTGATCGCTGATCCAGCCGACCGCATTTTTCAGGCCGAGCGACGCGCCCGCCAGCACATGCTTGCCGAGGCGCGGCAAATTCACGATGTGGTCGACTTGATCGAGGATGGCCGCGACCTGCAAGCCATCGCCCCAGTGATGATCGACAGCCGGTACGCCGGGAATATACGCTTGGTCGAAAGGCACTTCTTCAAAGCAGTGAACTTCTGCGCCCGCCGCTTCCGCCGCCGCGAGCAGACCATTCTGCTCCATATTGGCGCGCGTTGATCCGGTTGTGCCTTCGGCGAGATGGCGCACGAACTGCGCGCCGCTCATATCCCCCACGTAGATTGTCCCCGCGCCCGCTTCCTTCAAGCGGCGGATGACGCCTTCGAGCACGGCGGGCGATGTCACCGAGGGCGCGGTCAGGTTGGAGTTGCTGGCGACTTTGACGAACACCGAATCGCCGGGGCGCAGCCACGCGAAGTCGGTCGCCGCGTTCATGGCCGCTTGCACCGCGTCGCTGGTCGTCGTTTCAGTGGGATTGAACGTGTGCAGGTGGACTTTGGTCGTCAGGCCGTCGGCACGGATACCCGGCAAGGTGATCAACTTGGGTGTGAGCAGCGCGGCGACCGAGGCTCCGGCCACGCCGAGAAATCGTCGGCGGGAGAGGGGATGATGGCTCATTTTTGACTCGCATTTCCGGTGTTTGGCTGAGGTTCTTGATCAGGACGGGCGGCAAACACGCGTGGTCAACGAAGTGCGCGCCACAGATCGGCGCAGCGCCGCTCATTGTACCCCCGTGTGGTCGGGATCACCACGGTTGGCGGTTTGATTCCGATTATCTTAGCCATCTGATCACGCTGTGCGCCAGTCCTCATCTGTTGCGTATTTCACAATGACTTTGCATAATCAGGTCATATGAGCACTAAAATGTTGCACAATAAGCAACATTCACTTGATAGGGACGGGATGAGCGAAATACAATCACTGATGCGCGGGCTGCAAATCGTCGATCTCATCTGGCAGGCGGGCCGCTCGGTGAGCATTACCGAACTGGCTGAAGCGCTGGACGTCGACAAGAGCAGCGCGTCGCGGCTCGTCAAGACGTTGGTATCCGCGGGGTATTTGCAACCGGAACGCGGATCGCGCAAGTATGTGGTCGGGCCACGCCTGTATCAAATGGGCTGGGAACTGGTCAACCGCATGCCGCTGCGCGAAAAGGCCCGTAAGTACCTGTACCGGCTGGTCAAAGACACGGAAGAATGCGCGCATACCGCGGTGTATTCAGAAGGCAAAGCGCTCATGATCGATGACGTGGAAGCGTCGCACTCGCTGCGCGTGGTCGGCGGCATCGGACGCATGCTGCCCATGCACTGCACCGCGGTCGGCAAAACGCTGCTCGCCTTTGGCGAACTGCCGCTGCCGGCCACGCTGGAGCGCAAAATGCCTAACACATTGACCGATCCCGAGGCGCTGGCGCGGCATCTGGCGCAGGTGTGCGAACAGGGTTATGCCATCGATGATGAAGAACATCAGCCGGGGGTGCGCTGTCTCGCCGCTCCGGTTTACAACATGGCGGGGATCGCGGTCGCGGCGATTGGCATCTCCGGCCCGACGGTGCGCGTCACTAAGGAGCGGGTCGCGGTGCTGGCGGGGCATGTGCGCCGCGCCGCGCGCGAACTTTCAGCCGAACTAGGTTACAACGCTGAGGAGGCGGGCTATGACGACCGGGTATGATTCGCTGCACATGGGGCGCAGCAGCATTGATCTCTACTCCAACGATATTGGCGCCCCCTTCCCGCAGATCAACAGCTTTGCGGCGTATGTCGGAGGGTCGCCGCTGAATATCAGCGTCGGGGCGCACCGCCTCGGCCTGAACACCGCCCTGCTGACCGCCGTTGGCGTCGATCCGGTCGGCGATTTCATCCTCGACTTCCTCAACCGCGAAGGCGTGGTGACGCAGTTCATCCCGCGCAAACCGGGACGCCGCACCAGCGCCGTGATCCTCGGCATCGAACCGCCGGATAAGTTTCCACTCGTCTACTACCGGGACAACTGCGCCGATAACGCGCTCGACATTGACGATGTGCTGGCGTCCCCGCTCACGAGCTGCAAAGTCTTTCAGTTCGCCGGGACGAACCTGAGCGTCGAGCCCAGCCGCAGCGCAACCTTCTTCGCGGCAGAACGCGCCAAAGCCGCCGGAGTCAAAGTCATGCTGGATGTCGACTTCCGGCCGAACCAATGGCATGACGTCCGCGCCTTCGGTGTGCAGGTACGCGCTATCCTGCGCAGCGTGGACATCGTGATCGGCACGGAAGACGAGGTCAACGCGGCGCTCATGATCGAAACCGGGCAGATGTCGCTCACGCACTCGCAGATCTCCGACACGCATGTGCAGGGCGATACCGAACGCGCGATTGCCGCCCTGCTCTCAATGGGGCCGGAGGCGCTCATCCTCAAAACGGGTTCGCGCGGATCGCGCATCTACCTGAAAAACGGCGAAGTGATCGAAGCACCGGGTTATCCGGTCGAGGTTTACAACATCCTCGGCGCGGGCGATGCCTTTGGCGGCGGTTTCCTCTATGGGTATATCAACGGCTGGGGCTGGAAGAAATCCGCGCGGCTCGGCAACGCGTGCGGCGCGATCGTCGTGACCAAGCACGGCTGCGCCAACTTCATGCCAACCCTGCCGGAAGTCGAAGCCTTTGTCAGCACCCGCGGCGGCTTGGAGTAACACAACGTACTGATTCTGGAAATTCGCGGCCTCACCCCGTTTCGCTGCGCTCAACCGCCCCTCTCCCAAGGGAGAGGGGCAAAAAATCGTCAGATTTTTGGGGTGAGGTTTGTTTACCAGCATTGCGATTCACTGGAACTAGGAGCTTTTATGGGACAACTTAAACATTCAGTGTCATGGTGGTGTTTTGTACCGCAGCCAATGACACCGCAGACGTTTGTCCGTGCGGTCGCCGACCTCGGCTATGACGCGATCGATCTGGTCGAACCGGAAGACTATCAACTGGTCCGGGATCACGGGCTGGAGATTGCGGCGGTGCGCGGGCATGCGCTCCGACCGCAGGGCATGAATCGGCTGGAGCATCGCGGCAGCATCGAGGGGGAACTCGCGGCGAGTCTCAAGCTGGCGGCGGACTGGCACATCCCGTATGTGATCTGCTTCAGCGGCAACCGCTTAGGGCTCAGCGATGAACAAGGCGCGGGGAACACCGCCGCCAACCTGAGCTATTTCGCCAAAATGGCCGAAGATGCGGGCGTCACGCTCGTCCTTGAACTACTCAACAGCAAGGTCGATCACCCTGACTATCAGGCCGACTCGACCGCGTGGGGCGTCAAGGTCTGTCAGATGGTCAATTCGCCGCGCGTCAAACTGCTGTACGACATCTATCACATGCAAGTGATGGAGGGCGACGTGATCCGTACCATCCGCGACTATCACGCCTACTTCGGGCATTACCACACCGCAGGCAACCCCGGTCGTAACGAGATCGACGCGACGCAGGAATTGAATTACCGCCCCATCGCCCAGGCGATCCGGGACACGGGTTTCACGGGCTATCTGGCGCAGGAGTTCATCCCGACAGGTGATCCCGTCGCTGGACTGAAAAATGCTTTAGAGATCTGCAAAGTCTAGTTTTAGCGGAATGAGAAAGGGGTTTTCCCTATGAAAACAACCCGTTTGACGATGGCGCAGGCGCTCGTGCTCTACCTCTCCCAGCAAAGCGTGGAGCGCGACGGCGTCGTCAACAAGTTTTTTGAAGGCGTGTGGGGCATCTTCGGTCACGGCAACGTCGCCGGGATCGGGCAGGCACTCCAGCAGTACGCTGACGAGCTGCGCTTCTTTCAGGCGCGCAACGAGCAGGCGATGGTGCACGCCGCGATTGCGTTTTCCAAGCAGCGCAACCGCCTCGCGACCTTCGCCTGCACCTCGTCGATTGGCCCCGGCGCGACCAACATGATCACGGGCGCGGCGGTGGCGACGGTCAACCGCATCCCCGTGCTGCTGCTCCCCGGCGATATCTTCGCGGAACGCATGCAAGCGCCCGTGCTCCAGCAGTTGGAGAACGAGCATTCGCTCGATCTGAGCGTCAACGATGCCTTCAAGCCTGTGTCGCGCTTCTGGGATCGTATCTACCGCCCGGAACAGTTGATCAGCTCGGTCCATGAAGCCATGCGCGTGCTCACCTCTCCAGCGGACACAGGCGCGGTCACGCTGGCACTGCCGCAAGATGTGCAGGCGACTGCCTACGACTACCCGGTGGAGTTGTTCGAGCCGCGCGTGTGGCATATCCGCCGTGATCGTCCCGATGCCGGGTTACTGGCGCGGGCAGCAGCGGCGATTCGGGACGCCAAGCACCCCATGATTGTCGCGGGCGGCGGCGTCCACTACAGCGGCGCGCATGACGCCTTGCAGGTGCTGGTCGAAACGCTCGGCATCCCGGTCGGCGAGTCGCAGGCGGGCAAAGGCGCGCTCCCCTACGATCATCCGCTCAACCTCGGCGCCATTGGCGCGACCGGAACGGAAGGCGCGAACATCATCGCCCGCGAAGCCGACCTGATCATCGGCATCGGCACCCGCTACAGCGACTTCACCAGCGCGTCCAACACGGCCTTCCAGAACCCGGACGTGCGCTTCATCAACATCAATGTGATGGAATTCGACGCCTATAAGCGCAGCGCGATCCCGCTGGTCGGCGACGCGCGCGCTACGCTTGAAGAACTGCTGCCGTTGGTGCAGGACTTCCAGACGGACGCCGAATATCAAACCCGCTGCCGCCAACTCAACGCCGCGTGGGATATGGAAGTCGCGCGCATTTACAACCTGGAACACGAGCCGATGCTCAGTCAGGGCGAAGTTGTCGGCATGATCAACACCTTCAGCCGCGCGCGCGATGTCGTGCTGTGCGCGGCGGGGAGTCTACCCGGCGACCTGCATAAGCTGTGGCGCACCCGTGATCCCCGCGCCTATCACCTCGAATATGGCTTCTCGACCATGGGCTACGAAATCGCGGGCGGGTTGGGCGCAAAACTGGCCGATCCCACGCGCGAAGTCTACGTCATGGTGGGCGATGCTTCCTTCCTGATGATGAACAGCGAACTGGTGACGATGGTGCAGGAAGGGATCAAAGTGACCATCATCATCCTCGACAATCACGGCTACGCCAGCATCGGTGGCTTGAGCAAGAGCGTCGGCAGCGACGGCTTTGGCACGAAGTACCGCCAGCGCACCGACAGCGGCCAACTCGACGGCGAGGTGCTCCCGCTCGACTTCGTCAAGCTGTGCGAAGGCATGGGCGCGCTCACCTTTAAGGCGCTCAATCGCGATGAATTCGGCGATGCGCTGGAGCGCGCGCGGGAGGTTACGGGCGGCCCGGTGTGCATCGTCACCGAAGTCGACCGGCGGCAGCGCGTGGGCGGCTATGAATCATGGTGGGACGTGAGCGTCGCCGAGGTCAGTGAAAACCCGGACGTGCAGCGCGCCCGCGCCGCCTATGAAGCAGCCAAGCAAAAAGAACGGCATTACCTGTAACCTCAGGTATGGATTGAGTGGCCGACCCCACCCCCAACCCCTCCCCAAATTCAGGGAAGAGGCCAAGGTGGGTTCTCGAAAGAACGGATGTAGGGGCGCACCTCTGTGTGCGCCCAAAACCGGGCAGACACAGAGGTCTGCCCCTACACACGGACTTTCGAGAAGTAACTTAAGGGGGGTGAGGGGTGCACCAATCGATTTGCAGGCAGTTGAAGTACCTGTAGGGCGAATCCCCTACTTATTGGCTACACACAAGGACAAACAGCATGGCGATCAAAGTCGCAAGCGCCCCGGTCTCGTGGGGCATTTATGAATTCGAAGGGATCGAACCCAAGTATCCCTATCAGCGCGTCCTCGACGAAATCCAGCAGACCGGCTACACAGGCATCGAACTCGGCCCGTATGGCTACCTGCCCACCGATCCCGCCGTGCTGCGGCAGGAACTCGGCGCGCGCGGATTGCAGCTCCTCTCGGCGTTCGTCCCGGTCAAGCTGGTCGATGCCGCCGCGCACGAAGCCGGGGCGGAAGCCGCGCTCAAGGTCGGCAAGCTGCTGGCGGCGCTCGGCGCGCAGTACATCGTGCTGGCGGATGACAACGGCAGCGTGCCGGAACTCGTCGCCAAAGCGGGACAGCGCACCGGCAGCGCGCTCACCAGCGCCCAATGGGATGTGTTCGCGCGGGGCGTCAACCTCGTCGCCCGCCGCATCAACGACGAACTCGGCCTGAAAGTCGCGTTCCACCATCACTGCGCGGGCTACGTCGAAACGCCCGTCGAAGCCGCCGAACTGCTCGCCCGCACCGACGATCAACTGGTCGGGCTGTGCCTCGACACCGGGCACTGGCACTACGCCGGGGGCGATGCCGCCGCGGCGATTCAGGAACTCAAAGGCCGCGTGACCTACCTGCATCTCAAGGACTGCCACACCGAGATCGCCGCCAAGTGCCGCGCCGAAGGCAAGAATTACTTTGAAGCGGTCAAGGCGGGCGTGTTCTGCGCGCTCGGTGAAGGCGAAGTCGACTTCCCCGCCGTCAAAGCGAACATGCTGGCGCTCGGCTACGACGGCTGGGCGATTGTCGAGCAGGACATCCTGACCGACGATCTCGATGCGCCCAAGCGTTTCTCCGCAGCGAACCGCGCTTATCTGAAATCCATTGGCCTGTAAACAAAGGAACTCACCTTGGCTAGCGAAAAACTCGGCATTGGTCTGATTGGCGCAGGACGCATCGGCAAAGTGCATGGCGAAACCATCGCCCGCCGCGTCCCCGGCGCGCGGCTCGTCACCATTTGCGACGTGAACACCGCCGCCGCGCAGGCACTGGCGGACGAACTCGGCGCGGAAGTCTCGCCGTCGGTTGAAGCGCTCCTACAACACCCCGGCGTCGACGCCGTCGTGATCTGCTCCTCAACGGATACGCACGCGCCGTTCATCAAGCTGGCGGCGGCGGCGGGCAAAGACATCTTCTGCGAAAAGCCGATTGCGACCGATCTGGCCGTCATCGACGACGCGCTGCAAGCCGTCGACCAAGCGGGCGTCAAGCTGATGATCGGCTTCAACCGCCGCTTCGACTCCAACTATGCCCGCGTCAAGCAGGCGATTGTGAGCGGGGAGATCGGTACGCCCCAGCTCCTGCACATCATCAGCCGCGACCCCGGCCCGCCGCCCGTGTCCTACATCAAGGTTTCCGGCGGCATTTTCCTCGACATGACCATCCACGATTTCGATATGGCGCGCTTCCTGTTCGGCGATGTGACCGAGGTCTACGCCGTCGGCGCGGTCATGGTGGACCCGGGCATTGGCGAGGCGGGTGATATCGACACCGCCGTGATCACGCTGAAGTTTGCGAACGGCGCAATCGGCACGATTGACAACAGCCGCAAGGCCGTTTACGGTTACGATCAACGCGTCGAAGCCTTCGGCAGCGCCGGAGCGGCCGCCAGCGAGAACAACTACTCGGATGCTGTCACGATCAGCACCGGGGACAGCGTACGGCGCGGTTTGCCGCTCAATTTCTTCATGGAACGCTACCTCGCCGCCTACCAGACCGAACTCGTGGCCTTCGTCAGCGCCCTGCGCGACGGCACGCCCATGCCCGTCACAGGCGCGGACGGCCGCGCTCCGGTCGTAATCGCGAAGGCGGCGCTCAAGTCGCTGCGCGAAAACCGCCCGGTCAAACTGTCGGAAATCTAGGTCAGTTAGCAAATGTGACAACCTTACCCCAATCACCAAGCGATTCTTTGCCTCTCTCCCGTGGGAGAGGGGCGGTTGAGCGCAGCAAAACGGGGTGAGGCTGAAGTGAACGCCGCCGCCGCTATCCCAGCGGCTAGAGTGAAGAGAGCAAAATGGTCGATCAGATTGTCGATTTCATCAATGGGCAGTGGACGGACGCGCAGGCAACCAACCGCCTCAACATCGTCAACCCCGCGCTGGCCAAGCCGATTGCCGAAGTGGTGCTGACCCCGCAGGAAATCGTCGCGCAGGCCGTCGAGGCGGCGCACAAAGCCTATCTTGAATGGCGGCGCGTCCCGGTTGGTGAGCGCGTGCAGCCTCTGTACAAACTCAAGGCGCTGCTGGAAGCCAACATCGAAGATATCGCCCGCACCATCACCAACGAGTGCGGCAAGACCTACGGTGAAGCGATTGCGGAGATGCGGCGCGGCATCGAAAACGTTGAAGTTGCGGCAGGCATGCCCTCGCTGATTCAGGGCTACAACAACGAAGATATCGCCAGCGGCATTGACGAGCACATGTTCCGCCAGCCGTTGGGCGTGGCTGTAGCCATCACGCCGTTCAACTTCCCCGGCATGATCCCGCTGTGGTTCCTGCCCTATGCGGTCGCGACGGGCAACGCCTTCATCCTCAAGCCGAGCGAAAAAGTGCCGATGACCAGCGCCAAGATGTTCGCGCTGATCGAGCAGGCGGGCTTCCCCAATGGCGTGCTGCAACTGGTTAATGGCAGCAAAGAGACCGTTGACGCGCTGCTCGATCACCCGCTGGTCAAGGCGGTCAGCTTCGTCGGCTCGACACCGGTCGCCAAGTACATCTACAGCCGCGCGACCGCCAACGGCAAGCGCGCGCAGTGTCAGGGCGGGGCGAAAAATCCGGTCGTGATTATGCCCGACGCCGACATGGACATGACCACCCGCATCATGGCGGATTCAGCGTTTGGCTGCGCGGGGCAGCGCTGCCTGGCGGCATCCGTCGCCATCACCGTGGGCGAGGCACGCACCAGCTTCACCGAAATGATCGCCGATGCCGCGTCGAGCCGCGTGGTCGGTTACGGCTTGGACGAAGGCGTGCAGATGGGGCCGGTCATCAGCGCGGAGAGCAAAGCGCGCATCGAGAAGATCATCGCCGAGGGCGAACGCACCGGTTCGGCGAAGGTGCTGGTCGATGGGCGTGGCAAAGCGGCCTCCGGCTACGATGATGGCTATTGGATCTTCCCGACCGTGCTGGACGAGGTGCAGCCGACCAGCGACCTCGCACGCACCGAAATCTTCGGGCCGGTGCTCAGCCTGATGCACGCCACCGACATTGAGCAAGCCATTGAGCTGGTCAACGCGCGCGCGTTCGGCAATATGGCCTGCATTTTCACAGGCAGCGGGGCGGCCGCGCGCAAGTTCCGCAACGAGGCGGACGCGGGCAACGTCGGCATCAACATCGGCGTCGCCGCGCCGATGGCCTACTTCCCATTCAGCGGGTGGAACGAAAGCTTCTTCGGCGACCTGCATGGGCAGGGGCGGCACGGCGTCGAGTTCTACACGCAGACGAAGGTCGTCGTCGAACGCTGGCCGAAGACGTGGAGCCGCACGTTCTAGAAGCATCACCGATCGTTGTAGGGGCAAAGCGCGCCTTACCCCTCCGGTAAGTTTTCTAACAGTCAAGAAACCCCTCACCCCCTAGCCCCCTCTCCCACGCAAGCGGGGAGAGGGGGAAATCTGTCTCCCTTCCCTGAATTCGGGGAGGGGTCGGGGGTGGGGTCAGGACATTTCAGCTAAGGACATCGCACCATGACCACCCTCGGCAAGTACCGCCACTTGAGCCGCTGCGCCACACCCGACGGACACTTCGTCATTCTGGCAATTGATCACCGGGCCAACCTGCGCGCCGCACTCGACAAACACGCGCCGACGCCCAGCACCGACGCCGACTTTGCCGCCTTCAAGCAGCAGGTGATCGGCGCGTTGGCCGGAGATGCCTCGGGCGTGCTCACCGACCCTGATTTCGGCATCCCGGCAGGCATTATGAGCGGGAACATCGCGCCGAGTCACGGCCTGCTCGCCCCGATCGAAGTCACCAATTACGATGTGCATCCGAGTCAGCGCGAAGTCGAGTTCATACCCGATTGGTCGGTGCGGCACATCAAGCGCGTCGGTGGAGATGGCGTCAAGCTGCTGCTCTACTATCACCCGGAGGCCGCGAACGCCGAGAAACAGCGCGGGATTGTCCGGCAGATCGTGGCGGACTGCGCCGCCGACAACATCCCGTTCTTCCTCGAACCGATCCCCTACTCGCTCGATCCGTCGACCCCCTTGAGCAACGCCGACCTGCTGGCGATCAGCGTAGAGATGGCGCGTTTGTTCAGCAGCATGGGCGTCGATGTGCTCAAGCTGCAGTTCCCGGTCGATGCGGCACAGAGCCGCGACGAATCGGCGTGGCGGGCGGCGTGTGCGCAGGTCAGCGCGGCGTGTTCGGTTCCGTGGGCGCTGTTGAGCGCGGGTGTGGATTTCGAAACGTTCGCGCTGCAAACACAGATCGCCTGTGAGGCGGGCGCCTCCGGCGTGATCGTCGGGCGCGCGGTGTGGAACGAGGCAGTCACGCTGCCCACCGCTGCCCGTGCCGATTTTCTCGCGACTACCGGGCGGGAGCGCGTTCGGGAATTGCACAGCATCTGCGCGGAGTCAGCGCGCCCGTGGTCCGGGAAAGTCACCGCGCCCACTTCAGCGCGAGGGTAAGGCTGTTGGACGCGGACGCGATAAATCGCGTCCCTACGAAAATGCATTCGCTTTGGCGAACGCTGTTGTCTTCCCTCTCCTCTTTTCGGAGAGGAGATGAGGTGTTTCTTAACTCCCGAAATCCTTCCAGAACTCTTTCCACGGGATGTTGAACTCATTCAGCAGTTCGGTGACGCTCCGGCGATGCTTCGCCAGTCCCGTCTGCCGGGACTGTTTCTGATCTGCCATCTGCCACACCAGGTCTGCGGCGTCATAGGCCGCGCGCGGATGTCCCATTTGTCGTGCGTTTTGCGCTCGCTCTTTCAGAAGTTGACCATCTTTGTCCAGCCAGTGAAATAGAGATTCCAGCGCGGCGATGGGGTTGTCCACCAGTTCGCCCGCGCCGCCGTCGACGACGAAGTCGGCGTTGCCTGTTTCCTGTCCCTCGATCAGATCGACCAGCAGAATCGGCAGGCCGCAGGCGAGCGCCTCAGTCACATACAGGCCGCCCGCCTTGCCGACCGTGCAGTCGGCGGCGTGCATCATCAGCGGCATGTTGCTGACCAGGTTGTACACGTGCGCCGGATGATGCCATTCGACCTGCGAGAAATGTGCGAAGAGCTCGTCATCCCCGCCGCACGCAATGACGAATTGCAGCGGCAGTCCCGAGTGATTGAGCACATGGAGGGTTTCGGGCAGGTTGCGCACGCGGGTGCTGCCGACCACCAGCACCGTAATCAGATCCTCACGCCAGCCGAGTTCGGCGCGCAGTTCGGTACGCGTGCGCGTCTCTCGGGCAAAAGCCGGGTTGATCGGCAGCCCGGTCACCTTAACTTTCTCCGGCGGCAGCCCATAGTTGAGCGCCAGATCGTAGGCGATCTGCGTGGGTACGAGGCACAGATCGGTCACCGGGTTGAACCAGGAACGGTGCAGCGTCGCCAGATCGGTAACGGTCGTAACGAGCGGCGCGCGCTGACGGGTCATCGTGAACACGGCGTCGAGTGGTGCATGGTACGTCTCGTAGGTATTGACGATCACATCCGGTTGGGTGGTTTTGAGGATATCGAGGATCGCCAGATACAGCATGACCGTGAACGCGCCTTCGACAATCGCGCTCGGCAGCGGGTCGTTCACGGCCTCATAGCTGAAGCGGTAAAAGTCCGGCCATTCGCGGATCAGTCGGTCATAGTCGGACTGACTGTTACGCAGGATGGGTGAGGCGTCTTTATGCTCAGTCGGGTTGACGATCTCCACCGTGCAGGCGTCGCCGTGCTGCTCCTGCAGCGCGCTGGCAATGGCTTTGGCCGTGCTCCGATGACCGAAGCCGGTATCGTTGGTCAGAATGAGCACCTTCTTCGGTGCTGAGTTGGACATGACCGCTCCGTTCTCAGTGATGGGATGTGGCCAGCACTCTTGCAGTGTGACCTATAGACTGTAACCCGCGCCGCCGCGGGAAGTTGCCAGTCCATTCGCTCGGTGGGCGACTACGGACTATGATTACCCGCAGCGTTCTCAGCGTTTGGAGCCAGTCATGTTGACCAACAGTGACATTCACATCCGTGATCCGTTCGTGCTGCCCGTCGCCGCCGAGCAGCAGTATTACCTGTATGGTACGCGGGGTGCCGAGTCGTGGACGAATTCAGCCTCAGGCATCGACTACTACATCAGCCGCGATCTCGAACAGTGGGAGGGACCATTCCCGGCCTTCCGCCCGCCTGTCGACTTCTGGGCAGATCGCAATTTCTGGGCGCCCGAAGTCCATGCATATCGCGGGCGCTTTTACATGTTTCTGAGCCTCAAAGCGGAAGGCGTGTGCCGGGGCACGCAGATCCTCGCCGCGGACAGCCCACGCGGGCCGTTTGTGCCGTTGAGCGACCGTCCGGTAACGCCGCCGAATTGGGAATGCCTGGACGGAACCCTGTTCGTGGACGCCGACGATCAGCCGTGGATGGTCTTTTGCCATGAGTGGGTGCAGGTCGGCGATGGCGAGATCTGCGCTGTGCGGCTGAGCTCGGATTTGAGCAGTGCCGTAGGCGAACCGCAGCTCTTGTTCCGGGCGTCTGCTGCCCCGTGGGCGCACGAACTCAATTCGAAAGGCCGCCGGGGCTTTGTGACCGATGGCCCGTGGCTGCACCGGTTGACGAACGGCGAACTGCTCATGCTCTGGTCGAGTTTCGCCAATGGCAACTACACCATCGGCGCGGCGCATTCCGCCTCCGGGCAGATCCTTGGGCCATGGGCGCAGCTCGCCGAGCCGATCTACAGCGGGGATGGCGGTCACTGCATGGTCTTCCGCGAGCTCGCCGGCCAGCTCAAGCTGGCCTATCATCGCCCTAATCTGCATCCCGGCGAACGTCCCTGCTTCGTCGACCTACAGGAGATCGGTTCGTCCTTGGTCATTGCGTGAGTTGGCAGTCACCACCCTTGACTATTCGTCTGAATCAACCCGGCCAGCGCGTCCAACCAGCCGGGGAACGCGTTCAAGCAGGGAGCGGTGACATAGTTGTCCGGTCGCCCGCCCCCTGCGGCGAACTGATCGCGGCCTTCGTGCCCCAGTTCATCAAGCGTCTCCAAGCAGTCAGTGACGAAGCCCGGCGCAAACACGAACGGTCGCTGGACGCCCTGTGCGGCCAGCCCTTCCAGCGTCGCATCGGTGTACGGTTCGAGCCACTTTTCCGGCCCAAAGCGCGACTGAAACGTCAGCATCCATTGATCCTCCGACCAGCCCAGCGCCTCTGCGAGCAGGTGTGCAGTGCGTTCGCTCTGTGCCCGATACGGGTCACCCTCCTCGACATAGCGTTGGGGAATGCCATGAAAGGTGATCATGAACTTGTCGGGCACGTGTGGCAGCTGCTCAATCTGCTGCGTGAGGTGGTCGCGCATGGCGTTGATATAGCCGGGATGATCGTAGTACGGCTCGACGAAGCGCAGCGTGGGGACAAAGCGTTTGCGCTCGTGGAACAGCGGGCAGCGCCGCCCCGCCGCCGCCAGATACACTTCATCGTAGATCGACGCGGTCGTCGTACACGAGAACTGCGGGAACATGGGCACGACGAGGATGCGGTCGATGCCTTCGGCGGCGAACTGCGCGAAGGCTGCGGGGATGCTCGGGTTGCCGTAGCGCATGCCGACTAACACGCGGTAACCAGTGCCCAACCGCGCCTGCACGCCTTCGACCTGCTGGCGCGAGTAGACCAGCAGCGGCGAGCCTTCCGGCAGCCAGATGCGCTGATACAGCTTGGCCGAGCGCTTCGGGCGCGTGTTCAGTATGATTCCGCGCAGAATCGGCTGCCACTTCCACGGCGCGTAATCGATCACGCGCATGTCGGAGAGGAATTGGCGCAGGTACGGTCGCAGAGCTTGGGGGGTGGGCGCGTCCGGGGTGCCGAGTTGGGCGATGAGGACGCCGATGCGGGGCGTTGACATGAAACGAGATCCTTGCTGCTAAAAACTAGGCTTATCGCGCCGCATTATAGCACTTTAACTACTATAAACTCAGTCAGCATGTGAGATTTATGTAGATTTAACCAGACTCAACTTAATTTAGGTCAATGGGTATAGTCGTAATCTTCCGTAGGTAAACTCTGATTTGCACAGCGGTTGCACAGCGGGTATAGCCCCCCTTTCGCTTAAACTACACGCGGTTGAAAAACCGATTATTACCGGGCGCAGACTCCCGGCTTAACGTCCTGCGTAGACAGCGCCGCCCGCAGCATGTAGCATACCCCCTAGCACCAGTTTAGCTTTACCATATTTGCATCCAGTTGAGGACATATTTCTATGACCAAGCGCATCACGCCTGTCATTCTCGTTCTATTATTCGTGCTGGCGGCGTTCAGCACGGTTGCCGCGCAAGAAGCCACCGCCGATCCCGATTTTCCGGTCACGGTGGAGCACAAATACGGTTCGACGACCATCACGCAAGCGCCGGAGCGCGTGGTCTCCATCGGCTACACCGATCAGGACGCGCTGTTCGCGTTAGGCGTGACGCCTATCGCCATCCGCTACTGGTACGGCGACGAAACCAATGCCGTTTTCCCGTGGGCGCAGGACGAAGCGGGTGATACCGTCCCCGAAGTGCTGAATATGGCTTACGGCAGCCTGAACTATGAGGCGATCCTCGCGCTCCAGCCCGACCTGATTATCGCCGTCGGCGCGGGCATCACGCAGGAAGAATACGACCTGCTCAGCGCGATTGCGCCCACCGTCGCGCAGTCCGGCGACTATATCAACTTTGGCATGCCATGGCAGGAAATCACCCGCATGATTGGCGCGGCGGTCGGCAAGTCCGACGAAGCCGAAGCCGCTATCGAAAATGTCGAAACGCTCATCGCTGAAGCGCGGGAAGCGAACCCGCAGTTTGAGGGCCAGACGATTGCCATCGGCTACAACTACGGTGAAGCCCGTACCTACGGCTTCTACACCGATCAGGACAGCCGCGCCCGCTTCTTCACCAACCTCGGCTTCGTCGTGCCGGAAGAACTCAAGGAAATTGCGGGCGAATTCTTCTACGCCGACCTGAGCGCGGAACGCATCGACCTGTTCGATCAGGATGTGCTTGTGTTCCTCGGCTTGCAGTTCGCGCAGGGCGGCAGCGAAGCCATTGAAGCTGACCCACTGATCAGTCAACTGCAGGTCGCGCAGGATGGCCGCATCGTCTTCGTCCCAACCGAGTATGATGACGCGCTCCAGTTTGGTACCGTGCTCAGCCTCGAATACGCGCTTGAAGGGATCGTGCCTGCCCTGCAAGTCGCCCTGCCCGCCCCGGAAGCGACAGAAACGCCCTAACGCATGTCGGTTCAGGCTCGACCCGTCACTTCATCGCCCTCCCGCATCCTCGGCAGCCGCGCTTTGCTGCTGCCGGGGCTGCTGGTCGGCACATTGCTGTTGATCGCGCTGCTGCTGTGGAGCATCACGCTCGGCGCCGCGGAGATCACGCCGCAGGTAGTCTACACTGCGCTGTTCAACTATGACCCGACGCAGTACGACCAGTTGATCATCCAGACGGTGCGCCTACCGCGCGTCGTCGCCGGGGTGATCGTCGGGGCGGCGTTGGCCGTTGCCGGGGCGCTCATGCAGGGCTTGACGCGCAACCCGCTGGCGGACAGCGGTCTGCTTGGCATCAACGCGGGCGCGGCCTTCGCGGTCGTGCTGCTGGTCACGCTGACCACCGCCCCTTCGCTCACCAGCTACGCCATCGCCGCGCTGATCGGCGCGGGGTTAGCGGCGGCCTTCGTCTACGGTATCGGTGCGTTGAGCGGCGGCGCGACCCCGTTACGCTTGACGCTGGCCGGGGTCATCCTGACGGCATTCGTCACGTCGCTGACCACGGCTATTCTGATTCAGGATCAGGAAACGCTCGAACAGATCCGTTTCTGGACGGCAGGCTCGCTCGGCGGGCGGGACTTCCCGATCATTGCGCAAACCGCGCCGTTGATCGGGGTCGGGCTGGTCGGCGCGCTGCTCATCAGCCCGCAGATCACGACCATCAGCCTGGGCGACGATGTCGCCAAAGGGTTGGGTCAGAACACCTTGATCGTGCGCAGCTTCGCGGCGGTGCTGGTTGTGCTGCTGGCGGGCGGCGCAGTCGCCCTCGCCGGGCCGATTGGCTTTGTCGGGTTGGTGATCCCGCACGTCGCGCGCTTCATCGCCGGGGTCGACTACCGCTGGATCATCCCCTACTCCGCGCTGCTCGGCGGCATGCTCGTCACGCTGGCCGATGTCGCGGCGCGCGTCGCCCTGCGCCCGCTGGAACTCCCGGTCGGCGTGATGCTGGCGCTCGTCGGGGCACCGTTCTTCATCTATCTGGCGCGTTGGAAGGTGCGGCGCTAATGAGCGACCATTCCCTCCGCTCGACGTGGATCACCGTGCGGTCGCGCCGCCTGCCCGTGTCGTTCAAGCTGGATCGGCGCGTACCGCTGGTGGCACTCGCGCTGCTCATCCTCACGCTGATCATCCTGATCGTGAGCATCAACTTCGGCGCGTACAACATGACGCCGTGGGATGTCGTGCAAACGCTGACGGGCACGCTCCCGGCGGATCATCCCAATGCGCGCAGTTTCATCCTCGTCGTCCATACCTTCCGCCTGCCGCGTATCCTCGTCGCCTTTCTGGTCGGCGCGGCGCTGGCGACCTCCGGCGCGATCATGCAGGGCATCACGCGCAATCCGCTGGCGGAACCGGGCATCCTCGGCGTGACCGCCGGGGCGGGTTTCGCGGCGGTCGTGGTGCTGATTCTGCTGCATGACGTGCCGCTCAACTTGCTGCCGTGGGCGGCTTTTGGCGGCGCGATCCTCACCACGGCGCTCGTCTACGGGCTGGCGTGGAAAGCGGGCAGCGCCGCGCCCGTGCGCCTTATCCTGATCGGCGTGGCGATTGCCGCCATCCTCGGCTCACTGACCACCTTCGTGCTGATCTTCGGCGACATCCGCGACGTGCAGCAGGCCTATGTGTGGCTGACAGGCAGCGTTTACGGACGCAACTGGGATCATGTGCGGACGTTGGTCGCGTGGTTGGTCGTCTTGCTCCCGCTGGCCTTTCTGAGCGCCCGCTCGCTGAATGCGCTCAACCTCGGCGACGAAGTCGCGACGGGGTTTGGCGTGGGCGTGGAACGGCAGCGCGCGCTGCTGCTGGTGATCAGCGTCGGGCTGGCGTCGGCGGCGGTCTCTATTGCCGGGACGATCAGCTTTGTCGGGTTGATCGCACCGCACATCACGCGGCGACTGGTCGGCCCGGCGCACGAAGGGCTGCTGCCCATCAGCGCGATTTTCGGCGGCGCGCTGCTCGTGCTCGCCGACCTGATCGGACGCTGGGTGATCGCCCCATCCGAACTCCCTATCGGCATTATCACGGCGCTGATCGGCGCGCCGTATTTCCTGTTTTTGCTCGTTCGTTACCGGAAGTAAGGATTAACGCTCATGCTGCAGGTCGACAATCTCTCGCTGAGCTATGATGGCGGCACGCACGTCATTCATGATTTAAACCTGACCCTCAAACGTGGGTCGATCACCGCGCTGGTTGGGCCGAATGGCTGCGGCAAAAGCACGCTGCTGCGCGGCCTGTCGCGCCTGCTCAAACCCGCGCACGGGGCGGTCTATCTGGATGGTCAGAACGTGCACGCCATGAAAGCCAAAGACCTCGCGCGGCAGCTCGGCATCCTGCCGCAAGCGCCGACCGCGCCCGATGGTCTGACCGTGCATGAGCTGGTCGCGCAGGGGCGTTATCCCCATCAATCGTGGCTGAAGCAGTGGAGCGCCGCGGACGAGGAGATCGTCGCGCACGCCCTCGACCAGACGAACCTCACGCTGTTCGCCGACCGCGCCGTCGACACCCTGAGCGGCGGGCAGCGGCAGCGCGCGTGGATCGCCATGGCGCTGGCGCAGCAAACCGACGTGCTGCTGCTCGACGAACCGACGACCTACCTCGACCTCGCCCATCAGATTGACGTGCTCGACCTGCTGGCGGAACTCAACGAGGAAGGCCGCACGATCATCATGGTGCTGCACGATCTCAATCAGGCCGCCCGCTACGCCGACACCATCATCGCGCTGCGCGGCGGGCAGATCATCGCGCAGGGTGCGCCGGACAAGGTCATCGTGCCCGAAACCATTCTGCAGGTATTCGGCCTCGAAGCCGACGTAGTGCGCGACCCGGTCACCGGGACGCCGCTGTGCGTGCCGATCGGTCGGCGCGGCACCCGGCAGCGCAAAGCGTCCGCCGCCTTGAACGCACAACTCCGTGCCGATGTTCCGGCGTAAGCGCGCATGACGATCAGCGGTACGCCGACCAAAACCTACTGCAACTGTCTGGCCCAGGACCGAGGTCTCGACCCGGTCGGGCACGGCGGTCACTTTGACGACTGCCTCGTGCTCGAAGCGCCGCTGCCGTGGAAGAACGACATGTATCAGACGGCGGGCACGCTGCCCCAAGCGCTGATCGATCTGCTGGCGCTCTGGCTGCAAGACTATCACGCGGGCAAAGGCTATCCGCATTTGCCGCTGCTGATCGCCCCGGACAAAAGCTATTCGCGCGACGGCTATCGGCGCGTCATGCTCTTCACGCGACCGTCCGGCGCGTTCGCCCGTTTCGACAAGGTCGAATATCTCGTCCCGCTAGACGAGGTCAATGCGCTGGTGTGGGCGCTGTATCAGGATCGCGACGCGTTGTCCCGATTCGAGGGATTCCGCGTGCCCAACGCCGACGACATCCGCGATCTTCTCGTGTGCACACACGGCACAGTCGACGCGGCGTGCTCCAAGTTCGGCTACCCGCTTTACCGGCACTTACGGGCGGACTATGCGACGGAGACGCTGCGTGTGTGGCGCGTCAGCCACTTTGGCGGGCACGTCTTCGCGCCTACGCTCATGGATATGCCGACCGGGCATTACTGGGCGTATGTGGGACGGGAGCAAGCCGCGCCCATCATCCGCCGCGAGGGTGAAGTCGCGGCGCTGCGCGGGCATTATCGCGGCTGGGCAGGCGTGAGCGCGGGCTTTCAGCAAGCCGCCGAGTGTGCGCTGTGGCAGCGGCACGGCTGGCGTTGGCTGGATCTGCCGCGCTACGCGGTCAGCACCCATGAGAGCGAACACGCGGCGGTCGTGCGCATCACGCACGTCGATGGCGCTGAACAGCATACAGAAGTGCGCATCGAGGTCAGCGAATCAATCAGCACACCGCATTCCACCAATGACGCCAGCACCTATCCTTATCCGCAGTACCGCGTGGTGTGATCCGCCTCAGAGTTCGTCTTTCATTTCTTCGAGGATAAACCGCACCAGCGCCAGCGCCAGAATCCAGTATTCCGGGTGGGCGGAGCGGCCTTCGCGCAAACGAGCGGCACACGTGCGCAGCACCTGCTGGCGCAGCGGCGACCCGCGGTCGGCGATCAGTTCCAGCAGCGGCGCAAGCTGCATCACCGCCTCGTCAAACGAATCCCGGGCGAACTCATGCGCGCAGCGGTCAAAGGCGGCTTTTTGCTCGTCCGTCAGCCAATCGCCCAACCGCCGTTTGATCGCCGTGATTTCGCGCCCCGCCGTCGTGCTGCGGTCGCGGCGCGCGTTGCGCACCAAGCGGATGAACGGGCCTTCTTCCCCGGTGATGCGCACCAGCGCTAGCGCCAATTCGAGGCGTGCGCCGTCATTCGTCGTCTGATCCAGCACCCGTAAGATGGTGTCGACCGCCTCAGCCATGCGCAGATGCCCGAGCGCCGACGAATAGCTGATGAGCAGACCTTTATCCGTCTCCGCCTGCAGGCGTTCCAGCAGCAGCGGCGCGACCGTGTGGTCCTGCAGCGTGCCCAGCGCCCGCGCGCTGTGCGCCACAATCGAGCGGTACGACGAATCGAGGCCAGCGCGCAGCGCGGGAAGCGCGCTGTCGTCACCCATCCGCCCTAACGCCCACGCGGCGATCACGCTCAGCGAGACTTCAGTGCCGTCCAGGATGTCGGTCAAGGCGTGAATCAGGCGCGGATCGGGACTGGTACGCGCGATGGAGATAATCGCTTCAAAGCGCACATTGAACCGAGGGTCTTTCAGGGCGTCGAGCAGTTCCTCGACGGTCAAAGCGCTGTGCGTCTGCCCCATGCGCTCGGTCGTCAGCACCGTCGAGCGTTCGTCCACCTGCCGGTTGTAGCGAATCAGGCTCTCAAACGCGGCCAGCGGGTTGCCATGCGTGAACATTGCCGCGAACTCGCTCAGGCGCACCTCGCCTTCCACCTGCAAACGCCGGATGAGCAGGAACAGCGACCCCGCGGTGAGCAGCATACTGCCGATGAACAGCGGCGTGAACGGATCGACGGGCAGCCCACCGACCTGCGCGTCGATCCCATGCGTGAAGTCGAGCGCCGCCCCGCCGAGAATCGAGCTCAGACCGCCGACGATGCCCATCAGACTGTAGTACACCGACAGGGACTGGCTGTTCTTCTCTTTCGGCACGACGTTCACGTACAGCATGCGCGACGAGCCGATGCCCCACGTCACGTCGGAGATGCCCCAGAGGAACGCCAGAAACAGCGCAATCGGCAAACTCAACGCCGAGTCGCGCGGCATGAGCACCCACCCGAGCGGCAGCACCATGCGCATGATCGCCCCGGTCAGCATGACGGGTTTGCTGCCATAGCGATCCGCCGCCCACCCGACCAGATAGATCGCCGAGAAGCCCCCGGCGATGCCGCCCATTTGCAGCCACACGACTTCGCTGTCCGTCAGGCCGATGTAGTCGCGCATGAACAGGGGCAAAAACCCGAGCGGCGCGCTCGCCAGCGTCACCAGAAACAAGCCGATCACGAACGTGGAAAAATGCTTGTCGCGGATGACCTGCATCCAGTTACGCACGGAGACGGGCGGCGCTTCGGTCGGCGCGCCGCCGGGGAGCCGGGATGCGCTCCAGACACACAGCAGGCCAGCGATGATGCCGACGCCAAAGAGCAAGGTAAAGCGTTCCAACCCGCCGGGCAAGCCGAGGACAAACCCGCTCCCGATGATCGCCACTGTGCCCGTCACGCGCGCCGCCATGTCGACGACCGCGTTATGCCGACCGCGCACACTGTCGGGCATGAATTCCTGCGCCCACGGGTACGATCCGGTTTCGGCAATGGCGCGGCACAGCGAGAACCCGGCGACCACAAACATGACCAACGCTACCGCATAGGGCATGCCGAACTGCGTCAGCACCCACGGCACGAGCAGCAGCAGCGCCGTGACCGCCTTGCGCAGCCCCCAGAACGTCAGAAAGGTGCGCTTGTAACCAAAGCGCGCTACGCGCGGCGCGATGAAGATCGCCACGATGCCGAAAAACGGAATCATCGACAGCAGCACGCCAATCTGCGTGAATTCGATGCCGAGCTGATCGAGGAACAGCACGAAGGCCGAACCGAAGAAGGTCAGTTGGGCGAAAATGCTGTTGAAAGCGTTCTGCACCACGTTCCAGTGCAGCAAACGCAGTTTTTCAGCCGTCGTTAGCTCGGGCGGGACAAACGCTTTGCCGCCGCCGGGCTTTACTCCACGCGTCAGAGTGGTCACAAGAGCTCACAGGGGTATGCGGTCGAGTCAGCCTACCATTATTACCCCACATCTAACGCCGGGGCAAGCTTTTCACCGTGAGTAGTCCGCGCACCTGCCCGAATTTCGCGCTACACTTGCGGCAGATGGGCTGAGTGCTCCAGTCAAAAAAGGCTTACGTTGATGAAAACTATTGCGCCACGTTACAAACTCTTCCTCGTCGGAGTATTTATTGCCTTCATGCTGCTGCATCAGGCTGACAAGCTGATCATCGGGCAGGTGCTCGAAGACATTCAGCGCGACTTCAGCCTCGACGACGCACAAGCGGGCGCCATCGGCACCGGCGCGCTGATCGTCGGCGCGGTCTGTTACCTGCTGTGGGGCTACCTGTATGATCGCTATGCCCGCCCGAAAATGCTCGCGCTGGCCTCGTTCATCTGGGGCATCACCACCTCACTGAGCGCCATCGCCACGACCTTTCCGGCGTTTCTGGCAGCGCGCAGTTCCACGGGCATCGACGATTCCAGCTATCCGGGCATTTACAGTCTCGTCGCTGATTATTTCCCGCCTGAGTCGCGCGGTCGCGTCAACGGTTGGCTGCAGTTTACCGCCCCGGTCGGTTTTGTGCTCAGCCTCGTGCTCGTGCTGGCGCTCGACGGTGTGATTGGTTGGCGCAACATCTTCCTGTTCACCGGAGGCCTCGGCATCGTCGTCGGCTTGTTCATCTTGTTCGGCGTCAAAGACCGTCCGCGCGGCAGCGCCGAACCCGAAATGAGCGCTATCAGCGACATTCCAACCTATCAATTCCAATGGGGCTCGCTTACGGCGCTGCGCAAGCGCAAAACGCTGTTCCCACTCTTGGCACAGGGCTTTTTCGGCGTCTTTCCGCTGCAGGTGATCACCTTCTGGTTCTTCTCGTATCTGGAACGCGAACGCGGTTTCGAGAGCGGCGTGATCTTCCCGATCATGGCCGCCTCCGTGCTGATGATGTCCATTGGCGCGGTGGTCGCCGGGTCGCTCGGCGACCGCTTCTCTCAGCGAACGCGGCGTGGACGCTTGCTCGTCGCGGCAGTCGGCATCGGGTTGGCGACCGTGCTGCTCCCGATCACGCTGCTGCTGCCCCCCGACACCAGCCCGCTCGTGTTCGGTGCGTTCCTCGCGGTGACGGCCTTCTTCGTGCTGTTCTCCGGCCCCAACGTGATCGCGACCATTCACGAGGTCGCGCCACCCGAAGTGCGCAGTTCCGCGCTCTCCGTGCAGTACTTTATCGAAAACATCGGGGCGGCGGGCGCGCCGTGGCTGGTCGGGCTGATCTCCACGCAGTTGGGGCTGAGCCGGGCGATTCTGATCGTCGCGGGCGTCACCTATGTGCTGTGTCTGCTGTGTATGCTGCTGGCGACGCGCACCGTCGCCGAGGATGTCGAGGCGCTGCGCGGGGAGATGCGCGTGCGTACCGCCGAGATTCTGGCAGCGCGCCCACAGTGAGCGCAGCGAGAGCGTGCTCTGCGCATTGCAGAGCACGCTCTCAGAGTAGGCCTGACGAGCTCAGGGGCGCCCGCCGCCGCGAGCACCGCGACCGCCACCCAGGCCCATCCCGCCCGCGCTGCCTACCGTCGTGATCATGCTGCTCACGGTGACGTTGGTATAGAGTGTGCCGCCCGTGTACGACCCACCGCTGTACACGCCATCGGTCGCCGTGCCATCGGATGAGCCACCGAGGTACACGTCATAAGTGCCCTGCGTGAGTTCCGGCGACGAGAACGTGATCGACTGGTAGGCTTTGCTCGGGGCAAACGTTAGCACATCCGTCCCGTCGCTGCTCTGAAGGTGCACGAGCGTGCCCGCCGCCTGCGTCGCGGTGAAGTTGAGCAGCAGCGAGGGCTGCGTCGACGTATCATTCAGTGTTTGCACCATGCCCGCGCTGCCCGCCGCGACCAGCCACCCGCCGGTCATCGTGAAACCCGCGTCAAAGTCGAGCGCGCCGTTCATCTGTTCCGTCGGCCCATTGACCACCACCACGCCGCCCGTCATCGTGATCGCGCCGTTCACGTCGATGCCGTCGCCCACCGCGTTGACCGCCAGATACCCGCCATTGATATACAGGTACGTGCCCGCCGACGCCGCGCTCATGCCAAAACCGCCACCGTCGCCGCTGGACGCATTGACGCCGTCATCGCTGGCGTTCAGGGTCACGCTCCCGCCGTTCAACGTGATCACGGCGCTTTCAAGGCCTTCATACGCGTTGGTGATGGTGATCGCGCCGCCATTGACCGTCAGCGCGGCATCGGCATGCACGCCATCGTCCGCCGAAGCCATCGTCAGCGTCCCGCCGTTGACCGTCACGCTCCCATTCGAATGCAGGGCGTCATCCGCCGCGCTGATCGTGAACGTGCCACCGTCGATCTGCACGCTCAGGTCGGACTTGATGCCCTTCGCGGACTCGGTATCGGCAATCGAGGCCATGCTGCCCCCGCCAGACACGAGCGCAAACTGCCCGTCGCTGATCTGCACGCTGGTGTAGGCGCTGATGGCATCACCGCCCGCCGTGATATTGAACACGCCGTTGGTGATCGCGATATAGCCCGCGCCCGCGTCTTCTTCGTTATCCGACTTCAAGCCGTCGCCGCCCGCGTTGATGGTCAGCGCAGCGGTATCGATCACGAGGTAATCTTTGCCGCGCACGCCATCGTCAACCGCATTGACGATGATTGTGCCGCTGGCGATCATCAGGCCGTCTTTGCTGGCGATGCCATCGTTGTAGTTGGCGTTGACCGTGAGCGAACCATTCCCGTAAATCGTGAGATCCGCCTTGCTGAACACCGCCGCGTTCGGCTCATCTTCCTCAGCCGAAGCGAATACATAATTCGGGCTGTCCGTGATCACGTTGGTCGTGCTATCCGCGAGCACAATCATCACGTCGTCCGCGTTGGCGGCGTAGATCGGCGCGCTGCTCGAATTGCTGATGGTTACGCCGTTGAGAATCAGGCGCACGAAACCGTCATCTTGCGTATCCACGACGATCTGCCCATCGGCGAGGCTGCCGCTGAAGCTGTAGTTGCCGGCGGCGGTGATCGTCACCGTGCTGCCGTTCGCCGTCGCGCCCGTGCCATCCACCGTGATCGCGCCATCGCTCAGCGCGATTTGCGTCACCGCGTTGCTGTCCCACACATAATCTTCGGGGTCGGCGTGGGTTTCCACCAGCACGACCGGTTCCTGCGCGCTGACGGCACTGCCTGCGGGCAGCGTCAGCGCCAAAACGCCGAGCAGCAGGGACAGCAGCAGCGCCCCACCGATCAGCCGAAGAGTTCTTTGTTTGTTGCGCATGTGTCGTTCCTTTGCTGAACCGCGTCATCGCGCGGTTGTTGGTTTACCAATCTGCGCTCAACGGTATCGACCGCATATTTAGAACTTGTTCAGATTGATTTAACAGCACCCCAAATCGGTGAGGGCGAGACAGCCTACACGAGTGGGCAGAAGGACGGGGAACAATCAGCGACCAACCGAAGCACGTTGTCCGGGTGGCAAACAACAGGCGCATCCGAAGAAGGTGACCACACCAATCTGCGCTTCATAATCATGATCGTGTGTTTGTCAGACCTGTGCGCCATCAGTTTCCCTCAACCGGCCCTGTTGTTTTACAGAAGATTAAGTGAACCTACACAACTTCTGCACAAGTCTTCACTAAAGTTTAAACATCAAGCGGACTGGAACAGTCTGGTCCCGGTACAGTAGGCGAGTCACACCATGATTTCAGCATTTCCGCGGCTGACGCCCAACAAAACCAAAATCCTGCGCATGACGGGTCGTATTGAGCCCGTGATCGCGCAGTTTGCGCCGATTAGTTTGGCGGAGATGGACAGCGTGGCTCTGCTTGACCGTATGGAAACGAAGTACCTGCTCGGGGTCAGCCAGTTGAGCGCCGCGCTGCAGCGCCTCACCCGAAGTTATCGCGTGCTCGAAATCAATGGCGTGCGCCTGAATCGCTATCAGACGGTGTACTTCGATACGCCGGACTTCACGCTCTACCAGCAGCATCACAACGGCTTCGGCACCCGCTACAAAGTGCGCGCCCGCCAATACGTCGATTCGGCACTGGCCTTCTTCGAAGTCAAGCATAAAACCAACCGCGAACGCACGCTGAAATCGCGCCTCCCGATCCCCGAGATCGTGACCGACATCCCGACGCAGTTGGACGACTTTGTCAGCGCCTACACGCCCTACCACGCGGCAATGCTCGAACCCAAGTTGTGGAACGACTACATGCGGCTCACGCTGGTCAGTATTCAGCATCAGGAACGCCTCACACTCGACCTCAACGTCGGCTTTCACTGGGGTGCTGCCGCACACGCGCTGCCCGGCCTCGCCATTGCCGAAGTGAAGCAGGATCACTGCTCGCAGAATTCCGCTTTCATCCACGAAATGAAGCGGCTCGGCGTGCAGCCCGCGGGCTTCAGCAAGTACACCGCCGGGGTGTACTCGCTCTACGACGGCGTGAAGCTCAACAACTTTAAGCCGCAGATTCGGCACGTATCCAAGATCATGCAGGAAGAACTGAACCATGAATTCGTCCATTGAACTCCTGATGGGGTTTGGTCTGAACCTCATCATCGTCATCATCATTGTCCGCTTCATCTACTACCCGCGCCAACGCGACAAGAACTATGTGTTCACGTTCTTCGCCTTCAACACCGTGATCTTCTTCGTGATCGGGCTGCTGACCGATTCGAATATCAGCATTGGCGTGGGCTTTGGCCTGTTCGGCATCTTCTCGATTCTGCGCTATCGCACCGACCCCATGCCGATCCGCGAGATGACCTACCTCTTCACGTTGATCGCGCTGCCCGTGCTCAATTCGCTGCTGCTCAAGAGCGCGGCCTACGGCGAGTTCGCCGTGGTCAATCTGGCAACCGTTGCGCTGCTGCTCGTGCTGGAACGCGGATGGGGCTTCCGCTATGAAGTGCGCAAGACCATCATTTATGAGCGAATCGACCTCGTGCGCCCGGAAAACTGGCCGCAGCTTTTGGATGACCTGCGCGAACGTACCGGCCTCCCCATCAAGCGGGTGGAAGTGGGGCGCCTCAACTACCTGCGCGATACCGCCCAAATCAGCATTTACTACGATGTCGACGCGATGCACCCCGCCTCGGTGAGTTTCGCCGTCGACCCGGCGACCGTTGCCGAAGACGACTAGCAGTTTTTCAGCCGTTTGAGAAGAGGAGTCCCAATCCGATGAGGAAACGTTCGTTCGCCCTATTGCTCTCCCTGATCGCCCTGACCTCCGTCCTCGGCGTGACCATCGTCGGCGCGCAGGCGGATCGTCCTGCTGGTTGGGATGACTATTCGCACAGCAATGACACCGATCCCGACTATGCGGTCGTCTTTCCGGAGGAAGCGGTCAACACCATCTCGATCACAATCTCCCCGGAGAACTGGGCGGCCATGCAAGCCGACATGACCACCCTGTATGGCGAGTTTGGCGTGCGCGGTGCAGGCGGCGGGCCGGGCGGCATGCGCCCACCGGGCAATGGTCCGGGCGGGCAGCCACCCGCAGGCGGTGGTCAACCCGGCGGCATCAACTTCGACGACATGTTCCCCGACGAGAACCCGATCTGGGTGGACGTCGATCTCACGTTCAACGGGCAACCGTGGACGAATGTTGGTATGCGCTTCAAAGGTAATTCCAGCCTCAGCGGCACGTGGGGTGCAGGCAGCTTGAAGTTGCCCTTCCGCCTCGACTTTGACAAGTTCGAAGACACTTACCCGGAGATCGACAATCAGCGCTTCTTCGGCTTCGACGGCCTGAGTTTTTCGAGCAATTTCCGCGACACCTCGTATCTGCATGAGCGGGTCGCCGCGGACATCTTCCGCGAGGCGGGCGTCCCGTCCGCGCGCACCGCGTTCTATGCCGTCTATCTGGATTACGGCACGGGCTCGCAGTATCTGGGACTGTATACGGCTGTCGAAATGGTCGATGATACCGTGATCGAGACGCAGTTCGCCGACGACAGCGGCAACCTGTATAAGCCGGAAGGCGCCGCCGCGACCTTCGCGCTCGGCACCTTCGACGAGGCCGACCTCGACAAAGAGACCAACGAAGACGCCGCCGATTACAGTGACGTGTTGGCGCTGTATACCGCACTCCACGCGGAGTCACGCCTCAGCGACCCCGCCGCGTGGCGCGCTGAACTTGAAACCGTCTTCGATGCGGACGGTTTTATGCGCTGGTTAGCTGTGAACACCGTGATCCAGAATTGGGATACCTACGGCACGATGTCGCACAACTTCTTCCTGTATAACGACCCAACGACCGGGCAGCTCACGTGGATTCCGTGGGACAACAACGAAGCGCTCGCGGGTGGCGGCGGTTTTGGCGGTGGCGGGTTCGGCAACCGCGGGGGCGGGAACAACGGCGCGCTGGATTTGGACAGCTACACCGATCAATGGCCGCTCATCCGCTTCCTCATGGACGACCCGGTCTACCAGGCGCTGTATGTGGATTACGTCGAAGAAGTGGCGAACGGCGCATTTGAGCCGACCCAGATGGCCGAACGCTATCAGGCGCTGCATGACCTGATCGCGCCCTATGTGCTCGGCAGCGGCGACCAACCGCAAGATTCGCAGTTGGACTCGGCGGAGGCGTTCGAGAGTTCGCTCAACACACTCATCGAGCACGCGACTTCACGCTCCGCCGCCGCAATGGAATACGTGAACAGTCAAGCGGGTAGCTGATTGATACATTGTCGGGACGCGCAGAAACGCGTCCCGACAGCTCCGTTTGGGCGTCCTACGCCACCGTGAAGCGATAGATCGTCGTCGTGTGGTACTGTTCACCGGGGCGCAGCACCGTCGATGGGAAGTGCGGCTGATTGGGCGAATCAGGGAAATGCTGTGTCTCCAGCGCGAAGGCATCGCTCTGGCGATACAACCGCCCACCCGACCCGACGAGCGTACCATCGAGGAAGTTCCCCGCGTAGAATTGAATGCCCGGTTCGGTCGTCCACACTTCGAGCACGCGCCCGGACGCCGGATCGCTGATCCGGGCGGCAATCATCATCGTCGTGTCGGTCAAATCAGCGCGGTTGAGCACCCAATTGTGATCATAGCCGTGCCCCGCGACAATCTGTTCATGACCTGAACGCTGCCCCGGCGCAATTGGCTTGGGCAGGCGGAAGTCGAACGGCGTGCCCGCGACGGGCGCGAGTTCCCCCGTCGGGATCAACGTTGCATCGACAGGCGTGTAGCGGTCAGCATTGAGCCACAGACTGTGTTCGTAGATATCGCGTGTACCTTCGCCGCACAGGTTGAAGTAGGCGTGATTGGTCAGGTTGACGACGGTCGGTGCATCGGTCGTCGCCGAGTACTCCATGCGCAGATCGTTGCCATCGGTCAGGGTGTAGACGACGGTCGTGTCGAGCGTGCCGGGGTAGCCTTCGTCTCCGTCCGGGCTGACGTAGCGCAGCGCCAAGCCAACTTCCCCGTCTCCCTGCCGCGTTTCCGCCTGCCAGACCTGATTGTCAAAGCCCTTGACGCCGCCGTGCAGCGCATTCACGCCGTCATTCACCGCCAGTTGATAGACTTGACCATCCAGCGTGAAGCGTGCCTGAGCGAGGCGGTTGGCATAGCGCCCCGTGATGCAGCCGAAATACGGACTGCGCGTTTCATAGTCGGCGACATTGGCAAACCCTAGCGCGATATTCGCGAACTGGCCTTCGCGATCCGGCACCCGTACCGATGTGAGCGTGCCACCATACGTGATGATGCGCACTTCGACGCCATTGGCATTCGTCAGAATATATTCTTCGACGGCGACACCCGCCGCGGTCGTCCCAAATGGGCGAACATTAATCGTTCCAGACATAAATCCAAGTGCTCCTGTAGCGGTCGGCAAATCAAGGCGACAGTATAGCACTCGCGCCCGGATTCGCAGAGGAACGCCGTGCCTGTGGGGGCGCGGGTCACGGCCGTTGACCTAATTCAGCGCCGCCGTGGAGAACCGACTCGCCTTGTGGCGTGTGGCGATCAACTGGCCGTCGTGGAGTTCGTGCACGACATCAGCCTCCTCCATCGTCTGCGGATCATGTGTGACGACCACCACGGTGATCTCCGCTTCGACCACCAGGCGCCGCAGCAAATCGAGAATCCGCCGTCCCGTCGCGCTGTCGAGCTGCCCCGTCGGCTCGTCCGCGAGGATGACCTGCGGGCGCACCGTCAGCGCGCGGGCAATGGCGACGCGCTGCTGTTCGCCCCCGCTGAGTTCATACGGACGATGCTGCGCCCGGTCGAGCAGCCCCACCCACGACAGCGCCTCGGTCACGCGTCCATCGCGCTCTTTAGCCGCCATCTGGCGCATACGCAGCGGCACGCCGATATTCTCGGCGGCGGTGAGCAGCGGCAGCAGTCCAAACGATTGAAAGACGAACCCGATCTTCTGCTGGCGCAGGCGCAAACGCTGCGCTTCGTTCATCGGATGCAGTGCCTCGCCATCAAACAGAACTTCACCGCTCGTCGGCTGATCCAGCCCGGAAATCAGGTTGAGGAAGGTCGTTTTGCCGGAACCGGAACGCCCGACAATCGCGGTCATGGCGCCGGAGAAGATATCGAGCGTGATGCCGTTGACGGCCCGCACTTCGGCGCTGCCTGTGTGATAAACGCGCGTCAAATCGCGAACTTGGATGATCGGTGCGCGCACAGCTACTTCCCCTTCTCGACGTTGTACACGGCGACATGATCCTGATTGAGATGCAGGCGCACGCGGTCTTTCATCTCCAGTGAGTCGATGTAGGCCTGCGGGAGCTGCACGCGTCCGGCTTTGTCGAGGATGGCGAACTCGTCTTCGGAGAGCATCACCCCGCTGGCGTCGCGTTT
This sequence comes from Candidatus Flexifilum breve, assembly GCF_016713355.1. Lineage (NCBI taxonomy): Bacteria > Bacillati > Chloroflexota > Anaerolineae > Aggregatilineales > Candidatus Flexifilaceae > Candidatus Flexifilum > Candidatus Flexifilum breve. The sequence continues at coordinate 1,482,871 of NZ_JADJPI010000035.1, forward strand.
ACGCAGAATCTCGGTACTGGCGCGCCCGTCGCGCATACCAATGACCCGATCCACGCGGGTCGCCACATTGTAATCGTGCGTGACCACGATGATCGTGACGCCGTATTCGCGATTGAGCGCGCGCAGGGTGTCGAAAATCGCATTCGACGAAGCGGTATCGACCTCGCCCGTCGGCTCGTCGGCGAGCAGCAGACCGGGGCGATTCGCCATCGCAACGGCAATCGCGACGCGCTGCTGTTCCCCGCCGCTCAAGCGATCCGGTCGGTGATCATAGCGGTGGTCCAGGCCGACCTGATCGAGCAGTTGGCGCGCCCGGGCGCGGCGTTCCCGCCCCTTCACGTTGTTCAACGCCATCGGCAGTTCGACGTTTTCCTGCGCGGTGAGATACGGTAGGAGATTGCGCGCAGTCTGCTGCCACACAAAGCCGACGTTTTGCCGTCGGTAGAGCACTTGATCGCGCCGGGACATGTCGAGCAGGTTGTGCTCGCCGACGCGCACGCGCCCCGCCGACGGCGTATCCAGCCCGCCGAGGATGTTCATCAGCGTTGACTTGCCCGAGCCGGACGGGCCGACGAGCGCCATCATTTCCCCGGCTTCCACCAGCAGATCGACACCTTGCAGGGCGACAACTTCAAGATCTGCCACCTTATAGATTTTGACCAGATTGTCACATTCGATGAACATGCGCTTACTCCTCACGCAGAACTTGATTGATGCTCATACGCTGCAAGTAAGCAGCCGTCATGCCAAGCAGCAGAGCAAAGGCGACCACCAGCGCGATCAGCAGATAGGTGATCTCCAACAGCGGGAACTGCAGCGTTTCGCCGCCGAGCAGGGCGAGAAACGGCAGCAGCAGATAGGCCAGCAAACCGCCGAGCAGCACGCCAATGACCAACGCCGGGGTGATCAGCGCCGCCTGTTCGACCGTGAGCAAGCGCCAGAGCTTATTCGAGTTCCAGCCGAGCGCGCGCAGCACCGCAAAGGACGTTGCGCGGCGGCGGGCGGTCATCGCCAAGTAGAAGCCAAAATCCAGCAAACCCAAGCCCAATGAGACCCAGAACCCCGTGAACAGCATCCCGGTGATGGCGTTGGGCAGCGGCTCGCGGCGCAGCGCATTATAGCGATCATTGGCGTACAGCACGGGGTGTCCCTGCACGGCTTCGAGGAAGGCGGCGCTCGGCGCGCGCGTCGGGAATGTCACCCACGCTTCATTGAGCGCATAGAAACTATCCGGTGTGGCGATCCGGTTGAGGAGGAGCTGCAAGTGATCGCTCCGTGCGATGAAATAGCGCTGATCCGGTTGAAGCGTCGGAAACGAAGCGACCACCCCCACCACCTGATAACGAAACTCCAGTTCGCCTTGCGCCAGTCGCAGCGTCGCCGTACCGGTATCGCCAACGTCGAGCGCGCGGCGGCGTTCGCTGCGCCGTCCCACGTGATCCGCATACGCCTGTGACACTATGATCGGCAGCGCGGGGTCACCCCCGGGCGCGCGCTGCACTTCCAGCAGTGGCTCAAAGACCTGCGCGCCGCGCTGGGCCAACACGTAATCGACGCGCAGACTGTAGTCCCCGCCTGCGGCCTGCGCGCTCGTCGCCGTGACGAAGAAACCCTGCCGTCCCTGATTCGTCGCCGTCCACTCCGGCACTGCGAGACGCTCAAAATCTTCCAGCACCGTCGCCGTGCCCGCCGCATCGGTCACCGTCACCGTGTCGATATACACGGTGTGCTGGAAATTCGTCTCGTTGGCGATCTGCGACTGGAAGCGCAGCCCAACCAACCGCCACGGCGCATAGGTCTGATCAGCGGGCAGTTCCGCCGTGTAATTGACAAACTCCCCGGTGCGCGCCTCATCGGCGGTGGTGAGCGGAATCGACAGCTGCACCCCGATGCGGTTTTCCACGACGAGCGCCAACCGCGTGTTGATCCCGGCCAACGGCGCGGCATAAACCTGCATGCTGAGTGTGCGCGCCTCGGCGGACAGCGCCAACCCGGACAGCGGGAAGGCGGCCTGCTCGCCGAGCGGCGCAGTGATCGGCGCGGTGGCTGGTTCATAAATGGCGAGTGCCGCCGGGTCGACGCCGAGCACGGTGGTGCGCGGCTCCCCTTCCATCTCGACAGTTGTGTACTTCATCAGTGCGACACCGGACGTGACCTCCGGGAGCGCCAGCGTATCCATGTCCATCGCCTGGATCTGCGCGTAGCCGCCGGTATCACGCCGCGCGCTTTCCCATGCGCCGACATCATGCGTGGCGCTGAGCGCCAGCGACGCCGTACCGAGAGCCAACGTCCCGATCAACAGCAGAACCATCTGCGCGTAATGATTCGGGTCGCGCTCAATCGACCAGAAGGCCAGCGGAAACAACAGGCCTGTGAGCCGCCGCGCCAGCGCGCTGAGCACATGCATGAGGATGGGAAAGATGCGCAGCCACAGCAGCGCCGCCCCCGTGAGAATCAGAGCCGTCCCCGCCAGGTTGAACGGATCGCCGAGCAGCGCCGTGTCGCCGCTGGCGGCAATGAGGCGGATGAATGCGCCGGGGTCTTGCACGAGGCCGCTCAAACCGCGGCTGGCGTCGCCGCCCACTAGAAAATACAGGCGGACGAGGAACGCGAAGCCAATGATCAGCAGCAGCCAGTCGAGGAAGTAGCGCGCCCATGTCGGTCGGGTCGGCGGGCGGCTGATCGAGCCTTTCAGCGCGAGAATCCCCTTGCGCGCGGCGGGGATGGCCGGGAGCGTCAGGGCAACCAGCATGAGCAGCGCGGCGATCAGGCTGAGCCAGATACTCGTCGGCGGAATGCCTTCCACACGGCTGGGCGCGCCTTCGAGAATCGCCGCCAGCGGCCCGACACGCTCCAAGAGTGCGAGAATCGCCCGTGCCAATGGCAGCGCAGCGATCACCGCCACCAATCCGAGGAGGGCGAGCGTCCCCAACTGCAGCTGCACCAACTGGCGAATGCTGCCGCCGCGGCTGGTGATCGCCGCCCATTCCACCTGCTGCCCTTCGAGGATGAGCGCCGTCGTGGTCATCAACTGGTAGACCATGAGCAGCAGCACCGCCCCCGAGAGCAATATCACGGGACGTTCGGCGGCGGCGATCTTCAACTGAAAGTCGGCGATCAGGCCGAACAACCCGCCACTCAGCGTGACTTCCGGGTAAAGCTGGCGAAAGCGGGCTTCGGTACGATTCAGGCTGGCGGCCAACGCTTCCAGCGATCCGGCGCGCAGCGCCTGCGGTTCGATCTCAATCACCCAGTCGTAGACGCTGCCCGAGCGCACAACGGGTGCGATGGTGCGGTCATATTCCCCTTCCGGGATGATCACGCCGAAGTCGAAGCGCTGCAAATCGGGCGTCACATCGGTGATCTGCCCGACGGTGACGAACGTCAACGCGTCCCAGAACGGGTTTTCCGCATCGACCGGATCGACCAACCCGACAATCTGGACAGTGATCGTCGGCGTTTGCGTCCCGTTGAGGACAAAGCTATCGCCCACGGCGTAACGCGCGCGGTTCGACACCGTGGGCGTGATCACCGCTTCGACCACGGTAGCATCCTCGGTCGCTTGCGGCCAGCGGCCAGTCGTCAGCGAGAAGCGTGTCTCCAATTTCGAGAAGCCAATTGGCAGGTACGCGCGGAACTCGTTGCCAGTACACACGCGCCCCGGCGGATCGCAAAACACGCCGCCGGAATACGTCACCTGCTCTACACTGCGCGCTAAGCCGCCCAATTCCTCGTTCAAAATGGGCTGATAAGCGAGATCGGTGCGTTCGGCGTTGCGCAGCGTCAGGTTGAACGTGCCCGGGTACGCGTGTTCGACGGTGTAACGCAGCGCCGCTTCTGCCACACTGCGAATATAGAATGGACTGAGCGCGAAGAAGGCGGTGACCAGCGTCATGGCGAGGAGAAGAATAGCGAACACCCGCCCATCGCGGCGCATCCGGCGTAAAATCATCGACCACGACATTTATTCGTCTCCATAGCGCAGGGTCTGCGCGAGTGACAACCGCCGGATGAGGAGCACACTGGCCAGCAGCACCAGCGCCAGCACCAGCAGCAGAATCAGCCCATACTGGATCAACGCGCTCACCTCGACCTGCACGAGGAACGGGGGCGTGATCGCCGCGCCCGTCGTGCTCGTCGCCATCGTCGGCAGCACCTGATTGCTCAGCAGCAAACCGAGCACCGCGCCCAAGCCAATCGCGGTGAGGAAGACGAATGCCTGTTCCAGCGCGATACTCGCGACCAGCCGCATGGACGGCAAACCGAGCGCCCGCAGCACGGCGAATTCACCGCGCCGCCCCTGCGCGGTCAGCGCGATATAGGTCAGCAAACTGACTACACTCAGCAGCAGCGCGACGGCGAAGGCGATGAACAGCAGGCCGATCAACCCAAGCGCCAGCGAATCCGTTTGGAGTTGATCGAGCGCGCCATCCAGCGTTAGCGCGTTTTGCACAAGGCGTTGATCCGCCGGGATCACCCCAGGCAGCGCGGCGGCAAACGCGGCGGACGACCCGCCCGGCTGCAGCCGCAGCCATGCTTCCTGAGCGTAGCTGGCCGCGCCGGGACGCCGATTCAACGTATAGAGCAGCGCGTCCCGGTTGACGACGGCGAAGGGCGCCTCATCCGCATACAGCGACGGAAAATAGTCAGCGAAACCAACAACCTCAAAGCGCACCGCCTGCCGCTCGACGTACAGATCGACCACCGCGCCGACGAGCAAACTATTCTCCTCGGCATACTGGCGGCTGAACACGGCGGGGATGGTTTCGATTGGCGGCGCGTTGAGGATGAGGCCAAAGCTCGTGCGATCCGTCGTCTGAAACCACGCGATCTCGCGTCCAGTGTCGCGTTCAAATGAGGTGCTGGTCGTCGCATGCGCCCCTTGATCCCAATCGGTGATCACTTGCCAACCTTCATCCCGCAGCCCGGTGAACGGAGTCGCCGTCCCGGCCTCATCTTTCAGCGTGAGATCAGCCAGTGTGAGCCGCCATGTCGGGCTGCCGTTGACGAGCGCATTGTTCGCGAAGCGCGCGAACTGCTCGTAGGTGCGCACATACAGCATGTCAAGGCGCGCCGCGCCGGGCGTCGGCACTGCGCCTTCGAGGTAGAGCCAGCCCGTGGAGCGCGCCATCAGTTCGTTGACCCGGGCGACCTCGGCGTCGAATTCGAGCGCCGTCGTGCCCACGCTCGCGCGCGGAACGAACAACGACATATCGGTCACGTCTTCCAGCCCTTCGGCGAAGCGCGGTCGCAGCGGCACATTGACAAAGCCGCCCTGCGCATCGCTGAGGCGGACGAAGTAGTCCGTGTAATTGGTGGCCGCGGTCAGGTTGGGGGTGTAGGTATTCGTGGAAACACCGTCCTCGAACGTTTCGTCGATGTGATCCAGCTTGACCCATAGGCCGATAGTGCGCGGTTCAACGGGAAGTTCGCTCCCCGTCACGGGCACGTCCACCGCGGGTGGCAGCACCAGTTCGCCGAGATCCGTGCGCCAGAAAGCCGTTTGCCGGAAAGTTTCCGGATCGATGCCCAGCAGCGTCCCATCGGTGATCGCCCGATTGTTGAGCGAGAAGTTGACATCGGCGACGCGGTACACGTTCGAGGCGGCGGCCACTTCTGGCAGTAGCAGATAGGTCGGCTCGGGCTGCGCACGGTTCGCCCCGCGGATCAGATCGCGTTCGGTCAGGCGCACATCCGTGCCGATCCGGTAGGCCGACTGGTCAAGCTGACTGCGGCGCAGCGTCGCCTGAAAACTCGTCGCAAACCAGCCGATCCCGACGGCCAGCGCCAGCAAAAACGTAATCCGCCCGTAGTGCGCGGGTTCACGGCTGACCTGCCACGTCGCCAACACCCCGGTCAAGCCGCGCCGCGCGGAGAAAAAGCGCGCCGCCACCTCTGCCAGCGCCGGGAACAACCGCAGCGAAATGCTGCCCAAGGCGATGAACAGCAGCGCAGGCGCGATCAGCAGCAGAGGGTCGGCCTGCACGTCGCCGATGATGGTCTGCGCGAACGGGCTGTCCGTGCTGAGCAAGCGCAGCAGCGCCGCACTGCCAACCACCAGCAGCACCACGTCGAGATAGTAGCGCTGCCACCACGACGCCTTGTCGCCGCGCATGGCCGTGCCGCCCGCGAGGATTAACGGCATACGCAGCACCGGGCGCAGCGTCGCGACCAGCACCACGAGGGCCAGCACCGACGCCCCTGCCGCATACAGAAACGCTGTCAGGTTGAGTTCCAGCGGCAGGCTGTCGACATTCGAGAACAGCGGCGCGAACGTGATCAACAGTTGGCGCGCGAGGATCGGCGCGATCAGCGTGGCTAACGCGCAGATTACCAGCGCTTCAACGCCGCGCAGCAGCACAATCTGACGGTCGAACGCGCCGCGGCTTTGCAGTAGCGCGACTTCGCGCCGTTCCCCGCGGCGCACGAGCGCCACAATCACGACGAGGAAGAACAAGACCAGCGCGCCGATTTGCAGCAGCAGCACGCCGAACGGCGCAGCCAAGTGCGCGACTTCGATGTTATAGCCCGTGAGCACAGCGGGCAGTTCGGTCGCGCTGACGAGCGTCAGGCCGCGCGCTTCCATCAACGCCCGCAGGTTAGCGTCGAAAGCGGTCACCTGCGCCGCGGCCTCGGGAAGCGCGGCATACGGCAAGCGTGTATGATCGAACAGGATGCGCCACCCCAACTGTGTGCGCGTATCCGGGATGAAGTCTTGCCCAATGCGAAGAAAACTCCCGCGGTCCGTGAGCAGAGTCGCCGCCGGGCTCGCCCCACCGTCAATGCGCAGTGGTGACGGAGACATCCAGTAAGGGGAAGTTGAATCGCTCGGCGCGACAATCGCGCTGATACGCACGCGGGCGAGCTGGACTCGTTTCCCAACCGCGCTGATCCAGCGTCAGCACATCACCAACCGCCAGCCCAACCTGCGCCGCCAGTTCGACCGAAATCGCCGCTTCGAGATCGACATCCGTCACCTCGGCAGGCAGCGCGCCTTCGACCAGCGTGACGTGATCGGTCCAGTCCGCAAAATAACCGACGCGCAGCTTGAGGTTGTCGATGTCGACGCCCTCCCGTACCGGGATCATGGTCGACGTTTCCCCCCATTCAACCAGTTGATCCACCCAACCGGGCCATGAAACGAAGGTATCGGCGGCAAGCTGGCGCACTTCGGTGCCAAACTCCGTCCAGAACGCAGCGATCTCGGGCGTTTCCGCGCCCGCCACTGTGAACCGCGTGAAGAGATTCACGCGTGCCTGCGGCTGATCGTGCAGACGATCCACGAGGCCGATCTGCGCGACCGTCGCCGTGTACAGCGGCGCATTCGCCCCGATGATCGCCGCCAGCAGCACACCCACGATGACGGTCAGCAGGGAACGCCACCCGGCCATGAGGCGGAGCAGTGCTAAACGCCCCATCCAACCGATTGGCAGCCTATGAATGAACAACATTGTCCCCCTGACCCATGCGCACCAGAATAATAGAAAGTTTATATGACCACTTCTACCGCGCGCAAAAGTTCAATTTTGTGGCGGATTCAGCGAATTGGGTAGGCACAATCCCCGGTTTTTGGGTCGTGCCCGTCAAACTACGGTATGATCGCCGCAATGACCGCTTAAGACGAGGTAAGCGTTGTGAGTTTCCGCACCTTGGTCGTGTTGGCCAGTCTGCTGGTGGGCCTTGCGCCCCAGCCTGCCGTTCCAGCCGCCGCGCAGGGGCACGCGAACTGCGCGGGCATCACCCGCGCCACGCCGCAAACGCCGGAATGTGACGCGCTCATGGCAGCGCAGCCCAACCCCGATGTGACGCCTATCCCCTTTGACCTCGGCGTGATCGCCGGGCAGGATTTCATCTATTTCGATGCCGATGCCGTCTTGCTTTACAACCGTCCTGATGGCGACGAGATCGGCGTCTTCCCTGCGGGACGCAGCAGCTACGTCAATGTGCTGCAAATCTCCGGCGACTGGGCGGAGATTCGTCCCAATCGCTGGGTATCGCTGGCCAACGCGAACTTTGCGACGCCCTCCACGCTGACGGGCGTGCTCATCAATCGCATGGACATGCCGTTCGCCTGGGCCATCTACGATGACTGCACCTCTTTGACGCCGGGCGGCGCGGCCAACTGCCGGCAGTCCGGCTCGTTTAGCCGCTACGACCTGATGAACATCTACGCGACCGTAACCGTGGACGACCTCGACTGGCATCTCGTCGGGCCGGGACAGTGGACCGTACAGACCAATCTCAGCATCGTGCACCCAACGCCGCCCACCGTCTTCCCTTGGCGCTGGATCGGGGTGAGCACTTACGAGCAGAATCTCGTCGCCTACGAGGGCGAACGCCCGGTGATGGCGACGCTGGTATCAACGGGCGATATGGAGGATGAGCGCTGGCGCACCGATGCGGGCGTCTGGGAGGTGGATCTCTTCTGGGAAGCCGGGCCGATGGAAGGCGCGGCGGGCAGCGCCGATGTCTACGCGCTGGATCAGGTACCGTATCACATGTACTTCAACTGGCGCGAGGCGCTGCACGGCGTGTACTGGCACGACAACTTCGGCTACTACTGGTCACACGGCTGCGTCAACCTGACCGTCAGTGACGCCAAGTGGCTGTGGGACAATTTCGTACTCCTCGGCACGCGCGTCTATGTGTACGACGAAAAGCTAGGTTAGCCCAACTAGATCCGCGTGCCGACCGTGTGATCGGCGAAGAGCAGACGATAGCGCAAACTGAGGTATTCGCCAGCGGGCAGATCGTACGGTGTATTGTGGAACAGCCCGAAGCACGCGCCGACGTAACCTTCGTCATCACCGCGGGAAAACCACTGATTTGGGTAACGCGGGTTCTCCGGCTGATCTTCAAGCGTGACGGTCGCCGCGGCGCTGCTGTAGACCAACTGCGCGGCGCGTCGGCCCATGATCGGTGTTTCCCCGGTCGATAGGCGGCGCTGGGTGAACGTGGGCAGGCCGCGCCAGAACAGCCCACCATAGCCCGCGGGCCACGCCTTGAACGTCACGGCGGTGCTCATTCGATTGGTCAGAACGGTGGCGAATTCCAGCACCCAACGATCAGCGTCGAGGATCGTGCTGCGAATCGTGCGCGCCTCGTGCAGCATCAGCGCGCCCTGGGGATCGCGCCAGTGCAGCACCTCGGTGAAGGAGTCCGCCGCGCCACTGGGCTCGAACCCGATATGCTCGACCGTCCCCTGATTCGCCAGCATGATATACCCCTGACCGGGCACATCGGTGTTACCACCCCAGAAGTTCACGCTGTTGAGGTCGGGCACCGTGAACGAAATCCCGTGATGCCAGCGGTGATCAGCAGGCTGAAAGTCGGTGACGACGGTGCCGCTCAGCGTACAAACCGGGTGAAAGTACGGACGCGGCGATTCATCCAACGGGACCTGCGGCAGAAAGACATAGCGGAACAACCGCTGCCCCCCGTGCCAGTGTTCGACCGCGTTCATGCTGAAGTTAAGCGTCATGCTTCAACTCGCTCAACTGGTGGTACTCGTCACGCGCTTTGTAGAACGGGTCGAGCGGGTAACACCCGGAGACCATCCCGTTGCGCGGCGCAGTCGTGCAGTCGCTAAATGTGCGGCAGATGCGCTTGCGCTGGAGCGGCACACCCGCCAGCACGTCAGCGGGAAGTTCGGGATACGAGAGCACCATCCGCCCCAACCCCACCGAGTCGACCATCCCCGTGCGCACGGCATACGACGCGACGTTCGGCAGCCAATCCTGCAAGTACGAGTAGCCTGTGCCAACCAGCACCAGATGGGGGAAGTCGCGCTTGAGCTGCGCCGCCGCATTGATCTGCCGCGCCACGCCGACGAGCGGATCTTCGGGCGGTTGGTAGCCATCGGAGGGCGGGAAAAGTGCCGGGCGCTGAATGTGCGGGTTGTAGTACGGGCTGCCCGCCGTCAGGCACACGAGGCGAATGTCGAGCGCTTCCAGCAGTCGGAGGAAGGCTTTGGTTTCCGTCAGGTCGATGCCGGCGCCGCTCCCGTCGCCGCCAAACGCATACGGGTAGCCGCCGTTCACCGCTTCCGGCACGCCGATGCGATCCTCCCCCGGCTTGTACGGCAGCAAATCGAACGCGCTCAGGCGCACGCCGATGTGCAAGCCGGGCGCATGCTGGCGAATGCCCGCCGTGATCAGGCGCAAAAAGCGCGTGCGGTTTTCGAAGCTGCCGCCAAAATCGCCGGGACGGTCGACCGCGGTCAGCAGTTCATGCCCGAGATAGCCGTGACAGTGCTTGACGTCGACGAAATCAAAGCCCGCGGCCTGCGCCAGCACCGCCGCTTTGATGAAGTCCTGTATCAGTTCGTAGAGCGCCTCATCCGTGAAGAGGTTGTCATCCCCTTGGATGCCGAGGCGGCGATCCAGTATCGGGTGGTGATAGGCGATGCGCGGTTCAGGCTTTTTCTTCTCATTGGGACGCGAAAAGCGCCCGGAATGCGTCAACTGCAAGCCAATCAGCAGATCGTCGGTGCGAGTGTAGCGCGCGGCATGTTCGCTGACCAGCAGCGCGCGCAGCTCACGCAGATCGTCGAGCGTTTCCTCGCGAATAACGAGTTGATTCGGGTTCGCGCGCCCGTCATGGCGCACAGCGACCGCCTCGCCACCCCAGATCAGTTTCGCGCCAGATTGTCCAAAATGCTGCCAGCGCCGCTTGACCAGATCGGTCACATGACCATCGGGCGCGGCGTCCCAGCCTTCCATCGGCAGAATGCAAAAACGATTGCCGATCTCCCACCCATACACGCTGATCGGTTGGGCGAGTGCGGACACATCCACGGCCTCATCGAAGGGGAGATCGATGCCAAGGGCGGCATTATATTCACGGAAATCATCGGCGGTACGCAGTTGGGCAACCCGTTTATACGCCATGTAGAACTCCCAAACGTTGAGCAATTTCGGCGAGAATCGGCACATCGCTGACGGGGCGCGCCGCGCTGTTCGGGTGCGTACGGTCGCTGGCGATCCACCCGCGCAGCTTGAGGAACTGCGCCGCGCTGTGCTTGTAGGCGGGCACGGGGGCGCGGAAGGCGAGGAAACCGAGATACTGCAAGATGTCGTTCAATTCGAAGAAATCCGGGCTGTTTTGCGCCCACAGCGCATCGCGCTGCGCAAACAGATCCGGCGCGAAGGTGCTGATGCCGAGCAGGTAGTCGCTCCCGTACATCACCATATCAATCGCCAGATCGTTCCCGGTGAAAACCTTGAAATCGTCGCGGGTGGCGTTGCGCAAGACCAGCCGATCCCATTCCAAACGGCGGCTGAGCGACGAATGTTTCGCGCCGATGCACTGCGGGATCGCCATCAAGCCCTGATACACGGCGAGCGAGTAGATTTTGCCGAAGGGCGCGAACATCGTCCCGAGTTCAAAACCGATGAACTGCGGCGCGAACTGCGCGATTTGCGCATAGGCGGCGACGATCGCCTCATCCGACTGCCCGGTCAGGCCATAGGATTGAAAAATCACCGGGAGGCCGCCGCAGCTTTGAATGCTGTCGATCTGCTGGCGGTAAGCGTCGAGGTTGAAGGCGGCGCCCGGCTGGTCGCCCACATACGCGCCCGCGACAAACGCCCGCCCCTGCAAGGTCTGCTGCGTGCGCTGCAACACTTCACGCCGAATCTCTTCGCTGATGAGGTTGGCGTACCCCGTGTCCATGTTGACAGCGGGCGTCAGCCCGGCCTGCGCGGTGCGCTCGATATGCTGTTCGAAGCTCTCCCAGTCGATGCGCCCGCCTTCCGTGAAGGGCAGCAGAATGGCCGACATCCCGGTGATTTTGCGTCCCGGGTGCCGGAGCTCTTGAGGATCATACGGGGGTACAATGACATCTTCTAGCATCAAAATACTCCTTTGTCGGTTCAGCGCGATAGTTCCAGCGCTCCGTTCATCGCCTCGTAGAACGGATCGCCGGGCTGCACGCTCAAGCGGCGCACGGGCTGGCGGGTGAGCGCCGATTTATACATGCTGGCGAGAAAATCATAGGTCGAACGCACGCGGCTGGTGTGCGTGAGCGGCTGGCGCCCGGCGCGGAGATCGGCGAGGAAGATGCGCCACTGCGTTTCCAGACTGCCCGGAGCCGTCCCGTCGATGTGCTGCCACTCCGCCAGTTTCGCCTGCAAATCCGGTTGATCGGGCACGCTGAAGCGCCAGTGTTCGTTGCGATACTGGTACAGATGATCGACTTCGATGGTCGCGTTCTGGAAGTCGAGGCGAATGTACGAGTTCTGCCGGGGCGATACCGCGCTGTTGACGAAGCTGGCGACCGCGCCGCTGCGGAAGGTGACCTGCGCCATAGCAATCGTTTCGACTTCTACATCGCGATCCTTGGTCGCCGCCAGCGCGCTCACTTCTTCCCATTCGCCGAGCAGCCACAGCGTGAGATCCATGGCGTGAATGCCCAACCCCAGCGCGACGCCGCCGCCTTCCGTCGACCACCGCGAACGCCACGGCACGCTCGTGTAGTAGGTCGGCGGGCGATACCAGAGCGTATTGCACAGCGCGATCAGCGGGTCGCCGAGCTCGCCGGAGTCGATCAGGCGTTTCACATGGCTGGCCGCCGACCCGTAACGCCACTGCGATATGCTGGTCGTCGTGCGCCCGGTGCGCGCTTCTGCCGCTTGAATCGCGTCCAACTGTGCCAGCGACACGACCATCGGTTTTTCGCACAACACATCCGCGCCCGCTGCCATCGCCTGCGCCGCCAACGCCGCATGTGTGAACGGCGGCGTCGAAATCAGCACTACGTCCGGCTGTTCCACGCGCAGCAGTTCCGCCGCGTCAGGATACGCTTTGGGAATAGCTTGAGCTGCACAGAAGTCGGCGAGAATCTCTGGGTTGATGTCGGTCGCGGCGCACACTTCGATGTGGGGCGTCAACGAGTGCAGCGCCGCCGCATGTTCAACCGCGATATGACCAGTGCCGATCAGTGCAACGCGTACGGGAGAAGTCAGTGTCATTCCAGGCGTTTCCTTGCTGGGGCGGTGCTTTCGCGCACGATCAGTTCGGGCGTGAGCACACGCTGATGGGGGGTAAGTGTTGCATCCTCGATCAGTTCGATAAGGTATTTGGCAGCAATACGCCCTAAGGCGACCAAGTCGAGGCGGATGGTGGTCAGAGACGGTCGGATAAAGGCGGCATGGCGGGCATCATCAAAACCGATGACCGAGACATCCTCCGGGACGCGAATGCCTTTTTCCGAGAAAGCGCGCAGCGCGCCGAGCGCGAGATCGTCGTTGCCCGCGAACAGCGCTGTGAACGGTTCGCCGCGCTTGATGAGCTCCAGCGCCGCTTCGTAACCGGGCTGCATGCCATACTTGGCGGGAATGCTCGGACCGAGCGGTAACTGCTGGCTGATGAGAAACTTTTCCCACTCTTCATGGCGGGCCAATGCGTTGAGCTGATCGAGCGGGCCGCTGATTTCGGCGATATGGCGGTGGCCGAGGCCCACCAGATATGCCATCAGCGTTTGCGTGCCGAGCCGGAAATCGTAGGTCACCGAGGGGAGCGCCGTGCCCAGTTGATTGCTCATACGCACAAACGGGATGCCCTGACTCAACTGCACAATCTCATCATCGGTGAATTTGAGGCGCGGCGCCAGCAGAATAAACCCGTCGATCATGCGCGCCGCCGACTCCTTCAGCGTTTGTTCAAGCTCCGCCGCCGTGATGATCGTGAAGAGGATGTTGTAGCCCGCCTCTTTCATCGTCTTCGCCATTTCGGCAATTGTGTCGCCGATTTCGCCCATGTAGCCGACATCGACCAGCACAACTTCGAGCAGGAAGGTGCGCTGGTTGTTGAGCACACGCGCGGCAATATTCGGACGGTAGTTGAGCTCGTCCATAATGTGTTTGATGCGTTTGCGCGTTTCGTCGGATACGCCTTCCTGATCGTTAGCGACCCGGGAGACGGTTTGGGCTGATACGCCGGCGATGGCAGCAATATCATGGAGCGTAGCCCGTTTAAGTCTAGTTTTCATCAGCTGCTGGCCTCAATTTACGTTAACCTTAACGCGAAAATCTGAATTTGTAAAGTAGCTCTCAAGGGAGCAAATTGTGCTATATTTCACATTACATACGAATTGTTTGACAGAAATTTCGCGTTATGATATGAATAAAACGTGACCGTTAACGCTAAAACTCGCGTTCACATTTCAACGGAGAATTGAAAATGCTTCGGAAAATTGTTTCTCTTTGCGTCATCCTTTCCCTTTTCGTCGTGTCCTCGGTGGCTTTCGCCCAGGAACCAGTTGAAATCCGCATCATGGCCGATCTCGTTGACGCCCAAGTCACGGTCTATAACGATATCATCGCTGACTTTGAAGCGGCAAATCCGGATATCGATGTCGTGCTGGATGTTGTGCCCTACGACACCATCACCCAGACCCTGCCCCTCCAATTGGAAACTGGCGTCGGCCCGGACATCATCAAGAGTACGGATGTTACCAGCCTCGCACCCTATTATCTCGATATGCGTCCGTACCTGCCCGATGCGGATTACTGGGATGCCAACTTTGGCCCGACCATTGCCGTCACCAACATCCCCGGCTCCGGCAACACGGCCTTGAGCGCGATCTACTCGGATGTGACCGTCACCGGCGCGTTCATCAACCGCACCCTGTTCGAACAGGCGGGCGTCCCCGTCCCCAGCGACAGCGGTGAACCGGTCACGTGGGAAGAATGGGAAGCCGCGGCGGTCGCGGTACGCGATGCGACGGGTGTCGACTTCGCCATGGGTCTGGATCGTTCCGGTCACCGTCTCATGGGCCCGGCCATCAGCATTGGCGCGACCTATCTGAATGAAGAAGGCTACCCGGATCTGGCGAACGACGCGGGTTTCCGCGCCTTCGCTGAACTGTTCGTCGGCTTCCACGAACGCGGCTCGATGCCCGCGGACATTTGGGCGGGTGGTGACGGCGCGCGCAACGGTCGTGACGAATTCATCAACGGCAACCTCGTCTTCTACTACTCGGGCAACTGGCAGATCGGCTCGTTCGCAGAAAACATCGGCGACGCTTTCGACTGGGAAGCCGTTCCGGCGCCGTGCGGCGCGCAGACCTGCACCGGCATGCCCGGTGGCGCGGTCTTCGCGGCCATCGCCGCGACGCAGCACCCGGAAGAAGTCTCGCGCTTCATGGACTACTTCGCTTCGGAACCCGTCTACCGCGAATGGGCGGAACGCACGCTCCTCGCCCCGCAGCACACCGCCCTCGTGGCCGCGGGTCTGAACTGGGATACGGAACTGCCGCAGGCGCTGAAGTCGCTCGACGTGTTCGCCGTGGAAGCGGGCAACATTTCCCCGATCGCGCTGGCGCTGTTCTCCTCGCCGAACGTTGGCCCGGTCTATGGCGCGACCCGCGACCGCCTCACGCAGGTGATCGTCGGCGAACTGACGCTCGACGAAGCGATGGAACGCATCCAGACCGACATCGACACGGGTCTGGCGGCCGTCACCGGCGGCTGATGCTACCTCTGTGAGCGGGTGGTGACCAGCTCACTCACGCACAACCACAGTCTGCGAGGGGCGACCCGCACCGGGTTGTCCATTGCTGATTATCTACCCAAAATAGCGTTATGGCTTGCACCCTCCGCACTTAGACCTAGGATTGTATGATGAATCTGGCCGCAGACAGCGCACCGCATACCCCGGGCCCGTCGTTGAGCGCACGCATCACCGGGCCGCTCAGCAGTTTGTTCTCACTGCTCTACCGCCTAATCATGGGCAGCCTCGGATTGATCTTCGATCCGCTGCAAAAGCTGATCGGCACGAAGGCGATGCCCTATCTGTTCGTCATTCCGAACTTAGTGCTGTTCATCATCTTTGCCCTCATCCCGATCTTCATGAACTTCGTCTACGCGGTGACCGGTGGTACCGCGCTGCTCCCCGCCAACCGTCCATATATTGGCCTGCAAAACTTCAACGCGCTGCTGACGTGTGGCAACTTCCTCGACCCGAACTCCTGTGTCGCGGATCTGTTCTGGCGCGGCGTGATGAACACCATCGTCTATGTGATCGTCGAAGTCGGGCTGCTGCTGGTGCTGGCCATGATCACCGCCCTCATTCTCAATCGCCAGATCATCGCGCGCGGGTTCTTTCGCAGTATTTTCTTTTACCCAACCCTGCTCTCGTCGGTCGTGGTCGCGCTGCTGTGGAAGTGGGTTTTGCAGCGCAACGGCATTCTCAATGGCGCGCTGGACAGCCTCGGCATCCCCACGATCAACTTCCTATTCGAATCGGATTGGGCGCGTCTCGCAACGATCATCGTCGGCCTCTGGGCAAGTCTCGGCTTCTACACGCTGATCCTGCTCGCGGGCTTGCAGGCGATCCCCGCGCTGCTCTACGAGGCCGCGGTCATCGACGGCGCCTCCCGCCGCCAGCAGTTCCAGTATATTACGCTGCCGCTCATGCGCCCGACGCTGTATATCGTGTTTCTGCTGGCGTTTGTCGGCGCGGTGCAGGTCTTCGAACATGCCTTCGTGCTGACGGACGGCGGGCCCGGCACGGCGACGTTCTACATCATGCACTACGTCTTCAACACCGCCTTCGCGGGCGGCGGCCCCGGTGGGCGTAACTTCGGGCTGGCCACCGCGGCGACCCTGCTGGTGGCGGTCGTGTTGGTCGCCGTGACTCTGCTCCAGCGCTGGGTGTCGCGCAACGCCAGCGACGATTATTCAACCTAAACGAGGTGCCGAAATGTCTGCTATCTCTTCCCTGCTGTTCCGCACCCGCGGCGGCAAACACGGACTGCACACCGCCGACATGCTGTCGTACCTCTATCTGACCATCGGCACTATTGTCATGCTGGGTCCGGTGCTCTGGGCGGTGATGTCGTCATTCAAGACGCCGTCGGCCATTACGCGCTTTCCGCCGGAATTTCTGCCCTATTCCGATCAGACCATCGTCGTCGAAGGCTATGATGAGCCACTGACGCTCTATGACGTCACCCTGCCCGATGGGACGGTGCAGCGCCTCGCGCAGATTCGCCGTGTCGGCCTTGAACGCCAGTTGATCGACCCCAACAACCCCGATGGCGAAGTCATTCGGGCGCGGTTGGAAACGACGCAGGTCGTGCAGGAGTTCCGTTTAGCCATTGAAAACTACATCGAGCCGCTCCAACAGTTCGATTTTGTGACCTATTTCCGCAACAGCATCGTTGTGACGTTCGTCGCGACCGTGCTCACGCTGATTCTGAACAGCATGCTCGCCTTTGCCCTGAGCAAATACAACTTTCGCGGGCGCGGCATGATTCTCGGCATCTTCCTGATCACGATTCTGCTGCCCGGCGCGGTCACGCTTGCGCCCAAGTATCTGGTGATCACGACGCTCGGCTGGAACAACAACCTGCTCGGCGTCATCATCCCCACCATCGCCAGCCCGACCGCCGTCTTCCTGCTGCGCCAGTACATGCTGACCATCCCCGATGAAATGGTCGATGCAGCGCGCGTCGATGGCGCGTCTGAGTGGTACATCTACTGGCGGATCATCATGCCGCTCTCGACGCCCGCGCTGGCCACGCTGGCGATCTTCTCGGTGATGTGGCGCTGGAACGACTTCCTGTGGCCGTTGATCGTGCTCACGGAAAACCGCAACTTCACGCTGCAAGTGGCGCTGAATCTGTTCCAGGGGCAGTTTGACGTGCAGTGGGGTTACCTGCTGGCGATGACGGTGCTCAGCCTGCTCCCAATCACGTTTATCTTCGCCTTCCTGCAGAAGTACATCGCTTCGGGCATTGCCACGACAGGATTGAAATAAATGAGCATCTCGTTTGACGCCGCCGCGCTGCTTCAACGGATGGCAGCGACGACCGCCCGCGAATTCAGCTATCAGAACCGGATTCCCGGCGATCCGCTGTATGGGGCCTTCATCAGCCCGGAGCACTGGTTGGACGAATCCGGACATGTGGGTACGACGCGGTTGATCGTGCGGTGGGGCTACCTCGCGCTGGCGCAGGCTCAGAAACTGCCCGGCGCGCCTACAATTCCGGTATTCGCTACCCTGCTGGAACGGCTGGAAAGCGCGGTCGATTACCTGCTGCGGGTGCAGCGCCCATCCGGCTTGATCGACCTGCGCAACACCAACTACGAATCTGGCCCCGACACCGCCTTCGCCCTCCAATTGATCTGCGCCTTCATCGAGCGCGCCCGCTCCACGCCGGAACTCGCGGACATCGTCGCCAAACTCACGCTGTTCGCGCAGCGCGCCACGGTTGGCATCATGGAGAGCGGCTTCCACACGCCTAATCACCGCTGGGTGATCGTCGGCGCGCTGGCGTTGGCGCAAGCCGTGCTGCCCAACCACCCGAACACGACGCCCACCATCAACCTGTATCTCGCCGAAGGGTTGGATATCGACGCAGACGGCGCGTATCTCGAACGCAGCATCGGCGTATACGACGCGGTCACGGCGCGGTCACTGCTGTTCTACGTTGAAAACACCGCCGACTCTGCCGCGACCATGCCTGTTCTGGCAGCAGTCGAGCGCAACCTCGCCTTTGACCTGCATCTGCTGCACGCTGACGGCACCGCCGAAACGGGTTTATCAGTGCGGCAGGATTACGGTCAGCGCAACGTGCCGACGCCGCTCATCGCCAATTACCTGAATGTTGGGCTGCTGCTCGGTCGGCAGGACTTCATCAATGCGGCGGCATTCCTGTACGAGCGCGCGGGCGAAATGTATGACCTCGAATGGCTGCTCTACGTGCTGCTCAAACACGGGTCGAGCGTGACCGCTGAACCCGCCATCCCGACGAGCTACGCCAACAGCTACCCCACCAACAAGCTGTGGCGCTACCGTGCCGACGACCTGAGCGCCAGCGTGTTCGGCGGGCGCACGCGCCTGCTGCACCTCGTCTACCGCTCTGCCGAACTCGTCGCCGTGAAGATCGCGCAGGCCTATTTCAGCGTCGGACTGTTCATTGCCGACTCGTTGGAGACCGCGCCGGACGAAGTCCTGCTCACGTCCTCCGGGAAGCAGAAACCCGCGCTGCCCGCTTATCACCTGCCGATGGGACGCCCGGTCGCGCCGGAAACGTTCGAAACGACCAAAGTTGACCGCGACCAGAAATGGATTCCCCCGGCGGAAAGCGCCCTGAAAATCACTCCGGTGGACAGCGGATTCGACCTGCACTATCGCACGCTCGACGGGCTGGACGATGTCATCGCGCAAATCAGCTTTGATTTCCCACCCGGCGGCCTATGGGAGACCGAAGATACCGTCGTCACCTGCGCGCCCGGATCGGTGATCTTCCTCAAGCAGGGCTGGGGACGCATGCGCTACGGTGCGGACGTGATCGAGATTACGCCGGGGGCGGGCGCGCACCTCGCGCGCGATATGCGCCACAGCGAAGCCTCGGGCGACCTCGTGCGCGTGCTGCTCACTTTCCGCACGCCCGTCGATCACCGCTTCACCATCCGCACGTACAGTCTGCTGGATGGCATGCCAACGCGCATGACTGATTGAGGAGCGCACCGACACGGCTCAACATCCGGTAAAAGGCCCATTCGAACGGCGGAGACTTCCGCCGTTTTTGTTTTCCCGCGCGTCCGCAGACCGCAAACAACGGACGCTACCTCCGCTCAGCCCCATTTAACCTAATTTAAGAATACTTGAGGTACGTTTCAAGTTACCCCGCTCACGAAGCGCTATGCTTTTCCTGTTGCTCGTTTCCGCGATCCAGCCACCTGAACTGGATCAGCCGAAACTTCCACTTTATACCACTACAGGAGAAAACGATGTCCCTCAACCAAGGAGCTTCCCGGATGAAGCTCGCCCTAGCCGTTTGTGTCGGTCTCATGCTGCTGCTCACCCTATCCGGCGTCAGCGCGCAAGCGAGTACGGCCACTGACCCACTCGCTTTGGACAATACCGCTTGGCAGTATGACGCCGAAAACAACGTCTACTGGCAGATCGGCATCATCTATGTCAGCAACCCCGCGTCGACCGAGTATGAATCTCTCGGGATCTATGTCCCCGGCGACTACCTGACGGCGACCGACAATGGCGACGGCACATTCACCGCCACGCTCAACGCCGACGCGACCATCAGCGGCTACACAGCCGCCACTGCCCCGGTTGTGTTCCCAGTGAACACCCCCGGCTATTCCGCCGCCGCTGCCCCAACTGCCTACAGTTACAGCGATGTGTCCAGCTACATGCAGGCGGGCTTCATCTACGTCAGCGCCGGGCTGCGCGGGCGTGACAATGGCTACGACGCCAGCGGCAATCTACTCTACAGCGGCGGCGCGCCGTGGGGCGTGACCGACCTGAAAGCCGCCGTGCGCTACTACCGCTACAATGCGGATGTACTGCCGGGCAACACCGACAGCATCTTCATCTTCGGCATGAGCGGTGGCGGCGCGCAGACCAGCGTCATGGGCGCGACCGGCGACAGCGAACTCTACACCCCCTACCTCGAAGCCATCGGCGCGGCCATGACCGATGCTGACGGCAATCCCATCAGTGATGCTGTGCTCGGCGCAATGGCGTGGTGTCCGATTACCAGCCTCGACTATGCCGATGCCGCCTACGAATGGAACATGGGGCAGTACGCCACGACGGGCACACGCGCCGACGACATGTGGACATCCGCCCTGTCTGACGACCTCGCCGCAGCCTACGCCGCCTACATCAACGCCTTGGGGCTGACCGACGCGGACGGCAACGCGCTGACTCTGGAAGCTTCAGAAGTGGGCATTTACGCGGCGGGCAGCTATTATGACTACTTGCTCGGCGTGGTCGAACAGTCGCTCAATAACTTCCTCGCCGACACAACCTTCCCCTACACGCCCAGCTCAGGCGGTTTCGGCGGCGGGATGCGCGGCGGCACACCGCCCAGTGGCGAAATGCCCGCTGGTATGACACCACCCACCGGGGATGCCGCGGCGACCGCTGAAGCGGGCAGCACGACAACCACCAGCACCACCTATGCGACCGCGCAGGCCTACATCGACTCGCTCAACGCCGCCGTGGAGTGGGTGACCTACGACGCCGCCAGCAATACCGCGACCATCACCAGCCTCGCGGATTTCGTCGCCTATGGCAGCAAAACCCCGAGCAAGAGCGTCGGCGCGTTCGATGATCTGAATCGCGGTCAGGCCGAAAACAACGTGTTCGGCAACGATGCCAGCGACTCCCTGCACTTTGACGCCGTGCTGGCCGACTTGCTGGCGGCAAATCAAGCTACCTACGCCACCTATGCCGACTGGGACGCGGGCTACATCGACGCCTATGCGACCGATCTGCAAGCGGTGGACAGTCTTGGCAACAGCATCCAGACCCGCCTGAACATGTACAACCCCATGTACTACCTGCTGGCATACTACGATGGCTACCAGACCTCGACGGTTGCCCCATATTGGCGCATCAACACCGGCATCGAACAGGGTGACACCGCCTCAACGGTCGAAATGAACCTCGCGCTGGCGCTGGCGAGCTACGATGGTGTAGAGGATGTCCAGTTCACCACCGTGTGGGATCAGGGTCACACCATGGCCGAGCGCACCGGGAGCAGCACCGATAACTTCATCGCGTGGGTCAACGACATCCTCAGCCAGTAATCCTGCGGTATCTCCGACCTCAGCCTGCCATGAGTGGGCAGGCTGAGGCGGTTTCCTCGTTCTGACAGGCTCCGGCCTGACCGCCAACGAGTGATGAATAGGCCTCTACAACGTGAGCGACATCACAGGGCAGCCACAGGCATCCGCCTTACAATGGACGTATCAGTTGATGAGGGGAGCGGTGTATGTGCCTCGGAGTACCCGGTCAAATTACGGAAATTTATGACAGCGCGGGCACGCGCATGGGCAAGATCAACTTCGGCGGCATTGTCAAAGAAGTGTGCCTCGAATATGTACCGGAAGCCGTGGTCGGTGACTATGCCATCGTGCATGTCGGCTTCGCCATCACGCGCCTTGACGAACAGTCGGCACTGGAAACCCTCCAGCTATTCGCGGAGCTCGGTGTGCTGGAAGAAGAACTCAAGCCCGAAGAGTCGTCGTGACAACGCCCACCCCTGTGCAAAGTGATTGGCTGACATGAAATACTTAACCGAATTTCGCGATGGCGATCTCGTCCAGAAGCTGCTGGCCGAAATCCGCGCGGTGGTGACCCGCCCGTGGGCGATGATGGAAGTGTGCGGCGGGCAAACACACTCGATCATCCGCAACGGCATCGATCAACTGCTCCCACCAGAAATCGAGCTGATCCACGGGCCGGGCTGCCCCGTGTGCGTGACGCCGCTCGAAACCATCGACAAAGCGCTGGCGATCGCTGCGCAGCCTGACGTGATCTTCTGCTCATTCGGCGACATGCTGCGCGTCCCCGGCAGCGACCGTGACTTGTTCACGGTCAAGAGTCAGGGCGGCGACGTGCGCATCGTGTATTCGCCGCTGGACGCAGTCAAGATCGCGCGTGAGAACCCAAGCAAACAGGTGGTCTTCTTCGGTATCGGCTTTGAGACGACCGCGCCCGCCAATGCGATGGCCGTCGTACAGGCGAAAAAACAGGGGCTGACCAACTTCTCAATGCTCGTGTCGCATGTCCTCGTCCCCCCCGCCATCGAAGCGCTGATGAGCGCGCCCACCAACCGCGTGCAGGCCTTCCTCGCCGCGGGTCATG
Organism: Candidatus Flexifilum breve; assembly: GCF_016713355.1. NCBI lineage: Bacteria > Bacillati > Chloroflexota > Anaerolineae > Aggregatilineales > Candidatus Flexifilaceae > Candidatus Flexifilum > Candidatus Flexifilum breve. The sequence goes on from NZ_JADJPI010000035.1 coordinate 1,505,497, forward strand.
TGTGCAGCGTGATGGGCTACTGGCAGTATGAACCGCTCGCCGCGCAGTATCACGTGCCCATTGTCGTGACCGGATTCGAGCCGCTCGACGTGCTGGTGGGCATTCACCGCGTCATCCTCCAATTGGAAGCGGGGCGCGCGGACGTCGAGAACGGCTATGCGCGCGCCGTCCAGCGCGAAGGCAATGTCACGGCGCAGCGCATCCTCGCCGAGGTGTTCGAAGTGTGCGACCGCCAATGGCGCGGCATCGGGCTCATCCCGCAGAGCGGTTGGCAGTTGAACGCCACCTACCGCGAATTCGACGCAGCAGTGCGCTTTCAGGTGGAAAACGTACATACACAGGAATCGCCGCTGTGCCAGAGCGGTCAGGTCTTGCAGGGGTTGATCAAGCCGAATCAGTGCCCGGCCTTTGGCAAGGAGTGCACCCCGCGCAAACCGCTCGGTGCGACGATGGTGTCGAGCGAAGGCGCGTGCGCCGCGTACTACAACTACGGACGATTCATCTCAGTTGAGAGCATCCCATCATGAGCGATATCGATATCAGCGGGTGGGTATGCCCCATGCCGCTGCGTGACTACCCGCAGATCGTGCTCGGGCATGGTGGCGGGGGCAAACTCTCGGGCGATCTGGTTGAGCACCTGTATTTGCCCGCCTTCCAGAATGATGCGTTGGCCTCGCTGGCGGATGGCGCAGCGCTGACGATCGGCGGAGCACGGCTCGCCTTCTCGACCGATTCGTACGTCGTGCGCCCGCTGTTCTTCCCCGGCGGCAGTATCGCCGACCTCGCGATCAACGGCACGGTGAACGATTTATCGATGCTCGGCGCGCGCCCGCTGTTCCTCAGCGTGGGGCTGATCATTGAAGAGGGATTGCCCATGTCCATGCTCGGCGCACTTGTCGAGCGCCTGGGCGCGGCGGCGCGCGCGGCCGGCGTGCAGGTGGTGACCGGGGATACCAAAGTCGTAGACAAAGGTCACGGCGACGGCGTCTACATCAACACCAGCGGCATCGGGCTGATCCCCGAGGGCGTGCACATCGCGCCGCAAAACGCGCGCCCCGGCGATGTAGTGCTGGTCAGCGGCACGCTTGGCGATCACGGCATGGCCATCATGAGTGTGCGCGAAGGCTTGGAGTTTGAGACGCTGATCCAGAGCGATTCTGCGCCGCTCAACGGCCTGGTCGCGGCCATGCTGGCCGTCACGCCGGAGATTCACGTCCTGCGTGATCCGACACGCGGGGGCTTGGCCTCATCGCTCAATGAAATTGCCCGCGCGGCGGGGGTGGGTGTACTGCTGGAGGATCAGCGGCTGCCCGTGCGTCCCGAAGTCAGCGCCGCGTGTGAACTGCTCGGCATGGATCCGGTCTACGTGGCGAACGAGGGCAAACTGATCGCCATCGTGCCGCCCGAACACGCCGACGCCATGCTCGACGCCATGCGCCAGCATCCCTACGGCAAGGACGCTGCCCGCATCGGGCAGGTCGTCGCCGACCATCCGGGCATGGTCGTGTCGAAGACCGGCATCGGCGGCACGCGCGTCGTCTCCATGCAAATCGGCGAACAGCTCCCGCGCATCTGCTGAGGCGGAACAGCAGCACCCGGCTTGATGGTGTCCGAAATCGTCCTATGAAACCGTACAGCGGACGCAATGACGAGGATGTTAATCTGTAGGGACGAGGCATGCCTCGTCCTAATTTCTAGAAAAGGATACAGAGGACAAGGCATGCCTTGTCCCTACAAAAATCAAGAGAACTGTGCGCTTTTTACCTACACTCTGGATCGCGCCGCACTCTGAGTAGAGGGCGGCGCTTGTATTACGCTGGAGCGCTGCCATCCCCGGCGAGCGCGTTGGTTGACCGCCTCCGCCGCCACGGGAACGTCCCGCGATAGCTCGTCAGGAACTTTTGCAGCGCGATGAAGAATAACAACAGCAGGCCGATGACGATCTTCGTCCACCAACTGTTGAGCGTGCCGTCAAAGTTGATGTAGGTTTGAATCACGCCTTGAATCGCCACGCCGAGGAACGTCCCCGCCACATAGCCAACGCCGCCCGTGAGCAGCGTCCCGCCGATGACGACCGCCGCAATCGCGTCCAGTTCGAGACCAATTGCCGCTCGTGGATAACCGGAACGTGTGTATAACACGTAGACGATGCCGGAGAGCGTCGCCAGTACGCTGCTCAACGTGTAGACGAGAATCGTCGTGCGGCTAACGGGTACGCCGAGCAGCAGCGCCGCCGTCGAATTGCCGCCGAGCGCGTACACATTGCGCCCGAAGCGGGTGAACTGCGCGAGGATGATCCCTCCGACCAGCACGAGCACGAACAGCACCGCGATGGTGCTCAGGCGACCGCGATCCGGGAAGACGTAGTACAGGTTCGACACATCGGTGAAAAACGGGTGCTCAATCGGAATCGATTCCTGCGAGAGCACGAACGCCCCACCGCGGGCTAAAAACATCCCGGCTAAGGTGACGATGAACGGCGGAATCTTGAAGTAGTGGATGGCTGCGCCCATCGCCGCGCCAAACGCCGCGCCGATCACCAACGCTATGCCAAACGCGGTCAGGGGGTGCATACCGAGTTCGCCAATCGCCAGCGCGCAGAACACACCCGTGAAGGCGACCACCGAGCCCACCGACAGATCGATGCCGCCGGAGATGATCACGAAGGTCATGCCGACCGCCGCGATCCCCAAGAACGATTTGTCGGTCAGGAAGTTGGCGATCACGCGCGTCGTGCCGAAGGCGGGAAAGCGCTGCCAGCCGATCAGGTACAGCACCGCAAAGACGACAAATGTCGCGATGAGCGGAAAAATGCGCGATCTCATGCTGATTTCCTCACTCGCTGAAACAGTCGGGCAAACGGACGGCGGAATTCTTCGGACTGGATGAAGAGAATCGTCAGGATGACGACCGCCTGCACGATCAGATTGAAGGTCGGCGGCAGACCGCTCACGAAGATCCCCGTTTGAATGCTCTGGATGATGAGCGCGCCGATCACGCTCAGGCCGAGGTAGAAGCGCCCGCCCGTCAGCAGCGTCCCGCCGATGACGACCGCGAGCACCGCGTCGAGTTCCAGCCACAGCCCAGCGTTGTTGGCGTCCGCGCCTTTGATGTCCGCCGTGATGATCAGCCCGGCGATGGCAGCGCACAGCCCCGAAATCACATAGGCCAGCAGCTTGATCGAGCGTGCGTCGATGCCCGTGTAGTAGCTAGCGCGGTCATTCGAGCCGACCGCTTCGAGCAGCAGGCCAATCGCCGTTCGGCGCACGAACAGAAAGAGGATGATGAAGACGAACGCCGACAGCAGAATGGGGAACGGCAGGCCAGCGACCACGCCTTTGCCGACGAATTCCAGCGTCGGGTTGTTGAAGATGGCAATCTGCCCTTCGGTGATCAACTGCGCAATCCCGCGCCCGACCACCATGAGGATCAGCGTGGCGATGAACGGCTGAATGTCGAACACGGCGACGAGCACGCCGTTCCACAGGCCACACAGCACCCCCGCCCCCAAACTGATGGCGATGACGACAAATGGCGACAGTTCGGTCGTGTCAATCAGCACGGCGGCGACCGCACCGCAAATGGCGATCACCGCGCCGACCGAGAGGTCAATGCCTTTGGTGGCGATGACCAGTGTCATGCCCAGCGCGAGGATCACGGTCGGCGCGCCGCGGTTGAAGATGTCGACCAGACTGCCGAGCATGCGGCCTTCGACCATACGAATCGCGAAGAAATTCGGCGAAATCAGGCCGTTGCCGATCAAGATCAGAATAAAGGCTGCCAGCGGAAACCACAGCTTGCGGGTGCCTTGCAGCGTGCGCCGCCAGTTGACGCGGTTCGCCGCGGGCTGAGCAACTTCAGGTGTTTTCGTGTTGACCATGGTTATTTTTCCGCAATCGCGTGCATCACGGTTGTTTCGTTGACGTCGTCGCCCGTGAGTTCGGTCAATTTCCGGCGGTCGCGCAGCACGACGATGCGATTGCTGTAATCCACGACCTCGGAGAGTTCCGACGAGATGACCAGCAGCGCCAGCCCTTCGCTGCACAGCCGCTTGATGATGTTGATGATTTCGGCATGCGCGCCGACGTCAATGCCGCGCGTCGGCTCGTCGAGGATGAGAAATTCGGGCTGAGCCGCCAGCCAGCGCGCGAGGATCACTTTTTGCTGGTTACCGCCGGAAAGCTGGCTCACCGGCTTGTTGGAATCCGGCGTGACGATGTGCAGCGCGGCGATCATCTCCTGCGCGATCTGTTCCTGTTTGGCATAGGGCAGGAACTTGAACCAGCCCTGCTTGGCTTGCAGCGCGAGGATGATGTTTTCGCGCACGCTCAATTCCGGGATGATGCCTTCGACCTTGCGATCTTCCGGGCACAACGCGAAGCCATGCCGGATCGCGTCGCGCGGTGACCTGAGCGCGACCTTCTGCCCGTTGACCACCAGTTCGCCCGCGTCGCTGTGTTCAATGCCGAACAGCAGCAGCGCGGCTTCCGTGCGCCCCGAACCGAGCAGCCCCGCCAAGCCGACCACTTCGCCTTTCGCGATGTTGAGGTCAAACGGTTGAAGCAGGCCCTTGCGCGCCAACCCCTGCGCCTGCACAAACGGCGCGCTGCCCGCGGGCGCGGCGGGTTTTTCCCCGGTGGCGGCGATCTCTTCGAAGTCGCGCCCCAGCATCAGTGAGACGAGCTGGCGCTTGGGTAAATCGCGCGTCAGGTGTTCGCCGACCTTCTCGCCGTTGCGCAGCACCGTGATGCGATCCGCAATCTGGTACACCTGATCGAGGAAATGCGTGATCAGAATGATGGCAATGCCCTGCGCCGTCAGCGACCGCATGACTTCAAACAGCATTTGCACTTCCGCGCGTCGAGGCTGGCGGTCGGCTCGTCGAGGATGAGGACTTTCGCGGACATATCGACACCGCGCGCAATGGCGACGATCTGCTGAATGGCGACGGAATAGGTCGAGAGCGTGCGTGTCACATCGATGTCGAGATTGTACTTTTTCAGGAGGGCTTGCGCCTGCGTGTTGACGCGGCGCATATCGACAAAGCCGAAGCGCATCGGCTGGCGACCGAGGTAGATGTTTTCCGCGACGGACAGCGTCGGGACGAGGTTGATCTCCTGATACACAGCGCTGATGCCGAGACTTTGCGCGTCATGCGGGCTTTGCGGTTCAATCGACTTGCCCGCCAGCATGATCGTGCCCGCGTCTTTGCGGTGTACGCCCGTGATCAGCTTGATCAGCGTGGACTTACCCGCGCCGTTTTCGCCGAGCACCGCGTGAACTTCGCCCGCGTACAGGTTGAAATCGACGTTGGACAACGCCCGAACATTCCCAAAGATTTTTGTGAGCTGCTGGGTCTGCAATAAAGGGGTGGAATCTACTTGGTGACTGCTCAACGTGCTGCTCCTTCGCTTGACGATACCGGGCGTTATCCTCCGGATGTAGGAGCGCGGCTTGCCCCGCCCGTGGCTGGCGAGGCAAACCGCGTCCGCTTTCATCCGAGAGTTGGAGGAAATACGCTTAGGAACTACGAACCTGAACGCGCCGCCAGTTCTTCCGCCGCCGTGTCCGGGAAGTAGATGCCGCCCGCGACCGGGATCCAGCGCGGCAGTTCTTCGCCAGCGAGGTACGACACAATCGCGTCGAAGGCCGGGCCGCCCATGTTCGGGCTGAGTTCGACGGTGGCGTTCGCGTCGCCGTCAACCATCGCCTGGAAGATGTCGGGGATCGCGTCGACCGAAATCGTCAGGATATCCTGACCGGGGTCAATGCCGGCTTCCTTCATCGCTTCGATCGCGCCGATGAGCATGTCGTCGTTGTGCGACCACACCGCGCAAATCGTGCTCGGGTCAACCGCATTGAGGAAGCTTTCCATAACTTCCTTGCCGTTCGTCCGGGTGAAGTCACCGGACTGCGACTGGACGATCTGCATGTTGGGGAACAGCGCGATCACTTCGTTGAAGCCCTGCTGACGATCCAGCGCGGCGCTCGAACCGACCGTGCCTTGCAGTTCGACAATGTCGCACTGACCAGCGGTCGCCTGCACCAACCACGCCGCCGCCAACCGACCTTCGTGCACGAAGTCGGAGGACACGCGGGTGATGTACAGCGATTCGTCGGCGGTGACGTTGCGGTCAACGATCACGACGGGGATCTGGTTGTCAGCCGCTTCTTGCAGAACTTCGTCCCAGCCGGTTTCAACGACGGGAGCGAGGATGATCGCGTCAACGCCCTGGGCGATGAACGAACGCAGCGCGGCGATCTGGTTTTCCTGGCGCTGCTGGCCATCCGAGAACAGCAGGTTAATGCCCCGCGCTTCGGCTTCCGCGATCACGGCCTGCGTGAACGAGGTGCGCCACGCGCTTTCCGAACCGACCTGCGAGAAACCAATTGTCAAGCCCGCGCCGCCGCCTTCTTGCGCGCTCACGACGACCGCGCCGAAGATGACCATCAAGACCATGACGAGTGAAAAGAGTAGTTTGTGCGAACGCATGAGAAGTTTTCCTCTGCTACCTACCAAGACAAGAACATTTTGGGTACCCATAGTTCCACTATAGCGAGTTCCAGCCAATGGCCTTTCATCCGCCAAGACGATTTATTTTTCAACTTTAGGATGAACACGGGGTGCGCAACCTCCGCTATACTGATTGAATAGGGCGAGGAAAGGTCATGCTGCCGAGATTTACCCGACGACTCCAAAACAAGCTCATCTTCGCGTTTGTCGTCGTCTTACTGATACCCACCGGAATCATCAGCTTCTACAGCCTGCGGACGGCGGCCAGCACGCTGATTCAGAAGATCGGTGCGGAAGAACTGCGCTCGCTCGTCTCACAGGCCAACGAGATCGAAAAGCGTCTGAATGCCGTCAAAGAAGACCTGATCTTCCTCAGTCTCGCGCCGCCCACGCGCCGCTACGCCAGCGTGATCGACGGCGCGCCCGACCTCGCCAACGCCACCCACGACGCGCAGATTGCGCTGTTTCGCACCTTCCTCGACCACTCTGAAAACCAGTATGTCGACTTTCGTATTCTTGACCTCGGCGGAGAAGAACTGCTGCATGTGAGCGGCACGGGTGAACTCATCCCCACGCAGCCGGGGCAGACGTTCGCCGGGGAAGCCTACTTCAATCAAGCGATTGGCCTGCCGACGAATCAGGTCTACATCTCTGACTACGACCTGCGGCGCACCGACGGGGTGATCGACGAGCCGTATGTCCCCATCCTGTATTACTCCGTACCGCTGGAAGTCGACGGCGCAAACGTCGCCGTGCTGGTGGCGCGCGTCAGCCTGACGCCGCTGTTCACGGAAATGACGGCGAGTCACGGCAGCGCGCCGCTGTATCTGGTCAACCACCGCGACGGCAGCTACCTGCTCAACCCGGACTCGACGCGGTTGTTCGGGCGCATGCTCAATTCCTACATCAGCTTCGACAGCGACCGCTCGCGGGACGATGTAATCGCCATGTTCGGTGAATCGCAGGGCATCATCACGCAGTCCGCCGACTACCCCGACACGCTGCAAGTCTTCGTCCACATCCGCCCGGAAACGCAGATCTCGATCCGCTGGCTGCTCTACCGGGTGATCCCGGTCAGCACCATCGTCGGCGAGGTCAACGCGTCGCAGCAGGTCGCCATTTTGCTGGCGCTGATCTCGCTGCTGGTCGCGATCTTCGTCGCCGTGTTCCTCACGCGGAGCATCGTGCGCCCGGTGCGCCAGCTCGCCGCTGTCGCCGATAATGTGCGTCTCGGCAACTGGGATGTCTCGGTGCCGGGGACGGGCGGTCGGGACGAGATCGGGCACTTAGCCGACGCCTTTGACGGCATGCTGCGCGAATTGAAAAGCGTGTACAGCGAACTCGAAGACCGGGTGGCGCGCCGTACGGCTGAACTCTCCGCGACCAACGTCAAGCTGAGCGCAGCCCAGCGTAAGGCCGAAGAAGCCAGCCGCGCCAAGTCGCAGTTTCTCTCCAACATGAGCCACGAACTGCGCACGCCGCTCAACGTGATCATCGGCTACTCGCATTCGATGCTGGTCATGCCGCAGATGTTCAAAAATGAGCCCATGCCGGAGATCTATCGTCCGTATCTCAAGCTGATCGAAGACAACGGCCATTATCTCGTCGGCTTGATCAACGATATCCTCGACCTGAGCAAGATTGAAGCAGGCAAGCTGGAACTCTCCTGCACCACCATCGAACTGCCGGAGATCTTCCGCGGTGTACTGGCGACGGCGACCGGTCTGCTCAAAGATAAGCCGCTCCAGCTCCGCCCCGACTACTCCGAAAACCTCCCCCGCGTGTGGGCCGACCCGATCCGCGTGCGGCAGGTGATCCTCAACCTGCTCTCGAATGCGATCAAGTTCACGACCACGGGCAGCGTCACGCTGAAGGCTGAAGTGCGCGGCGATTGGGTGGCCATCTCCGTCATCGACACGGGCATCGGCATCGCCGAAGACGCCAAAGACACCATTTTCGACCGCTTCCACCAGATCAGCACGCAGTCCTTCAGCGACATCATCGGCACGGGCTTGGGACTGGACATCAGCAAGCAGATCAGCCAGATGCACGGCGGCGATCTTGAGGTGTTCAGCGAAGTCGGCAAAGGCAGCCGCTTCACCTTCACGCTGCCCATCGCCACGCCGGAACAATTGGAAACGGGCGTCGCCCCAGCGCAGGTCAACGAGGCGTTCACCGTCTTCGAGCAAAACGCCTTGCGCGCCGACGAGGTGATCTCGGTGCTGCTGGTCGAAGACGAAGTGAGCATGCGCGAACTGCTGCGCCGCGCGTTGGAAAGCGCGGGCTATATTGTGATCGACACGCACGATGGCGCGCAGGTGCTGGAACTGGCGCTCGGCCTCGTACCGCACATCATCATCCTCGACGTGAACCTCCCGCACGTCAGCGGCTGGGATGTGATCGACCAGTTGCAGGCCGAGCCAACCACCGCCGCTATTCCGATCATCGTGTACACCGGTTCCAGCGATCATCACCGCGCCGCCGGGCTCGACCTTGCCGCCTTCATCGTCAAGCCGGCGACGCCCGAACAGGTCATCCAGACCGTGCGCCGCGTGCTTGCCCAGCCCGACGATGAACCGTCGACTGAATAGAAAGCTAGAGCGCTATGGGTTACATCCTGCTGGTTGAAGACAACCAGGACAACGCCAACATGATCATTCATATCCTCGAATCGGAGGGGTACGAGGTGCGGCACTACAACCGCGGACTGCCCGCGGCACAGGTCGCCCGCCAGCAGCGCCCCGACCTGATCGTGATGGATTTCAACCTGCCGGATGTCGATGGGCGCGTACTCACGCTGCTGCTCGTGCAGCAATTGGGCGGCCGCCCGAAAGCCCCGCCGATCATCGCGTGCACGGCGCGCGTCGGCACGGTCGAAGCAAAGCTCGCGGAGCAAGCCGGGTGCGCCGCTTTCCTGAGCAAACCCTTCGCCCCGGAAAATCTGCTCACGCTCGTCCACCAGTTTGTCCGACCTCCCATGAGTACTTGAACCAAAGTTGCGTTATCTTTAAAGAAAAAGGTTATCTGCAATATGGGGCCATTATGGATCGTCGGACCTTTCTCAAACACGCTGTAGCCGCCGGCGGGTTAGCCCCGTTCGCGCCGCTGATCGCCAAGCTGCCCGCGCAGGAACCCGAACGCCCGCTGCGCGCCGCCATGATGAACGATGGTCTCGTGGTGAGCTGGGGTGCGCAGGGTCGGCAGGCCGCGGAGCAGATGGGGCGCTGGCTCGGCGTCGAAATTGTGTGGTTCGACGGCAATCTCGATCTGAATCAGCAGCGCTCGAACATGGCAGAAATCGCGCAGGGAAATTGGGATTTCGTCGCCGTGCAGCCGGGCAGCATCGGCACGCTGGTCGATTCGACTGAACAGCTCACCCGCCGCGGCGTCCCCGTCGTCGACATGGACACACTGATCGCGCCGTTCCCACTCTTGCAGGAGATCGGCATCTTGACGTTCATCACGCCCGATAACGTCGTGATGGCCGAAAGCGTGGTGCAAACGCTGGTCGACAAGATGGGCGGCGCCGGCAAGATCGCGCATACATGGGGGCGACAGGGGCACACCGGCGCGCAGGGACGGGCGCAGGGCTTCTATAACGTGATCAGCCGCTACCCGGATATCGAAGTCGTGGACGATCAGCCGGGCGACTGGAACGTCAGCCTGACAACCGACATCTGGGAGACGCTGCTCAACCGCCACCCGGATTTGCGGGCGGGCTTTTTACACAATGATGATATGGCGCTGGCCCGGCCCGCTGATCACGCTGGAAATTGAAACGGACCCCGAACTGGCCAATGAGCCGTGGAAAATACGTGGTTATGGACGAAATAATCTCGCTTCGTACATTTGGGCGCAAGAACAATTGGTTTTTTGACGGCAAATTGACCGTCGGTAGCCTGCGAGCGGTGCTCGTGGCCGTTGGCGCGGTCGCGGCGCTCACGCTGGTGCTGCTGACCGCATATACATTGCGCGTCCTGCAGCCGCTGGACGCGGAGTTCACGCGCTTGGCCGACCTCGACACGGCCATCAGCACGCTCGCCGCGCAGCGCTGGCCCGTCGAACAGTATCTGGTCACCGGGGAAGATTACGCCGCCGCCGAACAGGGCGCGCTCATCCTCCAGACGACCATCATGCAGCTCGCCGCGCTGACCGACGACTACGGGGCGCTCAATCGCCTGGAAGACGCGGGCGCCGCCTATCTCAACCTCCTGCGCAGCTATCATAATCTGACGGCGGCGGGCGAAGCGGAGAGTACCCTCGCCCTCCTGCGCGCCGACCTCGCCGCGACCGCGCACACGCTCGAAGCCGTCGCGCACAGCCTGCGTGTGACCAACCTGAACGCCGCCCATACCAGCGCCATTCCCGTGAACAATCAGATTGCCCTGCTGGCGCTTGGGCTGCTGCTGGCGCTTGGCACGGTCTTCGCCGTGACGCTGCGGCTCGTCAGCACGATCACCCGGCACAGTACGCGCAGTCTGCGTGACCTGCGCGAGATCACCTGCCAGATCACCGACGGTCACCTGGACGCCCGCCTCAACCTGACGGACGAAGTCGATCCCGATCTCCTTCAACTCGGACAGGCGTTCAACCGCATGGCGGACAACCTTAAGCAGGCGCAGCAGGCCGAACTGGCGGCCAACGAGCAGAACCGCCTGCAGTTGCTCAAGCTGGCGCGGCAGGAACGCACCACCGCGATCCTCGAAGAACGCCAGCGCATCGCCCGTGAACTGCACGACAGCGTCAAACAGCAGTTATTCAGCATTACACTCTCGGCGGGCGCGATTCTCAATCTGCTGACTGATGCGCCACCGCTCGTCAAATCGCATCTTGAACACATCAAGCAGGCAGGACACGCCGCGCAATCGGAGATGACCAGCCTCGTGCAGGAGCTCGTCTCGATGCCGCTGCAAGACAAGCGGCTCGAAGATGCCCTGCTCGACTATCTGAATCCGCTGTGCGCCACCCACGGTCTCAAGCTGCTGTGGCGCACCGATGGCACGAATACGCTGACGATCGCGCAGGAGCATGCCCTGTTCCGCGCCGTGCAGGAGGCCGTGTCGAATGTGGTGCGGCACAGCAGCGCGACCGTGCTGCGTGTCTCACTGAGCTATGGCTTGCTCACCCATGTGATTGTGGAAGATAATGGAAGGGGCTTCGCACCAGATAAAATTGCGCCGACTTCGAACGGTTTAGCCCTGATGCGAGCGCGGCTCAAGCGGGTCGGCGGGCGGGTTGAGGTGGAAACCACGCCGGAAACCGGAACCCGGCTGACCATTCAATTAGATTTGCGTAGAAGATGAGTAAACTTTATGATGTCCAAAACTGTTCCTGTTCGCGTGCTGATCGTCGACGATCACGGCATGGTGCGCTTTGGCCTGCGGGGGTATCTCGAAACCTTTCCCACGCTGTGTGTGGTCGGTGAGGCCGGGAGCGCGGAAGAAGCGCTCGATGTGCTGGAAACGATCAGCGTCGACGTGGTGCTCATGGATCTGGTGCTGCCGGGCATGTCCGGCGCGGAAGCCATTCTGCGCATCGGCGAACGCTACCCGGCGGTGCGTGTGATCGTGATGACCAGCTTCCTCGATACTGCGCATGTGCTCTCGGCGGTGCGCGCGGGCGCGTCCGGCTACCTGCTCAAGGACATTCTGCCGGAAGACCTTGTACAGGCGATCATCTCCGTACACAACGGCCAGTCGGTGATGCACCCGCGCGTCGTCATGCTGATCGCGGCCAACCTTCATTCGACCGAGCAGGCCGAGCTGGAACTCGGCAAAAGCCTGAGTGACCGCGAACTCGCTGTGCTGCGCTTGCTCACGCAGGGGCGGCAGAATCACGAGATCGCCGCCGAACTGAACGTCAGCGAGAATACGATTCGCACCCATGTCAGCAACATCCTCACCAAGTTGGATGTGCGCGACCGTACGCAGGCGGCGCTGTTCGGCGTGCGTTTCTTCGAAGCACTGGCGCGCGGGTGATCGGCGGGCGCTCGTAACAGCCTGAGCGTCACCGACTAAAAGCTTAATTCATGCGCGATCAGGTTATGTTACACTGATTAACGTGCATTCATCACGTCCATCCTAATCCAAGTAAACACCAGTGCGTTCGGCAGCGCGCCGTCGTTTGATTCGCGCCTCTGCCGCGCCGAAAGGAGAGCGACTCACCCTTTGCTGGTAGATTCATTGACACCTGCCCACCTTCGACGCCCCCTCTATCGCCGAGGAACGAACCCAATCAACCTCATTCAGCCGCAGCAGCTTTTGACGATTAGCCATTTGCAGCAAGCGTTGGGTATTTTATCCGGAGGTTACACACACTCATCATGCGTCTGAAGTCCACAGAATTCATCGTCGTTCTGCTTTCTGCTCTCTTGATCAGTTTCAGCGTTGTGTCGCCCCTACCAGCTTCGGCGGCCGCCTCACAAATCGTCCTCAACAATGCGCCGGTAGCCGGTTTTGCCGCCGGCTATAGTGCCAACTTTTTCGATGTTGGCATCACTTTTTCAGTTCCAGTCGGCACCAATTACACGCTGAACAGTTTCAGCGTGCAGTTGGTGGGTTCCGGAGCCACGTACCAAGCCTTTCTGTACGAATACTCCGGCACGCGGCCCGGCACGTTGGTGAGTCAGATCGGCGGCCCGGTGACGGTCAATGCCGGGGGCGCAGGCGCGCTCACGCCCTTCATTCCGACTACGCCCCTCACTTTGCGCGCGAACAGTGCGTATACGGTCGTGCTGATGGGTACAGGCGGCAGCTATGGCCTCACGGCGAGCGTGCCCACGGGCGTGTTCACGTTTCTGTCCGGGGCGTTGTACGACAAGACCGGCTCAACTTGGTACTCACTTGGCACACTTTCACTGGCCGTGACCATTGAAGCCACGCCGATCCTGCCAGCAGCGCTCGTTCCACGCTGCGACACGCACAACTTTGACGTCGATGGCATCGTACGCGCCAGTCTGGCGGATGCGCTCGGCTATGCCATCAACTGCCGCGTGCTTTATCAGAATGGCAGTCCCGTGGAAGTCGGCGAAGCCAGCCTCGGCTTATCCGGATTGACCGAGTACGGGATCCGGCAGGCGATTGATATCTTCAGCCCGCCGGGAATGACGTATTTTGAAGGGGGTGGTGTCTTCTGCCTGCGCGATGCGGGCACGCTGATCTGGCTGGCGGCCAGCCAAGCACCGCGGCACGCCGAAATCATTGGCAGTTACACTGTGCCGGAGTTCCCCGGCTTCACCTGTGCGACTCTGTTTGAACCGGGAACGCTCATTCTCGTCGAGCGCAGCCCGTAGAGTCACATAGAAACAGCGCCTACCCCAAAAGGGTAGGCGCTGTTTTTCAGGACACTTGCCACTTGGGATGCAGCCACGTGCCCCGCTACACGGTCGACAAATCCCATTCCTCGTGCAGCTTGGGAACGTCATTGAGCAGACGTTTGGTGTACGCCTCTTTCGGGCGCAGAATCACCTCGTCGGCGGAACCGCTCTCCACAAAGCGGCCATGCTCCATAATGTATACGCTGTCGGACACGTAGTAGGCCAACCCGATATCATGCGTGATGAAGATCGGCGTCATGCCAATTTCCGTGCGTAAATCCATCAGCATGTCGAGGATCGTCGCCCGGGAACACGCGTCGATCATCGAGGTGGGTTCGTCCGCCAGCAGAATTTTCGGCTTGAGCAAGAAGATCCGCGCGATCATCAGGCGCTGCTGCTGCCCGCCAGAGAGCTCAAACGGGTACTTGTTCGTCAGCTCGTCGAACTTCAAATTGACGAACTTGCACGCCTCGCGCATCAACTCGACTTTTTGCTCATAGGGAAGTTTAGCCCCACCCCGCATGCGGATACAGTCGAGCAGCACCGCGTCGATCTTCCGGAAGATATTGTAAGCCGAGAACGGGTCTTGGAAGATCGCCTGAATGTTCTTCCAGTATTCGCGCTTGCGTTTGGTGGAGCGAATATCGCGGAGCTGCCCATCAAAGTGGATTTCGCCTTCGGTGAGATTGGTCAAGCCCAACAGCATCTTCGCCAGCATGGTTTTACCGCTCCCGGACTCGCCCACAATCGAGATGACCTCGCCCTGACGAAAGCTGAAATCGACATGATCAACGGCGACCGTTTTGTGCGCCCCAAACCCGAAGACCTTGGTCACGCCCTTGCCACTCAGAATCACTTTACTGTTGGTCATGTTTGTACGCCTTTTTCAGGTCTTCGACCGGGATAATGCAGCGGTAGGCGCGGCCATTGCCCGCGTCCCGCAGTTCGATAGAATTTGCCCGGCATTCCGGCATCGCATAGCGGCAGCGGTCGGCGAAGCGGCAGCCGGACGGCGGATTCTTGAGATTGGGCGGTGTGCCGGGGATCGCCGTCAGCTTGACGTTCCGCAGTCCGGCTTCCGGCACAATGATCGACCCCATGAGCGCGCGCGTATACGGGTGAATGGGATCAAACACCATCTCTTCCGCCGTCCCTTTTTCCACCACCTGCCCCGCGTACATCACCATGATGTCGTCGGTGACGTTGTACAGCAGCGGAAGCTCATGCGTGATGAACACCAGCGCCTTGATGATGCCCTTGTCCATCAAATCCATCACCATCTTGATGACCATCTTCTGCGAGGTCACGTCGAGGGCGGAGGATGGCTCGTCGGCGACGAGCACTTTAGGTGAAAGGATGACTGAGGTCGCAATCACGGTGCGCTGCTTCATCCCGCCGGACAGCTCGACCGGGAATTTTTGCAGCACTTCGGCGGGCAGCCCCAGCAGTTCGAAGCGTTCCCGCGCGAGTTCATAAACCTCACTGCGCGTGATGTTGGGGTTATGGGCCCGAACTACGTCTTCAATGAAATTGATGACACGCCGCGTGGGGTTGAGCGCATTCATCGCCGCCTGCGGGATGTACGAGATCTCGCTGCCGAGGATGGTCTTGCGCACGTCATCCGGGTCCATCCCGGTGATATTGCGCTCATTGACGATGATCTCGCCGCTGGTATAGTGCAGCGGCGCGAAGTAATAGCCCATCAGACTGAGCGCCAACGTCGACTTGCCGCAGCCCGATTCCCCGGCGATGCCCAACGACTTGCCTTCTTCGACTTTGAGAGACACATGATCGACGGCATACACGTTTTCGCGAAACCGCGTGATATACCGCGTGGTCAGTTCATTGACTTGTAGAACAACTTTGGCCATCAGATCACTTATCCCCTCAACGTCGGGTTGAATACCTGATCCAGCCCCGTGTTCATCAGGTTCAGCGAGAACGTTATCAGCGTGATCACGAGGATCACCGGAGCGTAGGCCCACCACTTACCCAGTACGTGCGCTTGATAGATCAAGGCCCAGTTCATCATGAGGCCGAGCGTGGGGACGTCGGTCGTTTTGGGGCCTAAGCCGAGAATCGACAGCCCGGCTTCCGCCAGAATGCCCGACGAAATCTGGAGGATGAAGGCCATCACCACATACGAGGCGATGTAGGGGAGGATATCCATCGCCAGAATGTAGACAATCGAATGTCCGGAGAGCTTTGATAAGCTGACGTGGTCGCGGTTGCGCAGCGAAATCACCTGCGCGCGCACGGCGCGCGCCGTCCACACCCATGAGGTCA
Organism: Candidatus Flexifilum breve; assembly: GCF_016713355.1. NCBI lineage: Bacteria > Bacillati > Chloroflexota > Anaerolineae > Aggregatilineales > Candidatus Flexifilaceae > Candidatus Flexifilum > Candidatus Flexifilum breve. The sequence goes on from NZ_JADJPI010000035.1 coordinate 1,521,612, forward strand.
GGCCAATAACGACGGCGATGGTGAACGCGCCGCGCTGTTCCTGCCCGATGCTGAACGATATCAGGATGAGCAGCACGAAACCGGGGATGACGGTGAACAGGTTGGTGATGAACACCAGCACTTCATCCACGACGCCGCCCATGTAACCGGAGAACAACCCCAGCAGCAAGCCAATCGTCGTGGCGACCGCCCCGGCGACAAAGCCAATCGTCAGGGAGACGCCCGTGGCGCTGACTAATTCGGTGAGAATATCGCGCCCGAAGTTGTCCGTCCCGAGGGGCAGCACGCGCACATTCGGCACTTCGTTGACGTTCACATAGTCGGTTTGTTCGATGACACGCTGCTGTTCGAGCGCGCCGCTGCTGGCATTCGCCGCCGCGACAATCGCCCCTTCCGTCGAGAGCAGTCCATCAAGCGAGGCCGTCAAGCGAATGTAGTAGTTGCGATCCGCATTGGTCATGCCGGGGATGCGCACACTGGGGTCAAAACGGCTGTGCCACAGGTCGAGAAGCGCCGCTGTATCTTCGAGGTTGATATCACCTTCCGCCACGCCCGCCCCGACGAGCCATTCCTGCATCGCCATCCGGTCGTCAACGCTCAACCGGGATCCCACGCGCCGCGCCGCGGCCTCGTCGAGAATCAGCGTGTAGCGGGTCGAAGAGTTCATGCTGTCGTAGACGTTGACGTACACGCCCGGCGCGAGGAACGTCCCGCGGCTGACGATTTCCAGCGGCGGATCCGGAATGATCAGCGGGTAGATCAGGACGGTCAAGAAGATTGTCGCGAAAATACCGAAGCCCACCCGAAAGCGGCCAGATCGGAAAATTTGCCCAAGCATATATTTCATGGTCGGCCTCCACCTATTCTGATTGCGCTGCTTTAATGCGCGGGTCAATCAATCCGTAGAGGATTTCCATGGCGAAAAAGGCGATCAGCACCATGAGCGTGATAATCAGCGTCGTCGCCGAAATCAACGGATAATCCCCGCCTAATACAGCGGTCAGAATGGTCGAACCAATCCCCGGATAATTGAAGATCACTTCCGCGACCACCGCCCCGAATACCATCGTCCCGATGGACAGAGCCAGCCCTGTGATCTGCGGCAGCATCGCATTTCTAAAGACATAAACAATGATTTTGCTGTCTTTGATACCCAAAAACCGCGCATATTTGACGTAATCAGCGTTCAGCTCGTAGATCGCCATCGAGCGCATGCCGATGGCCTGCCCGCCAACCGTGATCAGCACAATGGACCAGAACGGCAGTTGATAATGCACAATGACCGACCACACGAAATCCCAACTGGGGTTAGGCACCATCGCATAATCGTAACCACCTGAAGTCGGCAGCCATTTGAGGTTGACGGCAAACACCACCAATAAGATGATCGCCATGCCGAACGCGGGCATATTGCTCAGGAACAGGCTGAGCGGGAGCAAGACTTTGTCGAAGCCTTTGCGGAGGTAGGCCGCCAGCGCGCCCAGCGTATTGCCTAAGATCCATCCGACGATGATCGCGGGGAATTGCAGCGCGATGGTCCACCAGATCGAGGCGTTGATGACATCGCCGACCGTGCGCGGGTACTGGCTGATCGAAAAGCCAAAATCGCCGTTGAACACATTGCGCATGTAGATGATAAACTGTTCGGGGATAGATTTGTCGGTGGCAAACAAGCGGGTGTACTGCTCGTAGACGGCCTGCACCCCGGTCGCGTTGGACATGCCTTGCGCCATGCGCGCGGCGATGGCCGCCACCGGGTCACCCGGCATCAAACGGGGGAGAGTGAAATTGAGGATGAAAGCGATCACAACGGTGACAACAAACCACCCCAGCCTTCTAAGAAAATAATTCCGATACCCTTTCACGGCGGGACTCCTCGTAGATGAACGGTCGATAGCAATGCGGTGACCACCGCCGCAGGGACTCAGCCCCCTTTCGGGGACTGAGTCCGCTGTGGTGCAGTGGTGATCACCTGCGGTCTTGAAGTTTGATCTACGGGTTGACGAGTTCCAGATTGTACAGACCAGCAATGCTCCAGCCGTCGGTGAGGTCCAGCGGCGGAACCGGCGGTTCCGTGCCATCGCCGTCAAACGGGAAGTTCGTCCACACGCTTTCGTTGACGGTGTGGAAGGACTGCGGACGGTACATGAGGGTGAAGGACGGCACGTCAGTCAGGTAAATGCGGACGAGTTCCGTGTACATGTCGACGAGCTGCGCCTGATCGGTGACGGTCGGGATTTGCTGAATGAGCGCATCCGCATCCGGGTTCGAGTAGCCGCCCCAGTTACCGTTCCAGTTGCTCGACATGCCGTTGAATTCCGAGCTCAGCAGCTTGCGGACGCGGCTCCACGGCTGCGTCGGGCCAGCGCCGTCGCTCCACATCATGAAGATGTCGTAGCCTTCGGGCAGCGGAGCATCCGACTTGGTGACGACAGTCTGATACACGGACCATTCGGGGTAATTGGTGGTGATTTCGATACCAATTTGCGCGCCAGCCGCGGCGACCACTTCGATGGCCGCTTGCCAGTCCGACCAGCCGTTCGGGCAGGTCGCGACGTAGCTCAGCTTCTGACCGTCGATATCGCGCCAACCGTCGCCGTCGCTGTCCACGATGCCCGCTTCGTCGAGCAGCGCGTTCGCGCCGGCGATATCATTGCCCGCCCACTGCAGGTCAGCGACGGCTTCCTGATTGTACATCGCTTGTTCACCGGCGGTCGGGTTCATCAGCGAGCGCGGAACCTGATCGAAGGTGGCCGACTGGTTGGTCATGGCGTTGGCGATGATCGTCGGATAGTCGACGGCAATCGCAATCGCGCGGCGCACGGCAACATTGTCGAGGCCGGGGGAATTGAGGTTGTAGAACGCGGTCGGCAGGCTCGCGCCGATGCCATAGGGGGCTTCCGGCAGGTAGGTCGAAATCGGCAGACCCTGAACCAGCCACAGATCCTGAACGTTCGAGTTGAACTGCTGGCTGACGTCGACTTCACCCGCCTGCAGAGCGGTCGTGCCCGCGGCGTTGTCCTGGAAGATGTTGTGCGCGAGGTAGCGCGGAACCGGCAGGCGACCCCACATGCTCGCGTCCTGACCCCAGTAGTTGTCGTCGCGGACGTAAATGACCTTCGATTCGTCCCAGAAATAGCCATGATATGGGCCGGACCACACGACATCTTCCGCCGTGTCCGCGAGCAGCGCGGTCGCGTCGTTGTTCGCGCGGGCTTCCAACGTCTGCGTCCACGCCTGCTGGATCACGTAGTTGCTGCTGACGTACGCCTGCACGATCAGCGGGTTGACAGCGGCGCCATCGGCGTTCAGTTTAGCCTTAATGGTCACGGTGCTGGCATCAACCGCAACGATGTCTTCGATATAGTCGACATTGCCCGCGCCGGTCGGCGTGTTGTACTGAACATGCGTCGCCCAGGTGTAGGCCACGTCTTCAGCGGTCACCGGGGTGCCATCGCTCCAGTGCGCGGCGGCTTTCAGGTGGAAGGTGAGTTCCGTGCGAGCTTCGTTCCATTCGTACGGGCCGTCGGCCAGCAGCGGATAGACCTGACCGTCCAGCATGTTGTACAGATACGGGGTTTCAAACATGACGACGCGGGCATTGTCACCCTGCGAAATCGCCAGCGCGTTATTGTTGTTGCTTGAATAGGGATTCCAGCCGACAACGGCGCCCCACTGCTGACCATTGAAATAGAGGGTTTCGTTACGCGGGAGGGTGGTATCCTGGGCGACTGATGGCGCAACAGCGACGGCCATCACCAACATAAGAAGGAAAGCTACTACGGCGAAACGCGAAACTTTCATTGCATATATCTCCTAAGTAAAACAAACTTCTAATTCTTGATAGAAAACGGACTCTACCTCGATACAGTGGCGTGTCCGCCTATCGAGAACCACACCTATTATACGCACCCCACATGATCGGGGGCACATGAAAGTGTCAGCGCTCTGGTGTGACGTATGACCCTAGTGATCGCGTCACTGGCACCACCATTACGACGCTGACGGCTGATAACTGACGGGCATCTCCGCGGTGATGCCGCACAAGCCGGTGATCAATTCATCCACCAAACCTTCGATATCGTCGGTTTCGTGGTCATACCACGCATTGAGCACTGCTTCATGCAGCGCCCGGGTGAGGAACGCCAGCAGAATGGGCCGATTATCTTCGCTCCCGCATTCCAACCGCCGAATCATCAGGGCGGCGACGCGCTCTTCGTAGCGGTTGCGATGCTCCATCAAGGCGCGGCGGAGCGTGCTCGTCTCACGCAGGAGCCGAATCACATCGCGCAGCAGGTCAGCCTCCCGCAGCGCGCTCCGAATCGCCGGAACCAGCGCGTTTCGAATCGCTAACAACGGCATTTCACACGCGGGTCGGGCAGCCAGTTCGGTGAGCAGCTCCTCCGTGTCGCGTTCGAAGCGCGTCACAACGACATCTTCCTTCGACTCGAAATATCGGAAGAATGTTCGCCGGGAAACCCCCGCCGCCTGCGCGATCTCTTCCACGGTCACCGTTTCAAACCCACGTTCTCTAAACAATTTTGCTGCCGCTTCGCTCATTGCGTCGCGCATCACCTGCTGTTTGCGCGCTCTGAGCTTATCCGCCGCCGATGGTACCGCCTCGGCAAACGGTTTCGCTTTGGGTCTTACCACGGACTGATCGCCGCCTTCCATCATGGCAAACACTACCAGTTCAAACAGTACTACATATATTATACACGGCGGTCAGATTATGACACATTATGTTGACAATGGCACTCAGTGTCAATACAATCCGCGGAAATTATGCCGCCTGAATGGTATTCTTCCCTCAAGCAGTGTCCATCCCCGGCGGCCCAAGGAGACCCTTATGGATAACCCAGACACGACCGGAACTGCCCCGTGGTCAGATGCTGACGTGCGAGCGCGCGTCGAAGCGCTCCTGAAGACCTTGAGCCTCGCGGAAAAAGTCGGGCAGCTCGTCCAAATCGGCGCAGCCGATTTTGTGCCCGGCCCCAAGCCCGAAGTCGTGATCCGTCAAGGCGGCGCGGGTTCCGTGCTGTGGCTGAACGACACGAAGCGCTTCAACGCGTTGCAGAAAATTGCCGTTGAAGAGAGCCCGTCCAAAATCCCCCTCCTGTTCGCGCTCGACGTGATTCACGGCTACCGCACGATCTTCCCTGTACCGTTGGCGCTGGCCGCATCCTGGGATCCGGCGACGATCGAGGGAGCGCAGTCGGTGGCTGCCCAGGAAGCGCGCGCGGCGGGCTTGCACTGGACATTCGCGCCCATGCTCGATATCGCGCGGGATGCCCGCTGGGGCCGCATTGTCGAAGGCGCGGGCGAAGACCCGTATTTGGGCGCGGCGGTCGCGGCGGCGCAGGTACGCGGTTTTCAGGGCGCGTATCTCGGCACGCCCGGGCGTGTCGTCGCCTGTGCCAAGCACTTCGCGGGCTACGGCGCCTCCGACGGTGGGCGCGACTATGATCCGGTCTACCTCTCCGAGAATCAACTGCGCAACGTGTATTTCCCGCCCTTCCGCGCCGCCGTCGACGCGGGCGTCGGGACGTTCATGAGCGCCTACATGGATCTCAACGATGTGCCCGCGACCGGGAATCGCTGGCTGCTGCGCGATATCCTGCGCGGCGAATGGGGCTTTGGCGGCTTCGTGGTGAGTGATGCCTTCGCCGTCGGCAACCTTGTGACGCAGGGCTTTGCACACGATGCCCGCGACGCCGCACAGCGTGCCTTAAGCGCCGGGCTGGATGTCGATATGGCGAGCAGCACCTACCTCGACCACCTAACTGGATTGATCGAAGATGGCACCATTCCGCTGGAAGTCCTCGACGATGCCGTGCGGACGATTCTCGCGGTCAAAGTACGCCTGGGGCTGTTTGAGCAACCTTACACGGACGAAGGTCTGCTCGCCGACGTGATCGCGCGGCCAGAACACCGCGCCGAAGCGCGCCGGGCGGCGCAGCGTTCAATGGTGCTGCTGCGCAATGAAGGTCAGCTCCTGCCGCTGTCCAAGTCGCTCAAGCACATCACCGTCATCGGTTCGCTGGCGAATTCCAAAGAGGCGACGGAAGGCTCGTGGATGGTCTTCGGGCACGTCCCGGCGGCGGTGACCATCCTCGAAGGTCTGCGCGCCAAACTGCCAGACGCCACCATCGACTATGCGCCGGGTCCGGAGATCAACCGTGATATTCCATCGTGGTTCGAAAGCGCAATGGCGGGCGGCAGCCGCGCGTCGCAGTCGCCGGAAGATGCAGAGCGCGCGTATCAAGCCGCGCTGGCGACCGCGCAGCGGGCCGACCTGATCATCATGGTGCTGGGCGAACACGCCAACATGTCGGGCGAAGCCGCGTCGCGCGCCTCACTCGATCTGCCCGGTCGCCAGGAAGAACTGCTGAAAGCCGTAGTCGCGCTCGGGAAGCCCGTCGTGCTCGTACTCCTGAACGGCCGACCATTGAGCATTAACTGGGCAGCCGACCACGTCCCGGCGATCCTCGAAGCATGGGAACCGGGGACCGAGGGTGGCCACGCGGTTGCCGACATCTTATTCGGCGATGCCAACCCCGGCGGCAAACTGCCCGTCACGTTCCCGCGCAAGGGCAGTCACGCGCCACTCTACTATGCGCGCAACACGACGCACTCGCCAGAAGAGAGCCCGCTGTACAACCCGCGCTACTGGGACGGCTTGCCCACACCGCTCTATCCCTTCGGCTACGGCCTGAGCTATACGACCTTCGCGCTCACGAACCTCGCGGTTTCGGCGCCACAGGTGCGCGTTGGCGACTCGGCCTCGGTCACGGTCGACGTGACGAACACGGGGGCAGTCGCAGGTGATGAAGTCGTGCAGCTCTACATCCACCAGCGGTTTGGCAGCGACTCCCGCCCCATGCGTGAACTCAAAGGCTTCGAACGGATCACGCTGCAGCCGGGCGAAACGCGCCCGGTCAGCTTCCAGCTCGGCCCGGCTGAACTCGGCTATTGGAGCACCAATGCGGGTCGGTGGGTGCAGGATGCCACGACGATTGATCTGTGGGTCGGCTCGGACTCACGGGCGACGCTGCACACGCAGCTCGTCGTCACGGTGTAAGGGTGGCGCAACTCAATGTGAACAGCGAAGAAGCCATTTGAAAAATACGTTGCTTTCGCTTGTGTAGGGGCGCACGGCCGTGCGCCCCTACGAGAGAATTCGCGAATATTCAGATGGTCTCTAATGCCAGACAGCAGCGCGGGCAGTCTATGCCCGCGCTGCCATGTTTCTCGCTGAGGAAAAGGCGACTGCGCTACAACGCCCGTTCGCGGATGTAAGCGCTGGCAAAGTCGAGGATCGACACGACGATGGCGATGGCCAGCACGGCCACGCCCGCATCGCGATAACGCAGCAGGTTGATCTGCTGCTGAAGCAGGAAACCGATCCCGCCGCCGCCGACAAAGCCGATGATCGTGGACATGCGCACGTTGATATCCCAGCGATACATCGTAAACGCGATATACGACGGGATGATCTGCGGCACGACCGCATACATGATCGTTTGCAGACGGTTCGCGCCCGTGCTTTGCAGGGCTTCAATTGGCCCCGTGTCGATGCTTTCGATCTGCTCCGAGTACAGCTTACCCAGCGACGCGACCGAGTGCAGCGCCAGCGCCAGCACCCCGGCGAATGCCCCAATCCCCACCCAGATCACGAACACCAAACCCATGATCAGCGGCTCAATCGAGCGGAGAGAGTTCAAAATCGTGCGCGTCGTGTTGTAAAGCACCGTACCAATCGGGAAGCTGCGGCGCGTCCCCGCAAACCCCGCTGTGACTCCGCCCAGCACCGCGCCGATCAGCAAAGCGCGCAGATCGTACTCCGACACGACCAGACCGAGCAGTTGGAACGCAGGAATGGCGGGCGGCGGCACCCCTTCGACCAGCGCCGTGCGCACCTGCAAGACCTGAAACGTCACGATGAAACCGAGGATCGCGCCCGCCCATGACAAAGCGGTGACGAGTATGCGATCCCACCGCAGCGGACGCTCGGGCTGTGGAACAAGGCCGCGGTAGACCTGCGGCAGCATCGCGCCGCCCAACCCCGCGGCGACCACCGCCGGAAACAGTCCCAACCACGCTGCGACCACCCCGATTTCCGCCGCCGCCCACATCACGAACGCGCCCGCTACGATACCGAGCGCCGCGCCGAGCGCGTGGCTCAGTGGCAGGCTGATGTGCTTGAGCAGGCCGCGCGTGAGATCACTGCCGATGGATGACAGCGCAAACGCCCCAACGATGCCCGCGACGGGCGTCAGCAGCAGCCCAATCAGCTCACCAATCGAGTGGAAAAAGTTGCCAATGTACACGAGAATGCCCGTTTGCAGGGCACCACTGACCAGCAGCAGGAGACCACCGAGCAGACCAAACCCGGCGACGGCAGCGACCGCCACCAGTGCCGACGCGAAGATCCCGCGCAGGCGCGTGGAGGTCGTGGTCGGCGGTGCAGCCCGGCGCACGCGCTGGGTCGTGACCACACTGCCCACGCCGATCAGGATCACGCCGCCGACACTGGCTAGATTCCCCGTGCCAACATTGTAGAGCACCCGCCCGATCGGTTCGAGGAGCGCCGTGCCGATCAACCAGCCGAACGGCAGCAGCACGACCATCATCAGCAAATTGCCCAACGGCAGTTGAATTGAGCGCATGAGGTTATGTGCGGCAAAGAAGCTGAGAATCGCCGACGGCAATATCGAGACCGTCGTCGCAATCAACGCCAGTAGAATGGTCTCGGTCATCTTTTCGACGACAATCGCCGTCGTGTCACTGAAGCGCGGCAGGCCGATGGGGAAGCGCCCCTGTGCCTCGACCGTGTGCGTCTCACCCGCGGTACCGCGAATCTGCGGAATCTGGATCTGGACTTCAAACGAGCCATCAGCCCGTGTATAGAAGTTATCCTCGCCGGAATCGTCGACTTCGCGCGTCCGCCGTTCACCATCCGTCGCGATCCAGTTCACGCGCGAAATCGAGTTCGGGTAGAAGTTGAAGCCCTGCACCGTCACCATCTCGCGGCTGTTGCCGCAGGCCGGGGTGACAATGATATAAGGCTGGTCGGCGCTGATGGCCGGTTCGGGCGCGACAAAACCATCCGGGCAGCCCATTTGAAACGGCGTCGTCGCGCCGGTAATTTCGTAGTCTTGCGTGAACACGTTCGGGGAGAGCAGTTCACGTAACGCTGAGCCGACGTTTTGCTGGCGCAGCGGTTCTTGGGGGACATCGAGGTCGATGCCGACCACCGTCCAACCGTAGGAGAAGATCAGCAGCACAATGAGGGCGACCGTGAGGAGCGCCAGACGCCGCAGAGCTCTGCGTGAACGGGATTCCGTTCCTTTGTTCAAAGTGAACTCCTAGTGAATCTCGACTTCGACGGCGTCTTCACCGTAAATTTGTTTGAAGCGGTCGTTGTCAATATCTTTGGGCAAGCCATCAAATTCTAGTTTGCCGTCTTTCAGCGCGATCACCCGCTGGGAATAAGCCCGCGCCAAGCTGAGAAAGTGCAGGCTGCATAGAATGGTGATCCCGTCTTCGCGGTTCAGCAGTTCGAGATACTTCATGACGGAATGCGAAGTGGCCGGATCGAGGCTGGCGACGGGTTCATCGGCGAGCATCATCTCCGGGTTCTGCATCAGCGTACGGGCGATGCCCACGCGCTGCTGCTGACCACCGCTGAGGGCGCTGGCGCGGTTATAAGCCTTCTCGGCGATCCCTACCCGCGCTAAAGCGGCCATCGCGCGCTTTTTTTCCTGCGGCGGAAAATAGTTGAGCAGGCTGAAGACCGGGTTGATATAACCGAGCCGCCCGGCCAGCACGTTGGTGAGGACGCTCGACCGCCGCACCAGATTAAACTGCTGGAACACCATGCCGATGCGCCGCCGAATCTGGCGCAGTTCATCGTCGGTGGCCGCGGTGATGTCGATATCGTTCCAGAGGATGCGTCCTTTGGTCGGCTGCACCAGTCGATTAATACAGCGCAGCAGCGTCGATTTGCCAGACCCACTCAAGCCAATGATCGCGACAAACTGGCCGTCGGGAATTTCGAGGCTGATGTTATCCAGCGCCATGAAGCCATTGTCGTAGATCTTGGTGAGGTTTTCGATGATGAGCATACGTCTATCCTTAGGTAGCACAGGCGGGCAGAGGTTCCCCCTGCCCGCCTGTGAATCTGGTTAACGTGTCAGGAGCAGCGATCAGCCGCCGAACACGTCGGATTCGGTCAGACCGAGGATTTCGAACTGCTGGCGGATCGGATCATAGTCCGCATCGGTAATGGGGGCGATGCCGCTCCAGCTGTACATATCCTGGCTGCCAATCGACGTACCCCATGCCTCAGTTTCGGCGAAGGCGTACAGCGCATCGAGTACCTGCTGGCGCAGTTCCGGCGGGAAGTCCGGGCCAAAGCTCAGCGTGTCATTCGGGATCGGGGTGCTCAGGCGCAGGATACGAACCTGATCGACCACATCCGGCGCGGTGTCACGAATGTTGGCGCGCGCATCGAGAATGCGAATATCGCCGACAAACAGGTTCCCTTCGCCGTCGAGGCGCGATTCGTCAACGGTCAGATCGTAGGGTTCCGGGTTGTCGCCCAAACGCCACGCTGCGCCGGGGACCAGCGGCGGGCTGTAGAACGTCGTCCCGAATTCAACTTCACCGCTGTACACGGCCTGTACGACCTGATTGTGACCACCGGCTTCGACGCGTTCGCCGGGTTCAATGCCTGCCGCCTGCAGTTCGACGGACGGCACGATGAAACCGGAGGTCGACGCGCTGTCCGGGTAGGCCCACGAACGACCAGCGAGATCGCCAAACGTGTAGATATCGCTGTCACGCCGGACAATGTACGCGGCCCAGTAGACATTCCAGCCACGACGCACCGCCGCCGCTTCAACTTCGACGCCGCAGCGGTTGTTGGCGATCACGTAACCAGCCGCCGGAATGAAACCAATCGAGCTGCCGGGCGCGGCGCACATGGCTTCCACGGTCGCGGCATACGAGGTCGGCACGAAGACTTCAAAATTCAGTCCGGTGGCTTCTTCCAGTGCAGTCGCCATGATTTCGCCGCCCGTCACAATCGCTTGCGCTTCTTGTGAGGGGACAAAGTACACCTGAATCGGATTGGCTTCTGAACCGAGATCATCCTGAGCGGACACGACTTGCGCCGAAATAACGGCGAGCAGCAAAACGACGAGCAAAATCTGGATGGACTTTTTGAAGTGCATTTGTACCCCTTTGGAGGTAAACCGCGACACTTACGGATTATAGCGTGAAGAATCAAAAGCGACTGCTAATATATCCGAGGGACTGAGATATTGAAGTTGGCCGGATGAACTGCGGTGTTCAGCTATTCCTCGGGCTTCCCCAACAACGTCTGCCCGACCGCGCCGCCGGGATGGGTCGCCGCGAACGCATCGAGCGTGCGCCCGCGCAGTCGCAGCAGCAGACCACACAACGCATCGCCGACCGCCGCGACGGCGAGCGAACTTCCGGTCGCAATATAGTTGAGCTGGTCTGCAGCGGGGGGCGTGTGGATAATCAGGGCAACATCCGCCAGTTTGCCCAGCGTCGACTCCGGCTGTTCGGTGATGGCGATCACCTGCGCGCCTTGCTGCCGCGCATAGGTCACGACAAAGGTGATCTCCGCGCTCTCGCCCCCTTTGGAGAGGGCGATCACGACGTTCTTCGCGGTGATCGCGCCGGCCATACCGTGCTGCGCGTCGCCGGGGTGCAGGTAGAGCGCGGGCGTACCACAGCAGGTGAGCAGATGTGCCAACCGCCGCGCCACCGCGCCCGACGTGCCGACGCCTGTTACCAATACATGGCCATCGCACGCGAGCAGCACGCGCACGGCAGCGATGAAGGCGGCATCGAGCTGCTGTGCCAGCGCGGCCACCACCTCAGCTTCACGTTGAATGATCTGCCGCGCCGCAAAAAGTATGTTCTGATCATCCATAATTTGTCTCCCGTATCTTCCCTTATAACCTTTTACCAAGATTACAGCGACGAGGAATATTGTGTAACAAAAGTTCTTGACACCGAAATTGGATTTCGCTACACTGAGTCTTGTAACCCATGCTCAAACACTGAGCATATGACCATAATCAAAATTCGTAAATTTAGAATTCTTGGAACAGTTGGCTTTGAATGAAGATACGCGGCAGCTCGTGAGAGTGGCGACTCTTTATTACAAACATCAGCTTCTCCAATCCGAAATTGCACAGCGGGTCGGTCTATCGCGTCAAACCGTCGGTCGATTGCTCCAGCGCGCCAACGAACTTGGTCTGGTGCGCGTCGAAATCGTGCAACCGTTCGCCTACGTCGCTGACCTTGAACTGCGGCTGGAAGCAGCTTTCGGCCTCAAAGAAGCGGTGGTCGTTGCGGCCATCGACGACGATGACGAGATGATCAAGGCGGCGATGGGCGAAGCGACCGCGCACTATTTGCACGCCCAACTGCACGACGGCGACATTCTCGGCTTGCCCTCTGGCAGCACGACGCTCTATGAGTGCGCCCTGCGCATGAAACCGAGTCCCTTCCGCGACCTGACGGTCGTCAGCCTCACGGGGAGCGCGCCAAGCAACATTAACAAGCCGAACGTCGACCTGACCGTGATGCTCATCGGGCAGGCGCTGGGCGCGCGCACCGTACTGCTGCCCGCACCCCGTTTCGTCGATACCGCCGACATCAAGCTCGCGCTCCTCAACGACTCGGGTGTCGCCGCGGCGCTGGAACTCGGCAATGCAGCCAATATCGTTCTCCTCGGCATCGGCTTGATCACCGAATTCTCTACACCGTATCGCCAAGGTTATTTTGGCAAGGATCTGCTGGAAGTCATTCAAAAACGAGGCGCAGTGGGCGAAATATTAGGGCATGCCTACGACGCCGACGGCGTGCTGTGCTTCCCGGAGATCAGTGAGCGGTCGATTGCGATTAACCTTGAAAACGTTTACACAAAGCAGCTCTCGATTGCGGTCGCCGGTGGTGTAAGCAAGATCGAGGCGATTTTAGGCGGGCTACGGGGGCATTTCTTCAACGTGCTCATCACCGATGCGACCGCCGCTCGTGGCATTCTGGAACGCATCGAAAAGCGCAAGGCAGGAACCTGACGCTTGGATGATGGTGAAATCGAGACAGTGTTAAGGGGGTGATAGACGGACAGACATCAGCGGTTTTCGGCAGCATTTACTTGTGTATGGTTAGACTTCTTGGAGTTTAAGATTATGCGTACTACACATTGGAGTCGGTTAGCGGTACTCGTGATGGTCTTCGCGCTGCTCGTCGGCGCGTCGCTGACCAGCGCGCAAGATGATACGTCGGCCTGGTGGGCAGAAGCGGGCGCACAGTTCGCAGGCGTGACCCTGCGTGGCGTTTCGGAAAGCACCCCGGCGTCGAACTATGTCAAGGACGTGCTCGCGCCCCAGTTCACCGAACTGACGGGCATCAACGTCGAACTCGAAACCACGTCGTGGGATCAGATGTACGACAAGGCGATCCGCGACATGGAAGCGGGCACGGGTCTGTATGACTTCGTGTACATCGAACAGGACATCATCTATGGGTATCTGGCGAATGAGTACCTCGTCGACATGACGCAGGCTCTGGCAGACAACCCGGAACTCGCCGCGCCCGAATTCAGCTTCGACAACTTCACAACGTTCGTCGACTACTTCAAGAATGACGAAGGCCACGTCTTCGGCATGCCGATGGAAGCCTTCGTGAAGATTTACCTGTATCGCACCGACCTGTTCGAAAACGCGGACATCGCGGCCGCCTTCGAAGCCGAATATGGCTACCCGCTCGCCCCGGCGACCACGCACCAGCAGTATGCGGACATCGCCGCCTTCTTCACCGCCTACGGCGAAGCCAACGACCTCGACCTGTGGGGCACCACGGTGCAGGCCGCGTCCGGTCACCCGTCGTCGTTCTATGAATTCTTTGAATCGGTCGCTCCGACCTTCGGCGTGTACAACTGGGGCATCAACCAGGAAACCTGGAAGGCCTCGGTTGAAAATGGCGGCCAGATGAACAGTGATGCGGCCAAGGAAGCGCTGGCGTGGTGGCTGAACAACCTCCAGTACGCGCCGCCGGAATCCACCAGCAGCACGTGGGACGAAGTCGCGGCCTCGTTCGCAGCGGGTCGCGCGGCTCAGGGTCTGGTCTACGGTGAAAACGCGGCGTGGATCGCGACGGATGCGACCCGTTCCAACGTGGTCGGCAATGTCGGTGTGGCGCTGCCCCCGGTCGCCGAAGGCGTGATGGAAGCGGCGGAAGCCGACACCGGCTATATCGGCTACTACGATGGTGGCGCGTTCGGTCTGCCCGTCTCCTCGCAGAACCAGCAGGCGTCGCTCCTGTGGCTGCAGTTCGTCGGTCTGCCGTCAGTTCAGGCGGAATGGGCGGCAGCGTCCTCCCGTATCGTCATGGAACCGACCTATGATGATCCGCTGGTCGTCGCGATGGACGAAGCGACCAATGGCTACTACAGCCTGATGCAGGATCAGGGCTACCTGTTCGCGGGTGCCCCGCCGTTCCCCTTCCACCCGCAGGTTCGTGAAGCGGTTGCGCCGTTCATCTATCAGGCGATCGCTGGCGAAATCACGGCGGCAGAAGCCCTCGATGGTGCGGCCGCCGCCGCCGAAGCTGAACTCATCAGCCTCGGGTATGGCAGCTAACGGTTAGCCTGTTCTAGTGTCTAGGGGTGGCGCGATCTTTGGGTCGCGCCACCTGTTTGGTTTTAGATGATTTGCTCCATTAGGTAAGTCCTGCTCGCAGCTTACCGCATAGGGCACTGAAATAGTCTTTTTTCTGAGCGATAAAGGAGCTTCTATGCGGCGAAGTCGGACCGGATGGCTGCTGCTGTCCCCAACTCTGCTGATTATGTTCATCTTCGGCCTGTTCCCGTTCATTTATGTGCTGATCGTCGGCTTTAACGACTGGAACCCGTTCGCCGCGCGCGATACCATCCAATACATTGGCGTGCAGAACTACCGCTCGCTCGTCTTTGATGAACTATTTTTGAACGCGCTCGGCGTCACCATCCGCTTCACCCTCTTCGCGGTCTTCTCTGAACTCATCATCGGATTCTTCCTCGCCAACCTGCTGGCGCGCGACTTCTTCGGCAAAACGCTGTTTCGCATCATCCACACTATCCCGCTGATGATCGCCCCCATCGCTGTCGGCGCGATCTGGCGCTTGATGACCATCCCCGGGTTCGGGCCAATCCCGTATTTTCTCGACCGCTGGTTTGACCTCAGCTTCAACATCGGCACCAGCGCGGATCAGGCATTCCTGTCGATCCTGATCATGGATATCTGGCACTGGACGCCGTTCGTCACGCTGACGATGTTGGCGGGCTTAACCGCCCTGCCCCGCGAACCGGTCGAGGCGGCGCAGGTTGACGGCGCGAACCGCTGGCAAATCTTCCGGCATATCACCCTGCCGCTCATGCGCCCGGTGATTTTGACGACCGTCTTCATCCGCGTAATGGACGCGCTGCGCACCGTCGACGAGATCAACATGCTGACGAACGGCGGCGGCCCCGGCACCTCGACGCGCACGCTGGGCATTCACATCTTCCGCGTGGTTTTCCCGCAGACCGATTATGGTTACGGCTCGGCGATGTCACTGCTCACGCTGTACCTGACGATTGTCGCCTGCTGGCTGTTGTTCGTCTCGCTAACGCAAGTCCGGCGCAATAACTGAGCAAAAACATGAGCAAGACACTCCGCAAGGCCCTAAGTTATGTCCCCACCTACGTGGTCTGGATTCTGGCGACCATTTTCACGGTCGTGCCCGTGTGGTGGATGATTGTCGTGTCTGCCCGCAGTCGTGTCGAGCTGTTCAACGCGCCGACGCTCATCATCAACTCGTTTTTCACGCAAAACTATACCAACGTGATCACCGACCGCACGTTTCAGGGTTACATGGTCAATTCGCTGATCGTGTCGACCGGGAACGCGCTCCTGGTCACGCTGCTGGCGCTGCTGGCGACTTACGCCCTCTCCCGCTACAAGCTCTCGGGCAGCGATAACATCTTCTTCTGGACGATCACCAACCGTATGGCTCCCCCGGCTGCCTTCCTGCTGCCGCTCTTCCTGATGTTCACGCAGGTGACCAATGTCAAATTGGGCAGCCTCAATTTCACGCTGTATGACACACACTTCGGCCTCATCATGCTGTACTGCGTGTTCAACCTGCCGTTTGCCATCTGGCTGATGAAGGGCATCATGGACGGCATCCCGATTGAGATGGACGAAGCGGCATTCGTCGATGGCGCGACAACTTTTGGGGTGATCCGCATGATCATCCTGCCGCTGGCCGCGCCCGGCCTCGCCGTCACCGCCATCCTCAGTTGGATCTTCGCGTGGAATGAGTATCTGTTCGCCGCGACGCTCACCTCGTTCCGCGCCCGCACCATCAGCGAGCGCAAAGGTTTCCTGCCGATCAACGCGAACACGTTTGACCGCGTCTTCATCAGCATCGTGCTGCTCGTCGCCATTCATCTGCTGTGGATGCGCTTTGTCGAGGCGTTTTTGCCGATTGAGATCGCCACGCTGATCTCGGTCGTGTTGGGCATTTTTATCATCTGGAAAGGGTGACGACTGTCCGTGATCCGCACCAGAATACGCAGCACAATCTTCCAAAAAAGGGTGTAATAACATGGAAGCGTTAGTACTCGAAAAACAACATGAACTCCAAATCCGGGACATCACATTGGACGAACCGCTCGGCCTGCATGATGTGCGTATCGCGCTGCGCACGGTCGGCGTCTGTGGCAGCGATGTTCACTACTATGAGAATGGCGCGATTGGGCACTTTGTCGTCCGCGCGCCGATGGTGCTCGGCCACGAAGCCTCGGGTGTGATCACCGAACTGGGCGCGGAAGTGACCAACTTCAAGATCGGCGACCGCGTGTGCATGGAACCCGGCATCCCCGACCCCAACAGCAAGGCCACCCGCCTCGGCATTTACAACCTCGACCCGGCAGTGCGCTTCTGGGCCACCCCGCCGATCCACGGTGTGCTGCGTCCCTCAGTGGTGCACCCTGCCGCGTTCACCTTCAAGCTGCCGGAAAATATCAGCTATGCTGAAGGCGCGATGGTTGAACCGTTGGCCGTCGGCATGCACGCCGCCAACAAAGCGAAGATTCGCCCCGGCGATGTGGCCGTCGTGATGGGCGCTGGCCCCATCGGCGTGCTGACCGCGCTGGCGGCGCTGGCGGGCGGGTGCAGCCAGATCATCATCAGCGACGTGGTGCAGCCTAAGCTCGATCTCGCGGCGAAGCTCGGCCCGATCACCCCGGTCAACGTGGCGAAGGAAAGCCTCGTCGACGTGGTCAACAAGCTGACCGATGGTTGGGGCGCGGATATCGTGTTTGAAGCCAGCGGCAACGAACGCGCGTCGGCGGGCGTGTTTGAACCGCTCGCGCCGGGAGGCTGTGTCGTGTATGTCGGTCTGCCTGCCAAGCCGATTCCGTATGATGTGGTCGCGGCGTCGGTGAAAGAAGCGCGTGTCGAACATGTCTTCCGCTACGCGCATGTGTATCCGCGCGCGCTGGCGTTGATGGGCAGCGGCAAGCTGGACGTCAAACCGTTGATCACCGACACGTTTGGCTTCGCGGACAGCATCAAGGCGTTTGACTACGCCGCGCACATGCCCGCGACGTCCGTCAAAGTGCAGATTATCGTCGCCAACGACTAGAGGACATGATGACTGACGCACTCAGCAACGCCAAACCGATCCTCGAACGGTTCATGCTCACCGGCAAGACCGCCTATATCACCGGCGGCGCGCAGGGCATTGGCCGCGCCTTCGCGCACGCCTTCGCCGAAGCGGGCGCATCGGTCGCGCTCGTCGATGTCTCGCTGCAGAAAGCCGAAGAGACCGCGCAGGAATTGGTCGCCAAAGGCGTCAAAGCCATGGCGATCAAAGCTGATGTCACCAAGCCCGACGACGTCAAAGCGATGATCGACAAGATCGTCGCCGAATGGGGCAAAATCACGATCGGCGTGAATAACGCGGGCATCGGTCAATGGGTCGGCGCGGATGAGATGTCCGAAGCGGACTGGGATCGCATGATCGACATCAACCTCAAGGGCGTGTTTCTGTGCTCACAGGCCGCCGGGCGCGTCATGATCCCGGCGGGCTACGGCAAGATTATCAATACGGCGTCGATGTCCGGCTGGATTTCGAACTATCCGCAGAAGCAATCGGCCTACAACACGAGCAAAGCGGGTGTGCTGCATCTGACACGCAGTCTCGCGGCGGAATGGGCACCGCTCGGCGTCCGCGTGAACAGCATCAGCCCCGGCTACACGCGCACGCAGTTAGTTGATGACCTGCTGGCGACGCCGCTCGGCAAGGAAGTGTACCCGGTGTGGATGTCGCTCATCCCCATGAAGAAGATGGCGGAAGTCACCGATCTGCAGGGCGCGGCGGTCTACCTCGCGTCCGAAGCGTCGGATTACGTGACGGGCAGCGACATCATCATCGATGGCGGTTACTGCGCCTGGTAGCTCTCGCGTGGAGGCATTCAAAAACCCCTCTCCCCGCTTGCGTGGGAGAGGGGGCGCTGCGAGCGCTGTTGGCTCCCCTCCCTGAATTCGGGGAGGGGCCGGGGGTGGGGTCGAACGCCACGGACGCAATGAATTGCGTCCCTACGAAAAACATGTGTTTTCGCTGAACGTCGCCTATTTCACCGCGCCGTCGGCAATCCCCTTGAGGATGTTCCGCTGCATAAACAGGTAGAACAGGATCACCGGTGTGATCGACAGGATCAACCCGGCCATCGCCACGCCATAGTCGCTCGTGTACTGCCCATAGAACGAATAGGTCGACAGCGGCAGGGTCCGGTCATTGATGAACAAGACCAGCGACGGCAGCAGGTAGTCATTCCAAATCCAGAGCGCATTGAGGATGATGATCGTCGCCGTGGTGGGGCGCAGAATTGGGAAGATGATCTTCCAGAAAATCTGGAACTTGTTCGCCCCTTCAATCGCCGCCGATTCATCCAGCGCCATGGGGATCGTCCGAATGAAGCCATGATACAGGAACGTCGACAAGCTCACGCCAAAGCCCAGATAGAAGAAGATCAGCGACCAGCGGTTGTTCAGCAGGTTCAAGCGACCGTAGATGCTGGCAAACGGGATCATCAGCGCCTGAAACGGCACGATCATGGACACCACCAACAGAATGAAGATGATTTTGGTCGCGCGGTTGTCAAAGCGCGCTAGGTAGTAGGCGAGCATCGACGGGAAAATCGTCAGGATGGCGATGGACAGCACCGTCACGATCAGCGTGTTCATGAACGTCGTGCTGTAGTTCATGCGGGTGAACGCGTCAGCAAAGTTAGTGAAGTCCAGGCTCTTCGGCAGCGCCAGCGGGTCGCGCAGCACGTCGACGCGCCCTTTGAAGGCGTTCATCAGCACCACGGCGAACGGAAACAGATAGAACAAGGCCAGAAAGACAGCGGCAGCCAAACTGCCATATTTCGTCAGCTTCATAGCGACCGGCTCTCCAAACGCTTGGAAATCAGCACCTGCGTCGTCGCCACCACGGCGACAATGGCGAACAGAATGATGGCCTGCGCCTGCGCTGGGCCGAAATGCTGGCTGATGAAGGATTCGTTGTAGATGTGCAGCGTCGCCATTTCGGTCGAGCGGAACGGCCCGCCTCTGGTCAGCGACAGATTGACATCAAACACCATAAAGCTGTTGCGCAGCGTCAAAAAGATGCTGATCGTAAACGCCTGCACCATCAGCGGAATTTTGATTTGCGTCATCTGCTGCACGGTATTTGCCCCGTCAATGCGGGCGGCTTCGATGACTTCATCAGGAATGTTGACCAGCCCGGCAATATAAATGAGCATCATATAGCCAGAAAGCTGCCACACGCCGACGATCACCAGCGCGATGAACGCTTTGTCCGTCTCCACCAGCCACGAAAACTGGAGGGCGGGAATGCCGAGAATGTCGCCCACCCGCGTGAGGAACGTCGAGAAGATGAACTGCCAGATGAACCCGAGGATCACGCCGCCAATGAGGTTGGGGACGAAGAAGGCGGCGCGGAAGAAGTTGCGCGCGGGCAAATTCGATGTGACCAGCACGGCGACGAGAAAACCGATCACGTTGGTGAAAATGACCACCGAGATCACATAGGCCACCGTCATGCCCAACGTACTCATATATGTTGGATCGTTGAGCGCCTGCGTGAAATTGGTCAGGCCGATCCAGTTGTAGTCAAACGAATCGATCGCTTGAATGCCGTTCCAATCGGTGAACGAGAGAAACACGCCAACCAGAAACGGGATCACGAGCACAATAGTGAAGGCAAATAACGGGAAAGCGGCAAAGGTTAGGAAAGTGCGCAGCTTCTGCGCGAAGGTTTTCTCGATATACACGGGTTCAGTTCCTCTCGGCTCCGAGCTTGACGATCTGAGCTCTGGGCGTGGTGGGGTGAGGTCGGGGAGCGGCCTGTGCGGCGCTCCCCGACTTTGTTATTTAGGGAGTCAGCGTGGGCTACTCAACGCTCTGCCAGTAGGCTTCGAGTTCCGCCGCCAGCGCAGCGCGGTCAATCTGACCCACGACATACTTCTGCATCGACGCGCCCATCGCCTGCCAGCCGCCCGCCGGATACAGGTTGTTCATCCACTGGAGGCTCAGACCATCGGCAGCGTACTGCAGAATCTGCTGCGACATCGCGTCCTGCGGCTGAATTTCGAAGGTGTCGTAGACGGGCAGGAAGTTGAAGCGATTCACCCAGAAGTCCTGACCAACCGGGTCGGTGACGAACCAGTTCAGGAAGTCGATGGCGCCCGCCTGCTCTTCCGGCGAGGACTGCGCGCAGTCGATCACGAGGTTCGACGGCACACCAATCGAAATCGCGGTGTTGCCGTAGGTGGCCGCATCATCGCTCACGGGGACGGGCAGGATGCCGAAGTCAACATCCGGGTTCATTTCGAACAGGTTCGGCAGTGCCCAGTTGCCCATGAACCAGAAGCCAACATCGCCCAAGCCCAGCGCCAGCACACCGTCATCGTAGGTGGGAGCTAACGGCGAGGGCGCGTTCTGGTTGTACTGCATCAGCAGGTCGAGCGTGTCCGCCCAGCCGTTGAAAACTTCGTTGTTGGCGAGGTCCGAGCTGCCATCCTTCAGTGCGTCGATGAAGGCCACGCGTTCCGCCGCATCCGCCGACTGGTCGGTGAACAGGACGTTGGTGAAGTGCGCGCCGAGCGACCAATCGAGACCGGAGAGATGGATGGCCGCCTGCGTGCTGTCGAGCGCATCGACCGCCGCCAGCAGTTCCGCCAGCGCCGACCGGGTGGTGATGGTCGCGGGGTCAAACGTGCCGCCGACCGCTTCGTCGAGAACTGCCTGATTGTAGAGCAGACCGAAGGCTTCGATGGTGATCGGCATGCCGTACACCTTACCGTCGATGGTCACATCCGACTGCGTGCCGGGGAAGGCGTGCTGTGAGAACGTCGTGTCGGTGACATCGCACAGCGTATCCTTGAACAGGCCGAATTCTTGCCCCATGTTGTTGATGGTTGGCATGTTGCCCGAGGCCGACAGCGACGTCATCATCTGCACCGGGTCGCCATCCCGCGGGATCACCACGACTTCATACTGCGTCTGAGCCGCATTGTAAGCGGCGACCGCTTCGGTGAACGGTTCGGCAATTTCCGGCTTGATGGTGCCAAGGATCGTCACCTGCACGCGATCCTGAGCCTGAACAGCGGCGACGCTCAACGTGAGCAGCAGAATGAACAGAACGAATACCGTACGACGTACATTATTGGTCATCAGATTGCCTTTCAAAAAATCCTGGTTCGATGCAAGACCTAAACAGAAAACCGACTTCAAACTGACGTATGTGGCTACGTGCCGCCTGCGCCGAGTTTGAATACCACACTCTCATAGGCATTGAGAGCCACCGCAGCAAGCGCCACAGCGTCCGGACGCTGCAGCGTGCTGGAGAGCACACAGTGAGCTTGATCTGCCAGTTCGGACAGATCGAGGATGGGGGAGCCGCTGCCGAAATTGATCGCGATCAGCAGGCGCTCGTCGCCAGACGTGCGAACGTAGGCGAGGACATCACCCGTCTCCTCTAAAAATTGGATGCTGCCTACACGCAGCGCGCGGGAGTCACGCCGCAGGTGCAGCAGCGTGGTATAGAACGTGAGCGTAGAGTCGGGCGCCGCCGCCTGAACTGCGACATTAATCGTGCTGCGGTTCTCATTGACGGGCAGCCACGGCTCGACCGTGTCCGGCGTGAAACCAGCGTGTTGGCTGGCGTCCCACTGCATCGGCGTCCGGTTCGGGTCGCGCCCCGGATACGTGTCGGGATCGATCAGCCCGGCTGTATCTACCCGCTTTTCCAGCGGAATAAACATGTCGCACATGGCGATCTCATCACCGTAGTACAGAATCGGCGAGCCGAGCAGCGTGAGCAGCAGTACGGCAATCGAGCGGTGCTGCTCGTAGCCATAGCGCGTGATCAGGCGTTTGTCATCATGGTTGCTGAAGACAAAGTGCGGTGTCGCGCCGGGCGGAAGTCCCGCATAGAACTCCAGCAGGCATTGGCGCATCGCTGCGGCCTGCCACGGCGTATGCAGCGGCAGCACAATCATCGGCAGGTGGATTTCGTCGAGATCCGCTCCGTAGAACTCCGCCAGTTCCGGCGCTTTGAGCGTGCCCGTCTCCCCGATCAGCACGCGCTCGCCGGGATACGACTCCAACACGCGGCGCACGTTTTGCAGCAGCGGATGCAGTTCCGGCTGGTTATTGACGTGGACGTGATATTGCACGAGATCGCCGCCCGTCGCGTTGGTGACGACGGGCATGTCGGGAAAATCCGCATGCTTGATCAGGAAGTTGATGGCATCCAACCGGAAGCCATCAATGCCCTTGTCCAACCAGAAGCGCAGCACGTCATCGACGGCCGCAATGACTTCGGGATTGCGCCAGTTCAAATCGGGCTGGCGGTCGAGGAACAGGTGCAGGTAGTACTGCTGGGTGGTTTCATCCCACGCCCACGCACTGCCGCCGAAGAAGGTCGTCCAGTTGTTGGGCGGTGATCCATCCGGCTGGGCATCGCGCCAGATATACCAGTCGCGCTTGGGGTTGGTCCGCGAACTGCGTGATTCGGCAAACCACGGGTGCGCATCCGACGTGTGATTGAGCACCATGTCGATGACGATGCGGATATCGCGGTCATGCGCCGCCTGCAGCAAGCGATCAAAATCGGCCATCGTGCCGAAGGACGGATCGACGGCGGTATAGTCGGCCACATCGTAGCCGAAATCCGCCATCGGGCTGGGGTAAAACGGCGTGATCCACAGCGCGTCGACGCCAAGCTGCTGCAAATAGGGCAAGCGCTGTTCAATGCCACGCAAATCGCCAATGCCGTCACCATTCGAGTCCTGAAAGCTGCGAATGTAGACTTCGTAGAAGACCGCCGACCGCCACCACGCCGTAGACGGGTGAGCATCCGTTGGAGCTTCGAAGACTTGTGCATCGGCATCTAGGTGAACTAACATCGGTTCTCGTCCCATTTCAGTTTTGCAATCGATTGCAAGACTCGGCATAAAACTGCTCCGGCGAACATTCAAAAACTACGTCAGCGTGACTACAGTCACTGAAACGACCAAATACACTCAACAAATCGTCGAAATTGCAATCGATTGCAAATCGTCGCAAATAATCTTACAGCGCGGCACCGCACGACCGCCGAACGATAATTTTCCCCTCGATCACTTGGGTGGCCGCTTTCTTTCCATCGATGAGCTGCATCAAGCTCTCGACCAGCAGTTTCGCCCCGAGACCCCGGATTTCCTGACTCACCGTCGTCAAGGGCACCGCTCCCGTTTCCCCAACTGAACTGTTGTCAAAACCGACGATGGCGACATCTTCCGGAATTGACCGACTGAGTTCGCGCAGGGTTTCCATGACGACGAGCGCCATCGCGTCACCGCTGCTGACGAAAATCGCGTCAGCGTCCGGCGCTTGCCGCAAAAGCTGCTGCGTCGCTCCGACCCCGGCTGCCGGGTTCCAATCCGTGCTCACAACCAGCGCCGGGTCAAGCGGGAGGCCCGCAGTCCGCAGCGCTTCCTGATACCCTTGCAAACGGTTGGCTGCTTCGGTCGTCGCCTTGACATGGTCATGCGTCGTGATCAAGGCGATGCGCCGCCGCCCCAAGCGCAGCAGATGTTCCACCGCTTCGCGGGAGAGCGCCCAGTTATCAATGCCCACGGTGCAGTATTTCTGTCCCGGAAACGGCGGCCCCCACACGGCGAGCGGCACGTCTTCCGGCACACTGTTCAGGTTCGGATAATCGCCGTGACCCAGCTGGATGAAACCATCGACCAGACCGGAACGCAGATAGCGTTCGCTGATGGTGCGATCCTGAATCAGCAGCAGGTCGTAGCCATTGTTGCGCAGTTCGCAGCCCACCGACCCGATGAATTCCAGAATGAACGGGTTGGTGAGTGTCGCCGCATCGCTGGTCTCAATCGGAATGACCACCGCGACGATGAAACTCTTTTTGAGGCGAAAATTGCGCGCGCCCAGATGAATCTGGTAGTTATGATCCCGCGCGATGCTCTGAATTCGCTGTTTGGTTTCGTCATTGATGAGCGGGCTGTCGTTCAACGCGCGTGACACCGTTGAGGTGGACACCCCAGTCATTTTTGCAATATCAGCTAAAGTCAGTTTTGGTTTCGCCATTATAATTGCAATCGATTGCATATGACTTTCGCTAAAGTTATCACGCTTTTTTGAGTGAGTCAATAGCGGTGGACATTACAACGCGAAAACTGTGCAGACTGTACGAATCACTGCGGCGCGGGCTGCTCATCCCGGGTGGGGCCTGCCACCAATGGGCGTCCGTCTTCCCATTCCAGCCGATCCAGCCACACCTGCCGGGTCGACGTCAGCGCGCCACCATCCGTCACCTGCCACACGTGATACACGAGCCACGTCTCGCCTGCATCATCCGTGATGATCGTTTGATGTCCGGGTCCGACGACCAGCGGTCGGCTGTCCAGATCGCTTGCCAGAATCGGGTTCTCTTCGGCGTCCGTGCACGGACCGACCGGGGTTTCACACACGGCATAGCCGACGGCGTAAGCCTCGCCCGAGTAAGCGTTGCCCGAATAGAACAGATAGTACTGATCGTCGTGCCGCCACAATGTCGGCGCTTCGATCACCCGCCCTTCCCACAACTCATCATTGCGCACGAGACGTACTGGGTCACCGATCAGTTCGGTCGCATCCGCTGACAGCGCCTGTACGTAAATATAGGTCGCCATCATGCAGCAGTTGCCATCATTCTTCCAATACAGGTACAGCGATCCATCCACATCCCGGAACGGACTCGGATCGATGGAACCGCCTTCGCGCGTCTGGCAGATGATTGGCCCGTCGTTGGTATCGCGAAACGGCCCGGTCGGGCTGGTGCTCGTCGCCTGACCAATGCACTGCTTGCCCGTCGAGCGATCCCGCGCGGTGTAGAACAGCACATACTCGTCCGCGCTTAGCGCCAGCACTTCCGGCGCCCACACGTCGGCGTGATTCAGATTGACCCACCGGGGCAGCGCGGGCAGCGCATCGCGCCCCACCTGCCAGTTGACGAGATCCGTCGAGGTCGCATACGGCACATTGCGGCTGTTTGAATTGGTGGAATAGGCATAGTACACGTCGTCCACTTCCAGAATGAACGGGTCGGGGAAGTTGGTGGAAATAACGGGATTCTGGAACGTGTCCTCGTCATCCGACTGCGCGGCGAGCGGGACAGCCAGCCCCAAGAGCAGGCACAGCACCCCGTAAAGCCAGCCTATACGCTGTAAACGAGTCATGGATCTACCCTTTCAACCCGGTGGTCTGCACGCTTTCGACGATATAGCGCTGCAAGAGCAGGTACAGTATCAGCACGGGAATCGACGTTATGACCGCGCCCGCCATCATCTGGCCGTACTCCGATGTATAGGCGCCTTGCAGCGTCCGCAGACCGGGCGGCAGCGTCAGCAGTGTGCGATCTTTCAGGACGAGCAGCGGCCACAGGAAGTCATTCCACGCGCCGAGGAACGTGATGATCCCAAGCGTGGCCAACGCGGGCTTCGCTAGCGGCAGTGCAATCAGCAGGAAGGTCTGCAGGCGGGTCGCGCCGTCAATGAAGGCGGCCTCTTCCAGCTCGCGCGGCAGCGACTCGAAAAATTGGCGCATGAAAAATACGCCGAACACGCCCGACAGCGCTGGGAGCACCACCCCCGCGTAATTGTTGAGCAGCCCCAGTGAGGTCACCGTCAGGAAGTTGGGCACAAGGAACATCACGCCGGGCAAAAACAGCGTGGCGAGCAGCAGCCCAAACAGGATCCGTTTGCCGGGAAACTCCATCCGCGCATAGGCATACGCCGCAATCGAATCGATCGCCAGAATCAGCACGGTGATGATCGAAGCGACCAGCACGCTGTTCAAAAACCAGCGGGTGATGGGCAGGCTCGGGTTTTCCAGAATGCTCTGGTAGTTATCCAACGTGAAGGTGCGCGGAATCCAGAAGATTTGCGGGAGAAACCACTCCGACTTGGGCTTGAACGAGGTCGATAAACCCCACAGCAGCGGCAAAATGATCAATAAGGCAATGATGGTGAGCAGCGCATAGATCAGTATGCGCGGGATGAGCTGATTGGGCGGTCGCTTGCGACCCGAATAGGTGGGCGTTTCCGTCTGAGCATTCACAGCCATCATGCACCTCGCTTTTATTCGCGCGTTCGGAACAGGCGGAAATTGAAATAGGAGATCACGATCATGATGGTCGCCACGACAAACGACATCGCCGCGCCGCTGCCCATCCGATTGCGGACAAAGCTCTCCGTGTAGATGCGCAGCATGATCGGCTCGGTCGACCCACCGCCGCCGGATTGCGCGGGACCACCCCCGGTCATAAACAGCGGCTGCGCGAACAGGTTGAACGACGCGATGATCGTGATGATGATGATGAACACCAGCACGGGCCGCAGTTGGGGAATCGTGATAAACCGGAAGCGCTGCCACCACGTCGCCCCATCAATCGAGGCCGCCTCATACAGCGCCACCGGGATGTTTTGCAGCGCCGCGAGGATAATGATCATGTTGAACCCGCTCGTCCACCACACCGTGACGATCAGAATCGCGTACCACGCCCACGGCATGGTCGAAAGCCAGCGCGGCTGATCCAGCCCTAAGGCGCGCAGATAGTAATTCAGCAGCCCACCCTGACTCTGAAACACCCAGAAGCCGAGCAGCCCGACCACCGCCGAGGACAAGACCCACGGCGCGAAGTAGATCGCCCGGTAGATGTTCTTGCCGGGCAGGTTCGCGTTGAGGAGCATCGCCAAGAACAGTGGGATCACGATCAGGAGCGGCACGCTCAGGACGACGAACTCCCCGGTATTGAGCAGCGAGTTCCAAAAAACGGGGTATTCAACCGTACCGGGCGTAAACAGATTGGTGTAATTGCCTAGGCCGACGAAACGCGTGGCCGTCGGGCGCAAAATGTCATATTCAAATAGGCTGATGACCAAACCCAAGCCGAATGGAAACCCGGCAAAAATGAGGAAGAAGATCAGATGCGGCAGCACAAACAGGTACGGCACCGCGTCGAAGCGGCGTTTGCGAACTGTGAGCGGGGCTGCTGTGGCTGGAGTTTCGACCGAAACCGCCATAGATCGGGTCCCTTCTAATGAGTGGAGGGGTCTTTTTCGGAAAGCGGTCCAGCGGGTTGAGATGGAGCCACCCCAACCCGCTGGGCTATGCATTTCCGTTTAGGATGACGGCGCTTCACCGAACGTCGCGCGGTTCTGCTCCAAAATCTGATTGGCGCGTTCCGCGGCGTTGTCAAGTTCCGCTTGGATGTCGGTCGCGTTGCCGTTCATCAGCGCGCTGACCGCTTCGTCGAGCGGGCCGTAAGCATCGGTGATGCCCGGCACGGACGGCGGGAAGAACACGTAGTCCGCTGACCCCGCGGCGATATCGGCCTGCGGCTGAACTTCCGCAAATTCGTCGCTTTCACGGACAACGTTATTCGCCGGGAGCTGACCAGCGCGCGCCCACGTCACCGAGTTGTCGAGCAGGTAGCTAATGAAGATGCCCGCCGCCGTATCAACGCACGGATCCTCAGCGGCCTGCGTCGGCAGCGTGAGCTGATGCGAGCCCGCCCAGACCGCCATATTCGGGCCGATCTGCGGCACGGCCATCGCCCGGCTGCCGAAGAAAACGCCTTCGCCCGTGACATTGGTCGTCTGCCAGATACCATTCCAGATCATGCCGACGGTGCCGCCCTTGAACGAATTGAGCTCGGCATCTACTTCGAGGTTGGGCTGCGAATAGCCCGCCTGCGCATCGAGCAGCCACTGCATGGCCTGCACCCCGGCTTCGCTGTTCCACGCTGCTTCCGTGCCGTCTTCGTTAAAGGACGTGCCGCCAAATTGGTACAGCAGCATTTCGAAGATCTGGCGGATGGGGAAACCCGCCGTCAGCATGAAGCCGTTGTTGTCGCCGCTGGTTAGCGCGGCGGCCATTTCGGCAAACGCTTCACCCGTCATAGGCGCGTCCGCAAAGCCCGCTTGTTCGAGCAGATCCGTGTTCACAAACATCGTCATTGGGTGGATGTCCAACGGCACGGCATAGCGCGAACCGTTGACCTCGCCCGCGTTCCACACCGCTTCCGGGAAATCCGCGCCATTGATGCCCACCTGTTCGACGATATCGTCCATGGGGCGCAGAATGTTGCGGTAGACCTGCGTCGCGATCTGGTCGGCGTGGACAATCGCCACATCTGGCAGCGTGCCGGAAGCCGCCGCCGTGCTGAGCTGGGTGTAATACTCGCTCTGCGTGGTCATCGCCACTTGAATATTCGGGTGTTCGCTGTTAAAGGCGTCGACGAGCTGTCCCATGAACGGACCGTCGGGTCCGGTGAAGGGATTCCAGTAGTCGAGGGTCACGGTACTGCACTCTTCGGGCAGTTGCATGCCCCCGTCGTCTTGCGCGAGGGTTGGTGTGGCCATTAAGGCCAGCAGGCCAAGCAGAATCAACATAAGCGTACGTTTGGACATTTCAGCTGTGCTCCTATTAACCTTTTCGGCAGCAGGTAGTCATTTGCTTTCGATGCCGTGCACGTGAATCGATTGCGCCTCCTTTGGCTCGTGTTCCAGTTCTCGAAACCGCAAACGCAGCACAATATCCTGCGGGTAATTGCCAAACTGCCGCCCGAAGATATTGAGTCCGCCAATCCGTTGGGCATCTTCTTTGATGCCAATCCGCACCGAGATGAATTCCGCCTGAGCAATAGCCAATTGATCGAGTGTCACATCCGCGACTTGCACGCCGTCGAGGTAGGCTCCCGCCCCGGTGACTTTCCACAGTTTGAGCAGTCCATACTGAGAGTAGCGCCGTTCCCACCACGACGGTGTGAGCTGCCCCGCTTCCTCGCCGAAGTCGCCGGGGCTCGTCCACGTGCCGACTTCCACCCTATTCACCCAAACCGTGATATCGGAGCGCCAATCCGCTTTGTGCAGCGGGGCTTCGGAGCACATTTCCAGGCTGATTTGCAGACTTTCGAGCAGCGCGCCCGGCGGAAGGCGATTGGGGAAGCGGTACTCGACATACCCGGCACGGAACCACAGTAACTGCGCCTGAAAGCGCTCCGGATCATAGAAAGCGCTGGGGTCATCGAACCGACCAATGAGGCCGGTGCCGCTGGCGAGGCCACACGTGGGCGTCACCCGGCAGTCGACGTACGCGCCCACGGGCATCGCCACGTCGATGGTGGTTTCCGCCACGGGTTCGACCATCGGCAGCGCGAGCGCGATCTGGTCATACAGGCGATAGCAAATCTTCTGCAGCCCGTGACTGGCCGGTTTGAGTTCGGTGCGAATCAGCCCGGCTTTTTCCAGCAGCTTGATGTGCATGGTGGCCGTGGACGCGGGCAGGCGGAGCGCATCGGCGATCTCGTTGACGCTGGAACTACGCCCGGCCAGATGACGCAGGATTTCCAGACGCTTGTCCGAGGCTAGACTTTTGAGCAGTTGCCCGACTTCACGCGAGTTTCGGCGCAGATCGATGACGAGCGCGCGTACAGCCGGTTGTGCATCCGGTACCATCGCGGTGAACCACTCTACTCGCATTGCCAGTAGTTTTTCTGTTTCAGTCAATGAAACAGCGGCAGTGTGCCCGGTGGAGGATGTCGATTTCGGCCAATACAACAGGTTCTGCTGTATCGATCCAGTTTTCTTGCATTATACCTGTCTTAATTTCAATGTCAATAAATCACAACAGCTAGCTCAGGTTTGCTGCTCCAGTTATGGTCATGCGATCCGGCGGGGTTTCATGGACGAACTACGGCTTCCGTTCACCCTGACCAATTGGTACTTCCCGTGTGGAGGGTCAACGGCTGAACGGACTGTTTACTTCTGAGGCAATTTAGGTTACACTTCATATTGCAGAGAAGTATCCCGCTGGCGTTGTATTGCAAACACGTTGATTTCGTTTCTCTGACTCAGGTTTGATGCCTCTGGCGTGATACTGTGCACCGGTACAGTTTTCCCCATCCATCGAACACAGCCCAGGACCTCAATTACCGCACCCCGTTGGTGAGCAGTCACATCTATCGGAACTGCTGACTGGTACGTCTGGTGAAAACACGAGTTGTTCAACCGACAAGAAAGTGTAACCCCATGCCTGTGATGGATATGACTGTGCAAAAGCATTTTAAACTGGACGTGATTGACGATTTGCCGTCGTCGACGATTACCCTGCGCGGGACGCAGCGCTGGCTGGTCTGCTGCCCGTTGTGCGGCTGTACCCATGATGTCAGCGCGGCGGACGAGACCCAGCCTTACAGCCCCTACTGCCAGTCATTGCCTGCCGTGTTCCGCGCGGTTCAGGTGGCGTGGCAGAAGCTGCATCCGGAAGTGGCCAAATACAAAACGCTGCGCCTGGTGAAGCCGCACTAACGTGCCCGCCAGCGAGCCAAGCCAGTCAAGAGGAGCAGCGGACGTGTCCGGTTTCGAAATCACGTGTGTGAATAAAGACCAACGGGGGCAAATCATCCGGCTGGGCGGGGTCGGGTGGACGCTGACACCCCGCGAGGCTGTCGTCAAAGTGATCAGCCAGCAGCTCCGGCTGTATGTGCGCGTGGAAAACCACCTATTCGATGTCGGCGTGCGCGGTGAAGGCTTTGCCGCCTACCTCGTCATTGAACCGGAAGGCTTGGCGCTGGCCGGTGTCGCCGAGGTACCCAGTTGTTAGTCGAACCGTAGGTTGGGTGCTGAGTAGCGCCACTCTGCGGTGCCTGCCGCGACTTTACAGGCGGCGAGATTATGAGTACAATTACTTACCAGTACGAATGTCCACTGATGGTCACATCACAGATTTCAGCAGATTTGGTGACACTTGCTGAAGAGCCGCTAATGCCTGAGCGGTTGTTCAGGTCTTCCCCGTTCATCAAATAGCACCCCACAGGTTTGCTCTCGACTCACAGTGCCGTGGCAAAGGCGTGCCCCAATGGAAACTAGCCAACCCCTCTCCTACCTTGAATGGGTTGCATTATCTGTGCTCTACCAGCATCGTGACCGCACCTCCAGCCCCGTTCGGTATGTGGGTTTGCTGGCGACGGTCAAACGGCTCATCGAGCATCAGCCGCCGCTCGCCGCGTGGATCGGGAAACCTGCTGACAATCAGATCCACATCACAACCGCAGGCATCGCTGCGTATCAAGCCGCCCATGAGGACGCTTAGCTGCTGAACCAAGGAATTCAAGATGGAAAGCCTTAACGAACTGCCCCCCAAGAAACTGCAAGAGTTGGAACTGCTCACCAGTCAACTCCTCAACGCCATGAAACGAACCGGGCTCGAACGTGAGACCGTCTATGCCGACCTCACCCAACTGCACAGCGAATTGGGTCGCATTCGTCGCGAGCGGTTTGACAGCGACAACCCGAACTTCACCCAGCACAGCGCATGACTCAGCGGCAGGTGCGCCGCCCTGCCTACATATCCCCAATGAGCGCTGTCAGCTCATTGCGAGCAGATCTTTCTCCGCGGACACGGTTGGAGCATTGAAGTAACCGTGTCCGCGCTTCGATTTTCAGCGTGGATGCTCGCGCAGCCCCGCGACTAGCTCCACAACCGATCATGCGAGCGTTCGTCATCCCAATCCGTGGAGGCTTCAAAATAGCCGCCGCGCCGCGCCGTATCGATGCAGTCCTGCAGCGCCGCTTCCTGTACATCAGTGAAGCCCAACCCCGGTGTTTCGGGCACACGCGCATAGCCATCCTGAATCAAAGGCGCGGTGATCCCGGAGATCAGGTTATCCCACCAGTCAATGTCGACCGAATGATTCTCCAGCACGTAGAAGTTTTCGGTCGCCGCGGCGCAGTGGATATTGGCGAGAAATGACACGGGTGACCCGGCAAAGTGCATCGCCATCGCCACGCCGTGCTCCTGCGCCAGATCCCCGATTTTCTTGGTCTCCAGCAGACCGCCCGCCGTCGCGAGATCCGGGTGAATGACGGAGACGCCATGCGCTTCGAGCAGCGGTCGGAAGCCCTCTTTCAGATAAATGTCCTCACCCGTGCACAGCGGCGTGGTCACGGACTGCGCCAACCGCACCCATTGATCGGTGAGCTGCCACGGAATGACATCTTCGTACCATGCCAGTGTGAAGCGGTCGAGCGCGCGTCCCAGGCGGATGGCGCTTTCTACCGTGAGATGCCCAAAATGATCTGCCGCCAGCGGAATCTCATAGCCAATAATCTCCCGGACCTGCCGCACATACTCCACGAGGTATTCGATCCCCAACTGCGTGACCTGAATGCCGGTGAACGGGTGCATGATGGTCGTGCTGTCGAGCATCTCCGGCGGCGCGCTCAACGCGCCGGGCACGTCGCGCAGCAGGCCGATGCCCACATCCATCTTCAGAAACTTGAAACCACGATCCATGCGCCGCTTGAGCCGTTCCCCCATCTGCCGACCATCCGGTGACGAGTCGGTATCGCAGTAGCACAGCACCTGACTGCGGAACTTACCACCGAGGAGTTGATACGCCGGAACGTTGTAGGCTTTGCCCGCCAGATCGAACAGCGCCATTTCGATGCCGGACACGCCCCCACCCTGCCGACCGTGATGCCCGAACTGCTTGATCTTGCGAAAAATCTTGTCGATGTTGCACGGGTTTTCGCCGATGAGGCGGCTCTTGAGCATCAGAGCGTAAGTGGGACTGGCCCAGTCGCGCACTTCGCCGTAACCGCTGATGCCCTGATTGGTATCCAGCCGAATCAGGGAACAGTCCATCGGCAGGCCGCGCAGGTGACACACGCGCATATCGGTGATTTTGAGTTCGCTCGGACGCGAATAAGTATTGACCTGACTTTCCAAAGGCCGCTGATCTTCCACAATCTATCCCTCTAACTAAGGCGCACAGCCGCGCATGGTTAGCGCGGCTCAACGCCACACTATTGGTGTATAGGATAACGCGATTCAAAAGTTGACAACCATCCAAATCTCTTTACAATGATTGATTATTAATAATGGATTCAAAAAACGTGAATCAGATGCACTTCCAACGACGCGAGATTCGGTTGACATCCCTTGCCGATCAAGTGTACGAACACTTGCGGCTGGCCATCATCTCAGCAGAACTGCCGCCCGCCGAGAAGCTGATCGAGCTAGACATAGCCCGGCAGATGAACACCAGCCAAGGCCCAGTGCGCGAAGCCTTGCAGCGGCTGGAACATGACGGTCTGGTCGAACGCAAAGCGCGCAGCGCGACCTATGTGACCAGTATTCCCTTTGACGAAATGTACGAACTTTCGGTCGTGCGCACCCACATCGAAATGTTCGCGGTCCGCCGCGTCGCCCAGAAGATCACCCCGGAGCAATGCGACACGCTCGCCGAGCTGATTGGCAAAATGCAGGCCGCCGGGAGCGCCAACGATCTACTGAGCCTGTCCGAGTTCGACATGGAGTTTCACCGCTCCATCGTCGAATGGTCCGACAATCGCTCACTGCTGCAAGTGTGGAATCCGCTGTCGAACCAGATTCAGCGGTTTATCGTGCAGTCGCACCCGCTCTACTCGCCGGATTACGTCGAGGTCGCGACCCGGCATCAGCCGATTGTCGATGCCTTGCGCGAGCATGACACCGAACGGGCCGCGTGCGCGGTCTACGACCATATCATGCTCATCTGGCCGAAAATCATCCCGTAGACCGGGAGGATCGCCGCCGCGGGATCGCCACGCCGCGGCTGACGAGCGCAAGGTTGACAAGTGGCGCTTAAAAATTACGGTAGGTCCACGTGGGTGTGCTGAGCCCGCGTGCAATCGTCTTCAGGCACAGGAAAGGGGTTAGGCCGCGGGTTGTGTCCGCCTGAACACATTGTTAATTCAATTGGTTGAGGAGAACATACTAATGAGCAAAAAGAATTTGACCCGCCGCGAGTTTTTGCGTATCGCTGGCGCAACGGGAGCCGCGCTTGCCGCCGCTCAAACCGGAATTCTCATGGCACAGGATGCAACCCCCACGCCCGCCCCTACGGCGACACCGCTGCCCCTGCCCGTTGGGGCGGAAGGTACGCTGACCGTCATTCACAAGACCGAATACTTTGAAGTGGTGCAGACGATGTTCCGCGAGGGTGTCGTCAGCTTTGCCGAAGAACAGGGCATCGGCCTCGACATTTCCACGGCCAACCCGGAACTGTTCGGCGACTTCACCGCGAAGATGCTGGCGGCCGTTCAGGCGGGCAACCCGCCCGACCTCGGCTATCACGTACTGAGCATCCCGCAGATGTACGCGCTGGATATCGTCGAAGACGTGTCCGACGTGGTCGAGGAACTGATCAGCCGCTATGGGCTGGTCGTGCCGCGGATCGCCGAGTTCAATGCCAAGATCGACGGCAAATGGTGGGCGGTGCCCTTCATGAGCGTGACTGGCGCGTGGTTCGCCCGCCGCGATGTGTTTGATGCCCACGGCATCGACGTGAATACGCTCGATACGTGGGATGCGCGGCGTGAAGCGGCGCTGGAAGTCTCCGACCCCGACAATAACCTGTGGGGCTGGGGCTTGACGGTCAACCGCAGCGGTGACGCGCACGGGTTGATCCTCTCCGTGATTCAGGGCTTCGGCGGCAGCTTCACCGACGAAACCGGGCTACGTGTGAACTTCAACACGCCGGAAACGCTAGCGGGGGTCGAATGGCTGGCGGAAACCTACATGAGTGACCGCTTCCGCCCGATGCTCCCGCCCGGCGTGGAAAGCTGGACGGATACGAGCAACAACGAAGCGTATCTAGCGGGCACGATTGCGCTCACGATCAACCAACCGAGCGTCTATGCTAAGGCGAAGGCCGACGGCAACCCGGTCTTCGAAAATACCGCGGTTCTGCACAACCCGCTGACGATCGACGGTCGCCTGCTCGAAGCTGGCGGCAGCGGCTGGCTCACCATTTTCAAGGGCGCGCGCAACCTCGACGCCGCGAAATCCCTCATCTACCACCTCCTCGACCCGTCGGTTTACGTTCCCATGGCGCAGAACGGCGGCGGCCTGTTCCTCCCCGCGTACGAAAATCTCTGGACGGACGATGTGCTCGGGACCGATCCGAACTTCCAGGTGTTCCGTGACATTCTACTGAACGAGGACATCTTCTACGGACGGTCGCATCCCGCCCCGCCCAACGCGCTCATCGACGCCATTGACGGCGCGGCGGTCACCAGCCAGATGATGGCGAACATCACCACTGGCGCGATGACCCCGGCGCAGGCCGTCGAAGACGCCCACAACCGCATCGTGCAGATCTTCGAAGAAGGCGGCGTCCCGCAGTCGTAGAGGGTGTCGAACACACCCCTCACGCGCAGCTTTTCGCATTTCGATCAGGGCGGGACATGTCCCGCCCGCTGTGATCAAGAACGAAGAAGCTGGGTCAACAGCGGGTTCCAACTCCAAACGCGCCATCACAATGGCACAAGCGAAAGAGAAAGCCAATGGATCAGTCGAAAAGACTGAAAACCTCGAGCAATCTTTACCAGTCGGCACGAACGGTGCGTCCGAGTTCACTCTCACGCATCTTAGGGCGTGACTGGAAAATGGCCATTCCCTTCGTGATCCCGATCGTCCTCATCATGGGCGGGCTGATCCTGTACCCTTTCATCAACGCCGTGCAATTGAGCATGACGACGCGTTCGCTGATCACGCGCACCGAAGTCTTTGTCGGGTTTGACAATTACGCGCGCCTCTTTCAGGATACCGACTTCATCAGCTCAGTCCGCAACACGCTCGTGTTCACGCTCGCCTCCGTCAGCATCAAGTTTGTGATCGGGATTGGCATTGCTCTGCTGCTGCATGGACGACTGCCCGGACGCAACATCCTGACCGCGATCATTCTGCTGCCGTGGATTGTGCCCGAGGTCGTCACCGCGCTGACGTGGCGCAGCATCTACGATCCGGTCTTCGGCGGCCTAAACCCCATTCTGCAGAGCCTCGGGATCATTGACCGCCCGGTGGCGTGGCTGGCCGAACCCGGTTTAGCCATGCCCAGTGTGATCGCCGTCAATGTATGGAAAGGGATTCCCTTTTTCGTCATTCTGCTGCTCGCGGGTCTCAAAGCGATTGACCGGGAGCAGTACGAGGCGGCTGAAGTGGACGGCGCGAGCGTGGTGCAGCGCTTCCGGCACATCACCATGCCGGGCTTGCGCTACGTGATCATCACGACGCTGCTGCTGTCCTTCATCAACACCTTCAATACCTTTGGCCTCATCTACCTGATGACAGGTGGCGGCCCCGGCGGCGCGACGCGCATGTTCTCAATTCTCGCCTACGAAAAGGCGATTGTCGGGCTGCGCTTTGGTCCCGGCGTCGCGACCGCGCTCAGCATGGCGCCCTTCATGGCCGCGCTGATCTTCGTGCTGGCCCGTGTGATGCGTCCGAGCGAGCAGGTGCAGGTCCGGGAAAAAGTCACGGTGTTTGATCGAATTGGCGAATGGGGAAACCGGTTCGTCGGCCTCGTATTGGATCTGGTCTTGCTGCCGCTGCAGTGGTTGGAACAGGGCGTGAGCGCCCTCATGCGCCTGCTGGTGCCAGCGAAAGGCGATGGTCAGCCCCGACTTCGGCGTTCGCAGTGGGAAGTCTTTGGCGTGAGCACCCGTCTGCTCATGCTGATTCCCGTGTTCATCTTCGTACTGTTTCCGTTCTACTGGATTTTCGTCACTTCTTTCAAAACCGACTTACAGATTCAACGCTTCACATCGATTTATGTGCCCGATCCGTGGACGTTTGAACAATATCGCAGTTTGCTAAGCGATACCCCCTTCCTCACGTGGTTCCGCAATACGCTGATCGTCGCCGTCAGCAGCACGGCGCTGTCAATTGTGATTGCGGCGCTTGCCGCCTACGCGCTGGCGCGCCTGCGCTTCCTCGGCGCGGGTCTGCTCACGACGCTGCTGCTCATCACCTATCTGCTCCCCGCCTCGCTCCTGTTCATCCCCCTGTACCGCATCCTCACGGATCTCGGCGCAATCAACAACTACTCGTCGCTCATCCTGACGTATCCGACCTTCCTCATGCCGTTCGCGACGTGGGTGATGATGGGCTATTTCCGCTCCATCCCCGTCGAATTGGAAGAAGCCGCGCTGATCGACGGCACAACCCGCTTCGGCGCGTTCCGCCGTGTGACTCTACCGCTCGCCGCGCCCGCGCTGCTCTCGGTCACGTTGTTCGCGTTCACCAACGCCTGGAACGAGTTTCTATATGCGTTCGTCTTCATCACCAGCGACAGCCTGAAAACCCTCCCGGTAGGTCTGCAGCTGCTGGTGTTCGGCGACATCTATCCTTGGGGTCAGCTCATGGCGGCATCGCTGATGATGGCGATTCCCGTCGTCATCGTCTACATCTACGCACAACGCTATCTCGTCGGCGGGTTGACCGCTGGCAGCGTCAAAGGATAACGGGACATGAAAATCACGGACGTGCAAGCCTGTGTCATCGGTCGTGAAGAGCCGGACAGCGGCGGCAGCGTATGGACGTTTGTCCGCATCTATACGGATCAGGGCATCGTTGGCACCGGCGAATGCAATTCGGGCGGACCGGGCTTTTCCGGCTTCGCGACCAAGGCGGCCATCCTCGCCATGAAACCCCTGTTGATCGGCGAAGACCCGTTCAACATCAACCTGATATACGAGAAGCTGCGGCGGCGCGGGCGCTACGGCGGGTCGAGCCATGCGCCGCTCATTTTCGCGCTCACGGGCATCGACAACGCGCTCTACGACATTGTCGGCAAAGCGCTGAATGTGCCGATCTACCAACTGCTCGGCGGCAAATTCCGCGACAAGCTGCGCCTGTACGCCGACTGTCATGCCGGTGAGACGAGCGATCCGCAGGCTTACGCGGATAAGGCACTGGAGGTCGTCGCCGAAGGCTATACGGCGGTCAAATTCGACGTCGATCACGCCGTCGAAGGCAAGCTCGATCCGTACAACTGGACAGTCGGCGCGCGCGAGATGAATCAAGTAATCAAGCTGATCGAGGGACTGCGCGCGGCGCTCGGCTATGCCACCGATCTCGCCATCGACTGTCACGGCCAATTCGATCTGCCGTCCGCGATCACGCTGGCGAAAGCGGTCGAACCGCTGCGCCTGTTGTGGCTCGAAGAACCCGTGCCCGCCGAAAACCTCGACGCACTTGCGCAGGTGCGCCGCTCAAGCAGTACGGTGATCTGCACGGGTGAAAATCAATACACGCGCTTTGAATTTCTGGAAATGTTTGAGCGCAAAGCGACCGACGTGATCATGCCGGATCTGGCTAAGGCGGGCGGCATTGCCGAAGCCAAACGCATTGCCGATATCGCTGATGCGCACTATATTCCTATCGCACCGCACAATGTCTCGTCGCCGCTCGGCATGATGGCCGCCTGTCATGTCATGGCGTCCGTCCCGAATTTCCTCGTGCTGGAGTTTCACGGACGGATGATTTCGTGGTGGAACGATCTGTGCGACGGCGACCAGCCCTTTATTGAGCCGGGGTTCATGCGCGTCTCCGACCGCCCCGGCATCGGCGTCGAACTCAACGCCAAGAATGCCAAGGCCCTGCTCTGGAACGACGATACTTACTTCGACTGATTGTGTGCTTGGAGAATTCTGTGATGTCAGACCAACCTTCGGTGATTGAGGTGCAAGCGCGCTGGGATAAAATCCGGGTGACCAACCTGTACGATACGCTGAATGCGATGGGTTACCCCAACCAGTGCCTCGATCTGGGCATCCGGCCGCTGTTTCCTCAGCGGCACCTCGCCGGACAAGTGATCACCGTGCAGGGAAGCCCGTATGCCCCGCCGCTGCACGGCGCCGAGACCGCCAATTGGACGGGGAACTACTTTGAGGCGCTGCGCGGGGCGCTGTATCCCGGCTGCGCGGTCGTGGTCGAGACGGGCGGCGAGCTGCACGCCGGCAAGTTCGGGGAAATGACCAGTTGGGCGCTCAAGCAAGGGGGCGCGCATGGCATCGTCATCGACTCGTTCATCCGCGACTACCTCGGATTGGAAGTCATCCCCGATTTTACGCCGTGCGTGCGCGGCACCTCGCCGATTGAGTCGAACAAGCGCTGGCGCATGACCGCCTTAAACGAGCCGATTGCTATGCCCGGCACACTGACGGCGCGCGTGCGCGTCGCTCCCGGTGACTGGATCATCGGGGAAGCGGACGGCGTGATCGTGGTGCCCAAAGAGATCGCGATGGAAGCGCTCGTCAAGGTCGAAGATGTTGAACGGCGCGAACAAGGCATGCGCGAAGATTTCGCCCGCGGTGTCTCCTTCGATGAAGCCTTCAACAAGTGGGGACGCGCGTAAGACGATTGGTTTCTCGATCAGCGCCCCTCAGACAGGGGTAGGTTTTCAAGTGTCGAGACGAGGCAGGAGCGTAATTCCACCAATTGTGAAATACGCTCCTGCCTCATTCCCACCCCGATTCACCCCCTCCTCTGCCGCGAATTCCACCTAAGGCGAAAGACAGTGCCGCCGCATCCCGCTAACGTGAGAGTCATCTCAGCGAGGATGGAGGCACAGAATGAACAAGTACGCCCGAATGGCCATTGGCATGAGCTTATTCGTCACCGTGTGGTACGGCCTGCAAGCCTGGTTTGTGCAGTCGGCAGTTCGAGCGTCCAGCCCGCTCGCCTTCAACGCGGAACGCTACCTGCTCGCCAGCCTCCTGTTGGGCGGCTTCTGCTTCATCAAGCGCATCCCGCTGACACGCCGCGCTATTCAGGGCGGCGCGCTGCTCGGCACAGTGTTCACGGTTGCGGTCGCGGCGGATACGCAGGGGATCGCGCTTGGTTCGGCGGGGCGCGTGGTCTTTCTCGGCAGTCTCTACGTCGCCTTCCTGCCGCTGTGTGCCCTCCTGTTCCGACGGCCAAACGTACGCGTTGCGGCTGTGATCGGTAGTCTGGTCGTCCTGCTGGGTGGAGGGCTGCTGCTCTACACGCCGGACGGCACCATTGCCAGTGATTTCTTCGGCGTCTTGCGCGCCCTCGCCTTTGGCGTCTATCTGCTGCTGCTGAGTCGCTACGCCCACGAAGACTGGCGCGTGATGAGTCTGGTCTCCGCCGTCGTGGTCGCTGGCTTATCGATTGGCCTCGCTGTGGTGACCGATCAGGCGCGCTTTTCGCTCTCCATCGATGTGCTGGCCCCGGTGATCCTCTCCGCGCTGATCGGGACAATCCTGTGTGCTGCCATCACCTTGTGGAGTGGCCGCTTTCTCAGCCCGGCGCTGATGGGCATGATCAGCTTTCTCGAATCGCCGTTCACCGTGATCTGGGGCATCCTGCTCGGTCGCGAGGTGCTCTCCATCAATTCACTGGCCGCGTTCGCCATCATTTCGCTCGGCGCGGTGCTCGTCCTCGGCGCCAACGCCATTCGAGTGCCTGCGCTGCGACTAACGACCCGCCCTACACGCACCGTCGTCCCGCAAAGCTGAGCGCGCCCGCCGCCTCTAGACCAGACCGAGCTGCTGGGCGCGTAAAATCGCCTGCGCTCGGTTGAGCACCTCCAACTTGCCGTAGATGTGCGTCAGGTGCTTCTTGACAGTGCTCAGTTCGACCACCAGTTGATCCGCGATTTCACGGTTCGACAGACCAGTAGCGATATAGCGGATCACTTCGAGCTCACGCTCGGAGAGCGGCTCGATCAACTGCTCATTGGCCTGCCGAATACGATCGGTGAGCACCGCACCGCCACTACCGCCATCCGCAGCGGTGAGCAGCGCAGCAGCTACCGATCCCATGTCCGCCCCCGCCGCCTGAACCGCAGCGCGGTCGAACACCTCCGCGCCCATGCGCCGCTCAAGCTGCGCTGGCAGACCGGTGAGGTCGAGCCAGCTCCCTAACCAACCGCCCGCCCCTTCGGCCAGACCTAACAAGGCGGCCGCCGTCTGATCATTTCCCATCGCGGCGGCGGCGCGCGCCCAAGCGGGCAGACACAGCCGCTGTGCCCCCCGCGCGCCGATGCGCACCGCATAACTCAACGAACGCACTCGCTGTGCCTGTAGCTCCGCGCCCGGGCGCTCGATCAGCGTGAAGCCCCAATCGAGGAAAAAGCGTACGGTATCATGCGTCGCCAGATCGACACTCTCGCTCAGCAACTCAAACGCGCCATCGAAATCACCGTCGAACCAGCGCAGCAGCCCACGAATGAGGTTCGTCCAGGCGATTCCCAACGGGTGATTCAGGTCAGCGGCAAGGCGTGCGCTCGCCTCGGTGAACAACCGTGCCTCCTCAAAGCGCGCATCGAGCAGCCCATGCAGCCCTAACGTGATTTGCGCCATGAGAATGCTGGAGCATTCCCGCACTTTACGGCTGAGTTCCAATTGTTCGGTCGCCACGGTGATGCTGGCGTCCGCCTGCCCGAGCAGCAGTAAGTCGATGCTGACGTTGTACAACGAATAGCACGCACCGATCAGGTCGCCGCGTCCCCGCCGCAGTTCGACCGCCCGGCGCCCGAGCGTGAGACTCTGCTCCACTCCGGCACGCCGCCCGGCATGCCGCGCCTGAAAGTGCAGCACCCACGCCGCGTAAAATTCATCGCGCAGATGAGTGGCGAGCGCATATGCCTCGGCCAGCGCCTGCTCTGCGCGGTCGGGATCGCTTGCCGTCGCATCGAGCGCATCGCCGAGCAGTATCAGTCCCAGCACGCGGTCGACGCTCGCGGCGGGCAGCGATCCCAGCAGCGCTTCGAGCTCGTCGACGATCAGCGGGTTGAGCGGCGCTCCTTCGCGCCAGCGCCGCATCCAGCACATCCGCACTTCGATTTGCGCGCGTAATGTGCCAGCGCTGCCGGTCAAACGCCCCGCCAGCATCGCCAGAGTCGGCGCGAAGATCGCTTCCAGCGCGGCGTACCGACTGCGCATCATGCCGTACCAGAACAAGCTGTCCAGCGCGCGCGCCACGGTCTCCAGTTCATCGTGTTCGACTGCCCACAGCCACGCCGCGCGCAGGTTTTCGAAGTCCGCCTCGATCCGGTCAAGCGCGTCAAGCTGCCCTTGCCCGGTGATCTGCGCGGTCAGCCCCGCAGCCAGATTGAGAAAATACTGGCTGTGCGTGGCGTACACGGCGTGCTCGTCATCGGCTTGACGCAGACGTTCCAGCGCATACTGACGCAGCAGTTCATGCAATTCATAGCGTCCGGTCGAAACCAAACGCTGAACCAGCGACTTATTGAACAGGTTCATCATCATGCGTAGATCCGCGCCCGCGACCTGCTCGGCAGCATCGCGCGTGAAGCCATGCGCAAACACCGCCAGCCGCAGCAACCCGCGCTGCTCGTTTGCCTCCAACAGCCGCCAGGACGCATCGAAAACTGCGCGCACACTGCGTTGGCGTTCAGGTACGTCGCGCCAATCCGTCTGCAAGATATCGAGATTCTTCTGCATCTCCCGCGCAATTTCGGTGGGCGACAGGAGCGGGAGCCAACTGGCCGCCAGCACAATGGCGAGCGGCATGCCCTGCGCCAACTGGCAGATGTGCACAACAGCGGTCTGATCAGCCGGCGACAGCTCGAAGCTCGGCCGCACTCGGAGCGCGCTGTCCATAAACAGGTGCACACAGCCGGAAGCGAACACATCCGTGCCGGAATCGTCGGCGGGCAGATCCATCCCACCAAGCGGGAACAGACTCTCCGCTGAGAGGTTGAGCTTTTGCCGCGAGGTCGCCAGCAGCTTGACGCCCGGCGCAGTATCGACCAGTGTGCCGACGAACATCGCCGCCTCGGCGAGGTACTCGGCATTCTCCACTACCAGCAGCAGCGACCGTGACTTGATGAACTCCAACACCTGCTGCGCGGGCGGCAGATCGCCCGTCTGCGTCTGGAAGTCGAGCGTTTCCGCGATCAACAGCGCCAGCTCATCGGCTGTCGTCGGCATAGACAGCGTAACGAGCGACAGGCCATCGGCGAACAGCGCGCGGTGGCGCTGCGCGGCTTCAAGGGCGAGGCGCGTCTTGCCGATACCGCCCGCGCCCAAAATGGTGATCAGGCGGATGCGAGGCTGCGTCAAAAGCTCATGCAGTTCTTCCAGTTCGGTCTGCCTGCCGACAAACGGTGTCGCCATGACGGGAAGTTGCTGAATGCGTCGTACTTGATTCGGTGAGCTGATCATGTTGAACTCTTCACCCCCTCCATCCCGTTTATTCCACCCTGGTAGGACGACTCCACGGGTCACACTCTGCTATGAATAAGACAACGTTGTGAGTACTGACGAAAGGAATTTGCAGATGGCGCCGCAGTCTACCAAATCCCTGTTCCCGGTAAATCGTGTCACCGATCCAAGTATCGACTTCGTGGAAGCACTGCAGGAAGACTCGAACATGGAAGTCGATTGGCTCTTCTGGGCGTCCAAGCTGACATCCCGCGACGAGCAGTTGTATTGTCTGGAACGCGCGCTCTACATCCATCCGAACAGCCGCGAAGCCGCCGACGCCCTCCGTCAATTGAGTCAGACGACTCAATCGGCACACCGCCCGGCACTGGTGGCGCGCCGCCGTTGGGTGACTTTCGGCAAGTCCGAAGCGTAGTCTGAGAAAGGTATCCTGATCATGAGCGATTACTTTATGTCGCATGAATACAAGCAGCGGATCAACGACCTGCAGCACCTGCGTGAGCAGATGCGTCAATCCGAAGGACTGACCGAACGCCGGCAACGCATCCAGTGGCGGCAAGTGCGCCCCGCGCGCCTTGTCAAGGCGATGCAGATGATTCTGAACGCCATCGCCCACAAAAAATCCTTCAGTACGGTGGCTGGTCGCCCCATCTAAAGTAGGTTCTCGAAAGAAATCCACGAACGGATGTAGGGGCGCACCTGCGTGTGCGCCCGAAACCGAGCAGACAAATAGATCTGCCGATACATTAAAACTTTCGAAAGACCACTTTAGTTTATATTTGACTTCCGCATGCTTCCACTATACAGCGAATTGGCGCTAGCGCCACGACTGCCGGGCGC
The DNA here is from genome assembly GCF_016713355.1 of Candidatus Flexifilum breve. NCBI lineage: Bacteria > Bacillati > Chloroflexota > Anaerolineae > Aggregatilineales > Candidatus Flexifilaceae > Candidatus Flexifilum > Candidatus Flexifilum breve. Next base: position 1,566,127 of record NZ_JADJPI010000035.1, read on the forward strand.
TGGCGATTCTGCCCAATCTGTAGGTGGATCAGGCGCTTTCGAAGAACGTGTAAACCGAACACGCCTGTGATGAGTTTATCAAACCTGCGGGGATGCTGAGTTGCTTCCCGAAGATGAAAGATGGCGGAATAGACAAAGAGAACAAACAAGGTGATCTGGGCGCTCCACCAGAAATTGCCATTCCACTGGCGCACGCCCGTTTCGGACAAAAAGTACATCTGAACCGCGCCAGCCAGAAAAGCGAGCCAACTGACGACTAGACCGACATCACGCCGTGCCGTGTGCCAGCGATACAGCACAACCAGCAGCGGAAACAGGATCGACAGGAAGAATAAGAGAATGAGTTGGGGGGACTCCATAGCCAGTCAAATGGCCAACGACGCTGAAGGGCGCAACTGCAATACCGGCCTCCGCGTCACTAAATCCCAGCGCATATTGGGCGATCAGCAGTAGAACAGTCGGCACAATCACAGCCGAGACGATGAGCTTTGTGTTGGCCGCTTCCCCGCGCCAAAAGCGATACCCAACCAAGAGAATCAAAGCGGGAAGCAAGCTCAACATGTAATTGGGCTTGGTGAAAAGACAGCGGGTGACCAACACCGTAACGCCGAGCCAAGTCAAGAACGTGAAGCGCAGTCGATTGCTTAAACCAGCCAAAATTACCACCAAAACGCCCAGCGCGAACGGTTTGAGCACAATGGTGGTCGGACTATGAATGGCATTCGCGACCACATAGCCAAAATAGAAGTTGTTCTCGGCTAAAGTCGGTAAGGCAAGCGGCGCGACGAACACCAGTCCGGCCGTAAACACGGCGGTCTGAAGCGCCCCGCGTGCAGTGTTGGCCATGACCGGACGCAGCAGACCATAGATGATGGGCAGAAGCACGACCTGAGCTGCTAAGACCACCAATAAACCGGCGGTTGTTCGGTCGCCAATGACCAGCGTGAGCGTGTTCACAATCACGTGATAAACAATATGCGGGCCTTCCAACACCCCTTCTTCGACAATCCGCCGCGCGATACGCACATGACCGACAAAATCGCCATCCGGGGTGGAAAACTGAAGCCGCAGCATCCGCCCTTGGACGATGATGGCAAGCGCAACCAGAACACCTAACCACACGTAATCGCGTCGATCCAGCTGGAATAGTGCCGATACTTTAGAGATAAAGTGTGGGGTTCATAATTTCAACGTCATGTAATTGCACCTAATTGATTCCCGTAACTACCAGCTCACCCAAGATTAGCTCCTCGCCCACCTTTTCACCCGTGTACACATTGAAAATCCCCAACCGCACAGCATACACACCCGCCGGAATCGTGGGGGGCAGCGAAAAACGAATGTGATGGTTGAGCATCACGCGCCGTGACCCGGTGTTCCCCGACTCAGCAAAAAACGGGTCGCTGATGTTCACCGAATTGGTGAGTGGATCGTTTTCGGGCGTGACGTGAACAAATGCGGCATAGGCGAGGACATCCGGTGTGATGTTCGCACCAAACTGGTAATCAATACGCAGATCAACCGTTCCCGCGGGTGTGGTGCTCGTCGTCACCAGCTCATAACCGAGCACATGAACGAGTTCGCCAAACCCGATGTCGGTTACATTTGGTAAAGCGAGTCTACGTCCGATCCAGAAGTGCTCACCGACCTGACTGATGTACGGCATTTTAGAGACGGCATCGACGCGATTGCTGATCAAGTAATATGGTGACGCCAGTTCACGCACATCGAAAAACTCGACCGGCATGGACTGGGCTTGAAACCGGATGTCCGCTCCCATAGGACAAGCCACAACGGGCGCAAGATGCCAGACGGTGAAATCGAACTGCACGACTTCATCATCGGGAATGCGGTTTTGCAGCCAACGCACCAATTCCCATTCCTCAGCCGTTGGCTGTGGGAGCTGAGTCGTCTGATATAGTGTGACTGCGCCCGCACACAGGCTGACTACCACCAGAGCGCTGATATACCAGCGCGACAGATGGCGGCGCCACCACAGAACCAATAGCAAACCTACGAGGATGCACGCCGAGGTAACGCCCAGATCCCACCGCGCCGCCGCTGCCAGCCACAATTCCGGCGTTTGCAGCGCCGGGAAGACGACAATCCCGCCCAGCAGCAGAAAAAGAATCAGCCGCCAATGGGGTCGCGGCGGGAGCACCACCATCAAGACCGCTAACCACCAGAGCGGCGGCGCGATGAGCAGTAAGCTGAGAGCAGCCGCCGTCGACACCCCTTTGAGGGCGGCTCGCCGCCAACCCGAGCGAGTGCTTTCACCTAACCCATACGCCCATACGCTCAGCATCAAAACCAGCGGTGCCGCATCATATGGTGTTATCCAGCGATCACTGGCGACCTGCCAGGGTGCTACCGCGGTGAACAAGCCCGCCGCCCACCACCAATTCGACCCTAAGCTGCGGCCCAGGCGCAGTATCAGGGCGACGGTCACGAGACCTGCCACGACGCCCGCAAGCCGCAGTCCAAGCCGATCTGCAAGCTGCGCTTCGGCGGAGAGGAGCGGTCTCGGCGGGATTCGACCGGATAAGGTCGTTAGGGCACCTTGCGGCGCAATGTTCCAGTTGTATAGTGAGGTGGTTTGCTCGGCAGCGAACAGCCAATATTCTTCCGGCACAGTGAGACACACATCGCTTAAGCCGTAAGTGACCGCATTCAGGCGTAGTAGGGCAGCCAGCAGCAGGATCGCCGCGCTCGCTAACATCGATCGGCGCATCAGTTCGCCTCGTCGGGACGATAAAAAACGAAGTTTTCAAACCGTCCGGCTTCCACCAGCCCCGACGGCGTTGCTTGCTGAAGCAGGGGGCGCCAATCCGGGAAATAGACTTGGTTACCGCAGACCATGAGCAGAGCGTTTTCTGCCCAAAGTCGCGGAAGCAGGTGCTCCGGCGTGTCCCAACCGGTCGCGAACTGCAAGCGATAAATCAACTGCAAGCGCGCATGACTAAAAGACAAGATTGAGTCGCAAAAGGTATAGATTGGTTGCTCGTACCAGCCTTGCTCGACCAACCACCCATCGAGTGCCGCGCCGGTGGCCGCGCTGGCTGAGGTTCGATACGCCATGACCGGCACTTCCACAGCGCGGCGGCCAGCGTACTGCAGGTTGGGCACGAGCAGTACAATGAGCAGCACGACTGCGAGCCGCCGCGACCACCGGCCTCGTTCCGTAAGCTGAATCAAGGTGCTCGCAAGGATTAACCCGAACAAAGGCAGGTAAAAGATGACGTGGATGGGATAAGGCCAGATCGACAGAAGGAAGGAATACAGCAGATTGAGAACAATCAAGGCTGCACAGATCCATTGGGCGGTTCGGTAACGTGGCGTAGACCACAGCAATCCAGCGATGCCGATCAACCACGCCAGCGTTGACCAATGGGAGAGCAAGCCAGTCAACGTGTCGGTGACGCGCCGCCAAATGACGGGCCACTCAACTGGGGTGCGATCCAGCAGCGTAAAAACGCCAGTCACGGCTGTACTCAATTCGGCATTGATGTTGTTGCGAATGTAGAGAAAGTTGAGTGCAAAAGGAAGGCACAAGACCGCAAAAACTACACTCGTGGTAATCAAGGCGCGCAGTGCAGCCCGATAGCCCTGCTGCTTGAAAATCAGCCAGGCCGTCGCCGGCACGAACAGAGCATAGGTTACCCCCTCAACCCTTGTGTAGACAGCCAATGCCAGCACAGCGCCGAAAAGCACAGCCGTGCCAAACCGAGGTTGACGCGTAACCAACACCGCGGCGACGAGACACCAGACGGTTGCGGCTGTGAAGGAGACCGTTGCCCAGAACAGGCGCAGGGTGTCCAGAAGTGAAGCATTGACAAGCACGAGCGTGACCGCCAGCCAAGCCACCCGCCGATCCTTGTACAGCCAGCAACCTAGTAAATAGACACCCAGTAAAATGCACCACAACAGAAACGCATTGGTGAGCATCCCGGCCAACAGCACATCAGCGACGAACAAATTGACCAACCCTACGAGACTGGGATAGGTCAAGGTGTAGACAAATAGATCCGGCAAGATACCCTGCCAGATGAGACGGGCGCGGTTGAGATACCAGAAGTTATCGAGGTAATTCAACTCGTCCGTAGTCTGGGTTGAGATGATGAGGAGGAAAACCGGTACGACAAGCAGGGCAATGATGAAGGCTGCTTGCATGACATGCCGTGAACGGACCATCATAGTGTGCTGCAATACCCCAAAACAGTAATGGCGCTGGCGCTGCAGCTAGTATATCTCAATCAAGGTTCGGTGGGCGCAATAAACTGAAATCGTGGATAATTACTCGCCATATCTAAGGGTCAAAATGCACGGAAAGCCGACCTATAAGAATAGGTGTACGCTAGACGTCGAGCCATAAGCGCTGTCATCGTCAGATGGTGCGCCGTTTGGCGCACACCTAATTTTACGAGCCAGCTTTCCGTACACTTTTTAGTTTGCCATTGGGTCGGGGAGGAGAAAGTTATTCTCAACCGCGGCAATAATGAGTTTGTCACTCAAGGCGTAGCCCAGCGGTTGGCCGATGCGGTTGTGTTTCGTCACGCGAAAGAAACCTTGATCCACGAACTGCTCGAAGTCCTCGTGATTTGCGTGATGCCAACCTAACGAGCGAAGATTGATTTTGCCACTCTCGAAAATGGCGGTGATGTTCGCCCCCATGACGACGTTCCACTCCAAGCCGATTTGTGCTTGCTTTAGTCCCGGCGCGAGCCTTCTCAACAGGTGTCGCTGTTTGTCGTTCAGTACATATTCCGCCATCATCGTCTCCTCTGGTCATGTGTCATTACAATATTCATTACTATCCTACACCCGATTTCGGATTTTGCGAACATCGACCATGAAACTGGCGACCTCAGCGTAAAGTTTTTGGAGAAACAGTGCGCAATGATGAACCAGTGCCCGGAACACGCCCAACGGCAACCAGGCAAGCAGCGATCCTCGCGGCGAGCTGTTCTCTCATCGTGAGGCAGGCTACCGCAGCATGGAATTTTTCGGGAATATGGGAAGCAAGCTACGCTCGCTCGAGCTTCTCCAGCATCTGTTCGATCGCGCCGTCTACATCCAGTGCCCCATCCTGTTCAATCACTGCCACGTCTGCGCGCGCGCGCAGATCAGTCAGTAGTTGATTCGCGGCGACCCAATTGGCGTGCGGATACTGTTGCGCCGCGAGCAGCCCGATCACACTGGCAACCGCGCTATAGCGCGCCTGGGCCATGAAAACCGTCGCGACCCCAATTAGTGCGCTGAATTTCGCGTCCGTGTCGCTCTTCGCCCGCGCGACTGTCAATGCCTCGCGCAGCAGCCCATCGATGGTCGCCTGTGGTTGCCCCAGCTTCTGCTTGACTTCAGCCAGGGTCACCAACGACCATGCGAGGTTGCGCTCGTCGATTGCCCGCAGCGCCGCAACGCCTTCCTCAATCTGGCGCTCTGCCTCTAGCAAATTTCCGATTCTGGAGTTCATGATGCCGTAATTCACGAGCGCCCGACCCAAGTCGTCCTGGTTGTTGATCTGTCTCAGGATCGTCAGCGCTTCTTCAAAATAGCCGCGCGCTTCGTCCCAGGCTTGCAGCTCACTCGTGATACTGCCGAGGTAGGCGAGCGCGAAACCGATGTTCCCCACCTGATTAATCTGCCGGGCGAGTTCCAGTGACTCCAGTCCATAGCGCCGCGCCTCTTGGTCGTTTCCGCGCAGATGTGCCAGTTCGGCCAGATTGACCAGCGTGGTTGCCGCGCCCCACCGATCATTGATTGTCCGCTGCATTTGCACAGCTTCGTCCCAGAGACGCTGCGCGTCGTCGTGCTGGCGACGGTAAGCGTAAATCGACGCCAGCATGCCGAGCGAGTTCGCGACGCCCCGTGGATTATTGAGCGCGCGCCGCTCGCTCAGGCTGGTCTGCGCGAAGGCTTCCGCCGCGTCGAGGTTGCCAACCTCGCTCTCCAGAATGGCGAGGTTGCCCAGAACCGTTGCGGCCCCGATGCGATCTCCGATCTCGCGCCGCGCGCTGAGGCTGCGCTCGTAATAACCCCGTGCCGCCGCATAGTCTCCTTTCAGCAGCGCGTTGTTCCCCAGTGTATTCAGCGATGCGGCGATGCGACGGCGCGAGCCGAGCGCCTCCGCGTAGCTTAAGCCTTCTTCCAGGTAGCGCTGTCCCGCCGCGCGGTCGCCGCGATCAATCGCGATCTCACCAAGCTTCGTCACCGCGTCGATCACGCCGTTCAGGTGGTTCAGTGCGCGATAGAGGCGTAAACTCTCCTCCGTCGCGGGCACAGCCGTTTGCTGGTCCGACTGTCGATGTGCGATCAGGCCGAGCGTGCGCAGCGAGTCGGCGATCCCAAGCTGATTTTGTTGGGACTGCGCGAGGTTCAACGCCTGCTGCGCGTGTTCCTGCGCGACAGGGTAGTTGGACTGCAGCTGTGCCATCCGGCTAAGCCCAAGGAGCGCCTGAATGTGCTGCGCCGCGTCCGGGTTGGCGTTCAGGCAGGCTGTATAGTGGGTGGTCGCGGCGGCATAATCTCCGGCGTCGGTTGCCACATCGCCGCGCAGACGCAGCAGCGCCGGGGTCTGTTCGAACGCCAGCGCCTGATCCAGCAGGCGCTCGGCGCGGGCATTTTCCGCTGTCACGTCGAGGATGCGCTGGCAGACCAAAACCGTGTAGGCGATGATCTTCTCCGCCGCGCCCACGCTGCGCCAATGCTCGAGCAGCGCATCCTGATAGGCCGGATCATCGGGATACAGCGCTTCAATGGCTTCGGCCGCCAACCTGTGCAATCCCTGCAAGCGTTCCTGTACCTGCATCTGGTACGCGGCATCACGCAGCAGCGCATGCCGAAACAGGTAGCGTAGGGCATCGAGCGCCGTCCAGATCGACTCGCCTTCCGCCGCCTGAATATAGGTTTGCGCACTTTCGCGCAGCATCAACGATAAGATCTGCACATCGAACTCACGCCCCAGCACGGCGGCGGTTTGCACTGCCGCTTTCACCTGTGTCGCCAGGCGATCCAGCCGCGCGATCAAGACGGAGTTCACCCCGGACGGCACTTCTACATGTGTATCGAGCTGGATATCCCACAGCGCGTTCGTCTGGGTCAGCACTCCACGCTCTTTCAGGTCGAGCGTGAGCTGCTCGGTGAAAAAGGGATTGCCCTCAGCCCGCTCGTGCAAGAAACGCGCCAAAGCCTCACTGACTGGGCTGCTGAGGACCGCTTCGGCGACCGCTCGCCCTCCCTCAGCGTTCAGACGGCCTAAGTCTACGGTGTGAACGGGTACAGAGTAGATGCCAGAAATGGTATACGGGCTGCCATCATCCTGATAACGACAGGTCAGCAGCAGCGCGACAGGAACGTTTGCCATGTTGTAAGTTAACTGCTGGACAGCGCTGAGCGAAATCGGATCGAACCATTGGGCATCTTCCAGATGCAGAACCAGCGGCTGGCGTTGGCTCTCTGCACGCGCCCAGGCCTTGATCGCGGCGAGACTGTTGTCAATGCGCAGTCGTTCATCCGCCGCTGCATAGGGGGAGTCGGGAATGACCAACCCGACGACCCCCGCCAGATACGAACGATATAACAGGAGGTCGGCGCGGTTGGGGTCGTCTGAGAGCGCCATCAGCCCGGCGAAAGCGGTCTCGAAGGCAGCCAAGTTACGAGCAGTATCCACCTCACGGTGCTGGCCGAAATAGGGACGCAGAAAGTAGCGAAAGGCGCTGAGTGGGGCACGGTTAAGCTGATCCGCTTGTCCAGTCAGCCAGGTGACCGGCGCTTCAGATTGTAAACGCCGCTGCGTCTCAAACGCCAGACGGCTTTTACCCATCCCCGGCTCACCGTTCACGTAGATGATTCCCGCGTGCCGTCCCGCAAACAGCGGCTGGAAAGCCGCTTGAACTACTGCCAATTCGTCCTCACGACCGACCAGCGCGGTGGTATAGAAGCGCGCCTCAAACGACCCCTCGCGCCGCCCGAGCAGCCGGAACAGTCCAATCGGACGTGCCTTGCCCTTGACCTGCACTGCGGCGAGAGCTTCCAGCGCGAAACCAGCCAGCCGTGCCCCGGCGACGGTTTCACTCAGCAGAATTTCCCCCGGCGCGGCCTGCGCCATCAGCCGAGCCGCCAGGTTGACCTCGTCGCCTAACACACCATAGGTGCGGCGTGTCTCGCCCCCATAGGCGCCCGTGCGCATCGTCCCCTGGCTGATGCCGATTTGCAGTGGGTCGAGATACCCAAGCTGCGCCGCCTCAGCGCGGATTTCGAGGGCTGCGTCGAGCGCCCGGATGATGTCGTCCTCGTGGGCAAACGGCGCGCCGAACGCTGCATACAGATAGCTCCCCTTATCGCCAATGGTGAGCTGCAGCACGCTGCCTTCGGAACGAACCACGACGCGCTGCACCAGCCGCACGAAGCGATCAAGATTGGCTTCGGCGTCGGGATCGTGGTCATAGTCAATGCCGGTGAAGCGCACGAACAAGGCCACCGCCGGGCGCAATTCGGTCAGGTATTCGCCCAGGCCTGCCTCAAAGTGCGCGGCGACCGCCGGCAGCAGCCAGGAACGAGCCAACGCATCGTCTAGCGACGAAGTCGGGAACGGCATCGCGGGCAGCACCGCGGCGAATGCCTCACTGTGTTCGAGCACGGCGAAGCGCTCGCCGCCCGCCTCACGCCATATTCGCACGCGGGCGGCCGTGCTCAGCGCCTCGACGGTCGCCACATCGGCGACCACCTCGCCGCGTTCGGCTTCGCCCTCGCCGGAGGCCATCCGCGCGATGGTCGCGCCTGCTAACGCGTCAAGCTGCTGAATGTGGGGGTTGCCAACGACAAAGCGCCGTGTGGTCCCGGTCGCCAGTGAGACTTTCAGCCCAAGCAACGCCGTTTCGCCATTGGGCAGCGGGATCTCCGCTGCGGTCTGCATTGCCTCCAGCAGCGCGAAGGCGCAGGCGGCAGCGTGCAGGGCAGCGTCATCGCCTGCAAACCAGCAGGTGATCGCATCGCCTGCGAAGGAGATGATCGACCCGCCAAAGCGGTCAACCTCGGCGATGAGCGCGTCGTAGACTCGATTAAGGTGCGACGCCAGCGTCTCGGCGCCGCGCCGTGCGCCCAACGCCTGCCTGAGTTTCTCCGTGATCGGGGTAAAGCCGGAAATATCCGCGAACAAAGCCGAGCCCGTCGCGGTAGTTTCCAGCGGGGTGCCTGCGGCCAGAGCGTGCACACGGTCTGCCGGCAGGTAGCGTGTTACAAGCGTTGCCATCGGGATGCCTCGCACTATTGGGTGCATTCAAGTATAGGCAAACCAGGTTCTGCACGCTATCAGAACAGCAAAAATGTGAGCTATTGCTGATGATTGGTAAGCGTTCGCGCGCCAGACGTGCACTAAAACGACTGGCATCAGCCCTGAACGCGGGTTGAAAGAGTCAGAGTTTTGACGCAGTATCCCGTTCTCAGTGGAACATTTCTGTGCTTTCAGAACGTGAACCGACCAACCATGGTCGGTGCGATTGAGCACCGTCACCGGAGACGGCGGACAACGACTCCCCAGTGATTGCGGCAATGGTGCAGAGGTATGGTTTGAAAAAGTCCGATGACCAGCAGGTTGAGAACTAACCGTTAGCACTGGCTCACTTGAAACGCTCAAGTACTCTGGTCTGAACAGCGCGTAGATGTCCCAGCATCGCGATCTGCGCGGTTCCGGCATCGCCAACCCGGAGCGCGTCAATGATTTTCTGGTGCTCGTCTGAGTTGGGCGGATGACTGATGAATGGATCGTAGATGATGATGCGTTCCATCTCATCCAGAAGTTGGCTGAGCAGGCGCGCCAGACGGCGGCTGCCGGAGGCCTGCGCGATGACCAGATGAAATTGGCGGTTGTAGGGCGGATTCAGTTCGGGCGGTATGCCGATTTTGTTCTTTTCGAGGATTTCGAGATCTTTTTCCGTGATATGGGCGGCGGCCAACCGTACCGCCTCCAATTCCAGTATCTCGCGCAGGTGAAAGGCTTCCTGCACATCCTGAATTGTCAGGGGCGTCACCATGTAGCCAGCGCGCGGCAGAGCCGTGAGCAGACCGTCTGCAACCAGATGGAGCAGCGCTTCGCGCACCGGAGTCCGGCTCACGCCGAAGCGCTGAGCGATTTCGCCTTCGTTAATGATCTCGGCGGGCTTGATCTCCCCGCTGATGATACTTCTGTGCAACCCAACATAGACTTCGTTTTTTTTCGAACTCATTATTGCTTCATTCGGGGGTCAAGCGCGTCGCGCAGCCCATCCCCAACCAGATTGAAAGAGATCGTACACAGGAACAGGAAAGCGCCGGGAAAGACGCTCACCCACCACGCTCGCCGGAGCAGCGTCCCGCCTTCGGCGACCATGCTGCCCCAACTGGGCGTCGGCGGCTGAACACCAACGCCTAAAAAACTCAATCCCCCCTCGATTAGGATCACCAGCGCGATCCGCAGCGTGGCGTCGACGATGATCAACGGCACGATATTCGGGAAGATATGCCTCCAAATAATACCATAATTGCCCGCGCCGAGTGAGCGGGCAGCCTCAACGAATTCTTTCTCGCGCAGCGCCAGCACCTGACCACGGACAATGCGCGCGTTGACGCCCCATGAGGTGAGTCCCAGCACCAGAATCAACACGGGAATGGTGCGACCGAACAAGGTGGTGACGGTGAGCAGGAGGAAGAAGACCGGAAACGCGAGCAGCATATCGGTGAGCCGCATGAGGAGCACATCAACCCAACCGCCGAGATAGCCCGCGAGCAGCCCAATCGTCACGCCGACGAGGATTGAAACCAGCATGGCGAAAATACCAATGGGAATGGAAATCTGCGCAGAATACAACGCGCGGCTGAAGACATCCCGCCCGAGCCCGTCCACACCCATCACATAGGTGGAATTGGGCGGGAGCAAGCGGTCGTTGACGAACTGCTCATCAGGTTCGAAGGGCGGAATGACCGGTGCGAACACGGCGATCAGCACGAAGCCGACCAGTAGAATCAAGCCAAAGACCGCCCGAGGGTTGCGTAGAAAGCGGCGCAGCGGCGTGTTGCGCTGCGGTGTGCCCTTGATGATCGGCGATGGTAACGCTTTCCCGTAGGGGTGGATAGAAGTTGGGCTAGAGTTCTCAGTCATGGCCTAATTCAGTCGGATGCGTGGGTCAAGAACCTGATAGATGAGATCGGTCACCGTATTGGAGAGCAGCACCATCACGGCTGAGAACATGTTGAGCGTGAGAATCATCGGATAGTCACGGGTTTGCGCGGCGCGTACCGCGAGCCGACCTAAGCCCGGCAGCGCAAAGATCGATTCGACCAGCACCATCCCCCCGAGCAGTACGGGGAAGATAGCACCGATCAATGAGACGACCGGGAGCAGCGCATTGCGCAGCCCATGCCGGATCACAACCACCTGTTCCGCTAACCCCTTGCTGCGGGCGGTGCGCACATAATCCTGCGTCATGACTTCCAGCATCGACGAGCGGGTGTAGCGCACAATCGACGGAATCAGGCTGAGCGAGAGCACTATCGACGGCATGATCATGTAGGGCAGCATCTCGACCAGATTGTAACCCGTCGCCGTGATCGGGCGGATACCACTGGCGGGCAGCCAGCGCAGCTGCTCGGTGAAGATGAGGATGAACACCAGGGCGATCCAGAATGATGGTATCGAGATCCCGGCGAGCGCCGCCGTGGTGAACACGTTATCCAGCCACGAATTGGGACGCAGCGCGCTGATCACCGCGACGGGCAAGCCAATGAGCAGTGCCAGCAGGACGGCGGTAGTCGCAAACAACAGCGTAATCGGCAGGCGTTCGAATAGAATGTCCGAGGTGGGACGCCGTTCCTGAAACGAGTTCAAGCTGCCGTTGAAGAAGCTCACCATCATCTTGACGTACTGCACCGGGAGCGGATCATTCAAGCCTAGCTGTTCGCGCAGCAGTTCCTGATCGATGCGCCCTAACACTTCGGGCGGAAAAAGTGTCGCGACCGGGTCGCCGGGCGAGAGCCGCACGATGGCAAACGAAATAAAGGTGATCCCAATGAAGACCGGGATCATTTGCAGGAGACGACGCACGAGGTAGTTCTGCATTCGGAGCGCTTTCCCTAACGAGCAATCCGCCTAGATGCGGCTGACAACGGCTTGACCATCCTTGAAGACGAGCTTAATGCGGTCGAGGTTTTGCAGTAGGCGGATATCCGCCAGCGGATCACCGTCCACGACCACCAGATCCGCGATTTTGCCCGCTTCAATCGTGCCGAGTTGATCGTCGAGGTGCAAATTCTGGGCGGCATTGCGCGTGGCAGTGAGCAGCGCTTCCATTGGCGTCAACCCGTAGTCGACCAGTAGTTCAAACTCACGGGCGTTGCCCCCATGCATGACCAGCGGCATCGCGGCATCCGTGCCGAACGCGATCTGCACGCCGAGGCGGTGCGCCAGTTCAATCGTCTTCGGCGCCATATCCGCCATACGCTGCACCTGTGCTTCCGACCCCTTATACGTCCAGATGCCGCGCGCGATTGCTTCGAGCGCCGCCGGGTTGACCGACAGTGTGGGCACAAGGAACGTGCCCCGTTCGATCATCCAGGTTGCGCCCTCTTCGTCGAGCGGGAAACCGTGTTCGACGGGATCGACGCCCGCCTGAATACAGTTCTTGATCCCCTGCGTATCCGAGTGCGCATGCGCCGCGACACGTACCCCGGCGCGATGTGCTTCCTCAATGGCGGGCTGCATTTCTTCGACCGTGTAACCGGGGCGTCCGCGGTAGGGTGCGGAGAGCGCGGGGCGCGTGCCGCCCATGATCTTGATCAGATCGGCCCCGGCGTTGAGCTGTTGACGCACTGCCTTAAAGACCTCGTCGGGGCCATCGGCGATATAGGCGACATCCTGCCCGTTCAGCATTTCCGTGCCGTGACCGCCCGTATGCGTGATGCACATGCCGGAGGCGAGCAGGCGCGGACCGCTGAACTCCCCAGCCGCCAACGCATCGCGCAGCGCAAAAATCTGATCATTCGGCGCCATCATGTCCTGAATGGTCGTGAAACCGGCCTCCAGGGTCAGGCGGCACGCCGTGAGCGCGTACAGCAGGCCGCGGCTATTCCAGTAGCCCAACCCGCGTACCGGAACGCTTGACATCCGCTGCGGCGGGGCGGTGGGATCGGGATTCCACATGATATGCACATGACAGTCGATGAAACCGGGCAGCAGCGTTTTTCCGGCGAGGTCGATGACGGGCGTCTCCGGTGGTAAATCGCGCCGGACAGCGGCTTCCGCGCCGACCGCCGCGATTCTTTTCCCCCGGAGCAGCACGGCTTGACCGGAACGGGGTGGCGCGCCTGTGCAGTCGATCACGCGGGCATTGGTCAGAAGCACTTGCGTCTCGTTCATGCCGATTCCTCCAGCCGAAAGCGTCCGTTCAGAGCCAGATGAAGATTTAAGTCACCGCGCAGAGCGCGCCGGGTGGTCGTCAATTCAGCCGAATAAATGCCGGAGCCACGCTGGCGCACCCAGTCGGCGATAGCCCCCGCTGCGGGGGGTAGCAGAAAGTTGAACGTGTGCGCGCCGCTCGTGGCCTGATACCCGGAGGTGTTGAGTTCGGGACTAACGAAGGTCACAACCGACTCAAACAGCTTAGTCAGCGGTTGAAAGAGCGCATCCGGGCCGATCACGGTGACGGATTGAATACCCGTGACGCCGTTAGCATGCTCAGTTTGTTTAGGGACACGTTCGCCGCGCGGCGTCAGATCTTCAATCAGAAAGGGTAGGATGCCCTGCTGATCTTCCTGTTCGCTGAAGCCCATCACCCAGTCGAGCTTGTAGCCATCCGGACGCGTCCGGCTCAACGGAGCAGGATCGGCGAGGGGCAGGCCGTGCGCCCGAAACGCGGCGATATCGGCGGCAAGGTTGTCAGTGACCATGCAGTAATCAACCAGCCCGCCGCCCTGCTGCAGCACCTGATACCAGCGGTGACCGGGATTCGGTTCGAAAAACGCCAGCAATTCGATATACGAACCGTCTTCGAAGGCGATCAGCGCATTGTGTGAGCCAATGGGGTGCCGTCCGCCCGGCACGACCGTGAACCCGAGCGTCGTGTAATTGGCGATTGCCGTGTTCAGGTCCGGCACGACCACCGCGATATGATCAATTCCATGCAGCATACGTTCCCTCTCTGCGAACAGCCTAACCGCCCAAACCTTCGGGAATGCGCCGCGCGGCTTCTTCGGTCAGCCACTTGCGGTCAATCTTGTTCGTGCCGCCCACGGGCAGCACGTCGATGAAGAAGACGCGGCGCGGATGCGCATAGGCCGGGCCGTGCGCCAGCGTGAACTGGCGCAGTTCGTCTTCGGTGGCGCTCGTGCCCTGATGCAGTACAACCCACGCCACGGGCGCCTGGCCTTTCACGGCGTGTTTCGCGGCGACCACGGCGACATCGGCGACGGCCGGGTGGGTGAGCAGAATGGTTTCGACCTCTTTCGGGTAGACGTTTTCGCCGCCGATGTTGATCATGTCATCGCGCCGCCCCCGGAAGTAAATGTAACCCTGTTCGTCGCGCATCATCAGGTCGCCGGTGCGCAGCCACCCGTCCGGGGTGATGCGTTCGGCGGTCACATCGGGCTGCTTGTAGTAGCCGATAGTGTTGCAGGGGCTGCGGCTCCACAACTCGCCCACTTCGAGCGGGTCACATTCCTGCGTCTCGTCGTCCAGCTTGACGATGCGAATTTCAAAGCCCGGCGCGGGCAGCCCAGTACTGCCAAATTTCTTGATCCCCCAGCGCGGCGTGAGCACGTTCGCCCCCGCTTCCGTTAGCCCGTAGGTTTCGCAGACTTCACAGTTGAACTGGCGTTTGAGCGCGTTCATCAGTTCTTCGGGGACAGGCGCCGAACCGCACATCAGCAGGTTGATCGAGGAGACATCCGCGCGGGCGAGCGCCTCGCGCTGCGCCAGCATCAGCGTGAACATGGACGGCGTGCCCGACATGAATGTGGCTTTATAGCGGTCAATGGCTTCAATCACCGCGACAGCGTCAAAGCCGGGGAGAATCGTCATCGCACCCCCTGTGTAGAGCATGGGCAGCATGCTGCCCCACAGCGCATTCGCATGATAGAGCGGGCCGGTGATGAGCGCCTTTTCGGTTTCGTCGTGCTGGTAGGCTTTGGAATTAGAGCGCACGTTGAACCATTTGCTCTCGTGGGTGAGCAGGCAGCCCTTGGGGCGTCCGGTTGAGCCAGAGGTGTACATGATCAGCGCGAGGTCGCTCAGTTCGACGGGTACAGTCGCAAAACCGGGCGCGGCATTGGCCAGCTCGATATCGTAATCGAGCGTGCCGGGCAGAGCTGCATCGAGCAGGATGGTGTGCTGGATGGCGGGGACGCGCTCCCGGATACCGGCGACTTTGTCGAGCAGATCGGCGTGCCCGATCAAGACCGTGGACTCGCTGTGGTCGGCAATGTAACTCAGCGCGTCGAGCCCCAATTTGATGTTCGCTGGAACGGCGACTGCCCCCGTCCGCAGCGTCCCGAACAGGATTTCCGCGAAGCGGTAGTCGTTGGGCAGCAGCAGCAGCACTTTATCGCCTTTGCGCACGCCGAGGTTTGCCAGTACGCGGGCGAAGCGCTGCGTGCGGTCTTCCAGTTGGGCATAGGTTAAGCTGAGATCACCTTGCTCGATGGCGACTTTATCCGGGTAGAGGCAGACAGACCGCCAGAAGATCTCTCCAAAATTACTGCGCATAGTTCCTCTCAGGGGACGATGATGACTTTGCCAAAGACTTCCCGATCTTCGAGGAGGCGATGCCCCTCGGCTGTTTCTTCGAGGGGCAGCACGCGGTCGATGACGGGATTGATCTGGCCGCTGCGTACGGCCTCCAGCAGGTCGATCAAATCCTGACGCTGCCAGCCATCCGAGCCGCGAATATCCATCTCTTTGCGCCAGATGTAGCGAATATCGGTTTGGGGGTCGTAGCCCGCGGTCGCACCACAGGTGAGCAGGCGTCCGCCCAATTTGACGCATTTGAGACTCTTCACCCATGTGTCGCCGCCCGTGTAGTTCACGACGACATCCACGCCGGCGCCGTGCGTGTGTCCCTTGATAAAGCGGTGGAATTCTGGCTGTTCGGCGTAATTGACGAGCACGTCCGCGCCGAGCCCTTTGAGGCGTTCGAGCTTGTCGGCGCTGCTGGCGGCCACGTAGACGATGCAGCCGCGCATCTTGGCGATCTGCACCGCGCCCGTGCCCACGCCGCCGCTCGCGCCGAGGATGAAGACGCTTTCGCCGGGCTGCACCTGACCGCGTGTGATGAGCATGCGCCACGCCGTCCCATAGGCGATCGGCAGGGCCGCGGACTGCTCAAAGGTGACATCATCGGGGAGGGGAATCGCGTTTTCCGCGGGAACGACGATGTATTCGGCGAGGCCGCCCGTCGTGTTTTCGCCCAGCGCGCCGATTTCGCCATCTGGCAGTACGACCGCCGGGTCGAGCAGCACGCGCTGACCGACGGATACGCTCGTCACGCCCGCGCCGACCGCTTCAATCACGCCCGCAATGTCACCGCCCGTGATGCGCGGCAGTTCAATCGGGAGGCCCGGCATGCCGCGCCGGACGAAGATGTCAAGGTAATTCAGTCCGCACGCTTTCACGCGGACGAGGATCTGGCCCGCGCCCGCCTCCGGCGTCGGCACCTGTTCGAGCAGTAGTTTGTCCCGTCCACCGTGCTCATGGATTACGACTGCGCGCATATTAGCTCCTCTCTGATTTCGTCAGGGTATCTCGTCCGGGCGTGGTCGTGGTGACTTTGGAGCGGGCAATCGCGACCAGCCGCCCCTCCGGCGTGCGGATTTCGACATCGGCGACGCCGATGGTGCGCCCGACTTTCGCGGCGCGCCCGACCGCGATCAGATCGCTCCGATCCGGCGCCATGCGCAGGTAATCGAGGTGGAGGTCAATGTTGGGGGCGTCGCTGCCCGTCTTATTGATGATCGCGAAGCAGGCCGTGATATCGGCCAACGTCGCAATGATGCCGCCATGAATATTGGTCGCCTCATCACTGCCGGAAAATTCCGGACGGTACGGGAGGCGAATTTCGATTTCGTCTGACTCCTGTCGGGTGAGTTCCACACCGAGCCACCGATGATACGGTGAGGCGTGCATCATCACACTTAGGTCCATCAAAAACCTCTCATTTGTGAAAAATAGTTTGAATTCTCGCCCACAATCTAATGCACTTTGGACTATTGCGATCCGTGTATGCTTTGAAATATACTACTTGTATACAGCAAATGTATCATAAAAATACGCCAGCGATTTTCCAAAGCTCTTTAGGCAGATTATCCAGTAGTTGCGGTAGTCACCCGGTTAAGGGGGCAGTGTGATCACCACACAGGATTGGTATCGTGAACTCGGTGAGCGTCGGCAGGCGATCTGGCAGGTGGCGCAAGGGGGCGGGTGTGATCTTGTGCTCATCTACGGCGGGTGGGGGCATGCCGAACCCTTCCGCTATGTGACGAATTTCGTCCCTGTGTTGGGTGATGCCTATGCCATTGCCGGAGGAGCCCAGCAGTGGGCGTGTGTCCTCAACTTTAGCTGGCAGGTGATCGAAGCGCGCGCAATTTCCGGCCTCGACGACTGGTATGGTCAGTTTAACCCCGTGCCCAAAGTGGTCGATCTGCTGCATGCCGCCGCCCCGCACGCCAAACGCATTGGCGTGGTGGGACTCCACCGCTTACCCTACCCGACCTATCAGTCCATCAAAGCCGCGTTTCCCACTGCTGAACTGCTCGATATCGGCACGGCGGTCGGCAAGCTGCGCTGGCGCAAGAGCGCCTTCGAGGTGCAACTGCTCGGCGAAGCGGCGCGCATCACCGACATGGCCTTTGAGGCCATCCGCGAGGAACTCAAGCCCGGCTTAACCGAGTTTGAAGTGGCCGCGCGCCTGAACTATCACATCCAGCGGCAGGGGGCTGACCTCTCGTTCGCCGGGACGGTGGTCGGCGGTAATGATCATCCCATCCCGATTCGCATGCCCACTGAGCGCCCGCTGCAGGTGGGCGATTCCGTCATGATCGACATTGGCGCGAGCTATCAGGGGTATCAAGCCGACGCGACGCGCACCTATGTGCTCGGCGAACCGAATGCCGATCAGCTCCGCGTGTGGGATGTGATCCTGCGCGCCTATGATGCCGCGTTTGAACGCATCCGACCCGGGGTGCCCTGCATCGACGTGCATCGGGCGGCGGTGGCGGTCATCGAAGCGGCAGGTTACACGCTGGCTCACCGCATCGGGCATGGCATCGGCCTGGCGACCTCGTTTGAGTATCCGAGTCTGGATACAGAGCCCGCGCCTCTGGAACCGGGGAATACCATCTGTATTGAGCCGGGGATTTATGTGGCCGGCGCGGGCAATATGAAGCTGGAAGATGATGTCGTCGTCACCGCCGATGGCTATCAACTGCTCACGCGGTGTCCACGCGAAATCGCCATACCCGTTTAAGCCCACAGCGAACACCTCTTCACATTGGGAGCAAGGGCAACCTTGACCCTACGAAAACCTGATAGTAGGGCCGAGGCTGTTCCTATTCGCTGGCGGAGGCTGCGGCGTGAGTCATAACCGGGAACCTCGGGCTAACCACCCGATTTCAGCAGGAACTGGGTAATTATCTTTAGAGAGGATAGCATGAAACGAATTGTCACTTTTGCCCTGTTACTCGTGCTGGTATTGCTCCCCTTGAGCGTATCGGCGCAATCGGACGCGGACACCGTGATTCTGGCGTTCTCGCGTCAGCCGGACTCGCTCATCGTCGACTATGCCATTACTTCGACCGCTGGCTTTGCCATGCAGGTGTTGTACAACAGTCTGGTCGCGCAGGCGGCTGACGGCAGTTACGTGGGTGAATTGGCCGACTCGTGGACGGTATCCGACGATCAACTAACATGGACATTCAATCTGCGGCAGGACGTGACCTGGCATGATGGCACGCCGTTCACCGCGCAGGATGTGGCGTTCACCTTCACCTTCCCCGCCTCCGCCGATTACGGTGGCGCGCTCGCGCCGACATCGCTGGCGCTGAAGGGCGCTCAGGCCTACCATGACGGCACTGCCGACAGCATCGAAGGCATTCAGGTCATCGACGAACATACGATTGCGCTGACGACCGAAGAACCGTCGGCTCTCTTCCTCGATATTCAGGGCGGGCGCTATATTCTGCCCGCGCACCTGCTCGAAGGCATCCCGGTGGCCGAACTGCCGAACGCCCCGCAGGCGCGCGCCCCGATTGGTACTGGTCCCTATCGCTTGGTGGAATGGCGTACCGACGAAGCGTTGATCTACCAGCGCTATGACGGCTATTTCGGCGAACCCGCCCAGATCACCAATTATATCTGGCGCATCATCCCGGATCAGTCCGTGCAAATCACTGAACTGCTGAGCGGTGGTGTGCAGATCGTGCCGGAAACCCTGCCCGATGATTTCGTCACGCTGGAAAATGAGTCGACGGTGACGCGCTTGCAGCTCCCCGGCGTCAACTTCACCATGCTGCAGTTCAACCTGAACTGGCCGTTCTTCCAGGATGTGCGCGTCCGTCAGGCGATCAACCATGCGATTGACCGCAGCTCGATCATCACCGCGGTTGGCGGCGGGTTCGGCATCCCCGTGACGCAGATCGTGCACCCCAGCCTACCCGAATACAACCCGAACCTGCAAGGCTTCGCGTTTGATCCCGATGGCGCGCGCGCGCTGCTCGCCGAAGCGGGTTGGACGGATGATGACGGCGACGGTATTGTCGAGTCGCATGGTGTCGCTGGGCTGGATGACGGCACGCCGTTCAGCGTTGAACTCGGCACGTTTGACCGCCCGCTCTACGCGAACACCGTGCAGATCGTCCAGCAGAATCTGCGCGATGTGGGCATTGAAACCAACATCGCCGTGAGCGATTTCAATACCTACTTCTCGGAATATCTGACTGGGACCAGTGACTTCCAAATCGCGATCAGCGGCTGGTTTGCGTTTGAGCAGATTCCACAGGGCGAACTTCAGACGAACTTTGGCCGCGGCGAAGCGCTCAATTTTGCGCACTGGGATAGCACAGACGAGTTCGAAGAGATTATCGCCAACGCCCCCACGGAATTTGATGCGGCGGCTCGTCAGCAGTTGTACTGGCGCGCGGCAGAAATCGTCGAAGAGAACGCGGTGTGGGCGCATCTTGCTCGCCTCGACAACCTGATCACCTACAGCGCGTCGCTGAATGTCCCCGAAGTCAGCTCGTTGACTCAGTTGTTCGCCAGCGTTCCGCAGTGGACGTGGGCTCAGTAACAGCGTTCGTGAGGGGTGTCTTCCGACACCCCTTCCCGCAGGTCTCTCAGCATCAGGTTTGCGCGTGGACTTCGGTCTCCGGCACGCTGACAGGACTTGAGCCAACCAAAGCGTACCGACCGAACAGGGCTTCGGCCGCCGCCCGCGCCGCGCACGGTCGAAAACTGAACGCGCACAAATAGTGGCGTACCGCTGCGAACCGTTCCAGCTCATAGGGATCCCGCAAACCCACCACAATCACACGATCCGCGCCCACTTGTGCGATCAAGCGCTCAATCACCTGTGGCTGAGTCGACTGATCGAAATCCATGCCCGGCAGTGGATAATTCTCCGTGACGACAACCACCTGACTGCCGTCCGGGATCGTCACCGTACCATTCAGAACTTGTTCGGCGGAGTACTCGGTCACCTGACGTGCCTGTTCTTTGAAGGCGGCGGCAAAGTACTCATACGCCGGGGTGCTCTGATTCGGCCCGATGCCACGCGTCTGGTCAAAGCCGACATAGGCGCGGGCGTGCGTCGCATTGACCAGCACTTGCGGCTGGTCGGCGTGGAGCGGCTGGAACTGAGCGCCACCGCGCAAGAACGCGACTGCGCGCCGGGCCGCCGCCAGCTCAACCTCGACATTTGCCGCTGATCCAACGAGTTCGGGGTGCAACACCTGCTGCGCTGCCTGCTGTGCGCTGACCAATTTGCGCTTGA
Source organism: Candidatus Flexifilum breve (assembly GCF_016713355.1). Lineage (NCBI taxonomy): Bacteria > Bacillati > Chloroflexota > Anaerolineae > Aggregatilineales > Candidatus Flexifilaceae > Candidatus Flexifilum > Candidatus Flexifilum breve. The sequence goes on from NZ_JADJPI010000035.1 coordinate 1,587,132, forward strand.
GGCGCAAAATGCGTGCGACAGCGTCATCAACGCGGGCGATAGGCAAGCTTCCCTCGCGAACAGACGTGATCACCGCCTGAATCAGGTCGGTCTGCTGCCGCAGATAGTTCACCGCGTCATGTTCATAGTGTTCTTCGGCTAGCATGAGCATATCGACCCCGGCGTTGAAGGCACGGATCGCCGCATCGGCGGGGGTATAGTTGCGCTTCATCGAGCGCATATTCATGCTGTCGGACAAAATGACGCCGTCAAATCCGAGTTCAGCGCGTAGCAAATCTTGCAGAATACGCGCAGAGAGCGTGGCCGGACTATCCGGATCGAGCGCGGGGAAAATGATATGCGCGGTCATGACGATCTCCGCACCCGCGGCAATGCCTTCACGGAAGGGACGCAGATCGAGTTCGTGGAGTTCGACGAGCGATCGGTTCACGGTCGGAAGGCCGCGATGACTGTCCAGCCGCGTGTCGCCATGACCGGGGAAGTGCTTAACGGTCGCGATCACGCCGCCCGCTTGCGCACCGCGCACGGCGGCGGTCGTCATGCGGCCCACCAGCGACGGACGTTCGCCAAACGAGCGCATGCCGATGATCGAGTTGTGCGGGTTGCTGTTGCAATCCGCGGCGGGGGCGAATAACACGTTGAGCCCTACCGCTGCGAGTTCCTGCCCGAGCACGCGGTACATAGCGTAGGTTGTCTCCGCGTCATTGGCTGCCCCTAGCGCAAGGTTGCCCGGTCCGGTGCAGCTCCGGGACATCATTACGCCCCACACGCCTTCCTGGTCGACGCCGAGCAGCAGGGGCAGACCCAGACGGGTGCGCGCCGCGAACCCCTGTAACTGCTGCGTCATCGCGGCGGCCGCTTCCGGCGTCGGGATATTGTCATTGCTGATGTACGACCCGCCGACGCCATATTCTTCCATCAAAACACGCGCTTCGTCGAGGCGGTCGCCGGAGAACGCGAGCAGAAACATCTGCCCGATTTTCTCTTCCAGCGTCATACCGGCGATGAAGGCGGTAAGCGCTTCGGGGGTTTCCGGAATAAGTGTCATCGTAGACCTCTCACTTTACTGCGCCTAGCGTCAAGCCGCGCACGAGATAGCGTTGAAAGAACAGCGCCAACAGGAAAGGCGGTAGCATCGTCATCACGGCGGCAGCGGCCATCGACTCCCAGGCGACTTCATACTGCCCGATGAACAGCGTCAGCACGACGGTGAGCGGCTGCGACGCGGGGTACGCGTGAAAATCAGCGGGATCAGAAAATTGTTCCACGCTGAGAGCAGGCTGACGAGAAAGACGGCGACCATGCCGGGCCGGGCCAGCGGCATGATGATGCGAAACAGCATCTGCCAGCGGTTCGCGCCATCGACCAGCGCCGCATCCTCGATTTCGGACGGAATATCGCGGACGAAGGTAGACATGAGCCATATGCCGAGCGGCAGCAGCAGCGTGGTGAATATCAGGATTTGCCCCGTCAGCGTGTCGACCAACCCGGCTTGCGACATGATGAAGAACAGCGCGATCAGCGACACCCAGATCGGCAGCGGCATGAGCAGCATGATAAAAAAGAAGGCTAAGCCCTTCAGGCGGAAGGTAACACGGGCGAAGACATAGCCCGCCCCCGTGCCCAAAATGGTCACAATGGCTCCCGAGATCACGCTTGTCACCAGGCTGTTACGCATGCCCGCACCGATCAAGCCGGCAGTGGGCGAGTAACCGCCATCCCGAAACTGCGCTCCCGACGTGAACAGCTCAATATAGTGCTCAAACGTCGGCTGGCTGGGGAACCAGATCTTGTACGGGCGAGCGTAGAGTTCGGTGCGCGTCGAAATGCTGGAAACGAACACCCAGTATATTGGCGCGAGCGCCCAGAATAACAGCACGGCGCTGCACAGGTACAAAAATGCAAGGCGCAGCAGTTCACGCTGGCGTTTCGCGGATGGTGAAGCGCTTATGCGCGCGGACATTGACTTGCCAACGAGGGATAGATCGCTCATCGGGATTTCACGCCCTGATTATACAGCCGCCGGATAAAGAAGAAGCCGACACCAAGGGACATCAGCAAAATGAGGTAAGACAGGGCTGCCCCTAAACCGATGCGTAGATCGCGGAAGACCAGTTCGTAGTTATAGATCATCAGGGTCTTGGTGAAGGGGTTGATGGCACCGCCCGCCGATCCGCCCGCGGTCAGCGTCCACACGACGTCGAAAATCTGAAACGCCGATATGAATTCGACGACGAGCGAGACGGCCAGCGAGGGCAACAGCATAGGAATAGTGATGCGCACCATGCGCTGCAAGCCGCCCGCGCCATCGACTTTGGCGGCATCATAGAGATCTGGGGGAATGCCCTGCAAGCCCGCCAGCAGTACGATCATCGGGAAGGCGAAGCGGGTCCAGGTATGAACAATCGCCACCCAGATGATTTGGGTCGAGGGTTCACGCAGCCAGTACTGATAATCCTGAATGAGGCCAAGTTGATACAACAGACCATTGAAGGCGCCGTACTCCCCGTTGAGCAGCCAGCCCCACAAAAAGCCATTGACAACAGGCGGCACCATCCACGGAATAATCGCCAGTGAACGGACCAACCCACGTCCCGGAAATTTCTCATTGAGCAGCAGCGCCGCCGCAAACGCGATGATCGTTTCCATCGGTAAGATGAGCGCGACCACGAGCAAACTGCGCCCGAGGACTTCCCAGAATTCGTCATCGCCGAGGAGGCGGCTGTAGTTTTCCAGACCGATCTGTTCTATGGGGCGGTTAATGCGCAGGTTCTGATTCGTCAGGCTGGTTTGAAACGTGCTCACGGCGGGGTAGTAAATCAGCGCGGCCACCAGCAGCAGCAAGGGGACGAGGATTACGACCAGAAAAAAGCGGTCAGGGCTTAACCAACGACTGCGCATAGGCAATTTATCCCGGCTATAAACAAGGCTGGAGGGGCAGCGCCGCCACCCCTCCAGCAGTAACTATTCTTGGTTTATTCGTATTCAGACCGCAGATCGTTCCAGCTTTCGGCGAGGGCGTCGATCACCTCGTCGCCGCTCATCCCGGTCTGGGCGGCCTGCAAAATCGTCTCGCTGACCGACTGCGTAAACGGTCCCCACCACAGGGTGTAGCGCGGCAGTTCATTGATGCGGTCGCTCTGTGCGAGAATCGCGTCGTACCCGGCGATCACGCCCGCCTCATTGAGCGCGGCACCGACCGAAGTCCGCGACGGGTACAGACCGAACGCGTTGTAAATCGCCTCCTGCTGTTCCGGCGCAACATACCACTGAATGAATTCCCAGGCGGCTTCGGCATTGGCAGAATTGGCGCTGATGCCAATGGCCGCGGGGAAGCTCCACGTATTGCCGACTTCCGGCAGCGGCAGATAAGCGACGTTCGGCGCTTGCTGCGACGTATCCGGGTTATTGCCAACCGCCACTGACCCTTGCCAACCTTGATGGAATGTGCCGACGCCGCTCCAGAACAGGCTGTGCTGGTTGATCGAACCGGCGAGGATTTCCGGGCTGATCAGTTCGTCTGAGAAGTAGCTGAGCAGCAGATTCATCGCTTCGCGCGCCTTAGAACCCTCATCCGCGAACACCGGGTTCAGGTCCGCATCGAACATCGGATCGCCCATCGACAGCGCGATGAGATACCACGACCAGTCGATAGCGCCCAGTGCGATCGGATATTCGTCGACGCCTTGCTCCTTGAGCGCCTGCGCCATGTCGCTGAGCTCTGCCCAGGTGGTCGGGGCGGCATCAAAGCCCGCTTCCGCCAAGCGCGCGGTGTTGTAGTCCATCATCACGAGCTGCAGGTAGGTCGGAATGCCGTAGGTCTGGCCATCCTGCGTCCAGAAATCGACCTTGTTGAAATCAGTGAGATCGAGATCCGCTGTGGCTGCAATCAAATCGTTGAGCGCCAGCATGTTCCCGGTCGCCACAATGTTCGAGGGGGCTTCTTCAGTCAGGAAAATCACATCCGCCGCCGCTTGGCCCGAGGCCGCCGCCACCTGCACGCGGCTGAATAGATCCGCGCTTTGCACCGACTGAATTTCGACAGTGATCCCCGACGCTTCTTCGAAGGCGGTCAGGGCCGCTTCATCGGGCGGGACGCCCCACGGGGGAGTCAAAAAGGTGATGGTTGTGCCTTGGGCGAACGTGGGCATGGTTAGCACGAGAATGAGCAGGGTACTTACTACAAGCGCAGCACGTTGCTTTTTGCGAAGAAACATCCGTAACATTCGTAATAGCTCCTTTTTGGTGGCTTGCCGACTAAGGGCGAAATAGGGTTGCACAAAAGAGACTTTGACCTAGGTGCAATTGTATGCCAAGTTCTGAAAAGTTACATTAGATCGACACACAGAAATGTTCAGGGGCATTTTGGTGAGATGTAATGAGTGATTTCAGACTCCGTGTGCGTCCTTGTTTTCTGGGTATAGCAAAACGGAATCGGTACTAATTTCGACAGGCGATTGACACAATAAGGCTGAATACACGGTATTTCTGTTGTTTTAGAACGAGTTGGTCATAAGGGCATTTTCACGTGTGGCGTGAGAGGACATAGGAGGTCTGGATGCGAGACCATCTCGCAATGGGATCGAACGGCGGGATTTTGGCACGGTCTCAGCCATGATCATCGCCGCGTCGCCTCACTTTCCCGTGCGGACATGGTTTTCGCGCTCTACGCGCTGGTTAGTTTTCGGAAAACGATTTTTAGGCAAATTGGCTAAAGTGACTTGACAAGGCGAAATCACCTGCCTAAACTCGTAGTAAATCGTTTTCCGAATAGTGTGTGATGAAACGCAATTCTTCCGCAGCCGTAACGATCCATGACGTCGCGCAGTTGGCCGGAGTCTCCCCGGCGACGGTGTCTAAGGTCATGAACAACACGCCCTACGTGAGTGAAGAAACCCGCGCGCGTGTATTAGCAGCGGCTCAAAAACTGAATTTTCGCCCCAATCGCATCGCCCGCAGCTTAAAGATGAGCCGCACCTCGACGCTCGGTCTGATCACCGACGACCTCGAAGGCGTATTTACCATGTCGATGATGCGCGGCGTCGAAGAAGTCGCGAGCGAGCAAGGCTTCAGTGTGATTCTCAGCAACAGCTATGGTGACATGACGCGCGAGCGCGCCCATCTCGAGGTGCTGCTTGACAAAAAAGTGGATGGCATCATTGTGTTGAGCGGCTATCGCGTTCGGCAGCGGGGTGCTCCGGCGCTGGCGCTCGGCGATCTCCCGGTCGTGTACCTCTACCAGTACACGTACGACCTGCCCGTCCCCTGTGTTATACCTGACGATTTTGGCGGTGCGGTGACCGGAACGCAGCATCTGCTGTCATTAGGACGGCGGCGGATCGGCGTCATCAATGGGCCGACGCATTACGAAGCGACGCAAAAGCGGCTCGCCGGGGTGCAGCAAGCGCTGCATAACGCGGATGTGGTTTTCGATCATGCGCTGGTGCGGGTCGGGAAGTGGTACGAAACGAGCGGCTATGAGTTGGCACACGAGCTCATGAGGTTGCCTAATCCGCCGGATGCGCTGTTCTGTATGAGCGACAGCATCGCCGTCGGCGCGTTAAGCGCGCTGCACGAACTGCGTATTCGCGTGCCGCAGGATGTCGCCCTGATCGGTTTTGACAACCGCAACTTTGCCGCGCATCAACGGCCACCTTTGACGACGGTCGCGCTGCCGCTGGTGGAGATGGGGCGGTTGGCCGGTAATCTGCTGCTCAAGGCGATCAGTGAAGGCACGGAAAGCGCCGAACTGCATCGGGTGACGTGTCCGTTGGTAGTGCGGCAATCCTGCGGGGCAGCCATGACCTAGAGCGGACGTTAGTGAGCGCTTTACCTATTAAACCTTATGGAGTAAATGGTCTTGGAAATCTACGATTTAAGTTTTGACCCGCGCGACCCGCTGTACGACGTGCCCGGTCTGCCGGGCGTGCGCTGGGGCGTGCAGATCTTCACAGTGAGCAACCTGTATCAGCTCGATTCGGCACAGGTGACGGTCAGCGCCGATGGTCGGCGGCTCGAGGCCGCGGGCTTGAGCTGGGCCGGGCAGCAGCAGCGATCTCCCGGCAGCGTCAGCGTACAGATCAGCGAGGATGCGGGCGCGACCGTGTGGCGCATTCAGGCGCAGCATGCCGAGCCGATCAAGGTCGTCAAGCTGATGCTGTGGGGCTTGCCCGAATCCGCAATTGCACAGGGCTGGTGGCAGCCGACGAGCACGGCCGGGCGCACGGCCGTTCCCACGTTGACCGCTCCGGTCAAGTGGAACTATCCGTGGCGCGAATGGCTGACGCCGTGGGCGTGCGCGGGCGAAATTGATGGTTCGCCACTGGTATGCGTCAGCCTGCGCGACGCGGAAGTGCGCGCCAAGCGGCTGTATACGCATTTGCCCCCCTATGCCGACAGCAAACCCGTCGTCGAAGTGATCTTCGAAGAAGACGCGATTCGTTGGGGCAATACGATCAGCACCTGCGAGCTGCGGCTGCGCGTGACCAACAGCCTCGCCGAGGTCGAAGATGATTTCGCAGCGCACCTCGCGTTTTTGGAGGGGGCATATGATTTGCAGTCGTGGGAAACGCGGTCGGATGTGCCGGGGTGGATGCGCGACATCAAGCTGGTGCTCAATCTGCACGGGCAACACTGGACGGGCTACGTCTTCAACACGTTTGATCAGATGGCGGAGACGCTCAAGACGGTCGCGCAGCATGTGCCCGGCAAGCATATCCTCGCCTATGTGCCCGGCTTCGAGGGCCGCTACTACTTTGCCTACCCGCACTATCAGCCGGGGGCAGCGCTGGGTGGTGAGGCGGGCTTCCGGCGCCTGGTCGACACGGCGAACGGTCTTGGCGTGCGCCTCATGCCGATGTTCGGCATGCACGGCGCGAATATTCAGGTGTACCCCGACTACGAACGGTCGGCGTTCCGCAGCCGCACGAGCAGCTACCTCACGTTGGTCAACTGCCCGGATTGGGATACGGATCGCTCCGGTGAAGATGATCAGGTGTTTCTCAATCCCGGCGAACCCGTTTTCCGGCAGCATTTGCTGGAGCAAGTGAGCGGTATCGTACAGAAATACGGCGTGAGCGGCGTATTCCTCGATACGTCGGCGTGCTGGTTCAACGATCCGCGGCACAACCTGTACGAGGGTTACCGCCAACTGGTCGGCGAACTGCATCAGCGTCATCCCGATGTGCTGGTCGCGGGTGAGGGCTGGTATGACGCATTGTTGGCGGTGCTCCCCGTAAATCAGAGCTGGCTGGGCGTTGACCGGAGCTACAAGTTCCCGCAGCTTCTGGCGAAGTACGGGCGGGCGCTCGGGCATCTGGCAGAAGGCGCGCCGGGAGCGGTCAGCACGGGCGTGCATGAACGTGGCTTCACGTATAAGCACGCAGGCAAAGTGACCGTCGGGCACATTCCATCGGTCGGCATCGTCGACGACAGCCTGAGCAAGTATGCCGACGACGTCATCGCTGCATGCAAGGCGGCGCTGGAAATCTAGAGTGAGTCATGCCGGCGGGTTGCACCGCCGTTGACTGAAGAATATGGGTTTTGACAATAGGAGTTAGTCATAATGAAACGCAGATCTCTCTTAGTAGTCGTGCTGTTGGCGCTGCTGGCGATCAGCATTGCGCCGCTGGCGGCACAAGACGGTGTCACGCTCACCATGTGGTCGCGTGACAGCAACCAAGATTTCTTACGTGAGCTGGTCGATATGTGGAACGGCAGCCATGCCAACCAGATCGAACTGACGATCATCCCGGCGGCGGACTTCGTGACGCGCGTTGGTGTGGCCTCGGCGGGTGGCGAAGCGCCGGACCTGCTGCCCATCGACCTGATCTACGTCCCGGCGTTCGCCCGCGCGGGCAACCTGACGGAAATCGGCGACTTTATCGACAGCCTGCCCTATGCCGACCAGTTAAGCCCGTCGCACATCCACCTCGGGGAATATGATGGCGGTCGCTATGCGGTGCCGTTCGCCGCGGAAGGCTCTGTGCTGCTGTACAACAAGGGCTTGTTCGAACAGGCCGGCCTCGATCCCGAAGCGCCGCCGACCACGTGGCAGGAAATTTACGATGCCGCCGTCGCGATCACCGCGTTGGGCGATGACATCTACGGCTACTATTTCAGCGGTGCGTGCGCGGGCTGCAATGCCTTCACGTATCTGCCGTTGATTTGGGCGAGCGGTGGCGATGTCCTGTCGGAAGACGGCCTGAGCGCGACGGTCGATTCGCCGGAAGTGCGCGCGGCGCTGGAATTCTACCAGCGGATGTGGAATGAAGGCCTGATCCCGCCGAGCGCGCAGGCTGACACGGGCACAGACTTCCTCAATGCGTTCCTGACTGGCAAGATCGGTATGGCGGGCTCCGGCGCGTTCTCCATCTCCGTGCTGAAGAACGATCACCCGGAAATTGACTTCGGCCTGACGTTCCTGCCCGGTCAGGATGGCGGCACGTCGTCGTTCGCGGGCGGGGACTCGATTGCGATTACGTCGAGCTCGCAGCACGCGGCGGAAGCCTTCGAATTCATCCAGTGGGTGCTCTCGGAAGAAATCCAGCTTGAGATGTTCGCCGCTCGTGGTCAACTGCCTCTGCGCGCCGACCTGATCGACAACGAATATTCGCAGCAGGACCCGCGTCTGATCACCAACGCCGAAGCGATGAATCTCGGCAAGACGCCGTACAGCTTCGTGTACAACCAGTTGTTCAATGATGCGAATGGCCCGTGGCTGTCCATGATTCAGACGGCGATCTTCCAGGGCGACATTGACGGTGCGGTCGCGACCGCGCAGCAAGGCTTCACCGATATCCTCGCGAGCGAATAGAATACTCTGAATTAGGCCATATGACCGCCTGCCGACAATCGGCAGGCGGTCGTTGGGGAGCAGTTCCAGCATGCTACAGAAGGCGAGGTAGATCCCAGTGAGCGTTGTAAAGTCGAGTGTAAAAGCGCGCCGCACGGAGACTACCGGCGGGGCAATTGGTCAGCGCGGCATCGGCTTGTTGTTCGTGCTGCCCGCGGTGGCCTTCACGGTTGTGTTCTTCATCATCCCACTGATCATGACCGTGTACATGTCACTGCATGATTGGCCGCTGCTTGGTCAATCGGAATTCATCGGTCTGGATAACTATGTGACGCTGGCAGGTGATCGCCAGTTCTGGAACAGTCTGTGGTTCACCACCCGCTACACGCTGCTGGTCACGCCCGTGATCTTCATCCTCGCCTTTGTGCTGGCGCTGCTGGTCAATTTGCCGCTGCACGGCGTAGGGATTTTCCGCACGATCTACTTCCTGCCCGTCGTCATCGGCTTGGGGACGAGCAGTCTGCTGTGGGTGTGGCTGCTGCATGACCGAGTCGGCATCATCGACGCGATTCTCTTAGGCTTAGGGTTGATCGACCGCCCGATTGTCTGGTTGGCCGATCCCAATTACGCGATGCTGGCGATCATCATGTCGGTGGTGTGGAAGACCGTTGGCTTCACCATGATTTTGCTGCTGACCGGGATGCAGGCCATCCCGTTGGAACTCTATGAGGCGGCGCGCGTCGATGGCGCGAGCTACTTCGGGCGGCTGCGCTTCATCACCATGCCGCTGCTGCGGCGCACCTTCGCGCTGGCGCTGATTCTGTCGGTGATCGGTTCGTACCTTGGCTTCGACCAGTTCTTCATCATGACGGCGGGCGGCCCGCAAAATACCACGATTTCGGTCGTGTACTGGATTTACAAGAACTCCTTCACCAACTTCAAGCTCGGCTACGGGGCGTCAATGTCGATTGTGCTGCTCGTGGTGTTGGTGATCCTCAGCGTCATTCAGCTCCGGCTGCTGCGTGATGAAACATCGTACTAAGGAGGCCGCATGGCTACGGTAGCGCAACCCAATCCCACCACCCAGCGGCCAAAGTTCAGCTTCTGGCGTGGGGTGATTTACGCGGTCTGCATCATTTTGGCGCTTCTGTTCCTGTTCCCCATCGTGTGGACGGCGATCAGCTCGGTCAAGCCGCCGTCGGAAGCGTCCGCCGCGCCACCGACCTTCCTGCCGTCACGGATCGACTTCGGCAATTACATCAAGCTGAACGATTACGGGCGTGGAGTGTGGAACTACGTCGGCAACAGTGTCGGCACGGCGATCATGACGGTGATCGGCTCGACAATTCTGAGTACCTTGGCGGGCTATGGTTTCTCGCGCTTCCGCTTCCCGGCCAAGAACCTCATGTTCGTGCTGATTCTGATGACGCTGATGATCCCATTTCAGTCAATTCTGATCCCGCTGTTTCTGATTCTGACCGGGCTGAAACTGCAAAATACGTTGTTCGGTTTGGCGTTGGTGTACATCACCTTCCAACTGCCGTTCGGCGTGTTCATCATGCGCAACTCGTTCGACACCGTGCCGCGCGAGATCGAAGAAGCGGCGCTGCTGGATGGCTGCACGCCGTTCACCATGCTCTACCGCGTGATGCTGAATATCGTGCGTCCGGGAATCATCACCGTGGGCATCTACGCGTTCCTCAACTCGTGGAATGAATTCCTCGCCGCGCTGATCTTCATGACCAAAGAGACGAGTTTCACGCTGCCGATTCTGCTCACGAGCGTGCGCAGCGGTTATTACGGCGCGATCGATTGGGGCGCGCTGCAAGCGGGTTTGATGGTCACAATTGTGCCGTGCGTTGTGATCTTTCTGCTCTTGCAGCGCTACTATGTCGTCGGCTTAACCGGTGGCGCGACGAAGGGGTAAGCGCAGGACAAATCCAACCCGCGGCCAGCCAGAAATTGAAAGTCTTCTCAAGGACTGTGACCAGCACACTCGACGCCGCTGATTGTGCCTCTCTCTGTCAAGAAAGAGGCACTCATCGTGGGCAGTGCTCGTGTTTAGGATCCGGCCTGTGCGCCGGAACGCTGCGCTAACGCGAGTTCTTGGTGTTGTAGAAATACATAGTCAGCGGGGCAAAGATGACGATCAACGCCGCGCACGCAATGAACGCCGCAACAATGTCGTTGGGGTTGGCTGTCCCATGCATGAGACCGCGCACGGCGGTCGTCGTATGGGTGACGGGGTTGATCCCGACGACGACCTGCAGCCACTGGGGCATGGTCTGCGGATCGACGAAGATGTTGCTGGCGAAGGTGAGCGGGAACGACGCCATCGATGTCACCATCATGACCGATTCCGGCGCACGGATCAGCAAACCGATCATCGTCCAGATCCACGAGAGGCTAAACGCGAAAACGAGCATGATCGCCAACGCCGCGATCATCCCTATCACGCCGCCTTCGGGACGAAACCCGAGGATGAAACCCAGGACGAAGACGACCAGCGCCGCCAATGTGTAGCGCACCGCGTCACCGAGCAGCGCGCCGACCAGCACGGCGGGACGCCAGAACGACAGCGAGCGGAAACGGTCAAAGATGCCTTTGGCAATATCCGTGCTGAGTCCCATGGCCGTATACATGCTGATCATGGCGACCGTCATCACCGAGATGCCCGGAATGAGAAATTGCACGTAGTCCGCCACCGACCCGGCGATAGCCCCACCAAACAAGAATGTGAACATGAGCGTCATCATCACGGGGAACATGGTCACATCAAACAACTGCATGGGCGAGTGCCGGAGTTTGAGCAGAGCCCGCCACGCCAGCGTCAGCGACGCCGACAACGCGTGCGGTCGGCGTGGACGCGCCTGCACCGACAGCGCCGATCGCAAAGCAGATTCATCGACGGGCCGGATCGCCGCCTGCTGCAAATCAATCGTTGCCATTACGCCACCTCCTGAATCGTCTCTTGGTCTTCCGCAGGCTGACCTGTCAGCGCCAGGAACACATCATCGAGGCTGGGCTGACCCAGTGAGAAGTCATTCACGATGATGCCAGCGCGGGAGAGATGGCTGAGCGTACGCGCCACCAGTTCGGGATCAGTCACTTGCGCCGACAGCGCTGACGGATCGACTTCGAGCGTCACCGCAGTCTTCAGGCTGTGCGCGACGATCTGTTCGGCCTCAGGCCGCCGCTGCGGGTCTCGCAGACGGATATGCAGCGCCCCTGCCCCAACCGATGCTTTAAGTTCGCCAATCGTACCATCGGCGATCACCGTCCCGTGATCGATGATGACGACGCGATCTGCCAGTTGATCGGCTTCTTCGAGGTACTGCGTCGTCAGCAGGACGGTCGTGCCCGTGTTGAGCAGCGTGCGGACAATATCCCAGACATAGCGGCGGCTGCGCGGGTCAAGACCTGAGGTGGGTTCGTCCAGAAAAAGGATATCCGGCGAGATCACGATGCTGGCGGCAATATCCAACCGTCGGCGCATGCCACCGGAATAGTGTTTCACCAGCCGATCAGTCGCGTCTTCCAGCCCGAAGGCGTTGAGCAGTTCGGTGGCACGCGCGCGCGCCTGCTTCCAGGAGAAGCCCAGGAGCCGCGCGACCAGCACCAGATTCTCGAAGCCCGTCAGGTCGTCATCGACCGAGGCGAACTGCCCGGTCAGGCTGACACGGCGGCGCACCGCATCTGCCGCATGCACGACATCGTGCCCGAAGACGCGCACGCTGCCAGCATCCGGACGGATGAGGGTCGACAAGATGCGGATGGTGGTCGTCTTGCCAGCGCCGTTGGGGCCCAACAATGCCAGCAGTGATCCCCGCTTTACCTGCAAGTTCAATCCTTTGAGGACTTCCACCTTCCCAAAGGATTTCCGTAAATTGGTGACTTCAATGGCGTAATCAGTGCTGGTCACGGGGCTGCGCTCGACAGCAGATCTTTCCACGTCATGTGTCTCCATACGAATTTAATAGAACACCTAATCTAAATGCGGCTGGTGCGGGAAATGTGACGATGCTCCCGCAGGCATGAAGCGAGTGAGGTATCATCCGACCACAGATTGATGATACGATAGGTGGTGCAGCTCATCGCACCTCTGGAACGAAGTTTGGAGACCGGTTTGAACCAATCGCTGACAGCCCTCCGGCACTTACCTCGTCGGTCGCAGGTACCGTGGATCCTGTTGGCAGTCTTGAGCCTGCTCAGCGGCTGGTTTGGCGTGGTCGCGCTGCCGGCGGTGCAATCGCAGAGCAGTGACCCGGTGATCGGGTACCGGAGTCACAGTTTTGCGAACGCTGGATACAGTTCTCCAACGGAGGGCAAAGCTCAGAGCACGCTCTGGTGGAATGACGGGGTCTGGTGGGCAGACATGCTCAATGCCGCCGATCAGTCGCATCACATTTACCGTTTGAATGAGGCTGAGCAAACCTGGGAAGACACGGGCACCGTGTTGGATGAACGTGCCCGCGTGCATTCCGATTGTCTATGGGATGAAACCACTCAAAAACTCTACGTCATCTCGCACGTTTCGGACAACATTCCACGGACCACCCGGCTGGACGAACGCGGCTTTTTTTATCGCTACAGCTACGATCCACTCACCCAGCAATACACCCGCGATGCGGGCTTTCCAGTGGTGGTGACGCCGGGAAGCGCCCAAACGATCACCCTGGCGAAGGACTCGCTCGGGCAGTTGTGGATCACTTATGTGTTTCACGGTCAGGTCATGGTGCGCCGCACGAACGGCGACGATCACGTGTGGACGGATACCTACCCACTGCCCGCCGTCGATTCCACCACCGCATTAAATGACATTTCAGCTATCATCGCCTTTAGCGGGCAGATCGGGGTTGCGTGGAGCAACCGTGAACGCGACTCGATGCATTTTGCCGTGCACGTCGACGGTGCGCCTGACGATCAATGGACCGAAGAAATCATCACCGCCGGGTTCCGGGCCGCGGATAATCACTTACATTTGGCAGTCGACGCAAACGGCATCGTCTATGTGGCGGGCAAAACGTCCGCCCGCGGCAACGATCCGCTGTTAATGCTGTACGTTCGCCAAGCGCCCAATACGTGGGCACAGCATGTCTTCGGTTACAATCACGATGGTCATACGCGCGCCATCATCCTCATCGACAACGCCCATCGCCGCCTCTACATGTTCGCCACTGCGCCAGAGTCCGGAGGGGGCATCTACTACAAGGCGACTTCCCTTGACGAAATCGCCTTTGCCGCGGGGCTGGGAACGCCGATCCTCCGTTACCCGAATGCCACTCGCCTCAACAACGTAACTTCAACCAAGCAGACGGTCACCAGCGCAACGGGCATCGTCGTTCTCGCCAGTGACCGCACAACGACTGCGTATTATTACAATGTCGTGCCTGTGGATTGACAGTCGCGGCTAAGCCAATGAGCGTTTGTCAGCCAAAGGCCAAGGCAGGCCGATAAGTGCGTCGAATGCCGTGAAACCGGGTTACCTGTCGGTCTTGGGCGTTTGCGGACGCGATAAATCGCGTCCCTACACAACCATGCTTTTCTCGTAGGGACGCAATTTATTGCGTCCGCTGTCCCTAAAAAGACATTATTCTACGTAGCGATTGGCCTACCTTGTCCTGTTTTGTCGTATTTCGGACACTGGCTTAAGTGGTCTTTCGAAAGTTTTAATGTAGGGGCAGACCTCTGTGTCTGCCCGGTTTCGGGCGCACACGCAGGTGCGCCCCTACATCCGTTCGTGGATTTCTTTCGAGAACCTACTTTAGTCTTCAATGACTACGGCCTGCCCCGGCTCCCAGCTTGTGTCGATAGTCAGTCCGGCGGCCTCTGCAATCACCGCCCATGAGACGAGTTTGAAGTTCTGCCGACCATCCTCGGCTCCATCGCTATCCTGCGCTACGAATAGACCGCCGGGGAAAGCCTCACCGAGCGCGAGATTGACGACATCGATGCCGTCCGTGTTCGTCACTTTATCGACAGTTTCACCCGCGGCGATCTCGAAGGTGGCGACATAGGCATTATCACCGTCCCGCTGGTAGACCACAAAACTGTCGCTGCCCTGACTCGATGCAATCAGGTAGCCACCCCCGCCCGCGGCATAATAGATTGTCAGCCCTTCCACGTCGGCGACCAACTGCTCCTCATCCACCGCCGCGACCAGCGTTCGCGTTGCGCTGGCATCCGGTTCCGCAGCATATTTCCAGATCCCGACATCCTCTTCGGCAATGTAGAGGCTGCCGCGTTCATCGTCGACCACGCAGCCTTCGGTCTGGGAGCCGACCGCGAAGCTGCGCACCCATTCCGCATCCACCTGCCCCGTGCCATCATCAAATATGCGCCACTGCTCGACCAGCCCGTCCTCATCGTTGACAAAGACATAGTACTCGTCGGTGCGCACGCTGTGATACATACACAACCCGTAAGCCTCGCCGATCCCGATCTCAATCGGGCGGCTGGTCACATGCAGCAAACTGCGCGTCTCTACATCGACCGTGTAGAACACCAGCAGATCATCCGAACGCTCGCTGACAGCGACCACCGCTTCACGCCGATCACCCAGGGGAAAGTCATAGCGCAAATCGACGTTATTGATGCGCCCGTCCTCAAGGTACTGCAGTTCCTGACCCGACAGGTCGTAAACGGCCAGACCGCCTTTCTTGTCCGTACCCAGAATGATGCTCAACGCGGGGTCAGACGGATGCACCCAGATCGCCGGATCGTCGGCAGCGTCGCCCGTGTTCGGAACCGGATCGGTTTCGACGGCGGCGGAAATGCTGATCGACTGCTGCGGCGGCGTGAACTGATCGCCCATGAGCGGCACTTCAGCGCCGACCCACAGGCCGACGCTGACGATAGCACTCCAGAACATCCCCCGCAGGGCGCTCGCTGTTTTCATCGCTGGAACTCGTAATCGTTCATCGGGTCACCTCACTGCTAATTGGTGTAAGTGATTGGCAGCTGCATGACGTCGCCATTGGGCGCCAGCAGGAACCGCGCGATCCAGCCTTCAAAGCGCGCGTTCTGCACCTGTATCCATTCGCCCGCCGCGTCACGCCCGATGGCGGCAAACACCGTGCCGTTGCTGGTCGCTGTGATGCGCGGAAATTCCAGCCCGGGCTCAAGCCGCAGGTTGGCGCGTTCATAGCTGAAAGCGGTGACCAGAATTTCATCAGCCAGACGGGCATCAAACAGGGCGACAGTCGTCGCTTGGCGAATCAGCAGTTCGCCCCGGATACACGGCGTTTGCTCCTCTGTGGAGTTTTCGATGGTGAAGGCGGCGCAAATGCTGCGCACGCGCTGCAGATTCGGCAGCACCCGCAGCGGAACGCGCAGTTCGATGATCTCATCGACCGCGAAACGCGCGTCCGAAAAACTGCGAACTTCGCCCGCGGTTCGTTGCGCCGATCCGTCGGCGTTAACGGCAATCAGCACATCATTCAGTCCGTCATTGTCCACGTCAAAGCGTAAGTTCACCCGCGCGACCGCCCCCGGCGGCTCGTTCATGTCGAGGCGCAGGTACAGGTACTGATCATCGCGGAACATGCGGTACTGCTCAATGCGGTAAGTCGCAGACGGCAGTGAGGCGTCAGCTTCGGGGTAGCGGGCGACTTGATCAGACCAATCATCCCCGTTCCCATCAACTGCGAGCCAGGTGAAATCCTCGGGCAGCGTGCGGCCCCCATCGGCGGGAAAACCCACCAGCCATTCCGCCACACCTTGGGCGAAGACGTAATTCCCCGGATACCGCGGAACACCGTCATCGGTCATCAGACCGTACCCGTTCTGCAGCAGTTCCGAATCGCTCAGAAACAAAACTTCGGATGCATTGCTGGTGCTGTGCCCCAGCGCCGCAATCGTCAACCGTCCGGCGTAATCGACGGCCGGGTTGAATTCGAGCGGTGTGGGGATGATGGTCGCGTCGCGGGCATCGGCAAAGATAGTGCTATCGGTCTCGCCAAACGCATTTTCTGTGTACAGCAATGGGATGGCGGTGCTGCCGAGACCCACGGGTTCGACCTGTAGATGGCGTGCCCCCCAGATCCAGATGGGCAGATTGTAGTGCTGGAGCGTTTCAGTCACAGGGTGACCGTTAGGTTCAGCCTGCGCCAGCAAATAGTTGGTGTACAGGTTCTGAATCGTCTCAGTTGAGAAATAGTCCTTGGCGAGAAAGGACTCTTGAATGAGCAGGCCATAGTCTTGCGCGAGTAAGGCAGACAACCGACTGCGCTCTAACCCGGGACGGGCATTGGTCGAGTCCAAATGGTAGTTCTCAGGATCGACCGCGAGCAGCAGCCGCCCGCCGCTGCGGAGAAACGTCCACAGGCGCGCGACATGCGGCACCTGCAGCCGCCGGGTGGGACGAATCAGGACGGCAGCGTCGGCGTCGACCGGGATCGCCTCATCCGGCGTGATCCGCGCCACCTGTGCGCCGCGGGCTACCAGCATTTCCATGAACAGACTCGTGCCATCGGGGCCAACATCCGACGTGGCGGCGGCCCCGAGATCTCGTCCTTCAATGAAAACAATGAACAGGTCGTCCTGTGCTCGAATGACGAGCGCTGTTGACAGTATGCTGATTCCGAGTATCAACAGCAAAAAGCGTTGCTTCACCATGTTCACTGTTCACATCCTCTACTGAACACGAGCGAATCCACTGCTCAGCGAGCTGTGCCGCTTCCCCGGTGCCGTCTCCGTCGACTCGGGCGTGGCGGACGCCGCGGCGATGTCCGGGATGGTGACGGGCGCTTCGCTGTCGAGCAGCCACGCGACCGAGTTGATAAGGAATTGGATGTTGGAAACATACGTGAAATCGGCGCTGGTCATGGGCGTCGACTGGAAGCCACCACCATTGGTGGCAAAGTCGCGATCCCCAATCACGATCAACCGTGTGCTTGAAGTCGGGTTCAGGAACGCAACCGCCAGCGCCAGTGCCTCAGACTCAAAATCCGCAGCTTCGTCGAACTCTGCGAGACCATCGGCCAGAAAACTGGCATAACCACTCTCGCCGTAATAGCCTTCGGCAGCGAACACCAGCGGCACGGTTTCATACGGTTGAATTGTCGCATCGAACTCGACCGACCGGGCGCCGAAGAATGCCAGTGAGGAATCGACCCCGGCGGTGATCGGCGTGTCGTGATTCAGATTGGTCGTCGTAAAATCGCTCACCAAACTCAGCGTCTGGGCGAGATTCAACGGGGCGTCAGCTCCGACCGCGGCGGCGCGGGCATCCGCATGGAGCAGCAGCAAATCGTCGCGACCACGAATACCGAAATCAGCCCACAGCAATTGGGACAAGCCGCGCGTCGCCCCGAGCGACCGGGTCGCATCGATGATCTGAGTGCCCTGATCGGTGGTGATCTCCAGCGGATCGAGCACCAGCAGTAGGCTGCCCCCATTGATCAGATAGTGCCACAAGCGCGCAATCTGATCCGCCGCCAGATCACGCTGCGGCCCTAAGATGACCACGAGATCGGCGTCCGCCGGGACGTCTTGCCGCCAGTCCAGAATGCGAATATCCGCGCCGAGCTGCTGCAAAAACCCGGCGAACCGCGACGCGCCGCGGGCGGAACGGTCAAACGGGCTGGCCTCCGCATTGCTCTCTGAGAAGTAAATCTGGTAATCAGTGAACGGCGGCTCATCGGCCTGCAGCAGCGCGACGGGGACGACCGTTAGCGAGATGCCCAACAGCAGCGCAAGGCACAAGAGTTTGAACATGATGCGGATTTTCGACACAATCTCATCTCCTAATTTTTCGTCTGTAATGTCAATGACTAAGATGTTTCAAACCAGCTAAGTGCTGCGCGTGCCCGGCTCACAGTAACTGTGCGCGCAGCGCCGTGAGTGAGGTCGAACGCCCGATGTTGATGCGACGGATTTGCAGATTGTCCAGCGTACGCACATCATTACTGCCGCGCTGGGTAGTGTAGCCCAGCACAAATCCCTCTTGCCGGAGCACCTGCGTGACAGCTTCACTGATTCCACCGCCCGGATAGGCAATCACCGGGAGCGTAGAACCGATCTGCAGTTCCAGATCCCGCAGCGCACCAACTGCCTCCGCGCACGCGGCCTCCGCAGAAATACGGTTGAGCAACGGATGCGTACGGGTATGTGGACACAGCGTCACCCCGGCCTTGGCGAGGGCGCGCAGCTGCGCCCAACTCAGAACCGCCCCCTGATTCAGCGGCGCAACATCAAGTGCGGTCACCAACTCGCTGACCCACTGCATCGCCCGCTCATGTGGCTGCGACTTCACGTACTCGCGCAGCATTTTGAATGCTTGGCGGCGCTGCGCCGGCAGCTCTAACTGTAACTCGCCAACCGGCGTTTGCACACATTGGCAACGCGTAGTGAAGATAGCATGATACAACTGATCCCACCAGAATATCCGCTCCGGTTGATCAGGAAACGCTGTGGGCACAAACAGCGTCACCGGCAGTCCATACCGCTGCATAATTGGAAAAGCGTGTTCGGCAAAACAGGTATAAGCATCATCAAATGTGATCAGCACGGTGCGCGGCGGCAGTGGCCGCCCGGCTTCCACGATTTGGACTAAATCAGCGCTCGAAATAACTTGGCAGCACGCCGATAGATAGCGCATCTGCTGCTCAAACTCAGCGGGCGTCGCGCTCAACAATGCCGGACTGCGCTCGGGGTGCGCGTGCACTTCGTCGACCCGATGATACGTAAGCACATGAAAGCGCGTGCTGACAGCGGGGCGAATGTGTTCAAGCAGGCTGACGAACGCCGCCAAAGCAGGGCTGCGGGTGGCTGTCATGAGCATGCGGTTCATCGACGACTCTCCCCTAGGCGTGCAGCCGCTTGCGCTTGCTGCTCATATTGCGGACGATTCTGGGAAGCTCGGCCAAGCCGGGCATGGGATCCTCCAGCGACAAGATATCAAAGCGATTGCGCGGGTTGAAGATGCCGAGCAGCGCGGTGACCGCTTCCCGCCGCTTGGGCTGGCGGATAAACGGATAGCGCCGCCGCCCCGACAGCACCGCGGCGATCCACACCATGTCGAGCTGCAAGTTACGGGAGCGCACGCCGAGTTGGTAGCTCGTCTCCGGTGGGCGGGCGGCGCTCTGGTCTGCGGGCTTGCCTTCCAACAGCAGTTCGACGAGGCGGCGCGGAAAATCAACGCCGCTGTGCACGGCGAGCGGCAGCGATCCCCACACCCGCCCGTTGATTTCCATGAGCGTCGTCCGCTGCGCGCCCACTTTGAACTCCACCATCGCCAGCCCCGTCCAGTTCAGCGCCTGGATCAGGCGGGTGGTGTAGTCGTAGAGTTGGGGATCGAGCGGGACACTTTGCCGAAATGAGCTCGCGCCGCCGGTCAGCGGGACTTCGCGCAGACGTTGATGCTGAAACACGAACAGCGGCTTCCCCCGGTGCGCCAGAACTTCGACACCGCAGCCGACGCCCGCGCAGTACTGCTGAATCAGCACCGCGCAGCGACCTTCAAAGCGCCGCATCTCGTGCACTAACTGTTCCGGCGTGTTGGCATAGGTGACGCTGTACGCTTCGATGCCTTCGCTCGCGTGATAGAGCTTCGAGGCGCGTGGTTTGAGCACGAGCGGAAAGCCGAACGACGCGATTGTGTCACACGCTTCCTCAACCGTTGTGACCAGACGCGTCTTGGGCGTTGGGATGCCCAGCGACTCCGCCAGATCCAGCGTTTGCTGTTTATCGGTGACCTTGCGCAGGGCATCCGGATCTGGCAGCGCCAAGGTGCAGATGTCAGCAAACGCGGCTGCCGCGGCGGACAGCGGCAGGATGGCGGTGTCCGTGATCGGTACGATGAGATCGACCTGCTGCTCCCGCACGATGTCCAGCATCCACGCCACAAACGCATCGGGAGCGTGTTCCGGGTTCGGATACACGGCGTGATGCGCGGCGTAACGCGAACGAAAACCGATGCTGTTGGCAATCGAGTCCGTGGCGACGACGCGCCAACCGCTGCGCCCCAGCGAACGGATAAACGCGATGGCGCTCCCGCGTCCGGCGTCGGTTATCAGCACCGTCCCGCGTGGTTCACGCTTGGCTGACATCAGACAGTCCCTTCGTCGCGGGGGCATTTTGCCGGCAGTATTGCAGAATGATGCGCTGTGTTTCCTGCGTGACTTCGTCAATCGTCTGCGTCGCATCGACCACGCGGAACGCGGGCACCAGGGACGCCATCTGCAGGTACGCCTTGCGCCGTTCTTCCAGCAGGCTCACCGACCCTTCGCCCTTACGCGCAAAGAGGACTTCGGCGGGCGCATCCAGGTAAATGACGAGGTGCGGTTTAGGATACACGCGGTTCAGCATGAAACCGTGAATCCGCCGTGAGAGCGCGCGCGGTTGGTCGGCGGTCATCACGTCATAGCTGTAGTAGTCCGAGAAGTAATGTCGGTCAAACAGCACCAGATAGCCGCGCTGCTGGTAATACCACGCCAAGCCCTGACGAAACCATTCTTCGGCAATGCGGTTTGTCAGCGACAGCCCCGTCTTGAGGCCATACAGCAGACGCTTGCCTTTGCCCCGCCGCCGGGTCTGGCTGTCCTTGGGGTCGCGCGGGCCACCTTTCGCCGTGGAGCGCCCCAGCATCCGCTTCATTTGGATGAGCAACCGGGTTGTGGGCAGCATATGGTTGCTGGCGTCCGGGTTGATGCCCATGTAGACGTATTTCACGGGCATCGGGAAAGCGTGTTCCAACTGTTTGCTCACCGTCGTCTTGCCGGCGCCGTCGGGTCCGATCAGAGCTACACTCACCATGTCACATTCGCCTCACAATCATCACGACTTTGCAATTTGCAGCAGGATTTCATTTAACTGTGCCGCGCCCCGCGGCCACGAGAAATGGCGCTGCACATACTCACGCTCGCTCGACGCGACGGACGCTGGCGTGCACAATTCATGCACAATGGCCCGCGCGAACTCGTCGGCAGAATCGGCGGTGGTCAGCGGCGGGGACTCCCCGCTCCGCGTGCGCAACCCCTCCCCAGCAAGCGGTGACGCCACCACGGCCAGTTCCAGCGCCATGGCTTCCAGCAGTTTGTTCTGAATGCCAGCGCCAAAGCGCAGCGGCGCGGCAAACACCCGCGCCTGTTCCAGATACGGCCGCATATCATCAACGAACCCCGTGACTTGAATCCCGGGGCGCTGCCCGGCCTGGAGCACCTCAGGCGTTGGGCTGTGGCCGACGATCAACAATTTGGCATCCGGCACCACCTGCTGCACGCGTGGAAAAATGTCACGCATGAGGTACAGCGCCGCATCGCTGTTCGGGGCGTAGTTCATCGCCCCGGTGAAAATGATCGTGTGGGCGTCCCGGCTGGAAGTCGAGCGTTTCCAGTAGTCAAGATCGACGCCATTGGGGATGACGGCGGCGGGCTGCGCTAACCCGCCCATCATCACATCGCAGTCCCGCGCCGAAGCAAACAACAGATGTTGGGCACTCCGAATGATCTTCGTTTCGATGCCGCGCATCTGCTGCCAATCCCACCACAGCAGCAGCCGCTTGACCGGGCTGGCATAGCGCATGTGCCCGCGAATCTTCATCGAGGTGGCATCACACATATCCGCCACGAGCGGCGGCAGGGGCAGCCCGCGCACCGCAAAGTAGGTCTGCTTGCCGCTCAAGATGATCGCGTCATAGCGCTCCGAGCGTAAAAGCTGCTCAACAATGCCGCGCATCTGCACAATCGCGCTGTCCTGACTGACCACCGAGCGCAGCCGGTTGATGGCTTTGCGCCGCCGTGACCCGCCGCGCGTCTGCGAGGTCACGGTCATGATGCGCTTGGTATAGGGCGTGAGTGCCTCGATATTGGCGGCGTCAAAGGTCGCGCCCACCAGCGACAACAGCGTGATCTCATGCTGCTGCGCCAATTCCCGGATGAGAAAGTAGTGGCGAAGATAGCCGCTCGTGAGTGGGTAGGGAAAGTTCGCCGTCAGGTAGAGGATGTTCATACGTCGCTCCTTTCTACGTCCAACTCAACTGATCCAGATGCTCGAGCGTGTAGCGCCAGTAGTGATAGTAGCGGTTGGTGCGCAGCCACTTAGCGCTGTCCGCATCGGCCGCCACCTGCTGCTCGCTGAGTCGCAGGAGGAGGTGCGCCGTATAGCGCGCCCAGCAGGCGACGTATAATGGCTTCAGCAGATCATCCGCCAGCCCCATCGACTGGGTATAGCGCCGGATTAGCGCGCCCGCCCACGCCGTCTGGCCGAAAAATGCGCTTACAAACGCCTTGAGGTGCTCGTCCGGCGTGCGCGCCTGCGCCAGCGCGGACGCCACATAGCTGAGAAAGAAGAACCAATCACACGCTGGCAGCCCGTGTGGATCGGCCAGTTCCCAGTCGATCACGCCGACCCGCGTCTCGGACAGCAGGATGATATTCGGATGGCTCAAATCGCCGTGTTCGCACACCAGCGGAAAGTTGGCGCTGCGCAGCGCCTGCGTGTGCTGATACGTTTGCTCTAAAGCCTGCTGTTCGCCAGCATCCAGCGACAGCAGCTGCGCAAGCTGACTGATTGGGTGTTCGATCAGGCGTTCGAACCACCCTGCGTCGGCAGTGCTGGCGGTGCTGCGCTCCAGTGTGACCAGCCACTCCAACAGCAATTCACAGTTTACGTCGCGGTTGGCTCGCACTGCCGCCGGGCTCATGAGCGGCCCGACAATCGCCGTCTCGATCAACAGGGGATAGCCGCAGTACGTTTCATACGCGACGAGGCGCGGAATCGAATCCATGCCGCCCGGTGTCGCGGCGTGAACCGCCTGCAGATTCCGCGCTTCCTGCTCCAAACTGGAACCAGCATCCGCCGCCCGCGGCACTTTCGCTACCAGCACGGGCGTGCGCTGACCTTCCGGAAACAACAGAAAGATGAGATGCCGAGAGGCACGAAAATTCGGCGTCAGGATCAATGACTGCATACCCGCCAGCCCGCCGTAACGCTCCAACCCCAACCGCGCCTGATTTTCGTGTAGAAACGCCACCACAGTGTTCATCGTGCGCCTCGCTGGGCGACAATACTGACACAGGGCAGCACACGCTCAAGCAAACGCGCTCCGGTCAGCCAGCGCAGCCACATTGGTTGAGCCAGCCAAGTCTGGTTGCGACTGGCGAGCCAGTAACCCAGCGCGGCGGGATCAGCGAGCTGAACGAGCCGCGTGCAGTTGCTGAAGGATGGATAGTGCCAGTGCGTCTGGATGGACGTGAACCCGGCTTGAGTCAGCTCAGCATAGACCGCGTCCGTCTGCAACTTCAGGAAGCTCAGCGGGCGGCGCCGTGAACGCTTCAGCTCACAGTAGACAGCCCCGTTTGCTTTGACCACCTCCAGCGCCGTGCGCACCTGAGCGCGGGTCGGCGAATGGAGTACCACCACATTGGCGAGACGCGGGGCATCCGCGGTGCGGGGCGCGTCCACGATCTCGAGCGACCGGCTCAACAACCGCAGCGCCGCGAGCAAATCGTCGGGCAGGTGACCCACGTACTCCACGTCTTTAAGATTGGGATCGGGCAGCAGAAAGCGCCAGTCAGCGCGGCGCGCCGTGGCCTGAAACCGCGTCTCGACCGACGTCCCGTCGTGGTGTCCCGTCTGGGTAGATTCAAGCATGGTCATACTGTTTCAACGCTTCAAAAAGTTCTGAAAACGACACCGGGTAAGGATGATTCACGATGCAGCACGGCTTGCCCGCAAACAGCCGAGTGAGCATTTCCGTTTCACGTTCCTCGATGTTGTCAACGACGGGATTGCGCCGATCTGGGAAAGCAAACCGGTACATGTGATAGTAGGCCATGAACGGCAAGCGTTCGTAGGCCAGCGATGCAGCCATGCGGCGCGCGACTTCTTCTGGCGCGACCGCCTCCACGCACACTTCCGGCGACTCCCACGTCGAGACGAACACGATGGTCTCCAGTGTGCCCGCGCGAGGCGTGGTCGGGGTACCGCTTAAGGTTTTCGGCGGCACATCGACGTACATCTGCTCACTGAACAGGCGCACCATCTGGCGCAGTCCGCGCTTCGCGCCGGATGACCGCGCGAGCGTCCGCAAGAGGAACTTGCTCACGCGCTGCGCGACCCCCAGTGCGCTCAGTCGAGCGCGGCGCTGCCAACCGATGCGCCTGCGCAGAGTGGGAAGCTGCTGCAAGTGCCAATCCCACACGCGAATCGGTTCCGGCACGCCATACAACCGTTCAGTGGCGGTATCAATGTAAATCCATTCATCTCCAATGTATTCCGCGCCCTGACTTGTGAAGGTGAGCAAGGTCTCCGTCTTGCCCCCCTTCGACCATCCGGTCACCAGATAGTCGCTCCCCTGGTAGCGGAACGCCGCCGCGTGCAGCGGTAGAATGCCGCGCGTGATGGCGGTCATATTCAGCACAGCGATCAGCAGCGGCACAGCGGCCAACCCGCTTTCACAGACGATTTCCACCTGCTGGCCAATCTGGTTGAATTCAATGTGAACTTTCGTCGGCGCTTTGTGCTTGGTTTGCAGCACAAAGAAGGCATCCTGGGAGTAACCCGCTTCATGCAAGCCGAGACGGTTGAGAGCCGAGTTAGACGGAAACTTCGCCACAAACCGGATCAGGATGTCCGGTTCGCGCTGGAGGGACGACTGCTCAATCCCCAGTTGCTGCGCCACTGCGCGCACATCACCCGGCGTGGGATTGAGCAGACGAATCCCGATCAGGTGATGCAGATCAAAATCGACACTCGTAGTACGTGCTTGATCCGTTGTCGCCAACGTGCTCTCCTCAAAAGCCATCATCACAGCTAGTCACTCGGTGGTGCCGTAATGGGGGGCGGCGTCGGGAATTCGCCCACCGCGAATCCGTGAGTCAGCGTGCCAAAGCACACGCCCTGACTGCAGCCGCTGGGACGCGTGAGTTCGGCAAACCACCGTTCGACGCCCTCCAGTCGATGATTCAGCAGGTAGTAACGATACGCGACCTCCAGCGCCGCATCATGCCGCCATTCCGTTTCCGCGTCGATGATGATGGCGTTGATCGCCCGCTCGATGGAACCGCGGAAGGCGTGCAGGTCGGTGGTTCGGGTCAGGCCATCCGGCCCAACAAACGTGTAATCCGAAATGGCTTGGACGGCGACGTTGTCATAGCACGACCGATCGCCGCGGCGATACAGCAACTCACACTGCTGAATCGTGTTGTTCAGGTGAATCTGTGGATAGTTCTGGTATTCACCGTTGTAGACAGCTATGTTACAGAACTGTTCGCGGCGGGCATCTTCAGGGATGATGCCGTTTTCGGTGATCTGCGACTTCACCGCAGGCAACTCCCCCGACTGCTGCTCCCCTGCCAGATAGTCGCAGGAAGAGTTGCTGGTATATTCGACGCCGTAGCCATTCAAGCGGTCAAGCGCGAGCTGCCGCGCAAACCGGTATGCTTCCGCCGGAGAAAACGCAAAGTTGGCGCCTTCGTTCACAAGCTGCGGCACGCGGTGAATCAACCGCACTTCGGGGCGATCCCACAGGTAGTCAGCCACATAGGCGGTGGCGTTGGTCGCGGCGGCACCCCAGTTGCTCTGACTGCTGATGGCGGCATACGACGTCACATAATACGGATTTTTGACCAGCCAATTCTGAAATAAGCGCTTACAAATGCCCGCCCCCATCTGGTCGTCTCCATAAATGGTCGAGAGCGGCCCGGTGCATTCGCGGTCGAGCCAGTAAGCCTCAATCAGATCCGCCGCGGCCACAAACTCGGGCGTTCCCCAACCAAAGTTCAACTGGCATTGAGGCTGACGCAGGCCGATAGTCATGACCGACGTCATGACCCGCTGGAGAATCTCGACTGTTTCCTCGGCATACGCCGCGTTATTAGTCAGGTGATAAGCCAGCGCCTTGGCGTAAACAATCCCTGCGCCGCGATTCCGGTCGATCCACGCTGGGTTTTCGGACGAGTCACAGCCTTCGTGCTCGTCAAGGGAAAAGTCCCAATCGCGGGCCGCCCACGCCAGCACTTCATCCACGGCGCTGCGGTAAGGCTCGATATTCTGGGCCGCCTTTTGCGCGATCGTGCGCAATTCCTGCGGTGTCGTCAGGTAACCGCGCGATGTGCCCGGCTGCAGTGTAGCCATCGTCAGTGTGGGCACTGCAGCCGACACCGCCTCGATTGGGTGAGCGACGTCGCAGCTCATACACAGCAAGCAGATCAGAGTAGCGAACAGATTGAAGAACCGTGGAAGCAAGCGCCCCTCCAAATTCAACCGCATCTCGCGTTACAAACCACTAAAAAGTTGACGCAGCAGCGGCGCATCCCGCTGCTCAAGGCATAAGCGCAGAATATTCACATAATGGCCCCGGTCGACCTTGCGCGCGTCGAGCAAGGTGGCTTCCTTCAGCGCCCGATGCATCCAGCAGGTGAAGAACAGCGGCTCAACCGTCGCGGCGGGGAGGCCGACCCGCTCGAGATAGCGCCGCACCGCGTCGACGATGAACGGACGGAGTGTGGGCGATCCGAGAAAGATCGCCGAAAAGGCGTCCATGCGGTCGTAGATCTGCTCGGCGCGCGCCACTTCCGCGCAATAAGAGCGCAGGAAATAGAACAGATCCCACAGCGGCAGTCCCTGAGCTTCCGCGGCTTCCCAATCGAGGAAGGCGATGCCACCGTCATCCCGCGTCAGCACATTCCAGATTCCCGGGTCGCCATGCTGGAAGACGGTCGGCAGATCCCGTTGACACTGCCGGATCGTCGCGATCTGCTGCGCCAAGAACTCGCTTTCCGACGCCGCGGGCTGGTAGATCTCCACGTAGCGCGCCAGCAGTTGATTGAGCGCATCAGCAGCGCTGGTCGCCGCGGGCTGCGCCGTCTGCCCACCGAGATCGATGAGCCAATCGAGCGCGCCGCGCACATAGGGTGAATCAGGCGCCAGTGCGTGCCGCTGGCGAAAGGGCACGCCGGGGACATACGTCTCGGCGACCAGCACCAAGTCCGCGTGATAACCCCAGAAGGCGACGCGGGGCAAAGCGTCGTTGTCGTTCAGATGCCGTTCAGCCAGCAGCGACAGCGCTCGCTGCTCGTTTTCCAGCCGCGGATTGAAGCCCGAATCACGCACCATCTTGACGACGAATTCGGGCGTCGCCTGTCCGGGCGGGAACAGGTAATAGAGCAGCTTACGCGAGCTGTACTCGCCGCGCCCCGAAAAGCCCCAGCGGTACGCGCCGATGTCGATCCCGGCGGATCGCGCGAGCTCCTGCAAGAACCGCGGTGGCTCATCCTTGAGCGCGGTGCCGGGTTGTCCCAGCAGCACGCCGTAGCGGCGCACACTGGGCATCTGCCGCAGCAGCGACCGCTCAATGCGATCCGCCGATTGAAACAGGAAGCCGCTGACCTTGCGCGCGGTACGTTCGGTCTGCACCAGCGACGGTTCGGCGGACACCGCTGCCTCGCGGATGCTGCCCCGTTCCTGCTTGGGGAACAACCGCCGCTTGACCTGACGCAGCATCTGCGGCTGAACGCTCGGGCTATGCAGGCTCAGGCGCAGAAAATACTCGCGCGTCGCGCTGTCCGCGGCGGCCACGGCGGTATGCGCTTCCCCCCCCAACGGGGTGAGCCAAAATACCGACTGCGCTTCAAAGCGTGACTTCAGCGGCGCAAGGCACTGCAGATAATCGATGATCCCGGTACTTTCGAGATAGACCACGCCGCGTGGTTGGAGCGCCTGTAACCAGTGCCGCTGCACCTGCGGATTCTGGCAGAACAAGCGCACTGCCGAGGCATCCGCCAGATAGAGGAGATCGGCGTGCCGTTCTGGCAGCACCACGCTCACATACCCGGCGACCAACGTGTACGTCACGTTGGACAGCCCCTGATCGACGCGCTGCTCCTTGCCGGGGACGATGACCTCGACCGGAGCGAGCTTGGCGAGCGTGCGCAGGGCCGCGCTGCTCGGCACGCCCAAGCACAGAATGCGGGTCATTTCCAGCGAGGGGAGCAAAAACACCCAGTTTGCGCCCGCCACTTCCCCTTTGATATTGGTTCCGGGCACGTAGGGCGCCGCCAATGCGACTTCAAGCATCTCGGTTATCTCCACAGCAGCCGCACAAGCGGAATCCGTGTCAACTCGGGAAACGTCTCTTTGACATCCAGAATGTCCCGGTTCAGGCGCACCACGAGCACGGAAGCCACCATAGCCAGCAGCACGCCGACCCAGATGGGCACGGCCAGCAGCGATTGAACGACGAGCAGTCCGCCAGCGGCCAGCGCAATCACGAGGTAGGCGCGCAGGTAACGACGGTCGAATGCGCGCACGCCCGTGCCCCGCATCAGTCCAGCCTGCTTGAGTAGATTGAAGATGACGAGCGTCACCGTCGTGCCCACAGCCGCGCCGAGGGCACCATAGCGCGGGATCGTCCACAGGTTCACCGCGAGGTTCAACACCGCCGCGAAGATGTCAACGGTGACGATGTACCGCAGCCGCCCCGTGACCTTGAGCGTCAGGCCGTTCTGTCCGGTCGCCGAGTTGAAGTAGTAGCCAAACGAGAGCAGCGCCATGATGATCGCGGACTGGGCATAGCGTTCCTCGTACAGCATGAGCGTCAGCGGTTGGGCGAGTGAGAACGTGAGCGCGAAGATCGGGAAGGACAGCACGGCGATCCAGACGGCATTCTTCCAGTACAAATCATTGATGCGTTCCGTGTCACCCCGCGCGAACATGCGCGCCGCCGCGGGTGTGAACAACAGCGCGAAACTGGTCAGAATGACCTGATTGAAGCGGGCCGTCGGCTGGACCGCCCGCAGTGCCGCGACGCTTTCCGTCCCGTGAAACTGCCCGAGCAGCACCGCGTCAAACGCGTTCATCACCACATAGACGAGATCCGATGCCAACAGCGGCACCGTAAACGCCAACACTTCGCGGAAGGGGATTTGAATGGAGCGCAGCGGCACGAGCTGGAAAATGCGCTGCGTCCGCATGACCCGATACAGGACAACGCCAAAGATCAGGATGCCCACCAGCCCCGACAGCGTGTACCCCACCGCTAAAAACACGGTGTTGCTTTGACCGAAGACCAGCAGCGCCACGGTGATCACGCGCAAGGCCGGGCCGAGCACGTATTTCTGGAAGAAGATCGCGCTCGGACGCGAAAACACGGCAAACATGCCGTTGAAAATATTGTCGAGCGCCTGCAGCGGCGACAGGACGATCAGAATGGCCAGCAGCAAGCTGACGAGACGATAATCCTGAATGAGCGGTTCGGCTACCAGTGTCCCAAAGTACACCGACGCCAGCCCCACCCCGCTGCTCGCTTGCGCCGCGGTCACCAGATTGTCGGCGATGGCCTGCATGCCGACGACGGCCAGCACAACGGCCAGCCCCAGTGACAGGATCGTGCTCAACACCATGACCAGTGTGCCGAGCATCTTCGCATAATCGCCGCGCTCGTGATAGATGGGTACGTAGCGCGTGATAGCGCGATCCAACCCCAGCGTGACGACCGTTTCACCGACCGAAACGATGGACAGCGCGTAGGCAAATGCGCCGTACTCCGCTTTACTTAAGTAGCGCACAATCAAAATCTGGATGACAAAATTCACCCCAATTGAGATGAACTTGCCGAGCAGCAGCAGACTCGATCCGCGAATCTGGCGGCGAACGGCATTTCGTGGGCCGGTTTCACCCGCTGGTGAGCTGCTCAGTGCTTGTGTGTCGTCCATAAATCTCCACCGCTGCGCTCGCAAGCGCAATCAAGAGCCAGTAATAACGTACATAGGACAGGTGCAGGAAGACGGCGGTCGTCAGATAAACGATGATGGCCAGCAGCAGCCCCATCGTCGTATAGTAAATGTCCGTAGAGTGCGCGCGCTGTGCCTGTTTAGCAATCTGCCACAACCGCCGGAGGAGGTAGGCGACAATCCCCATAAACACCGCAAACCCTACGACGCCCGTGTCCGCCAGTTCCTCTAGATACATGTTATGCGCGCGGCGATCTGTGGTCAGGACGCGCAGTCCGATCTCGTTGCCGATGGCGCGCGTGTGCAGCGCCGTCTGGCCGGGTCCAACGCCGAGAAGCGGGTGATCGACGAAGATCTGAATCGCCGCGAGATTCACGGTCGCGCGCCCGCGCAGGGACCCTTCGACCTCAGTCACATCGCCGGAGGTTAGTTGGGTCAGCTCGGACACGGTCGAAATGCGATAGACGTAATCCGGCACGAAGACGAACACAACCACCACTAGCAAACCGGCGACGAGCAGCAGATGCAGCGGCTTGACGATGCGCAGCACGACCAGCGCCAGCAGCATCACAACGAGCGAGATGCCGGCACCGCGCGAGAACGTGAGCAGCGCCCCCCGACAATGGGGATGATCGAGACGGCGGCGGCCACCCGATACAGACGGCGGCGCTCGGCCCACATCAACCCCAGCGCCAGCGGCACCAGGACCACCATAATCTGCGCATACCGGTTCTTCGAGCCGATAGGGCCGGACAGACGCTGCCGGGTCTCACCAGCGTCGATGAGCGTCTCGCCTTCGACGCGAATTTCGGACTCTTTGACCTCAGCCCACCCGCCGAAATCGTTGTCATACGACCCGGTGATCTCCTGATACAAGGACAGACTGCCCATCAGCACGCCCGCCAGCACCAGCGCCCAGAGCGCGCCGCGCAAGATTGACGGCGTGCGCACGGAATTCGTCACCAGTACGAACAGGATCAACCCCTCCGCGGCAAAGGCGATCAGCCGATCGGTGGAGTCCATGACATCGTTTGACAGCGCCGCCGACACCAGAATCACGGCGAAATAGAGCACCATCAACATGGACGCAAAGTTGACGATCACCTTCTGCCCGTACACCACGACATAGATCAGCGTCGGAAACGCCAGCGCCGCAAATAAGCTGGTCGCCACCACATCCGGGATGCCGTTTCGTTTCGCAATGACCCCCAGATTGGCGTACAACGCGAACAAAATGAGCGTCGTCGTGAACTCCGGACGCGCCGACATAATGACCGCCAGCAGCAGGAGCACCAGCAGCCCGAAGATCAGCGGCGGGTCAATGTCACGCAGGCCAAATACCAGAAAAAAGCTCAGCAGGATGAAACCGAATCCGGCGATGAGATGTAAGTTATGGAACGGAAGTTTCGTTAGCGTGCGCATGGGTTCGTTCCGTCATGCCCCCTAGTTTGAGCAAGTCGATTCAGTTTTGCGGCTTCCGGCGTACGCACGCTGCGCCGCCTGGCCACCCGTTCGCCCCAAGACCAAACGCCAACCTGACTCATGATTGGCGCTGCGGATTCCAGCGGTCGATCCGCCGACCGCTGACAGTATTGAAGATGGCGACCAGCGCGGCGGCGTAGACCATGCAGATGAAGTACGGGATGGCTAAGGGTTTCAACTGTCCCAACCGAGAACTCCGAAACATGAATCCAAGGAGCGCACAGCCGTAAAAAGCGATCTGCAGAGCCAGTATGAACAGGTAGAACACGTTCTCCTGCCAGAGAAACAACGACGAGACAAACAGCAGCAGGAGCGGTAGCACAATCACCCGCCGCAGCACCTTATGCGTGAACAACTGCACCGCATAGAACCCAAAGCGGAACGGGTTGAGCAGTTCGCGCATGGTCAGCACGGCGCGCAGTCCGCGCGTCATAATGCGCACTTTGCGCCCGAACTCGCGGTCGCTCGAACTGGCGACGGGTTCGTAGGCCACCGCATCTGCCGCAAACACCAGCCGATAGCCTGCGGCAATGACGCGCGTGGAGGTAACAAAGTCGTCGGTGACGCCGGGCGGAACCGGGAGAAACAGCGACTTGCGAATGGCGTAGATCGCGCCCGTGGCCGAAATCGTGTTCCCCGAGTCGCTTTGCAGGCGTTTCAGCAGGCGGTCGAGCTGCCAGTAGCCCCGCTCGCCCGCGTTATCGGCGCTGCCCGCCTCCTGGTCGAGGTAGCGTTGATTACCCGCGACGCCACCGACCTCCGGGTCCGCGAACGGACGCACAAGCGCCTGAATCGCCGTGCTGCCATACATGCTGTTCGCGTCCGAAAACACGAGAATTTCCCCGTGGGCTTCGCTGACGGCGGCATTGAGCGCTCCGGCTTTTCCCTGCCGCGGCAGCGACAACAAGCGGACGCCGTGATCAAGGTAGCGGCGCACCACGTCGTCGGTGCCATCATCCGAGCCATCCGAGGCAACGATAATCTCCAGACAGTCTTTCGGGTAAGTCAGCGCCAGCATGTTATCCAGCTTCGCGCCGATGCTGTCGACTTCGTTATAGGCCGCGATCACCACACTCACCGACGGCGTAATATCCGCCGCCCGGTATGGTCGCGGACTGAGGAGACGGCGCAGCAGCAGGAGCACAGGAAAGAGCACCAGCGTGTAACCGAGGAGCACGAGACACGCCCAGAACACGATGCTGACTATCATTCGGTTTCTCCCCCAAAACAGCGGATCAATCGCGCTGCATTGGTCGTCAGGTCGAACTCAGACGCGACCTTCTCCCGGCCAGCTTGACCCAGACGCTGACGCAAGGCCAGATCCGTGGATAGCTGCTGCAAGGCATAGGCCAGTGCCGCCGCGTCACCCGGCTCAGTCAGCAGACCGTTGACCTGATCGTCCACCAGCTCGGGAATCCCCGACAGGCGGCTGGCGACGACGGGGCGACCGCTGCTCATCGCTTCAATCAGCACGACCGGAATCCCTTCACGACGGCCATCACGACTGGGAACGCTCGGCGCGACGACCACCTGCGCCTGCTGCACCTGCTTGACCACATCTTGACGCGCGAGGCGGCCATGAAAGCAAACCTGCTGCTGCAAGCCTGCGCGCTCGACCTGTTCGGTCAGCATGGGTCGGTCGGGGCCGTCGCCGACAAAATGGCAGATGAACGGTACGCCGCGTTCCTTCAGCAGGCGGCACGCTTCGATCAGATGCGTTTGCCCTTTGACTTCGTGCAGCGTCCCGATACACAGGATATTAAACCCATCGGCGGCAGGTTTCGCCTCGGCTTGTGGCTGAAACACGCTCGTGTCGACGCCGCAGTGAACGATCAGCACGCGCGGTCGCGCTGCTTCGCCGGACTCGCGCACAATGATCTCGCGGTTGAAATTCGAAATGGCGACGACAAAGGCCGCTTCGGCGGTCTTCTCGCGCAGCATGTGCCGATCCCGGTGCAGGTCAGAACCATGCGCCGTGAAACTGTAGGGAATGCCCGTCAGGCGATGAATGACGAAAGCGGCTGCCGCGGGATGACTGGCGAAATGCGCATGGATATGATCGATGCCCGCCTCCGTCATCATCTGGGCGAAGTACACGCTCTTCGGGAAAATCCCAACCGCGCCAACGAAAAATCGAACGCTGCCGAAGGTGTGGCGCAGCACATCCCACAAGGTTCGCACGTAGACCAGCGGCTTGCGCCCCAAAAAGCGCAGGTTAGCGCGCGCGATCGCCCCGGAGAAGAACGGCTGAAAATGAGCGCGCTCGACCAGTGGGACCGCTTCCGGGTGCATCACCTCAGTTGGTCTCGGTCAGCTTGGGGAAGCGGGACATCATGTAGGCGACTTTTAACGGTTTGACAGCGCTCACAACGTCCCCCGGTCATTCCCCAGCGCGGTTGGTACCCGGCTGTTCCAGCGCATACCGAATTCACGCCGAGCGTGCGCCTGCTTTTCGGCGGAAAGTAGCGGCAGGAGCAGTTGGAAGCGCAGTTTGCTTGCCCAGCGCCCCACCTTGCGGAGCACGCGCTGACGAACGTGGCGCATCATTGAGGTGAGGGTGTCGCCGCGGCGCAGATGCGCGATTACCGCCGGGCGCTGCTTGAGCAGTCCCGCCCAGTCACCACGGTCAATGTGAGCAGCAATCTGTTCCCAACTTGCGCCAGCTTGCCAATACGTGCGGAGCAAGTTGGTCACGGACTGCGGATCGGTAACCGATGCGCGCAGGGATTGCAGACGCTGCTGACGCAGCGGGCGAAACTCGCGCTTGTCGATCACACAGTGCAGCAGCAGGAGGATAACCTCATCTTCGGGCGCAAGCACATAGATGTCGCCGAGAGCGCGGCGGCGTTTCAGCCACTGCGCCGCCAAATCCGTCCGCAGATACTTGACCGAAGCGCCGAACCACACCGCCGTAACCACGTCGAGCTTCAGCACTGAATTGCTGCCGGCATCGTCGAGAATAAACTGGTGGTGCGGATAGTCTCCCCAGCGCTGGAGCGGCATGTAACCCAACTGCACCAGTTCACGTTCGAGAACCGTCACTTGATCCGCTTGCACGAGCAGGTCAATTTCCCCGCCGTCGGCAAAGCGCTCCAACTGATCACCGTCGCGCAGGACACAATAGGTTATTCCGACAGCCTGGAAGCGCCCAAAGGCATCGCGGAAACGCGCGTGCATTAGCGGCTTCCCTTTCGCGCCGGGACGCTTCGCTGCGCTTGCGCTGAACTCGACAGAACACTGTTCACGCCTTTAAGCTCCAGCACGCTAGGCTCGATTGGCTGCAAGTCGCCGGCCCTCCGCAGTTTGCGGTTGGAGCAAGCTGGCGATGGAGACGTCACTGCGGGAGCGCGGCAGCCAGATGCTGCCCACGACGTGCGCGCCCACCGAGTGGAAGTCCTCATTGATGCTGCGTAGGACACTGCGCGAGCTGGCCCGGGCGATGGCCGCGACGACAATTCCGTTGACATGGGGAGCAGTCAGCAGGCTGGCAACCTTCGACTGGGCCCATGTGGTTGTGACCAAAACCGTGTAGCCTTCCCCTTCGAGATGCTTGATCAGGTTGTTCGATCCAGCGGCGGTCAACAACGGCAGCAGATCGGTCGAGGGCGAGACAACCTTCAGGTGCATCACATTGGGCAGCCGGTGCAGTGGCACCAATTCATACACGTCTTCCGTCAATTCCGTGACTGGCGGCTGAGTTTGCTCAGTGGAGACCGGCGACACTGCGGGAATCTCATCCAATTCCAGAATGACCGTCTGCCGCCCACGCTGACCGAAGACCGCGGCGCAGTTGAGCGCGGTTTCGGTAGCACTCCCCTTTTCCACGCCCAGAATCATGAGGGAAGGCAGCGGCTGTCCATCATTGAGCGCCGCCAGCTTGGCATTGAGCAGATGATAACTGCGCGCAGCCGAGGAGCGCGGCGTATCAATGACCGCCACACCGTGGCTCTTTTCGGCTCCCCCCTGCTTATCCATCGCGATCAGCACCGGAACGCCGAGGGCTTGTTCCAGCTCTTCGGGCTCTCTCAGCCGTGTGTCGAGGGTTTCGAACAGGAAGATGACGAACACACTCAGCAGCACTCCGGATGCGCCAATGAACAGAGTGCGCATCTCAATCTCCTGATCCACCGGACTGCCCGTCGTGGCCGGTTCCAACACCGTGAGGCGGTTGGTCGGCGGAAGGCCTTCGGTAGTGCTGATGGGAACCTGACTCAACAAGACATCAGTGATGGTATTGGCGATTACGCGTGCCCGTTCCGCGTTATGGTCTTGCACCCGGATGACCATTAACTGCGTCGCCGGCGTGGTGGAGATGTCGATGCTGCGCTGCAGTTCGGAGGGCGTTTCCTCCAAGGTCAACTGATTGATGATCGTTTCCAGAAAGGGTCGGACAGTGGGCAGCATCGCGTACGTTTCGAGCAGCTGAGTCGCAGTTCGAATATCGTCGAGACTCGGATTCGGATTACTGATGCTTGAGCCAACCAGCAAGCGCGCCTCGGCTTCATACAACTGCGGGCGCTGACTGCTGAACCAATACCCGGCTGCAGTGCTCAAAATGAGCGCGATCGCGACAAACCACCACCAGCGACGTGCAATCCGCACGTAGTTTGACATGGCCATCAATTGCTCTCCTGGCAAAACAGTGCTATCGCGCCCCATGGTGCCGAAGCACCCGCAGGGCAGTACGGACGAGGATTTGTAGATCGAGTGCCAGACTAAGCTTCTCGATGTATTTGATGTCCCAAATCAGTCGATTGTCAAAGTCGGTATCACCTCGGTCGTAAATTTGCCAAAGCCCCGTGATCCCCGGTGGCACGTTCAACCGCTCGGTGTGGAACAGCGGGTATTTCTCCACCCCAAAGGAGGTAGGGCGTGGGCCGACAAGGCTCATTTGCCCGAGCAGCACGTTCAGAACCTGAGGCAGCTCGTCCAGGCTGGTCTTGCGCAGGATCTTGCCCACCCGCGTGATGCGCGGATCATTTTCGAGCTTTTCGCCCCGCTCATTGATAGTTTCACCCCGCTCATTGACGGTCACGTTGAGTTCCGCGAGTTTCTGGTCAGCGTTGCGAATCATCGAGCGAAACTTGTACATTTTGAACTTATGCCCGCCCACGCCCGTGCGTTTCTGCATATAGAAGATGGGACGGCCATCATCGAGCAGGATCAGCCCGGCCACGACGAGGGTGAGCGGCAGCAAGAACGGGAGTGTGAGGGCGACGACGCCAATATCAAACATCCGTTTTACGCGCAGATAGATGTAGCGGGCGCTCGCGCTCTGGTACGGCAGCTGGTTCGCCCAGAAATTCGGATGAAAATAGGGCGTGGCGTTGAGCGCGTCGACGCCGACACCATCGAATTGCGGGGCCAGGCGGCTGGGCTGCGGGAAACCAGGCCCGAAAATCGTCTGCAAGGACTGGAACATGTTGACTTGACGGTTCGGAAGCTGGGACTGCGTGCCGGTATTCCCGGTGTCGACCGATGTCGGACGGCGAATGGCGTTCGCGGTGTTGTTGTCGGTCGCGTCATCGGCCCGCTGAATAGCTTTCTTGACCAGATCCTTTAAGACGAAGCCATCCTCAGGGAAATTGGCGGTGCCCGTCGGCACTTTCACGTTGAGTGACAGCCAGATCAGGTCCTTGATACGCTGTTCGACAGCCGCCGTATTTTCGGGCGTTGATTCGGGCAGGCACACCAGCACGTTATCGCCATACCACACGACCAGTTCATTCATATAGAGCGCCGCTTCAGCAATGCGTGAGACGCGGTTGCGCAGGTAACGACGCTGAAGAATCGCCTCGTAGTTGAAAAGAACGTCTGTACGCGAGTGCGCCTGCGTCAGAACTTCTACGCGGAAATAAATGAAACCGACCGGTCGATTGAACCGACGCGCACGGAACAGCTCGGTATTCATCTCATCTTCACCGGTGATCATGGAGTGCGCGCGTGTATCCTCTGCCCCGGTCACAACACTTTCAAAAACGTGCTCGAAATTGGTAACGACGCTGGAAATAAGGCGCCCCAACAAAATCGTTGCGGTCAAAAGGACCACTTCTATCAGAATGACGACCGGCAGCGACGAACCATCGTTGAACGCCAGTAGACGCATAAAGACATATAAGATTCCCGTGCCACCAAACAAAAGCTCTAGCCGCATCGTGCTGAGGTCGGGGAGGAGCAGCGTTGCTATCACGAATCCGGCAGCCAACACATAGACAATCGAGGAGAGGTTCAAAGCAATTATGTCTGGGCGCTCAATATTGAAGAGCAGGGTTAACCATAACGAAAAAACGACAATCAAGACGCGAAGGCGAACCATGACTTTTACCTCAATTGAAAGTACGGATCGTCGGAGAACTGTTTGTATGGAAACAGTTATAGATTAAATGGTTGACTAGGCGACCTTACAGGCCCCTTACACACATAGGGTATAAGCATAAGTTTTTACGAAATTCGTTTAGTAATGTTTTATGTGGCGAATTCCCCTTAATCTGGGGGCGCGGGCGTTCTGAGGGAGGATTTTCTGAGGAAGTTGCGACTAATAAAGCAGTATACGGGGCTAACGATGCCGTTAGTCCCGTATGTTAGGAATTAGTTAGGTTTGAAAACTGTTAATTACGCGCCGCCGATGTGCGCGTCCGATTGATTACACCGATACCAAGTGTTTGACGTTGACTTGCGGGCACCAGAACGAACCATCGGGAAGAATGGTACGCGCATCGAAGCGTGGGGCGAGCTGGCCTTTCAGTCGCTCGTTTTCGACATGATCCTGACGTTCAAGCAGCTGTTCGACCCGCTCAGCCGCCCGTGGCGCATCATTCGGATAAAGGAATGCAAAGCGGAGATTCGCCCCGGTCAGGTTGGCACCGCTCAAGTCAGCACCCCAGAGAAATGCATGGCGCAAATCGGCATTGGAAAGGTCGGCACCCCGTAGGTCGGCACCGTTCAGGTTAGCATCGCGCAGATCTGCCCCGCTTAAGTTCGCGTTGCTCAAATCTGCACGGTACAGGTCAATGGCGGGCAGGACAGCACTGGCCAAATTGACCGCATGCAGGGCTGCTCCCGAAAAGATACCTTGCACGGTTCCATCTTCCAGCCAACCACGAGCACGCAACGCAGTTACGGCGCGAGTCGCCGTTTCCCGATCAGGGGACGCCATTTCAAGGAGAAGACGAGACTTCAGATACGGAGGATACAGAATCTCGACGAGTGAGCGCAGGAGGTGTTCAAGTTGTGTGAACATATTCACGGTACGCCTGTTGATAGTCATTAGTTGCGATTTAGGATGAAACTATCCATATATTTATTCTAATTTACCTTTTGCCCTATAAATGCTTAAGATTTTTCTTCGCTCATGCTTTCGAGCATCTGCGGCTGCTTGAGACCTGCATCAACTCACTTATCCAGAACACACCCTCATCATACGGCCCTCTTGTTAAATTACACTTAAATGAATATAAAGGCTACTATAACAGCCTGTGTACTCACAATCCTATAAACTTGGTGCAGTCATAATGAACATTAAGAAACCTATGGTAGACATCAGCCGAACGCACCGAATTTTGACGCTCAAATCGCCACAAACCTAAGCCAAGGTCTGAAAGGCACCAAACAAGGCCGAGATCTGAGGGTGCTTAAAAACCGTCAGATTCCGACCTCACCCCGAACTCAGCGAAGGGACCCAGCTTCGTCTGCCAAGCCGAATTTGTTTTCGTAGGGACACGATTCATCGCATCCACTGGCGAATGGAAAGGCTTCAAGGGATGGTTTTTAGATTCCCTCATGCCTCGTCCTATGGCTGACATTCGGTTTGTTGACTGACAAAGGTATTCTATCTTATTTGAAGCGATACGGCATCCCGGTCGCGGCAGGCCGACTTCGACCTATCGAAACCATCTGCCCCTAATCAACGCTTGATCCGTTCGCAGCGAGCGCGGCAGATCACATCCCCTCGAAAAGGCATTGGGTCTGGCGATGAGTGTAGGCTCCCCTTTTCTCCATATGGGGAATGGTGAGGATGACGTTTGGTATTGAGCCAATTGCTAAGCCAGCGACCGGTAACCCATTGTCACGGCATTCGACGCACTTACCGGCCTGCCTTGTGCTTGGGCTGACAAACGGGCATTGGCTAGACCTCATGCCTCGTCCTTACAACATAATTCGCCTCCTTACACGAACGTTGAGGACGGGCGACGTTGAACGATCAAGGCCGCTTTCGGGATGCGCTTCGGCGCGCCCGCGGTCAGCCGACAAGTCAAAAATACCTCTTTCACGGTGCTGTCTGAGGGAAACGACTCGCGGAACGTTAGGGCTGGCCTGCCGGGCGTCTATGCCGCGAAGAGCGCTCGACTTTGGCGGGTATTCACGCCGGTCGGCCGTATTAGCAAAAACACTTGCCAAATAATACTATGACTCCATTCTTGCGTATTTTAGGCATTTGCAAGGTATCGGTTCAATATAATCCATGATAGGTGGATTCGGCGTCCGGTCACGCAATGGGATCGGTGTCGCCCTGCTCAGTTTTCACTTAGAAACCCTAACTGTGAGAAACGTCATGATAAAGATGCCCTCAGGTCGTTCTGGAAGCCTCCGCTGGAGTGTCGCTGTAGCCGTGGTTCTGTGCCTGCTGATGTTTGCTGCGCCACAGCCCAGCCAAGCACAGGACGATGTCGGCTATGAAGATTTCGTCTATGGCTCCGTCTGTTCCGGTTCCGTAAGCGGTGAAAAGCCGGAAAGTAAGGTCTGGTGGAATGACGGCTATTGGTGGGGAAGCCTGTGCAATCCCGCAGGAACCGGTTATTTCATCCACCGCATGGATCCGGCGGTTCACATCTGGGTGAATACGGGTGTCGCCATCGATAACCGCACCAGCAGCAACGCGGACACGCTGTGGGACTCCAAAACGCAGAAGCTGTATATCGTGTCCCATCTCTTCACGAACGCCGGGAGCGCGACCAGCTCTGTCTCCCAATGGGGACGGTTGTACCGTTACAGCTACAACGCCAGCACCGATACCTATAGCTTGGATTCTGGGTTCCCGGTTACGGTAACTCAGGGGAAATCTGAAACACTGGTTCTCGCCAAGGACTCTGTGGGACGGTTGTGGGTTACTTACGTCGAAGACTCCAAGGTCATGGTGAACGTTTCCACAGGTAATGACGCCGTCTGGGGGACTCCCTTCCAACTCCCGGGGTCGGCGCCGTTCGCACCCAACAGCGACGATATCGCCTCCATCATTGCCCTGCCCAGCAATCAGATCGGCGTCATGTGGAGCAGTCAGCGCAGCGACTCGTTCTATTATGCCGTTCACAATGATGTTGATCCGGTTAACACGTGGAAGCCGATCGAAATCGCGCTCAGTGGCAACAACATCAGTGACGATCACCTAAATATGAAAGTCGACTCAACCGGGCGTTTGTTTGTGGCCGCCAAGACCAGTCTGACGGGTTCAAACCCAATGGTGATTCTGCTGAGACGGCAAACCAACGGTCAGTGGTCGAGTCACACGTTTGGACTGGGTACAGACGGACATACACGCCCGATCATCCAAATCCATGAAGCGACGAACCGCCTGTATCTGTTTGCCACCTCTCCTAACAGCGGCGGTCGCATTTACTACAAATCGACGGATATGACGAATATTAGCTTTACGTCGGGATTAGGCCAGGTGATCATCAGTTCGAGCGACTCGACCCGCATCAATAACGTGTCATCGACCAAACAGAACTTGGACGTACTGCCGGGTCTCTTGATCATCGCGAACGACGGCGACACAAACACCTATTTCCATAACTATCTCGTCTTTGGCCCGGCGACGCCGAGCCCGACGCCCAGCAATACGCCGACGGCTACCAACACGCCGACGCCCAGCAGTACACCAACGGCCACCAATACGGCCTCGATTACGCCCACACCGACCAACACGGCAACGCCCAGCACGACCCCGACGGCGACTAATACGCCGACGCCCAGCAGTACACCCACCGCCAGCAGTACGCCAACGGCCACCAACACGCCGACGCCGACCAACACGCCCGGCGGCCAAACCACCTTGAGCTTCGCGCCGTCGGATGACGTCTATGTGCGGTCGACCAGTCCTAACAGTAACTACGCTGGGACAGCGGCGCTGCGCCTGCGCGCAACCAGCAGCGAAATCTACACCAGCTATCTGCGCTTCAACGTGACTGGCGTGAGCAGCTCTATCATCCGCGCGGTCGTACGCTTGTACGTGATCGATGACAGCCCGCAGGGCGGCTCGATCTACAGCGTCGCCAACACTTACCTCAACACGAGTACGCCGTGGGTTGAGACGGGTTTGACGTGGAACAACGCGCCTATCATCGGCGGCACGCCGTTGGCGACCGTGGGGCAGGCGGCACTGGGGACGTGGGTTGAGTTTGACGTGACCGCGGCGATCACGGGTGACGGCGCGTACAGCTTCGGCCTAAACTCCCCGTCGACCAACAGCGTACTGTACAACAGCAAAGAAGCGGCGGCGAATCATCCCGTCTTGGTGATTGACTTTGGTACAGCCAATACCGCGACGCCGACCAGCACACCAACGCCGAGCGCGACACCCAACCGCAACTGATACGCCATCGGCCACGCCCACCGCAACCGAAACAGCAACGCCTAGTGACACCCCCACGGTCACCAATACGCCCACCCCGACCGAAACGGCGCCCCCCAGTGCGACACCCACCGCAACCGAGACCGCCTCGAATACGCCTACACCGACCGCAACGGCAACGCCTAGTGACACTCCCACAGTCACCAATACGCCCACCCCGACCGAAACGGCGACCCCCAGTGCGACACCCACCGCGACCAATACCCCCGGCGGACAAACATCCTTGAGCTACACGCCGTCGGATGATGTCTATGTGAAGTCGACCAGCCCCAACAACAACTACAACGGAATGACGGCGCTGCGCCTGCGCTTGACCAGCAGCGAAACCTATACCAGCTATCTGCGTTTCAACGTGACGGGCGTGAGCAGCCCCATCACCCGGGCGGTCGTGCGCTTGTACGTGATCGATGATAGTCCGCAGGGCGGCTCGATCTACAGTGTCGCCGATACCTACCTCAACACGAGCACCCCTTGGGTTGAGTCCGGGTTGACATGGAACAATGCGCCCACCATCGGCGGCGCGCCGCTCGCGACCGTGGGTCAGGCTGCGCTGGGGACGTGGGTTGAGTTCGACGTGACCGCCGCGATCACGGGGGATGGCGCGTACAGCTTCGGCTTAAATACCTCGTCAACCAACAGCGTGCTGTACAACACCAAAGAGGCCGCGGCAAACCACCCCACGTTGGTGATCGAATTTGAGTCCGGCGCACCGCCGGCTCAACAGGTCGAGAGTCCGCTTGTTGTGGAACTCCCACCGCCCGTGGCGGCACCGGCTCACCTCACAGGTTATGGGGAATGCAGTACTGGCACACTCACCTTCTACATTACGGCTGCCGAGGGCGATTTCAGTAATGTTCTCTATGGCGTGTTCGGACCAACAGGCACACTCGTTCTCGCTCAGTTCGACACACTGCTCAGTGGTCAAACGGTGATCGTGCCCGTCGGCACGGTTACGACCACCGGGCTCTACACGCTGGCCGCGGACGCCGAAGGCTTCGCCATATCGGTCGACTGTGTGGTGCCGACTGTTGAGCCGACGCTGACACCGAGTTCAACGCCAACCGCGGTCGAGGTTCTACCGACGTCCACCAGCGCCAGTCCGTTCATCAGCGGAAGCGGCGTGTGTGCGAACGGCGTCCTGTCGTATGACATCA
This sequence comes from Candidatus Flexifilum breve, assembly GCF_016713355.1. NCBI lineage: Bacteria > Bacillati > Chloroflexota > Anaerolineae > Aggregatilineales > Candidatus Flexifilaceae > Candidatus Flexifilum > Candidatus Flexifilum breve. The sequence continues at coordinate 1,630,863 of NZ_JADJPI010000035.1, forward strand.
TGCCGACCTCCGTCGACGTGCAGACCCTACCCTATCACGTCAGCAGCCCGCACGGCGTCGTCGACAACAATCAATTGACCGGGTTGGTGAGCGGTCAGCCCGTCCGCCTCGAGTTCAGTGGCATCATCGTCGCTGGCACCTACACGCTGGTGGTCGCCGATAATCTGCTCCAGGTCGCCATTGACTGCCCCGCCTACATTCCATCGGCCCCCGTCACGCCGACGCTTGTGCCGTCCGCTACGCCGATCGCGCCGATGCCCCTGCCCGTGCTGGAACAGTTTACGGACAGTGGCCGTTGGCTGCCCTCGGGCGGTTGGCTGTTCGCAACCGACGCGCAAAACGGTTATTGGGCGGTGGACACTTCAGTCCGCGGTCTGGTGAGCGTGCTTCAGTCCGAGGCGCAGATTGATCTTACAACGGCAGGCGTACCGCGCTTGACCTTTAGGGCGCAGACTGCCTTGTCCAGCGTCGATCGCGTCGCGGTCGACCTCCTGCCGGAGGGTCAGGTCACCTGGCAGACGGTGTTCGAAATGGCGGGCACGTTGTCGGATTGGACGGAATACGAGCTTGATCTGTCGGCCTATGTGGGGCAGCGTGTCTGGCTGCGCTTCCGCGTCGACACGAGCGCCATCCTACCGGAGAACGACACGTCCACCTATTTCAGTCTGGACGCGCTGGAAATCAGTGCCGTGACGACGCCGACACTCACGATTGAGCCGACGGCGACGCCCAGCGCCACGCCAACACCGGAAGCGATCAGCCCGCCGCCGACCGCGGTTCCAACTGAAGTCTCGCCCACCGCGACGTCCACCCCAACACCGACACCGACCGCGGTTCCAACGGAAGTCACGCCGACGGCGACGCCCAGTCCCACGCCGACACCGGAGGTGGTCAGCCCGCCACCGCCCCCCTCAGAAGCGGGCAACGGTAGCTCCGGCAGTTAGGGGCTTGATCGAACCGAAATGCCGAAATGAAAAGACACCCTCCTGAACGAGGGTGTCTTTTCATTTCGGATCGCGACGCCGTACCGTCAACGCGTCCCCCTCACCCCAAACGCTCTTCCATGCAAGCGAGGCGAGGAGCTACGAACAACGCTTTTGCTGTGGCCCCTCCCTGAATTCGAGGGGGTCGCAGAAGCGTTCTCTATGACTCAGGTTGTTTGACGCCGATGCCGCCACAGCGTGAACCCGCCGCCAAGGATGAGCAGCAGCGTGCCGATCACCACGACCCAGCGCAGCGGCGCAAGCGGCGCTTCGCCCGTGGCCGGAAGTTCAGCCACGCTGATGAGGGTCGCGCTGGCGGTCGTTTGCGCAAGGTTGTCGCCGGTCAGCACCGCCACGTTGGTGATTGTGAACGGCACGGCGACATTCGCCCGCACCCGCGCATTGATGGTGATGGTGACGCTCTGCAGTGGTGCGAGCGAGCCGATGTTCCACGTCACCGTCTGCCCGCTGAAGCTGATCGTCCCCGCGGTCGCATTCACGTTCACAATTTCGACTTCGGCGGGCATGTTGTCGACGGTTTGCACGGCGCCATACGGCACAGAACCGGGGTTCGTGACCACGATTGTCCATTGGGCGCTTTCGCCCGGCATGGAGAACGGCGGGTTCACCGACTTGGTGATCAGTGGGTCCGTGATGATGACGACGGGCGTGGGCGGTGGCTGTACCACAGGCGCGCTGCTGGTGAGTCCAAAGACGGCGACGCCGGGTCCGGTCGTGGAGACCGTCACGTCGACGACGGCGGGCAGCGTGAGATTCATGCCAGCGGGCTGGATCATGCGGACGCGATAGATGCCCGCGCTCAGCCCGCGGAAGCTGAAACCGCCAACCAGCGCGCTCACCGTACTCGGTTCACCGGGGTCTTGCACGCCATTGTCGTCGAGATCGATGAAGACCGTTACCCCAGCGATGGGCTCTTCGCCGGGATCCTGCACGCCATTCGCGTTGACATCATTGAAGACTGTGCCCGTGATGCTCCCCGGCGGCAGGACAAAGCCGAAATCGGCGGTGGCGCTGCCATTGGGTGCGAGAGTGACGGTCGCCGGATCCGTGCCAACACTCAGCACCACACCCGCGGGTAGGTCGGGGTCAAGCTCGTCGACATCGACGTCATAGCTGCCCGGCGGCAAACCGCTGATGCTGTACTGACCGTTGGCGTCAGTGGTCAGGCTGTACGGGCCACCCGGCCCGGTGATGGTGATGCTGATGTTCGCGAGCTGCTCGCCCGCGTCAAACGTGCCGTCGCCGTTCAAGTCGTTGAACACGACGCCGCTGATCGTGCCGGGCTGCGTGGTAAAGCCGAAATCGGCCATACCGCTGTCACCCCCGGTCAGCGTGATGCTCGCCGGACTCGTACCAATGGTCAGCGCAGCGCTCGGCGGCAGATCCGGATCCGCCGTGTCGACAGTAACGGTATAGCTCCCCACCGGGAGGCCAAGTTGACTGTATGCCCCACTGGCATTGGTCGTCAGCGTGTACCGGCCGCCGGGTCCATCGATAGTGACGGTGATGTTCGGCAGGCCTTCGCCCGGATCATGGATGCCATTGCCGTTGATATCGTGGAAAACGATGCCGCCGATGCCGCCCGTCGGCGTGAAACCAAAGTCGACGGTTGCGCTGCCATTGGCGGGTACGCTCACGGTCGTCGGGTCGCTGCCAATTGTGAGCGTGGCGCCCACCGGAATATCTGTATCCGTCAGATCGATGTCGACGGTATAGCTGCCCGGTGTGAGATTGCTCTGGCTGTAGACGCCGCTGCTGTTGGTCGTGAGGTTGAACGTTCCGCTCGGCCCGGTGATGGTCACGCTGATGTTGGCCAGTTCTTCGCCCGAGTCATAGCCAGCGTTACCGTTGTTGTCGATATAGACCACCCCGCCGAGGCTGCCCGGAGCCGCGAAGCCGAAATCAGCGGAGCCACTGCCCCCACTGGGCACGGTCACATTCGCCGGGTTCGTGCCGAGGCTGAACGTCGCGCCCGTCGGAATATCCGTGTCCGCCGTATCGACGGTGACGACATAATCGCCCGCGCTCACCCCGATCTGTGTATAGACGCCGCTGGCGTTGGTCGTCAGCGTGTAGGGACCACCCGGCCCCGTGATCGTCACCGTGACGTTCGGCAAACCTTCGCCGGCATCGTGAGTATTGTTCCCATTCAGATCGACGTAGACGATGCCGCTGATGCTGCCCGGCGGCGTAAAGCCGAAGTCGGCAGTGGCGTTACCATTGGGGGGCACGCTGACGGACGTCGGGTCGGTGCCGGTAGTGAGCGTCGCGCCGCTCGGGATATCTGCATCCGTCAGGTCAATATCGACGGAGTATGTCCCGACTGGCAGTCCGGTCTGGCTGTAGCCGCCGTTCACATCGGTGGTGAGGATATACGGGCCGCCGCTGCCCAACACTGTGACGGTGACATTCGGCAGGCCCTCGCCGAGATCATAGGTGCCACTGCCGTTCAGATCATTAAAGACCGTCCCGCTGACGCTGCCCGGCGGCGTGAAGCCAAAGTTGGCGGTCGCGCTGCCATTGGGCGGCACAGTGACACTCGCCGGGTCGGTGCCAATACTGAGCACGGCCACGGTCGGGATGTCCGTGTCCGCCTCGTTGACATCCACGGAATAGATGCCCGCGGCGAGATCCGACTGGCTGTAGCCGCCATTCACATCCGTGGTGAGAACGTAGGGGCCACCCGCGCCGTTGATGGTCACGGTCACGTTCGGCAGGCCCTCGCCGACATCATACGCACTATTGGCGTTCAGGTCTTGGTAAACGACACCGCTGATTGTTCCCGGCGGTGTGAAGCCGAAATCCGCCGTGGCGTTACCGTTGATCGGAACGGTGACCGTGGCCGGGTCCGTGCCAATACTGAGCACGGCTCCGGTCGGGATATCCGCATCGGTTTCGTCCACGTTGACGCTATAGCTGCCGGGGATGAGACCGGTTTGGCTGTAACCGCCGTTGGCATCGGTGATGAGGGTATACGGCCCACCCGTGCCCGTGATCGTCACGGTAACGTTCACCAGACCTTCGCCCGCGTCATAGTTGCCGTCGTCATTCAAATCATTGAACACCGTGCCGCTGAGGCTGCCGGGCGGCGTATAGCCAAAGTTGGCGGTACCGCTGCCATTCGCGGGCACGGTCACCGTAGCCGGATCGGTGCCGACGGTCAGCGCCGCGCCGCTGGGGATCGCCGGGTCGGTCTGATCCACATCAACGGTGTAGCTGCCCGAGGCGAGGCCCGTCTGACTGTAACCGCCCGTCGCGTTGGTCGTGAGGTTGAAAGTGCCGCTCGGCCCGTTGATAGTTACGGGGACACCGGATAAGCCTTCACCGGCGTCAAAGGCGTTATTGCCGTTCAGGTCCTGGAAGACAACGCCGCTCAGGCTGCCGGGCGGGGTGAAGCCGAACTCGGCGGTAGCCGTCGCATTGGGCAGCACGGTCACCGTGACCGGATCCGTGCCGATGCTGAAGGTCGCGCCCGCTGGGATATCCGGATCAGCCGTGTTGACATCCACATCGTAGTCCCCGGGCACGAGACCCGACTGGCTGAAGCGACCGTCGGCGCCTGTGGTCAGGGTATAGGGGCCGCCTGTGCCCGTAATGGTCACGGTGACATTCGGCAGCCCTTCGCCCGCGTCGTACGCATTATTTCCGTTCAAATCTTGGTAGACGTAGCCGCTGATCGTGCCAGGTGGGGTGAAACCAAAGTCAGCCGTCGCCGTCCCGCCAGACGTCACCGTCACCGTGGTCGGGTCCGTGCCGATGCTGAAGGTCGCGCCCGTCGGAATGTCGGGATCAGCGGTATTCACATCAACTGAATAGCTGCCGGGGACGAGACCGCTCTGCGTGTAGCTGCCATCTGCCCCGGTGGTCAGGGTGTAAGGGCCGCCCGTACCCGTAATCGTCACGGTGACATCGGCGATCCCTTCGCCCACGTCATAGTTACCATCGTCATTCAGGTCGTTGAAAACGTAGCCGCTGATCGTGCCGGGCGGGACGACAAAGCCGAAGTCGACGGCTTCACTACCACCTGCGGGCAGCACCACGCTGGTTGGGTCGCTGCCGTAGGTGAGCACAGCCCCCGCTGGAAGGTCAGCATCGGTTGTATCCACATCGACCGAGTAGGTATCGGCAGCGAGGCCAATTTGGGAGTAGGCGCCGCTCGCATTGGTGATCAGCACCATCGGCCCGCCGCTGGTTCCTGTGATGGTGACGGTGATATCAGGGATGCCCTCCCCCGTATCATGCACACCGTTGCCGTTCAAGTCGTTGAAGACGACGCCGCTGATGCTGCCCGGTGGACTGAAGCCGAAATCGGCCGTCGCGTTGTTGCCCGAGCTGACCGTGACGCTGGTCGGGTCGCTGCCGAAACTCAGGGTCGCGCCGGGGAAGATAGTTTGGACATAAGCCGTGTCAATATCGACCGAATAGTTGCCGGGGGGCAGATTAGCTACACTGTAGGCGCCACCGCCATCGGTGCTGGCATTGTACGTACCACCTGGCCCGGTGATAGTGAGGGGAACGGCCAGAACCTGTTCGCCACCATCCATCGTACCGTTACCGTTGGCATCATAGTAGACCACCCCGCTGATGCTGCCGGGCGGAGTAAACCCAAAGTCGACGGTGGTCGTCGTATTGGCGACGGCGGTCGCGGTGGTGGGATCAGTGCCAATCGTGAGCGTCGCGCCCGTCGGAATGTCGAGATCGGTCAGATCAATGTCGACCGAATAGTCGCCGGGATTGAGGTTCGTCTGGATGTACACGCCGCTGCTGTTGGTGGTGAGCACATACGGCCCGCCATCCCCGGTGATTGTCACGCTGACATTTGGCAGTTCTTCACCGCTATCATAGTTGCCATCATGGTTGAGGTCGTTGTAGACCACGCCCGTGATGATGCCATATGGCGACGGATCGACTACAACGGTATTGGTCGGGCTTTGATTGTCGTTCTCGCGGGTTTCGGGAATGGCGTCATTCGGGTCCACAACGGCCGTATTCGGGTATGTTCCGTCTGAAGCGTTGGTCACATTCAGTGTAATGACCAGCGTTCCGCCCCCTGCGCCTAACGGGAAATCGGCCGTCGCGGTGCACGTCAATACGTTCGCGGCGATCTGGCAGTCGACGTTAGGTGGCGCGGTGTTGACGCTGTAGGTCGGACCAGCGGGCAGCGTATCGGTGAGCAGCACCGTGCCGGTCGTAAACTGGGCCGCCCCACTGGCTGTCAGATCATTCGTGATCGTGAGCGTCCACAGCCACGCACCCGGGTTGACCGGATTCACGGCGGCATTGTTCGTCTTGCTGATGATCAGGTTGGGCAGCGGCGTGTTGGCGATGGTGATGCTATCCGTCGGCGAGGTGAAGCCGCCCGCGCTGGCCGAGGCGGTGTTGGTCAGGCTGCCCGCGCTCACATCGCCGGGAGTGACGACATACGCCGCCGTACAGGTCAGGGACTCGCCCGCGTTGAAGAAGTCGTCGGTGTTGCCAATGGTGGTCAAATCCGGGCAGGTGACGGTCGCTTTGTCGTCGCTGACCGTGACCGGGCCGCTGAGCGTGGCCGTGCCGGTATTCGTCACCACGTAACTGTAACTGAGCGTTTCGCCCGCAAACGTATATTGGGTTTGAGCGACGGACTTGACAATGCTGAGCTCGGCGGTCGCGTACTTGGCGCTGTCGGTCGCAGTGACGGTCAGCGCGCTGTAGCTGCCGCTCGCGGTCGCCGTGTTGGTCAGCGTGCCGCCGCTCGTCGCCCCTGCGTTGACCACGCAGGTCGCAATGTGATTGTCATTGGCGGCGACCGCGACAGGCAGCGGTGACGGCCACGTACAGCTAGCGGTGCTCACATTCGGATCATTGATCGCAATCCCTGTCAGCGGTACATCGCCCGTGTTTTCGACTACAAAGCGGTAGAAGACAGCCGTGTTGGCCGGAATTGAGACGTAGGAATACCACGGCCCGCTGCTCGATAACCCGATCTCCTTGGAGAGCGACACCGACGGATTCGGCTCGGTGACGTTGAGCGTATCGCTAGTCGTATTGCCATTGACCGGAGTGCCGTTCACCGTATGCGCTACGGTGACATTAGCGTTGGTATACGTGGTGGGCGCGGGTGACACTGCCACCGTGACATCCACCTTCACCGTACACGTCGCGCCGCCTGCCAGCGTCCCGCCGGAGAAGCTGATCGAACTGCCGCTCGCCGAGAAGGTCGGGCTGCCACAGGCTGCGCTGATCGAGGTATTCGGCGTCGTGGCAACCGTCAATCCACTCGGCAGGTTGTCGGTGAAGGCCACGCCGCTGATCGACGTGCTCGCGTTCGGATTGACGATACTGAACACGAGCGTGGTCGTGCCCCCCGCGACGACCGTGTTGGGCGAGAACGACTTGTCGATCTCCGGGGCAGAGATCACATTAAGGGTGGCGTTTGCGCTGCCCGTGGCGGTGCTGTTCGTGCCGACATCGGTCGCTGAGATGGTGCTGTTCGCGGCCATGCTGCCCCCGCTGAAGCTGAGCGCGGTTGCGCCGCCGCTGGGCGCCCACGAACCACCGCAGGTATTCGTCGTCGTGGGCGAACTGGTAACCGCCATGCCCGCGGGCAGCGTGTCGTTGAAAGTCACCCCGCTGAGCGCTGCCGTCGTATTCGGGTTGGTCAGCGTGAAGGTGAGCGTCGACGTACCGCCCACCGCGATCGGGTTGGGCGAGAACGCTTTGGTGATACGCGGCGGGTCGGGCGGCTTGCAGCCCGTAAAAGTGACGTTATCCAGATAAATGGAATGTCCATTAACTTCTTGACCCGCGTTGTACGCATACAAGCGGAAAAGCGTTGGCCCGCTCGGATTCAAACCCGTCGTGATGGGACCAGCCGTGAAGGCCGTACCCGGATAGCTGCCGGTGATGGTATAGACGGATGACGCGGTTTGGCCGGACGTCCCGTAATAGAGCTGGGCGCTCGCCGGACCCTGTGAGGTGCGCTGTGCGAAGAAGCTCAGCGAGATACTGGAGACTCCCGTCGTATCAATGGAGAACTCAAAGTATTCCCCCAGCGCGGTGTTGAGTGTCGCGCTGGTACTCACGAGGTCGGCTTCCCACGAACCTGCGGGTGAACCCGCCTGGTTGTTGCCCGCCGTCGTATTGATGTAGAGGTTAGTGGCGGTGAAACCACTACCGGTCGAGGCGGTCGCCGTCACCGTGGAGGTGGTGGGCAGCGGGTTCGTATCGCTAAGGGTGCTGGAGAACTGCCAGTTCGCGAACGTCTGCGTGGTCGAGCAGGTGGTCACGGGCGTTGGCGCGGCGTTGACCGTCAGCGATGCGGTCGCATTCTGCGTGGTATCCACCGTATTGATGAACAGGTTATTCGAGATGTTATTCCACGTCCCGGCAGGAGCGGTCACATTGACCGAAATGGTACACGTGCCTGCCCCGGCGACAGTCGCCCCGGCGACGGTGCCATTGCTAAAGTTGATCACGTTGGTGCCCGCGGTCGCCACAAGCGTGGGCGTGCCGCAGCCATTGGTCGTCGCATTGGCCGGGTTGGCAATTGTCATGGAACCCGGCAGCGTATCACTAAAGTTATAGCCGGACACCGCACCCGAGTTCGGATTGGTCAGCGTGAAAGTGAGGGTCGAGATGCCACCGGCGACCGTAGTGGCGGGCGTAAAAGCCTTCGAGATGTCCATCAGAGTGGGATCGATGATGTTCGCCGTGCGCGCACCGGAACTATAGTCGCTGTTGTAGTGGAAGCTTGACCCGGAGAAATCGTAAATCAAGCTGTTGAGCGTGCTCGATGTCGCGCCGCTGCCCGACAGAATTGTCACATGATAGGTGACGAAAATGTTCGAACCGCCAGATTTCAGCGAGCTTTCCAAACACGAACTATAGGTCGGGCTGCTGGGGTTGGGATCCCACTTACAAGCATCCGCATACAGTTTGTCGTTCGGGTTGGGCACACGTGTGAGCGGCGCAGTGTTGGCGGAGTAACTCGATGTGACATCCAGCACGTTGAAGATTTTATTATTGAGTGTGATGAAGGTTTCGAGCTGCTCGTAACCCTGCGTTGCCGTACTCGCATGCAGGCGAATGTAATAGGTTTCGCCGACCATCAGGTTCATCGCCCCACCGGCGGGCACAGAGGTCAAGCTACCAATGCTCGTGCCATACAAGACATCGAGCGTCGCATTGCGGTTCTGTGAAATCAGGTACTCGACATAGAGCTGGCGCGGTCGCGGCGTGCTGCCGGTAAACGTCCCGGTACCGTTGGCATCTTGCGCCGTGATGTAGTAGCGGCGGAAAGTGTCATACGCGGCAGCGGTCGTCGTGACTTCGACTTCGAAGTACGCATCCCGACAGGCACCTGCCGCCATGTTTGCAAAGGTAATCTCAGTCAGCGAACCCGCGCGCAGGTCAATATTCGTATTAACCGAGTCCCAGTTGAACTTGACCAACACGTCCGTGAGCGCTGTGCCACTGGTGTTGCACACGCGCGCCCCGACAGGGAATAACCGCGGGCCAGTCGTTGGGCTGTTGCTGTCGAGACCGAGGATGTCCCACGTGATGGGCGTCACCGTGATGCCAGCGGCATAGACTGGCGACACCAGCCCGACAAAGACGAGAAGTAAAAGAGCAAGGAGAGAAAAATAGCGATGCAGCCAATTGAGTTGCAGAGTTACGATGTTCATAAATTGCGCCTTTGTCCACCACAGGGCTCAGTGGGTTCTGCGAAACGGCAAAAATCGCCCTATTGTTAGAACGGACAACCCCTTGGAATGTCGCATGGGGCCAATGGTCAAGGTTGTTGCTGCGGCTTACGTACTTGGCTCCTGCCAGACGCCGCTGAGCACAGCCACAGCGATGACGCGCTGGCGATAAACGCCTGTCATGAAGTCGTAATCGGTGCACGTGGTCAGCGTGAGCCGATCATCGGTCGTGGGATACAGCGGTGTAAGATCTTCAGGTACGGTTGTATAGACAGTGTCGACCACATAGCGCCGCGTCAGGGCGTCAATCTGCATCAGAATTTCGTCGCCTGAGCGCAGGTCGGCGAGATGACTGAAAACGCCGGGATTACCGTTCGCCCGCTCCGAATGTCCGGCGAGGCCAATGTTCCCCGGTTGATTAATCCATGCCGTTCCCTGCAAATGACCAACATGCTCGCCAAGTAGGCTCACATTCCAGGTGCCGCTGCTGTCCAAGCGCACCGGGACGATATCGGCGACGATCACCACGCTGGGAATGAGCAGGCGCACCTGCGGTTCATCAGGTTGGGGAGGCGGAAGCATCGTCGCCGAAGGCAGCATCTGCACCGAGGTCGCCTGTAAAGGAGGCGCGAACTCCGTGGTCGCCGGATTGTTGAGGACATAAAAGCCTGCCCCAACGAGGACGCCAAGGAGAATCATGCGCAGAATTGTTCGAAATGGATTGCTCCGCTGCTGTCGGTACACCGTCGATTCCAGTTCCTATTCAGGCACACACTCAAGTCTAGCATATCTAACGGTTCGAGGAGCATATTGAAATACGGACTCTGTCAATCTATCCCTAGTACTAAAAATTAATCTATGTCATATATAATAATTTACCCTCGGAACGTCTCCGCTAAAGATCGTCCGCTGTTTACTCCGGGGTGGGCATGCCCCCAGCTTGTCGCTACGCTTTAACTCGCTCTACCATCTGAGTGCAAGCCGTTACCATAGCGCTCAGCACCCGCATACCTGCCGATTCCGAATACGCCCTTTCCACGCCGTGCAGACTGTCGAATGATCGTATCGGCGGGTCGTCGTCCATATTTGGGAACGGCGAAGACGTAGCGACGAGTTTGAACTGTCAAATATGGAAATTGAGATCCACACATATCAAGGAATCGTGGTTGCGCAAGTACAATGTACGGCCACCATTACTCAGCACCAAACCCTCTATACAAAGCGTGCGTCCGAAGAACTCGCCTTTTTCGCCCCAACATCCTTCGACCAGCTTCAATGACTTATTCACCGGGCTTCCTTGACAATATATACATCACGACTATCGATAGGCAGCTCGAAACGTAGATTTCCCGTCAGATCCGCAAAGCGTTACCACAAGAACACCTATTGAAGCATCTGTCTTCAATCACCCGCTGCCATACGCGAGCGCCAAGGGTAATTCGTCGCGGGTCAATACGAAATCTATCAACTTTACTGAATCGCCGTGTGCGGAATTGGGCGCGAACCTCCAGAGAACCTTGCATGACCGTTCCGAGGTTCAGCCAGACAGGTTTTACCCTGCCGGGCAGCGAGTCACATCTTGCTGAATATTCACCCAGCGGTGTGCCACGGCAGATACAAATAAGTCAGGTGTGCACTGCTGGTTTCCGTCGTCAATTCGGTCAGTGGTACAGGGGTGGGATGGGTGTTATCGGTGACCCAGACCGTGTCCCCATCGACGCGCTCCACGTAGATCACATGCCCGTACAGATCATCGGCGTAGCTGTGTTCGCGTTCCATCACCAGAATTGATCCTGCGAGGGGTGTCTGCCCCTGCGTGATGCCCAACTGCGGGTGCTCGGCGGCAATATCATTCCACAAATGGGCATCGCGAGCGAGGATCGCCGGGATCGGCACACGCTGGGCGATGTAATTCACGCAGCCCTGCGTGTTTTGCAGTACCGCGTCGGCGCTGGTTCCGCTCTCCAACTGGCGAATCTCCGCCAGATTCGCGCCCGCGCCGGGGGCAACCCGGTCGAGACGCGCATTGAGTGCCGCGACTTCCGCCTGCAGGCGGTTGATTTCGCCGTGCGCGCGCGCCAGTTCGGCATCGACCCGCTGCAGTTCGCCTTCCAGCCGCGCGCTTTCAGGCGTTGGCGCGCTGACCGCTGCGGTCGCGTTGCGGTTGCGCAGCGCCCGCAGATCCGCCTCCAGTTCAGCCTGCGCAGCTGTCAAGGTTTGCAGTTGGGCTTGCTGCTGGGCGAGCTGATCACGACGGCTGACCAGCGTTTGATACAACTCCAGATTAGCCACCGATACATAACGGTCAGGGGTGATGGCCAGCGCAACGGGCACGAGTACCGGCGAGGACTTCGCCGCCCCCAGCGCCAACGTCAGCGGCGACGGATTGAGCAGCGCGCCCAGCGGCGGGAAATGGGCGACGGCTGCGTTTTCCACCGCATAGACTGTCTCATCCAGCTGTTGTTTGAGCGCTTGTAGTTGTTCGAGGTCACGCTCCATGATCGGACTCAGCGCCAAGGGTAGCGGAGCCAGCCCACTCAGACCATCACCGCCGAGCGCAGCGAGTTCGCGCAGTACCCCGCGCACCGCCATCACCGAGTCGCCAATGCGCAGCGTCGAGGCGAACAACTGCTCCCGCGCCGCCCGCAGGGTCGAGAGTTGAACTTCAAGCTGATCGCTCATGCTGCCCCCTGCAAACTGATAGAAAGCGGATCGAAAGCCTGACGATCCCGCGCGGATACTTGCAGCGCCACCGCGCGGCTGATGAGCGGGATTTCAAAGATGATCCAGCCTGTGGTGACACGGCCTAAGGCGACCGCGGTCAATCCGGTTTCGCCGCCGAGATTGAGATCCCCCCGCGGCGGAATGCGGGTGTTATCGTCGAGCAGCAGCGCGAGATCGGCTTCCGGCGGTTGATCGCACACGCCGCTCCGGCACTCAAAGGTGATGTGCAGCGCGTAGAAACGCGCGCCATCGACCGGGCTGAGCAGTTCACCGCTCTGTGCTGCGATCACCCGAGCTGAGGCATTTTCGACGCGGGTCACCTGCAAAATTCCTTGCGGGTAACGCCCGGTATGAGCCGCCGGGTCAAGCGCCGAACTGGTATCCGCGAAAACGGGCACCGTGGGTTCAGCGCTGGCCGGTGCCGTCGGGCTGACGGGCATGTTTGATTGGGATCCATTAGCCGTCAGCCCTATCAATACCCCGCCGACCAGGACGATTACGGCGAGCCACAACCACGCTAGGCGGTTTGACAGCAACGTGGTGCTTTGGGCGGCGCGAAGATTGGCCGCATATTCCTGCTCCGCGTTGAGAATCTGCCGCGCCATCTGGGCATAGGGATCTGTGGAGGGCACTTGCGCGATCAACGTGCGCAGCCGCCGCAGCCGCTCGTCGGGCTCGTCTTGCACCTGCGCATCCAACCACAGCAGTTGCGGCACATCTTCCGGGGTAAGATCGCGGCTGGCGTGCACCTCGTCCAGCAGCCGCCGCGCTTCCGGGTACGTCCCGGCGAATAGGGCGATGTTCGCCTGAATGAGCCTAAGCTTAGCCATCATCATCCGACTTTCCAAACAGATCGTCGATCAAGCCGGCGACGTCGATCCCGAGATCCGCCGCGGGGGGCGGTGTCACGCGGGCGACCGGCGGCGCGGCTGGCACAGCGAGCGTCGCCGGGGCGTGGTCTGACCACTGCTGGTTAATCGTCGTGACCCAGTGTTCCGGCTGGCTGACGAGCGCCGTCTGTACTATGCTGACGCTGTTGTGCCGCACGAAGAACGCTCGACCTTCCGGCATGGCTTCAACCGGGAGCTGGGTGATGCGCAGGTGAATGGCTTGCAGGCTCTCGCGCAGCATCAGCCCGAAGCCGCAGCGCCGCAGCAGCATGTACTTGATGAGCGGATCAGAGGCGTGTTCGAGATAACCTGCCGCCCACACATGCAGCCCACCGCCGCTGTGCAGCTTGACCACATCGCGGAGCCGCCGCATGAGCGGGCCGTGGCTGATGAGCGCATCACTGAAGAAGTCATAATCGTCGATGACGAGCACGGTGGTCATCTTCAGATCGCCTTCCAGCGTCGTTACCACAGCTTCGAGGGCGGTCGGTGTATCGACCAGCGCCGCCACATGCTTAAGCGGCGCGAGCGCGGTCAGGCTGCGCGTGGTGAAGTCCACCAGCACGAACCGCAGCCGATCCGGCGGCAGTTGGCGCGCCGCGCTCAATACCGCCGCGCGCAGCAGGTTCGACTTGCCCGATTGCGGAGGGCCGATGGCGACAAAGTGCGGGCCGTGTTCGCGCCAATCCAGCGTGAACACGCTCAAGGCATCGTCATCGATCCAACCGAGCGGCGTGCTGAGGCGCTCTTCGGGAATGGGCGGCAGCGACTCGAACGGGATGACGGCGGGGAGCGGGCGCAGCGGCTGGGGGCTGCGCAGTTTCCCCAGCGCCTGCTGATAACTGGCACCGAGTTCACGGATCAATTCGCGCATAGCGACCAACGCCGCTGGAATATCATCGCTTGGGTATTCGCACGGAAGGCATATCTGGCAGAGGAGCGGTGGGGTGCCATGCACCAAGCCGCGCCCTTTCGGCAGCGTGGAGTCCACGGGGCGTGGCAGTGCGCCGACGGTGGGCGCATAGTCCGCGGCATTGTTCTGCTGCAGCGCAATCCGCTGCTGAATGAGCGAGCGTAACCGTTCCGGCACGCTGTTGATACTGCTGGCGGTGATGACCAGATAAATGCCGACCGCATGCCCCTCGTTGACCAGTCGATCAAATTCCGCGGCAAACTGACCATAATACGCATCGCGGAACTGCTCGTACTGGTCGATGAACACGACAATCGCCGGCAGCGCGCTGATCCGTCCCGACTGACGGTCTGTGAGCGTTGTGATCAGGCGGCGCAGTAAGCGGCGCACGCGCTCCGTTTCCATGCCGTGCACAACCTGTTCCGCGTGCGGCAGCGAGCCGAGATCGGTCAGTGTGCCGCTCATGAAACTGAGGAAATACAGGTGCAGATGATCAGGCCGGTGCAGCAGCGCTAGGCTGATCGCCAGCGTGCGCAGTGCCATCGTTTTGCCGCTGCCCGCCGACCCCGTGATCAGCACATGCCCATCTTTGACTGGGTGTTGGTCGGGTGCGCGGAAGTAAATCCACAGCGGCGTTTGTGACCGCGCATAGATGTCATCGATCAGGCCGATGGGCGCGCCGAGGATGGGGTTTTCCGGCCACCCGCGGCCATCCCAACCACCCAACCCGGCCTGCCGGAAGATTGGGCGCAGCGTACTGCGCTCCTCCAGCGGCGGCAAGAGGAGCGGCGGCATGAACGGCACGCCCTGCCGTTGGGCATAATCGATGATCACGTCGACCACCGCGCGGGCCATCGAATACGGTTCATCCGCAAAGCGGCTGCTGACCACTGAAGGGGGCAGCGGAACGCGCGTTTGTGCCAGCAAATCGATCACTTCGCCGGAGTCGGTCAGTAATTCCAGTGTGAGCGGCTCATCATCGGCGCTCTGATCCATAATTGGATCGCGGTATTCGCCGCCGACATAGGCGGTCTGAAACTGCTTGAATACCCCCCGCTCACCCACCTGAAAATACGCGCGTCCAGCCCATCCAATCGGCAGATAGGCGGCGTCGGGCGCGTGCAAAATCGCGCGGCTGGCGTCGATGTTCTGGACACGGAAACACACCTTGAATTGCAGATTGGCGTTCATCTCATCGGTGACGACTTCGGTGGTCTGTGTGCCGAGGATCAGGTGTAAGCCGAGGCTGCGCCCCACCTGCGCGATGCGCACCAGTTCGCGCAAAAAGTCGGGGAATTCTTTCGCCAACTGCGCGAACTCATCCACGATCACGAACAGATGCGGCAGCGGGTGATAGGACGGATCGGCGATGTCCGCGGGCGTCGGGCTGAAGAAGCGATGATACTGCGCAATATCGCGCACTTTCATCCGCTTGAGAAATTCCTGTCGTTCGAGCAGCTCCGATTTGAGGGCTTCCAGCGCCCGTTCGATGAGCGTCCCGTCGAGGTTGGTGATGATGCCGACCGTGTGCGGCAGGCGTGTGAACGAATTGAACGTGCTGCCGCCTTTGAAGTCGATCAAGAGCAGGTTGAGCAAGCGCGGATCATGACGCAGCACCAGCGAACAGATCAGCGTCTGCAGAAATTCGCTTTTGCCCGCGCCCGTCGTCCCGGCGACCAGCCCGTGCGGCCCGTGGCGATTTTCGGCGAGATCGACTTCCAGCGCCCCCGTGAGACTATCCCGACCGACCGCGGCGGGATGCGGCAGGCCGCCGCCGGGATTCACGTCGTTCCAAGCAGCGGCGATCTGCGCCGTGAGCGCGTCCACATGCCCGACGCCGAATAACTCCAGAAAATCGACATGCCGGGGGATGCGTCCGCTCAGACTGCTTTCCGGCGCGACCAGCGCCGCTTGCGCGCGGGCGGCCTGTTCCGCTTCGTTCAGCGTGAGGGTATCCACCTGCCCGACAATTTCCCGGCGCTCCGCCCCGGTCTCAAAGTAGCGGAAGCGCTCATCCGGCAGCAGTTCAATGACCGCGTTGCACTCGCCGGGCAGCGTTTTGAGGCTCTCGCCCAACCAGATGACCGCCGCGCCGACGCTCGCGCCGCGCCGCAAGAGTGTGGCCAGAGCGTCGGCTTCAATGGCAATATCGCCATCGACGAGGATGACCAGATACGGCAGCGGATTCCGCTGTTCGCGCCGTTCTTCGATGAGCTGGTTGAGGTTCGTCAGCAGTCGACGGCTGTTGTCGTCGTCAAACGCCAGCAGATCCGCCGCGCCGCCCCGGTGACTCTGGCTGACGTGCGGCAGCCATTCGAGCCAGCGCCAGTCTTCGTAAGCGCGTCCGCGTGCCAGCAGGTGCAGGTGCAGTTCCTGCGGCGCATGCAGTCCAACCAGATGCTGGACTGCCACCCGTGCCCAGTTCAGCCGCGCCGCCCGTGCTCCACACACGCCCAACGCCCAGCGCGTCGGCAGCGCCGTGACCACCGGCGCAGCTTCCAGATGCTGGTAGGCATGCAGGAACGAGAGATCAAAGTCGGCGTGCAGATCTTCGACATCCGGCGCATTGATGACCACCGGAGAAGGGATGCGTCCGGTGCCGATGCGCAGGCTGAGAAAGTCGTGATCGGAGGGGCGGCGCTGCCACAGTTGATCGGCCCGCGTGAGCACAATGCTCGTGATCTCGTTCGGGGCGGGGAAATCGGTTTCGAGGATGGCGCGGTAGGCGTCGTGCGCGGCCTGCAAGCGTGCCTGTTTGCGTCCCAGCAGGCGGATATAGGCGATGCGCGCTTCTTCCCGCCGGACGCGGTATTCCCGGCGGCGGCGGTTCTGTAACCATAGACTGCTGCCCACGGTGAAGAGCAGCAGCGCGAGCAGCGGCAGTGCCGACCACAGCCCCGCTCCCGTATCGAGCGAGCGGATGAAGTAGAACGCGCTGATTAACCCGATGCCGATGGTCGGCAGGAGGATGATGAGCAGGTTTTGTTCGGGCGGCGGCGGGTTAGGCGGCGGCGCGGGGATATCGACCGTCAGATCCGGCAGTTGGGGTGTCGGCGTGCGCGGCGGACGATTGAAATTGACCGCGGAAATATCAGTCTGCATGGTCACGGGACGAACGCGCGCCTAAAACGACTCGTCGACGATCTGCATGCGGCGCGCCTGTTGTTCCAGTTCGGTGGCGAAGCCCTCCAGAATGGTCACCCATTCTTCCATCTCGGTGACAGTTTCGCCCCAGACCGAAAAGAAGCGTTCGGCGCGGCGGCCAATCCAGTGGATGCTGTCCACTGTCCCGCGCAGACGTTGGATTTCCGCGCGAATCGTTTCGGTTTCCTGCCGGATGCGGGCGGCGCGCTGCAGCAGTTCGGTATAGGGGACGCGAATGAGAGCGCTCATGGTCTAACCTTTGGACTGCGTGCGCGGCGACCTCAATGTCGTCGGCGGAGGCGTTCAATTTATCGTGAAACGCGCCCAACAGCGCGAAAGTCTCTTGCAGGCGCGGGGTGAGGCGCGCGTATTCCGCGCGAAAGACTTCCGCGCCGACGCTCATGAAGCGATCCGAACTCAGGGCGCGCACTTCCGCGTCAATCGCCTCAATCGAGCGGTTGATTTGCTCGGTGCTCTGGCGCAAACCGCTGGCGGCTTCGCGCAGTTGATGCAGTTTGGCGTAAATTTCTCCCGACGACATCGGCGGTTCCCTCCGCGGCTAAAAGGCATTCTGTAGGGCGATGAACAATACGATCGCCGTGACCACGCCGATCACCGACGTGAGCAGCATGGTCGGCCACTCCCAGCGGGCGGCGGCTTCCGGGTGCAGCGTGCTCGTGCCGGGGAGGTCGGCGCTGTGATCTACGGTCGGCGCAAGCATCTGCGGCATCGCCTCCCGGTAGGGCTGATTGTCCGGCGTGAGAACCAGCGTCCGCAGCGCCGCGACCAACTCGCTCGGCATGAGCGGGGCGGCCGCTTGCCAGTCGAAGGCCGTCGCAAACAGGGCATCGAGCTGCGGCAGATCGACACCACGCAGGTCATACGGCACTTCGTGCGCCGCGATCCGTGAAGGCACGCGCCACTGCTGATCAACCAACCGCTGCCGTGCCAGAGCGCACACTTCATCCCGCGCTAAGCCGCCATCCTGCGCGGTGAACAGCGGATGCACGCCGAACAGCAGTTCGTAGGCGGTCAGCGCGAAGCCAAACGCATCATGGCTGCTCGATCCCGATGATGTTGGCGGGCTTGATATCGCGATGAATCAAGCCGCGCGCATGGCTGTACGTGACCGCACCGGCGATCTGGTCAAGGATAGTGAGGCGCCGATCCAGAGGAATGTGCCAGATGCCACCCTCGGCGATCAGTCGGTGAAAGGGTTCGCCCGCGATATATTCCATGATGATATACGCGCGTTCGCCCTCCAGATCAAACCCGTAGAGCGCCGGAATCGCCGGATGTTCGAGACAGTTGAGCGCTTGGAGTTCGGTTTCGAGGCTGTGCCGCTGACGCGCATTCGCCGGGTCGTTGATCAGCTTGACGGCGACCATCCGCCCGTCCACTTGCGCGCGCCACACTTCCCCAACCGAGCCACAGCCGAGTTTGGTTTCGAGTTCAAACGAGCGTGGTCCAGCATCGGCGGTGGTCATCACAATTGGGTGGCATCGGCGCGCGTATCGCCGGGCAGGCTAAAGCGGACAGTGACATTGGTGCCAAACTGCACGATATCTTCGTTGTAGATGCGCACCTGCTGCCCCGGTTGCAGCGGCTCAAATTTACCGTCGCGCCGGAGCGCCGTACCATACGTGCTGTTGAGATCGGTGAGCGAGTAGGTCTTGAGCACATCGTCACCAGAAAACTGCGCATGGCGGCGGGAGATGCTCTTTTCATCCAACGCGAGCATCACATTACTTTCGGGGTGATAGAAGCGTCCGATCACAAAGGTGCTGCCCGGCAGCGTGATGTCGCTTGTGCCGGACAAACCGCTCACGACGCTGAGTTTGCCAGCGAGGATGACCGGGCGTTGGGGCGCGCTTTTGGGATACAATCCGCCTTGGGGCATGGTCGGCATTTGCGGGGCGGTCGGCCGTCGCGACGCGGGCTGACGATCGGCGGTCGCGCGCAGCCACAGCAAATAGACCACCTGAAGCACCGCGACGACGGCTAGAGCGAGGGGAACGAGTCGAAGCAGATGCTGCACGTCAAACATGTCTTGGCACTTTTGCTAAGGATAATCTAGAGCGATTATACTGTAGGTTAAACGGCACACGCAAACGAAGAAACATATATGCACCCTTTTCGCTTTCCCTTCATTTCACCCCTCAATTGGGTTATGCGGCTTTTTTCGACTGTGCTCATGCCGTTCCGAGCGCTCAGCAGTCGGCTGCGCATGTTCACCAACCTGCCCCGCACCCTGCTGCGCCCATTTGGGCTGTTGCGGCAGCTCATGCCGAAAGCGCAGGGGGCAGCTATCAGCCAGTGGCTGGACAGCCTGCGGCCGCAGCGGGCTGCGCGCCGACGGCAGCGCGTCAGCTCCCGCGCGCAGTTCTCGCAGATTCATCTGGTGCAGTTGAGCAACAGCAAACGAACCGTGCTGCATATCGGCACGAACATTGGTCGCAAAACGGCGGACTTCCCGCTTCAACTGCCCAATCGTGAGCCGATCACACTCCAGTTCACGCTGGTGGATCCCGCCGAAAGCCTGATCCCGATGCGGCTGACCTGCCTGCCCCCGAAAACTCCGCTGCACATCAACGAGGTCGAAGCTGCGAGCCCGGCCTATTTGAGCAACCGCGACACGATCACCGTGGCGGGGCAAAGCTTCCTCTACGAACTGTATGCGATGGATTCCGCGCCCATCGTCACCCGGGTAGACGCGAGTTGGGCGACGATTACCGGCCCGGTGCGTGACCGGAACGAAGATGCTCTCGGCCTGTTTCAACACCCCAAAGGCTATCTCTTCGCCATCGCCGATGGCGTGGGGAGGGGGCAGGATGGCGACCGGATCAGCGCCTTTAGCGTGCAGTACTTGCTGGCGGTCTTCCACAAGAATGTCGAGCTGGGCCTTGCGTGGCGGGAGATCTTCGCGACAGCGTATCAGTACATCAATTCCGAAGTGCGTCATTTCGCGCAGACCGCGCTCGGGCCAACTGGCTCCACGCTGACCGCGGTCGTCATCCAGGATTGGGAAGCGCAGATTGCGCACGCTGGCGATTCGCGCGTGTACCGTTGGCGCAACGGGAGTTTCGAACAGTGCACGGTCGATCATGTCAAACGGCTGCCAGCCGAACTGCCCACCCGCTTCGCCTACGAAGCGACCACCCCACCGCCGCTCCATGATGTCCTGACCCGTGCCATCGGCAAAGAGGACAGCATTCAGCCCGATTTCGTGACGCTGCCGCTGCGACCGGGGGATCGCCTGCTGCTCGTGACTGATGGCCTTGCCAAACATGTATCCTCCGGTGAAATGTCAACTATGCTCGCCCAACTGTCTATCTCTCAGGTTGCCCATAAACTCGTGGATTTAGCCGCGGAACGCGGCACGGACGACAACGCCAGTGCCATCGCCATTGATGTCTTGAACGAAGCCTACCTTGAAGATAGCTGGCAGGCGGTGGATAGTGAGCGCGTTTACGCAGGTCACCGTCCGCGCAGCCTGCGCCTCAAAAAACGAGAGGAAACACAGACGTCAGCGCCTCTCATCAGCGATGGGTGTCTGTTCGCTGCGGTGATCGTCTTTGTCATCCTCGGGCTGATTCTGCTGCTCGGGCTGACTGTGACCGCGGTCAGCGCGCAGGCCGATGAGCCCACCGATCAGGCGGTGTTGTTCGCGTACCAGTGCGCTTTTGACGCCGAGCAGCAGACGCTGAACCTCAACGTCGCGTTCCACGACACCACCGGACTGCCGTTTCCGGCCAATACGTATCAACTGGCCGCCAGCGTGAACGGGGCGACAGAACCCTTCAGCGCAGAGGCCGTGTCTGTCGCGGACAATGCCGTGCGCCCGCCGCTGCGCATGGTGCTCGTGCTTGACCTGACGGATACCGTGCCCATCGATAACGTGCTGAACGCCATTAACCGCGATCTCCTGCCGGAACTGCTGCCTCAGGATGAAGTCGCGCTGATCACGTTTGGGGATGAGGTCTCGCCACCGACGCGCTTTTACACTGATAAGGCGCAGTTATTCGCCGATTATCTGGTCGGTCTGACCACAGTGGAGGGTGACAACCGCTTATACGAAGCGATCAGCGATGCGGTCGATCTCATGCCGTTTGACAGCGATCGGCGGCAGGCGATCCTCGTCTTGACCGACTCGGGTCGCCGTGACAGCGCGCAAACGGCGATTGATCAGATCATCACCCGCGCCACCGCTAACGGCACACAGCTCTATACCATCGGGTTTACGTCCGAAGATCGCCCCGACTTCCCCGATTTGACCTCGCTGGCGGTCGGCACGCAGGGCTTCGCATGGAGCTACGACGAAACACCGAACACGCCCGCCTCGATTGAATCGGCGTTGAGCGCGCATCTGCGCAATTACCTGCGCCTCATCGACAGCGAAATCAACGTCACACTGGATGCTTCGAGCCTCACCAGCGCGCCACCAAATGGACTGCCGATCACCCTGACGGCGGATGTTCTGGGCGTTGGTGCGCTCACGACGGCCATCACCTGTCCGTTTGAGGTGATTGAGTACGAAGTCACCTTTACCGGCACACCAATCGGAGCACCCATTCGCGGGACGGCTGACATTGGTGTCGTCGTGACGCCGCCGACTGATGATGTGCGCATCGTCTTCCGCGTGGATGGGGAAGTCGTCCAGAATTCGACAGCGACGCTCTACACGCTGGCGGCCGCGCAGCTGGCGCCGGGTGAGCATCAGGTCGCAGTCGAATTGTGGAATCGGCGCAACGAGACGCTGGCGACCACCGCCGCGCCGCTGCGCCTCTTCACTCAACTGCCGCTCGACCTCACGGTGGCGGGCGACACCGCAGAACGCCTCAGCGGAGCGGTCACCCTGACGGTCGCGGCCAACCCGGACTTTGCCCCGGATGAAGTTGAAGTGGCCGTCGCCCGCCGCGACCAACCGGATGAGCAGGTGGTACTCGGGACCATCGAACTCGGGAGCGACGGTCGCGGCACGCTGGAGATCGCCGATATCAGCGCGGCGGTGCAGGCGCTGTTCCCACAGCTCGCGGCGACTGATCGCCTGCAGGCAGTCGCGCGCGTCCCGAATACGACACCAAATCAACCCGCGCTGGCGCTCAGCGATCCGCTGACGTTCTCGGTGGCCGCGCCGGTGCTAGCGGTCACAAGCGCCGCAGCGTCCGCGCCAGTGAATGCGGGGCTGGTCACACTGGTGGAAAACTGGCCGCTGCTGGGTACGTTGTTCTTCGGCGCGATCAACCTTCTGCTGTTTCGGGCTGTTCGCGGCAGTCGGATTCGCCGCCTCATCAACCATGCGGACGATCATGACCTCAGCCCCCAGTTGATGTCGCTCACGGTCTACCGCGGCGGCGTGCCCCAGCACTATACGCTCACCAAGAAGACCGTCACCATCGGGCGCAGTTCCAGCAATGACATCAATCTCGGGGAAGACCCAAATATCTCGCGCAAGCACGGGGTCGTCATGTGGCGGCGGCGCAACTGGTATTACAGCAACCGGAAAAATGGCTTGAGCACGCGCATCAACGGACGGCGGCGCATCGGGTTCATCTTCGAGCGCTTGGAACCGATGACCGAACTTCAGATCGGTGGCGCAACTCTCGTTTTCCACCCAGATTCACAGCAGAACATTTCTGATTTCATCAAGACTGATCTATGAGTGTATTGAAATTTACCGCGGCGGTGGTCTCGACGAGTTCCAGTTATACCGTCACCACCGCCAGTGCGGCGGGAGTCGAGCACATCGCGGCGGCGCTGGCACAGCGCGAAACCCGGCTCGTCACCGGGATGCTGGAATTGGCGCGCCCGGTGGCAGCTCAGCAGTGTCTGCAAGATGTGGATTTCAAGGCGGGGGATCGGCTCGTCGTGCTCACGCAAACCACACGCGCGGCGACGTTCACGCCGCTGCGACCGGGCGACAAGCGCGTCCGTGTGCTGTTGGCGGGGACGGAATGGCACACCCATGGTCAACAACCTATGCTCATCGGCAAATCGGATAACGAGCGGCAGAATCTGCCCGACATCGACCTGCGCGCAGTGGTGTCGGAACGGACGCTCGACTACATCTCGCGGCGCTGTGTTCAGATCCAGTTTGACGAACGCGCTCAGGTCTGGACCGCGGCCAAAATTGGTCAAACACGTGTACTGCTGGACGATCTCGAAGTGGGGATGCAGCCTGTCGCCCTCAGCGCCCGGCATCGACTGCGATTGTACCGTACGCAGGATAACCCAGCCCTGAGCCTGCCCCTCATCGAACTTCAACTCATCGCGGAAACGGTCGAGGCGGCGGGGCGGGTGCTGCCGGATGGGACGTTTCCCGTCCGCGTGCTCCTCGGAACCGAACAGGAACAGCGGACGCTGCGCGCCTCCAGCACCCTGCCACTCGGGCAAATCGGCCTGAGTCTCATTCAGTATTTCCAGCCAACACCGATAACGGATATGCAGTTGTACATCGCGCATATCATCCCGCCGCAAACAGCCGTCGCCAGCATGAAGCCGAACGAAACGCTGTATGCGGCGCTCCGCCCTAGCCCCCAATCATGACTTTGCAGGGACCAGAGAGCACGACTTGACCCACCGGCAGATCGACCGGGTCGTTGCACGTCATGGCGGTATCGCCCATGCGCGCCGCGGGCTTGCCGTTGATCATGACTGTGGTGCTGCCAATAATGATTTTGCCCTGATTAGATGGCGGCTTCTGAAACGGCCCACCCTGGGGCAAATGGGGCGGCGTGTTCACGGCGATGCTGTTGACCGTGGCGGCGGGCTTACCTTCAATATTGACGTTGGTGCTCACGCTCTGCACAATCGTCCCGTTGAAGGGTGACGGCAGTGGTGTCGGCACTGGCGGGCCGGGCGGAGCCGGGATGAGATAAATATGCGTGTCCGTAGCAACAATTTTGTCGCCGAGTTTTGCGGCCGGTTTGCCCATTCGTTAAGTCCTGTAAACCATGTTTCGCTTTTATAATCAAGTATATACGTTTTTAGGTATCCATGTAGCCCAACTCATGTTACACTGGAGTCAAGCTTTCACTGTAAATCCGCACCGGAAATAATGGCCAGTTTTCACGGCGCTGTTTGCGTTGGGGCGAATAGATTAGTACTACCCGAAAAAGGCCTACTTTGAGGACTTCGCTCCTATTGGATCAGCTTCAGACTGTTGTGTCCCCTATCCAGCAGTTGATTCAGGAAGCTGTGTACCGTGCGGATGCTGCCGGACACGATCCTACAGATGCGCTGCGCGGGCTCATTGTCACCCGTGACGAAGTCGAAGCCCACCTGCAGCAGCTCGCTGGCGATCCCTCCGACCTGCCGCCGCTCCAATCGCTGGATCTCCTCATTCTCCCTGACTCACGACTCGGACTGCTGGCCAGCGCGTTTGCGCTCACCACCCTTGATCTCGGCATTTTACTCATCGCTCTGCTCCCGGATCTGGATCGCAGCTACGAACGAATCTACGCTTACCTGCAAGATGATGTCTCGCTGCGTTATCCAACGGTCAATCTGATCGCGAATCTGCTGGGGCACGGCATCCCTACGCGGCTGGCCGTGTGGGAGCGATTGACCGCGACTGCGCCCCTGCTGCACCATCACCTCATCAGCCTGACGATTGATACCACGCGTCCCAACTCCACGCGCCTCGCCCAACCGCTCAAGGTCGATCACCGGATCGAGGACTATCTGCTCGGCAGTGAGGCGTTTGACGAGCGTCTGCGTGGACTCATCACCACGGTGCATGCTCAAGCCGAAGCGCCCATATCCCCGGCTCAATTTCAGCGCGTCGCTCAGGCCCTGCTCACCGTGCCCATCGTCTATTTGCCGGGAGCGCGCGATACAGGCCAGCTCGAAACCGCGGCTGCCCTGTGCGCCGTCCATCAACTGCCCTTGTTGAGTATCGATCTGGAGCGCGCGCAGCGGCATGAGTCGCCCGATGTGCTCCTGAGTCTCGCCGTGCGCGAAGGCTATCTGACCCGGTCGGCACTGCTGTTCCGGCACTGGGACAGTGTGCTGGATGACCAGCGTCAGCCCCCGCCCTGTTCTGGAAACAAATTCTGGAGTACCCGTATCCCGTGTTCCTGTGGGGGAGCGCTCACTGGGAACCGGGGGATGCCGAACGTGACCGCCGGATGCTGCGCTTGGAAATCGACACACCCGCCTATGGGTATCGCCGTGAGGTCTGGCAGCGCAAAGCGCACACTGTGAATGCGACGCTCACCGAGGACGAGCTGGCGACATTAGCCAATAAATTCCGGTTCACCTATATGCAGATCACGCGTGCCGTTCAAACCGCAGCCGATCTCGCCGCTTCGCGCGGAGAGTTCCCCACCCGGGCAGATGTCTACGCGGGCGCGCAAATTCATGCGAGTATTCAGCTCGGCCATCTCGCCACGCGCATCACCCCGCGCAAGGGCTGGAATGACCTCATTCTGCCGCCGGATCAATTATCACAGCTCCACGAGATCTGTGACCGCATGCTGTACGCCCAAATCGTCAACGAGGAATGGGGATTCGGCAGCCGCGCGAGCAAAGGCATCAGCGCCTTGTTTTCCGGCGACAGCGGCACCGGCAAAACACTGGCCGCCGAAGTGATCGCCCATGAGCTGGGCCTGCCGCTGTATAAGATCGATTTATCCGCCGTTGTCAGCAAGTACATCGGCGAGACCGAAAAAAACCTGAGCGCCATCTTCGGGGAGGCGCAGACGGGCAGCGCCATCCTCTTCTTTGACGAGGCGGACGCGCTGTTCGGCAAGCGCTCCGAGGTCAAAGACGCGCATGATCGCTACGCCAACATCGAAGTTGCGTATTTGCTGCAGCGCATCGAAAACTACGACGGCACGGTCATTCTGGCCTCGAATTTCCGGCATAATCTGGACGATGCGTTCACGCGCCGTCTGGACTTCATTCTGGAATTCCCCGTCCCCGACGCCGAATACCGCCGCCGCATCTTTGAAGTGCATTTCCCGCCGACCGCGCCCCTCTCCCCGGAAGTGGATCTGGCGCAGATCGCGGCGAAGTACCGGCTCTCCGGTGGCAACATCCGTAATGTCACGCTGACAGCCGCTTATCTCGCGGCGGCAGACGGGCGGGTGATCACACCATCGCATATTCGCAGCGCGGTGCGCCGCGAAAATCAGAAAATGGGGCGACTGCCCGAAGATTAGGAACCGACGATGCTGGACGACCTGGACGCTACGCTGCGCGCAATTCTGACGAAAAACGGAAATTTCGGTTCCGAAATCGAAGTTTCGTTTGATTTGCCCAGCCGCGAGTGGGCGGGACGCCTGAGCCGCCCGACGCTCAACTGCTGGTGCTTTGATCTCCGCGAAAACCTCAAGCTCCGCAGCGCCGAACGTCAGGTGCAGCGGAATGGGAACAGCAGCCAGATCACGCGTCCCCCCAAGCGCATGGACTTGAGTTATCTGGTGACAGCGTGGGCGCGCAAGATCGAAGACGAACACCGCCTGTTCTGGCGGGCGTTGAGCGTGCTAAAACCCATCACCCAGCTTACGCCTGCGCAATGCGAAGGCGCGCTGCGCTACCAAAACCTCGATATCCCCATCACCGTCGCCGACATGTCGGTCTGCCCTGTCAATCTGGTTGATTTATGGGGCGTGATGGATAACCAGATGCATTTGGGCTTTACGCTGCAAGCCACCGTGGAACTCGACACCCTATTGGTTCAGGAAGTTCCGTTGGTGCTGGAGGCGACCATCAAAACCGGTCAGGCCGAATCTCCATCCACGCATCAACTTACGACACCCAGCGGCGCTATTAAAATCAAACCAAAGAAGCAGGAGGGACAGGCCGACCAAGACGAGCAGGACTAAGCCATGATCGTTTATCGCAGAGCGTAGCAGTAGCTTCGAAGGAGTTGTACGAAAAATGCCTAATTACCTTTCTCCTGGCGTTTATATGGAAGAAGTCGACCGTGGGACAAAACCCATTGAGTCGGTCGGGACAGCCGTCGCCGCCTTCATTGGTTACACCGAACGAGCCACGGATACGAAGAACGGTGAGACGGTGTCGCTGCTCGGCAAGCCGACGCTCGTCACCAACTGGAGCCAATACACGCAAAAGTTTGGCGGCTTTGTCGCGGGCGCGTATACGCCGGACTCGGTCTACGGGTATTTCGCCAACGGCGGCACGATCTGCTACGTCGTCAGCGTGCGGACGCTGGGCACCTCGGATGACCCGAGCCTGAGCGTTCCCGCCAAAGCGACCGTTCAGGCCGAGGGCGACAAAGCGGCTAAATTGCTCGAATTCACGGCCAAACAAGGCGGCCCGGTCGGCAATGGCATCGAAGTCGAAGTCAAGCCGTCAGCCGCGGCCCCGTCAGGCGCGGGCGACAGCGAAACCGAAGGCGGCAAGAAGGCCGCACCGTCGGCTCCCGAATTCACCATCAACGTGAAAGTGGGCGGGCAGGTTCGCGAATCGTTCCCCGGTTTGACGACCGCCAAGGGCGACAAGAATGTCGTGACTGTCCTGCAAACCCAGTCCAGCCTGATCAATGCGGTGATGGTCGGCAAGGCCGAACTCGCGCCGGTCGGCGGCAGCTACCCGCTGGCGGGCGGCGAGGTCAAGACCAAGGCCATCTCGCTGGTCGACTACAAGGGCAGCGTGTCCGAACGCAAGGGCTTGGGCGGTCGGGAAGCGCTCGACGATGTGACGATGATTTGCGCGCCGGACTTGATGGCGAGCTATCAGGCGGGCGAAATCGACATGAAGGGCGTGCAGGCCGTGCAGCAGGCGTTGATCGACTACTGCGAACTGGTGCGCTACTGCTTCGCCATCCTCGACGCGCCTCCGGCCCTGATGCCGCAGGAAGTCAAAGAATGGCGCATGCAGGTCAACTACGACACCACCCGCGCCGCGCTGTATTATCCGTGGGTTGAAGTGGCGGATATGACGGGCGGCAAGGGCCGCACGCGCATGGTGCCGCCGTCCGGGCACATGGCGGGCATTTACGCGCGCGTCGATAACTCGCGCGGCGTGCACAAGGCCCCCGGCAACGAAATCGTGCGCACGGCGCTCGGTCTCGAAGTGCAGGTGACGAAAGGTGAACACGATCTGCTCAACCCCATCGGCGTGAACGTCATCCGCTCGTTCCCCGGGCGCGGCATCCGCGTGTGGGGCGCGCGCACCCTCAGCAGCGATCCGGCGTGGCGCTATATCAACGTGCGCCGCCTGTTCAACATGATCGAAGAGAGCATCGAACGCGGCACGCAGTGGGTCGTGTTTGAGCCGAACGATACGTTCCTGTGGGGTCGTGTCCGCCGTGACGTGCGCGCCTTCCTGACGACCGTCTGGCGCACGGGCGCACTCTTTGGCACCTCGCCGGAAGACGCCTTCTACGTCAAATGCGACGCGGAAACCAACCCGCCGGAACTGCGCGATCTCGGTCAATTAGTCGTGGAAATCGGTATTGCGCCGGTCAAGCCCGCCGAATTCGTGATCTTCCGCATCAGCCAATGGTCGCCCGAGAGTTAACCCGATTCTAGCCTTAAAGGAGTAAGCACATGCCTCTCATTACACAAGACGTCATCACCGGTGATCCCTTTGTATCGTTTAATTGGGAAATTGATTTTGGCGGCAAGATCAAAGGCTATTTCACCGAATGCAGCGGTCTGGGATCGGAAACCGAAGTCACCGAGCACAAAATCACGTCTAGGGGCGATAAGGAAGCCATCCGCAAAGTACCGGGTCGCTTGAAGTGGGGAGATATCACCCTCAAGCGCGGGCTCACAAGCAATATGGATATTTGGGATTGGCGCTATCTGGTGGAGCAGGGCAAAGTCGATCAAGCGCGTACCAACGGGTCAATCATGATGTATGACCAGGCCGGCGTACTTGTGGCGCAGTGGGATGTGGTCGCGGCTTGGCCGTCTAAGCTCAGCGGCCCGTCGCTCAACACCGAGTCCAGCTCGGTCGGCGTCGAAGAAGTCACGATCGTGCATGAGGGCATCAAGCGCGCCCTGTAAGTGAACTGACGGAGAACCAGCATGCTACAAACGGAGTTCAGCTTCGTCCTGCCGAAAGGCTATATCGACGACAACGGCGTCCTACAAACCGATGGAACGATGCGCCTTGCGACGGCGATGGACGAAATTGCCCCGCTGCGTGATCCGCGTGTTCGCAACAACGAAGCCTATCTGGTGGTGATCCTGCTGTCGCAGGTCATCACCAGACTTGGGACGCTGCCCCGCGTGACGCCCGCGATGGTTGAACGTTTTTTCGCGGGGGATATCGCCTACTTGCAGGATTTTTATCGCCAGATCAACGATGCGGACGCGCGCGTTGAACAGGCCGTGTGCCCGAACTGCGGGCATGAGTTTGACGTGGAGTTCCCCTTATTGGGGGAATTGTGAGCTACCCCGTCGCTCGCTTGCGCGAGGAGGTAGCCTATCTTTCGATGGGGCTGGGCTGGAAACACGATGAGATTTTGGCGTTAACCCACCGCGAACGGCAGGCGTGGGTGCGCACCGTAAACCAGATCCGCTCCGGGCAAGCACAGACGAGAAAGTGATGGCGATGCCGGAACAGCAGGCCAAGAAATCCAAGCGCGGCTCGATGAGCGATGAAGCCTACGAGAAGCTCGTGCAGCAGGTGAGCGAGCGCATCTGGCAGATCTGGATGCTCGAACTGCGGCGGGATCGGGAACGGCGCGGAGGACGGCGCGGCTAAACCATGCTCAATTTCAATGACATTTCTTTTAACGGCTATCGCTTTTTGGTGACGATTGAAGGCATTTATAACCTGCTGTTCACCGAATTTCGCCTGCCCAGCCTGCAAGTGGATGTCGAACGCATTCAAGAAGGTGGCCAGAATGCCTACATCCATCAACTACCCGTGCGCGTAAATACCGGGACAGTGTCGCTCCGTCATGGGCTGACCCGCGACATGAGCCTGCTCAACTGGTATTTGGACGTGATGAAGGGTGATCTCGACAAAGCCTATCGTCAGGTGACGGTGGCGCTGGTCGATTCGATGAGTGTTCCCGTAGTCGTTTGGAGTTTTCGCAATGCCTATCCGGTCAAATGGAGCGGTCCGAGTTTGAAAACGGACAGCAGCGAAATCGCCATCGAAGAACTTGAATTGGTCTATCACGGGTTTGAGATCGAACTCAACCCGAGACAATCCAGCTCGTAGCGCTGGAATTTGGATGTGATGAAAAAACGCGAGCGGCAGTTTCAGACCATTGGGGTGCGGATGCGCGATTTTGGCCGCGGCATCATGCGCCACTACGTCCCGCAGCAGCAGTTCCCGGCGCAGCGTGAAGCACCGCCGCCGAACTGGCAGGCGGAGATCGAAACACCCCTGCTCTGGGAAGAATCGGTGCTGCCCGCGCCCGAAGCTGCGCCGCCCGTTGATAACATCACCCCTCCACTTCCAGCATCCGAGCCAACCCCACCAGCTGCACCCAAGCCCGTGCCAGCCGCGCCCGAAAAACCGATTCAGCGCCAAAGCGCGCCACCGCAACCACCAGCCAATGCGCCTAAGCTTCCCGCCTCGCTCCTGAAACTCGCGGAAGAAGGCCGCAAACGCGATGTCCAACGGGAAGAAATCCGCCAGGACAAATTGGCGAAGTTTAGCGAACAACTTTCGAACGCTGATCCCGAAGCGGCTGCCCAGATCCGCCGCCGCCGTGGGAAAATGTCGGTCAACTACGTCGATACCAAGCCGCTCAGTCAGGGTGAAGAGCCACCGCTTCAGCGCCAAAGCGAACCCGTTCAACCAGTCCCTGAACGAGACGAAGCGGAACCCGTCGAAGACGTCAACGCGACCAACGCTGAGACCGCAATTGAGACTGGCGACGCTTTATTACCCGCAGACGCTTCCAGTCAAGCGTCTGATACGCCGGTCGTGGACAGTCTGCAGCGGTCAGCGAGTGCGGCAGATAGCCCTCTACTCCCGACCGACGACATCACAGCGCTAAACGAAGAGCTGCAAGTCGACTCTAGTTCAAGTCAAGCCCAGGATACGCCCATCGTGGACAGCGTGGAACGCGCGCCCAATGAGGCACTGCCGCCGCGGCCTGCGTTCCTGCCCCCCGCCGAAACCGCGACGACCGACGTGAGCTATGTCTCTCCAGTCGAAGTGCCGCCCGCGCGTGACCTGAGCGTTCAGCGGGACGCTGCACCCTTATCGATGCCAACACCCGCACCGGTTCAGCCGATTCCCGGTGAGCGCCCCACCGTTCCGGCGATCACGGTTCCACCGCCGCCAGCGCCAACCGCCGCGCCAAGCGAGCCGACGGTCGAAGCGCGCGCTGCTCAGCCACCGGTTGAGCATCAAGCTTCTGAGCTCGCCCCATCATCACCGCATTTGGTGCCACCGAGCGATCCGCGCTCCACGGAAACGCCGCCATTTCCCAGTCTGCCCACTGTGCCGCCCGTCTCAATTCCGGGTGCGGTTCAGCGCGCTGTGCCTGTTGAAGTAGAGCCGCCGACACAGTCTGATATCGTGCTGCCCACCGACCCGGAACCCGTCCAAGACGATCCAGCCTACCCCTTGGGGAGCAATGCACCGACCGTTCCACTTGCCCCACACTCGCCAACCGTCAGCGAACGATCCGCACCGAGCACAGGCGCGGTAAGCAGCACGCAGCCGCCCCTGCCGATAGACACAGCAGCACCCGCAACCGCGCCGCTGTCGCTGCAGCGCGGCCTGCCACCAGAGGCGGCGATTTCCAACAAACCTGCTCAAATCCCCGCTGCGCCTCTGTCCGCCGCCAGTTCACGGGTTTCGGAAGTGGGTCCGACGGACGCGCCCACCTCCCCCGTGAGTGAAGAACTTGTCCAAAGGGAGACGCTGAACCAGACAGATGTATCAGCCGCGCTCCGTCCTGAAGCCAACCCCGCGCCACAAACCAGCGCATCGACGAGCGCACTCGCTGAATTGTCGGAACCGACAGCAATCAGCGTGCAGCATACCCTTCTGCCCAACCGCGAAGTTTCCGTTCCGATCACGGAACCAGAGGCGCAGCCGCCTGCAGTGAGCAGCACGCCGACCGAAACACCCCTCCAACGGGAAACATCCGGTGAACCAAGTGCCGCGCAAGTGGCCAGCACCGATAAGCCCGCTACGACGCCTATGGTCAGCGCCATCGAAACGCCGCAGTCGTCGCCAGCATCCAGTGCGGCGCCGCTCGCGCAGCGCGAGTACGCAGAGATGGCCAATCGGCTTGAGAGCGCACCGTCTGAGCCAGCATCCAGCGCACCCCCTGTGCCTGAGGCGCTGCCTTCGAATGAGCCGACGGAATTGCCCGCTTTTGGCGCAGCAACTAGCACCCCGAGCCCGGTTCAGCGTGAGTTGCACGCTTCTCCACCACAGACTATCCCGGTGGAGACAAATCTCGAAGCTGTGATCCCGGCGCAGCCACCTGTTGATCAGCCCGCCGGGTTACCCGCTGTCAGCCCGACCACCAGCACCCCGAACCCGGTGCAGCGTGTGTTGGACACTGCTCCATTCCAGACTATCCCTGTGGAAACGAATCTCGAAGCTGTGATCCCGGTGCAGCCCCCCATTGATCAGCCCAGTGGGACACCGGCTGTCAACGCAGCAACCAGCACCCCGAGCCCGGTGCAGCGTATGTTGGATGCCGCTCCACCACAGACTAGCCCGGTGGAAACGAATCTCGAAGCTGGGCCTCCAGCCCAGTCACCTGTTGATCAGCCCCGCCTGCACGCACTCGGCAGTGAAGTCAGCGTGCAGCCTGAGCCGGAACGTTTTGAATCACCTTTTGAGACGAATAGTGGTCTCCCACTGTCGGACATATCTCCCGTGGCGCAACCTGCTCGAGCCGAAAGCAGCTTAGGGTCAGGCGCGTCGATTGCTCAGCGCGAGCTGTCAGCGCCGCTGCCCACTGCGCTTGAGACACCAGCCCTATCACCTGAAAAGTCAGCCAGCCCGGATGTTCCCAATCCGCCCATTCAGCGCGCTAGCGCCGCGACTGAGGCGCAGCCCACGGTCGCATACAATGAATTTGTGAACGAAGCGCCGACGGCGAATTTCCCGGCGCAGCAAGCCAGCGAGAGCACGACGCTGCCCATTGGCCGTTCGCCAGAAACATCGCCTGTCCAGCGCGACTTGGGCGCGACCGAGGCGCAACCAACCGTCGAACTTAACGGAACTCTGAGCGAATCATCCGCGGTGAATCTCCCGGCGCAGCAAGCCAGCGAGAGCGCGACGCTGCCCATCAGCCATTCGCCAGAAGCATCGCCTGTCCAGCGCGAAGTGTTCACTGCACCAGACACATCTACGGCCGTGACCCCGCCGCAAATCAGCCCACCGAGCGCGGCACCTGCGCTTGAGCCACCGCTCGAAACGGTGACCACGACGCCGCTTGAAGCTGTTGCCCAGCGCAGCGTCCAAGTAGAATCGGAAGATCAATCAGACGTCGATCCTGCGCCCCCGACGGCAGCAACCGCCGCGCCGCTTCAGCGTGCAGTCGGGCAACCGCCGATAGTCCCAGCGCCGATTAAGGAACCAACAATCAGCGCGCCGACTGCCGTTCAGCCGCCTCAACCTACGGTGAACGCGTTGAACAGCCAGAGCGCAGCGCAGCGTGAAGCAGCGCCGACCGACAACAGCGCGCTGCCGGAACTAACGCCCCTCCCCGCACCGACGCCATCATGGACAGCCGCGACGCCAGAAGTCAGCGCAGCCGCGCCGGAGCTCGAACGGAACACTTCGGCGGCGAGCACTCCACCGAACGAGCTGACAGTACAGCGCACTCCGCTGACGCCGACCGAAGCACCAACCGAGTCTGTTATAGAAGCCAACAGCAGCGAGAGCGTGGGCAGCACCGCGCCGATCCCGAATGTAATTGAAAGCCCACAGCCTGCAATCGGCTCACCTGCATCTATCCGTACGCCGATTAACGCGGTTGAACCGATCACCACAGCTGGCCCCACGCCGGACATTTCACCTACTGAAACCAATATTCAGCGGGAAGCACAGTCGGCAGCTAACGCCTCTGCCCCATCAGTCAATCCGACCGTTGTAGGCACGCCGCCGCTGTCGATTACTGAGTATGAGGTCGCGGCGCTGCCAACCGGACTCGAGCAACCGGTTGTGAGCTTGTCCTCAAGTGATGTGCCTGAACCGCGTGCGCCACAGTCTGCCACACCGTCAATTGATCCGCTCGTCACTGCCTCACTGCCTGCAACCGCTGAATCTGTGCTGCCCACACTAAGTGAGCGACAACCGGACGCCACGGTGCAGCGTGATCCCGGGTCGCCGACCGCGAATCAAACACCAATTCCGGTAACTACGTCAGTCGCGCCACACGATAGTGCTGAACCAAGCGTGAGCACGGGGCAGCCCCAACCGATCTCTGTGCCTGAAGTGAGCACCACGCTCATCCCGGAATCCCTTGACCGGGCTCAGGCTGCCGAGGCAGCGGTTGGTGAGAATTCCAGCAGCCCGGAGGAGCCTGTCGATGTGTTCGCGGCGCTGCAGGCCGCGGGGATGGTGTCGCGCTCCGTCGCCAATGCGACCACCGATAGCCCACCATCGGCAGACGTGTCGATGCCAGCCTGGAGCGGAGAGGAAGGCGAGCCCGAGGGTGACACGGGGATCACCAACGCGCCGCCATCAGTGCCGCCGGTTGACGTGTTGACGGCGCTGCAGGCAATGGGTTTGATTCCGTCAGCGCCACCCCGCGCCGACACACGAGCGCCCGCTGCGATCCAGCGGTCGCCCCAGCCCGATAGTCCAACCAGCGCACCGGTGATCCAGTCGGAGCCACTTACGCCTGTGCTGGAACGGGTGATCACCGCCGGAGACGACACCGACTCAGATGACTCCGAGACCGAATTCGAACTCGACGATCTGGAAATCGACCAGTTGGCCCGCGACGTATACCGCATTCTGAAAGATCGCCTGCGCATTGAATCTGAACGCGCGCGGCACAGGTAAGCGAAGGTGACACCATGACAACCCGCGGCGAACTCAAACCAGCGAAAATCACCAACCTCGTGAAACCGAGCGAGGTGGTGCAGTTCATGTTCAATCCCTACGAATACACCATCAGCAAGTCCAACAACTGGCTGGATAAGCAGCCGTCGGGGCGCAATGTGCCGTTGGTCTCGTTCGGTCAAGGTGGGGCGCAAACGCTCACGCTGACCCTCTACTTCGACACGCAGATGGCCAAAACGGATGTGCGTACGTATACCAAGCCGCTGTGGTCGATGATGATGATCGACCAGACGAAGAAAAATCAGGTCTCGAACAAAGGCGAACCGCCGACCGTCGCGTTCGAATGGGGCAGTCTGTACTTCAAGTCGGTCATCACGTCGATGTCGGAGAAGTTCACGCTGTTCACCGACGAAGGCATCCCGCTGCGCTGCAGCATTCAGATCACGCTGCGGCAGTATGAAGATGCCGAAGAAGTTGCGCCGCAGACCAGTTCGCAGACCAGTTCGACGCCTCCGGTCTCCAACACGCAGGTGCGCGAAGGGGATCGCATGGATCATATCGCGGCGAACAACAATGGTGACCCGGCCAATTACCGCCAAATCGCCGAGAACAACAACATCGATAACCCGATGCGCATTCCGCCGGGCACGGTCTTGAGAACCTAGGGATAAACGAGCGCCCATGACCAACAATCCCCAACCGGACGTCAGCCAGGTCACTATCAAAGTGGCTGGAGCCGATTTATCGGCGACCGAAATGAATCTGCTCTACCTCGCCGACGTGGAAAACACGCTGGATCTGCCGAGCATGTTCACGCTGCGTTTCTACGATGACGATTTCGTCCTCATGGACAGCGCAAAATTTAAGCTAGGGGCGGAAATCCAGATCTCCATGGGCGTCACCAACCCGCTCAGTGTGGTTTTCACGGGTGAAGTGACCGCTCTTGAGCCGGATTTTGGCGCGGATTCGGTCGCCCAGTTCGTCGTGCGCGGGTATGATAAACGTCATCGGTTGCTGAAAGCGCACACGCAGACTTTCCTGAACATGACGGACAGCGATATCGTCTCCAAACTGGCGAAAGCCGCCGGGCTCACGACGCAAACTGTCACCAGTACCTCGGTGGTTCGGGAGCATGTGTTTCAAGACAACCAGACCGATCTGGCATTCATGCAGATACTGGCTGAGCGCAATGGCTTCGAACTGGTGATGAGCACAGATGGTAAATTGAGCTTTCGCAAACCGCTGACGGCCGATCCGATTGAGCTAAAGTGGCGCGAAAATCTGCGCAGCTTTCGCCCACGGGTGTCGCTGGTCGACCAAGTGGGGTCGGTTGAAGTGCGGAGTTGGGATCGCATGCAAAAAAAGGCGATTGTCGCGACCGGTTCCCCCACCTCATCAGTCCCCGCCATTGGCGGTAGTTCCATGGCTTCGGAAAAGA
This sequence comes from Candidatus Flexifilum breve, assembly GCF_016713355.1. Classification (NCBI taxonomy): domain Bacteria; kingdom Bacillati; phylum Chloroflexota; class Anaerolineae; order Aggregatilineales; family Candidatus Flexifilaceae; genus Candidatus Flexifilum; species Candidatus Flexifilum breve. The sequence goes on from NZ_JADJPI010000035.1 coordinate 1,667,582, forward strand.
ACAGCCTCTATCCGAACAGTAAGTATGTTGAAACCCGCGTTCCGGTGGAGACGCAAATGGACGGCGACAATCTAGCCAAGGCGTTGGCGGCTCACATTGGCGTGAGCTTTGCCGAAGCGGAAGGCGTCGCGTATGGAAATCCCGCGCTGCTGCCCGGCGTGCGCGTTAAAATCAGCAATATTGGCACCCGGTTTGGCGGCACTTACAGCTTGTCATCCACCCGCCATCTCTTCACGTCCGCGGAAGGGTACGACACGCACTTCACGATTGAAGGCACGCAGCCGCAGCAAGTTACCGATCTCGTCGCCGGAAATACAACGCGGACGTCGACGTGGTTCGGCGTGGTTCCGGCCATCGTGACTGATACGGTTGATCCCAAGAAAATCAATCGCGTCAAAGTCAAATTCCCCACGTTGACTGAGGAACACACGAGCACATGGGCACCGGTCATTGCGCCCGGGGCTGGTCAAAACCGGGGCATTGAGTGGCTTCCCGAAGTCAACGATGAAGTATTGGTCGCGTTTGAGTCCGGTGACATCAATCACCCCTACGTGCTCGGTGGGATCTGGAATGGCAAGGATGCGCCACCCGATCCTGCTCCGGTCGAAGCGTCGAAAACCCGGGTTCGCATCTTCAAAACGAGGGTTGGTCATGTGTTTAAGCTGGTCGATGAAGACAAAGGCGGCGAAAAGAAGGGCATCTACATCATCGATTCCAGTACGAGCAACAAGATTACCATCGACACGACCACGCAGAAGATCACGATTGAAAGCGCGGGCGATATTGAGATCAAAGCGACGAAAAATATGACGCTCACCGCGACCGGGAATGTCGACATCAAAGGGAGAGCCGTCAATGTGGAAGCGCAATCGACGCTCGACCTGAAAGCGACCGGTCCCGCCAATCTCAAGGGCGCAGTCGTTAACATTAACTAGAAATGGTGCGGCATGGATGATTTTATTGGTAGTCGGCTCGCGTTTCCGTTCCAATTGGGTGATCGCAACCAGATCGCGCTGGTCTCCGGCGATCTGGCGATTCGACAATCCATCTACATTATCGTGTACACCGTGCCGGGTGAACGCGTCATGCATCCGGACTTTGGGTGCGAGATTCACTCCCTCATCTTCGACCCGGTGAATGAGGAAACGGCCGTGGTGGCGGAACGTTACGTTCGTGAAGCGCTGCTGCGCTGGGAACCGCGGATCACCGTGCAAGGGGTCAAAATAACACCCGGTGATACCGAACTGGGCGAAATGTCGATTCACGTGACGTATCAGATTAAAGGACAATATGAACCGCGCAGCCTCGTTTTTCCTTATTATCTTGTACCCCGGTGATAGATCATTATGGGCTTAAAAACACCCCGGTTGGATGATCGGTCGTTCAACGATTTGGTCGAAGAAGCACGGGCGCGGATTCCACTCTACGCACCGGAATGGACTGATCATAACCTGAGCGATCCCGGCATCACGCTGATCGAACTGTTCGCGTGGATGACCGATATTGTGCTGTACCGGCTCAACCGCGTGCCCGACAAGCACTTCGTCAAATTCATGGAGCTGATCGGCCTGCGGCTGCAAGAAGCCGAACCGGCCCGCACGAGCGTCACCTTCTGGCTGAGCGTGCCGCAAGCTGCCCAAATCGCTATTCCGAATGGGACGCAGGTGGCGACCGCCCGCACCGAGAACGACGCCGCTATCGTCTTCACCACGGATGGCGAGCTCGCGATTCGCGTACCGGAACTGAGCGCCGTGCTCACCTCAGTGGGTGATGACGACAAGCGCTCCTTCAACGTGTATGACGCGGAGAGCGTGCGGGAAGGCTATGAAACGTTCGCCGCGTTCACGTCAACCCCGCCCGCGAACGACGATGCGTTCTACCTCGGCTTCGACAATGACTTGAGCGATCACCTGATCGGCCTCGAATTAGAAGTCGATACGGCGGAAGGCGCGGGCATTGACCCGAAGCGCCCGCCGTATGTGTGGGAAGTCCTCAGCACCGACCTCACCCAAAATTGGACGCGTGTGGTGGTCGAAGAAGACACGACTCTCGGCTTGAACATCAGCGGCCTCATCAAGATGCATCTGCCGCAGTTACGCCGCGCGGTCCGCAACGACCGCAACGTCTTCTGGCTGCGCTGCCGCCTCGACTCGATGACGGTGGAAAGCCGCTACAACGTCAGCCCGCGCCTTCGCCGGGTCACCGTCGCCAGTTGGGGTGGCACGGTCGGCGCGACGAACATCGACGTGGTGACGAACGAAGTGATCGGTCGCTCCGATGGTTCGCCCGGTCAAATCTTCTATCTGGCGCACAGCCCCTTGATCGCCCGGTCGGTCAACGAATATCTGATCGTGCGCCGCGACGATGGCCGCGAGGAACGCTGGCAGGAAGTCACCGATTTCTCCAGCTCCATGCCCAACGACCGCCATTACACGCTGGACAGCGACACGGGTGAGCTGCGGCTCGGCCCCGCCCTGCCCATGCGCGACGGTCAGGTGCGTCGCTACGGCGCGCTGCCGCCCAAAAACGCCATGCTGATCATGTCACGCTACCGCTACGGCGGCGGGCTGGCGGGCAACGTGGCCGTGAACACCATCAACGAACTGAAGACCTCCCTGCCCTACGTCAGCCGTGTGACCAATCGCTTTCCGGCGCGCGGCGGCATGGACACCGAATCGCTCGAAAGCGCGAAGCTGCGCGTTCCGCACTTCATGCGCTCACTGGGCCGCGCCGTCACCGCCGCCGATTTCGAATACCTGGCGCTCGAAGCCGCGCCGGGGCGCATCGGACGCGCGTACTGCCTGCAGCCCCCGCTCACTAACCGCGGGGAAATCAAAGTACTGCTGATTCCGCAGGTGCCGCGCCTGACCGGGTTCATCGCGCCGGAAAGTCTGGAAGTCGCCGCCGATTTGCGCGAAGCCGTGCAAACCTACCTCGATGATCGGCGCTTACTGTCGACTCAACTGGAAATCACGCAGCCGACCTATCAGTGGGTGGAGAGCGAAACACGCATCAGCATCAGTGATCTGTACGACACCGAGCAGGTGCGCGCCGCCGTCGAAAAGCGACTGTTCGAATTCGTCAATCCGCTGACCGGCGGGACGGATGGCACGGGCTGGAAGTTCGGGCGCGATCTGTTCGTGTCCGATTTGACCGCCGTGCTGCTCTCCGTGCCGGGGGTGAATTTCGTGCGTTCAGTCAAGTTGTTCCCGGTGAACTACGATAAGCGGCAGTTCACCCGCGGCACCGAAACGCAGGAAGTCCGCCTGCCGCCGCAGGGGATTGTCGTCTCGTTCCAGCATACGATCATTACGGACTAGGCCGCGATGGAAGAGATCAAAGCGGTATTCCGGGTGAGCGGCCCCGACATGGACGAACAGGAAATGGTCGTCGGTCGGCAGGGGCTGCGCGTGGGGCGCGGATCCGATAACAATCTCGTGCTCAATAACCGGGAGATCAGCCGCCAGCACCTGCGTATTCTGTGGCGCGACGACGACACCTATCTCGTCGAAGACCTGAACAGCAGCAACGGCGTGTGGTTCAATGAGGCGCGGATCCCTCCGCGCGTGCCGCAGGAACTGCATGAGGGCGATGTGCTGCGCGCCGGGCCGTACATCTTCACGTTTGTGCGCCTGCTCTACGCGACGCCGATTGTCGTCGCGCCGCCCGCGTCTGCTCCCCTGGAACGACTTGCGCCGACAGAGACGCGTCCCGGCTTTGTGCCCGGTTTGCCCTACGATCAAAGCAGTTGGCTGCAGTACCTCCCAGCGATCTACTCGGATGATGAGTTTATGGGACGCTTCCTGCTCATCTTCGAGTCGATCATGAACCCGATCATCTGGATGATCGACAACTTCGACTTTTACCTCTCGCCGGAAACCGCGCCGCAGGAATGGCTGGCGTGGATGGCGAGCTGGTTTGATCTGCTGCTGCTGCCCGAACTACCGGTCGCCCGCCAGCGCGAGATCGTGCGGCAGTTGGGCTGGCTGTTCTTGCGCCGCGGGACGCGCATGGGCTTGCAGCGTCTGCTGGAACTCTACTTTGATGTCACGCCGGAAATCATTGAGACGGTACCGTGCCATTTCGTCGTGCGGCTGCCGCTCAGCGAATCGAAATCGAAGTTGGGCGCGGAAGTCGCGGATCGGCTCATCAATTCGCAGCGCCCGGCATTTGCGTCCTACCTGCTCGAAGTGACCTAGACCACAAAGGGGATTTGAAAATGGCTGAACATCAACCAGATGTCCATCGTGCGCAGTCCAAGCCGCCCCGTAAGTCGGACGAAGCGGCGGCCGCACCCAGCACGCATCCGGCGCTCAAGCTTCAGAGTCTGATCGGGAATCAGGCGCTGCAGCGCCTCATGACGCAGGGCAGCACACACCTGCCCGGTGGCACGGTGCTGCAAGCCAAGCTGACGGTCACGTCTGCCGACAATGCGTCGGAACACGAGGCCGACAGCGTCGCCGAGCAGGTTTTGCAGCGCATGGACGGTATGCAGCGACAGGAAGATGAAGACGAAATCCAGACCATGCGCGACCCGCATGTCATGCGTGAAGCGGATGAAGACGAGCTGCAGACGAAGCGTGACCCGAATATAGTGCAGCGGGCGGAAGACGAAGATGAAATCCAGACCCAACGCGACCTGAATATCGTGCAGCGGGCGGAAGACGAAGATGAAATCCAGACCCAACGCGACCTAAATATCGTGCAGCGGGCGGAAGATGAAGACGAAATCCAAACCCAGCGTGACCCGCACATCATGCGGCAAGCCGATGAAGACGAAATCCAGACCAAACCGGCCCACTCGTTGGCCGAAAGCTTCGATGTCGACGCGGGGGTCGAACAGGCGATTGAGTCCCAGCGCGGCGGCGGTCAGACCATGAGCGCTGATGTGCAGCGCTCGTTTGGCGAGGCGTTCGGCGCAGACTTCAGCAATGTACGCATTCACACGGGAACCGAGTCGGATCAACTGAATGCTGCCGTCGGCGCGCGCGCCTTCACCACGGGCAGCGATGTCTTCTTCCGCGAGGGCGAATATCAACCGGATACCAGTGAGGGCAAGCGGTTACTCGCGCATGAACTGACCCACACGATTCAGCAGAACGCGGTCAGCCGCAAGCCAAAGGGCAAATAGCAGCACATGCGTAACGGGATGATTGGACGCACGATTGAGCATTATCGCATTGACCTGATGCTGGGACAGGGCGGGATGGCGGCGGTCTACCGGGCGACTGACCTGCGGTTGCAGCGTCAGGTGGCGCTCAAGATCATGCATCCGCATCTCGCCGCCCACACCAGCTTCCAGCAACGCTTTTTGCAGGAAGCCCGGGCATCCGCGCGGCTCGATCATCCGAACATCATTCGCGTTTTGACCTTCAACAACCTGAGCGGCGATCTGTTCCTCGTCATGGAGCTGATCACCGGCGGGAGCATGCGCCAGTATGTCAAGCGGCTGAATGAAGAGTCGCGCTTCATTGACTACCCGGAAGCGATTGAAGTCGTGCGCCAGCTCGCCGAAGCGCTCGACTACGCCCATTCGCAGGGCATGATTCACCGCGACATCAAGCCGGATAACGTGCTGCTCAAGCCCGAGAACGGCGCGCCCCGCCTGAGCTACCGCCCGATTTTGACCGATTTCGGGTTGGCGAAGCTCACTGTCAGCACTGCCAGCGAAATCACCGAGCAGCAGCCCGTCGGCACGTACCCGTATATGTCCCCGGAGCAGTGCCTCGCCGAGAAAATCGATTACCGCAGCGACATTTACTCGCTCGGCATCATGCTCTACGAGTTGTCGGTTGGGCGACTGCCCTTCAACCCCAAGTCCATCGCCGAAGCGGCGCGCATGCATGGGCGGGAAGCGGTGCCGCTCCCGTCGACGCTGCGTCAGGGCTATCCCGCGGATCTGGAACGGATTGTGCTGCGCTGTCTGCAAAAAGACCCGGAGCAGCGCTATGCCACGGCGAATGATCTCGCGCACGAGCTGCAAGCGCTCTTGCGTCCGATTCTGGCACCGCCGAGTGAAGCGCCCACGCCGTCACCGTTACCCGTCGCGCCGCCCCTGGTCTTCAACACCGCCGATGACCGGGTACCGACCGACATTGCGACGGCCATCATGACCATGCCGCTGCCGTCCGCGCTGCCGCTCGGATTCGCTGTGCCGCCCGGCGATCCGGACAATGATCGCCTGTTGTTCTACAGCGCGGAGCATCCGTCGTTTGCGGCTCCGCTGATCGATAATACGGTCGATATTGGGCGCGACCCGAGCAGTAAAATCGCGCTGCAAGGGAGCAAAGCGTCGCGCCTGCATGCGCAGGTTGAACGCAAGCCGAATGGTCGCTATTACCTGACCGACCATTCCTCGACCAACGGTGTGTGGGTCAACGAGACGCGCCTCGACCCGAGCGTGCCGGTGCTGCTCAATCCCGGCGTGATCGTGCGTCTGGGCGACTACTGGATGCAGCTTGAACTCAAGCCGCTGCCCGCCGAAACAATCAGCTCGGAAGTGCCCGCGCAGGTTGAAGAAGCGCCCATCGAAGTCAGCCCGCCGGAGCCAGTCAAACCGCCGCCTTCGCCGTCGGATGCCGTCAACACGGATGTGAGCGCGCTGCTGGCGTGGACGGAGCCACCCCGGCATACGCCCCCCCAAATTGCGCCTGACCAAATGGGCTTTGATCGGCTGATTCTGTACAGTGATTCTCAACCGACGCTCACCGTCAAATTGGATCGCGACCGCTTTGAAATTGGGCGGTCAAGCCAAGCGGACATTTTATTAGGTGGCGAAGGTATTTCGCGGGCGCATGCCTCGATTGAACGCGCCATTGATGGCAAATTCTATCTGCGCGACCGCGGCTCCAAGAATGGCGTGTGGACGGATGGACGACGCCTGGCCGCTGGCGAGACAATTCGCCTTGAACCCGAAAAAAGTCTGCGCATTGGCGAGTACTGGCTGCAATATGAATTGAAGCGTGTCGTCCCCATCTCGTTGATGGCGGGGGTGCCGCGCTTCGGCGATGAAACAGGGACAGCCGACGACGAAAACGCGACCGTGGTGATGATTCGTCCGCTGGACGAGGCGATGCCGCATTACTCTCCACCACCGCTGACGGTTGATTTACAGTCGAATGACCGCCTCGTGTTTTACAGCGAGGATCACCCGATGCAGGTGATCAAGCTGGCGTCCGAACTCATCACCATCGGGCGCGGTGAAGATCAGGATATTCAGTTGGATGGCAAGCGCGTCTCCCGGGCTCATGCGCAAATCGAACTGCGCGCGGATGGCAGCATTCTGCTGCTGGATCGCGGTTCGACGAATGGCACATGGGTCGGCGATACACTGCTCGTCCCGCAAACGCACGTCCTGTGGGACAAAGACGAGATCGTGCGTCTGGGGAATTACTGGCTTAAATTCGAGAGCGGCAGCCGCCTGCTCGATGCGATTACACTGGACGTGGGCAAAGACTCGCGCCGGATGGTCGGCAGGCGCATCAAGAACTTTCGCATTGATCGCTTTCTCGGTCAGAATGACCTGAACGCGGTTTACAAGGCGACCGAACTACCGCTGGATCGCGAAGTCGCGCTCAAGATCATGCATCCGCACCTCGCGGCGGAAGAAACGTTCGCAACTATCTGAACCAGCTCAAGGGTTCCAACAAGCAAATGAGCCTGTCGGAAGCTGTGGCGCTGATGATTCAGATCGCGGAGGGCATGAACTACGCGCACCAGCAAGGAATGATCCACCGCGCGCTGTCGCCGACGAGCATTGTGCTGCGCCCCAACCCGGTCATCGGGCCGATTGTGCAGTACGTGCCCGTGCTGACCGAGTTCACCGTCGCGCAGGCCGCTGAAAATGGCGACCTGTATATGTCCGACAAACCCGACGTGAACTACACGTACGCGTCGCCAGAGCAGTGCCTCGGCGAACGCGTTGATACGCGCAGCGACATCTACGAGATGGGCGTCGTGTTCTATGAGATGATCGTCGGCGCGCCGCCGTATCAGCCGCGCTCGATGGCGGAAGCCATTCGCATGCACGCCCGCGAAGCCATTCCGCTGCCCCGCAACACGCGCGGCGATATCCCTGAAGAACTCGAAATTCTCGTGCTGAAGATGCTGGAGAAGAACCCGAACAATCGCTTCCAGACGGCGATTGAAGTGGCGCGCGCCCTTCAGCGCAGCGATATTGGCCTCGCGCTGGAAAATCAGCGTACCGGTCAGGGGACGAAGCTCGTCGAGGTGGAAAGCGATGTCACGCAGGTGATGGTCGCGCCCGTCGCCGCCGAGATGCCGCAGCCCACGCGCGCCCCCAGCCCGCACCCCGATCACGCGCTGTTGATCTTCTACAGCGAGACCGCGCCCACGCGCATTGTCCCGCTCGACCGGAACGTGCTCACGATTGGGCGCGGTGATGGTCAGGATATCAATCTGGATGATCGGCGCGTGTCGCATCAGCATGCCCGCGTCGAAGTGGCATTGGGCGGTGTCTATCGCATCATCGACCTCGGATCGAAGAACGGCACGTTCCTGGGGAACTATCGCCTCATCAACGGGATTGCCGAAATCTGGGATCCAGTCGATACCTTGCGCATGGGCAGCTACTGGGTACGCATTGAGCGACCGAGCACCGCCGCGCCCGCCAAAGATGAAGCCTCCGCTCTGCCGACCGCCGCCCCAGAACCGCAGGCCATACCCGCCTATCCGCCCCTGCTGCCGGAAAAGATTCAAGTCAACATCGAGGCGCCGCATTTAGAGGTCACGCCCGGCACGAAAGTCGCGCTGCCCATCGAAATTGTGAATCGCGGCGACGTGGTCGATCACTTCCGCGTCGAGCTGATCGGCTTGCCCGCTGCATGGGTAACCGTGCCCACCGAACCGCTGTTTCTGCTGCCCAACAGCCGCAACACCACCTCGGTGACCTTCAACCCGCCCATGAACAGCACGAGCACGGCGGGCGAACACGCGTTTGAAGTCCGCGTCAGCGCGCGCGCGCAGGGTCTTACCTCGGCGGCGGTGCAGGGCTCGCTGCTGATTCAGCCCTTCTACAGTTTCGTCATCGACATGGAACCGGAACGGATCGCTTCCGGTAAATTCGTGCAGGTCAGCATCAATAACAGCGCGAACACCTTTGGCAAGTACACGCTGCAAGCCCGCGACCGGGAACAGGCGCTGCGCTTTGACCTGAGCACCAAGCAGTACACGCTCGCGCCGGGGCAAAGTGAGCTGTTCGCCGTGCGCGTTATGGCCAAGCGGCGGCATTTGCTCGGCGCGCCAAAAACCTTTCCCTTTGAGTTCAGCGTCATCCCGACGCCCGCCGAATCGTACGGGGGCACGCAGTCGGCCTCAGGCGAAGTCGTCGTGCAGTCGCTGATTCCCGGTTGGCTGCTCGGCGGCTGCCTCATGCTGCTCGTGGTGCTCGCCGTAATCGCCGTATTCGGGTATACGCAGTTCACCGCCTATACCGCGCAGCAGCAGACGCAGGTGGCGCTCGTGCAGGCGACGGATGTCGCCGCGACCGCGACGGCTATCGCGCTGGGCGATGATGACGGCGACGGGCTGACCAATGGCCGCGAAGCCACGCTGGAAACGTTCGCTTCGCTGGCGGATACCGATGAAGATGGCCTGCCCGACGGCGTGGAAGTGCGCGTCTGGCGCACCAATCCCCTCAATCGGGATACCGACGGCGACACGCTGGCCGACGGTGAAGAAGTCGAACTGGGCACCGACCCGCTCAACCGGGATACGGATGGCGATGGCGTCCCTGACAATGAAGACATTGCCCCCATTCTGCCGCCCACGCCCACGATCACGCCCTTCCCCACCCTGCCCGGCACGGCGGGCGATATCTGCTCCGGTTCGCCCACGCCGTCGCGCATGGCGGTCGGCATGCAGGGCATTGTCACGCCCGGTGGTCTGCCCAACCGCGTGCGTTCCGCCCCCGGCAAAGCCGAAGGACAGGTGATCGCGCTGATGCAACCGGGCGCTGGCTTCCTCGTCGTCGGCGGGCCAACCTGTGACACGACTGATCAAATCCGCTGGTGGCAGATCAATTACGGCGGCGTCGTCGGCTGGACGGCGGAAGGTGAAGCCGAAAACTTCTATTTAGAGCCCATGCCCGCGACACCAGCACCGGGAACAACAGGGAACGCCATTCCGAATCCGGGGGGCAGTAGTTGATGATCGTCCGAACCATGAAACGCATCCCGCCGCGTAATTTATCCCTGTGGTTACTCCTAGGCTTGCTGGCGCTGATCAGCCCATTCGCCGTCCACGCGCAGACCGCCAGCGGCAGTCTGCTGGTGGTCACACCCGCCGCCGTCGTCGACGATCGCGTATCTGTCGATCTGCTGATTCGGAGCGCGGGCTTGCAGCGTTACGATCTGCTCAACGCAGCCAATTTCAGCATCGGCGAACCAGCGGCGGCGGTGCAGGTCACCAGCACGCCGAGCGCTCCGCTCACAACTCTGGTCATGGTGAACCTCGGTTCGGCCTCCGATGCCGATCTCATCCGCGCCACTCTGCGCGCGTACTTTGACAGCTACTATCGCCCCGGCGATCAGGTCATCCTCTACGTCTTCGGACCCAATCTGCTCGAAACGTTTGAACCCACCGATCTATCGGCGCTCCAGAGTCAGATCGACGGTTTGATCGCTTCCAACCTGTATGCGCCGATCGGATCGATGTTCACAGCAGCGCAGGAACGTCTGCAAGCGGAACTCGCGCAGCACCCGACGCGCGCGTTTCAGGCGCTGTTCGTCGGCTCGTATCTGATTGCCAACGACGATCCGCTGGTGGGACAAGGCTTCGCCGCGCTCGGCGTCCCGTTGCATGTGCTTCAGGCGCACCGTTTCCGCGATGACAGCACCGAGAAACTGCGCGCGCTCGCGACCAATGGCGGTGGCCTCTTTGTGAACAATCGCGGCGGTCGCTTTTTGCAGGACGGGGCGGCGGTGAGCACGCTGGCACTCGCTTATGAAGCGCTGGAAAGCAGCCGCAGCGTCTACACCCTGAGTTATAGCCCCCAACGCCGCGATCTGACCGTTGAACCGGAAGTCACGCTCACCGTCCAGCTCAGCGCGCAGCAGCGGCTCAGCACCAGTTACGCCTATGAGCGCGTCTTCGCGCCCCCTCAGGTCGAACTGGCGGATGGCGCGCTCGACCTGCGCCGCACGCCGAGTCGTTCTGCTGACAGCGTCATCTTCGACGTGAGCGAACACCAACTGACCGCGCGGGTGGTCTTCTCCGATAACGTAGCGCGCTCCGTTCAAAGCATTCAGGTCGAATTGCGGAGCACCGCCGACGATGAGGTGCTGATCTCCGAACTAGACCTTGACCCGGATGTGGATGCGCTTGGCAATTTCGATCTGACGCTGCCGCTGACCAATTTCGATCAACCGGACAGTACAACGGCGTTCCGTCTGGTCGTCACCGTGACGGACGAGCTCGGGTTGAGCGGTTCAGCCGAAGCCGAAGGCCGCTTGCTGGTGGCCGCGCTCCCGCCGCTGCCCACGCCGACGCCGGAACCAACGCAACCGCCGACCGCGACTGCCCCGCCCGCGCCGACGGTGACTGTCCCCGCTGCCGCTCCCATCAGCGCCGTACCTCAGACGATCACAGCCAGCGATAGCCGCCTTATTCTGCTGTTCGCCGGGATCATCCTGTTCCTCGTGGTGGTTATTGTTGTGATGCTCGTCCGCCTGCGGCGCATCAGCCGAGCGGGGCGCCTGCGCAATGGCGATGCGGCGGATCAGGAATTCATCACCGATGCCGGACAGCCCGACCCACCAACCAAGCAGCCTGCAGCGGCCACACCAACGGCGGCCCCAACGCCCCCCGCGCCCGTCGCTAACAAGCTCCTTGGACGCCTGATCGTCATCCGAGGCTTGAAAGAGTTGGAGATCCCGATCACGCGAGACGAGTTTGTCATCGGGCGGGACAGCACGAGCGGCTGCGATTACGTTATCGCCGAACCCTACATCAGCCCGCGCCACTGCATGATCATCCATCGCAACGGACGCTTCGCCATTCGCGATCTCAAGGCGAAAAATGGGGTGTTCGTGAACGGCGAACGCATCCCCATCGAACGCGATGTGATCGTCCCGATTGGTTCAGAAGTGAGCATTACCCAGAACATCGTTGTCGAATTGTGGGACCCCACCACCGTTGTGAACCGGAATATAACGCGCATGGGTTCCACCGTCACGCAGACGCAGCACTCGCAGGTGACGGGCACGGAACACCTTTTCCGCCCCATGTTAGGGATTCGGTACGTCGATGATGATGAAGAAGTTGGCGATGACTACAGCCCACTGTAACGGTCGCTGAGCACTGAACTAAACGCCCAAGCTGGTTCATGTAGTTTGAGACAACATGGCAGAGATTACTGCATTTTCTGAAAGAAATATCGCCACCCGTGACCGCCTGGAAGACTACGCCGCGGATACGGTTATCCATACTGCCGGCGGGTTGAATCTCCAGTTGGCGCTCGTCTGTGACGGCGCGGGCGGTGGTGATGCGGGCGAGAAGGCCGCTCGACTCACCGCGCGGGCCATTATGGATCATTTGCAGATCAGCACGGGCACCAGCATCCCCAAGCTGCTGTTCGCCGCGGTGGAACAGGCGAATCGCGTGGTGTACAGCGAACTGCGCGGCACGGGAACCACGACCCTCGCGCTGGCCGTTGTGAACCTCGACGATGGCGATCATGGGCGTCTCTACATCGCCAGCGTGGGCAACAGCCGCATCTATCTGCTGCGCGATGGTCACGCCGTGCGGCTCAACATCGATCATGTGCTCGGCAACGAGTACATCTACGCCGGGCAGATGTCGCCGGAAGAGGCGGAAAAGCTGCCGAATGCGGACTTTATCACCCGCGCGGTGGGCGTCAACACCGAAATGCAGGTCGATATCGGCTTTTACGCGGAACGCGGCAAAGAATTTGTCAGCAGCCGCCGCGCGTTTCGGCTCGGGCAAAAAGGGCTGGCGCTCAAGGAAGGTGACTCGATCCTCGTCACCTCCGACGGGCTGTTTGCCGTCGATCCGGAAGTCGGTGGCCCCTACAACATCGAGCAGGAATTCATTCGCTACGCGCTGGATGACAAAGTTGATCATGCCGGGCAAGCGATCATGGGTTATGCGACAGCCCGTGCCCCGCAGGATAACACGGCGCTCTCGCTGTTGTTCGTGCCGTCGCCGCGCCGCCGCGCTGTTGTGGTCGCCGCCTCGCTGTCGGGTAGGCAGCGGGCGGGCTTCGGTTTATCGCTGTTCGTCGTGCTGGTGCTGATCGGTTTCTTCATCTTTCAGATGCGCGTCAACGAGGAACGTAACGTCCTGTTCATGGCGACGCAGACCGAATTTCAGGTCATCGTCTTCAACCTATCCGCGACCGCGCCACCCACCGCCACCCCGACCGCGACCGCCTCGCTGACGCCAACCTTTACGCCGACCATCCGGCCCACGCAGGTCTCAGCAGACCAGATCGGTATCCAGAACTTTCTTGAGAGCCAGCCCGTCCCGATCTTCCTCCGCAGCGTAATCTCCTCGCCAGCGGACAGCCTGATGGTGGTGGAAGGCCGACATCCCGACACGGGCGAATTCTTCATCAACCCGCTCAACCTGTTCGTCGAAAGCGCCTCGCTGCTCGAACTCAACCGCGTCGACAACACCCCCGAACAGGAAAATGCCGCGCTGGTGCTCTACCCCGTGAGTGACTTCTTCGCCAACATCGGCGATTTTCAGCATCAAGGGTTATCGGTGCAGCCGCTGCAAAACCGCGAGGTGCTGCTCCAGTCGCTCAGCGAGTGTATGGCCGCCCGCCAGATTCCGGCGGATCCCGCCATTGAAGGCGATCCCGAGAAAATCGCTTTTACATGCTATTCGACGCAGGCGAACACGTGCTCTTATACTTTGCCCGGCGCGGAACCGGTCATGCTCACGCCGGGGAGTCGGTCGCTGTTCGAGCTCAGCGTACCGCCCCGCTTTGTCGAGAGCGTGCCCGCGCCATATTCCGAAGCGCGCGCCTACTACGAAAGCGCGATCCGCTTCACCAACGGCGACCCGACGCTGCTGCAATGCCTGTCATCCGCCCTCGATCTCGACGGTGACGGTATCGCTTACCCAGATGACGTGTGCGAAAACGAACCCGGCTTGCCCGAAACCAACGGCTGCCCGGATGCGGATCGTGATGGCGTGATCGACAGCTTAGACTTGTGCCCGGCGATCGCTGGTCCCGCAGAAAATAGCGGGTGTCCGCTGCCCACAGCCACGCCGCTGCCCGATCTTGATGGTGACGGGTTGGCGGGCGATGCCGATCTCTGTCCGCTGGAGGCGGGTCCGGTCGAGAATCAGGGGTGTCCGGGCACGACGACCGCGACCCGCCGCCCCACGCCAACGCGCACGGCGACGCTCGCGCTCGATGTGGACGGTGACGGCATCCTCGACACCGTCGATCAATGCCCGACGCAAGCGGGCACATTGGCAAATAACGGCTGCCCGGAACCGACGGCGACGCGGCAAGAAGCCAGCCCCACCCGCGAAAATCAGCCAACGGCGACGCCGACGCGCACGAATGTGCCCCCCACCGATGCGCCCACAGTGACACGCACGCCCAGCACTGAGCCCACCGCATCGCTAACGCCCAGCCGCACGCCGAGCACTGCGCCGACCAACACGCTGACATTAACGTTCACCCCGACGGATGCGCCCACGGAGACCGACACACCCTCCCGCACCCCACGGCGCAGCGAGACTCCCACACCAACTGATACCGATGCTCCGACCGCGGTTCCGCCGACTAACACGCCCGCACCGACCAACACGCCGACCAGTACGCCGACCGCGAGCGACACACCTACGCCGAGCAATACGCCGACGCCCAGCAACACCCCCACGCCGAGCAACACGCCGACGCCCAGCAATACCCCCACGCCGAGCAACACGCCGACGCCCAGCAATACCCCCACGCCGAGTAACACGCCGACGCCCAGCAATACGTTCACGCCGAGCAACACGCCAACCGCGAGCAATACGCCGGTGCCCACCAACACGCCAACCGCGAGCAATACGCGGTGCCCACCAACACGCCGACCAATACGTCTACACCCAGTGATACCCCCGTACCGCCGCCGACGGCGACCGCCACCGCCACCAATACGCCCGAGATCACGCTGGAAGTCACCGCGATTGTCGAAGCGCCGTTTACGACCGCTAAACTGAGCGTCACCGAAGATATTCGCGAATGGATGTGGTATGGCCAGAATCTACGCCGCTTGTTTGGCGAAGGGCACGGTTAATGGCTTGAAAGCGGGTCCTTGGGGATCACAGGTTAAGAAAAGCACTGGGCGGCTGCAGCCGCCCAGCGCTTTATACTCAGTGCGGATTGTCTACTAAAGCTCAATCTGATTCGGGAACAAGGCGAACAGTCCCTGCATGCGTTCACCGATGGGCTGACCATGCCAGACGGTCTGGCCATTATGCTTCACGTAGCCGGTTCCGTATTCGTAGTTGTAGAACGGAATTTGACCAACCTTGAAATCAGCAAACAGCTGCGCGGCTTCGACCCCGGGTAGGAAATTCCCGTTTGTGCCGTTGCGCACGCCGACTTCCCCCTGCAAACCGGGGGCATTCGCCCCGGCGCCGGTGGGTACGGTCGCCGCCCAATAGTTGCACCACTGCCACTTGGTGTTCGGTTCCACGCCTTGGACCGGAGCGTCGGCGGGCTGACCGACATTCGGCGTCATGATGAACACTTTGAGCCGATTGCCCCAAACGGCTGTTTCAATCGGAACGGTGCGCCCGACCGAGGCTGCAAAAACATCCTTCACTTTGTCGAGGAGCAGAATTTGTTCGAAGCTCGTCGGATTTTGCAGCGCTCGCAAGAGCGCGGTTTCATAGCCCACCGCCCCATTGTAGACTTCGTTCAGAACCGTGCCAGCTTGATTATTGTAGGCAAGGTAGCCGTTTTGAGCAGTCGCCTGTCCCGGAGTCATGTACTGGAGTTTAAGCGCGTTGTCCGCATCAATCATGTAGGGTTTCCCCGTCGCGGCATCCCAGAGCACATTCTCACCATGTAAATCGGTCAGCCCGGTGATGAGGACGAACATCAGCGATTCTTTGAGCGCCTGAGTGATGGGTCGTACGAGGTTGGTGGGCAAATCCTTCGCCCGCGTTTGGACAACCTTCTCGCACAGCGTACCGAAGCCCGCATCGACTTTCTGTTTGTAGGTTGTGATCTGATCGGGGCCAGCCAACCCGACGGCCGTATTGATGTAGTTCGCCAGACTGTCCGCCTGCGTCCCAAACAACCCCTGTTCCAGACTGCGTTCTTCCGGCTTGACGACCACTTCGTGTTCGCCTGCCGCCGTGTATTCTGCGGGGCCACCGGCGGGTTTATTGAACTTGACGAACAGTACGCCTAACCCATGCTCATGGAGATCGCTGCCATTCACGCTAATTGATGTGATTGTTACGTTGTCACCGTTCGGCGGATTGAAGTACGCGCGCCAGTGTTCCAGCGAGTTGCGTACATAAGCCGCGCCATCCTGAATGCGTTGGAAGGGGCCATCAGCCGCCATCACCCATTTGTAGTAAGCTACGAACCGCGCGCCGGTTAAGGATTTGCCAAAATCATCAAACCGCAGCGCCTTCGAACCTTCGGGGTTGTTCGCATACATGATCTTCTTCAGGTTCGGCGTAGTCACCAATAGATTTTCCCACGCGACACCGCCGAGTCCGGCTCGGACGGCCTGTTCCAGCCGAGTCAGGAGGTAGGCTTCAAGCGTCTCGGTATTGATCTGGCGTTCTTCATCGGCGTCCAGCGCCGCAACCTGACCGGTCGCCGGGGTGATCCGTTTGTAAGTACCTTTGTGCCACGCAATTTTCGCACCGGGCGTCGACACACTGTCTTCGATTTCAACAAATTCACCGGTCAAGTGATGCCAGTTGTACTGCGGTGTGTCAATACTCCGGCGATGTGGCGGCTTGTAATCCATGCTGGCTTTATGCGGATACTGTTTGGCCTGCCCCACCGCGGTGTTACGAATGTAAGTGTTTCCGCCGTTGTGCAGTGCCCAGTTCCAACCAGCACCCGTAACCCCTACGGCTTTGGTCCACGTGACATTCTTCCGGACGCGCCGCACTTGCGTCCGCTGCTGAAGGGGATCGACGACGATCTCGTCGCCCTCATCGATCCGTGGGCCAACAAAGTCATCCCAGGCGCCATCAACCCGCAGGTGCGCATTCTTCGTTGTCGTGACAGGTTGAAATTGGCGCTGAATGGCTGCCGAGTCGCCTTGCCCACGAGCGGCGCGCTTGGCAAGCAACCGCTGCACCGCCGAATTTCCAACGGTTCCTTGAAGTTGCAGGACTTGGGCGGGTGTCAGCCGGTCAGAGGCTAGTTCAGTAAACGCATTGATGCTTTCAGCGTTCTGTTGACCGGTTTGCTCAGCGAGATTTGGCGTTCGAGTGACCTCAGAATTCGCCTGTTTGCGCGTTGCGCTCGTCGACTGCTGCTGTTGCGCCATGGAAATAAACCTTATTTATGGAAAGCAATAGATGTCAACAAGTGTACGACAAAACTAGGAACCCGACTAGTTGAGCATTACCCCAGTCGTGGTTAGTCCGCGCTGCCGGTTAAGTATGGCCCGGTAGTCGATCCCGACGATGTGATCCGCTGAGAAGCGATCACGGTGCTCGTCGGCGTGCCCGTGCATCTGCTAACGTTGGTGCGGCGCGACCCGACGCTGCGCGTCAAGAGCGTGGTGTTTGCGACCGATCACGTCCCCGACCCGATCTGCGCCGAACTAGAGCACGCATGGGGTTGTTCGAAATCATCGATCCGCGTACCGTGTTTGGCAATAACGAACGTTTCCCGCACATTGATCGCCTGATCTAGACCTTTCCCGATTCCGCGCTCGCCGACATCGGGTTGGCCTCGCGCCATGCGGTGAGTATCGCACTGCAAAGTCCGGCCTTCTATGTTGGGGCGTTGGGCAGTAAGGCGACGCCGGGGAAACGAGTTACCTGTCGGTCTTGGGAACAGCGGACGCAATGAATTGTGTCCGCTGTTCCCCAAAAGACGCTATTCTACGCAGCGATTGGCCTGCCTTGGCCTGTTTTGGAGTGTTTCGGACACTGGCTTAATGCTGTATCCGGTAAATGGTCGAATATGGGTTTGTAGGGGCGCACGGCCGTGCGCCCCTACGAAAAAGCGCTTCCTTTTCTGCAATCAATTGCCGGACAGAGCACTTAAGCACATTCTCAAATATCATGGTATAGGGGCAGACCGATGTGTCTGCCCGGTTGTGGGCGCACACACAGGTGCGCCCTACATCCGTTCGTGAATTTCTTTCGAGAATCTACTTTAGGTGAACGGTTAACGTCAGCGCAAACCAGCCAGTCTTTGAACTTGTCCCCGTCAAAGGGTACATTTGCAGTCGTGAGACCTCGCCTGTGAAACAATAGGTAATCGGAGTCCGGCATGACGAGCGAAAACTGGTGGTTAGATCAGCCAGAACCTTCCGATGTCGCAGCTCTCAAAGGCTGGGAAGGACTGTTCACACAGGGCAGCGGATACCTGCATGTGCGCGGATCGCTCGAGGAGCATCTGAGCGATGCGCCGCAGGACCAATCCTACATGCGCCGCCCTGCCAACGTGACCGCCGAGCAGTTCCCCGATATGCGATCAAAGTGGGGGACGTTCGTGCCGGGCATCTACGGCAATCACCCGCTTATGGGCAAAGAGATGGCGAATCTGCCCTGCTTCTTGCAGATCGCGCTCAGCGTCGATGATGAGCGGCTGGACATACGGCAGTCGGCACTGCTGCACCATCAACGCGCGTTGAACCTGAAAACGGCGGTACTCACGCGCAGCCTGACTTGGCGCGCACAGTCCGGCGCGCAGATCGACGTGACATTCGAGCGTTTCGCCAGCGCGGCACAACCGCATCTCTTCGCGCAGCGGCTCACCCTCACCAGCGACCGTGATGCCCGCCTCATGCTGGAAACGGGAATTGATGCAGGCGTGCGAACGAGCGGCTATGACCACTTCGCCCACGTGCGCTTCGAGCGGGTTGGCGCGGCGCGGCTGCGCTGCGCTGTCGTGCTGGACACGGGCGACGAAGTAAATGAAATCAGTCAGGCGCGGCTGCAAGACGCCGCCTGGGACTACGTCGCAGGCGAACGCGCCGCCCACCTGTGTGTGGAGATCCCCTTGAGCGCAGGGCAGAGCATCACCTTCGAGAAAGTCACGCTCGTCACCACGAACATGGATGAGGGGGAATTAATCCTATCCGATTTCGACGCGCTCGATACCCCCTTCGACGTGCTGCAGGCTGAACACGAAGCGATCTGGCAGCGCCGGTGGGAACACGCCGACGTGCGCATTTCTGGCGATGATCGCTCGCAGATCGCGCTCCGAGCTGCGCTCTACCATCTGCTGCGCGCGCATCCCGGTCACGAACGCGTCGCCATCGACCCGAAAGCGTATGCTGGGGATGCCTATCGTGGGTTGTACTTCTGGGATACGGAAATGTATCTGCTCCCCTTCTTCCTGTATACCGATCCCGAACGCGCCCGAATGCTCACCGATTTCCGCATCCGCACTCTGTCAGGGGCGCGCCGGAATGCAGCCGAGTTCGGCTATGCGGGGGCGCGCTATCCATGGGAAGGCGACGCGGACGGAATCGAGCAGTGCCCGAACTGGCAGTACCGCGATCACGAGGTTCACGTCACAGCCGACGTGGTCTACGGGCTTGCTCATACCGCGCAAGCTACCGCGCAACCGGGCTATCTCACGCGGGCGGGACACGCTGTACTGCGCGAAACCGCCGCCTACTGGCTGGAACGCATCGACTGGCGTCCCGGCGATGACTATCCCAGTCTGCTCGGCGTGATGGGCCCTGACGAATACGCGCCGATCACCAACAACAATGCCTATACGAACCGGATGGTCGCGTTCGCACTCTCGCTCGCAGCCACCGCCGAGGAAGACGATGGTTTACGCGAACGCTGCCAGTTGATCGCGCGCAAACTGCCGCTGCCGCGCCGCGCCGACGGGCTGCTGCTTCAGTGCGAAGAGTTCGAGCAGTTCGCCGAAATCGACTTCACAGCGCTGTGGCGTGACCGGACGAAGCCATTCGCCGCTCAGGTATCTCAGGAGCGGCTGTACCGCAGCCGCTGCCTCAAACAGGCAGATGTCCTCCTGCTCATGATGCTGTTTCCCGACGAGTTCAGCGACGCCGAGGTGCGTCAGGCGTGGGCCTACTACCTGCCCTACACCACCCATGATTCATCGCTGTCGCCTGGCGTCCATGCGCTGATCGCGCTGCGGCTCGGTTTCGCCGATCAAGCGTGGGACTTCTGGGAACGGAGCCTGCATCTCGACTTTGACGGCGGCGCGGAAGAAGGGATTCACATCGCCGCGCAGGGGATGAACTGGCAGATCGCGGTCTTTGGGTTCGGCGGACTGCGCACCGCGATGCAGGCAGACGTACTCACTCTCAACCCGCACCTTCCGCACCAGTGGACGCAGTTGGCGTTTCCGGTGGTCTGGAAGGGACAGGAAGTTTATGTCGAGATCACACCTGACGGAGTGAGCATCGAAAACCGGAGCGAACGAGACCTCACGGCGGTCATTCACGGGACGAGTGTCGTCGTCGCGCCGGGGAATCGCAGTATTTGGCCCGAACAAGCACACACTTAGGGGGAACACGATGATCGGTATGAGCACACTCTCAGAACTTGCGCGGCTGCGACCGGGCGTCAAACGCAAACGGGCGTCGAGCTACGATCCCACCGGCGGTAACCGGGATTGGTGGGAAATTGCGCCGGGCGAAACGCGCACCATCGCAGAGGCGGAGGGCGCAGGTTGCATTAAGCATATCTGGATGACGCTCTGGTGTGAAGATGCGCTCGTCTTTCGCAAACTCGTCGTGCGCATGTTCTGGGATGACGAAGCGTCGCCCAGCGTCGAAGTCCCCATCGGCGATTTCTTCGGTATGGGGCACAATCTCATTCGCAACTTCGTCTCGCTGCCGCTGCAAATGAGTCCGCAGGATGGGCGCAGCTTCAACTGCTGGTTTCCCATGCCCTATCAAAGCCGGATGCGCATCGAGATGGTGAACGAAGCGACCCACACGACCAACCTCTATTTCTACATTGACTATGAAGCCTATCCGGAAGGCACGCGTTTAGATGAGTATGCGCGCTTTCACGCGCAGTGGCGGCGCCTCAACCCGACGCCGGGATGGGCAGACCCTGCTATCCGATGGAAAGACAACCCCGATGCGATGAGCGCAGCATGGGCTGAGCCAAACCTTACCGGGGAAAAGAACTATGTCATCCTCGATGCGGAAGGTCGCGGGCACTATGTCGGCTGCCATCTCGACGTGGACTGTTTCTCGCGTCAGGCCAATGACTGGTACGGCGAGGGCGACGACATGATCCTGATTGATGGTGAACCGCTGCCGAGTCTCTACGGGACGGGCACAGAAGATTACTTCAACACGGCGTTTTGTCCTACGCAGGAATACAGCGCACCCTATCACGGCGTCATCCTGAATCAGGGGACTGAGGATTGGCGCTGGCGGGGCAAGAACACGCTCTATCGCTACCACATCGAAGACCCGATCTTCTTCGAGCAGTCGATCCGGGTCACGATTGAGCACGGGCACGCCAACAAGCTGACCAACGATTACTCATCGACGGCGTACTGGTATCAGACGGAACCGCACAAACCGTTTCCCGCCCTACTGCCCGTCGAACAGCGCCTACCGCGCCCGTAGCCGATGATGCTCGAAAACATCCTCTCGCAGCGCCTGCCGCTCGACGGCCTATGGCATTTGGAAATCGGCGATCAGTCGGGTGCGATCACCGTGCCGGGAGTCTGGGAGACGCAGGGCTACCCCCCCGATGCCGTCACGGCGCTTTACACCCGTTCGGTCGAGCTTCCGTCCAACTGGGCAGGGGCGCGGGTTTTTCTGCGCTTCGAAGCCGTCAGCTACCGTGCCGAAGTCAGCGTCAATGGACAGATCGTCGGCACGCATGATGGCATGTGGACGCCGTTCGAATTCGACGTGACGAACGTCATTCATGCCGGGACGGCCAACACCATCACGCTGACCGTCACCAAACCGGGCGGCGACGGCAGCCCTTTCCCATATCGCGATGTCCTGGTGGGTTTTGTTCCCTACGTGGCGCGCACGTTCGGCGGACTATGGCAACCCGTCACGCTAATCGCCCAGCGTACGCCTGCCTTCCGCATGGGGCACATTCAAGCGGACTGGCGCACGGGCGAAGTCCGCGCCAGCGCCGCGCTCGACTACTTTGGCGAGCAGCCCGCGAAGACCGATCGTTTGCAGGTCGATGTGCTGGATGCAAACGGCGTAACCGTCGCCACCATCGAAGCGTCATCAGATGAATTCACACTGAACGTCCAACAGCCAGCCCCTTGGTCGCCGGAGACGCCCACCCTCTACGATCTGCGCCTGCGCCTGATCCGGGATGGCGCGCTGCTGGCAGAAACACGCCGGACTTTCGGCTTCCGAAGTTTGCGCGCCC
Organism: Candidatus Flexifilum breve; assembly: GCF_016713355.1. NCBI lineage: Bacteria > Bacillati > Chloroflexota > Anaerolineae > Aggregatilineales > Candidatus Flexifilaceae > Candidatus Flexifilum > Candidatus Flexifilum breve. The sequence goes on from NZ_JADJPI010000035.1 coordinate 1,690,127, forward strand.
AGAGCGAAGCGCTCCTGCTCAACGATCAGCCTTACGGCGTGCGCGGCATTCTCAGTTGGGGCTGGAATCCGCAGACCCTCGCGCCGGTCGCCACCGACGACGAAATCCGCGACGAGTTCCGCCGCGTGCGCGCGCTCGGCTTCAATCTGGTCAAACTGTGCCTGTTCGTACCACCGGAACGCCTGTTTGAGATCGCCGACGAAGAGGGAATGCTGCTCTGGCTGGAACTGCCGATGTGGTGGCAGCGCATCAACGACTATTTGCGCGGGCAAGCGCCGCGCGAATACCGTGACATACTGCGGCGCGTTCAGCATCACCCATCCATCGTGATCTACAGCCTCGGCTGTGAACTCGGCATCGACATGGCGGACGCGGCGCTGCTCAGCGAACTGAACGCCATCGTGCGCGGGGGTACAACCGGCGTGCTCGCCTGTGACAACAGCGGTTCGGGCGAAGCCTACGCGGGATTGGATTTCGACTTCGCCGACTTCAGCGATTATCACTTCTACGCCGATCTGCACTACTTCGCCCCGCTGTTGCAGCACTTTTACCGCCAGTGGCAGCAGCCCCGCCCTTGGATCTTCGGCGAATACTGCGACAGCGACGACTACCGCGACCCGGCGGATTTGAACGAGGGTGGCGAACGCCCCGCGTGGCGCGATCTGCTCGGCGTGGAGGGAAACACCGGACGCTGGGCCTACAGCGAACAGGAAACGCGTATGGCGGCCCATGCGCTCCCCTTCAGCGATGCGCAGTTGGTCAGCCTTTCGCGCCAGGAGTCGTTTTTAAAGCGCAAGTTCATCCTCGAACGCACGCGCGCGACCCCTTACGTCGGCGGTTACGTGCTCACGGGACTGCGCGACACGCCGATCAGCACATCGGGCGTCTTTGACGATCTCGGACGCAGCAAGTTCGATCCCGATGCCTTCCGGCGTTTCAACGACGAGTCGGTACTGCTGCTGGAAGGCAGACGCGCGCGCCAGTGGGTCAACGGCGGCGACCGCCCCGCACCGGTTGATTTGTTCAATTACGTCGGCGGGACAACGGCGAGTTTTCGATTGCTGCTGGCCCACACATCATTCCCCGGCGGCGAACTGCACTGGCGGCTCGTCCGTCCAGACGAGACTATTGCGCTGATGGGAACTGCGGTCGTGCCAGCGGGCTTACCACCGGGACAGGTCAGCGAAATTGCGGCGCTCGATATCGCGCTGCCCCACGTCGAAGCGGCGCAGATGTGGCAGCTCGAAGCCGATCTTGATGGACAGATCGCCAACACGTGGCGGCTCTGGCTCTACCCGACGCCTCAGGCTTGGGGCGCAGGTATTACCGCGTATGATCCGGTCGGTGCGTTCGGAGGCATCTGCCCACCTGCCGCGTTTCAACCGGATGAAGTGATCCTCGCCAGCGTCTGGACGCCGCAGGTCGAAGCCTGGGTGCGCGGCGGCGGTCGGGCCATCCTGCTGCAGACGGGCGCGGGCGCGTTCCCGACGCAGCCAGTCCCGTTCTGGCGCGAATCGATCAAACTGATCGAAGATCACCCGTTGTGGCAGAATTTTCCGCACCAAGGGTATGTCGATTTGCAGTTCTATCACCTCGCCGCCGACCATGCGCTGGATGTTACCCGCATTCCGGACGCCCGCCGTCGGCCAATGCTCACCCGGCTGGATGCGCGCCTGTTTACCCTGCTCGATTATCTGGTGGAATTGGAAATGGGCAGCGGACGCTTGATCGCTTCATCGCTGCGCTTCTGGGGGGGAGCAGGCGATCAGGTGACGGATATTCAGCACAGCCCCACCGCGCTGTTTCTGCTGCATCAACTTGTGGAATATCTGTCCACGCGCCAGTAAAAAAATAACCGGGTGACTGTTTCCAGCCACCCGGTGCCTTATTTCTGAACGATCTCCGCCGCGTTGCCCTCGAAGTGGTTGCCGTCCGTGGTGACTCCCGGCTGCCCTTCGAGCTCTACCGCCGCGATGACATTGGCCGTAAACGTATTTTCAGTCAGCGTGCAGTTCTCAACGCGACCGTAGCGCGCCCCGATACGGTTGTCTTTGAATTGATTACCGCGCACAACAAAATCGTGACACGGTTGGTCCATCGAATCTGCGCCAGAATAGGCATTGAAGCCAATCGTATTCGACTCAAACAGGTTGTCAGTCAACACGAAGTTGTAGGTCGTTTCATGCCCGGGCCAATACGCGACGACCACGCCACCGCGCGTCCACAGGCGCACCCCATCGCCGTTCAAGCGAATGCGGTTGTTTCGGATAGTGAAGTCAAACCCATGCTCGATAGCAATCCCGGCCCAGCGGTTAAACTCCACAAGATTGTCTTCAAGCACATTATCCCACGAATAACCCATCCAAAAACCGTAGTTCGATCGGCTGCAGTCGTTACGGCGGAAGATATTGCCTTTTGAGAACGTGGCCTCAATCGCGTTATTCGGGCTCAGGCGACAGTCGTTCTCTTCGAATAGATTGTCGTTGCACGGCTCATTCACGCCGGGATGCTCATACCCGCATAGGAAGATTCCGTCGCCGCCGCCGATACAGGTGTTCTTCAAGAAGCGGTTGCGCGATGATCCCTTCACCAGCACCATACCCGCCGTGTCGGCTTCCGCGCGGATCGATCCGTCTTCGGGGCGGCGGTAGAGTCGGTTACAGAAGTCGAAGCGGTTGTTCTGGAAGAGGCTGTCATTGGTGCGCGACAGGTAAACGCCCCAACCGCTGTTAAAGGAGGCGTTGTTGTCCTCGACGGTCAGATGATCGCAGTTGTACAGCAGCAGTCCGTTCAACTGGTGCTGAAGATCGCAGCGCCGAACCGCTCCACCATCGACGCCATGCAGCAGGATCGCGCCGCCGTAAACCTGCGCAACTGGCAGCCACAGATAGAGGAACGTATCGATGCCTTCAATCTCCCAGGTGTCGCGCACTTTGATCGACTCGATGGTCAGATCGCCGCAGTTGTCACAGCGGATCGCGTGGTAGTAACCAGAAAGCGCCAGATCGCGAATGGTGATGCCCTTGTGCCCATCGACGCGGATACCTACACCTTCCTGCTGCGCGCTGATAATCACCGTGCCGCTGCCCTGCACGGTGACGTGGTCCGCGCCGATGCTCACGCCGTTCGGCAGCGCGTACACGCCGGGAGCGAACTCGGTGTCCTCGGTGATGATCATCCCGTCGGACGGGATCACGTTACGCTTCATAGGTTAACCCTTCAATCCGGTCAGTTGAATACCCTCGATGAAATACCGCTGAGCGAAGAAGAATAACACGATCATGGGCACCATGCTCATGACCGAGGCGGCAATCAAGCGATCATAGAAGATTGTGCCGTACTGGTCATTGAAAAAATTGAGTCCGACCGATACGGGAAACAGATCCGGGCTGGAGAGGAAAATGAACGGTTCAAGGAAGCTGTTCCACGTCCACCAGAAGGTGAAGATAATCACGGTGGCGATGGCGGGTTTGCTCAACGGCACGATCACCCGCGCGATGATTTGCAGCGTACTGGCCCCGTCGATGCGCGCGGCGTCTTCCAGTTCGCGCGGGATCGTCGTGAAGAACTGGCGCAGCATGAAGATCAGAAAGGCGTTGCCGAAAAATGAACGCAGGAATAGGGGCCACAACGTATTGACCATGCCCAGATCGCGGAAGATCTCGTAAACCGGGACGAGCGTCACCGGGTACGGCAGCATCATCGTCCCCAGCAGCAAAACGAAGAAGAAGCTCTTGCCCGGCGCGCGCAGACGCGCGAACGCATAGGCGACGACAACGCATGACAGCACATGCCCTATGGTGTTCAGCACCACCAGCACGAATGAGTTGCGAAAGAAGACCGGGAAGTAGGTTTCGCCGACTTTCGTTTGCAGCGCCTCAACATAGCCGCTGAAATCGAGCTGCGGGTACATGGCACGTGACAGCACCGCCGGGTCGACGTCGAACGCCGCGCTAACGGCGGTGGTCGGTACGATCAGCGCCAAATCACGCGGATTGCCCACCAATGCGACGGAACGCGCCGCGTTGTCGTCGCTAAAGCCATCTTGAACCCGGAAGGGGATGCGGTTGAGTTGATCGCCGCGCGCGCTGGTCAGTCCGCCAAGTTGAGCCGCCCGCAGGGATGTCGCTTGGCTGACCGGGATCACGATGCTCGACTGTGTGCCGCTTACCAGCACGATTACTGGGGTTGTGACGTTATCGGCAGTGAAGGTTGCCCCTTGCATGGCTACCTCGTTGACGAGCACCGTCTGCTCGTTGGTAAGCTGCGTTCGGGGCGCGATGAAGGCGTAGGCGTCGAACTCGACTTCGTCGATCACCGGCTGCCATGACTCCTGCACCAGCACAATGAACTCACCATTCTGTCCTTCAACGGTGAACTGGGGCAGTTCGGTTTGCCCAACCGGGGCAAAGCCCGCGTCGGCCAGCTGTTCGACCGGCACGAGGAGCGCGGCAGCAGCGATCTCCGGTGAGCCGACGACCGTTTGCTGCGACTCGGGGCCGATGGGGATGATCTGACGGACACCCTCCGCCGTCTCGATCTCACGACCACGGAATTCCACCCCGGCGATTTCGGGCGACGCACGACCACCGGCGTTCACTTCATCCAGTGGCAACCGCAGCGCCGCGGCCTGAATATCCGCCACTTCCGCGACGATCAAGGTGTCGTCCTCGCCGCGTGCCAGCGCCACCACCTGTCGAGTCGTGCCTTCTGCCGTCCAGTCACGAACATTCAGCAGCAGGTCGCCAATCGTGGTCGACCGTGCCTCGCCGAGTTCGGCGGTCGGCGCGGCGATCACGTTGGAAAGCAGCGCGGCATCGACGACCGTGGTGTAGCGCCGCAGGCCGATTTGGATCACTTTTTCCGTCTGACCATCAATCTCCACTCGCCATAGGCTGAGCATCCGATTGGTACTGCCGACGCGCACTTCTTCCCAGTGCTGCGGAATCCAGATCGGCGGATCAGTGAAGATCTGCCAACCGGGCTTCAAACTGGCGGAGATCATCCACAACATGGGGAACAACATGAAGGCAGCGCCGAGCGCCAGAATAACGTAACTCGCAGCGTGGCGGATACCGTTTTGCCAGCTTTTGGAAGCGCGCACGATGTGCCAACGGTGAGCGGCGCGCCTGCGAATGGTGGATTGACTTGCGACATCCATAGCTCAGCGCACCTCCGCCTCATAGTAGACCCACGCCGTTGAAGACCGAATCACCAGCAGTGTGATCACCATGATGATGATGAACAGAATCCATGCCAGCGCCGAGGCGTAGCCCATCTGCGCCATCTGGAATGCCCGCTCATACAAATTCAGCATATAAAACAGGGTTGCATCGTTGGGACCGCCGCGCGTCAGCACCCACCCGACATCAAAAACTTGCAGTGCGGCGATGATCGCCAGCACGACATTGAAGAAGATCGTCGGGCTGAGCATGGGCAGAGTCACGTAGCGAAAGCGCGCCCAGTTGTTCGCGCCGTCAATCTCCGCCGCTTCGTACAGCACTTCGGGGATGCCCTTGAGTCCCGCCAGATAGATCACGATCTGTCCGCCAATCGTCCACCAGCTCATGAGAATGAGCGAGGGCAGCGCCCAGTTTTCGTCTAACAGCCAGTTTGGACCTTTGATGCCAAACACACCGAGCACCAGATTGAGCAGCCCACCTTCCGGGCGAAAGATGTACAGCCACAGGATGGCGACGGCAATGCTGCTGAGAATCGACGGGATGAAAAAGATGGTGCGCCAGAAATTGACGCCGCGTAGATTTTGTGACAGTACCATCGCCAGCGCCAGCGCGATGATCGTGCCGCCGGGCACACTGCCGAGCGCGAACAGCAGGGTGACTTTCAGTGACTGCCAGAAGTCCGCGTCACTGAAAATGCGTTCGTAGTTGCGTAGGCCGACCCAGACGGGTGCCGAGAGTAAATCATACGATGTGAACGACAGATACAGCGAACGCAGCATCGGATAAGCGAGGAAGCCTAGAAAGCCGATCAACCACGGGAGGATCAGCGCGTAGAACCAGAGTGCTTCCCGACGCGCCAGCGTGGAACCAGTATTCCTTTTTGGGGGACGTACAGCCATCACGGAAGTCCTTCACCTGTCGAGTGGGTGGCAAGGTGGGTCTTGACCGATAAGGGCAGGGGGTTACGCTGCCCGAAAGCCGCGCACCCCCTGTCCACATTATGCACAAGTTGATCGCTGATGCGATGTTACGGACGAGTGATCTCAGTCACCTGCACAGCAGGCTTTACGTCTGCCCGCCTTCAGCGAGGCACGCATCGGCGTCTGCCACCAGTGCATCAAGTTCCGCCTGAATATCGATCGCGTCACCGCCGTCCGCCAGCAGGCGTTTCATCAGGTCACTCGCCGGGGTGGCGACGCAGGTGCTGTAGTACGGTGAACGCAGTTCTTCCAGCGGGCCGAGGTGGTCGGTTTCGGCGATGAAGACGCTCCAGTACGGATCATCCTCGCGCTGCATTTCCTGTGAAACCACCGGATTGCCGCTGAGCGCCTTGAGAGCGAACACGCGCTGGCCGGGCTCGGTCGTCAGCCACTTCAGCAGCTCCCACGCGGCGTCAGGATTAGCGCTCTGGCCGGAGATGCCCCAACCCATCCACATGAGCACGCTCGCCCGGCCGCCGGGGCCAGTCGGAACGGGAACAACCTGCCATTCCAGATTCGGCGTTTCGTTGAACACATCCTGCCACCACGGGCCATGGAATGTCACACCGAGCGCGATCTTGCCATCCTGGAACATCTGCACACGACCGCCCTCGACGGCGCCGATTTCGGTGGCCGACGGCGCGACGTGGTATTCAAAGACCAGGTCACGATACCATTCGAGCGCCTCAACGGCCGCCTCGCTGTTGAGCAGTCCGGCGGTGCTGGTGCCGTCTTCGCTGATGGTCAGCGTGCCCCAGGCCTGCAGATAGCTCTGCATACCGCGCCACCAACCATCGTTGATGATATCAATGCCCCACTGGACAATGTTGTCGGGATCAAAGTCTGGGCTGGCCGCGTTGTTGCCGTTGGCATCCAGCGTCAGTTCCATGGCGATGTCGAGCGCGTCATCCCACGTCCAGCCCTCTTCAGGGTAGGCGATGCCAGCCGCGTCGAGCAGTGCCGTGTTGATGTAGAACGAACTGGTGCTGTAGTCCTTCGGCAGCGCGACGGGATGACCGTCGTAAAAGCCCTGTTCGTAGATCCCCTGATACACATCCTCGCCGATCGCAATCCCGTTATCGCCGGAAATGTACGGTTCGAGGTCGATGTACGCCTGACTGTCCGAGGCTTCCATGTACAGCGCCGCCCATTCGGGTGGATACGCCATCAGGTCCGGGCTCGTGCCCGCTGCTAGCCACGTCAGGCGACGAGTGTTCTGCTCATCGCCAATATTCGGCTCCAGCGCGACGTCGATGCAGGGATATTCCGCCTCAAAGGCTTCGATCACCTGATTCATGTATTCGACGCGGTCGCCACTGGACCAATCGTCGACCCGCAAAGCAACCGTTTCCCGCCCTTCACAGAAATCGTTCTGGGCGGCCACAGGAACAAGCGTCAGCGCCAGAAGCGCCAACACCACCAGCAGAATACTTTTGCGTACCATAGGTCTATACCTCTTTGCAAAGTAATCTAATCATTGAACTGCTACGATCTGTCTAAATCTTAGCGTCAAATTGTGTCAAGCGTCAATCATTTGGTTCTAGTCTAGGGAAAATTCCTATTTGACATGGACAACTGCTTTCTCATATAGTTAAAAGGTATAGACCTATCAAAGCACATTGTGCAGACTAAGTGGTATATGTCTGATTTATTAAGCAGAATTCCGGATGCTCCGCCGCTTCATGTCCAGGTCACCCGCATCCTCAAAGAACGCATCGTCAGCGGCGCGTGGATCAGCGGCAGCAGCATTCCCGCCGAGAAAGAACTGTGCGAAGAGTTCGGCGTTGCGCGGGGCACCATGCGCCAAGCGCTGCAAACGCTGGAGAGCGAAGGGTTTCTTCACCGCCAGCAGGGTCGCGGGACGTTCGTCATGTACACGCCGAACCAGCCGCCGTCCCGGCAGCTCGCGTTCGTCGTTCCATATGTGCGCGACTCCTCCCTTCCCGCCATTCTGATCGGGTTCCAGCAGGTCGCCGAACAGGCGAATTTCTCGGTCATCTTCAATCACGTCAACAACAGCATTGAGCAGCAAGAGCGCGTCCTGCGTAAACTCGTCGGCGATGGCACAGCCGGGATCGCGCTGTATCCGGTCGACTCGGAGACTCAGCCTGAGATCGAAGCGCTCGTCCGGGCACGCTATCCGCTGGTGCTGATCGACCGCTACCTGCGGGGCACTTCGACGGATTACGTGATGAGCGATCATTTTGGCGGCGCGCTGCGCGGGACTCACTATCTCCTCGCTCAGGGACACCGGCGCGTCGGCTTCGTGAGCTGGCTTTCACCGGCGGTCAGCATGGAGCATCGCTACCTTGCCTATGCTCAGGCGCTGCTGGAACGCGGTATCCCGGTCGATGCAGCGCTGGTCTGCCGCGTGGAAGGCTACCCGCTGATCGATCTCTCGCCGCTCTGCGACTACCTATCATCCCCCGGTCGCCCGACGGCGGTGTTCGCCGCGAATGACCAGATCGCCATCGCGCTGTACCGGGCGGCGGTGATTGTCGGTCTCGCCATTCCGAAAGACCTGTCCATTCTCGGCTTCGACAACCTCGACATGTCCGACCATCTCGACCCGCCGCTGACGACGCTGGCGCAGCCCTTCGTCGCCATCGGTCAGGAGGCGGCAAAGATTCTCATCCGGCGCGTCAAAGGCGACGGCGGCGCGCTTGAGCAAATCAGTCTGCCGCCCGAACTGGTGATTCGCAATTCATGCATCCGCCCAGAACCCGACAGCTAGCATCCAGTCCATTGAAACGAGAGGCTCAACCATGAACGAACCCTCGACCGCCCAGACCAATGAGCGCACCTTGCTCTACTACACCTTCGGCAACCACATGCATTGGGTGGATATGGAATGGCTGTGGGGCTATCAGGTCTTGCCGGACTCCCTGCGCGATATGCTCCACTTCTGCCGGGAGACAGGCGCCAAGGGCAACATCAACTTCGACGGCATCGGCTACGAGAAAATGGCGGTCGAAGCACCCGACGCGCTGCAAGAACTACGCGCCGCGCTGCAAGCGGGCACGCTGGAAGTCGTCGGTGCGTCGTATGGGCAGCCGTACGGCCTGTTTCATGGCGGCGAGTCGAATGTGCGCCAGCGCGTCTACGGTGTGCGCTCGGTGATGCGCCTGCTCGGCGTGCGCCCGAAGACTTTCTGGGAGGAGGAATTCGACTTCTTCCCGCAGCTCCCGCAGATGCTGCGCGGCGTCGGCTTCGAGTATGCGTCGCTGTTCTTCCAGTGGACGTGGCACACGCCCGAAGTCCCGCGCGAGACGATCCCAGCGGTGTGGTGGGAAGGCATGGATGGCAGCCGCCTGCTGACGTCGACGCGCAACGCGCTGAATCTGCACCAGTGGCCCGAAGACTTCGCCGGACTGCTCGACAGCCCAATCATCCATGAAATGCCCGTGCCGGGGATCGTCCAATGGCTCGAACTCATGCCCTCCCCCGATTGGATGTGCCGCTCCGAACTGCTGCTGCCGCAGCTCCACGCGCTCAAAGCCGATCCGCGCTTTGAGCTGCGCTTCGTCACGCTCTCGGAATATCTTGACCAAGCGCGCGCGCACGCCCAACCACGCCGCTACACGCTCGATGATGTCTTTCACGGCATGAGCCTCGGCAAGAACGGCGACTATTTTCGACGGTTGAGCCGCAAAACGGAGGAGGCGCTGCTCACTGCCGAGTCGCTCTCCGCGCTGGCAGGTTTGTTCGGGCGTCCATACCCCCATTGGGATGTCTACCCGACGTGGGAACTCGAAGAAGGGTGGCGCGAACTCCTCAGCGCGCAGCATCACGACAATGACGAGTGCGAAGGGTTGTGCGGGTTCGTCGGCGAAAATTCGTATCAACGCAGCCGCCGATTGAGTGAGGCCATATTTCAGCGCAGTCAGTCTCTGCTTATAGAACGCATTGGTCTCGCTCACGAACAAACGTTTGCGTACAACCCGCTCGGCTGGGAACGCCGCTTTGTTCGCATGACCGGAAACAACTACCAATTGACGACGGTGCCGCCGTTCGGCTACACGGTGTGCCATGACGAGCTTGTGCTGCCTTTTCCAGATTTCGATGAAACCGCATCGGAATTCATCGTCCGGCGGGGGGCGTTGACCGTCATAGTCGATAAACAGCGCGGCTTGATCACGCAGATTGCGAATGCCGATTTCCCCGATGGTGTGCTGGAGAAACCGCTGCTTCTGCTCGAAATGACCCACGGTGGGCAGGTCGAACGGTTTGAGAGCGCTGACGTGTCAATTTCGGGAGACTCGATCTTCATCTTCCGGCACGGAGCGGGAATTACCCTGCGCTTTGTGCTCACTCTTTATCCACTTGAGGAGGCGATTGACATCGAGTGCAAGTCAATGCCGACGATCCCGCGCCCCGATAACGGCGTGGCAGCGGCGCTCAAAATGCACCTTGCACTGCGACTCCCTGAAGGACGGCTGATTCATGATCACCCTTATGGCATGAGCGAAATCACCGCACAGGGTAAGATCTACAAGCGCAAGTATCCCACAGGCGAATGGATGACTTCCCCGCAGGTCTTTGAGGACGTGCACAATCCCTTTACTGCGTTGAGCCTGCTCGATTTTATGGGCGACAAACGCGGTGTGCTTCTCTTACATGACGGATCGCAAGCCTTCCTGCGCTGCGACACAAGCGCGGGAGTGCTGCACGTGGTGAATATCCTCAGCCTGTACGATGCCTGGGACGAAGATTATTTCGTGGATACCCTCGATCTTGGCTTCCGCCTGATACTGCATGGTGAGCTGGATCATGTGCAGCGCTGGAAGCTGGCGCAGGAATTCCGCCGTCCATTGGAATGGGTGACGAATTTTCGCAAGGATCAGCACCCTGTCCTCGACCAGCAGCTTGCCAACAAGCCGCCGCTGCCGCCGACTTTCAGCCCGGTGCAGTGTGAGTCTGCCTCGGTGGTCGTCACTGCGTTCTACCGTGAGTCCGAAGCGATCGCCAAAGATTTACCCGATTACGCCGGGAGCGGCATGGGCTTCCCGTACATCCTGCGGTTGGTGGAGTTCAACGGCGTCGAAGCGCCCGTGACTCTGCGCGTCGCGGGGAATGTCGGCGCGGCCTACAAGACCAACCTGCTCGGCGAAATCAGCGAACCTGTGACATTTACGCTCAGTGAGGATCAACTCACGAGCACGTGTCAGCTCACGCTCAAGCCACACGAGATCGCCACGCTGTACCTCGATCTCGAATGGGGGCGCAAACAGCCGCGCAACCTTGACGAACACCGCTCGGTCTGGGCGACCGTTCATCGCGTCGACGAGCAGCAGGAGAAGCCAGAATGACGCAGAAAGATCTGCTCGGCGTCGGCGTCATTGGCCTGCATGAGGGGCGCACACTGCTCGTCGCGCTCAATCACATCATCCCGGCGAATGTGGGTGCGCCCACCGAACAGGTCACCCGCGCCCCGCACGCCCGCGCCGTCGCCGGGTGCGATCTCCGCGAGGACAAAATCGCTGCCGCGCGCCGTGACTGTCCCGATCTGTTCTACACGACCGATTACGACGCCATGCTCAAGCGTGACGACGTCGATATCGTCGCCATTTACACCCCTGATCCGCTGCACGGCGATCACATTGTGCGGGCGTTTGACGCGGGCAAACATGTCATCTGCACCAAGCCGGTCGTCAACTCCGTCGAAGATGCGCGCCGCGTCCTGGAGGCGGGTCGCCGCACCGGACGCCAACTGCTCGTCGGGCAAAGCACGCGCTTTTTCGAACCGTTCCAGCGGCAGCGCGCCGCCTATGAAGCGGGCCAGATCGGCACACTGGAACTGCTCGACGCGCATTACATGCATCGCATGGACTGGTTTTATGACAAGAGCCCGTGGGCGACCGATCAAACCGATTGGGTCTATGCCGGGCTGAGTCATCCGGTGGATCTCGCCCGCTGGTATCTGGGGCGGATTGCGGAAGTTCAGGCTTACGGGCGGCAGTCGGCGCTGGCGCAGCAGTACCACGCGCAGTCGTTTGATATCTACACGGTCAATCTGCGCGCCGCCGACGGGCGCATCGGTCGGGTGCTCGGTCACTACGGCGTCCACGAACTGCCGTCGGCACGCAATGCCATTGAGCTGCTGCTGTATGGCACCGCTGGCAGCAGTCAGGCGCAGTATCACGATATGCGCTACCTCGCGACCCGACCGGACGGCGCGGAAATCCGCGAGGACTACCTCTACCACAAACGCGCCTATTACTTCAACAACGAAGTTCACGGCATGCACTACGGCGAATTTGCCAACTACACCGAATACTTCGCCCGCGCCTTGCTCGCCGACCGCCCGTACTCGCCGAACCTTGAAGAAGGGATCGAGACTTACTGCGTGATGGAAGCGATCAAGCAGTCGGCGCGCAGCGGACAGCCTGTCCCCCTTGCGCCGCTGCTCGCTGACGTCGGTCTCAGCCCTTGACGCCCGACAGCGAGATTCCCTCTACGAAATAGCGCTGGGCGAAGATATACACGATCAACACGGGCAGCATGACCACCACCGCGCCCGCCATCAGCAGCGGCCAGTTCGGCTGTAGGAAGGCGTTCGGGCGCGCGTTGAAGTACGCCAGCCCGAGTTCAAGTGTCCGCATGTGCTCCTGCCGCGCGATCAGCAAGGGCCACAGCAGTTCCGTCCATGTGCCCATGAACGTGAACACGCCGAGCGTAGTCAGCGCCGGACCGTTGAGCGGCAGAAAAATGCGCGTGTAGACCGTCCATTCGCTCGCTCCGTCAATGCGGGCGGCGTCCTGATAGTCACGCGGGACGCCCAGAAACGCCTGCCGGAGCAGAAAGATGCCGAACGCGCTCGAAATGCCGGGAACGATCAGCCCCTGATACGTATTGACCCACCCCATCCCGGCGATGATCAGGAACATCGGGATCAGGGTGATCTGAAACGGGATCATCATGGTGGCGAGGTAAAGGACGAAGATTTTGTCCCGTCCGATGAAGTTCAACCGGGCGAAGCCGTAAGCCGCCATCGAACACACGACCATCTGCCCGAACACGGTGCAGGCGGTGATGAAGAACGTATTCAGAAAATAGCGCACAAATGGCAGTTCAACGAACAGCGTGCGGTAGGCCGAGAAGTTGAATTCCGTCGGGAGGATCTGCGGGGGATAGCTGAATTCCGTCCCCGGCGACTTGAGTGAGGTCGAGATCATCCAGATGAATGGCACGACCATCGTCAGCGCGAAAGCGATCAGCACAATATAGCCAAGGATACTAAAAATCGTTCCGAGCGGCGTGCGTTTTTTCGTCATGACCGGAGTCCCCCTCAGTATAGGATTTCGTCGCTGCGGCGGCGCATGTAGACCAGTTGGAGCACCGTCGCGACAAAGATCACGGCGAACAGCACCCATGCCTGTGACGATGCATAGCCGAAGTCGAACGACTCGAACGCGCGCCGGTAAATGTGAAACACGGCGACATCGGTCGCGCCGAGCGGGCCGCCTTTCGTGATCACCCACACAGGAGAGAACACTTGAAACGATCCGATCACGCCGGTGATGGCGAGAAAGAAACTGGTCGGGGCGAGCAGCGGCAGCGTGATGCGCAGGAAGGCTTGCAGGCGGTTTGCGCCATCAATCGACGCCACCTCATACAGCTCGCGGGGAATCGACTGCAAGCCTGCCAACCAGATCACCATGCTGAAACCCGCGCTTTTCCAGATCGAGATGATCACCAGCGCAGGCATCGCCGTTGCTGGATTCCCCAACCAGTTGACGGGCGGCAGTCCGAGCAGCCCCAGCACGTAATTGACAATCCCGACGGACGGGTCAAGCAGCGTCAGCCAGATGATCGACACGGCGACCCACGACGAAATCACGGGCATGAAGAACAGCGTGCGAAAAATGTTTATGCCCTTCAGTTTCTGATTCATAATCAGCGCGATGCCGAGGCTGATCGCCATGCCGAACGGAACGGCGAGCGCCGTGTAATAGGCGCTGTTGAGCATCGCCTGCCAGAAGCGCCGGTCGCCGAGCAGAAACTGATAGTTTTCCAACCCGATATAGGGTGCGTCGGTGAACGTCGGGCGATCCCAATCGCGAAAAGACAGGAAGAAACTGAACACCAGCGGGATGAATAGAAACACAATCAGGTGTATCAGAGACGGCAAAATAAACAGATAACCAGCTTTCTCGTTCGACCGACTCCAGAAGCGCCTCCACGCATTTTGGACGAAATTTCCGGGCGGTGTCGAGCGAGGAGACGAAGCAGCATCGATCACGCGGCTCATGCAATTCTCCATCAATGGGGAAAGCCGCCAATTGGCGGCTTTCCATAACCTAGGGGAAGTTAATTAGCGGGACAGTTCGCGGTTGATTTCTTCGACGGCGGCAGCAACTTCCGTTTCCACGTCACCACCGGCCAGAATGCGTTCCATCATGGCGTCGAGGAGTTCTTCGACGGTCGGCCAGTTGGCGAAACGCGCGCCATAGGGTGGGCGTCCGAACTGGACTTCATTGACGAACACTTCTTCGATTTCCGGATACGGGTTATCCTGAGCAGCGGCTTCGGCGGCTGCCTGATTGCCGGAAATGGCAATCCCGGTGATCGCCTTGGTGTCCTGATAGCCGCGATCGGTCGCAGCGGCAATGAAGTCGCAGGCGGCCTGTTTTTCGGCATCCGTCAAGCTGGCATTGACCACGAAACCCGACGCATAGAAGACGGTCGCCTCTTGGGCGCTGGCGGGTTGGCTGAGGATGCCAAAGCTGCCCTCTTGGTAGTTGGCATTGGCGCGCAGACCGACCAGTTCCCAGTGACCACGGTCGAACATAGCAAATTCGCCGAGCAGGAAGCGGTCAAGGAAGCCCGCCTGCTGAATGAGCTGGTCGTAGACGGTTGGTTCCGGCGACACGCCGTATTCTGTCACCAAATCGCGCAGGAACGTGATGGCCGCAATCGACTCCGGCGAATCGAGGTAGCCGCTGACCGTCGAGCCATCCGGCGCAATCACATCACTGCCATTCTGCCACACGCGATACAGCCACTCGAACGCCCACTTGCGCACGCGGAAGCCCCACTGAACCACATTCGTTTCATCGAAGTCAGGATCGAGGCGGTTGCGTCCGGAAGAGTCGAGCGTCAGTTCTTGGCTGAGTTGAATCAGGTCGTCCCACGTCCAGTCAGCCGGCGGCGGTTCGACGCCAGCGCGTTCAAACGAGGCCGTATTGTAGTAAATCACCATCGGGGTGAAATCGTTGGGCAGCGCATAAATCGGGCCGTCAGCTTCCGGCTGCCAGATCGACAGCACCGTCGGGAAGAAGCGATCCAGATTGAGCGACGGCGTCAGTTCGAGGCACTCACGCAGATCCATCAGGTAGCCACCATCGACCAAGCGCGCAAAGGTTGACGCGTCCTGATTCCACACGTCAGGGGCTGTCCCGGCGGCGAGATCGACGAGGAGCTGCGTGTCAAATTCCGGCGGTGTCTCAAGGGCGTTAACATCTACGTTGGCATGCGCGGTTTCGAAATCGCTGATGAACGTCTGGTATGCCTCATCCAGCGGCGTTCCCTGCTCTTCAAGGGGGACGACGAACCCCATCACGTCCAGCGTGACTGGTTCCTGAGCATTGACCGAAAAAGCGACGACGAGAAGGATGCCGACGAAAACCAAAAGTGGGGTAGTACGTTTGGACATAATCTTTTTTCCTCAAAAACGCGCGAAAAACCGATACGAAAGAGCTTGGTACGGCTGCGGCGCAAAGATTCTCTTTGGGGAAGCTCTATGTAAAGGTTATCATTACTTACTCGGATTCGCCAATCCCTCCTATAAGCCCATGCGGGCTCAAACGAGGGCAAATATTGACAGGTGGTAACTTACTATGCAGTTTTTCAGTTTCGATCCCAATAACCCTGTATTTCGGATCCAAGATTGGGCACTGAGCCTCCAGATCATTACGCTGGAAAATGTCTACGGACTCGATCCGGACGGGATACACCGCACTGAGCACGAAGACAGCGCATCATTGAGCTGTATCGGACTGCGCTGGGGCGGTGGTCAGCAGCCCGCACCGGGAAGTCTACACCTGACCGCCCGTTTCGAGCCAGAGGGGCTGCGTGTGCAGATCAAAGCGCAAGCTCCAGAGCCAATCCGCGCGGTGAAAATTCTGATTAGGCATCTGGCGCCAGTCACAGCGCTCGACCAGTTTGATGACGAACGCGCCATCCCGCCGGAAGGTCTGCTTGACCGTTACCCCAACCAACTGCGCCTTCCGCTCCTGTGCGTGCGCCAGCTAGACGGGATCACACTGGGTTTCCGCTGGGAAGACGCCGAACACCGCTCCAAGCGCTTTGCGGTCTATCTTGAGCGCTTTGGCGACGACTACACCGTCGAATGTATCCATGAGGAAGATGCCCGTCATTTCGCCACACAGATCGAGGTACCCGACTGGATTATTGCTCGCGTGGATGATCCTACTGCCTTTCGTGCTGCTCAGCTTACATTCAACGAACGTCAAGCGGGGCTCAAGCGCTGGGAAGAGCGCACGGATGTGCCGGATTGGGCGCGCCAACTCCGCCTCGTCGTGACGCTTCACGGCATGCACTGGTCGGGTTATACCTTCAATACCTACGCGCAGATGATCGACATCCTACGCTACGTCGCGACGCGCATCGATGGCTCGCAGGTGCTCGCCTATCTGCCGGGTTGGGAGGGACGCTACTACTGGCAGTACGGGGACTATCGTCCCGATCCGCTGCTCGGTGGGGAAGCGGGTTTTACGGCACTGTGTCAGACGGCGCGTGAACTGGGAGTCCACCTGATGCCCATGTTTGGCGCGAACTGTGTCAACTCCTGGAAGTCAAATTATCATCTGTTTGGCCCGTCGTCACATATGAAGACGGCAACCCGCAACGTGTTTCATGGTAATCAACCGGATTGGGATACCAGCCGCACTCAGGATACGGGCTGGCAGGCGTGGCTCAACCCGGGTGCCCCTGCTTGGCAGCGTGAACTGATACGCCAGATCAATCAATTACTCGATCAATACGACCTGCACGCCGTCTTCCTCGACACTGTTGAAGTCTGGGTTAATGATCCCGACTTCAACCTGCTGGAAGGCTATCGACAGCTCGTTGGTGAACTGCGTCAGGCACGCACCGATCTTTTAGTGACAGGTGAAGATTGGTATGACGGGTTGCTGCCGCTCTTTCCGGTTTTCCAGCGGACGACGAAGTGGCGGCAGACGCCGGATTGGGTCGGGCGCTACGCCCGTTTGATGGGGCACATCGCCGATAGCGAACCAGCGCGGGGCAGCACTGGCGTCTTTGAGTCCGGCTACGCTCCGTATGAACGACTGCCGGATCAGCCCCACTATTTGCCAACGATCGCATTCGTCGACGGGACGCTCGAACAGGCCAGAGAGGAGATTGACGCCATAATCGGGTTAGCTCACGGCTGAAGCCGATCTAAGATTACTAAAGTAGGTTCTCGAAAGAACGCCAAGCACGGATGTAGGGGCGCACCTATGTGTGCGCCCGAAAATGGGCAGACACATAGGTCTGCCCCTACACGAAGATTTTCGAGAAGGTGTTTAAGCCAATGACCGTTTCAGCCAAAGGACAAAGCACCCGGTAAGTGCGTCGAATGCCGTGAAAACGGGTTACCTGTCCGTCTTGGGCTGTTGCGGACGCGATACAGCGGGTGTCATTGGTAGGGACGAGGCATGAGGCTATTTCAGAATTGGTCAGAATATTCAACCTCACCCTGCTTGCTGCGCAAGCCGTCCCTCTCCGGGGGAGAGGGACACCACCCGCCGTGTCCTTGCCCCTCGCCCTTTGGAGAGGGGCGGTTGAGCGAAGCGAAACGGGGTGAGGTTAGACAAACTGCCGATTGTGAAATGACTTCATGCCTTGTCCGTTCGCAGCGGACAGCGCAGGCGCTGTCCCTACGATCTCCGGATTCATAAGTATGAGCCGTAAGAATTTGGCAAGATATTTATTGTACAATCGTCGCCATGGGAAAACACACAACTATCTGTATCATCGATGACGAGATTACCCTGCGTGAAGTGGTGCGTCGCTATCTGGAACTCGACGGGTTTCAGGTGATCGAGGCAGAATCTGGTCCGCAGGGCTTACAAGTATTGCGTGAAAACCCGGTCGACTTGATTCTGCTCGATATCATGCTCCCCGGTCTGGATGGGTTCACGTTCATGCGTGTTCTGAAACATTCCGGTGAATACACGGTGCTCGACGTGCATGGTGCTGTTCCGGTGATCATCCTGACTTCACGCGGGGACGAGAAAGATCGTATCACTGGGTTTGAGTTGGGCGTCGATGATTACGTCGTGAAGCCCTTCAGCCCGCGCGAACTCGTCGCGCGGGTGAAAGCGGTGCTGCGCCGTACACGAAGCGGTCAAGACGAGGTGCTCGACAAGACCATCGAGTTCGGCCAGTTATCCATCGATCCGTTGCGGCGCATGGCACGTTTCGGCGATCACCAGCTCACCCTAACAGCACGCGAGTTTGACTTACTCTGGATGCTCGCGTCACATCCTCAGCAAGTCTTTACCCGTGAACAACTGCTGGATCGGGTGTGGGGGGGTGACTACTACGGTGATGACAGCACCGTGACCGTCCACATTCGCCGTCTGCGCGAGAAGTTGGAGCCTGATGCGTCAAATCCAACCATCATCCAGACGGTATGGGGGGTAGGGTACAAATTTGAACCACCAGACTCGGACTAATCTTCTGTATCCGTTGGTGCTGCTCGTCGGCATGCTGAGTGCCCTCGCGATCAGTTTGGAAATTGTCGTCGTTAACCTCAATCCACCTCAAAGCGATATCCAGCTGCTCCTCCTCTTTATGCTCGGGAGCGGCAGCGTGAGCGTTGCCAGCGTTTTTCTGCTCACTAAGTTCGGCTTACTCGAACAGTTCAACAGTATGCGCTGGACACTGCTGGCGAACATCATTCTGCTGGTCACCTTGATCATCCTGAATGTGTGGCTGACGGCGCAGCTCATGTTCATCAGCGAACACGATTTTGTTCTGACCATGGCGCTCCTGATTTTTGCAGGGGCGATCAGCGCGATCTCGGTGTTTTTCATCGCGAGTACCTGGATCAACCGCATTTATCAACTCGGGAATGCGGCCAAGCTCCTGCAGTCGGGCGATCTTCGGGCGAAACTTCCCGTACGGGGAAGGGACGAATTGGCGCAGCTCACCAACTCGTTCAACCATATGATTGACGGCCTACAGGCGATTGAGCTGCAAAAGCAGGAATTGGAACAGACCCGCCGCGACCTGGTCGCGTGGGTGTCACACGATCTGCGCGCCCCCCTCGCCAACATCCGGGCCATGAATGAAGCGATTCTCGATGGGGTAGTCTCCGACCCGCAGACTGTCCACCGGTACATCGGAACGGTTCAAAAGGAACTGTTTCATCTGAGCAAAATGATTGACGATCTGTTTGACCTCGCCCAGTTGGATGCCGGCGATTTTGTCCTCCACTGCCAACCCACGTCGCTGCGTGACATGATCTCTGATGCGCTGGGAAGTATGAACGCCAAGGCTGAAGGACGCAGTGTCCGACTTGATGGATCGTTAGAGACAGGCATTGACCTCGTTAAGATTGCTCCCGAAAAGATTCAGCGGGTGCTGCACAATCTGCTGACGAACGCGTTGGAACACACCCCAAACGGCGGTGCTATTTCTATCCGCGCCCGCCGTATCCCGGACGCAGTCGAAGTCAGCGTCCATAACACAGGCAGCTTCATTCCGACTGCCGACCTACCCTACGTTTTCGAAAGCTTCTTTCGCAGCGAACCGTCTCGCGCTCAGTACGGAGGCAGACGTGGAACGGGGTTAGGGCTGGCAATTGTGCGTGGTTTTGTCGAAGCACACGGCGGCCAGGTATACGTCGAAAGCAGTCGTGAGGCGGGTACCACCTTTCGCTTCACCATTCCATCCCCGCTGTAAGGAATTCGCAAGAATTCTGTCACCTCTCCGCAAGAATTGTTTTCTAAGCTCCTGATCGTAGACGGGCATTAGCGTTCCGTCCGCTAGTTAATCAGGAGATAGATGATGAAACGGGTTCTGTTGATCGCTGCGTTTGCGCTCGTTCTCTCGGCTTTCGTCGGTTTTTCCTCCCGCACCGCTCAGGCACAAGATGACATGATGACCCACACGTGCGATTCAACGCTGATCGCACTGCTCTACATCGCCGAACACGACTACGGCTTCCACGCGATGTCCGTCGACGTCTCCACCTTCGAAAAAGGGCAGTACGCGCCGCTCTTCGACGAGATGATGGCGATGATGGGCGAGGAAGCGATGGGTGATGACATGATGGCGACGGAAGAAGCCATGATGGGCACCGAGGAAACCATGATGGGCGATATGGTCATGCTCACTCCCGGACACGTGGAAGGCGAAGATCCTGCCTGTACGGCGCTGCGCGATGAGCTCGACGCGTTCCTCTACACCACGCTCAGCGAAGGCATGATGATGGAATCCGGCAGCTAGGACGCCCCTCCGAGGCCGGGGACGCCGCAAGGGTCCCCGGCCATGATCTGAAAGGTAAACTCATGCGCAGGCTCTCTATACCCATCACGCTGCTGGTGGCATTTCTCCTGACCTTCCCGCTGGTGGCCGTGTTATATCTCGCTGCTGTTCTGATCGGCGTGGCCTTTCCACCCTTCAACCTGTTTGATCTGGTCGCACGCCTGCTGCCCGGCAATCTCCTCACGTTCGGCATCGACCTCATGGTCGACTCGATTCGTGCGCTCAATCTCGGTGCAACCGACGATACCGCCAAACTCGCAGAACAGACGATGGCGGTGGCGATGTTTGCTGGAATCACGCTGGGGGCGGCGCTGATTTACTTACAGACAGCGCCCGGCCTGTTGGCACGGAGTGCAACCTTTTCGCGTGATTCCCGCTTGTCCGGCATCGTGTTCGGGCTGGTGTTCGGCACGCCCTTCCTGCTGATCAGCCTGTCATTGGATCGGGCGGCTACCGCGCCAACTCTGGCGACCGCTGTATGGCTGATCGCCGCCTTTGGGCTGTGGGGGCTGGTGCTGGGGCAAACCCTGTACCTTCTCACACGCCAGATGCCAGAACCAACGCGCGAAGCTGGGGTTACGCCGCTGTCGCGCCGCCAGTTCCTCATCCAGATCGGCGGCGCTGCGGCGACCATAACCTTGTTCGGAACTGGACTCGCGGCGCTGATCAACAGCAGCCGCGCTACGGCGACGGAACTGCTCAGCGCCAGCGGCGATATCGCGGCGCGGCTGCCCAACGCCAATGATCCGGTCCAGCCTGCGCCCGGCACGCGCCCCGAATACACGCCGCTCGGTCAGCACTACCGCATCGACATCAACACAGGCAGCGGACCGGCGCTCGACGAAGAAACGTATCGCCTTGCGGTGAACGGTCTGGTCGAAGCACCGCTCGAACTCACGCTGGAAGAAATCCGCGCGCTGCCGTCGATGGAACAGTTTGTCACCATGTCGTGCATTTCCAACCGGCTCGCGGGAGATTTGATCAGCACGACGCTGTGGATGGGAACGAGTATGCAAAACCTGCTCGACCTTGCCCGTCCACTGCCTGAAGCGACGCACATCAAGATCACCGCGGCGGACGGATTTGATGAGTATGTCGATCTGGCGACCATCCGCGGGGACGAAACCGTTATGCTGGCCTGGGCGTGGGATGGGCAAGCTTTGACCCAGCGGCACGGTTTCCCGCTGCGCATCCACATCCCGAATCACTATGGTATGAAGCAGCCCAAGTGGATCACGGGGATGGAATTCGTCTCAGAGTGGGGCGAAGGCTACTGGGTGCGGCGTGGCTGGGATCGCGATGCCTTGGTGCGCGCGACCTCCGTAATCGATACTGTCGCCGTAGATATGATGGTGATCGATGCTGCCGAGAACCGCTTTGTCCCAATTGGTGGAATTGCCTGGGCAGGCACGCGCGGCATTGCACAGGTCGAGGTTCAAGTTGATGGTGGCGCATGGCAAGATGCGCAGCTGCGACGGCCATTGTCCGACCGCGCCTGGGTGATATGGCGCTACGACTGGCAATTTGAGCCGGGCGAACACACGTTTGCTGTGCGCTGCGTCGAGGCAGATGGTACGCCGCAAATCGAAACCGTCGAGGGAGTACGTCCGAGCGGTGCGACCGGGATTCACTCTGTTTCCGAAACCCTATAACCAACCGCGTCCACAGACTATAGTGGGGCAATCATACTGGTAGCCGATAAACCTATCCAAGGAGAATTCCAGCAGCGTCACGCTAGTACTGATGATTGACACCGGATAGGATCGACATAGAACCCAAGCGCTTGGATTAGGCGGAGGCCCCCCGCAGTTTCTACCGCAACGTCTATCCGGTTTTTGGAATTCAGTTTCTTGCGCCTAATCTCGGGGAGTCCGGCTTCGCCTTGAGTAACGTCCAGTTCCTTGAACCGGTAGCAGCTCTCCCGGGAGTCACCCATGACTTGGGAGGCTTCGATCGCAGTTCCCAGCGTCTCTGCCGGTTTCAGCAGTGCCAACTTCGGCTTGATGATCTGCTCTCCATGCGCCAATCTGACACTCTCCCTTCCCTCTCAGTTTACCCAGAGTGTCAGATGTAGTCTGTCAATTTCACATTTGGCCACAGGGAAGGCCAGATCAGACAGTCGGTGCTCATAACCTGTCCTCATCAGCAAACGTCACCGAAACGACTGCACTTTACAAAGCCTCGTGATCTTATTGCATTCATCCTTTGGACGGTGAGCGGTATCCTAAAGGACACTCTTCCGCTCCTTGCCACTAGCTATGCTCAGTTTGGGTCCTATAATCGGCACATGTCGACGACTTACCAAGAGCAAAGTACTATGAATCTGGATCCCCTTCGTGATCTACGGCGGCGGCCTTTCGTTTCCGAAAACGCTGTCCTGCTCTCACTTGCCGTAGGTGTAGGTTTGGCCACAGGGATCGCCATCTGGGCATTTGATCACGGAATCGAGTTCTTTCACTGGCTATTCCAGGAACTACTGGCCGAAGATATCCTGCATGGCATCGTCGGCCCAGCCGCAGTGATCATCTCACTGACATTGGCGGGTCTCATTGTCGGTTGGATCATGCAGCGCTTTGTTGGAGAAGAACGGCATCATGGCGTTGCCGGCATCATGGAGTCAGTCGCGCTCTCCGGCGGTCGACTACGTTACTGGCGCATGCCCTTCAAAGCAGTCGCGTCTGCCCTGTCACTAGGAGCTGGCGCATCCGTCGGCCCTGAGGACCCCAGCGTTCAAATTGGCTCCAACATCGGTTCGTTTTTGGGGCAGCGCCTGCGCATGTCCGATGAGCGCATCAAGCTGCTGGTGGCCGCAGGCGCTGCCAGCGCAATCGCCGCTGCATTTCGTGCACCAATCGCTGGCGTGTTCTTCGCGCTGGAAATCGTGCTCAACGGGCAGTTCGGCACCGGATCGTTCGGCATCGTGGTACTTTCAGCGGTCGTATCTTCCGCCTTCATGCAGGCGATAGGCACCCCGCGCACGCTGATTACCTTTACACATTACCAATTGGGCGGTGTTGGGAATATCGCGCTGTTTGCGATCCTCGGTCTGCTGCTCGCGCCTGTTTCGATTCTGTTCATCCGTCTGGTTTACTGGCAGCACGATGTTTGGCATCATTACGGAGCAAGACTTCCCCGCCCGTTCAAGACCGCGCTAGCGGGCGCGCTGGTCGGCATCGTCGCCCTATTCCTGCCACAGATTATGGGTCCTGGACGCGATTTCATGGTGGAAGTACTGAACAGCGGAAGTGGCGGGGAATTGGCGTTCGGCTTCCTCATCGTGCTCGGCTTGGCCAAGCTGCTGATGACGACGGTAAGCATGGCAGGCGGATTCGTCGGAGGGATCTTCGCTCCGTCGCTGTTCGTCGGGACAATGCTCGGCGGCGCCTTTGGTCGTCTTTTGGGGCAAGTCTTGCCTCTCGAAGGCTTGAGTAATCCGCAAGGTTTTGCAATTGCGGGGATGGCAGGCATGATGGCAGGCGTCGTGCGCGCACCGATTACCGGGATCATGCTGGTCTTTGAACTCACACAGGATTTTCGCCTAGTCCTCGCGATCATGCTCACCTCGGCGATCTGCATTCTGGTTGCAGAACGGATTCAGCCGAGTGGCGTCTACACGCTCGGCCTTCTGCGCAAGGGCGTGCGCCTGCAGCAGGGACGCGATCTGGATATTATGCAGAGTCTGCGCGTCGCTGACGCTATGAAGACCCCAGCTTACACCATCCAAATGGATGCTCCACTTGTAGAACTACGGGACACGCTACGCACCAGAGGTGCACGGGCGCTGTGCGCGGTGAATAACGCGGGCGAACTGCAAGGTATTGTTACCTTGAGCGATTTACAGCAGGCATACGAGCAAGAGCTTCCACAAACGCGGCGGGTCGCAGATATTTGTACACGCGACGTGATAACAGCATCGCCGGACGAACCGCTTTCGGATGTCATGCGGCGTTTAGGGGAGCGTGATCTCTGGGGACTACCCGTATTGCAGAAACACACCCGCCTGCCCATCGGCATTATCAACCGCCCTGCTATCCTGCAGGCCTACAGCCGTGCGGTCGCCAGAAAAGCGGAAGAACAGCATACACTCGAACAAACTCGACTACGACTTACGGGAGCACATGTAGTGGATTGCCGTGTACCCGTTGGTAGTGGCCTGATCGGCAAGCGACTGCGTGATATCAATTTGCCCAACGATTGTGTAATTGCCTCGATTCGACGCGGCAGCCAGCTGATAGTTCCTCGCGGTGACACGCGGATTCACGAGAGTGATGTGCTAACAGTGGTCACAACGTCATCTGCCGAAATCAGACTTCGCCAGATTCTGGATCAAAACACGGACTAATCTCGTTCTGTTTCAGTTTTCGCCAGGGCACCCGCGTGCGGGCCGGCGGGGGGGCGGGGGGGGGGGGGGCGGGGCCCCGGGGGGCCCCGCGCGCCGGGCGGCGGGGGGGCCGCCCCCCGGCCCCCCCCCCCCCCGCGGGGGGCCCCCCCGGGGCGCGGGGGCCCCCCCCCCCGGGCCGCGGGGCCGGGCCGCGCCGGGCCGGGGGGGGGGCGGGGGCGGGGGGGGGGGGGGGGGGGGGGTTGAGAACTTACTTTAGCGCTAACCTTGTGCGCAATCAACTATCTCGGCTCTTAAAGTCGCATTGTGGCTATGTGAATTTTGGGGCACACAGCATCAGAACTTCTCGGTCAGGGCAGTCCGGCATTTCAGGAGTCCATCTGAGTAACAAATTCCATCCGTGTACATCGATGCAGATTCCGATCTCTGCGACAAATTACGCGTGAACATGTCATTCAGCCGGATTTCGATTCCCCCGTTTCATCAAGCTCATCAATCCATGTTTCCTTCACCGTCGGGGTGCGCGCGATATGCGCAGCCCGAGCGAGTACTTGTGCTCCAGTGGGTGCAGTGAAGAAATAAATAACGCCCAATGCAATCAGTTTGATGGTAAGCAGTGCGTCGCTGAAATACAGGGCTGTGCCAATCATGATGAAGCCAATGCCCAACGTACTGGCTTTTGTGCCCGCATGCATCCGGAGATACACATCGCCAAAGCGCAGCAGTCCCACAGAGGCCAACACCATAATCAACGCTCCAAGCAGCAGCAGTACACTGATCAAGATATTTGCGAGCGTCATAGAATGTCTCCAATTTCCTCACCGCGTTTCCGACGAACGATCCGCTCGATGTATATCCCAATCACCGCCATACTCAAAAAGCCGACAATCGCGGTCACAATGACGAGATCGATCAGAAAGGATTGATCTGAGACCATGCTGTGCACGGCAATCAATGCGACGACACGCAGTGCCAGTTGATCTGAAGCAACCGCCCGATCTGCCAGTGTTGGCCCGCGCAGCAACCGGATCGATACCAGTACCAGCGAGAACAGCAACAGGAGTTCAACAAGGAACAACATCGTGTTCATCGCAGCACCTCCAGCAACCGACGTTCCAACCCCTGGGTGATCCGCTGCCGTTCAGCGTCAGCATCCGGGATATCCAGAAAATGAATGTAGAGCGTCTTCCGATCAGGCGAGAGATCGACACCGAGCGTGCCGGGCGTGAGCACCAGCAGGTTATTGAGCAAAACGATTTCGAGATCCGTCTGCGCTTGCAGTGGGAAGGAGATGATGCCGGGACGCAGCGTTGACTGATCGCGAAACAGCGCTCGCACAACGCCCCACGTCGACGACACCAGCTCGGCGAGATAGTAGATCAGGAAACGCATGAAGGTTGGCATACGCTGAAGATAGCGAGGCGCGGTGTCACCCAACCAGTCGCGTGTCAACCAGATCAGTCCGTAGCCCAACATAAAGCCGATCACGACATCCATCGGGCGAAATTGCTGAAAGGACGCCCAGAGAAACGCCAGCAAAATATTGATCAGGAAGAAAGTCATTCTTCACCTTCGATCAGTACGGTTTCGATGTAGGTGGTGGGCTGCATCACCGTCTCGGCGGCCTGCGCCGACAGGCGATAGATGGGTTCAGCGAGCAGCCCGACACTGACAATCAGCACGACCAACAGCGCGGCGGGGAACATCAGACTACGTCGATCCTCCCACGTGAGCATGGCGGCGACCCGTCCGGGTGCGGGCGGCGTCCAGAAGGCTTCGTTCCAGATTTTGACCATCGAGTACAGGGTCAGCAGACTGACGCCGAGCGCCACCGCCACCACCAGATATTGTCCGGCTTCTAAGCCGGCGCGGATGAGGAGCAGCTTCGCCCAGAAGCCGGAAAATGGCGGCAGTCCGGCAAGCGAAAACGCCGCCACGATGAACAGGAGCGCAACGCCGGGATGCATAGCGCGGAGGCCGCCCAGCTTTTTGAGGTCATAGCTGCCCTGTGCTTCATGCGCGATGCCGCTGATAAAGAACAGCGCCGTTTTCGCCAGAATCACGTGAATCATGAAGAAGACTGCCCCGGTTAGTCCGGCTTCGGTGAGCAGCGCCGTCCCCATCAGCAAATACCCGATCTGGCTGACGATGTGGAAGGAGAGCAAGCGCCGCAAATCCATCTGCGCGACCGCGCCGAGCACGCCGGTCACCATGGTGAGCATGGCCAGCGCGAACAGCAGCGGTTGCAGCGTCGTGAGTTCGTTCGGAAACACCATGACCAGCACGCGCCACATGGAATAAATGCCGACCTTGGTCAGCAGACCGCCGAACAGTGCCGTGATTGCAATGGGCGGCGTGTGATAAGACGCGGGCAACCAGAAAAACAGCGGAAAGATCGCCGCTTTGATGCCAAACGCGACCAGAAATAAGCCCGCCAGCACCGTGGTGATGCCGGGCGCAGGCGC
The DNA here is from genome assembly GCF_016713355.1 of Candidatus Flexifilum breve. Lineage (NCBI taxonomy): Bacteria > Bacillati > Chloroflexota > Anaerolineae > Aggregatilineales > Candidatus Flexifilaceae > Candidatus Flexifilum > Candidatus Flexifilum breve. Next base: position 1,717,614 of record NZ_JADJPI010000035.1, read on the forward strand.
GTCTGCCAGACGCTGCGCCAGATCGGCCAAATTGAGCGTGCCCGCAACCGCATAAGTCAACCCGATGGCGATGAGGAAGAGGGTCGAGCCGACCACGTTCAGAATGACGTACTTCAGCCCACCTTCCAACTGACCGCGTTCGCCGCCGAGCGTGAGCAGCACAAATGACGCCATCAACATGATCTCGAAGGCAACATACAACGTAAACAGATCGCCCGTCAGAAACGCGAGGTTGATACCGAGCAGTAGACACCCGAGGAGCGGATAGTACGTGAATCGTTCCCGGTTCGTGTCGATAGCGGCGCGCGAATACATCACGACCGCGAACACGATAACTGCCGCGATGGTGAGCATGATCGCGCTCAACGCGTCGACGACCAGTGTGATGCCGTAAGGCGCCGGATGTCCGCCCATTTGCGACACCTGAATCTGCCCGGTTTCGGTGACGATGAGCAGCGCGATGCACGCCAACAGATTCGCAAAGGCGCCGATCTGCGCGAGACGGCGGCGGAAATTACGAAACCGCGCCAAAGCGGTGAGCGCCATCAAGAGCGGGATGATCAGGGGAGGACGATATATGGCTGCATGCTAAAACTCCCCGTCTGTGTGCTGTAACGCGTTGATGTTATCCGTCATGGCCGCTTGACTCGCGCGGTAGGCCAGCGCCAGTGAAAAGGCCAGCATCCCAAAGCTGATCACAATCGCGGTCAGGATCAGCGCTTGTGGCAGCGGATCAGCCATCTGGTCTTCTGGAACAGCGTCGATGATGGGCGCGGCCCGTCGGCGCAAATCCCCCAGCGAGAAAATCAACAGGTTGACGGCATAGGTCAAGAGCGACAGACCTATGATCAGGCGCACTACACTGCGACGCAGCATCAGATACACACCGCACGCAAAAATAACCCCAGCCGTGATAGCAAAGAGCAGCAGCATCAGTGATCCTCCCGTTCGCCTTCTTCGGCCATATTCATCACGATGGACGACGTGACGCTGAATACCACGATATACACGCCAATATCAAACAGCAGCGGCGTACTGATTTCGATCCGCCCGATGCCCTGGATGAACGGCGCCCACCAGAATGCATCCTGAAAGGCAACGCCCCGCACTAAACCGATCACGCCCGCACCGAGCGCGATGGCCAGTCCATAAAACATAGCGCGCAGAAAATCGATGCGCAGACGCTGCCGCACTTCATCCGCGCCATAAGCGAGCGTCATCAGCACAATGCTGCCCGCGCCGACGAGACCGCCCACGAAACCGCCGCCCGGCTCGTTGTGCCCGCGCAGCAGCAAAAACAGCGAAAACAGGATGAGCACGGGCATCATCATCCGCGCGAGAAAGCGTAAGAACAGGGACTGCGTCATGGCTGTTCCACCTCCAGATTGACATCTGCTTCCACGGGGAGTGTGATGCTCGTCTCCGGATCGGGCGGCAGGTGCAGACCACGAGGCTGCCCTGAGGGGCGCAGCCGCAGCAGCGCGGTCACGCCAATGGCAGCAATGATGAGCACGAGGATTTCGCCTTGCGTATCCAGAGCGCGGAAATCCACCAGAATCACATTGACGACGTTATGCCCATGTCCCACCTCGTACGCATTTTCCACGTAGTACCCACTAATCGACTCGGCAATCGGATTGGCCGCTGCCGCAAGAATCAGGAGGGTGACCACGACGCCGCTGGCGGCGGCAAACGTAATATCGAAGAACCGGGTGCGGCGCGGTATCTGCATGTTGAAGGCATTTGGCAGGAAATGGAATGCCAGCACGAACAACACCAGCGTGACCACCTCGATCATGAGCTGCGTGAAAGCGAGATCGGGCGCGCCGAACAAAGCGAACAGCAAGGAGAGGAGTGCGCCTTCGATCCCTAGAATCGCAATTGCGCCCAAGCGCGTAGGCACGATCACGCCCGTAATCGCGCCCGCCATCAGCAGCACGCAGATCACACCCGCCAGCGGATCCAACCCGCCGAGAGTTTCAGTATTTGTCAGGTTCACCTGTCCCAACAGCAGCAGCGCGGCGGTCAAGCTGATGGCCGAGCCTAAGACGACCAGCAGATAGAAGTGCAGCCGACCGTTTTGCAACCGCATGGTTAGCCAAGCCGCGCCGTCAGGCAGCGCCCGGTAGAACAGCCATTGATACACCCCGACCGTGTCGAACGAAGGCAGGCGCGTCAGCAAACGGATCACCCGCCCCCGCAGCAGGAACAGACCGAAGCCCAACGTGATCGAGATCGCGCTCATGATGAGCGGCGTGGTGATCCCTTCAAACAGATGCAGATGGATTTCCGCAGGCGCGCCGCGCATGACCGCGACCACTCGTCCGAGCAGCGGATCGAGCGTCAACGGGAGCGCGAGCGGCAGCCCGAGTGTCAGCGTGCCGAGCACCAGCGCGCCGATCCACATCAGCGGGCTGACTTCATGGGGATGATGGTGGGCCTCTGCTGGCGCGGAACGAACGAAGGTATCCCACAGGAAGCGCAGCGCAACGGTGACCGTGAGCGCCGAACCGAGCACCGCGGCGATCGGAAAAATGATCAGAAACGCGTCCGGCTGACCATCATACACGGAAGCGGCCTTGAGAAGTTCTTTCGACAGGAAACCGAGCAGCGGCGGAATTCCCGCCATGCTGACGACCGCGATCAGCGCACCCGCGAACGTGAACGGCATGACTCGCGCTAGGCCACCCAACTGGCGGATATCGCGCGTGCCCACACCGTGATCCACGCTGCCGGCTGTGAGGAACAGCGCCGCTTTGTAGAGGGCGTGCGCCAGCACACCAACGCCAAACGCGACCGCCGCATATTCACTGTTGGAGCTTTGTACCGCGACCAGCGCGCCCAACCAGCTCACTGTGCTGTACGCGAGAATCGCTTTGAGGTCAGTTTGGCGCAAGGCGATCACACCGCCATAGAGAAAAGTGATCAGCCCGACGATGAGCGTGATTCCGTCCCAAGTCGGCGTGTCGTTGAGCAGACCGCCGAGGCGCGCCAGTAAAAACACGCCCGCCTTGACCATCGTCGCGGAATGCAGGTAAGTGCTGGCGGGGGTCGGCGCGGCCATCGCGCCGGGGAGCCAGAAGTGAAACGGATACTGCGCGCTCTTGGTGAAGGCTCCGACGAATATCAGCAGGAGCGCCGGGATATAGAGCGCGTGCGCCTGAATCGCCTCCCGCTGATTCAACAGTTCCGCGAGTTCAAAGCTGCCGCCGATCAGACCCAGCAGCAGGAAACCCGCCATCAGCGCAAGGCCGCCCCCGCCGGTGACGATCAAAGCCCGTCGCGCCCCGCTGCGCGCAGCTTCATCGTCGTGATTGAAGCCGATCAGCAGGTACGATGTCAGGCTGGTGATCTCCCAGAAGATGAACAACAGGAGTAAATTCGCGCTGGTGACAACGCCCAGCATCGCCGTCATAAAGATCAGCGTGTAGCGGCTGAAGCGGGCGTACTCGGAAGCGTCTTCGAAGTAACCAGCGGAATACAGCAGCACTAATGTGCCAATCCCGCTGATGATCAGGCTGAACAGCAGCGCGAGGCCATCGAGCTGAAAGCTCAGATTAACGCCTAAGGAGGGCACCCACGGAATGATAACCGACTGCGTTGTCTCAACCGCCAGTTGGGCGAGAAAATACAGAAATAAGCCTCCGGGGACCAGCGCCGCCCAGACTGGACGTTTACGCAGCGGCGTTAGCAGAAGCAACGCCGCTAGTGCAGGGGCTAATACAGCAGCGATCAGCGACCCCACCTCTCTTTCACCGTATGAATGATACCGTTTGTTTGTTACGCTGGAAGAAAAGAAGATCTCTTTGAGAGAAATTATAAACGAAAGCTTTCTTTTTCTCCATGAAAGACGGATTAAACTCGAATTGGGCTGAAAAACGCCAATACCGTCGACTTAACGAACGGCGCTGACAGCAGCTTTGCCTGTGGTAGAGGTGAAGCAGCAAACTCAATCATGCCGTAGCAGCTTGAATCCCAGCGAAAGCGCAGTCCTATGAACCTCAACCAGTTGGAAGTCTTGGTGGCGATTGTCGATACCGGCAGTCTGACGAGTGCAGGGGATGTCGTCGGGTTGACCCAGTCCGCCGTCAGCTACTCGTTGAGCCGTCTGGAGGCTGAGCTCGGCGTCACCCTGCTCGAACGCGGGCGGCAAGGGATCGCGCTGACGCGAGTCGGCCACGAGGTGGTGCAGCATGCCCGCGCAATTCTGAACCACACAGAAGCGATCCGGCAGAAAGCCGCGCGCGAACGGGGCTTGACCGTTGGAAAACTGCGCTTTGGATGTGTCAGCACAGTCCCTAGCCGCCTGCTAACGGGGATCCTCCGTGATTTTCAGCAAAAATACCCTGATATCGACGTCGTGTTGTTTGAGGGCACGCCGCGTGAGCTGGTCGACTGGCTGGAGAACGGCGTCATTGATATCGCCACGGTGACGCGGCCTGAGGGCTTCGCGCTCTCAATCCCCTTTGTCCAAGCGGAGATTACCGTTATCGTACCGGCCAACCATCGCCTAGCCCATGAGTCCGCCATTTCGCTGGAGAGCCTGACCAATGAGACCTTGATCGGTCCAAAAGCCGAGTATGGTCTGATGCACGTGCTGCTTGGGCTTGGTCATGGCGCCCTGCCCCGCCTGCGCCACGAGGTCAGCACCCCGAATACGATTTTTGCGATGGTCCGTGAAAAGATGGGGGTCGCGCTGGTGTTAAAGATGCTGCTTGATACGGACACGCCCGGGATAGTCGCCCTGCCATTAGCCCCAAGACAGTTTACCGATATCTACTTGGCCTCGAATCTCAAAGCGCCCGCCGCCGAAGCGTTTTTGGAAAGTTGTGCCCGTTGGGCCAAAGCGCACGGATTTACTCGCGACACTGCATGAATTCTATTCATATAGAGTAGCAGCAATTTGATTAGGTTTCATGTAAACACTGGAGTATGCTGACTCAAAAAGGAGTCAGTATGTTCAAGCAGATGTTCAACATGATCATACGCGGCGGTGGCAGCGAACAAAACGCGCCCTCACTCGACCGCTTGCTCGAAGGCATGGACAAGCACCTAGAGAATTTCGACACGCTCATTCAACCAGCACCGGAATCCAAACCACGTACACCGTTTGATGCGCATCTACCCAAAGAGCAGATGTCGCTGGCAAATCTTAATCCGCGCCAGAAGCTGCGGGTGATCCCGAAAGCCTTACCTCTGATCTTCAATATGCAGCGGGCAGCACGCATGTACGACGGCAAATTTCGAGCCGCTCGCAGTGAGGTGACTCCTGACGTGCTGGCACAACTCGAAGCCCTGGCCTTCAAAGCCGGCGTGAAAGATATCAAATATGTCAAAGTGCCACGGAATGCGATCTTCCAGGGCAAAGGCATTCCCTGTGAGTATGCCATTGTCTACACGGTCGAAATGGACAAAGCGCCGATCTCGACCTCACCGAGCTTCGAATCACAACTCGAAGTGATGCGCGGTTACAAGAACATGGCCGTCATCGGCACCAAGCTCGCTCGGTTTCTGCAGCAGCAGGGTTTTGCCGCCTATCCCGGCACCGCGCTCGGTGGTCTGACTGACTATGTGCATCTGGGAGAACTGGCCGGTCTCGGGGCGATTGGTTATCACGGGTTGCTGATAACGCCGGGACAGGGGGCACGCCTGCGCATCAACACCATTTACACCAATATCAGCAATCTACCGATCACGATCACTAACGAGCATGGGTGGGTGCGTGATTTTTGCGCCATGTGTCGCAAGTGCGTGCGCAGCTGCCCCGTAGACGCCATCTATGATCAACCGCAGCCACGCGGCGACGGCGGCATGCAGTGTATTGAGCACCATACCTGTCGCGAATATTTCACACAGCACTATGGCTGTGCGGTCTGTCTGGCCGTTTGCCCCTTTAGCCAGGTGGGTTATGACGCCGTCAAAACGCGCTTCAAGGGCAATCTGACCGCACCTAAATTTCAGATTCCCACAACGACTTAAGCCTACCTGTCCCGATTTTTAGGATTACTGTATTACGCACGGATAAGACACGTCCGATTGCAGCCTCTCGCTGTTCGAAGCGTATACCATCGAAAATCTGAAGTTGACCAACCAACACGTTCTGTCTGGACTCGATGTTGCCGTCAAGTTGGTTTGATTTTCGTGACTGTTGCTTCGCGCTCTTCAGTTTAGCGCCGTGTCTGTGTCACTGGTTCTGACGCAGCGCTTCCAGCACAGCGCGCAGCGAGTCACAGTCGATACATCGATTGCTCTGTTTGACCTGCCAGCCGGGTGTTCCCGTACTTTCCACATGAATGGTCGGCAAATGCGGTGCCGGTTGATCAACCACGTCGTAACCCTCCCGCTCCAGCGCGCGTTTGGTCCAGACATAGGGCGCGCCTGCGCCTGCAAGGACAACCTGCGCTGATGACCGGGCGATCGGCTGAAACGTGCCTGTCAGCAGATCAAACCCGGCAGTCGTACTGCGAAAGGCGGCCTCAAACGCGCCGTTCAGCACGAGATCTTCAGGCAGACCGACCTGAATTCTTCCGGTGTAAGGCAGCAGCCAGATTTGATCGGCACAGCGCAGTGCCAGGTCGAGATCATGCGTGGAGAGCACTACCCCACAGCCCGTGCGCCGCGCGAGGTCGCGCAGCAGCAGCATACACTCGACCCGGCGCGGCAGATCGAGAAAGGCGGTCGGTTCGTCGAGGATGAGCAGATCGGGTTCCTGCGCTAAGGCGCGGGCGATCATAATGCGCTGGCGTTCGCCGTCGCTCATGTGCTGCACCGGGCGCTCCGCCAGACTCTCCGCGCCCACTAGTTCGATAGCGCGGCGCACCACTTGATGATCGTGATCTGAGAGCTGCCCCAACCAGCCCGTGTACGGCGTGCGCCCGAGCGCGACCAGCGCATAGCCCGTGAACAAGCCGACTTCCATTTTCTGTGTCAGCACGACACTGAGACGGCGGGCGCGCTCGGCGGCGCTCAGGCGCTGCACGTCACTGCCGCCGATCAGTACGCGACCACTGAGCGGCTTCTGCATGCCCGCGATAGTGCGCAGCAACGTCGACTTGCCCGCACCATTCGGCCCGATCAGGCAGGTGACGGTACCGGGATTGATGTTCGTCGAAAATGGCTGAACCACCGGACGGGCGGCTTTGCCCCGCTGGACATAGCCCGCGCTCAATTCCTCAAGCTGCAACAGGTGTTCGGTCATGCTGCCGCCGCCTTCACACTATGCCGGCTGAGGATCACCCAGATAACCGCCGGCGCGCCGATCAGCGAGGTCACGGCGTTGAGCGGCAGTACCAGTGAACTGCCCGGCACATCTGCGATGATCGCCGCCAGCAGCGCGACCACGGCGCCGACGAGGATTGTGAGTGGAATCAGCGCGCGGTGATCGGACGTATTGAACAGACTGCGGCAGAAGTGCGGCACCGCAATGCCGAGGAAACCAATCGGCCCGCAGAACGCGGTGATTGTTCCCGCGAGGACGGCGGAGGCCAAAATCAGGGCGAAGCGCACCCGGGGCAGATTCACGCCCATGCTCTCCGCGTAGGCTTCGCCAAGGAGCAGCGCATTGAGCGGCTTGCACAACAGAAAAGCCGCGCTCAGCCCACCGATGATGACGGGAGCCATAATGGTGAGTTGATCCCACGTCACGCCGCTGAAACTGCCGAACGTCCAGTTGATGTACGCCTGAATGCGTTCCGGGATGCTCAGGTAGAGCAGCACGCTGACGACCGCGCTCGTCAGGTAGCCGAACAGCAGCCCGATGATGAGCAGCGTCGTGCCGCCACTGACGCGCCGTGCGACCAGCAGAATGATCGCCATCACGCCGACCGAGCCGAAGCTGGCGGCGGCGGCGAGCGCCAGATCGCCGAACACGCCGAGTCCCGTCAGCAGCGTCGTCGTGACCGAACCAATCGTCAGCACGACCAGCGCGACGCCGAGACTCGCGCCGGAGCTGACGCCCAGCACAAACGGATCGGCGAGAGGATTGCGGAAGAACGTCTGCATGAGCAGTCCGCTGACGCCGAGCGCCGCGCCCGCGAGGATGGCCGTGAGCGCCTGCGGCAGCCGGAAATCGCGGATGATGCTCGTCCACACGGCTTTACTTGCCTCGCCGCCCAGCAGCACGCGCAGCACCTCTTCCAGCGGGATCGTCACCGAACCGAGCGCGAGGCTGACCAACAGTAGGCCGACCAACAGCGCGAGGAGTCCGCCGACCAGCAGCGTTTTTAAGCCGGGCAGCGCGACCGTTGGGCGGGTCGCGGGCGTGATCGTTGGGGTTGATAGGATGCGCTGTGCCATAAGTTTTCCTCGCGAAAAGCGGTATTTACACCAAGACATGCTGTGAGTCGTTCGGGCGGGCGAAATACGTGCATCTCGCCCGCCCGTGTGCTTACTTATTCCGCACCCAATTGCTGATAGAAGTAGAACTCGTGATCCGGCAGCAGTTCCGGATGGAAAATCTTGATCAGATCGGCAAGGATGAGATCGGGATGCGCCGCGCCCGTCTCAAAGTAGTCGCTGCCGCCATTGATGTTCATGCGCAGGTTGTTGTTCCACAGGTTGCCCGTCTGGAAAGCGGCAAAGGCGGCGAAGCGCGAGTCGTCGGCCAGCATTTGCGCCTGCGTGCTCCAGAACTGGTTGACATTCACCCAGAATTCCGCTTCGGCTCCCTGTTCGAGCACCACTTCAAAATCGAGCGGGTTGCTCGTGCCGGGCATTTCCGCCCACAGAAAGTCGGCGCCCGCATCCGCTAACAACTGCGCGATGGTGCTGTCACCGCCGGGCATGTACCACACGCCGCTGAAGGGGCTGGCGGTGATCGCCGTGGGGCGCGTCGCCACATCCGTCGCCAGCATCGTGAGCGCGGTATAGCGTTCCGCGACGCCCGCGAACAGCTCATTCGCCGCCGCTTCCGTGTTGAAGAACAGGGCGATATATTTGCCCCATTCGGCTTGCCCGAGCGGCGATGTATCGGTGTAATCCGCGTTGAGCACGGCGGGAACGCCCGCATCGTTGAGCTGCGCGAGGGTCGTTCCGCCCGCGAAGAATTCCTGCGCCATGACCAGATCGGGTTCGATGCTGATTAGCAGTTCGAAGTTGATCTCGCCGCCCGTGCCGCCACCGCCGATTTCAGCCACATCACCCGCCGCCACCAGCGCCAGCACGTCTTCGTTGCTCGTGTAGAGCGTGGTATCCACGCCGACCAGATGATCGAGCAGCCCTTGATCGTCGAGGTGCGGGAGCATACTCGTCGACATGGTCACGAACCGTTGAATCGGGATTTCAAACGTGGGGATATCCGCGTAGCCCTCCGGGGCGGGCGTGCCGCACTGCACCAGCACGTATTGCAGCGGCGTTTCTGCCCCAACCCACGGCAGCATGGTCACGACTTTGTAGTTGTTGAAGTATTCCACGTCGAAGTTATTCGCATAATCGACGGTGGCTTTCGCCGGGAAGTAATCGACGGTCGGGTCGTAGTTCTCGACGCAGCCATCGATGAGGTTGATCTCGGGAGCCGCGGCCTGCGCATCGACGGTGATGACCACCGTGAGCAGCAGCGCGGTCACTAAAGAGCAGAGGATAAAGGTGAAACGTGTGATTTTCATCAGAGAATCCTGGATTGACGATATAGACTTGCCCACCAAAGAAAAAACCCGCCTGTGAGCGGGTGAACGATAAATCGTTTCGTTAGCTCGCACCCTTTCTCCACGAAGGACACTGCACAAGACTGTCTGGTGAGTCATCGGGCTTCGGCAGGGTAGCCGTTACCGTTGCGGGACAGCGCCGGATTCGCACCGGTCTTCCCTCACTTTAGACTGTCATGACGGACTATGTAGTCGCCTCAGATCATCGCATGCACCTTAGGCCCGCACCGGAAAGTTGGCTGACTGGCGGGTGATCCCATGTTTGTTGATGACCAGCGCTTCAGCCTCAGGGAGCCGCGCAATTAAGGCGAGCCCCGCCTCCGCGCCCATGACCATGAGTGAGGTCGCGAGTGCATCGGCATCGCAGGCCGTCGGCGCGATCACGCTGGCGCTGCTCAATTCATCCGGTGATACGCCGCTGTGCGGGTCGAGGATGTGATGCAGTCGCCGATCCGGCGTGAACGTGTACTGGTAATCGCCGGAGGTCGCCAGCGCGCGGCTGACCAACTCCGCGATGATCGGGGTCGTACTCGCGCTGCCGGGCGGCGCTTGAATGCTCACCTGCCACGACTGCGCGGTTGCGCTGCCGTAGGTTTGCAGGTCACCGCCGAGTTCAACGAGCACCTGATCGAAGCCGAGTTCGCGTAGGGCAGCGGCACCGGCATCGATGATGTAACCTTTGGCGATCCCGTCGAGCGTAACGGCCATGCCGGGAAGATTCAGGCGAATGGCATCCTCATGGATGGCGATCTGACGGTAATCGACGAGCCGCTGCGCCGTCGACGATTTGCTCATGAGTCGGGAGTGTGCCCGACTGCGCCGCCGCGCGATACTGCCTGAGCACCGCCTCGACCGTCACATCAAAGGCGCCCGCGGTGAGATCGCCATAAGCGACCGCTTTGGTCAGCACGGTTTTCAGTTCAGGATGCGGATCGCTCAGCGCGCCCGTCGCATTGAGTTGGCTCAACTGGCTGTCCGGACGAAAACGGCTGAACACCGCTTCGAGCGCTGCCATGCGGTCGAACGCCGCGATGATCGCCGCACGCGCCTGGGCGCCGTTCGAGCTGATCACGGTCAGATGGGCGATACTGCCGAGCAGCATGCGCGTTTCCTGCACGGATTCAACCGGCTGAGCGGCGCGCAGCCCGGCCGACAGGCCGAGACCACCAGCAGCAGCCAACCCGGCGAACGCGGTCAGGCGGATGAACTGGCGACGTGACAGCGACGCCGGTTTCTGGTTCATGATCCGCTCCTTGTTGGCGTCGGGACGACAGTCGCATAGTCGGCCTGCGCAGTCAGCACAATCGGGTTGCGCGTCGCGGTTGCGCGGAGCGTCGGCTGCGCGATCGCCACTGAAGGGTCTGAAGTCAGCGCCAGCACAAGGGTCAGGCACACCAGCACCACACAGACAGCCACATAGCCGATCAAGAGATACTGCCGCTTGTCGGTTGGGCGTTCTTCTTGTCCCATAAGTTTTTCACCCAATGCCGCACTTCACCGATATACGAGACGACCGGGTCCAGCGGGCAGAGATAATTGCAGAACGGACGATAAATCACGAGCGAGCCAAACAGGATCAGAATGAGTAAGACCCACTGCGGCCACGAACCTTCGAGATTGAACAGCGTGCCAAAGGGTTCGTAGCTGGCCGCGCCCGGCTGGCGGAGGGCTAAGCCTAACACAATCGCGGTGAAGGATAGGCCGCGCTGGAGCCATTGTAGTTTGCTGTAGATCTGGCGCGGCTGATACGCTTTCGCGCCAGTGAGTGACCCGAGAAATTCCTGAGTCGCGCCGAACGGACAAAACCACGAGCAGTACGGGTTTTTGCCTTGAATGGACGTCACCACGATGATTCCGCCGAGCAGCAGGAACCAATACAGGTTGTTGTGCCAATCCGGGAAGTAGCCCGCGAGCAGCGAAATAACATTCGCCAGCGTCAGCGGTTTGTTGAAGATGAAACCGAGCATGATCACCCCCGCCGCCATCACGACCCACCGTCCATACTTCTTGAACGGTGACCGCGACCGGATGCGATGCAGGAAGAAGCTCACAATGAACAGCGCGAGCAGCGTCACTTCCGGCACGCCGAACTGGATCGGGCGATTGTCCGGCGGGATCACGGCATTGGGGATCGCCTGGGCCGCGATACCGCGTACGGCCAAGCGAATGCTCTGCGCGACGGCTTCGGAGGAGAGTGTCGCTCCACTCACGCCGTCGATATCGTCGCCAATTGTCAGGGCTTCGTCATAGCGCGCGCCGATGAACTGGCTGTAGTAATCGGAGTCTTCAAGCTGGCGGAAGAAGTTCGGCGTTTCGACATGCTGAACGACCGCCACATTCAGAATGGTACCTGCAGTATCTGTCCCCACCAACAGCGCGACTGGTCCACCATAGCCAGAACCGATGCCCGCCATGGCGTAACCCACGACGGAAAATGAGCCATCGGCGCTCGCCGCGAAACCCGTGAACAGCCCATTGCTGCCCGCTTCAACCCGTTCCGCTTGTGGCAGCACGTCGGCGAAGTAATCGCTTAGGGGCAGTTCGCCGCTCTGGCCGAGATAGCCGATCAGCCACGCCGCCACCAGAATCGCAAATGCGGCCAGACTCACCAGAGTCTGCCGCCGTTTCTGGCGGGCCCGCCGGGCTTGGATGGTATTCTGCAACGCTGCCTTGTCCATGACGACTGATCTCTCTACATATCGATTCCGGCGGAGAAACAGGTGCGTCTCTCCGCCGGACTGGTGAACTATGTGACCATTACCGATTTAGGCGGCGGGGGCAGCCTTTTGGGTGCTGCGCCACGCGCGGATAGCGACCACCGCGGCGAGAATCAGCCCCGGCACACCGAAAGCGGCCAGCAGCACACCGGCGGCGCGCGGTTCCAGTTCGCCCATCGAACCGTTGTAGTTCTCGATGGCGAGCATGAAGAAAACGACGGCGAGGACCAGCAGAACCCAGTCAAACCAGGCCAGCTTGATCTTCGGATTGTTACGGAGGTAAAGCGCGCCAGCGCCGAGCAGGAAACCTGCGATAATCCAAAACAACATGGGGTATGCCCTTTCTTTTCTCTGCGCGCTTAGGCGTCAGCGTGACCCTGCCGACTATCAATACCGAATTCCGCGTAATCCAGACGCCACCATTCTTCCGGATCCTTCTGCGGCTGATCTTTCGGTCCGGGCGAGTAGACGGTGCGGCTGAGTTCGGCCAGCGCGCTGTTGAAGATTGTCGTCGTGCCGATCACACCCTTGACCATGCTGTGGATCAGCGCGCGATCCTTGACCGAGAACGGGCACACCGCGAAGCAGATACCGCAGTTCGTGCCGACTTCCGCCCAGTAGTTGCGGCAGGAGAGCGAGTTCTCATACCAGGTGCGGACGCCACCGCGGCTCCACGCGCCCTGCGTCTCGTACGACGGTTCGCTGTTGGTGTTCAACGCGCCGGACGGGCAATAGGTCGCGCACGTCTTGCAGGTGCGGCAGAAATTCATGATACCGGCGTCGATCGGGCTGGTGGGCGCGACCGGCAGGTTCGTAACCATCTTGAAGGCGCGCACCATCGGGCCGTATTCCGGCGTGATCATGCGGTTCAAACGGGACATTTCGCCGAGGCCAGCGAGCACGCCGAACGCCGGGGCAATGCCGAGCGCATTGGTTTCCGATTCGCCGAGACCGTAGTAGCCAATCCCGCGCAGGAAGCCCTGCAAACGGCTCTGGATGGCGCGATTTTCAGCATAGGTGAGGGCGGTGGTCGCTGCGCCGACCGGGGTTGGGCTGCGCAGCATGGCTTCTTGCGACATCTGCACCGTCCACGTGATGACCCAGCGCGCGCTCTTGGGGATGATACGCTGCGTTTCGGTTTCTTCGGGGACTTCGGTATCTTCGCTGATGACCAGTTCTTTGCCGTCCGGGTCAATCGCGTAGATCAGCTTTTCGGTGTTCGCATCCAGTTCAACGAAGCCGACGGTCGCCGCGCCAAACGCGCGCAGAGCCGAACGGATCATCTCGGAAGCTTCCTCCGGCGTGCCTTCCCAACGCGGAATACCGTTCTCTTCCGGCTTGGCGACATTGTCGGGACCGAGGAACGACTGGGTTGCGCCGATGCCGCTGGCGCGATACAGCGCGATGTCGCGCGTCGAGTAGCCCACCTGGCCTGCACGATTGCGCTCATAGACAGCAATCGCATTCTGATCCTGCACGGCCTGGAACGCTTCCGCATCCATGTACTTGCTCCAACCGCGGCGAACCGTGTTGCGTTCGTCGAAGCGGTAGATGGCTTCCCAGTCGATTTCAGCCGTGGGTTGCCCGATGGTCCGCACCCAGTTCGGACGGGCGAGCATGCCGGGCTTATCGCTCCAGCTTTCACCGAATTCCTCGATGGGCCCTAACGCGGCGACGGTGGCAGCTCCCATACCGAGCAGCCCCATTTCTTTCAAGAACTCGCGTCTATTCAAACTTGAGGTCATAGGTAAATCCCTTCCTTACCGCAGCCCCGTGACCGGGGTGCTGTCTGCTAAAAGCATTCTTGAGACCGCAATCACGCTGAATTAGCGTGGACGACAACTCGCACAACCGCTGCCAGCGGCACTGCATCCTCCGCACGCCGACACCCCAGCCAGCGCCCGACGTTCGCCCCCGCCGCCGCCGGAGAAAATCGCGACGACACTGATCAAACGCTGCGTCTCCTGCGAGGCGCATTCGGGACAAGCGGACGGGCTGTCCAGTTCGGAGATCGACTTCCGGACGGAGAAGGTGGTCTTGCAGTGGGCGCAATGGTAATCGTAAACGGGCACTTCAAACCTCCTGCTGCTTGGCCGGTAAACAAAAAGAGCCGGGAGCGCCTGCGCGCTGCCCGCCCCCTAAGACTCGTAGGAATGGCCGATTTGGTCATCTGGCTTCGCCGGTTTCCCGGCGTCACAGTTGCGGCTCAGCACCGGATTTCCACCGGATTTCCACCACTTCAATTAGGTAGATTGTGTCGAATTTACAGGGGATTGTCTGTCAGGAAGGTTGTGATCGTTTGTCGGGAGAATCACGACAATCTATACACTTTATCTGTAGGGAAATTCCCTACAGATAAGATTAATGTGAGTTATGGATAACGCTTCGCTGACCCCACCACCGACCCCTCCCCGAATTCAGTTGACGGAGGGACAGTTTTAACAATGGGAACCATTAAGGCGCGGGGGGGGGGGAAAGGGTTTTGGGGGGGGGCCGGGGGGGGGCGCGCCCCCCCCGCCGGGGGGGGGACGCCTTGGGCGTCCCTACAATCCTCCCGATTGTTAAAAGTGTCCTGTCCTCAACCGAATTCGGGGAGGGGAGACAGATTTCCCCCTCTCCTCGCTTGCGTGGGAGAGGGGGCTAGGGGGTGAGGGGACAATTTTGACGTGGACGGATCTACGATTGGCTTATCCCTAACTGATGTTACAGATAAGTTCAATCCTTGTGGGTGTCGATGCCATATTCGGGCAAGTCGAGATCCCACCAGTCACCGGGATCTTTTTGCACACCGTAGCCGAAGGCATCGTCCATCGTGCGCGTGAGTTCGTCCAGTTCCGGGAAAGTGGCGATCTGCATCCGCACCAGATCATGCATAAAGCTGCGGTTGCGCTTGGAGAAAGGACACACCGAGAAGCAGATGCCGCAGTTGCTGCCAGCTTCTTCGTACCAGTAGCGGCGGCAGCGCACCGAGTCTTCGAACCATGCCTGATGTCCGGGATTGCTCCATTCGCCAATGGGAATCCAGCCCGGTTCCGTATCAAAGCTGAGCGCGCTCGGCGGGCAGGCTTCCGCGCACTTCTTGCACGTGCGGCAGAAGCGCGCGATCCCCGCGTCGATTGGCTTATCCGGTGCAAGCGGCAGATCCGTGATCAGCTTGAAGATGCGTACCATCGGGCCAAATTCCGGCGTGACCACCCGGTTCAAACGCGAGAGTTCGCCTAAACCGGCGAGCACCGCGAGAGCCGGGGCAATGCCAAGACCATTCAATTCAGCCTCGCCTAAGCCCTGATAGCCGAGTCCCCGTAAGAACTCCTGCACATTGTTCTGGATCATCAGGCCGCGCTGGTACGCTTCGGTCGTCGCCATCTGCGCGATCTTGGTTGGCGCGCGCCTGATCGCAATATCCGACATCTGTACGGCATACACCACCACCCAGCGCGCCGCAAACGGAATCACGCGCTTTTCCGTGTCCTCGTAGGCGTGCTCGACATTTTCGAACTCAAGGCGCTTGCCATCATTATCCACACTGTAGATGAGTTTGCGCGTGCGTTCATCGAGTTCGACGATCCCGACAGTCGCCGCGCCCATCTGCTGCATCGCCACTTTGAGCAGACGCGCATTCTCGTCTGGCGATCCTTGCCAGCGGTCGACGCCGAGATCTTCGGGGCGCGGTGCTTGCCGCGGGCCGAGGAACGTGCGTGGCATGATGTCTCTGGTTCCCGAAAAGGCGTTCGCCAGCGCTACATCTTTGAGGGTGAATCCGGTTTCGTTGTTCGTTAAGCGCGAGAGTTCATTTTCGCGCCGAACGGTTTCGAGATAGTCATTTTCTTCCGCGCTGCCGAAGCGCCCCAATGCAGGATTGCCGGCCAGCGTGTTGCGGGCGGCATCGACCCGCTGCATCATGTCCCAATCGATGCCCGTCGTCGGAACTTCGACCTGCCGCACCCACCACGGTCGACGATACACGCCGCCGGACATGGGCGTACCCAACATTTGGCTACCAGCAACCAGCGCCGTCGACCCCGCTGCGCCGGCGGTAACGCCCGCCATACCCACGGTTTTGATGAACTGGCGGCGCGTCAGGGGACGCCCATTCGCCTGTGTCTCATCAGGTTCGGAGCTGCTGCCGAGGGCATCGTCTTTTTGCGCGATCTGCTGCGAGCGATACTTGTGTATGCTCTGGGCGTCAACACCGCGCATGATGTTGACGATCACCCCGGCTGCGAGCAGCCCGAAGAAAAGCGCCCCGGCGAGCACGGTGGCCTGTGTTTCACTCTCGACAAAACTGCTCCACGTGTATTCAAGCAGAATGGCTAAGGACAACAGCCATAATCCCCAGGCCAGCCATTCGCTCGCCGTGCGCCGCCGAACGCGCAGCCAGCGAAAATGAGATTCAAGTTTCAGGATGTCGCGCGGATTCTGGTTATTGGTCATTTGGAATCAAGCAGCCCATTTTTCAACGCGTACTGCACGAGTTCCGCCCGATTTTCGAGCCGGAGCTTTTCCATCAGACGCTGGCGATAGGTATCGACCGACTTCGGGCTGATGAACAGCAGTTCGCCGATTTCCCGGCTGCTGTAGCCGAGCGCCGTCATGACCAGTACCTCGTGCTCACGTTCGCTCAATAAGTCGAGTCCGGTAACTGGTTTCGAAGCCGGTTCATCCTTCTCGCGATAATCGCTGATGAGGACCTGCGTCGCTTCGGGCGTCAGGTACGAGCCACCGCTCGCGACTACCCGAATTGCCTTGATGAGTTCGGTATCCGCGCTGCTCTTCAGTACGTAGCCCGCGCCGCCTGCCTTGACGACATGGCGAACATATTGTGTCTCCGCGTGCATGGTCAGCACGAGGACACGCGTGTGCGGATACGCCTTGCTGATCTGCTCGATGATGTCCAGCCCTTTGACATTCGGCATCATCAGGTCAAGCACAATGATATCCGGTTGGAACTGGGCAATCGCATGCAGCGCCTCTTCGCCGTCTCCCGCTTCCCCGACAACGTTGATATCCGGTTCGGCATTTAACAACACCCGGAGCCCCGCCCGCAGCACCGCGTGATCGTCTGCGAGGACAATGCGAATTATCTGATTTACCATGTTTCTGCTCCTGTGCCGACGATATCTGGCAGCAGCAGTACGACTTCCAGTCGCGTTCCCCGCCCCGGTTCCGAAGCGAGTGTCAGCGTTCCGCCCAGCAGTTCGATGCGTTCCTGCATGCCGAGCAAGCCTAAGCCGCGATTCTTGGCGCTGCGAACGCTCTCTATGTCAAAGCCACAGCCATCATCCACAATGGAGAGGTGGAGCTGGGCGGGCTGGCGTTCGATGATGACACTGACGGTTTTGGCGTTCGCGTGGCGCAGAATATTCGTCAGAGACTCTTGAATCACCCGATAGAGCACAATCTCCATATCGCGCGGCAGCCGCTCCTGTTCCATCCCACGCGGCTGAAAATCAACCTGCAAGCCGGATTTGCTGGCATAGTTGTCAATGTAGCCTTCCAGCGCCGAAATCAGGCCGAGATCGTCGAGGGCTGCTGGACGCAGATCAGCGGCTAGCCGCCGCACCTCGTGCAGCGTGCGCTGCGTGAGTTGGCGAATACCCGCTGCCTGGACCTGTGCTTCCTCCAAACTAGTGCAGTTATCCAGAATCTTGAGTTGAACCAGCAGCGAAGTCAGCGCTTGTCCAGTCTCATCGTGCAGTTCCCGGCTGATGCGCTGGCGTTCGTCTTCCTGCGCGGAAACGACCTTGTGCAAAAGCTGCGCGCGCATCTCATTGGAGCGTTCAAGTTCGCGGTGCGAGGTGTCGAGGCTGGCGATCATGTCGTTGAACGCGCGTCCGAGTTCACCGATTTCGTCATTCGCCCAGACGGGCGCGCGCACGGAGAGATCGCCATCGCGCACGTGGCGGGCGACAAAGGTCATATCAAGGATCGGACGGGTGAGCAGCCACGTGAGAAATGAGCCAATCCCAATCCCGGCCAGCGCCGAGAACACGGTGATGATCACCACGCTGCGCAGGCCGACGGACATGGCTTGAGCGACGCGCTCTTCACTCAGCAGGTACGACAGCCAACCGCCGAGCTGACTGCTCACCCACCAGGCAATCGTGAAGCCGAGGATGAGCAGCGGCGCGACGATGATCCCCATAATCTTCTGGCGCAGGGAGACTCGTCCCGCCCACGTCCACAGGGTGTTCCAGAGAGTGTGTTGTTTTAATGTCATCATACGAGTACGAGCTTTTTATTACACTCTAACAGGTTGAAGCTCGTTTTCCAGTGACATATGTAAGCGCTTTGGTGTTGTAAGCTCATTGCTGGAGCGCTGCCCGCTCCAGATTATCGGATACATGGCGCCCCGCTGGCGCTTACGTGCCGTAGATGCGCGTTTCCGGTCGGAATGCCGCCCACGCAAACCAGAAATGTGGGAAAGCGAGCTCCTGCCGCAGTTGACTGCCCAGCAAGGCTCCCTCGACCGCGGTACCAAACACGTTCCACGCGCTGCCCGTCTGATCGTCACGAATCGTGCCAGCAGCATCAATGCTGAAGGTGAGTATTTGTCCATCCAGTTCGCGGCGGTACAGCGCCGCCATGCCGACATCGCGCGACGCATCGATATTGCTCTGATCCAGCGCGCTGGTCGCGCCCGGCTGCCAGAAAGCGACCACGGCCCGTCCGCCGACGGTGTCGTTGATGACAATGGCTTCCGCCAGCACCGGGAAGGGATACGCAACCGCCTCTCCCGCAATCAGTGCGCCGAGCACCCGTTCGGTCGCAAACAGGCGCTCATCGAGTTCACCGCGAAACAAAAACGGCAGCGCAGATGAGTCATAGCCGACATAGGGATTGGTCGCATACGTGCGGCCATTCCGGGACAGCACTTCACCATCTGGATACTGCTCGACAAACGCGCCGAACCCAACCACCTGCGAGGGCAGCAGGGTCAACTGCGTGCCGGTATAAGTGCCGACGATCCCCTCGCCCGTGAACTGCTGCCACCAGCTCTGCGTCAGATCGTCCCACATGATCAGATCGCTGTTACGCAGCAAGCCCGAAACACCAAAACGCAAGACCTGCCCCGCCACCGTCCGCTCAAACACGACCGCGCTGTTGCACAGCGGGCAGAAGGTCACAGCCACGGGCACATCGGCCACGATATCATTCACGATTTCGTGTCGGGTCAGGATGGCGAGCGGATAGGCGCGCGCTACACCCTCCAGCGTAAACGCGATCACCGGGGACTGTGGTTGCAGCCACGTTGACGCCTCGGCAATTGATTCGAAGGTCGGGTTGTCAATCGGTGGGATGCCGTCGCGCGGAACACCGCCTGACAGGATCTCGTCGAAGACCCCTGCCTGGGACTGGCAGAAATCGGTCTTGTCCCACACATACACTAAGCCCGACACATCCAGCGGCGGATCAGCACAGGTGAGTTGGGCGCTCACAGTCGTGATGCGTCCCGCAGACAGCGCCACTGCTAGCCCGAGCAGCAGCGCGATCCACCTGATTTTCGTGGATTGATCTCTCATCAACATAGCCTCCCATCGAAGCAGCATGCGAACATTTGGCGGCAAGCCAAGTGCCGCAGATCAGGGCGATCTGCGGCGCGCTCGTCTAGGTCAGCCGCTTAGCGACGCTGGATCAGCGTAAAGAATCCGGCGGTGATGATGCCGAAGATCACGTGGCCGATCAGACTCATCAACTGCATGTCGCCGATCTGGAACACCATGTCGCCCATGCCCAGCAGCAGCGGCATCATAACAAGCGCGCCCAGCACCCACCAGATCACGCCGTAGACGATGCCCGCGCCCATCGCGACCAGCCACCCGGCGGGCAAGCGCGGCGCGATCGCCCCATACACCGCGCCGATGATCGCGCTGATGATGAGGTGCATGACGAAGCCGACCACCGGGTTTTGCGAACCGACCAGCTGCGCGACCATCGGCAGCATCCCGCCAACCGCCATCTGCACCCCAAAAACTGAGCCGCCGATCAACGCGGCGGTGATCCCCTGAACCACACTGGTCACGAGGGTGGATGAAGCTGCCTGTTCCTGACGAACTGTCGTTGTCGCCATGGTCTGAAACCCCTTCTGCGTCTCAAAACTGGTCAATGCGCCCAGTGTATGGGATCCCCCTGCGGCGTGGAGCAAAGAAACGCCGGGAAATTGCCGAAGATTTGCCGAAGATGGCGTTCCGAAAGCCGCTTCCGTATTACACTGGAACGCAGATTGAGTCCGGGGAGCGCAAGGGTTTGGCAACAGCAATCGGGGTGGGCTTATCTGATACAGGGAACGGCTTTGACTGCGGGCAGGATGCGGCGCGGGCGGCGGTCGCCAGTCTCGCGCAGCCGACCACGCCCATCACCTTGGCGCTGCTGTTCACGTCGCATGCTCAGCCAGAACAGGTGTTGAAAGGCGTCAACGCGATCCTGGGTGACACGCCGCTGATCGGGGCGACCTCCGTCGGACAGTACAGCCATGCCGGTTATGTCGAACACGGCGCCGGGGTGATGCTGCTGCACAGCGAGCACATTCGCTTTCATACCAACCGCTATCAGCGTCCATTGGTCGGCAAGGGACGCTTACTCGGCGACTTGCGCGGAGTAGCAGCGGACGGGCTCGGGAGTGCCTTTCATCATCGGGCGCTGATGCTCTTTCCCGATATACAGGTGATGAATCTCGATGAAGTCGTGGAGCGCGCCATGACGGAAACCGGCATGCTCTACGATATCCTCGGTGGCTCCAGTCCCAACATCGATCAGCCGCCACGTCCCCCGGCCGTGTTCTTCAACCGCCGCGTGTTTCGTCACGGTCTGAGCGCCGCCGAAGTGCTCAGTCAGGCGCCGTTGGGGTTAGCGCTCGACAACGGCTGGACACCCCTCAGCGGCGCGTACCGCGTCACCCACACCGACGCCCACCGCATCCTCAAGATCGATGGTCGTCCGGCGTGGGAAGTCTATGAGGATTTCCTCAATGAGCAGCGCATCGCGTACCGACCAGATGACCTCACGGCCATTACCCTGCGGTATCCGGTCGGCGTGTGCGCCAACGGAACCTGCAAAGTGAGCTTCGTGATGGGCTTTGACCGTTCCGGGGCGATGCTCGTCACCGCGCCGCCGCCAGTAGGCAAGCTGATTCACATCTTGGCGGCGCAGCCCGATGCGCTGGTGACCGCCGCTGGGCGGGCGATCGATCACGCCCGTCAGCGAGCGGAGAGCTGCGCCGGAGCGTTGTTCATCGATTGTATGTCGACGGCCATGGTGCTCGGCGATACCTATCGCCAGCAGCGCGCCGTCGTGCAGGAGCGCTTGGGGGATGTCCCGTTTCTCGGTTTTCGCAGTCAGGGGGTGCTATCCCGCTTGCAGGGGCAGACCGCCGGGCATTATGAGTGTTCCGTTGGCACGTTTATCTTCCCGAGATGACATGACCACCATGCCTGATCTTGCCTGTACCTTAGCGAATATGCTGTGTGCCGGGTCGGTGGAACAGACCCTCTCGTTCGCCCTGGCGAGCCTAATCACGCTGACCCAACCCCAGTGGGTGTGTTTTCTGCTCTGGGATGTCGATTTGCAGCGCTACATCGTTGGGGAGACGTGGCTGTCCGACGCGACCGAGCAGAATCCAGCTGCCCTGCGCCGTCTGGTTTTGAGGCAGGCCAACACGGCCTACCTCAGTGATCCCCACACCGCGCGACGGCTGGACACCACCGCCTGGTATCATCCGCTCAACGCCCACGCGGCGCCTGTCGGCGCAGTCTGT
The DNA here is from genome assembly GCF_016713355.1 of Candidatus Flexifilum breve. Lineage (NCBI taxonomy): Bacteria > Bacillati > Chloroflexota > Anaerolineae > Aggregatilineales > Candidatus Flexifilaceae > Candidatus Flexifilum > Candidatus Flexifilum breve. The sequence continues at coordinate 1,739,726 of NZ_JADJPI010000035.1, forward strand.
CTGGGGGTGGAGCAGATCCCCCGGGAGGCGCAGCCGGCCTACGATCTGCTAGTCAGGTCTTTGAGCCAAACCTTGTACACCAATGCGCGTTTGGAACAGGCGGATCGGGAACGGGCCGAACTGGAAAGTGATCGCCAGCGGCTGGAACAGCTCTTGCGCGCGGTCGAAGTCCAGCAGCGCACCATCGATCAACTGCTGGCCGCCGAACGCCAGTTGTCCGCGTCGCTCGAAGCCAAAGTGGAAGAGCGGACGGCGGCGCTGCGGGCGGCGCAGAATCGCCTGATCCAATCCGAAAAGCTGGCCGTCATCGGGCAGTTGGCGAGTTCCCTCGCCCACGAGCTGAATAATCCGCTGCAGGCCATCGAGAGCGGACTGGGACTCGTTATGACCGAGCTCAACGGCGCCGCACCGGAAGTCCAGCAGGATCTGACGATTATCGCGCAGGAGTTGGAGCGCATTCAGACGATCTTCCGGCAAATGCTCGACTTCTATCGTCCCGTCTCGCACGACCATCTGCCACTTGATGTCAATGCGCTGTGCGACGGCGTGCGCATCCTCATGCGTAAGCGACTGCAGGAGGCGGGGATCGCCCTGCAGCTCCAACTGGCGGACAGCCTGCCCACGCCGTGTGGGGACAGCAACCAGATCAAGCAGGTGCTGCTGAATCTCATCCTGAATGCGGCTGAAGCGGCACGTGGGGATGCGGCGCACATCGAGTTGGCCACCGCCGCACAGGGGGAAACCGTGCGCATCACGCTGACAGACAATGGCTCGGGCATCGCGCCGGAGCATCTCCCGCGCCTGTTCGAGCCGTTGTTCACCACCAAGACACGTGGGCTGGGGTTAGGTCTCGCGATTTCCCGCGAAATCATCGAACGGCATGGCGGAAAGATCAGCGTCGCCAGCGCTTTGGGCAGCGGAACGACCTTCACCATCACGCTGCCCGTGACAGGCGGGTGCGACCATGAATAAGCCGCGCGTGCTCGTCGTCGATGATGAAGCGGCGATCCGCAATTTTCTTGTGCGCGTCCTCCAGTTGAGCGGCTACGAGGTGACTGCTGCCTGTGATGGGCGGGAGGCGCTGGAGCGACTGGCGGATAGCGCGTTTGCTGTCCTGCTCACCGATATCAAGATGGATCGGCTGGATGGGGTAGAACTGCTGCGTCTCGCCAAAGAACGTTATCCCGACCTCGCCGTGATTCTGCTGACCGGACATGCGACCGTACCCTCCGCCATCGCCGCACTGCGGCAGGGCGCGCATGATTATCTGCTCAAACCGGCGAAGAACGAAGACATTCTCGCGGCAGTCGCCTCAGCCCTCCACAGCCGCGCGCACCAACAGCGGCGTGATCGGCTGGAACAGATCGTCGGGCAGCTGCTGGATGTCGTGCAGCCCGATCTGCCGACCGCCGCGCACCCCACCAAAACCCCGCTCGCTTACGGCGACCTGACCTTCGATGTGAGCGGCTTCCGCGCGAGTTTGCGCGGGCAGGCGCTCGACCTCACGCCGACCGAGTTTCGCCTGCTGCTCGAACTGACCCGCGCACCCGGAGTCACGCTCAGCTATACCGTCTTGGTGCAGTCCGCCTGTGGCTACACCTGTGCGCGGCACGAGGCACGGGAAATCATCGGCGCGCATGTCCTCAACCTGCGCAAAAAACTGGGCATCGAACCGGAGTCCGACCTGTACATCGAATCGGTGCGCGGCGTGGGCTACCGTCTGATCCCACAGGCAGACTGAGTGGATAACGAACGAGGACATGCTAGGCATTTTCTTCGGCATTTCTTCGGCGTTTCTTTGCTAACCACCGCAAGCTTCTCAGCTAGAGTAGTTGCATTCTTCGACCGGGGAGAGCCCCAACCATGGAAATGTCAACGAAACCGTCGTGGACGCAGCGTGCCTGGCGGTGGCTCAAAGCACACCGCACCGCCGTGACCGCCGTTCTCTTCTGGTTGGCGCTGCTGCTGATCGTCCGCCAGTACATGACCGCCAACGATCTCACCTTCGCCCAACTAACGGGCGAACTGCAAACTATCTTGAGCAGCAATTGGTTTGGTCCGGCGCTCTACATCGGCGTGTATCTGCTGCGCCCGGTGATTCTATTTCCCGCGTCGCTGTTGACGATACTCGGCGGCAGCGTGTTTGGCCTGTGGCCGGGCTTCCTGATTGTGCTGATCGCGGGCACCGTCTCCGCGGTGATCCCCTACGGCATCGGGCGCTGGTTTTCCAGCGGCGAGGCGACGGAACCAGCGAGTACGTCCGCGCTGCAGCGCTTCGTGCACCTGCTGCGCCGCAATCCGTTCCAAGCGGTGCTGACCATGCGGCTGATCTATCTGCCCTATGACGCGGTCAGTCTGGTCGCGGGGAGTCTGCGCATCCCCTTCGGCAGCTTCATTCTGGCGACCGGACTCGGCAATCTGGCGGGCACGCTCTCGTTTGTGGGCATCGGCGCGGCGCTGGAAGGCGATCTCGCCGCCGGGCAAGCGAGTCTCAATCCGGGGATCCTGTTGTTTTCGGGCGTCATTCTGGTGCTCAGCCTGGGACTGTCCCGTCTGCTCAACCGCCGCCAAGCAGCGGCACCTACCCTGCCCCAAGAGGAAAACGCATGAGCGATCACTACGATGTCATTGTCATCGGCGGTGGGTCGGCGGGTCTGACCGCGTCGGTCTTTGGCGGCGAACTGGGCAAGCAAGTGGCGCTCATCGAGCGGGAACGTATCGGCGGCGACTGCACGTGGTCGGGCTGCATGCCGAGCAAAGCCCTGCTGAAAATCGCGAAAACAGCCCACACCGTGCGCACTGCCGGCGCGTTCGGTATCAGCGCCGCCGCGCCGACCGTCGACATGGTCGCCGTGCGCGATCACATTCGCGCGGTCATCGCCGAGGTCTACCAGCACGAAACGCCTGAAGCGGTGGCGCGGCGCGGCGTGGAAACCATCCTCGGCGAAGCCCGCTTTTTAGATGCGAATACGATCCTCGTTAATGACCGGCAGTTGAGCGCCAAAAAGTTCGTGATTGCGACGGGCGGACGGGCGGCGGTGCCGCCGATCCCCGGTCTGCGGGACGTCCCCTTCAAGACGAATGCCGATTTCTTCGAGAATGATCGCCTGCCGCGGCACCTGCTCATCATGGGCGCGGGGCCGATCGGCATGGAGATGGCGCAGGCGTATATCCGCCTCGGCGCGCAGGTGACGGTCGTCGGCGATCAGGTCATGCCGCGCGATGAACCGGAGGCCGTCGCCGTGATCCGCCGCGTGCTCACCCGCGAGGGCGTCACGATCATCGAGTCGCTGGTGACCGAAGTCCACAAGTCCGGTGATGAGATCACGCTGATTCTGAAGAACGGTCAGACGGTGAGCGGCGACATGCTGCTGGTGGCGGTCGGGCGCGCGCCGAACATCGAGGCGCTCGATCTGGATAAAGCCGGGGTGCAGTATACGAAACAAGGCATCCCGGTCAACAACCACCTGCAAACCAACCAGCCGCACATCTACGCGGTGGGCGATGTGACGACTGGCCCCAAGTTCACCCACTACGCCGGGTTTCAGGGGAGCGTCGCGGGACGCAATCTGCTGCTGCCCATCGGCAAGGGGAAAGGTCACGAAGACATCCTGCCGTGGGTCACGTTCACCGAACCGGAAGTCGCGCACGTCGGGCTGACCGAGGCGCAGGCGCGTGAGCAGCACGGGGACGCGGTCAAAGTTTATACCTTTCCCATGGCTCACGGTGACCGAGCAGTGACCGAAGGCGACACGGAGGGCTTCATCAAACTGGTGTACCGGGGCAGCGGCGCACTGCTTGGCGCGACGGTCGTCGCAGAACGCGCGGGCGAGATGATCACCGAGTACACGCTGGTGATCGCCAAGAAACTGAGCGCGCGCAGTCTCGTGGGTGTGATTCATCCTTACCCGACTTACTCGGATATCGCCAAGAAGGCGCTGTCCAACCTGTTGGTGCGCGAACTCCTGAATGGGACGAGCGGACGCCTGCTGAAAGCCGTGGTCCAGCGCCTGCCATGATGGATGGAGCTCTGCGTCAGGTCAAAGAGAAACTGCTGCTGCCCGCGGCACAGCGGTTGGGAAACACCGTCAGCCCGACGACCATCACGCTGCTGGCGGGCGTGGCGGGGGGGCTGTCCGCGGTCGCCGGGTGGCAGGGACTGAACCTGCTCGGGCTGGCGTTGTGGTGGCTCAACCGGACGCTGGACGGCCTCGACGGCACGGTCGCCCGGATCAGCGGGCAGCAATCCGATTGGGGCGGCTATCTCGATATTGTGCTGGACTTCTTCGTCTACACCGTGATCCCGTTCGGGTTAGTGCTGCGCCAGCCCAGTCTCGAAGGGTTGATCGTGCTGGCGTTCGTGTTCGGCATGTTTTATATCAACGCCGGTGCGTATCTGTATCTGGCGGCGCTGCTGGAGCGGCGTGCGCAGGGGGCGCAGCAGCGCGGCGAACTCACCTCGATCACCATGCCGAGCGGCGTGATCGAAGGGACAGAAGCCGTCATCTTTTTCAGTTTGTTCTTTATTCTGCCCGAGTGGTTTATCCCGCTGCTGTTCCTGCTCGGCGTGCTGGTGGCGGTCAGCGCCGTCCAGCGCTTGGTGTGGGCAGCGCGTCATTTACGCTAAAGGAGTCGCTATGCGTGGCAAAGTTTGGCTGATCATCCTCGTCCTCCTCCTGTTGACCAGCGCGGCATTCGCGCAGGAGCCAGCGGCAGCGCCGCCGGGGTTCGCCAGTTGGGACGCAGTAGTGGCACAGGCCAACGGTCAGACCGTCAACTGGTATCTGTATGGCGGCTCGGATGCGATCAATGGGTTCATCGATACCTTCTACGCGCCGCTGCTGGCCGAGGAATACGGCATCACCCTCAACCGTGTGCCGGTCGCGGACACGGTCGACGCGGTCAATCAGGTCTTGAGCGAAGCCGAAGCGGGCGTCGCCGCGGACGCCGGGGCGGTCGATCTGATCTGGATCAACGGTGAGAACTTCTACACCTTGCGCCAAGCCGATCTGCTGTACGGGCCGTGGGCGCAGACGATCCCCAACAGCGCGCTGGTCGACTGGGACAACCCGGCGATCAACCTCGATTTCGGACGTCCGGTCGAGGGTTATGAGAGCCCGTGGTCAAGCGCCCAGTTCCACTTCATCTACGACTCGGCGCGGATTGCTGAGGATGATTTGCCGCGCAGCTTCGCCGAACTCACCGCGTGGATTGAGGCCAATCCGGGACGCTTCACGTATATCGCGCCTGGCCCCGGCGGCTACATGGGCACGCGCTTCGTCAAGCAGATCTTCTTCGAACTGAGCGGCGGACACGATCAATGGCTCGGTGAGTTCAACCCAGCCCTGTATGACGAATGGGCACCGCAGGTGTGGGATCTGCTGAACACTTGGGCACCGAATCTCTGGCGGCAGGGTGAAACCTATCCCGCCAACGAGAACGAACTGCGCGACCTGTTCGCCAATGGCGAAGTCGATTTCGCCTTCACGCAGGAGATTTCCGGCGCGAGCGTGTACATCAACGACGGCCGCCTGCCGGAGACAACGCGCGCTTTTGCCTTCGACGCCAATATGATCGGCGATTTCAACTATGTCGCCATCCCCGCGAACGCCGCGCACAAAGCCGCCGCGCTTGTGCTCGCCAACCTGATTTTGCGCCCTGACCTGCAGGCGGCCCACGTGCTGCCGGAGAACGGCTTCGGACTGGGCTTCGGCATTGATGTCAGCCGCGTGACCGACGACGCGGATCGGCAGGTGCTGGCCGACGCGGCGGCGAATCTCGGCCCCGGGGCCGCTGACCCGGCGGAACTCGCGGCGGCGCTCGTCTCGGATCTGGCCGCCGAGTATCAGACGCGCGTCGAAGCCGACTGGGAAGCGAATGTCCTCCGCCGCTAGTCTCTCCCGGCGGCAGTTTTTGCTGCTGCTCGCCCCGGCGCTCGCGCTGGTCCTCCTCCTGTTTGGGGGAGGACTGGCCTACAGCGTGCTGCAAAGCCTCGGCTGGCAGCCGCTGATTGGCCGGACGACCCTGAGTCTCGACGCCTACGCTAATCTACTCTTCGGTCCGGACTACCGCGACGTGTTCTGGTCGGGACTGCTGTTTTCGCTGTGGGTCAGTCTGGCGAGTACGGTGTTGTCCGCCGTGCTCGCCGTCGCGGTCGCGCTCCTCATCCTGCAAGCGGCGGGACGCAGTCGCTTCTGGGCATTCCTGCTCCAGTTCAATCTCCCCGTGCCGCATCTGGTCGCGGCCATCGGCCTGCTGTTTTTGCTCAGTCAGAGCGGTCTGCTCTCCCGCGGCACGGCCGCGCTCGGCTTGACCGCCGCCCCCGCCGATTTCCCCGTGCTGGTGCGCGATACGACCGGGATCGGCATCATCCTCGCCTATGTCTGGAAAGAAGTACCGTTCATCGGTCTGATCGTCTTCGGTGTGCTGCAAACGCTGAACACATCGCTCGTGCAGGCGGCACGCAACCTTGGCGCGAACGGGTGGCAGCGCTTCCGCTACATCATTCTGCCGCTGATCGCGCCGTCGCTGCTGTCCTCCTCGCTGATCGTCTTCGCCTTCACCTTTGGCGCGTACGAGATTCCCGCGCTGCTCGGGGTGCGCTATCCGCGCGCGCTCCCGGTGACAGCGCTGCTGCTGTTCAATGACGCAGATTTGAACTCACGAACGGAAGCGATGGCCTTGAGCGTGATCATCACGCTGGTGACGGCGCTGGTCTTAGGAGGGTATCTATGGCTGCGCGACAGCGCTCCACGCGTGGATTGAGCACGCTGATCCTGGGGCTCGCCGCCCTGTTTCTGGTCGCCCCCTTGATCGCTTTCCTGCTCAATGCCTTTGCGCGCGGCTGGTTCTACCCCCAACTGCTCCCGCAGCAGTGGACGCTGGACGGGTGGACGCGCGCTTTCAGTCCACAGTCGGATGTGCTGTCGGCGCTCGGCACCAGTCTGTTGATCGCCGGGGTGGTCACGCCGACCGCGCTCATCATTGGTCTGCCCGCCGGGCGGGCGCTCGGGCTGTACCGCTTTCCCGGCAAGCGACTGGTGGAGTTTTTGCTGCTGCTGCCCGCGCTCGTACCGCCGCTGGCGGTGAGTCTCGGGCTGGCGGTCAATTTTCTGCGCTGGGGCTGGGCGGGGAATTGGCTCGGCGTGAGCGTGGCGCATCTGGTGCCGGTGCTGCCCTATACCATCCTGATCTTCGCTGGGCTGTTCCGGGGATACAGCCTCGAACACGAACAGCAGGCGCGCGCACTCGGCGCAAAACCGTGGGCGGTGGTCTGGCACGTCACCCTCCCCTTGATCCGTCAGGGCATCATCGTCGCCGGATTGTTCGCCTTTCTCATCTCGTGGAGTCAGTACCTGCTGACGCTGCTGATCGGCTCCGGGCGCGTCATCACCCTGCCGATCCTGCTCTTTTCGAGCGCGGCGGGCGGCAACAACACCGCGATCGCCGTGCAGGCGCTCCTGTTCACCGCGCCGGCGCTGCTGCTGTTGATCGTGACCAACCGCCTGCTGACCAGCGGGGCGGCTGCCGGACTAGGCCGCTTATGACACTGGTTGAACTCCGCGAGATTACCCAGCAGTACCCCGGCGAGATTCGACCCGCCGTCGATCACCTGTCGCTTATGCTCCCGTCGGGCAGTATTGTCGCCCTGCTCGGCATGTCCGGTTCGGGCAAAACGACCCTGCTCAAGATCATCGCCGGTTTGCTCGATCCCTCGGCGGGCGACGTGTGTTTTGACGGGGTCAGCGTGAAGCACCTGCCCACCGAGCAGCGCGGCGCGATCATGGTCTTTCAGAATCACCTGCTGTTCCCGCACATGACGGTCGCGCAGAACATCGGCTTTGGGCTGAAGATGCGCGGCGTTCCGCACCCTGTCATTGATGAGCGCGTCGCCCACATGCTCGACCTGATCCAACTGCCCGGACTCGGTCACCGGAGACCGGCGCAGCTCTCAGGCGGCCAGCAGCAGCGGGTGGCGCTGGCGCGGGCGCTGATCGTCGAACCGCGCCTGCTGCTGTTGGATGAGCCGTTGAGCAACCTCGACGCCAACTTGCGCGACGAAATGCGCGAGCTGATTCGGCAGGTGCAGCGCCATTTTGGGATTACCACGCTGGTGGTCACGCATGATCAGCAGGACGCGGTGCTGCTGGCCGATCACATCGCCCTGATGCGCGATGGCCGCCTACAGCAGTTTGGGCCGCCCGATGCGCTGTTCTATCGCCCGGTCGATGAGCAGGTCGCGCGCTTTTTCGGCGGCGTGAATTTCATCCCCGGCGCAGCGGTCGAGCAGTTGATCCATGCGGCGCTCAGCACGTTGGGCGCGCCGCTGCCAAATACGCCCGGTGAGGTCGTTCTAACCATACGCCCGGAACAGATTCAGTTCTGTGATCCGATCCAGCATCCACAGGCGCTTCCGGGAATTGTCGATCACTGCCAGTTCATGGGGACGTACTACCGGCATGCCGTCCGCGTCGCACCGCTCAGCACGCCGTTGATCGTCCACAGCCATGCTCCGATCACGGCTGGGACGACGGTTGCCCTTTGTCTCCCATTGGAACATCTCTGGGTGATTGCTGCTGGATCGGCAACGTGAGCACCATGGACGAGTGAGTGAGGACAAGCAGACCGTGCCTGGGCCTCGTTCCCTACTCCGATGCGCAGCAGTGCGCCACATAAGATCAAAGTCGGCGGGCGTCAAGCCATACGCCGCGTTGACCAGATCGGACAGGCGGCGTTCGAGCGTTTCTGTCTCCAGTCCTGACCTACATGATGGTCAGCTCGGCAAACGCAAAACAAGCGCCATATCACCTTCACGCATATGCCCAGAACGAGCGTCATCTGCTGCACTGTGAATGGTTTTGTCCGTACTACCATTTCGTCTGTGCTCATGAGGTTCCTGGCTTGAAACGGAGCTTTCGTTCACGTTCTCCGGCGATGCCGCTTCACCTCACCAACCATCTGTGGTCAGTTTACGACCTGCGGCACTACCCCGTGCCGCAGGTCATTTGACATACTGAAAGCACACCCTCTGTGAGCAAGGTGGTAGGTCGACATTTTGCCTCTTCCCATCCTGCAGGCAGTGTTCTGGGCTGAGGCATCCCTCTTTCCCCGGGGGGGGGGGGGGGGGGGGCGGGCCGGGATTTAAATGGGGGCCCATTTGCTGGGCCGTCCTAGGCATAGTGTATAAAAACGGATTGCTTTACAATCCACCCGCACTCTGTTATACTAGTATTTACATTTGGAACTTCCCCAAAACCAGCGAACCATCTCTTGTTGTCCACTTCACTTTAAGTTTGATGATGCCCGTTGAAGTCTAGCGATAGTCTACGCAAGCTTCAGGCATCTCCTGCTCATCAAACAGAGCCCCAGACGCTTTCGACCACTTAATCAGTCGTAACTGACTTGAGGTTATACGCATCCATGAATACCAAATGGAGAAGACTGATCGCCGCTGCGATCCTTGTGATTGTCAGTCTATCGACGATCGCTGTAATTCGTTCAACCACCTTGACGGGGAGTGACTCGTCACTCAACCTGATGCTAAACGCCAACGCCCTGAGTATCACCCTCCTCGTCGCAGCAGTCATCAAGATGACGGCGCTTTTCTATATCATTGCTAACGCACCATCCCGGTATACGGAAATCGCTTCGCAGCACACCATACCCTCACACGCCAAAGTGTATAGCGCGGCACCGATTGTTCCTAAAGTCAAAAGTCACCCGCTGCCGCCCCTGTGGCGCTGAGAGCAGCAGTCCATCGAACCAACGAGATGTTCAGGAAATCCGTCGCTTCCCCATTCGCAGTTTAGTTTGAAGAAAAGGTCCAACAACATGTCCAAGACATCGAGATTCCGGCACCGTCGAGAAAAAAGCAACCAACGAAAAGTGCGGGAAGCCGTACTTCCCAAACCGGTGACGCGCACCAACGAAGCGGAGAAACCGTTGTCAGAGCCGATCATCGCTCCGATCATACCCGTTGATCCCATCGAAGACTCGATTTTCGCTGTTGCCTTCACCCCGAACAAATCGACAGCTCCTCGCCCTGAGCTAGGCGAATTATCACAGGGCAATCCTGATAAGCTCCGTAGATGGAAAAACACAAATGGAACCCCGCTGACAGGCAGTAGGACAAGTGCGCCAGTTAGCCATCAGGCAGAAAACCAGAAGCGGTTACGCAATTCGTCAAATCGAAAAGATGTTCGTTAACACACCAGTGTAGGAAGCGACTCAATCATGGCAGTTCGCGTGTTAGTCTTTGACCCAATGAATATATCCAGCATCGAGGAATTCGAGCAGCAGTTGGATAGGTATCTGGCCGAGGGCTGGGAAATTCTGCAAGCACTGTCCGGCAATCGCGCGGGCGTCGCCGAAGGCGTACGAACGTTTCGCAACTCCTCCAGAGTATCTTCGCCAGAGCACAAAGACTATGTCGTCTTCGTCTTGAGGAATGCCGTGATGGATCAAACCGCGCACAGACTGCCTGAAGATCAACTAAGCACCGCCCATCCATAGAACGCCGTTGATCTTCACCAACCATGGACGCCATCCTGTGTTGCTCGTCGGCGCTAGGCTCTCAGAAAGCCCCAGATAACCTCACTCGCGTTTGGGGTTTTCGGGTCACTGGGCCGATAAACACCGGTTCGCCTCCACCTATGCTATAGCTCAGCAAGCTGATAGCACCGCGTTGAACGGGATGCGTGCGACTGGTCGATCTGAGGGCGGGCAATTTCTGCGCGCTCTCCACCCTGCACAGTCACATTTGTCACGACACCTTGTCCACTCCAAACCGAACGGAATCACTAATTCACAGGGAGAATATTATGACTGTGAAGCTGTATGTTGGTCATCTAGCCCTCCATGTTACCCAAGCGCAGATCGCTGAACTCTTCTCTCAAGTGGGACAAGTTACCGATCCGTTTCTCGCCACGAACCGCTACACCGGTAAATCGAATGGTTTCGCGTTCATAAATCTGGAAAGCGAAGGCGACGCGCGCGATGCTGTGGCGCGCTTCAATGGTTATGTGCTCGACGGAGTCCCACTGACCGTGCACATTCTGGTTGCCAGTGAGAAAGCCTCCATCAAGAAAATCCTGCCACCGTCACCAGCCGAAACCGCGAGCCAGAACTAACTCAATCGGGCAGCGGTGAGCGAAGCTAGCGCGAGTCAGCTACGCTGGCTCGATCGATGACCCAGAAGCGCATCAATGGCAGCGGCCTCCACACTATCGATGTGAAATCGAGCCGCATTTTGGCGGCAGCGGTGAAGAGATCAGAAGCGATCTTCACAGCGCGCAGCCTCGAGGCAAACGCGACTTGCTTTACAGAGCCCTTGAACCAAGTTATACTAAAGATTAAGGACAATCTTTCCAATCAGCGCATTCGTTTCATCCGAACTTGTGCGCTTTACCTCAGTTTGATGGTGCCCGTTGAGCCGCTGCTATCGTCTTAAGTGCGACTCAGGCATCTCCTGCTCATCAAACGCACCCCCAGACGATGCATCCTATTCAAGGCGTCACTCCGAAGGGGTTTATAAGATCATGAAGATCAACTGGAAAATCTTAATCGCCGCTGCGCTCATGGTGATCGTTGCCGTATGGGCCGTCGACTCGCTCCGACCACGCTCTTACAGTGGTACTGACCTGAATTTTGCTGTTGGGCGGGGAACGATTACCGTGAATAACCCGTCGGACACCGCGCTTCCTGTCCAGTTAACCGGCACCGGAACGCGGATCTTTACGGTACAAAGTCAGGATGAAGCGTTGCGAGGCTCGTCAGCGCGGCAGGGAAGCGGACGGAATGTGAACCAATTGCTTGACTTTACCCTGCCCACGGGACTGAGCACCTTCACGATCGTGAACGGCTCAGGCGTCAACCTTGTCGCTACATCGACGGTTTTGCTGGAGGCCACGGTTCAATCCATGAGTGGATCGGAAAGCACGACGGTTCTGGCCGTCACCGTCGTCGTGCTGCTGGGGGCGGCATTCTATATCTTCCGGGCGTCCGGTCGCAGCCTGACCAACCCGCTGCAGCGTCGTTCGCCAGTTCCAGCCACGATGCCCACCGTTTCGACGAGTACAACCGGCGGGCAAGGTCAGGCCCTACGCGCCTACGGTGACAACCGCGCCGACATTTCCGAGAAATCCTAGTCGAGCGCGCTGCGATGAGGTGTAAAAACTGATCGGAAAAGCGGCAGTTTACCGCCTCCCCCGTCAGCAAGGCATTCTGGTTATTTTGCCGGAGATGGCGGGGCGGTCAGAGATTCGCGCCCACAGCGATCAAGAGATCAGGCGATTTCGTGAAGCGGTGGTGATCGTGTCTGAAGCCGATTACCGTGCGCGTTATGCCGATATGGCGGAGCGTATCGCCGCCCCTCTCACCCGTTGGTTAGCAATCCAATTCGCGCAGGACAAAGCGCGGACATAACCCTCATAGTGTAGCTATCGAGAAAGTTGGAACGATCAATGGAAACTATCAAACGCTTAAGCTATCCCGAATGGATCGCATTGCGACTGCTCTACCAGCATCGTGAGCGCTCGTCGAGTCCGCTCCGATATATCGGCTTACCTGCGACCATTACAGCGCTGCTTCAGCGCCAACCAGCGCTCGTCCAGTGGATCGGTAAGGCCGCTGACCAGCAGGTTCACATCACCCCGGCAGGGATCACCGTTTTCGAGGCCGCGGGTGACAAGTAACGCCATCATGGGTACTGGTAGCATTGACGACAACTGTTTACAATTTGCGTCAGTGGTAGTCCGCCGGCAGCGCCATGGGGAAAGCTTCCCCATGCTTGAAGGCATACACCGGTGGTGAGGAGCGTGGCAGCCATGGCTGCCGCGTTCTTGAGAGCACCGGTCTTACTGATCGTGGTGTAGCCGACACTGTCGTTATTCTGTTCCTGCTGCATCTGGCGCACTTCCTAAAGCACGACGACCCCGGTTACCCCCACATGAACTTTCCCAGCGCTCAGCCCATGATTTACACGGTCGACACTCTGTTTGGCTGGAGTAAGCGCGATTTTGCCTTAAGAACTATCGACTGAACACCAATATCGCGGCAAAATGCATGCGGGCAGCAGAGGCTGACGCGATCGGAAGGGGTGGATTCTGGAGAACATGGCGACCAATACGGCCTCGGACGGGTCGAAATTCCCAGTGATTGGATTGGGCGCATCCGCGGGTGGACTGGAAGCCCTGAAGACCTTCTTCGCGGCGTTACCGCCCAACACCGGTATGGCCTTTGTCGTTATCCAGCACCTCATGCCCGACCATGAAAGCATTCTGCCTGACTTGATCCAGCGTCAAACCAGTCTACGGGTGCAGGTCATCACCAATGACGCGGAGGTGTTGCCGGATCATGTCTACGTCCTTCCCCCCAACTTTGAGGTCACACTGTGGAACAATCGGTTTAGTTTGAGCCCGATTCCTACCCGAGAAGGTTGGCCCGCGACGATTACACATTTCTTTCAATCGCTGGCGTTGGATCGGGGTGAACGAGCAGTTGCCATTATTCTCTCCGGTGCCGGTCACGATGGCACCGAAGGGGCTCGTGCCATCAAGCAGGAAAAAGGCTTGGTTCTTGCTCAGGATTTAGGCACGGCCGGACAAAGCAGTATGCCGTTCAATGTCATTGACGCCGGATTAGCCGACGGCGTGTTCCCCCCGATCTCATGCCCCCGTATTTGCTCACTCATTTCGACATTGATCTTCCGGAACCTCTGCAATTTGAAAATCTGACCGCGATCATCCCGGATGAGGATCTGCAGCGCCTGATCTGGCAGCTTAGACGCCAAACCGGCTACGATTTCCGCGACTATAAAGTCAGCACCCTGCGTCGTCAGATCATACGCCGGATGGGGCTTCAGCAAGTCGAGACGCTACCGGCTTACCTCACCTTGTTGGAACACCAGGCCGGTGAAGCGCAGCAGCTTGTCAAAGGACTCCTCATCAATGTGACCAGTTTCTTTCGTGATCCTGAGGCGTTCGAAGTTTTGAAAACCAGTGCGCTGCTCCCACTCCTAAAAACCATGTCCATTGATGACGTGTTCCGCGTCTGGGTGCCGGGCTGTGCCAGCGGGGAAGAAGCGGTGTCGATTGCGATTGTGATCCACGAATGTTTACGCGAATTGAATATCCAGGATATGCAGGTGCGGATCTTTGCCACAGATCTCAATCGCGAACTCATTCAACGGGCGCGTAGTGGTATCTACCCGGCAACGATCAGCGAACAGCTCAGCATGTCACGACTCAAAGACCACTTTCTTAAAATAGAGGAAGGCTATCAGGTTCGCCCCCATCTCACCCGCATGCTTGTGTGGGCCGAACACAATTTGATCGAACATCCCCCCTTTTCCAGCCTGCATCTCATTAGCTGTCGCAATGTGCTGATTTATTTCCAGGCCCGCCTCCAAACTAAAATTCGCGCCTTCTTCCAGTTTGCGCTGCGCGCCGGAGGCATTTTGTTTCTCGGTTCATCCGAAGCCATGCCTGAAGCGCTCGATATCTTTACAATCATTGATAGCAAACACAAAATCTATCAACGGACGCCGGGCGCCGCCTATCAGTGGATCAGCTTGGATCAACCGCTGTTTACGAAAGCGCCCAGTACATCAGAGGAACCCATGACCGCCCCAGGAAAGTCACAACGCAGCAGCGACGACCACGAACTCAGAATTATCCACGAAATGCTGCTTGACCATTACCACAGTACCTGTGCCATTGTCGATGAGCGGTACCGCGTGCGGTACACCTATGGCGACATTGACCATTATTTACGCCTCATTCCGGGGCGCGATGGCCAGCACAGTATCTTGAGCATGGCGCGTGAGGGGCTGGACGTTGAGCTGACCATTGCCCTCTATGAGGCCTTTGAAAGCGATCGGGTGGTCATCCGCCAGGGCGTGTCGGTAAAATCCGCAGGCGGGGAACGCCTCATTAACGTCATCGTGAAACCCATTCGAGACGAGGCGCTCAGCGGTCGCTTCCAGTTAATTGTTTTCGAGTTCAGCCCAGCGGGCAGAAACCTTGAGTCTGCGCCGCCCGAGAGTCGCGAGGGCGAAGAGGGCGTGACGGTCACGCGACTGCGCGAGGAACTCCAACAAGCGCGTCAAGCGTTACAGAACGCGACCCATGCGCTTCAGGCAAAGAGCGAGGAGTTAACCTCGTCACTAGAGGAAATCAGTTCTGCCAATGAAGAGATTCAGACGACTAACGAGGAACTCCGCACCTCGAAAGAAGAACTGGAGTCGATGAATGAAGAACTGAACACCCTGAATACGCAGCTCACCAATCAGAATCACGCGCTCACGCAGGCCAACAACACCTTGTATAACTTCCTGCAATCGAGCGCTAACGGCGTGATCTTTCTCGATCAACGTTTGGCGATTCGGGAATATACCGAAGCGGTCACGCGCATCTTTAGCTTACGCAAGAGTGATGTCGGACGTCCCCTCTCGGAGATCGTGTCGAAGTTCAAAAGTGACACCCTGACAACGGTTGCCGCCAATGTCTTGGATACGCTCGTCAATATCGAACGAGAAGACCAGACGGTCAGTGGTCAATGGTATAAAATCGAAATTCGTCCGTACCGCACGACCAATAACATCGTCGACGGGTTAGTTCTCACTTTTTCCGAAGTCACAGCCCAAAAGCAGGCGCGGGATCAAGCGGAACTCGCCTACCAGTATGTCCGTAAAGTGGTGGATACCATCGAAAACAGTCTGCTTGAACTCGATCAGGAATTCCGCGTGATTGCGGCCAACCCGGCATTTTTCCGGCAGTTTCAGGTTCAACCCGAAGATACCGTTGGACGCCTGCTGTTTGAACTCGGGAATGGGCAGTGGGATATTCCGGATCTCCGCCACTTACTCAGCGACATTCTCCCGCAGCAGAGCACTGTCCATGATTATGTGGTCCAGCACGACTTTCCGAGGATTGGTCAGCGCACCATGCGTCTGAATGCTCGGCAAATTGAAGAGATTGATCGGATCTTGCTCATCATCACCGATGTCACAGATCTGGACAGCCATCAAACCTGAGTGCTTCCAGTCTGGCCAGATCCATGCTCCGCATGGCGTGGCAGTTCAATCGTGATCAGGGTGCCTTGCCCGAGCTGCGACGTACAGCGAATACTGCCTCCGTGGGCCTGCACCGCCCGTTGAACAATATACAAACCAATCCCCATACCGGAAGTGTACTGTGTATTCTGGCCCCGAAAGAAAGCATCAAAGACGTACGGTTGATCGTCAGCGGATATGCCAATCCCGTGATCTTGCACCTGTAACCGAATGACCGTTTCTTCGCATTCTAAGCGACAGAGAGTCGAGCCTTGGGAGTACTTGAGCGCATTGCTTAACACGTTCATCAAGCTGCTGCGCATCAAACTCGTGTCCCAGGTGACCAGCGCCTGTTCCCCGTCAGACGTGACCTCTAACGCGATCTGCTGGTCAGGTTTCCCTAATGCGCCCATGTCGTTGACGACCTGACGAACGAAGGCGATGACATCGAAGGTCTCGGGCTTGACGTGAAGCTGTTCCTCGCCTTGCTGAACAATCACTGCATTCTGAACGGTGTCGTTGAGATACCAGACGAAATTGCGGATGGTGTGAAAGCGCGCCGCTTTCTTGTCGCTGGACAGGCGATCCCCGTACCGTTCGAGCGTTTCGGCAGAAGCCAGAATCGCGGCTAAGGGCGTGCGGAACTCATGCGCGATGATCGAAAGCACACGGGTACGCATGTCGTTCATTTCCTTTTCATGACCGAGCGCTCTCCGGACGGCTTCTTCGGCCTGTTTGATCGCGGAAATATTGGTGATTGCGGTTCGAAGCGCTTCTGAATCGTCAGCCGTTGCCGGAACATCTGTGCACAGTTGGGCGTGGAAAATGGTGCCGTCCACCCGTTGAATCTGGACTTCACAGGTTTGCGTCTGTTGGGTACGCAGCACTGAGCGCCGATGCAGATGATAAATATCTTGAAAAACGCCCACAATGAAGTCGGCGAACGGTTGTTTTTCCAACAAAGTTCGGTCAACCCCGATCATGCTGGCGGCGGTCAGGTTGCCTTTGAGGGTGAGCCCTTCGGCATTGGTCACGATGTAGCCGACAGGGGCAAAGTCAAAGAGATGGGTATAGCGTTCCTGAGCTTTTTCGGCAGCCTGATACGCGTGCTGCAGGTCTTCAAGTTGAATCTCCAGCTCCACCTGATAGACCGTCAGCTCATGAACGAGTTCATCAATCGATAGTCCGGCAGTGGACGGCGTCATCCGCAGCTGCGTGAGGACATTTTCAGCCCGTGTGCGTAACTGATCCAGTTTTTGCTGCTTGCTGTCCATGCGCTTTTGCCTTCGAAGGCCTAGGGCCATTAAGCTGAGCCAGATGATTCGCGCTGCCCAAGCTGTCACAGCCTGCGCTGCGCGACCGCCGCGGTGATCTGATGCCGATTAGTCTGCAAGTGGGCTGGGAAGCAGAAACCCAGTCTCGACCACTTGAATGATCGCCTCATGATTCAGGTGGTAACGCACCGGCTGCCCTTGGGGTTATGGTGGGTCACCTGAAGGAATCCTTGGTCGACCAACTGATCGAAGTCGCGGTGATTCGCCTGATGCCAGCCTAACAGGCGCAGGTTAATTTTCCCGTTGCCGAAAATGGCGGTGAAGCGTGCGCCATGCATACCTGCCACTCTAACTCGATCTTAACCTGCTTCAATCCCGGAACGAGCGCCCGCAGCAGTTGTCGCTGTTTGTCGTTCAGGCTGTATTCTGCCATGGTCGCCGCTCTTGTTCGCATCTCCTATAATGAGAGATGATGTTATTGATTCTACACCCAATTTCAGGCGAGCAGCGTTCAGGCGGGTGGGTATACGGGGGATTTCAGACACCGCCGCCAGCCTCGCGTCGGGAGTCAGCCACAATCGACTGCAAAAGCTATACCGCGCCGTAAGGGTATTTCGTCGAGGTTTCGATCAGCGCGATTTCTTCGGGCGTGAGGTCGAACGCCGGATACACCACGCCATTGAGCGCCGTTTCGACGTTGACGATCTGCGCGGTGCGATGAGCGTGTTTGGTCGGTTGATCGCGTACATAGCTTTCCCAGTCACCGCGTTCGCCCACCGGAACAGGACGCTTAAACACTTTCTTCACTTCGGCGTTGATGTTGGCCGTGTCGAGCGTCCACTATTCATCGAGCGCTGTGTTGAGCTTGCCACCCTGCCCCAGACCGGTGATCTGCTCGGCGTACCTAATAACTCGTTCCACCGCTTAGTATTGGTGTAGACTTAGGCAAAAGTGTCTCTTCTTTTCGACCCACTCATGTCCCACTTGGTTTGACGATATACAGTGATATCTATTCTACCGAACAGGAATTTTCAGACCGCTTCTTATGTTGCTCTTACAAGAGCGAGACAAGCTTGCATTATCTGCACCACTACTCAACAGACTTATGCGAATTATGGGCTTATGCGATCTAAGCCCATGACCGTTTGTCAGCCAAAGGGCAAGGCAAGCCAGTAAGTGCGGAGAATGCCGTGAAACCGGGTTACCTGTCGGTCTTGGGAGTTCGCGGACGCGATAAATCGCATCCCTACACAACTACGCTTGTCTCGTAGGGACGCGATTCATTGCGTCCGCTGTCCCCCCAAAAAACTCTATCTACGTAGCGATTAGCCTACCTTGGCCTGGTTTGTCGTATTTCGGACACTGGCTTAAGTAGGTTCTCGAAATTCCCGATGTAGGGGCAGACCTATGTGTCTGCCCGGTTTCGGGCGCACACACAGGTGCGCCCCTACATCCGTTCGTGGATTTGTTTCGAGAACTTACTTTAGACATGGTATTGAACGCCTAAGAATCAAACTATAACCCCGCTCAAGCTCCCATACCAAGCGGGGTTACACTCTTAAGCGTTTTTCACAATCTGCTACACTCTTTGCGGCGATACACCAAAGTCACAAGCTAGATCGGATAAAATCTCACCCGCCGCGTGTCTTTCGCGGATGATTTCGTCTCCGAGTTTGTTTGAGATGGGCGGATTACGGTACAGCATGGACAGGATGTGCTGCACCGCGTCGCTTAAAGCAGAAGTACAACTTTGACCCTAACGGGAAACGAGCACACACGATTCTCATTACCTTCTGTCGTTCACTGGCTGCTTAAGCACTGTGGCATCACATCTCCCAGACGAGTCGCGCTGGAAGTGCGCGGTTCAGACGTCGGCATCTCCGCCGATGACCTACCGCATAGCTTTGAACGCTTCTACCGGACTGACAACGCGCCCTCTAACGAGGAAGGATGCATGTGACTGGGCTGGCAATCGGCCAGAAGATTATTGCAGCTCATTCCGGTGCCTCACTGAATGTTAACGACCTGTGCAGGGGATAGTCACCGTGAAGCACGTGCCTTCGCCTTCTTTGCTTGTGAACTCGATCTGGCCGTGATGCGCATCGACATAGCTTTTGACAATTGATAAACCCAACCCGGTGCCCTCGATGCGACCGGTATTACTTGCCCGGTGGAAAGGCTCAAAGAGCTTTACTTGTTCCGCCTCTGGGATGCCGATCCCATTATCGGCAATGCGGAACTCGATATCGTTCCCATTCCGCGCCACTTCAAAATGTACATGTCCGTTCACTTGCGAATATTTCACCGCATTCGACAGCAAATTGACGAGGATGTCATGCACGAGGTGCTGGTCGAGCATAACTTCGTTCGAGTCGGCGTTGTAGACAAAATCGATAACATGCGTTTTTCCCGCCATGTGCTGGAAGTTATCCCAGATTTCCATGCATAGCTGCTTCAGGGCTACAGGTTCTGGTTTACAAACCAATTTACCCGCGTTCGCTTTACTCAGCGTGAGGACATCGTCTAGGAGCGCGACCATCCGCTGGATCTGGCGATAAATCTGCTGAATCCGTATGGCGCGCTGCTCGGCGGAAAACCGTTCCGCATACGTTTCGAGCATGGTGACGTTCATTTTGATGATCGACAGCGGGGTGCGGAAGTCATGGGAAATCGTCGAAATCAGCTGTTCTTTCAGGTGGATGATCTCTTGTTCTTTTTCTAACTCGATCTGCAATCGATCCGCCCGAATGCGTTCCGTGATATCAGTGACAACGCCGATGATGCCGTTGTTTTCCCCGGTCTTGTTCTGCAAGGTGGAATAGCGAATATCCAGAATGCGATTTGCGATGTTCAGCACGGTACCAGTTTCCTCACCGCTCAACGCCCGCTGGAAATACCCACGAATATCAGGGATCAGCGGTTCGAAAGCGTCCACAATCGAAAGGCCAACCAGCGCTGGCATATCCTGACCGACAATCTGGCTGCCTCGTCCCTGAAGGAATTTTAGAACCCCCTGCGGATCCACTTCGAACAAAATGACCGGATTGCTCTTGATGACCATTTGCAGATGTTCTTCGCTCGCTCGCAGAGCTTCGATGGCCTGTTTCCGCGCGGTAATATCCCGCGCAATGCCAACTAAGCCGATGACCTCGCCCTCGTCACTACGAAAAGGGACTTTGGTCGTCAGCGTCCAATGCGCGCCAGTTTGATCGTGCATAACACGTTCTTCGCTGATGATTGCCGTACCGGACGCCATCACGACGGCATCGTCGGCGTGGAAACTCTCGACAAAATCGGAATCGAACACATCGCGAGCCTCCCTGCCAATGAGGTCAGCGGGAACACTCCGCGCGACAGCTGCATGAGCGAGATTACTGGCGATGAAGCGATCCGAACGATCTTTCACGAAGATGTAGTCAGGAACATTATCGATCAGCGTACGCAGGAGGTTGCGTTCCCGCCGCAGACGGAACTCCGCTTCTTTCCGATCAGTGATATCCCGCGCGATGTAGACGATGAGCTGCTTGCCGCCATCCGCCCTGCCCATGAGCGCGGTGCGCCCGTCATACCACTTGGTGGCCTGCGCCACTTCCAGTTGATACTCCACTTGCTGCGTATATCCAGTTGCCACCGTCTGGCGAATTGCGTCCATGATCAGATCGGCAGCAGGGGACGGAAAGACCTCGTCGATGGGCCGACCTAATTGGTGTTCCGGGAGAATAACCATCTGCGGGTCGTTCAGGAGTTGAATCAAACGTCCATCTTCATCCAGAATGAACGCAAGATCTGGCAGCGCTTTAGCGAAAGCACTCAGTCGCTCCTCGCTCCGCCGCAAGTTGCTTTCTGCCTGCAAGCGCGCCGCGAGCAGGCGCTTACGCTCACACGCCGACTGAATCGTTGTGGCCAAGCGGCGAATGTGACGCGGGGATTTGATGACGTAGTCTGCCGCCCCGCGTTTCATGGCTTCGACCGCCACTTCCTCCGACCCGGTGCCCGTGACCACAATTACAGGCAAATGCGGGTAGTGCGCATGCACTGCGTCTATGACCTGTACGCCTTCAAAACCCAAAATATTGAAGTCCGTCACGACCACGTCGAATTCACCGCGGGCGAGCTGATGTTCGAACTCCTGACGGGCGGAGGCCGTAATCACGGTGAAGTCCGCACTGTCGTGTTCCAGCGCGTCCCGGATCAACTCGCGATCCAGAGCGCTATCATCAACGTGCAAGACACGTATCGAGGTGCTCATAGTTGTCAATCGTCTCCCATGGGCGGGCCAATATTCAGCGTTAACCAGTACTGGTCAATTTGGTGAACGACGGCCAGAAAATCTGTGGTTGAGACGGGCTTAATCAAGTAGCTGTTGGCGCCGTTATTATAGCTTTGGATTAAGTCGGTGTCTTTTTGGGATGAAGTCAGCACTACGATCGGCAGACGTTTGAGCCCAGGAGTCAGTTTGATCCGGCGCAGCACTTCATGACCATCAATGCCCGGCAGCTTCAAATCCAGCAAAATGAGATCGGGCAGAGGATACTGCTCGCGATCGCTAAACTTGCCCGTGCCAAACAAATAATCGAGGGCTTCCTGACCGGTATTCGCCACATGGATACTGTTTTTCAAAGCGGCTTCGCTGAAGGCATCAAGCGTGAGAGCGATATCCATTGGGTTGTCTTCCACCAGTAAGATATGCCCTAAGCCGTTGATCCGTGAGACCACGATAATTGTTCCTTATAAGCCTGTTGGACGCGGTAATTTGACGTAGAACTGACTACCGACGCCGATGGTGGACTCCAGCCAGATGCTGCCATTCAGCAGTTCGACCGAGCGCCGCACAATTGCGAGGCCGATGCCCGTTCCGGGATAGTGTTCCGCGCTGTGCAGACGCTGAAACACATTGAAGATCTTGTCGTGAAACTCCGGATCGATGCCCAGACCATTGTCCGCCACGCGGACCACAACGGCCTCGGGTTCGATCGTGCAATCAACGCGCAGCACAGGCGCCACGCCGGGCCGCTGATAAATCATGCCGTTCTCCAGCAGATTCGCGAAAATCTGCATGAGCAGCGTTTTGTCTCCGCGGACCTCAGGCAAAGTCTCTGCCAGCTCGATTTGCGCCCCATATTTAGTAACCTGAGGCCGCAGCATCTCGATCACATCTAGCAGCAGTTTGCGTAACGGGATGGTTCCGAAGCGCACATGCTGACGACCGAGGCGCGAGTAGTCCAGCAGGTCAGTGATGAGTTGATTCATCTGGCCGCCCGCGTCCACAATATAGTCAAAGTACCGCTGACCTTCTTCGTTCAAGCCGCTGCGGTGGCGGCGCGCAATAATCTCTGCGAATCCCTGAACAGCCCGCAGCGGCGCGCGCAGATCGTGAGAGACCGAATAACTGAACATTTCCAATTCGCGGTTCACATGTTCAAGTTCAGCCGTGCGGTCGCGCACACGCTGTTCCAGTTCGAGATTGTGCTGGGCGATCTGGTCATACAGTTCGGCCTGATGCAGCGCGATTGCAATCTGATCCGCGATTTCTTCCGCAATCTGTTGATGTTCGAGCGTGAAGAAGTTGACCTTCGTGGAGGCCAGCGCCAGTACCCCGATCAACCGACCTTGTACAAGCATCGGGTTCGCCATCGCTGAATGCACATGTTGGGTCTCCAGATCTTCAGCAAGCTGCGCTTTGGGACCGTGCTGCGTGGCTAAATCCGGTGTGACCACCGACAACCCTGCTTTCAACCGTTCAAGAACGTCATTGGGGACGACGGGTTGGCTGTCACCAACATGAATTTGCAGTTCGGAAGCCTGCTGCCAGGCAATTGCTCGTTCTTCGGTGAGTTCCCGGTTGTAGAGTACGATACTGAGCCATTCGCAGGGTATAAGTCTTTCCAACCGCGTCAGAACCGCCCGGGCAATAGCCTCAGGTGATGAGGCACCCAGAATATGATGGTCAATATCGTGGAGCGTGGATAAACGCTCGTTATAACGTTGGAGCACTTCTTCCGCTTCGCGGCGTTTCGTGAGGAGGTTAAGCCGATGAAAAGCCGAGGCGATATTACTCGCCATCGCTATCAAATATTCCTGTTCGGTAGGCGTGGGTACACGTACCCCTTCGTCGCCGAATGTTCCGGTACCGATCGCCCCCATGTGATAATCGAACGTGATGATGGGCACATTGATGATCGTCCGGTTGTTCAGCATGGCTACGAGCTCTTTACGTGTGCGCGGATCTGTCCGAGCATCTTCCACGATGACGATCGACCTTGAATTGACGATCTCCTCCATCATCGGATCGCCATCAACTTTCAAGGTGACGACTTCTTCAGTGGCGAGCAGCACATGCCTGATATGGCCGCCGACCGCTAACAATCGAGCGTAATGGCGATCATCATCCATCAGATACGCCCATAAGTTTTGGTAACCGAGGACGGTTCTGACTTCCTCCAGCGCCAGATTCAGTACATCGAGATAAGTCTCGACAAATTCGAGACCACGTGAGAGCCGCAGCAGCGACTGCGAATGCTGCTCGCGTTCGCGCAGCGTATTTTCGAGCCGCTTGTTGGCGCTGATGTCGACCGAAAACGTGGCAAATCGATCGCCATAGGGTGGCGTCGTCATGATATGAAACCAGCGCTTGGTTGGCTCATAGTACATGTCGGTATGTACGACAGTTTCGCTTCCGCGATGCTGTTCCCACCACTGCTGAATAAATTCGGGCTGCATGTGGTAGATGTTGGTCGCGCGTTGGCCGATCACCTGCTCCCGACTGTAAACGGAGTGACGGGTAAAGGCCGGGTTCACATCAAGAATCTGGTAGTCGATGACCTGCCCCTGAGCATCCCGAATAATCTCATTGATGGCAACGCCCTCATCCATCACATTGAAGAGGTTACGGTAGCGATCTTCGCTTGCCTGCAAGCGCTGATAGCTCAGGATTGTCGAAAGGGCATCGGCCAAGCGCCGGCTGATTTCTTTGAACAACCGGATCTCTTCTGCGTTCCACACTCGCCCATACGAACACTGGTGCAGCACAAAAGACCACGCCTTCCCAACCTTCGGGTAAAACGCCATTCCGATGAACGATTGGACGTGAAAGGCCGCTGCCATCTCAAAAGGAACCGGATGCGTGGCGCCGGGACCGAACAGCACAGGGTCAGGGGAAGCGCGCAGGAGGCGGTAGACGTGTGCGCCCACGGGATCAAGCGGGAGGTCTACCCCGATCGGGAGCAAGCCGGGGTATTCTGGACGAGTGCGCTCCATCGGCACACGCCATAAGCGGGCGTCCGGATCACAGGGGTAAACGAATGACGCGCGATCACACTCAAAGATTGTCAGCAATGTATCCAGTACATCCCGCAGCATCTGATCCAGATCGTTCGTCCCCTGAATCGCGCGGTTCACCTGATCCATGCGTTCGAAGAAGCGGAGATGAGCGAGGCGTTCTTCCTCCGCTTGTTTGCGCAGCGTGAGGTCAGTGACGACCGCAAAGCTCCCCAGAAACGTCCCCTGTTCATCGAGGAAGGGCGTGCCTGAGACAAGAGTCGTGATCGGCGTGCCATCGCGCCGCAACCAATCGATTTGGTAGAGACTTTGTTTGCCCTGTCGGCGTAGAACAAGTTGGGCGTCATAGATCGGCTGACTGGCCGTGTCCATAAACGCATGGAGCGTTCTGCCAATCAGTTCTTCCATCGAGTAGCCGAGCAATTCCGTGAAGCGGTGGTTGGCGTAGTTAACCTTGAGGTTGGCATCGATGGACACTAGTCCATCGTTCATGGCTTCCACGAGCAGTTCGTAGCGTTTTTCGCTGGCCAGCAGCGCCAGCGATGCCCGTCCTTTGTCAGGTGGAAACTGCGGCAAAGCGTAAGAGTGATCACTCGCTCCTGCGTCGTTTGCTGAGTTTTCATCCATGAGAGTACCCATCTGCCGTAAATCGATCGATCATCGCTACGTCCTATTCTCATTATACGCCCGATTTACGCGGCAAACTTACGTCCGTCTGGGGAGAGAGCGCTAGATTTTAGTCGCCGGGCAGAAGGCACAGATCGTGACTGAAGAGTGGCGGCAGGCGTGCAGTCACCGCCGCTCGCACAGCAAGCTCGGCTACCTGCCATAGACAGTTCTCATTCTGCTTGGGCTAGTTCATGAGGGGATAGATCAGCACCACCCACGGCGCTGGAAACCCCAGTTTCCACACGACTGTCCTCACTGCCAAGCCGGATTGAGGCTGCAAGTCCTGCGTTCCAAAACCGACATTCGCCCCTACAGCGAATGTAAGAGTCGTCGCGGACGCAAAAAGATACTGCCGACGCATGGATTTGCCTGCCCCAACCCTGAATGCCTGTATTGCGGCATGACCGACAACCAGCTTCACGCGCTTGTCGGTTATGGTTCACACAACGGCATTCAACGCTTCAAGTGTCAAGTCGGTGCCAAGGTGTTCACCAGCCGAGTCAACACCCCATTCTACTATCTCAAAACTGCCCCGAAACAAGTCGAGTTTGTGCTGCTGTTTGCGCGTTTACGCCAAGTCGGACTCCGCCCTCTCATCCAAACCACGTTCGTCGAGCGCGTCAACCTCACCTTTCGTCAATCCGTCGCTGCCCTCTCCCAACGGAGGTGATCATATGCCCAGACGAAGCGGCATCTGCTGCTCCACTGCGAGTGGTTTCGCCTCTGCTATCATTTCGTCCGGGCGCACGAATCGTTGGCTCTCGAGGTTCCCGCTTTGAAGCGGCGCTTTCGTGTATGTTCTCCGGCGATGGCGCTCAGTTTAACCGACTACCTCTGGTCGGTTCGCGACCTGCTGCACTACCCCGTGCCGCAGGTCGTTTAACCTACTAAAACCAAAAAACACCCCACTCTCAACGCGCTGTTGGGTGGGAATATTGTGTTTTTTCACCCCGTTGACCGCATTTTGGGCGGGTGAATCCCTTTTTCGACCGAAACGCGAGTGCGAAAGCACATTTTGAATTGTCAACGATGCCCATTTACTGTGCCCGCTGAGACGAGCGCCAAGCGTAACAAAAGGTATACTTCGGGAAAAGTGTAGTTCTGCTCACCACGAACAAGGAACATCATGCAAACCAGCTTATCCGAACTACTAAATTCAAACCGCACGGTCGTCGCCGACGGCGCTATGGGCACCATGCTTTTTGCACTTGGGCTAAAAAATGGCGAATCGCCTGAATTGTGGAATGTCGAGCAGGCAGACAAAGTGCGGAGTGTACATCGCGCCTATATTGAGGCGGGCTCACAGATTGTGCTGACAAATACTTTTGGCTGCAACCGCGTCCGTCTGGCGCGGCATCATCTGGAAGATCGCACCGCCGAATTGAACCTCGCCGGGGCGCGGAATGCCCGCGCCGAAGCCGATGCCGCCGCGCATCCGGTCGTTATCGCCGGGTCGATCGGGCCAACCGGAGTCATGCTTGAGCCGTACGGCGACCTTGAATATGCTGAGGCGGTCGACATTTTCGCCGAGCAGGCGCAGGCGCTGATCGCCGGCGGAGTCGACGTGCTGTGGATCGAAACGATGTCGGCTCTGGAAGAAGTGAACGCGGCGGCTGAAGGCTGTCGGCGCGTTGACCCCACCTTCCCCATCGTCACGACGATGACCTACGATACCAAGGGACGCACCATGATGGGCGTCACGCCTGAAAAGGCCGTTCAAACGTTGGATACCCTACAGGTAGTCGCTTTGGGCGCCAACTGCGGCAACGGTCCCGACGAAATTGAAGCGGTCATTCAGAAGATGCACGCCAAAAACCCGAGCGATGTGCTGATAGCCAAAGCCAACGCCGGCCTGCCGCGCATGACGGACGCAGGCCCCGTCTACGACGCCACACCCGAAGTGATGGCCGAATATGCGCTCCGCGTGCGCGATCTTGGCGCGCGCATCATCGGCACCTGCTGCGGGAGTAATCCGCAGCACATTCGCGCCATCGTCCAGGCGCTTAACACCCCATAAGGCTCCCGCTGCCGCGGCGCCGATCTTCTTGACATTCGGGAAGATCGGCGCTACTCTCAAATGTACAACGATGTATACAGACATATAGAGATGTGTGGTGCCTCTATGCTGCCTCAAATTGATCGATATAGTCCAATTCCAATCTATCAGCAGATCAAGGACTGGATGCGCGGCAATATTCTCAATGGGACGTGGGGCGAACACTATCAGCTTCAAGCGGAAGATGATCTTGCCCAAGCGCTCAACGTTAATCGGGGCACCTTGCGTAATGCCATCAAGTCGCTGATGGAAGAAGGTCTGCTCATCCGCATCCACGGCAAAGGGACCTTCGTCACGCACAAAAAGGTCGAGCAGCCGCTGGCGGAAAGCCTGATGACCTTTTCTGAAGCCCTCATTCAGCAGAACATCGCCTACACCACCACGACCCTCCAGCAGCAGGTCATCCCCGCCGACGAGGATCTCGCCGCACTCTTCCACCTTGACTTGGACGCGCCGATTTTGTGGCTCCAGCGTGTGCGGCACGTCGAAAACAAACCCATTATTTACTTCGCGAACTACGTGCCGACCGCCAACTTCCCACAAATTGAGCAGAAAGATTTCTCTACACGCCGCCTGTTCGACGTGATGGAACATGATTACGGCCTCAAGATCGCATGGGCTCAGCGCTACTTTGAAGCTTGCACGGCAGATGCGCAAGTGGCCGCGGCGCTGAACATCAGCGTTGGCAGCCCGGTGATGTACGCCAAACAGATCACGTATTCGAACAACGATGTGCCCATCGAAGCCTCCGACATCTGGATTCGGGGCGATAGTTTCCGGCTGTCAGCAAACGTACTGCGCGGCGAATCACTTAACTTGCTCAATGGTGTGCCCGATCTGGTGCAATCGGAGATACGGGTTTAGCCCCGTAGTTTTGGCATTATGAAAAAGGAACTGACACATGCAGCAAACGGAATTTTTGCCCGGCAACCATGAGCGCGGCCGCTACATGCGGATGGATACAGCGCAAATACTAAAACGATTTTTCTTTTGTGAACGCGCTTTGATTATTGCTCAAGCTGGCTGGATTGCCGGGTTAGCCCCGCTCGAAATCAAAATCGAACTTCCGCGGATGTTCTGGGAAGATGCGCTGGTTGCCGACGCCCTGCGGACCCGCGTGTTTGAGCTGCGTTACCCCAGCCGCCTGCTCGAAATTGCCGACGATGCTCCCGTGGTCAGCCTGTTCGAAGCCGCCAAAGATGCCCCCAGCGGGGCGGCTTTCCTGCTCGCTTTGGCGCGTGTGTACAAGCCCGCCCTCCTCACTGCTTATCAAGCCTATCTCGGTATGGCGGACACCATCGCGGATGGTCCAACGGTGCACTTTCTACGCACGGCTGTTGCCGATAAGCAGCGCCAGATCCAGCAGCTTGAGCAGTTTGCCTCAGCGTTCCTGCAGCATGCCGCACCAGCCGAAATCGACGAAGCTCATGCCTGGGTCAACGCCCTGCGCCGCCAATTGGACGCCGTCGGGTTGGGGTTGGATGCACCGCGCGCCGTGGAACATGACATGGTGACACCGCTGCGGAAGTCGTTTCAATTTGCCGAAATCCCCGCGCGCGATGCCCGGTTCGCGCAGGTGCGCTACTACTGGCCCAACGTCATCGACAGCAGTTTCCCGTATGGCGACGGCATGATGCTCCAATTGCGCAGTGCGGTCAGCCACCTGAATGAAGTCTGGGCGGTGGAAACCGGGGGCGCGATTCTCTATTTCTTCGCCGATGCGCTCGATTGGGAATTCGTGGTCGATGCAGCGCGGTGGACGTACGACGAAGCGCGGCACACGCAAATGGGTTATGCTCGCCTCATCGGCTGGGGTTTTCAGCCCGAGGAACTGCCGCTCGGCACCTATATTTATGATGCAGCCCGCGGGCAAGATCCGATTATCCGTCTGGGGATGCTGCATTACTTTGAAACCAAGAATATTGGCAAGAAGCACGACCGGGCGGCGGCCTTCGCCAGTTATCACGACGATGTGAGTCAGCACGACATGGAATTCGACTGGGCGGATGAGACGATCCACGCGCATTACGGCAGCAAGTGGTTGGCCGCCCTGCGCGAAAAATTCCCGTCGCTGCCTGATCGGGAAACACTGCATAACCGCTGCGATCAGCTGGTCGAGCAGGTCGTTGCGGAAGCTGTCGAAACGGACAGACAAGCGATCTATGCTGTGACAGAGGCGATGGTTGCCAAAGCGAACCACCGTTTGACGTTGGTGTGAGCAAGCCGGGGCTCATCCTCGGCCAAACGCTCAACAAATAAGGAATAAATCTGTTATGGAAGCTTCAAATTCTCGTAGTACGCCTGCTCCACACACCGGGTGGCGTCTTCGCAACCTGTTTGCTGCCCGCGAAGCTGGCGTTTTCATCGCTTTAATCCTGATGTGCGTATTTTTAGCGCTCACATCAGAAGCTTTTCTGAGCACGCGTAACCTGCTCAATATCGGGCGACAGGTGTCACTGATCGGCATTATGGCGGTCGGCATGACCTTCGTCTTGATCTCCGGCGAGGTTGATCTCTCCGTCGGGTCGACTTACGCCCTCGCTGGGCTGGTGACGGGGATGCTGCTCATTCAGCAGTGGACGATGCTCCCCGCCATTGCAGTTGGCTTACTGATCGGCGTCGGGATTGGCGTGCTCAACGGCGTGCTGTCCACCTACGGCAAACTTCCTTCGTTCATCACCACCTTAGGCATGCTGAGCATTGTTCGCGGTGCCGCTCTGCTCATCACCGATGGGCAGCCGGTGACCGTCAATATCCGTCAGGGCGTCCTGCCGGATGTGCTCGAGCAGTTCGAGTTCATCGGACAGGGCTACCTGTTCGGTCAAATCCCCATGCAGCTCGTGTTCTTCATCATCATCGCGATTCTCGGCGCTATCGTGCTCTCGCTGACGACCTTCGGCTTCCGCGTCTACGCGGTGGGCGGCGGGCAAAAAGCCGCGCGCGTCTCAGGTATCCGCGTCTTCAGCGTCAAGGTGTGGTCGTTCATCATTATGGGGACCCTCGCCGGGCTGGCCGGCATCTTGAGTATGGCGTTCTTGCCCAGCGGCCAAGCCGGTCGTACGGGCTTGGGGTTGGAACTGGATGTGATCGCAGCCACCATCGTCGGTGGCGCGTCGCTCTCCGGCGGTGAGGGCACCATCCCCGGCACCATCCTGGGCGTGTTGATCATCGGCGTGCTGCGCAACGGGTTGGTGCTGCTGGGCATTTCGCCGTTCGCGCAGGAACTCATCATCGGCCTGGTGATCATCATCGCGGTGGCCATCGATAAATGGACCGCCACCCGCCGCGCGGCATAAATAACTTTGCCACCCTTTGGCAGTTCTACGGAAACTCTGGACACCTTCCGTTTGATTTGCGCATTAAGTTAAGTGCATTCATGAGGAGTATTTCAAATGAATCTCAGAAAGTTGTTCTCTGTCCTATTGTGCTTGTTCATGCTTCTACCATTTGTAGCAGTCGTATCCGCTCAGGATGAAGGCGTCAATGTGGCGGACTTCGCGCTGGCCGAACGCATTCAGGCGAAGATTGCGGCGGGCGAACCGCTGAACATCTACGTGTCATATCACGATGTCTCCAACGAATTCGCGCCGTTCATCCGGGCGGGCGTGGAACGCGCCATTGCAGAATTGGGCGTGAATGCGCAGTTCATCGGCCCGGTCGGCGCGGATGCCGATGCCCAGATCAGCGAAATTGAAACTCTGATGGACCAGATGGACGGCTTGGCGATTTCATCCGTCAGCACCGACGCGCTCGCGCCGCTCATCGACCGCGTTGTCGAAGCGGGCATCCCCGTCATCACCTTCAACACGGACAATCCCGACAGCGCTCGCCTCGTCTTCGCTGGCCAAGACCTCGTTCAGTCCGGTCGCGAAGCCGGTCAGTTGATGGGCGACGTCCTTGGTGGTGAAGGCAAGGTCATCATCACCACGCTCGACGCTGCCGCTCAGTGGTCGATTGACCGCGAGACCGGCGCGCGCGAAGCGCTCGCCGCCTTCCCCGGCATCGAAATCGTCCAGACCGTCAACACCGGCACCGACCCGCAGGAAATCTACGCGGCCATTGAAAACGCCATGCTCGCGAACCCCGACGTGACCGGCATCCTCTCGCTCGAATGCTGCTCCACCCCGCCGCTGGCGAATGGGTCACCCGCAATGCCGCCGTCGGCACCGTCAAGGTCGTCGGCTTTGACCTGCTCGATGACACCATCCAGTTGGTGATCGACGGCGCGGTGCAGGCCACTATCGATCAGGCTCCGGAACGTCAGGGCTTCGAAGCGGTCAACCTGCTCGTCCAGTTCCTGAACGGCGAAACCATCAGCAACCTCGATACCGGCGTCGGCATCTACACGCAGGAGAACATCAACGAAGTCCTCAACCCGACGCCGGAACCCACGGAAGGCGTCAACGTCGCCGACTTCGCGCTGGCCGAACGCATTCAGGCGAAGATCGCGGCGGGCGAACCGCTGAACATTTACGTGTCGTACCACGATGTCTCCAACGAATTCGCGCCGTTCATCCGTGCGGGCGTGGAACGCGCCATTGAGGAATTGGGCGTGAATGCCCAGTTCATCGGCCCAGTCGGCGCAGATGCCGATGGACAGATCAGCGAAATTGAAACACTGCTCGACCAGATGGACGGGCTGGCGATTTCGTCCGTCAGCACCGACGCGCTCGCGCCGCTGATTGACCGGGTCACCGAAGCGGGCATCCCTGTCATCACCTTCAACACGGACAATCCCGACAGCGCGCGCCTCGTGTTCGCTGGCCAAGACCTCGTTCAGTCCGGTCGCGAAGCTGGTCAGTTGATGGGCGACGTCCTTGGCGGTGAAGGCAAGGTGATCATCACCACGCTGGACGCCGCCGCTCAGTGGTCGATTGACCGCGAGACCGGCGCGCGCGAAGCGCTCGCCGCCTTCCCCGGCATCGAAATCGTCCAGACCGTCAACACCGGCACCGACCCGCAGGAAATCTACGCGGCCATTGAAAACGCCATGCTCGCCAACCCCGACGTGACCGGCATCCTCTCGCTCGAATGCTGCTCCACCCCCGCCGCTGGCGAATGGGTCACCCGCAATGCCGCGGTCGGCACCGTCAAGGTCGTCGGCTTTGACCTGCTCGATGACACCGTGCAGTTGGTCATCGACGGCGCGGTGCAGGCCACTATCGATCAGGCTCCGGAACGTCAGGGCTTCGAAGCGGTCAACCTGCTCGTCCAGTTCCTGAACGGCGAGACCATCAGCAACTTCGATACCGGCGTCGGCATCTACACGCAGGAGAACATCGGCGAGGTCGCCGGGTCGTAAACGGCAGTAATTCGGTCGGTGTGCGGCGCGGAATCACCGCACACCGCGCTTTCAGGAGGTCGTCCGCATGGGCGATCTCCTGAAACGCCTTTCTCGAATATACGCCTGATTGCGAAAGCGAAAGACCCGCTTATGTCTCAACCCGTACCGATTATTGAGCTCCATCATATCTCCAAGCAGTTCCCCGGCGTGCTGGCGCTGAATGATGTCAGCATGAGCTTTCTGCCCGGCGAAATCCATGCCGTTTTAGGCGAAAATGGCGCGGGCAAAAGCACCCTGATGAATATCCTCGCGGGCGATCTTCAGCCGGACAAAGGCGAAATTCTGCTGGACGGCCAGCCGATCACGCTCGCCTCCCCCGCCGTGAGTCAGCAGGCGGGGATCAAGGTGGTATATCAGGAACTGGCGCTGTGCATGAACCTCAGCGTGGCGGAAAACATTATGCTCACGACTGCCGCCAACCAATCGGCACTCTCGTTGGCGCGCCGGGGGCGCATGCAGGAGACCGCCCGCGCCGCGCTGGCGCGTCTCGGCATGGAGCACATCAACCCGAAGACGAAAGTCGGCAAGCTGTCCGTTGCACAGCAGCAGCTCGTCGAAATCGCGCGCGCCATCTCGCAGCAGGTGCGCGTGCTGATACTGGACGAGCCGAATTCCGCCTTGACCAACGAGGAAACCGCGCATCTCTTTGAAGTCATTGAGCAGTTGAAAAGCAAGGGTGTCACGATCATTTACGTCTCGCATCGGCTGGAAGAGGTGCTCCAGATCGCCGACCGGATCTCGGTCATGCGCGATGGACGCTACATCAGCACGATGGTGAATGATGAAAGCGTCACCCTGGACAAGATCATCAACCAGATGGTCGGTCATGCCGTTGATCATTTCCGCAGACGCACGAGTGAAACCGCGCCAACCCGCGAAATTGCGCTGGAAGTCGAGCAGGTGTCGAGTCTGCCCGCGCTGAAAGATGTATCCTTCCGGGTCGGAAAAGGCGAGATCATCGGGTTTGCCGGATTGCCGGACTCCGGCAAAGATGAACTCGTATCGGCGATCTTCGGGCTCTCCCCGCGCAGTGGGCAGATTCGCGTGCAGGGGAACACGGTCAAGCCCGGATCACCGACCGACGCCATTCAGAACGGCATGGCGCTCATCCCAGCCGATCGACGCGGCTCCGGCGCGTTCTTGACGATGAGCGTAGAAAACAATACGGTCGCAGCGTCACTCGAACGGATCAGCCGGCTGAGCTTTCTCAGATCGGATCAAATTCGTCAAACCAGTGCGCATTATGTCAAACAGTTTGATACGCGCATCAGCAGTCATCAGCAAAAGCTGCGCACCCTGAGCGGCGGCAATCAGCAAAAGTCGTCCTCGCCCGCGGCCTGGCGACACAGCCCGCGATCTTGATCCTGCACGAACCCACCCGCGGTATCGATGTGGGCGCAAAGAGCGAAATTTACAGCATCATGCAGGACCTGGCAGCCCAATCGGTCACGATTGTGATCGTCTCGTCCGAACTTCCCGAATTGATCGGGCAGTGTGACCGCATCCTCGTCATGTTTCAAGGGCAAATTAACGGCGAATTCAGCGGCAGTGAAGCCACCGAACCAGCAATCCTCGCGTGCGCGATGGGGCAAACCCTGCCGAACGGAACCAAGGCGGTGACTCTATGACCTCTACTATCATTACCGTTGTGGGCAGTTTCGCAGTCGGGTTGACCCTGCGTACGCCCGTCATGCCGATTTTCGGTCAAACCCTGATCGGCAGCGACTTCGATATGGGGCCGGGCGGCAAAGGCTCAAACCAGGCCGTCGCCACGTCCCGGTTGGGCGCCTCGTCGTCGCTGGTGGGCATCATCGGCGATGACAAGCTGGCGGAAATCGCCACCGATCTGTATGCGGCGGAAGGCGTCGATACGACTTACCTGCTCCAGACTAAGGAGCGCCCGACCGGGGTCGGATTCATCATTCTCAACCCCAAGGGTGAGAATTTCATCATCCTTGACATGGGCGCGAATAACCTGATGGATGCCGCCTACGTCGATACAGCGGAAGCGCAGATCGCCAAGAGTGACATCGTCATGGCGGTGCTCGAAATTCCCGTCGCGGCAGCCATTCGCGGCATGGAGCTCGGCAAAAAGCATGGCGCGCTCACGATCCTCAACCCCGCGCCCGCCGCTGAGCTGCCGCCGAGCATTTTCCCTTACATCGACTACCTAACGCCCAACGAGAGCGAACTCCGCATCCTGCTCGGACTGCCGCCGGATGATCCGACACCCACTCGCACGCTCGCCGCGCAACTGCGGGGGCTGGGTGTGAAGAATGTGATCGTCACGATGGGCGCCGAAGGCGTGCTGATACTGACCGACACGCTCGATCAGTTCGTGCCCGCCTTCAAAGTCGATGTCGTCGATACGACTGGCGCGGGCGATGCGTTCAATTCCGGCCTGGCGGTGGCGCTCGGCGAAGGCCAACCGCTGGTCGAAGCCGTCCGCTTTGGCGCGGCCTGCGGCGCGCTGGCGTGTACCCGGCTCGGCGTGATCCCGGCGTTGGCGCAGCGGGCGGATGTCGAAAAACTGCTCACTCCAACAACCTTTGACCAATCCAATACCTTGAGGAGAAGCTTTCATGAATCGCGGTAAATTGTTGAATTCCGAACTGGCGCATGCGATTGCCTCGATGGGACATGGCGACCTGATGATCGTGTGCGATGCGGGCTTCCCGATCCCGTCTTCGGCATGGCGCATCGACCTCGCCATCGTGCAGGATGTGCCGGATCTCGAAACGGTGCTGACGGCGGTGGCCGATGCCTTCATCGCCGAAAAGGTCGCCTATGCGGATAACCTGCCGATCAACAACCAGCCGCTGCTGGAAAAAGTGAAGCGCCTGTTCCCCGATGCCGATCACGAGATGGTTACCCGCGACCATCCTCGGTGAGATGGCGGCCAAAGCCAAAGTCATCGTTCGCACGGGCGCGTTCGATCCGTGGGGCAATATTTTGCTGTACGCGGGCGTCGATGTGCCAAAGTGGTTCAGCAAGCCGGGGGTCGTCGCGCCGGAATATTACGCCAAGAAACTAGGTAAATGAGCGGATTTTCCGTTCCGGCGGTCGTGTTAGGGCAGCTTAATGCGCTGCCCGCGCTTGAAATGGTGCGCGTTGCCCCGCCTGAACGCGGCGAGGTACTCGTGCGCATGGTCGCCAGTGGCATCTGCCACACCGACATCAGCTATATGCGTGATGCGCGTGTAACGCCGGTCGTACTGGGACATGAAGGCGCGGGCATCGTGGAGCAGGTCGGCGCAGGCGTGACACACGTTCGCGCAGGCGACCATGTGGTCATCAACTGGCAGCCGAAGTGCAACCAGTGCCGCCACTGCCTGAGCGGGCGGTCAGACCTGTGCGAGAACATTCAAGGGACGGTCGCCCCACGCGTGTTTCGGGGCGACCAGCCGATCGCCGTGATGTTGAACGCGGGCACCTTCTGTCCGTATGTCGTCGTCCCCGCGGGCGGCGCGGTGCCCATTCGCAAGGACATACCGCTGACGAAGGCGGCCATGCTTGGCTGTGCGGTCGCGACCGGCGTCGGCGCGGCGCTGCACACCGCGCACATTCATCCCGGCGACAGTGTGGTCATCATGGGCGCGGGTGGCATTGGGCTCAACATTGTGCAGGGGCGCGCCTCGCTAATGCGGGCATGATCATCACGATCGATTTGGACGAGTCCCGGTTGGAATTGGCGCGTCAGTACGGCGCGAACCCGCACCCTCCACGGCAGCCAATCCGATCTCGTTCAGGCGGTGCGCAAACTCACCGACGGGCGCGGCGTGGATCATGTGTTTGAAGCGGTCGGCGTTCCGGCGTTGATGCTGAACGGCATCGACATGCTGGCGCGGGGCGGCACGCTGATTCTCGTGGGCGCGGCGGCGCGCGATGCGACGCTGCCGTTTCACCCCCGGCGCTTTATGAGCCAGCAGCAGCAGATCGTGGGCTGCATCTACGGCAACATCCGCCCGCAGATTGATCTGCCGCTGTTCGCCGACTGGTACAGCGACGGTCGGTTGCATCTCGATGAAATGCACACCACCTCGGTGCGACTGAGCGACGTGCCGGAAGTCTTCGCGACGCTGGATCAGGATCGCGGCATTCGTCCGATCATCGAATTTGAGGCGCAAGCATGACAATCTATCACTTTGAACGCTTGTTCCCTAACGAGATCGAGGCGCGGCTGAAGTCGGCACCCGTGCTCGTACTGTCGTTCGGCACGTTGGAATGGCACAGTCACCATTTACCGCTTGGGCTGGATGGCATGGTCGCGCAGGCCGTCGGCGAAAGCATTGCCGACCGTCTGGACGCAGTCCTCGCGCCGGTCTCCTACTGGGCCGCGGGGGGCGTGCCCTATCCGTACACGCTCAAACTGCCGATCAGCGTGATTGAACCGCTGCTGGTCGCCGTGTTCGAGCAGTTCGCGGAAATGGGCTTCCGCGTGATCGTCGCGTTTACCGGGCACTTCGGTATCGAGCAGACGTTAGTCCTCAAGCGCGCTGCTCATACCGTGATGAGCCGTTCGCCCGTCACGATCCTGCCGATCACGACCTATGACCTAATCAGCCCAGAAGCTATACCGGCGATCACGCGGGCAGGGCGAGACCTCGCTGCTGCAAGCGGTGGAGCCGATCTGGTCAAGCTGGATGCGGTGCCAGGCGATGTCCGGTTGGATGGGGTGCTGGGGCGGATCCGCGCGGCGCGGCCAGCGCCAAACAAGGGGAAGCCATGCTAGAGCAGATCGCCAACGCGGCGCAGACTACCGCCACGCGGTTGCTGAGTCAGAGTGCGGTTGAGCGGGCGCGTTACCACGAGGTCAGCGGGCTGCTGGTGCGCGTGTTGAGCAAGACGTTCGAACTGCGCCAGCAGCTGCCTAAGGCGCTCGTCCCCAGCATCACAACACCCGCCTATTTGCAGAGCATACAGGCATTATTCGGTGGGGACTGCGAGCGCGCCAAGCAATTTGCGGAGATGAAACTGGCCGACTTGAGCGCGTGTTAGTGTTAGTAGGCGCTCGGTTCGTCAGTGAAGCCGTCAAGGATACCGACGGCGTTGCTCGTACCGAGCAGTTCAGCGCCCGCCTCGATCAGGGCGATCACCTGTTCCAGCTTGCGAATGCCGCCAGACGCCTTGACATGCGTCTCCGGGCGCAGGTTCTGGCGCAGCAGTTGAATATCTTCCGGGGTGGCGTGTCCGGGTCGATGTCCGCCACCGCTGGAGTTCTTGATCCAAGGGACGCCCGCTTGTTCCAGCAGCTGCGCGGCCTGAATTTTGCCCTGGCGCGACTCGATGTAGCCGAGTTCCAGCATCGCCTTGAGCGTCAGGCTGCCCGCCGCCTGCACCAGCAGCGCGCTTTCCTCCTGAAATGCCGCCAACTCGCCGGAGAGGAACAAGCTCATATGCGGTTCATAGTCGACCTCGTCTGCGCCCAGGGCGAGACATTCGCGCAGCAGGGCAATTTTGGCGAACACGGTCTCGTTGCCCGTGCCAAAGCAGATCGTCGTCGCCACCTTGACCGTCGTACCGCGCAGAATCTCACGGGCCAGTGGAACATACGCCATCGGGATCATCGCTGCGTTGAAGCTGTGAACCGCGCACGCTTCAATGTGCTCAATTAGTTGTGCCCGGGTCGCGTCCGGGCGCACCAGGGTCGATTGGAGTTTGGCAGCTAAGTCCTGCCGACTAATCGTAGTAGGCTCATTGAGCATGGTGGTCT
Source organism: Candidatus Flexifilum breve (assembly GCF_016713355.1). Classification (NCBI taxonomy): domain Bacteria; kingdom Bacillati; phylum Chloroflexota; class Anaerolineae; order Aggregatilineales; family Candidatus Flexifilaceae; genus Candidatus Flexifilum; species Candidatus Flexifilum breve. Next base: position 1,778,111 of record NZ_JADJPI010000035.1, read on the forward strand.
TCCTCTTGAAAAGTGTTCGTTTGACGAGCAGCAGTATAGCAGCGATGTACACAGATGTCTATATACATTTAGATGAATCAAGCCCGTTCACTTAGCCCAAAATGTGACGTTTGACACTGTATACAGAGGTCTATATACCTCTATAATCCGAAATAGAAAGGACATAAGCCTGATGCCGAAATCACTGACTCCCCGAGACCGCGTATTGACTGCCTTCAGCCACCAGCAGCCCGATCGCTGCCCGGTCGATTTTCTGGCGACCAATGAAGTGTGGGCGAAGCTGCTGGCGCATTTCCAGCCGGATGCCACCGCGGTCGGGTCGTCTGATTACTTCGACCCCCAGCGCGAAGCCATCCTGCGCCTGCTTGACGTGGACTGCCGCGTCGTCTCCTACGATATGTTCTGCAATCCGCCGGATGATGCGCTGGAGCCGGGCGCGACCATTGAATGGTGGGATGTCCTCAGCCGCTCCACCCCGTGCCGTATGTGGCGGCAGCGACTGCCCGACGGCACCATGCGCGAAATCTTCGGGCGGCAGATGCGCATCGTGCGCAACCCCACCGGCGCGTATGAGGAAAACTGTGGCTACCCGCTGGCCGCTGCCACTACCGTCGACGAGCTGAAGTCGTACCGCTTCCCTGATCCCGATTGGTGGGATTACGCCGCCCTGCCCGCCGTCATCGACCACCTGAACCGCGAACAACCCTATCACATCCGCTTCCGCATCGGCTCGGTTTTCGAGGTCGCGTGGCAGCTGCGCGGCATGTCCAGCTTCTTGACCGATATGGCGATGGAACCGGACATCCCCAAATACATCATGGAGCGCCTCACCGACATTTATGTCGAGAATACGCGCCGCGTACTCGAGGTAGCCGGAGATAAACTCGACGCCGTCTATTTCTACGATGATGTCGCCAGCCAGAAGTCGCTGCTCATCTCCAAGGGCATGTGGGGCGAATTCATTCGTCCATGTCACGAGCGGATCATCGAGGTGGCCAAGCAGTACAACAAAACGGTCATGTACCACAGCGACGGCGCGCTGCGTCCGCTCCTGCCCGACCTGATCGACATGGGAGTCGATGTCCTCAATCCGGTGCAGGCCGACGCTAAAGGCATGGAACCTGTCGCCCTGAAAACCGATTTCGGCGATCAACTGGTGTTCCACGGCGGCATCGACATCATCCGCACGCTGCCCAAAGGCACGGTCGAAGACGTGCGCCATGAAGTCAGCGAACGGATTCGCGTGCTGGGTCAAGACGGTGGCTATGTGCTGTGCAGTTCGCATCACATCCAGTCAGATACACCGCTTGAAAATGTGCTGGCGATGTACGATCTTGCCCTGCGCGCTTCTACCACTGAGGCGTAAGTGTGGACACGAATCGGGAGCGGCGGCAAGCGCATTATCTCGCGCTGACGTGCGGTTCACAGGCGCGCGCCGTGTATGCGGCTGCCGCCCTCGCCCGCAGCATCGTCACCGTACGCCTGCTCGATCAAGGGCTGCACAACACGCCGAGCCAGCTTCGGGTGCAGCTTCAGCGGCAGATCGATGAGGTCGTGCCCGATGAAGTGGATGCCATCCTGCTGGTGTACGGGCTGTGCGGAAATGGGACATTGGGGCTGCGCGCCCGCGAAACACCGCTTGTCATTCCCCGCGCCCACGACTGCATTACGCTCTATCTCGGCAGTCGTCAGCGCTACCAGCAAGAGATCAGCGCGTACCCGGGAACCTACTGGTGCAGTCAGGATTACCTCGAACGCAATCGACAGGGCGATGAAGTCACGCTGGGCGCGTCGGCCAGCCTGTATGAACAGTACGTCGAAAAATATGGGCAGGACAACGCCGACTACCTGATGGAAGCGTTGGGCGCGTGGGCCGCGCATTATCAGCGCATGGTCTACATCGAAACGCCCGCGCCCGATGCCGCTGTTTACCGCAGCCAGGCCGAGGCGAAGGCCGCGCGCCGTCAGCTCCGGTTTGAGACGCTGCCGGGTAACCCCCGACTGGTCGAAGCGCTGATCACCGGGCACTGGGACGAGGCTGATTTTCTGATTGTGCCGCCCCACCATCAGATCGTCCGTGGAAATGATGAACTCATTATTCGTGCTGCTCCGGCAGCGCATTCATAAGAGGAAAAAATCGCATGGCGCTTCTTGAAGATATTCGGCAGGCAGTCATCGACGGCAACGCCAAGGCGACCGTCGCCAAAGTTGAGGAAGGGCTGGCCGCCGGACTCGACGCCAACCGCATTTTGAATGACGCCCTGATCTCGGGCATGCAGGAAGTCGGGCGCTTGTTTGAGGAAGGTGAATACTTCGTGCCCGAAATGCTGATCGCCGCCCGCGCCATGACAGCGGCGCTCAAGATTCTGCGGCCGCTGCTGGCGGCGCAAGGCGTCCGGGCGCTGGGTAAGATCGCCATCGGCACGGTGCAGGGCGATCTGCATGATATCGGCAAGTCGCTGGTGATCATGATGCTGGAAGGCGCGGGCTTCGAAATCGTGGACTTGGGGATCGACGTGCCCGCGGAGCGCTTTATCGAAGCCGCCCGCGGCGGTGCGCAGATCGTCGCCATGTCCGCCCTGCTCACCACCACCATGACCAACATGAAAACCGTCATCGACGCGCTGAAGGCCGAAAACGTGCGCGATCAGGTGCGTGTACTCATCGGCGGCGCGCCGATCACGCAGAGCTACGCCGATGAGATCGGCGCTGATGGCTATGCCCCGGATGCCACCTCGGCTGTCCGGGTGGCGCAGTCCTTGCTCGGCGAGGCGGGATGATATGAAAACGTTCAACTCGCTGGCAATCCCCCATGCTGATGACCTGATTTTCGGCCAGTGCCCACACCCGGTACGCTTAAAAAATGGTCTGGAGATTGGGAAGGGAACGGTGTATCCCGAGCTCAACTTCACGCTGCCGCCGATGGCCATCACGCGCGAAACGATGCCGAAAGTCCGCGAACAGTACACGGAGATCATCAACGCCGTATGCAGTCGGGCACTGGAACTGCACGCCCCCGGTTTGATCGTCGAGTTTGAGATGCTCCCCGATATGACGGCAGCGCCGCGCACGGCGCAGACATGCTCGCCATCGAATCAACGGGCGGCAAAGAAATTCACGATAACGCCATCCTGAACGCGGACGTGCCCACGATTGCCTTTGCGCTCGGCGTGCTCGCCTGCCGCGATATGGAATTTTTGTGGGATCACATCGTCCGCATCGCCGAGGCGCACGGCATTATCGCGTCGGGCGACTCCGCGTGCGGTTTTGCAAATACGGCGATGGTGCTGGCCGAAGGGCACAACATCCCCCGCGTGTTGGCCGCGCTCATCCGGGCCATGACCATTCCGCGCAGCTTGATCGCCTTTGAGCGCGGCGCGGTCGGTCCAAGCAAGGACTGCGCCTACGAAGGTCCCTTCATCAAGGCGATCACCGGCTGCCCGATCGCGCTGGAAGGCGCGGAAGCCGCGTGCGCGCATCTCTCCCCGATTGGCAACATCGCCAAAGCGACAGCCGATCTGTGGAGCAACGAGTCCGTGCAGAACGTGCGCTTGCTGGGTGGCATGGCTCCCGTCGTGTCGGTGGAGCAGCTCCTCTATTCCACCCGTTTGATGAACGTGGCGACCGATCAAGGGGACAGTGCCGCGCATATGCTCCGCGACTGCTTCGTCGCGTCGGACGCCAACCTCGATCCGCAAGCCTACATCCTGCGTCCCGACGTCGTGATTGAAATTTCGCAGGTGATTGTCGACGCGCCGACGCCCTATCTGCGCACGCGCGCCGCCGGGCTGAAAGCGCTGGAAATTCTGCGCCGAGCACAGGGGAACGGCGACATTCATCTGCCGCGCACCGAGGCCAAGTGGCTGGATCGGTTATCTGCGCAGTTGGAAGCCGTGCCTGAAGATGAAGCCGAGCTGATCGCTGAAGTCGTGCCCACGCTTTAACTCGACAAGGTGCGCCTCGACCAGTATCTGCTTCCGGTGCCTAGCGCATGATGCGAAGCCTTGTCTTCCAACCGCTCGGCAGGCGCGTACCGGCCGAGCCGGGGGGCACGCTGCTCGATATCGCCCGTAAAGAAGGCATCGGCCTCAGTTCGGTGTGCGGCGGGGTCGGCACGTGCGGTGACTGCCGCGTTCGCGTGCAGGGAACTGCCGTCACGCCGCTCAACGACACCGAACTCGACGTGCTCTATCCGCACGAAACCAACACCGGACTGCGCCTTGCGTGTCAGGTGGAAGTGCTGGCGGGCACGGAAGACATTGTGGTCGATATTCCGCCCGAAAGCCTGATCGTCGCCCAGCGTAGTCAAGTCGAAGGGGTCGAGATCAAGGAACAGTTACAGATCGGAATTGAAATTTACGATCTGGAAGCCACTCCGCCATCGATCCATGATCTGCGCGGCGACTGGGAGCGGTTAGCGGGCAGTCGAGCCGCCCAGTGGCAGATCGACGCGCCCGTACTGGCGGGTCTGCCCGCCCTCGCCCGTCAGCAGCACTGGCGCGTGCGGGTCGTCGTCGAACGAGAGCGAGTTCTCGCAATTTTGCCACCCGCTACCCATCCTCTGGGTTTCGCAGTGGACATCGGCACCACCGGACTCGCCGCCTACCTCATCGATCTGATCACCGGGGCAACGCTCGCCGCCGCGGGCGCGACCAATCCGCAGATCGCCTATGGCGAAGATGTCATGTCCCGCTTGGCGCTCGTCTTGCGCGACCCAACGCGCGGAACTCACTTGCAGCACACGCTGATTCAGGAACTCAATCGGCTCATTGGCGTCTTGTGCGCGGAAGCGTCTGTGAATGCTGCGGCGCTTGTCGCGGTGTGCGCGGTTGGCAACACGGCCATGCATCATCTGTTTTGGGGGCTGCCCGTCGATCATCTCGGCTTAGCGCCTTATGTCCCCGCCGTGACCTCGGCGCTCACCGCGCCAACCCGCGATCTCGGCCTCAAGCTTGCGCCGGGCGCCAGCGTCTACAGCCCACCCTGTATCGCCGGGTTTGTCGGCGCGGATCACGTGGCTATGCTCATCGCCAGCCAGGCGGAGGATCGCGATGGCGTCGTGCTCTATCTCGACATCGGCACGAATACGGAAATCAGTTTAACGGCGCACGGCCAGCACTGGTGCTGCTCCGCCGCTTCGGGCCCAGCGTTTGAGGGTGCGCATATCGAATACGGCATGCGGGCGGCCGTCGGCGCAGTTGACAAGGTCACATGGGCGGATGAACATCTACGCTGGCACACGATTGGCAACGCCCCGCCCATTGGCCTCTGCGGTTCGGGTTTGATCGATGCGCTGGCCGTGCTGCGTGACCATGACGTCATCACCCCCATCGGCGGATGGCACCGTCAGCACCCGCTCGTCCAACGTGCGGACAACCGCGGGTGGGTCGAAATCGTCAGTGCGGCGGAGAGTGCCAACCAGCAGGCGATCAGCCTGAACCGCGCCGACATCGGCGAAATTCAGATGGCGAAAGGCGCCATTCGGGCTGGCATCAAACTGCTGTGCGAACTAGCAGGCATTGACGAAACGGACATCGATACGCTTGTGCTCGCCGGGGCCTTTGGCAGCTATATCGATCCGATCAGCGCGCGGACCATCGGTCTCATCCCGCCGCTCCCGCTTGACCGGATTCAGCAGGTGGGCAACGCGTCGGGGATTGGCGCCAAGCACCTGCTCCTCAATCGGGAGCAGCGCCGGGTGGCTCAGGAGCTGATCAGTCGGATTGTGTACGTTGAGCTGACCACCCACCCTGATTTCCAAGATCGCTACAGCCAGGCGCTGCGCCTCACCCCGGATCTGTGGGATTGAGCGGACCACAAACCACCAAAACAGAGGCATGAGGGAGATTAAAAAGCTTCCCCAAATTCTGACTCACACCAGCGGACGGAATGATACAGTAGGGACAGCGCAGGCGCTGTCCGCTGCGAACGGACAAGGCCTGCCTTGTCCCTACAAACACCGTCTTCTTTTCTTAAAATGCATCATTGCGTCCCTACGAAAACGAACTTGGTTTGACGAGCACTGTTGTCTTCCCTCCCTGAATTCGGGGAGGTGCCGGGGGTGGGGTCGAAAGCTGACCTTTTCCACACCCTCAAGCCTCGTCCTTTGGTTGAAATGCGGTTTGTGGCTTAATCCATCGTGTCGAAAGTACGTACCATTCCGCGATACCCAGCGAAGGCATCACGGATCCGCGCGGTGGCGCGCTGACTCATCGGCGTGGGTAGTGCATCAGCGGGGAAAAACTCCACCGCCGTAATTTCGTCGTTGGGCGACCAGAGTTTCCGTTCAAGCGGCGTCACATGAAAGAAGAAGGCGTGATCATTTTTGGTTGGCACCGAATACACGCCGATCAAGTGCTCGACGCGCACGACCCAGCCAGTTTCTTCCAGAACTTCGCGGCACACGGCATCGACGGGCGACTCGCCGCTTTCGACCATGCCACCGGGCGTCGTCCAAGTGCGCGCGCCGTAACCACGTTGAGCACACAGGATGCGTCCGGTGTCGTCAAACAGGGCGGCAAACGCCCCCAAAATCATCTGTCCCTGCCGGTTTGAGCGCGAAGCGAACATTGCGCGGCTCTCTCTTAACTTCTCGATGGAGTCACTCTCGCCAATTCTAGCGACAAAGCCCACAGTAGACGAACGAACCTGTGGGGTGGAAAAACTTCATCTGACGCTGCCAACGACCTCTAAAGGGCGGGAAGAATATGCTATGCTTCTTTACCGTTATCCGGTATTTCAAGCATAACACTGCTGCCAAAATGGTCTATCACTTCCTACTGTGCTTTGCTTCGCTCATTTTTGATATGTTTGCGTCAATCCGTCTAGCGCCTGATGAGAAAGACCTGCAGATTGCCCTGCTCCATCAGCAGCTCCGCGCGCTGGAGCGCAAAACGAATACCAAATCGCGTCTCTCGAGTCCTGAAAAGTTAATGATTGTTGCCCTCGTGACTCGTTTGCAGAGACAGACGCGGCAATGGCAGCAACGTGTGCGCGAAGCACTGGTGCTCGTCCAACCCGACACCGTGCTCAAATGGCATCGAGAACTCGTCCGCCGGAAGTGGACGTTTCAGCACCCGAACCGAGGGGGCGACCACGGCTTGATCGCGACATCGAAGTGCTGATTCTCCGGATCGCCCATGAGAGTCCACGAATGGGGTACGACAAGATCCATGGAGAATTACTGAAGCTGGACTTCACAGTTAATCCGACGACCGTCAAAAACATCCTCCGTCGTCATGGGTTGTCACCTGCACCTCAACGTGGTAAGACTTCGTGGCATACCCTTTCTGAAGCACTATCGGGAGCAGATGCTGGCATGCGATTTCTGCAGCGTTGAAACCATCCATCTGCGGACTCTGTATGTGCTCTTCTTCATCGAACTTGGCTCGCGTCGTGTCCATCTCGCCGGTTGCACCGCGAGCCCCGATAATGCCTGGGTCACTCAGCTGGCACGGCCGCTTGTCTGGCAACTGGAGGATACAACAATGTCCATGCGTTTCCTCATTCATGACCGCGACGTCGCCTGAATCTTCCCTCAGATAAGGTTTTCCACCTTACACCAGTTACTCAATCGAACGAGTCAGAGAGTTCGGTGTATGGGAAACTTGCATCTCGACAACCTCAGCCTCCCGGCGAAAGCGTATCGGACTGCAAAGCATGCAAATCACCATGACAATTCGTACACGCAGCGAGTTCGACCTGCATGGTATGACCGGCATTTGACAGGTAGCGACCGTAGCGATCCGGTTCGGTCACCATATGACAGGCGATACAATCGGCCACGGGTTCAGCGCCCTGCATGTGGATGTTATCCGTATGGACGGCGGCCGGATGGCAGTCGGTACATCCACCATCCTGATGCATATGCGGGTTGGTCGTTGGCGCTTCCTGCAGATGACAGCTACCGCATAGGGTCGCGCCATCAACTGCGTTGATACCGGTAGAATGGGGCTCATGACAGCCAAAACAGTCGACCACACGCGGACCGTTATGGGCGCTTAGCTCCCACTCGCCATACGTCAGCGCATGATCCGCGCCGTGACACCCCGCACAATCGGCTGCCGAACTGAGCACGTTCATTGTGCCATGATAGTAATACCCATCCCCTTCACGGCGCGTGTCGTCGATGGTGCGATGACATGCGCCGCAGCCTACCCCCGCAAAGGCCCATGCACCCGGCACAGGACCATAGGATGGGCTGTGACAGCTCAGGCAGGCCTCAGCTTGCCGCGCTCGCTCCCATGCAGCTTGAAACACCTCATCGTCATAGGCACGACCATGATCGGAGCGCACCCAACGGTCGTATTCGTCTTCGTGGCAGTTACCGCACAGGTGGGGCGACCGATTCGCATACTCGCCCTCCTGAGCAAATACGACGGCGCTGCTGTACACAAGCAGCGCCAAGCCCAATAATGCCGCCCACAGGCGCAGCCCGGGCGGTCGTCGCACTTCAATATCCATCATCAGCCTCACGCAGCCCAGCGAGAAGTCCCTAGCTGCCCGCCTCGCTGGTCGCGGCCTCGGTCGCTTCTGCGCTACCGGCTGCTTCAATTAACTCACGCACTTCCCGCAGCTCACGGTTGAGTCGATCCAGAATCTCCTGCACCTGCGCGCCTTCGAAGCCGGATGCGCCATCCATATGGCGCTGTTCAATGGCCAGTTCGGCGACGATCGCTGCCTCCCGATCCTGCAGTTGTTCGAGGGTCATCGCTTCCATAGCAGGCGTCGGTGTGACCGCGACGGTTGGCGCGGGGGTGCGCGTCGGCGCGGATGTGACCGTCGGCGGCAGCGGTGTAGCGGTCGGTTCCGTCGCCCCGCCACACCCCGCGAGGATCAGCAGCAGGCTGATGAGGATCATGAGTGTTTGCATCGGTCGTGTCATGAACAACTCCTCAAAGATTCACTTTCTGCGCCCTGAGCTGTGAGGCTGTCGAGCAGCAGCGCAAGAGTTTGTCGTTCCCAGTTCAAAAATCCGCGCAGCACGCCCGCCAAGCCCGCGTAAAACGCGGTTGCGGCGCGCGTTTGGGTCATTGTGATGAAATCAGGTGTCCAAATCAGCAGATGTTTGCGCACAAACGCCTGCTGTTCTTCAAGCAAAATGCGCTCCGCTTCTGGATCGTCCATTTGCAGCGCCTGCAGGACGCGTTCCGTCAGCACCTTCATGAATTCCAGCTCAATGGCGATCGAGTCTTCGGGCGCTTGATTGATCCGAATGAATTCCATGCCGTGCCGCGCGTAGAACTCACGCACTTCAAGCGTATGCCGGTCGAAGATCAGGTGTTCCTCGTTCCGGTACACACTCTCCCACGGCGGCGCGAGCATCGGTCCGGGACCGATGAAGAGCTGCATGAAGTCCAGACGCAGATCCTCCAAAGTATTCATAGTGAGAGCGCTGTCCATCCCCTTCAGGTCGGTCTGAACCTCATCGTCCAACTGGATAGGAAAATTGGCGAAGGGTCGTTCGGCCATCAGCCATTCCAGCAGCTCGGCGCGTGGCGGATCCTGATACAGCCGCTGCAACAGCGCATACACGCTCAATCGTGCCTGATAGATAAGGAGTCGCTCGTTCATCAAGCTAGACCCCGCCGATCATCAGCATGGCATTTCGTGCGTAGAACAGGTAACGCCCAATGACCTCCCCCGCCAAGACACACGCAAAGGCGAGGACAACCAGCAAATAGAGTAAGCGCTGACGCTGCGAACGTTCTGACAGGTACGCGATAAAGACCGCCAGTACCCCAGCGCCCGTGAACGCGAGGAACAGCCGCAGGAACCAATGCACCGCGAAATCAGTGTGCAGCATGCGCAGAATTTGCGCATTGAGTGGGTTGGGGTTCGCCGCCAGATAGACGAGATAGATCGGGATAGCGACGAACAACACACCGACCAATGCGATCGACGCGAACGAGATCCCCTTGATGACATCGCGCAGCAGCGATTCTTGGATCGCTAAGGAGGCGGGTTCAATGTGCTTGCGTCCGCGCAGCCACAGGTAGTTGGCGACAAAACCGACGCCGAGCATCAGACTGCCGAGCAAACCGGTATCGACGAAGAACAGAATCGGCGTGTAGATGTGCGCCCAACCCGTCTGTCGAGATGCGAGGCGCGGATCGTAGTAGATCATCGCCGCGGACAGGACGAAGAAAATGCCGATAAGCGCGGCGATCCACGCGAGGAGGATGCGCAGCTTGGGCAAGAAACCGCCCGTCGTCTGGTTGATCTGCTGCTGACGCTCCGGTGACAACAGCGTCAGAGCCTGCAAAATGGCGAACGCGCCGCCGAACACCAGAAACGCGCCGTAAGCCGCGACTTCACGCGCCAACCACGAGGTGTCGAGGTTGCTCAACATGTTGAACACGCGCTCGGGATTACCAACATGACCGAAAACGGCGAGCATCCCCAGCAGCAGCAGCGGACCGATCACCAACAGCGCCCGTGTGCTCAGCAGATCGGCGTGCTGCGCAGAGTGCTTCCGGGCGGCATAGAGATGCGCCAGCCCGAGGGCGATGAACGCGCCGACCGATAAATCGCCGATGATATTAAAGATGATGAGGGACCACTCATTGTCGGGGTAGTTCATGGAATGTGTTCCATCCGCAACTAGTTGACAAAAAGATCATTCAAACCGGTACAGCCAAACGACGCCTCGCCCTGTGAGTCGTCACGACAGACAGGGCGAGGCGTCCAATTTCACCAGCTAGAGCCTCGACATGCGATCAAATCTCTTCCTGATTCAAGATCGCACCGACCCGGTCTCCGGCTGCCGTGTTCGCCGTGTACAGCGCATTCGGCTGAATGTCTTGGGGGTCGGCAAGGGGCACGATTTGGAACGTTGCTTCCGGGTGACGCGCGCGGAGTTCTTCCACGTCGCCCCACTCCATTGCGCGCATGGGGCATGCTTCCACACAAGCTGGCGACCCACCCGCATCGACGATGTCTTTGCAGAAGTCGCACTTGTTGACGATGCCCTGCTCTTCGTAGAACACCGGCGCGCCCCACAGGCACGCCCACTCACAGTAATGGCAGCCAATGCACTGCTCGACGTCGATCTTCACGATCCCGTTGCTGTCTTTGGAAATTGCGGAGGTCGGGCAAACGGGCAGACACGGCGGGTTGCTACAATGATGGCACGCGGTCGGCACGAAGTACGCAAACACATCCGGCACCCATGCTTGACCGACTTTTTGCCAGTCACCACCACCCACTTCGAGAACACGTCGCCAGTTCATCCCGGGTTCATTGCCCGCACGATCCTTGCACGCCATCTGACAGGCTTTGCATCCGATGCAGGCATTCAAGTCTACGTAGAAACCATATTGAGCCATTGTCGATCTCCTAGACCTTCTCGACCTGCACCATCATCGTCTGCTGAGTGTTGCCGAGAGCTAACGGCGACGGGCGTTCCGAGGTCAGGACGTTCACACATCCACGCCGATCAACGCCGTCGGCGTCCGGTGTATACCAAGCGCCCTGCGGAATGTTCACGACACCGGGCATGATCCGAGGTGTGACGCGCGCCGGGATGATCATCGCACCGCGATCGTTCCAGATCCGCACCATGTCGCCTTCTTGAATGCCACGCTCAGCCGCATCAGCGGGATTGATGAACACGCGCTGCGGGAAGGCCTCTTCCAGCCAGTCGATGTTGTCGAGAGTCGAGTGAATGCGGTGCATGTAGTGGTTGCCAATCGCTTGCAGTGGATAATTCTCCGCTTCGGGCGACCACGGGCTGTCCCACTCCACAATGAACTTCGGAATCGCGGGGATTTCGTCGGGTTTATTCATGTCCGCGAGGGCGGGGGAGAAGATTTCCACCAGACCGGACGGGGTAGTCAGCGGATTGGCGACCGGATCGGCGATGAAGTCGGCGAACGCGACCGGCGGATTCTCGGCGTACGGCACCGTCATCGAACCACGGGTTTCAAACGCTTCGGCGTCGCCATAGATCGCGGCGTTGTCCGTAGTCAGCGTCTGAATCCACTGGCGGAACCAGTCTTCTTCGGTCTTGCCGCCTTCGGTGTACTCATCATAGATGCCCAAACGTTCCGCAATCATCGCCGCAATCGCGTAATCACTCTTCGTGCCATACAGCGGTTCAATCACCTTGGGCAGCAGCACGCGGCTGGGGCCGTACTTCCAGTTCCCCGTCATGCCAAACGTTTCCATGAATGTACACGCCGGGAGGATGATGTCGGCGAATTTTGCCGACGGTGTCAGGAACTGCTCGTGCACGACGATGAATTCCGCAAGCGACTCGTCCGCGAGAATTTCTTTCGTCCGGTTGAGGTTGCCATGCTGGTTCGCGAGGCAGTTGCCCGCCGCGTTGTAAACCAACTTGATGTTCGTGGGAAGCGTTTCTTCGCCCTCAGCCAAACCACGTACGCCGTCCGCGCGTCCCATTTCCGCGCCCCGCAGGATCGCGTCAGTGTACATATAGCTCGGAACGGAATAGGGTACGGCATTCGCCACGGACGGGAAGCCTGCGCCCGGCGCTGATTCGCCACCAATGGCAAAGGCGATACCAGATGCCCAACCACCGGGGATGCCAATGTTACCGGTCAGCGCGGGCAGCACGCAGCCCATGCGCACGACCTGCTCACCATAGGCGCGGCGCTGAATACCGTAGCCTTGGTAGAGCATCGCGGGCTTGGTCGTGCCGTATTCGCGACCGATCCGCGCGATCGTATCCGCCGGGACGCCCGTGTATTCTTCCGCCCACGCCGGGGTCTTCGGCACGCCGTCGCTCTCGCCCAGAATGTAGGCTTTGAACGACTCTGCGTTTTCGTACCCAGCGGGCATATGATCCGCATCGTAGCCGATCGCATAGGTGTTAACGAAATTCTCGTCAATCAGCCCCTGAGTGATGAGGACATAGGCCATTGCCGCCATCATTGCCGTGTCGGTGCCGGGACGGATGGGGATCCATTCGTCGGCGAGGCCGACGGCGCTCATGGTGTGGCGCGGGTCGATGACGATAGTCTTGGCGCCAGCTTCCCGGGCACGCTTGACAAAGTACATCGTGTTCGTGCCGTCGATCATCTCAGCCGGGTTCCAGCCCCACATGAGGATGAGCTTGCTGTTGAGCCAGTCCAAACGGCTCTGACCGGTGTTCTGGGTACCGTACACGGTCGGCGTCGCAACTTGCACGCACGCCCACGAGTAGTTGTTGTAGTAGCCGAGGCGACCACCAAACAGATCGAGCAGGCGGGCTGCCGTCCCTGACCCGGCGGTGGTCGAGCCACCACCAGTCGCATAGTGCGAGTAGATTGCCGCGTTGCCGTAAGTTTCCTTCACACGGATCAAGTTCTCCGCGACGGTATCGACGGCTTCTTCCCAACTGATCTCCTCGTACAAGCCCGAACCGCGCGGGCCGGTGCGGCGCAGCGGTGACTTGAGGCGATCCGGCGCATAGACGCGACGGCGATAGGAACGACCGCGGACGCACGCGCGCAGCTGCGGATCCATCGGATCATCGGGGCGATCTGTGTCCGATGTGATCCGAATGATGACGCCGTCCTGAACATGCGCTTTGAGAACGCACCGTCCACCGCAGTTATGGGCACAGCCGGTGGGGATGACCTGAACCTCGCCCGCCGCCGCCAGCGCTTGTTCCAAGGGATACAAGCCGTTGACGAGGTTGACATTCGAGGTCAGGAGGGCCGCTGCTCCCGTCGCCGCCGACCACTGAAGGAAGGACCGCCGGCTAAGGGTAGCTTGATTGAGTTGGTTGAGCAGGTTTGTATCCTCATGTATGCTCATAAAAACAACCTCTCTCCCTGAAGGGTAATACTTTTAAACCAACCCGTTCCGCGTCATTGCTGTTGCAAACGGGCATTTTCGATTTTTGTGAACGCCGACGGAACGCGTAAGCCTTCCTCGACTATTCAAACTATATTGTGAATTACTGCACTTGTCTGTCAGCGGAGAGCGTAACTTGTGTCAGAAAAAGTCTGACATTCGTCACGGGCGAGATGAGGTGTGATCGCCTATGATTCACAGTATATAAATTGCATTTTGCCGAATTCCGGCTGCCCTGCGCCGGATAATAGAGGCCCTTTTTTCATAATGAGCCGATCGATCACCTTACCTCCGCGTGAGCATATCGAGGTTCGCTGGCTCTCTGCCCTTTCCGGCAGCTATCCCACTTGTGATCACGCACCTCGAAACCCAGATCCACGAGGCGACCCAATGCCTCTACCGCAGCCTATCGGGTCAGTCGGCCTCATGGGATATGCATCACCTCATGGCCGTACTCACAGGCCATCCATCGCTCAACGAATTGATGCGGGTGCTCCTTGCCCTGCGTTCGGCGGTCCGTCAGTCCTTAGCGGACAGCGACATCCACACGGTCTTGTGGCTCGATGAGCAGCTTGATCTCTGGATCGAAAATTGTACGAGCCGCTACAACCTCGCCCTTAAGCAGCAATCACACCACCGCTGGACGGAGCTGGTTCAGCGCGTTGTGCAGTTGAATACACTAAGCTACTGCCTCGCCGAACTGAACGCTTCCCTTGATCTGGTTTCCGCCTTCAATGCCACCGTCGAACTGGCACGCCAGCTCTCCGGCGCGGATCTCTGTGTCCTGTATCGGCGGGAGGGCGACCGGCTACACTTGCGCGCCAGTTCCGGCACAGCCCGTGCCTGCCCGCAGATTCTCATCGCCGACGATCAAAATGATTTGGAGCAAATCGTCGTCGATCAGCGGCATCACGACATCTCCCTTGAACTGGTATGTCAACAACTGGGCGTACCAGAGGTCAAAGCTCTCCATTGCACACCGCTCCGGGTGAACAACATCGCCATTGGCAAACTCGCAACGATATTCCTCACCGAGAAAACTTTTACACAGCAGGAACTGCGCCTTCAGGAGATTTTCGCGGATCGCGCCGCCCACGCCATCGACAATGCGCAAATTTACGAACAACTGGGGACGCTGATAGCCGAATGCGAACGCCGCCAGATTGCCTGCGAGATGCACGACACGCTGCTGCAAACCCTCATTTCGCTCAACATCAACCTCCGGGTGTTACACAATCACGCGCAGCAAGGTAACTGGCACGAAGTGCTGCCGCTCGTCGAGACTGCGCGCCAACTGGGTAAGGTCGCGATTCAGGAAGGTCAGGACGCCGTCAGCGAGATCTGCGGAAGCAGATCCCAGTGGCGCGGCCGGAGATCTGGTCGAGGCGCTCCAACCTGAGATTGCCGCTTTTGCCGACCGTGCCGGTCTCCTACCCGAAATCGAGACTCACGGTGAGGCCTACGTCCTGCCACAGATTAGCCATCAAGTGCAGCGTCTAGTCGGTGAGGCCCTAACCAACGTTCATCGCCACGCCAACGCGAGCAGGTCGGATCATCATCACTGCTAACGACGATCAACTGCGGGTCGGATCCGTGATGATGGCGTGGGCTTCCAGCTCTCAAGGGTCGATCAGGAGACGTCGTTTGGTCTGGTCGGCATGCACGAGCAGGCGCGGCTCATTCACGGCACGGTGACGATCGATTCCGCGCCAGGTGATGGGACAACGGTTACCATCACCTGCCCGCTGCGCTGAGCATTTGCCCAAAGTCAGCATTTTTTCTGAAGGTTGTGCGGATTTTTCTGACAGCCGGCCCCGAAAATAGTGATACCTTGGTCATAGTAGAGAGTTTGAATGGGTGGCCATGACAGATCACGACCAATTGGATGAACGTCTTCAAGTGCTGTCGTCGGTACTGACACATGTCCTCGCCACACAGGAGGATGAGCGTCGGGCGGTGATCCATTCTTTACAAGAGGACGTTGGTCAGGCGCTGACGGCCTGGCACTCAATCTGCGCGTGCTTGAAAAGCGCTGCGATCCGCCCCTCTCTGGAACTGATCGGAGAGATGCGTGAGCTGGTGACTGGCGCACTGCGCGATCTGGATCACGTGCAGCGCACGCTGTATCCGCCGGCCCTCGACAGTCAGGGACTCGTCCCGGCGGTGGAAATGTGTATTCAGGGTTTGCGCATTCGACGCAGGTCCGGGTGGCATTGGACGCGGAAGTCTTGCCCATGCGCCTGCCCGCAGTCATCGAGATCGCGCTGTTCCGGGGCTTACAGGAAGTGCTGGAACATCTCCGTCAGCAGCCAACGGTCAGTGAAGTGCGCTTACGTCTGCGTTTCATCAAGGAATTTGCCTATCTAGTGATCGAGGCAGAAGGTGTAACCCGGGCACCAGACTGGCGCGAAGATCTCATCAGCGCGCGAGCCTCGGCGTTGGGCGGCTGTTACGCGATTACCCCATCGCCCTGACGGGCACGCAATATACCATTGCCTTGCCTGTCTATCAGAAGGAAAGCCCATGATTCGCGTATTCATTGCCGAAGATCACATTGTCGTCCGCTCCGGTCTTCGTTTGCTGATCAATAACGAACCCGACATTACGGTTATTGGGAAGCTGAGAACGGGACAAGAAGCGATTGCAGGAGTGGAAGCACTTCAACCGGATATTGTGCTCATGGACATCTCGCTGCCCGATATGAACGGTATCGAAGCCATCCGGCGGTTAAAACAACACCCGACTGCGACTTGGCGCATCGTTGTGCTGACCATGCATCCGGAAGCCGACTATCTGCGGCTCGCGCTCGACGCGGGAGCAGATGGTTATGTAGTCAAATCGGTCGCCGATGATCAACTGCTCGACGCAATCCGGCTGGTGTATCGGGGACACTCTTTCTTGCGTCCCGAAGCTGTCGCCGTATTGATTGACGACGGTCGGTGCGCACGCCAGAGTCGCTCTATCCGAGCGCGAAATCGAGATTTTGAAACTGGTTGCGCATGGTCACACCAATGCGGAGATCGGCGCTCTCCTCTATCTCAGCCCCAAGACCGTCGACACGTATCGCCGGCGTGTGATGCAAACTCGCGCTCGACACGCGCCGATCTGGTCGACTATGCGCTGAGAAACGATTTACTAAAGCCGACACGGGACGTTCACCATGACCCCAGTCATTAACGAAGTCATCGCCGCTATTGGGCCAGATCGGCGACTTCACGCCCACCTACGCGGGCGCACGCTGCCTGAATCAACGACATCAGCGGGCGGGACAATGCGCATCCTGCGCCGCCGTCTGCCCCACACACGCAATCACCTTGACGCCAATACCCGTGATCGATGGTAACGCCTGCCTCTCCTGTGGCGCGTGCAGCGTCCGCGTGTCCCGTTGGCGCTCTGCAAGGCGTACGCACCCTCGCCGAAGATCTGGCACGATGCCCGCTCAGCTATGGACTCTGAGGGCCACCTCGCTTCGGGCTGCCGCGCTGTCACCAGCAATCCTGCCGCCACTGTACGCATCCCATGTGCCTGTGGACTGCCCTCCGAACTCTATGCAGCGCTCCGGAATGAACGGCGTCCGCAAGGTGTTGTTGTACACCGCGGAGCTGTGCGGAGCTGTGCGCTGGTCGGCGGACTGGTGCGCGCAGGAGGTCGTTCGAGATGCCCAGCAACTGCTCGAACCCCTGGGAATCGAATTGGAGATGGTGCGGACTGACGAGCCACCGCCGCCGTTACCGCAGCGCCCACCGCAACATTCGGGCGTCACACGGCGCGGCTTTTTCAGCGCCCTGCTCAAGCCCACCAGGCTCTGCGTGTGCCAGAGCAAACCGATCTGGTGGACAGTCTCATCGCCCAGGGAGTGAATACCCGGCGCGCCTTGTTGATCAATGCGCTGCAACGGCGCAGATCAGATCGTCTACCAGCGTCCCAACCTATGCAGGTCACTGGGGCGCGCTGATTGCGTCTGACGCGTGTATTGGCTGCCAGATGTGCCCGCAGTTCTGCCCGACCGCAGCGCTCGCCTCAAATGTGGATGCCGAGGACGGGTGACGCTCTCTGGTTTGATGCGGCCCGCTGTACGGCGTGTGGCTTATGTGTCCGCGCCTGTTTCACACGCACTCGCCTTAACAAGAAGTCCGTCCAGGCTCCAACCCAGCTCGCGAATAGTGAATACAAGGCCCTCCTGGAATGGCCGCCCACTAACAATCCCGAAGGAAGTCCTCAGGGCGTTTCAAACAGTCAAAGAAGTGAGTAATAGCTCTCTTGGTGCTGCTGTTTCTCAGCGCCGTTTGTTTCAAGGCTTATGGAAGCAATTCTGGCTGACCTTGCAGCAACATAGGCCGCTGAGCCGTCCGACCGAAAAGAAGGCATCAGCCGAGGTTAATCACAACTCGGTGCCAAAGGTTTAGGGAACATCAACGTTTCCGTCGCCATACGCGTCCCTCTACTCAGTCGTCGATCCGTAGCCCAAACTCCCCTCTTGCCGTGGTGCCCCGCGATAGACGAACATCTCGCTGATAAGATTTCTGCTTGTAGGGGCTACTTGAGCTATCTGGGCTGAATTAGCTTCAAACGAAGCTAAATGGATCACTTCATGACCATCCCTGCAACAACGAGAATTCTCAATGCGACTTAAAGCTCTACGCTCGGCCATCTCCGACGCTCCTCGCGTTCTCAACGTGCTCAGGCGATCCGTCAAGCAATGCTTCCAACCTGTCAAACCTCACCTCATCGGCGTAGCACGCGGAGCGTCAGCGCAGTAGGTCCGGCGGGCTGATCGTGGAAAACGCCTTTTGCGCCAACAGTTGATCGTGCTGCAACGTCAAACTAAGCGTCAGTTCTTACCTTCGCGCGACCGCGGACTCCTCGTCTTACTCGCGCGTCATTTCCCACGATGGCGAGAGGCACTGAAGATTGTCCAAACCAGACGCGTTGCTTAGTTGGCATCGTAAAGGTTCCGGTTATTCTGGCGTTTACAAGTCCAATGCCAGAACGCCCCAGCCTCGTGTCCCTGAAGCCGTGATCGTGCTCATGTATGCCGCGACACTCGACAATCGCTTGTAGGGATAAAAACGCATTCGGGATGAACTGCAAAAATTGGGCTATCCCTTATGCGGCAATACGCCCATAACCAAGTACATTCGCGCTGAAGTTCGGCCAACTCCACCGCCTCGAACCCTGGTCAGACGTGGGGCGGCTTTCTAAGGAATCGCGCTTCTGACACATCTGGGCGTGCGATTTTCTTCAGACCTATGACCTCTGGTTTCCCGGACTCTGTTTGTCTTCTTCATCATTGAACTCGATTCACGGCGCGTCGTCCATTTTGCCGTGACATCCCATCCATCCGGCGTCTGGGTCGCGCAGCAATTGGGAAGCAGCGCCGTTCGACACGTCGATT